>NZ_FPJE01000005.1 GCF_900119185.1 Sinomicrobium oceani | reverse complement strand
GTTGGTCGTTCTGCGCTTCTTTCTACCCTGGTAGCCAATATCCTCTCCTCCTCTAATGGCGGTAGTGTGGCTACCATCTATATCGCCACTGGACAGGTCAAGATACTTGCTATGTCTCTTCAAAAGCTCGATCCAACAATCCCGCCAAACCCCTTGCTTGCACCATTTACGGTAATGGTAAAACACCGTCTTGTAACTGAGTATCTTACCTTCAAACAGAGCTGCTACGGGAAGGTGTTCCCAATGGACACCTGTTTTGAGTTTATACAAAATACTATTCACGATCTCTGAAAGTTCCACCGTTGGTGGAAATCCCCGTTTTCCTTTAGGAAGGTAGGGGATGATATCACTTTCTATTATATCTTTGCACAGTACGATGTACATGGCTGTGTGATGTTTTTTGTTTGGCAACACAAATATCCACAGCCTATTTTTTCTTTCAAAAAAAGTTTAGATCACTTCTTAAAGAAAATCCCTCTTCCGTAATGGAGAAGAGGGATGGAATATTGTTTTGATATCAGAATATTTTTTAGAGGGTTCTCAGGAATTCTGCAATAGCCCTGGCTTCATCTTCCGAAAGGTTCTGATTGAGCATCAGCGTCCCGTTGTATTCTTCTACAAGCGCTTTGGCGATAGGATCTTTTTGCTGCATTTCATCCGGATTGAGCATCATGTTCATCACCCATTCCGGGCTTCTGCGCTCATAAACACCTTTCAGAGCAGGTCCTATGAACTTCTGATCTGTTTTGTGACAGGCCGTACATTTTGTTTTAAAAGCCTCTTCTCCTTTAGCAGCCAGGCCGTTATCGATGTCCCCGAATTTAACTTCTTTGATAGGACCGATACCCTTGTTATTCATATCTACCGGAACTTTCGAAGCCTGTGCCCCCGATTTATCGGATTTCTTTTCCGTTTTTGTACGTTCGTAGCTGAATTTTTCTTTCTTTTCCTTTTTTTCTCCGCAACTTACCAGTACCATGGCAGTGCCCAATGCCATTGTTAGCAATAATTTTTTCATCTTTTCTTAATTTTTATCTGTGTCCGGATATGATGCCCATTCACAAAGGGTCCGGACAGGTGTTCAGGAGACACAGATAGTTGATTTTATTTGACACCCTGCCGGAAAAGGAATTGAATACCGTGGGGTTCCGGCTTTTGGGGTTTTAATGGTTTTAAGCCACTAATATAGGTAATAAAACAGATTTTACCCCCAGTTTTTAACATATTTTAAAAACCTTTTTGTGAAATCCTCCTATGGAATAAGAAGAGTGGTACTGCGGTCTTATTCGGGCAAAAAGTTTTATATTTACTCATATATTATGCGCGCATAACATTAAAACAAGAGATCATGTATTTTAAGGAATTTGATATACGCTGGAGCGATATAGACGCCAACCGGCACCTGGCCAATTCGGCCTATATTAATTTTATGAGTCATACCCGGATGTCATTTCTGGTCGAGAGCGGGCTGGACCAGAAGGAGCTATCGAGGTACCATATCGGGCCTGTCGTATTTTATGAGCATGTGTATTATTTCCGGGAGGTTTTTGCGGGGCAGCCGGTAAAAGTTTCCCTGGAACTTGCAGGGATGAGTGAAGACGGCGGGTTTTTTGAATTTCATCATAATTTTTATGATGTCTCCGGGAAAAATTTCGCACATTGTGAAATGATGGGGGCATGGATAGATATGAATACCCGTAAGCTCACCGGGTTGCCTGAAACTTTTTCACATATTTTGGATCAACTTCCTAAAACGGAAGGTTTCAAAGTACTTACCAAAGCAGATACACGCAGGTTTGGTAAGGTACCTAAAGATCTGAACCTGTAGTAAGTACTTTAAAACAACCGTTATCCGGAATATTGCTCAGGAAGTGGCAAAGATTTTCCCGAGGTGTTCTTCCATGATAAAATAGGGGTCGTGTGTATCGGTGACAGCGCGGATATTGATAAGGCTCGTCTTGCTCATCATGCGAAGCATCTGCCGGCGTTCGCATTTAATGGTTTTTCCGTTTTCGGTACGTTGTCCGGCTACAAAAGCACTTCTGCCGTGGGCACACAAATGGTTATTTACAAATACGACATCTCCCGATTCCGGAATAAAATCACTGTTTATAAGAGGTTTGGCTTCCTCCCAGAACGCCATCAGGTTGTTCATAGCTTCGGGACTCTGACCGGCATGTTCACTGAAAATCTGCTCTGCGGCATCAAACCGTATAAACGGAAGTTCCTGGTTCCCGTACAGTACCGATGCGGTAGGTCCGGTACCAGGTTTGTTTTGGTCCGAATAGTTGGCATCTTTCGGGCATTGATATATAGGATCGAATAGTTTTCTCAACGTAGGGTTGATTTTTCCGTGAGATCGTATAGAATATAAGGTAGAAGGAACTTCTTCCTCATTCCTCAGGTAGAGAAAGCTCAGAAAGTCGGCCTGGTTTAGCAAAAAAGCGTCTTCTGTGTGGACATAGAGATCGGTTTTGGAACCGGCACCGGTCTGGGTGGAACTCATTTTTTCGTCAGGAATAATGGCATGTAATAATCCTCCGCCTTTTCGCTGGGCATAATACTGCACCGGTTTCGATGGAACTGCACCGTGCAGCAAGGAACAGATAAAACCGTATTTACGAAGTTTGGAATAATCGGCCTGCTGCCAGTTGGGGGGGGTAGGGCCAAGATCTTCCTGGTCTATATCTACCAGTCCGCGGAAAATAAGTGCGCCATACTGATCTGCTGAAAAGTCCGTACCGAAACGACTGAGTATTCTTGTAATACGTTCCGGGAGCAATTGATAGGCATGGAGATGCAGTGCCGAAATATAGTCCGGGTTGTCATAATTTTTAAAGGCCTTCATAAGAAGGTTCCCGACACCGGAAAGAATATTTCTCTCCTGGGGAGTCACCTCAACAATAAAGGGAGCCTTGGGGGCAATAAGATGATTTGTAACGGATGGGACAGGCCGCTCCGTACCATAAATTGGTTGTAAGTCCATTTTTCAAAGCGTTTATAAATGTTAATTGACATTTCTGATGATTTGTGGTAAGTGGGATTTTTTGTTTGTTATGTGTTGGTAAATAGTTATTTACCTGTATTCGAAATAAAATATTTCCTATTTGTTTTTGATTTAAGCATTAATGTTTATAGATTTGTTTTTAATAAGTCTAAATAAGTATTGATATACAAATATATTTTTAATAAGTCTAAATAACAATATTTAATTTGATTTTTTTGTCCCAAAAGGAAATCTTACTTAAGAAATAGCTGTATATACTATGATGTACTATCCTGAACTATCTGAAGAATTATCTGGTATTATTCGGAATCGCCGGAGTATTTATGCTGACGAATTTGTCAAGGGAGATATTCCGGATACTTTGCTTGAAGAGATCCTGGTTAACGCTACCTGGGCTCCGACACATAAAATGACAGAACCCTGGAGATTTCTCGTTTTCCGTGGGGAATACCTGGAAGAATACGGTCGTTATATGGCGGCTTATTATCGTGAATATTATAGTAAGAGCTTTTCGGGACAAGCATTGGACGAAAAATTGGATTACCTGGAGCGCTATCCCCGAAATGCAGCCTGTATGATAGGGGTGGTCCTGGTACGCAACGAAAAAATAGGGCTTCCGGAGTGGGAGGAAATAGCAGCAGTATCATCTGCCGTACAGAATATAGCGCTGACCTGTACCGCAAATAATATAGGGAGTTACTGGAGTACCAAGAGTGTAGCTATAGATTATGTCTCCGGATTCGGTCTTGCCCCTCACGAAAAATCATTGGGATTGCTCTATCTCGGTTACCCTTCGGAAGACCGGACGGTATCCAGAAAAAAAAGAAGCCCCTTATCCAAAAAAGTCACCTTTCTGCCCTGAATCTTACCTGAACTTAAACCTTACAATCTTATGAACAAAACACTATGGAATAATACTGAAGTTTCTCCGGTGATAGAAGCCCCGGGGGAAGACCTGTATAAAGATATCTTTCACGAGTTGTCCGGAGAGGAGTATAACGAAGCCATCCGTCTGGCCGGTGAACGGGTTTCCCGTTTTCTGAAAAACAATAAAAAGCCGTTTAGCGGAATTAAACCTGTGGCTCTACGGAAGATGGTAGAAGAGATCGATCTCGCTACTCCCTTGCAGGATTATAAACGTCTGTTTGATGAGGTAGATGCCTTGTACGTACACCATGCCACAGCATATCATTTGCCCGGGTACATAGCCCATTTGAATTGCCCTGTAGTCATTCCTGCCCTTGCAGCCGAAGTACTTATAAGTGCCATCAATTCTTCTCAGGACACCTACGATCAGAGTGCCGGTGGAACTTTTATGGAAAGAAAGCTTATTGCCTGGACTGGTGAACAGATCGGTTTTCTCCGGGATTGTGACGGAATTTTCACGGCAGGCGGTTCGCAAAGTAACCTGATGGGGCTGTTGCTTGCTCGTGATTATTTTGCTTTGGAGCACCTGAACTGGAACATCAAACTGGACGGAAACCCTCCCGATGCAGGGAAGTTTCGGGTTTTTGTTTCTGAAAAGGCACATTTCAGCAATCAGAAAAATGCTTCGATAATGGGACTGGGAGAACAGGCGATAGTGCCGGTAGAAACGGATTCCCGTTATCGTATGGATCCCGACGAACTGCAGAAAGCTATCCTCCGGGAAAAAGATCGGGGCAACATCCCCATAGCTATTACCGCTACTGCAGGGACCACCGATTTCGGTAATATAGATCCGCTTTCGGAAATAGCCCGTATCGCCCGCGAACATCAGTTGTGGTTGCACGTAGATGCAGCATACGGATGCGGATTGCTGCTTACCGATAAGTACAGGCACTTACTCAAAGGAATCGAACAGGCCGATTCGGTCACCATCGATTATCATAAGTCATTCTTCCAGCCTATCAGCAGCAGTGCATTTATCGTACGTAATAAACTTCATCTGAATATTATAAAGCACCATGCGGATTATCTCAATCCCAAAGAGCAGGATTACGACGAACTTCCGGCGCAGATCAACAAATCTATCATACAGAGTACGCGGAGATTTGACGCACTGAAACTGTGGTTTACCCTTCGGTACCTCGGAAGAGAAAAGTTGGGCCAATATACAGAAGCCATTGTAGAAACAGCCAAACAAACCGCGGAAGAACTGGACCGTGATCCCGATTTCGAATTGTTGTGCCATTCGGATATGGGCGCATTGGTTTTCCGTTATGTGAAAGGTGCAAAACCATCGGAATTTTGCACATTGAATCAGCATATCAAGAAATCCCTGTTCTTCAGTGGAGAAGTTTTGCTGGCCAGTACGAAAGTCAATGGTGTATTTTACCTCAAATTCACCATTTTCAATCCCCTTACCACCATACCTCACATACAAGATATTCTTACCAAAATAAAACAGCAAGGAAATGAACACCTACAACTTAACCGGGTTTCGTCAGCAGGCGGAACAAATTAACTTCACCTCGCTCCTGAACAGCTATTGCAGGGAATTAGATAACTGGAGTCGCTATGAAGGCATCCCGAAATACGATCCCGCCCTGGCGGATTATATGAAAACTGCCGGTCATTCTTCTTTTATACGCTTTGATTTTGCAGATGATGAGACTGAGGTCTTTGCACCTTTGACTTATTTCTCCGAGACCGGGATACATGTTTTTGGTTTTCCGGTAGTGCAACGCCATGTTCCGTCCGACAAAATTGAGGAAATAGGCCCTCTGGAATTCACCGATCTTGCGGCAGCCCAAGCTGCTAAGGATTATCCTGATGCAGATGCGGCATTGACCAAAGAACGGTTGCAGAACAGTATCCGGAATCTTGCCGGGTACCTCGAATATACTGAAATGAATCAGCGGAGTGTAAGCGATCCGGAGCAAACATTTATAGCATCGGAACAATCATTGATTGCCGGGCATAATGTACATCCGCTACCCAAAAGCCGGGAAGGCTTTTCCGAAAAAGAGCTTATGTGGTACTCACCGGAAACCGGGGGAACTTTTCCGCTTCATTATTTTCTGGTCCATCCCGACAATGTCATTGCAAAAAATGCGGATGGGGCACACCCGTCGGAACACTTACGGGTACAACTCGCTACTACAGAAAATGAAGACGTACAATCGCTTCTAAAAGAATATTCCGATTGGAAAGTGGTGCCGGTACACCCGTGGGAAGCATCCTACCTCCTGAAACTTCCGGAAGTGCAGGAAATGCTCGACGAAAAATGTTTGCTCAGCCTCGGACAGGCGGGCCCCTTATTTACGCCTACCTCCTCGGTCCGGACGGTATATAATGCCGACAGCGAGTGGATGTACAAATTTTCCCTGCACGTCAAGATCACTAATTCTTTTCGTGTAAACTATCCGCACGAACTACACCGCGGATATGATGCAGCCAGGTTGTTGAAAACCGAATGGGGTACGGGGATCCGAAAGGATTTTCCAGAAATTGAACTGATAGATGACCCTGCTTTTATTATGGTTAGCTATAAGGGTAAGGTGATCGATGGTTTTAGTACCAGTATCCGTCGTAATCCATTCAGAGGTAAAAGTGCAGAAAAGAATGTGGGACTTGTGGCGTCCCTCTGCCAGGACGCTATCGGGGAGCAGGAACCGAGAATACGCAGACTGATGAAGAAGGCGGCGGAATACAGGAAGGAAGGGGTAGAGGATGTGGCGATTTCGTGGTTCCGGAAATATCTCGATATCACCGTACGACCGTTGATGGGGATGTTTAATAAATACGGATTCGGAATGGAATTCCATCAGCAGAATATGCTTCTGGAGCTCAATGATGAGCTTTTTCCGGAAAAGCTGTATTACCGGGATAACCAGGGCTATTTTTTCCGCGAAGGCAAAATGGGTGAACTCACCGGTATATTACCGGATTTCGGTAAAGACAGCAGGTCATTTATTGCCGAGCCCAGAATGATAAATTTCTGGGGGTATTATTTTTTGGTCAATCATCTTTTCGGATTGATCAATGCGTTCGGAAAGAATAACCTGGTATCTGAGCGCAGGCTTATAGAACTTCTGTACGAAGCTTTAAAAGCCGGGGAAGGAGCTGATAAAACCGGACTGGTTTCTCATATGCTGAATAGTGTGAAGCTTGTGGTTAAAGGCAACTTGCTTACCAGCCTGAACAATATGGATGAGGCCAGTGCGCCACGTACCAATCCGGCAGTTTATACTGCTTTTCCCAATCCGCTCAACAAATACTTTTTTTCCGACCAACTGATCTGCCCTCGGGGAAAAGATATTGTTTTCAGCCGGTATTTTGAAAAAGAAGATGTGACCATCACTTTAAGGCCTGTAGACCTGGATCGCGACCTGGAGATGCTTCACGAATGGTTTCACCGGGAACACACCCTGAATATATGGCAAATGAACTGGCCCATTCGGGAGCTGGAAAAATACTACAGGACATTGCTTCCGGGAGATATGCTGTACAGTTATATAGGTGAAGCCAACGGCGTGCCCACTTTTAATATTGAGGTGTACTGGGCAAGCCGGGATATTGTAGGTGAGTATTACGATGTATTGCCTACGGATTACGGAACCCATCAGCTTATCGCCCCCACCGATCCGAAGCTGAAATATGCCTCTCCGGCCACACAATCGATGATGGATTTTGTTTTTGCAGAACCCAAGGTAGGGAAAATGGTAGGAGAAGGTGCGGTAAATTCCCTGGCCTCCATGATGAACAAGGCACACGTAGGGTTCAAGATTGAAAAGGTTATCGAAATGCCGCATAAAAAGGCAAACCTCAATTTCTGTTACAGGGAATGGTACTGGGCCAAGTTTCCTGCAGCCAGGGATTTTAAGAATATCCCGGTTTCTGAACCCCAGATGTAGAACTTAACCAAATATGTAAAAAAATGAATTCCCAAAATAAATATACTGTCATAGGGATCGGTATCGGGCCTTTTAACCTTGGCCTGGCAGCCCTTTTAGATCCCGTAGAAGAGCTCTCTTCCGTATTTTTTGACCAGTCGGACGGATTTGACTGGCACCCGGGACTGATGTTTAGTAATGCTACGTTACAAGTTCCTTTTCTCGCAGACCTGGTCACTATGGCCGATCCTTCGAGCAAATTCAGTTTTCTGAACTTTATGAAGGAGAACGATAGGTTGTACAAATTCTATATCCGGGAAAGTTTTTTTATGCTGCGAAAAGAGTATAATGCCTACTGTCAATGGGCAGCTTCCCGGCTGCCGAATTGTAAATTCTCGCATCGTGTCGTTGCAATAGACCATAATAAAGGGCTGTATGAGGTCGCCGTAAAGCATACCAAGACCGGGGAAGTTTCCGTGCACTATGCCGAAAAACTGGTTTTGGGCACGGGAACTTCACCCCGTATCCCCGCCTTTGTCCAAACAGAAACTATGCCTGGGGTTATACACACTTCGGGATATCTATATTCCAGGCCTGATATTTTAAAGAAAAAAACAGTGACCATTATAGGTTCCGGTCAAAGTGCAGCGGAAGTTTTCAGAGATCTGCTCCCCGTGACCAAAGAGGGGTTACAGTTAAACTGGTTTACGCGATCTTCCCATTTCTTTCCGCTGGAAAATAATGCCAAGCTTACCCTGGAACTTACCTCCCCGGAATATGTAGACCATTTTCACAGTTTGCCTCACAAAAGCAGGTTACAATTGCTGGCCAGGCAGAGCGGCCTGTATAAAGGAATTGATGAAGACCTGATCAATGAAATTTTCAACACCCTTTATGAAATGAGTGTAGAAGAAGACCTCCTCAATGTCGAATTGCGGTCTAATATTGAACTTGGTGAAATAAAAGTTTCCGCCGATGGGTCTTACGATCTCGGCTTTACCCATACCGAACTACAAAAGCCCTACTACAGTCATAGTGATTTTGTGATCCTCGCTACGGGGTACACCTATAAAGAACCCGATTTCCTGAAAGGGATTGAGGATCGTATAGACCGTATGGAAAGTGGTCTTTATAATGTACACCGATATTACACTATCGATAAGAACGGAGGAGAGATTTTCGTGCAGAATGCAGAACTCCATACTCACGGATTGGTAACACCGGATCTCGGTATGGGGGCGTACCGCAATTCCTGTATTATAAACCGGTTACTCGGGCGGGAGTATTATAAGGTGGAAAAGCGAATTGCATTCCAGGAATTCGGTGTTGAAAAAACATCTTCAGTATCGGGGGTGTCAGAAAAAGAAAATATGGTATTAATAGCCGAAGATACGAAGTAGCAAGCAAAAGCAGAAGATCATGACAAGCATTACAGATATATTTAGCGATACACAACATCTCCGGGTGGAGGTATGGCAGAAAGTCAATCGTAATTTACTGGCTAAGAGTCTGGTAGAGCTGATGCGTGAAGATGTGGCTAAACCACAGGTAACAGGAAAGGAACGGGATGGACTTACACATTTTAAACTGGATACGGACCATAAAAACATTCACTATGTGTTTTCTGCCTACCCGAGATTTCTGAATTACTGGCATGTTCAAAAGGAAACCATTTCTAAATATGAAAACGGAGTGGCGCTGGATACTTTGGATGTCCCTGATTTTTTTATTGAACTTCAGCAGACTTTCGGGATGGAGTCTTTTACGCTCACCCACTATGTCGAAGAGCTGACCCATACATTGTATGCCGATGCCTATGTACATTCCAAAGGGAGAATGACGGCCGAAGAGCTTGTAGCTTCAGATTTTCAGACGATAGAACATCATACTACCGATGGGCATCCCTGGGTGATTGTCAATAAAGGACGTATAGGGTTCGATGCAGATGATTTTAAAAAGTTTACACCTGAAGTGCATAAAAACACGCGCTTATTCTGGGTAGCAGCTCAAAAGCGGCGGACTTCACTGCAATTGATTTCCGGGGAAGACTGTTCTGCTTTTTTCGAAAAAGAGTTGGGAAAAAATCTGTTAGAAAAATTTATTAGAGTACTTGTTGATCAAAATGTGTCTCCTGAGGATTATGTATTTATACCCATTCATTTCTGGCAATGGAAAAATAAACTTGCCATTCAATTTGCCGGAGATATAGCCGCAAAGTATGTCATTCCGTTGGGCGTGGGGGATGACCTTTACAGTCCCCAGCAGAGTATCCGCACTTTTTTCAATCAGAGCCATCCTAACAAGCATTATGTCAAGACGGCTATTTCTATATTGAACACCAGTCATATAAGAGGGTTGCCCCCTAAACAATTATCTGTAGCTCCCCAGTTGACAGATTGGCTAAAAGGTATGATGGAGAGGGACCCGAGTTTACAGGAAATGGGAATTATATTACTGGGAGAAATAGCTTCTGTAAGTTATGCTCACTCAAAATATAGTAAGATTGAAAGTCCACCGTATCAATACAATGAGTTTCTTGGAGCACTTTGGAGAGAAAGCCCTGTGAACTTGCTGGAACCCGGTGAAAAATTGATGACTATGGCTTCCTTGTTATATGTTGATGATGACGGAAAAAGTGTTATACAGGAACTCATAGAAAAATCCGGATACTCCACAGAACAGTGGTTGCGTGCTTATCTTAAAGCTTATTTAAAGCCCGTTCTTCAGATTTATTACAATCATTCTATTTGTATCGATCCTCATGGGCAGAATGTTATTCTGGTAATAAAAGATTACGTGCCGGTTAGGATAGCTCTACAGGATTTCGTCGGAGATATATTGCTCAACGAAGAAGCGCAGAAAAAACTTCCCGAAACATTGGTTAAAAATATGTTTATAACGTCGCCAAATCCCGAAAATGCTCCTTTGACCATACTTATTGCTGTTTTTGATGCGTTTTTTAGGTATTTGAGTAATGTATTGATCGCTTCGTTAAGTTATCCGGAGCAGTCGTTTTGGAGATGTGTATATGAAATAGTTCTGGAACATCAAACCGAGCATCCCGAGTTAAAGGAAAAGTTCGAAAAGTACGATATATTCATTCCGGAGTTCAAGCGTTTGATATTCAATAGCAGGCGCTTATATAACGGATACTCGGAGACGTCGGACTTCCCTCATATGAAGAAAAGTGGTTTGCTTCCCAATCCTATGTACCTTATACAGCAATCCCAAGCGGTAACACTGAACGAAGATCAATGAAAACCGCTTTGCTAAAAACACGGACCTTTCTGAGTCTTTTCAAGCAGGCGTTGCTCGGTAAAGAACATAATTACGTTTCCGGAAGTATTAACAGAACAATTGTTTTGCTCGCTGTACCAATGGTAGGAGAACTTCTCATGGAATCGTTGTTTGTCTGTGCGAACCTCTTTTTTGTAAGCAGAATAGGTACGGAAGCCATATCCATTGCCGGGGGTGTTACCTCGGTAGTTACGCTTTCCTACTCGGTGTCTGTCGGCTTGAGTATTGCTGCTTCGGCATTGGTGTCCAGAAGAATCGGCGAAAAGAATTTCAAAGCAGCCGGACTTCATGCTATGCAGGTCATATATCTCGCCACACCATTGGCGGTGATAATAAGCCTGGTATGTAGTGTATGGGCTAAAGATATCATGAGCCTCATCGGATTGTCTGCCGGGATGGTAGAACGGGGTGGGGGTTATGCGGTGCTTATGTTTGCCTCCGGGGGTTTTCTCATTCTGCGTCTAACGGTAAACGGTATTTTGCGTGGGGCGGGCGATGCTTCCACAGCTATGCGAACACAGTGGTTGTCCAATGGGTTGAATATTATATTATGTCCTCTGTTTATTTACGGTTGGGGGCCTGTTCCTGCTTACGGGCTTCTCGGAGTAGCTATTGCTGCAGTGATTGCCCGGGTAACAGGAGTTGTTTACCAGGCATGGCACCTGGCCGGGGGGAGAACCGTACTGGAAATCGGTAAAGCACAGTTGTGTTTTCATTTCGGAATATTCAAAAAGGTGGTCAGGCTTGCCTTTGGGGGTACCGTACAGTTTATGATCCCGGCTTCGAGCTGGGTATTTATGATAAAGATTATCTCTCATTTCGGCGAAAATGCATTGGCCGGTTACGTCCTTGCCCAAAGGGTAGCTTCCATTGCCACGATGCCGGCATGGGGGATTGGCAATGCCGCGGGGATCTTAACGGGGCAGAATCTCGGGGCAAAGCAACCGGAAAGGGCCGAAAAATCCGTGTGGAGAGCCGGAGGTATCAACATGGGGTTTCTCGTGTTTATTGCAGTTTGCTGGATCTTTCTCGCACAACCTGTAATCCGGATATTTACAGATATTCCCGAGGTCATTGCGCATAGTACAACTTATATCCACTTGATTTCCATGGCATATATCATGTTGGGATATACCATGGTAATTTCCAGGGCCCTCAATGCTGCCGGGGAAGTTATGGTGGTTACACTTCTCTATATACTGATGTTTTATGTGACGCAACTCCCCCTTTCCTATACTATGGGTATTTCCTTTGGTCTGGGACCCAAGGGGGTTTTTGCGGCAATCCTGATTTCGGAAATTGTTCTGGCTACGGCCTGTATCCTGGTTTTCCGGAGAGGTACATGGAAAAAAAGTAAAGTTTAATCAATTGATATATTAATACTAAGTAATAAAAAATGAATACAACAGCACAATTCCACGGAGTATTTGCAAAAGCTTTTGAAATACCTGTAGACAATGTAAATGATCAGTTGGAGTACCAGGGCATAGCCGAATGGGACTCCATGAGTCACCTGGTCCTGGTCACCGAACTGGAAAATTCCTACGAGATCTCCATTGATATGGAGGATATTCTTGAAATGGGCAGCGTAGAGAAGATAAGAGTTATTTTACAGAAGTACGGTGTAGAGATTCAATAATTATATAAGTAAAACGCTATGGGACTTTACGATATAATTAAAGCGAATGAGAATCTGACCTTTATCGATGCCGGATCTGGAGTATCCAGATCTTTCGGGGAGATAGACGGTTCCCTGGATATCGAGAACCTGCGGTCCGTTGTTTTTATCTATAATGATAACCAGCTTCCGGCCATAGAAACTTTTCTGAATTTTTACCGTACAGATCATGTTGCAGCATTGCTCGGTGCAGGTCTTCATGAAGAATTCAAGCAGCATCTCGAAACAGAATATAAACCTTATTACATCTACGATCCTTTACGTTCCCGGATACCGGGGTACATCCGTCTGGATGTTTCGGATGCCATAACGTTATTCCGGCGCTGGGAGAAACCGGAAGAATATGCGATCCATCCCAAAATCAAGGTTTTGATGAGTACCTCCGGGACTACCGGGTCTCCCAAGTTTGTCAGGATTTCGGATGATAACCTTGTGCATAACGCCAGCTCTATCTTGGAGTATATGCCGGTTTCTTCCGATGATGTAGCCCCACTGAATGTCCCCGTAAACTTTGTGTATGGCCTGTCTATTTTTACGACAAACTGTATACGCGGAGGTACAATTGTCTGCACGGATAAAGATGCTTTCCGGAAAGAGTTCTGGACAGATTTTACAAAATATGGTTACACCACACTCGGTGGGGTACCCTATTTCTACGAAATGCTCCACCGGATAGGCTTTTTTAAAAAGGATTATCCTTCGCTTAAATACCTTACACATACCGGAGGAATGTTGAACAGTCAGCTGATCGAAGTGATATCGGACTACAGTCAGAAGCTCGGTAAGCGGTTTTTTGCCCAATACGGACAAACGGAAGCAAGCGGCCGAATGGCCTTTCTGCCTCCGCAGGACCTGGGTAGAAAAGGTTCGTCCATAGGTGTTCCTATCGAAGGAGGACGGTTTGAAATAGATGAGGAAACAGCAGAGCTCGTTTATTACGGCCCCAATGTTTCCGGAGGATATGCTTCTGCAAGTTCGGATCTTAAGTTTTTTGAAACGCGTGAAAAGCTGTACACCGGAGATCGTGCGAGAAAGGATGAAGAAGGGTACTATTATATCATAGGAAGGATAAAGCGTATCGTGAAGTTGTTTGGAATTCGGCTTAATCTGGACGAAACCGAACTTCTCCTGAAAAATACCTTTTCCGGAAAAACTTTTATATGTGCCGGGATCAATGACAGGTTTCTTGCCGTGCTGTTTACCGATCAGGACATCAAGAAAGAGGATGTCATGGGTGTTTTAAAAGAAAAACTAAATCTTCATGCAAGTTCTCTTAAAGTCCTTTATATCGACAATGTCCCGCTGACTCCGAACGGAAAAGTCAATTATCCCACTATTACGAAATGGCTTGAGTCCGGAGATGTTGTCGTATAATCCCAAATTAAATACCATGAGCTTTTACCCCCGATAATTTTTTCAAAATGTGCAGGTTATGCAGCGAAACTGTATGGTGCCAATACGCACAAAAAGTTTAATAGATAAACCAAAACCAAAAACAAAAATGCAGAACAGATCAAATTATTTATTCAGGGTGGAGCGTATACTGGGAGTACTGGTATTGTGGTTTCTGATACCGGCTGTCTCTTTAGCGCAGGATCATTCGGGTAAAGGAGCAGTTACCGGAGTTGTAAAAGACGAAAAAGGAAATCCGATGGCATGGGCCAATGTTGTTGTAAAAGGTACAGCCCATGGTGAAATCACAGATAACTCCGGAGCTTATCGTATAGAAAAAATCCCGGTAGGGGAGAGGGTATTACGTATAACCCTCATCGGATATGAGTCACGTGAGGTCCGCATAACCGTACGGGAAGGACAGACCGCAACCATTCCGGAGGTGATGCTCAGGGAGCAAACCGAACAGCTGGAGGGAGTTACGCTGGAAGGAGATAAAACCAATCGCTTTGCCAATAAAAAGACGGAATACGTGGCAAGGATGCCGCTCCATAATTTAGAGAACCCCCAGGTGTACAGTATTGTAGGGAAAGATCTGATACAGGAACAGATTATTACCGATATCAACGAGACCATGAGAAATGTTCCTGGGGTGGTGCCACTTTCCTATCCTTCGGGTGGTTTTGCAGCTACGTTCAGAGGATTTACGGTTGGGGTGAATGCCAGGAACGGTATGGAATCCCTGTCGTCGAGATCTTCCCTCGATATTGCTAATGTAGAACGTATTGAGGTCCTTAAGGGGCCTTCCGGAACATTGTTCGGAAGTAATATTTCGTCTTTCGGAGGTGTGATAAACCTGGTGACAAAGAGACCGATGGAAGCCGGAAGAACGGAGCTTTCATATACTACCGGAAGTTTTAATCTTCACCGTCTTACCGCAGATATCAATACGCCGCTTAACGAAGACAAGACCGTATTGTTTCGTCTGAATGCCGCAGTAAACCGGGAGAAGAGTTTTCAGGATTTCGGATTTAACAACACCTTCCTTATAGCTCCGAGCCTTACTTACAAAGCATCGGACCGTCTGACTTTTAACCTTGATGCCGAAATATATGATGTAAACAATACCAGGCCGACATACAATTATTACGGAGCCAATTCGGGAATTAACGGTCCGCAGGATATAGCGTTGGGGTACAGAAAATCGTTATTTCACGAAGAATTCGACGCAAAATCCAAATCGTTGAAAATTTTTGCGGAGGCAAAATACATACTTTCGGAAAACTGGACATCGACAACGTTGTTCTCCATGGTAGAAGAGGATTTGCAGCATAGTTATCAGGGGTACGCTACCTGGATATCGCCTACGAAGGCCGTGCGAAGAATGGGGGATTTTGGTCCCATAAATACGTATCATACCAATATTCAGGAAAATATAAACGGCACATTTAATACCGGGAAGATCAGGCACAAGGTTTTGATCGGAGCCAACTACAAGTGGTATAACCAAAATGCGGTGTATACGATGTCCGATGATATTGACACTGTCGATGTAACCACGGATTTTGCCGCACTCCGAAAAGGGGGGCTGGCTGGAGTGAACATAAACCCCAGGAAATTTGATAATCCCAATGAGTACGTGCTTAGCGGTTATGTGACCGATGTTGTGGAGTTTACCGACCGGTTTTCGACAATGCTCAGCCTGAGGGTAGATCATTTTAAGAGAGATAAAGCCGGAGCTAAAGACAGCTATGAACAGACTTCAGTAGCGCCTAAACTGGGCCTGGTATATCAGGTGGTTAAAGACCAGGTTTCGGTATTCGGAAATTATATGAGTGGTTTCCAGAACCAGGAGCCGAGAAATCAACCGGACGGATCTTCCTTGGTTCTGGATCCGCTATATGCCGTACAATATGAAGGAGGAATAAAAGCAGAGACCTTTGACAATAAACTCAGTGCTACAGTCAGCTATTATAATATTACTATTGATGATGCTATCCGAACAGGCTCGGACGGTTTTATCACTCAGGATGGCAAACAGATAAGTAAAGGTGTCGATGTGGATATCGTGGCCAATCCTGTCTCCGGATTGAATATCGTAGCGGGTTATGCCTTTAACGATAATAAGATTGTACGTACCAGTGATCCGGATATCGAAGGGAACAAAGCAGTCAGTTCTCCGGAACACGTAGCCAATTTCTGGGCGTCCTATACATTCCAGAACCATTGGAGAGGACTCGGCATAGGTGTCGGCGGAAATTATGTAAGTGATAATTACAGGTTTAGTGATAACGTGTTTACTATACCTTCCTATACCGTATTGAATGCCACTGTGTTTTACAACCAGCCCAAATGGAGAGTCGGACTTAAATTGAATAATCTGACCGATGAAAAATACTGGTCTGTATGGGAGATGCGGCAACAGCCTTTTAATTTTGCAGCGAATCTAACCCTTAGGTTCTAAATCTGTATAAATATATCTTTTCGGGTCCTCCGGAGCTTTTCACAAATCTTGTGAAATAAGGCTTTGGAGGATCTCCTCGTTGTAAGATGCCATGTCCGGATGTAATCATCCTTTTTTAAAAGGTTCTGGGATGATGTATCCTGGTGTTGAGATACAATGGAATGATATCTGAAAAATATTTTCTTTTAGATTCCGTATATTTGTGATAATGCGTAAAAAAGTAAAACCCAATTACCGGATTCTGATGTTGGAAGCCTCTGCTGATTTGTCTTCCCTGAAGAAGTTTTTCAAAATCATATCTCCTCCATAGCTAAGTCATAAGCGCTTTCTTCTTTTTTAAGAAGTACCCAGTACCCGGTCGACGGCAGGGCGACCGTCTTATTTTATATTTCACATCATTAAAAAGCTAAAACGTATTTCAGCATTATGACATTTGTTATCTACAATCCCAATCAGAAACTTTCCGACGACCAAAAAGAGGAAGTCGCCGGTTTTTTATACACCCAACTCGAAAAATACGGGGATAAAAAAGTGGATATTCTCGCCGCGATAAATTTTGCCATGAGGGATGTTATTCCGTCTATGGGAGGATTTGTTCTGGTAGCTAAGGAAAATAAAGAGATTGTTGCGGTTACTGTGGTAAACAGTACCGGCATGAAAGGGTATATCCCGGAGAATATCCTGGTTTATATTGCAACACACAAGGATAGCAGGGGAAAGGGTATCGGTAAAGAACTCATGCAGAAAGCAATGGAGCTTGCAGATGGTAGTATCGCACTTCACGTGGAGCCGGACAATCCCGCGAAACATCTTTACGAAAAACTCGGTTTTGAAAACAAATACCTCGAAATGCGTTTCACTAAAAAATAGAGCATGAGCTTTATCGATATTGCTATTTTTGCAGCCTACATCATAGGTGTTATGATCGTGGGATGGCATTACTATCTCAAAAATGAAAGTAATGAAGACTATTATGTAGGCGGACGGAATATGAGCAGTGTTCACGTCGGGCTTTCGGTCGTGGCTACGGATGTAGGAGGAGGGTTTTCCATAGGTCTGGGCGGACTTGGATTTGTCATGGGAATTTCCGGATCGTGGATGCTTTTTACCGGGTTAATCGGGGCGTGGCTCGCGTCGGTGCTGCTTATTCCCCGCGTTATAGAAATGGGGCATGCGCACAAACTCCTGACTTTTCCGCAGCTTTTGCACCGGTTTTACGGCAAACAGGTAGCCCTGCTTGCAGGGATTATTTCATTTATAGGGTACCTCGGCTTTACTTCTTCCCAGCTTCTGGCAGGAGCCAAACTGGCCACAGGAACCTTTCCTGCGCTCAGCCTGGATAATGCCTTGATCATTATGGGAGTTGTAGCGGTAGCTTATACCGTGGCAGGTGGTATAAAAGCAGTGATCTATACCGATACTTTTCAGTGGATACTGCTTATGGGCGGACTTATCTGTATAGGGATCCCTCTGGCTTATATAAAACTCGGAGGTATGGATGCCATACGGGAAAGCCTCCCTCCCGAATTTTTCAGCTTCACCAACCTTAGCTGGGTGCAGTTTGTCAATTGGCTGGTTACCATAGTTCCTATCTGGTTTATCGGGATGACCCTGTATCAGCGGATATTTGCCTGTAAGGATGAAAAAACTGCCCGGAAGGCCTGGTATATTGCCGGTTTGTTCGAGTATCCCGTAATGGCCTTTATGGGCGTGTTACTCGGACTTTTTGCACGGGTGGCAGCAGATGCGGGAATGTTTGCCGAGTTTGATTATGCCTCCGGGGCAGCCATGGCCGAGACCGATCCCGAAATGGGATTGCCCCTCTTGCTCCGGTCTATTCTGCCTGTGGGATTGACCGGGTTGATGATGTCGGCTTATTTCTCTGCCATCATGTCTACGGCCGATAGTTGCCTGATGGCGGCTTCGGGAAATTTTGTGACCGATATTCTCGGGTTGAAGAGCACCGATAAAAAAGTGATCCGTATATCACAGATCATCACGCTCGTTATCGGGGTACTCGCTATACTTATCGCTTCCCAGATGCAGAATGTACTCGATCTGATGCTGAATTCTTATGCCTTTATGGTATCCGGGCTCTTTGTTCCTGTTCTTGGTATGCTTTTTGCGGAAAAGGTTAAACCGTATGCAGCCCTTTCTGCTATGCTGGTTGGAGGATGCAGTACATTGATTTTTAGTATTTTTACTATTCCTATCCCCTTCGGATTCGATCCTATTATCGTGGGGATATTATCCTCTGCTCTGGTTTTTGTAGCAGTTAATCGTAAATAAAATATGGCATATCTCGAACTAAATTCGGCAGCTTTAAAACACAATTTTCTTTTTCTCAAGGATTTGTTTGGCGGACATGGGAAAGACTGGGGTGTGGTTTCCAAGCTGTTGTGCGGTAATAAATTGTTTTTGGAAGAAGTGATAAAGCTGCATCCGGATTGTATCTTCGATTCACGGTTGAGCAATCTGCAAATGATAAAGAACATCAACCCGAAAATAAAAACGGGGTATATAAAACCACCTCCGACGCGAAGTATAAAAAAACTTATCGAAGTTGCTGATATCAGTTTCAATACCCAGTTCGAGACCATTGAAATGATCGATCGTTATGCGAAAGAAGCCGGTAAAATTCACCAGATCGTAATTATGATCGAAATGGGAGACCTTAGAGAAGGGGTTATGCGTGAGGATTTCGTAGCGTTCTATGCCCGTATCTTTGAGCTTCAGCATATCGAGGTTATTGGTATCGGGGCAAATCTTAATTGTCTTAACGGTATAATGCCTTCTCATGACAAACTGATACAACTCAGTCTTTACGAGCAACTGATCGAGGCTAAGTTCGACAAGAAAATCCCATGGGTTTCCCTGGGCACATCCATTACCCTGCCTTTGCTCTTAAAGAGCCTGGTTCCTGAAGGAATCAATCACTTCCGGATCGGCGAAAGCCTGTTTTTCGGGAATGACCTGTTCGAAGATGCTCCGCTGGAAGGAATGAAGCAGGATGTTTTTATGCTTTATGCCGAGGTTCTGGAGGTGATGGAAAAACCGGTCAACCCTACGGGATATGTAGGGTCCAACGTTGCCGGAGAGACCCCGGTTTTCGAAATAGAAGACTATTCCGAAACCAGTGTCCGTATCCTGGTAGATATCGGTATCCTCGATATCGAAGTGAAAAATATTCGCCCCTTACGCGAAGAGTACCATCTCGAAGGAGGGAGCTCCGACATGATTGTCCTGGATGTCGGTAAAAACACACATCATATCAAGGTAGGCGATATGGTACCTTTTCATGTCAATTATATGGGGGCATTGCGTTTGCTGAATTCCAAATATATCGAAAAACGCCTCGGGTAATCTATAGGCTTCGGGTACATCACCCGTTCGGCTCTTGAGGATGTCCTTCTACAAAGTCAAGTGAGAATACGGAAGTAACTTTCCAGAGTTCTACGATTTCCTTTTCATCCATTCGTATTTGCGGAGAGATGACTTTTTTGTCATTGATAAGGTGCAGAAATCCGGGATATTGGGTGTCGCGCTTTATCCGGTTGATAAAAACGCCCTTTAATTTACTGACCAGTATATAGATCTGGCCGTCAATGATATGCCCGGTGTCTTCCAAATGTTCGCCAACCACGAAGTTACCATCTTCCAGTTTCGGAGACATTCCTGAGCCCATGATCTGGAAAGCCCGGATGTTTTTACCACTTATAAAAGGAAAGTTAAACCTTGGGAGCGAGTCGATAAACTGCGGATCTTTTAAGTGTGTGACATAGGGATAATAAATTTCCCTGGGCACTACTGGAAATTCCTTTTTCCGGTGCTGCCCGCAACGGGAGAAAACCTTGGGACAAAGAAAAATCTTATTCAGATCGAGCCGGTAACTATGGCACGTTTCCAGCACTTTTTTGTAATCCAGCGTATTGCGTTTCTTCCAGGTAGAAAGGGTGTTGGGTTTTATACCCAGTACGTCCGAGAGCTCCACATCGGTGCGGATGCCTGTCAGTTCTTTGAGCCTTTGGAGTAAAGTGGTGGTTCTGGTTAAGGTCGGGGTGTCGTTATCGGAGAGTGAAAAAGTATTCATGGAGGTAGTTTTTGCGGACTATATCAGGATGGGTATTCCTAATAAAAGTCGATCGGATGATTCAACGGTATGGGTAAGGTATATTTGCGGATAAGGGATGGAGGTTCCTGTAGCTGTTTTTTAAATAAACCTTTATGGTTTACAGTTCGTAACGGTTACTTTTGAGATACACACATTTTTTCCCGTAATCTATAATGGCTTTGGTTTTTTTTAATATGTCGGCTCCAATGATGCCATGTACGGGCAGGGAGTCGTGCTGTATTAAGGCCTCGTTGACATGAGAGAGGTTGAACAGTATAAGTTTTACCTTATCCTTGCTCCAGGGACCTATGGAAAGCGTATTTTTTTTAGATATTTTGGTGTCGAGATTATTGGCCCCGGCTCCGGCAGCCTTAACCTGTGAGTCTTCCGTGTTGAGGTTAAAATGTTCGGCACAATCTGCCCCTACACAGGTGCTTGAAGCTCCTGTGTCCAGAATAAAACGTCCTTCGATACCATTGATCTCGGCTTTGATTTCAAAGTGGTTTGTATTCGTTAATATCAGGGGGATTTTCACAAACCCTTTTTCCCCGAGGAAGGTCTTTAAACTTTTCATACTGTTGTTTTTCGATTTAAAGTGCGGGGCGGCATGTAAAACTATATTCGTTTTTCTGTTCTTTTTCGGGTGGGGTCTTTTTAAAGAATTTGTGCAAAGATAGCTTTAATGTTTTTATTTTTGCCGCATGATGGTAACAGATACACATACACACCTGTACAGTGAGGCTTTCGAAGAAGATAGGGATGACATGATCCGGCGTGCCTTGGATGCGGGTGTTACCCGTTTTTTTCTGCCGGCAATCGATTCTTCTTATACCCCCGGTATGTTACAACTGGAAAAGGATTATCCCGGTACTATCTTCCTGATGTCCGGACTTCACCCCACCCATGTAAAAGAAAATTATCGGGATGAACTCGGTCATGTGAAGGAAATGCTGAACAAACATAAGTTTTATGCTGTCGGAGAAATCGGGATGGATTTGTATTGGGATAAGACCCATATAGATTGGCAACGGGAAGCTTTCCGTTATCAGATAAAACTTGCCAAAGAGCACCGGTTGCCCATAGTAATACATTGTCGGGATGCTTTTGATGAGGTTTTTGAGGTCCTGGAAGAAGAAAAAGGAGATGATCTCTTCGGAATTTTTCACTGTTTTACAGGAACTCGGGAACAGGCAGCGCAAGCCATATCCTATAATATGAAACTCGGTATCGGGGGAGTGGTTACATTTAAGAATGGAAAGATCGACCGTTTTCTGGGAGATATAGGTTTGGAGCACGTGGTGTTGGAGACCGATGCGCCCTATCTTGCCCCGGTACCCTACAGGGGAAAACGTAACGAGAGTGCCTATGTGATCCGTGTGTTACAAAAAGTCGCTGAAATATACGGGCTTCCGGAGAAAGAGGTAGCAGCGGTCACCACAAGAAATTCGAAAGCCGTTTTCGGGGTGTAAAAAGCGGGAGCCTAAGCTTTACGGAACTAAATTTTAAATCCCGCATGGCGGGTAAAGTCAATAAATTTTTGTTCATTTGCCCGATGTGCTTAAATTTGTTACACGGTTCGTATTGTCGTTTGTTGTGAAGTTGATATGGCTGCATTTCATGTTGTTGTCATTATCCAGGCGAACCTGCACAGCATTTAAAGAATTAATCATTGGATAATTATAAAGAAATTCGTCCGTACCTGGACAGTGAGGTCAATGAGGCTCTGAGAGCGTACAAGGATCACCCCATGATCCGTGCCTTGCTCCATTTTACATTTCCGGATAAGTCCCAGGACGAAATAGAGGAAGTATTGGCTTCCTGCCATTCTGTAGGGGACTTTCAGGCAAAAGTGATCTATCAAAGTGTTCGTAATGTTTTGGAAAAGAGTTCGGAGGGACTGTTTACCATAGGTTTTGAAAAACTGAAATCCGACACTTCCTATCTTTTTATATCCAATCACAGGGACATTGTCATGGATACTTCCCTGCTCAATGTGGCATTGATGGAAAATCATCTCGTCATGACAGCGTCTGCCATCGGTGATAACCTCGTACATAAACCGTTTTTGCTGGCTTTGTCAAAACTGGTGCGGAATTTCCTTATTCAGAGAGGGCTTACTCCCCGTGAAATGCTCGAAAGCTCGAGAAAGGTTTCCGGTTTTATAAAATATCTGTTACAGGAAGACAACAGGTCCGTTTGGATCGCGCAACGGGAAGGACGCACCAAAGACGGTAACGACCGAACGCAACAGGGCGTATTGAAAATGCTGGCGCTGGCCAGTGACGAAAAGGAGATCATGGATTATTTCCGGAAGTTGCGTATCGTACCGGTAGCGATTTCCTACGAATATGACCCTACCGACCTTCTGAAAATGCCGGAACTCCTGGCGAGACATTACGATATGGAATATGTCAAGACCAGTAACGAGGATTTCAATTCTATACTCAAGGGGGCCTTAGGGCAGAAAAAGCGGATATGCATTCATGTTGGTGAAGAAATGGATGCCGAACTGGAAACCATTAAAAACAGTGGGGAACCTGTGAATAAACAATTCCAGATGCTTGCCGATTGCATAGATGAACAAATTCACAAAAACTACCGGCTGTGGCCTACCAATTATCTGGCGTATGACCTGCTCCACGGAACCTCGATGTTTGCCGATAAATACAATGACAAGGAAAAACGGCAGTTCGAGAGAAGACTGGAACGAAGAGTAGGAAAAGAGAATGAGGAGATCGGCCGAAAAAATTTCCTTTCCATGTATGCCAATCCGGTAGTAAATCGTATGAAGTACGACGGATAATGTCATAAGAGATCAAGCGAATAAAATATATAAGATAAAAAGGCGTTACCTTACGTAAGTAGAAGACTGTTTCGTACGGGTAAAACAGGTAAAGCTTATTAAAAACAGTTTTGCGGTTATGGGAAAAAGATCGGATATACTCCTGATATATACAGGTGGTACCATCGGAATGATAAAGGATTATGAAACCGGAGCTTTGCGTGCCTTTGACTTTGATAAGCTGCTGAACAGGATTCCCGAATTATCGCATCTGGACTGTAATATCAAGACGGTATCCTTTGAGGATCCTATCGATTCGTCCAATATGAATCCGGAATACTGGAAGCAGATAGCCGGAATGATCGAGGAGAATTACGAGGGTTTTGACGGTTTTGTGGTGCTACATGGCAGTGACACCATGAGTTATACCGGAGCAGCATTGAGCTTTATGCTGGAAAACCTGGCAAAACCTGTTATCCTTACCGGTTCGCAGCTGCCCATAGGCGACCTGCGTACCGATGCCAAAGAAAACCTTATTACTTCGATACAGATCGCTGCATTGCGGGATAAGGGAAAACCGAAAATAGCAGAGGTGTGTCTGTATTTTGAATACAAACTATACCGGGCAAATCGTACGACGAAGATCAACGCGGAACATTTCGAGGCTTTCGCCTCGTTAAATTACCCTGCGTTGGCAGAGAGCGGTGTACATCTGAAAATTAATGATGAGCAACTCCTGATGCCGAACCGCAGGAAAAAATTTCAGGTTCGTAAGGAGTTGGATAATAATATTGCCGTGATCAGGCTGTTTCCGGGGATAAACGAAGCTGTGATTTCGGCGATTTTGCAGACACCCGGTCTCCGGGCAGTCATCGTGGAAACTTATGGTGCGGGGAACGCTCCGACGGAAGATTGGTTTCGTGGGGTCATTGAAAAAGCAGTTAAGAAAGGTATATTTGTAGTCAATGTGACACAATGTTCGGGGGGAAGTGTGTTAATGGGCAAGTATGAGACCAGTACACACCTTCGGAAAATGGGGGTTATCAACGGAAAAAATATCACGACAGAGGCCGCCATTGCTAAGCTGATGTACCTTTTAGGGTGTAAAATCAACAAAAAAGCATTTAAAACTGTGTTCGAAACACCATTGCGGGGGGAATTACATTAAAAATAACAAGATAAATTTTATCAACTAAAAAAAAATTCGTTATTTGGCACCCCGAAGAAAATCATAAAAGTTCTTTACTAAAAATAGAGAGGTGGCCGAGTGGTCGAAGGCGCACGCCTGGAAAGTGTGTATACGCCAAAAGCGTATCGAGGGTTCGAATCCCTTCCTCTCTGCAAATTTTTACAAGTGGTTATAATGCCCTTGTGTGGCAAAAGCCGGTCGGATTGTGTTTTGCGAAAAATATAATTGCCGGAATCATTACAAAGTTCTTAAAAAAAACAGTTAGTTTTCCGGTAACGGAACTCGGAAGGATGGAATCGGAAGAGTTTCTCCTTCTTTGTTGCAAATTCATTAATTGTAAAAATTTTATATCTTTAACCCTATTAACTAACAAAATTTAAGTTTAGAAGAAATGAAAAGATTATTCTCTGTTCTGGCTGTTGCCGGATTGATGGCTCTTAATGCAACAACGGCAGAAGCGAAGGATCTTGCTCCTGTTGTATCTGAAAATATTTCGGAGATAGTTGCTCCCGTAGATGACGCCGCTGCTTTCGTTCAAGACGATGCTGCTGCCACAAGTGAAGACAGCAAACCTTTTCACCAGGTATTGAAAGAGTACTTCATAAAAGGTGGTGCCGGATTTATGGGAATCGTGTTGCTGTGTTTGATTCTCGGACTTGCAGTTGCTATTGAAAGGATTATATTCCTGAACCTTTCCACAACAAACACAAGAAAACTGACAGCCAAAGTAGAAGAAGCACTGGCTACAGGTGGCGTAGAAGCTGCAAAAGAAGTGTGCAGAAACACAAAAGGACCTGTTGCTTCTATATTCTATCAGGGACTTGAAAGAGCCGATGAAGGGCCGGAAGCTGCTGAAAAAGCGGTTGTAGCCTACGGAGGTGTACAAATGGGACAATTGGAGAAGAATGTATCTTGGGTTTCTCTGTTTATCGCTGTAGCCCCGATGCTTGGGTTCATGGGTACGGTAATCGGTATGATCCAGGCCTTCGACAAAATTAGTGCAGCTGGTGGATTGGATGCGTCTCTTATCGCAGCAGATATTCAGGTAGCACTTTTGACTACGGTATTTGGTCTTATTGTGGCAATCATCCTGCAAATATTCTACAACTACATTATTGCAAAAATCGATAGTATCGTAAACGATATGGAAGAAGCTTCTATTACCCTTATCGATTTGTTGGTAGCTCACAAAAAGTACTAAAACCAGATTAAAGCGTAGTTATGAAAATATATAAGATATTATTAATTATAGCCGGTGTCATCGGAGCTGTGTTGTGGTTTATGCTGCCCAGCGGTGATGTGCCGGTAGATGAAGCAGCAGCGAATTCGAACGTAAACCTTATGTTTATCGTATCGTACGTACTGTTCGGAATAGCTGTACTTCTAACCGTATTGTTCAGTGTGAAAAGTTTGTTCTCACATCACAAACTAAAAGAAATGCTGATTTCCCTGGTGGCTTTCGCCGTAATTCTTGTAGTTAGCTATGCGCTGGCTTCGGGTAGCGAAGTAACCACCACAGACGGTAGTGTGTTGGCTACGGCAGAGACTTCCAAGTTGGTTGGAGGCGGACTCATAGCCTTTTACATACTTGCAGCCATTGCAGTGCTTGCAATGATATCCTCAAGCGTGAAAAAAATATTAATTAAATAATTATGGCAAGAAGAAGTATACCGGAAGTAAATGCCGGTTCCATGGCGGACATCGCGTTCCTGCTCCTTATCTTCTTCCTGGTGACAACCACCATTGAGACGGATTCCGGGCTGGATCGTAAACTTCCACCTCTGGAACCGCCAGACACGGATGTAATAATCAAAGAGAGAAACCTGCTTCAGGTGGTGATCAACAAGAATAACCAGTTGCTGGTTAAAGATGAGTTGACCGAACTGAAGGACCTTAGAAAGGCAGCTGTAGCTTTCCTCGATAATGGTGGAGGCTTGAATGATAAGGGAGAGCCTTGTGATTACTGTCAGGGGGCAAAAGATCCCAAATCATCTGTTCACCCTGAAAAAGCAGTAATATCACTGCAAAATGACAGGGAGACGAAGTACAGTACGTATATCGCCGTACAAAATGAGTTGGTTGCTGCTTATAACGAGTTGCGTAACCGGGAGTCGCAGCGTTTGTATAAAATGGATTTTACGGAAATGCAGGCATTGTTCAGCGATCCTAAAACTCCGGATGAACAGCGAGAAAAACTGAGACCCAGAGTAGAGCGTATTCAGAAAATGTATCCACAGATACTCTCGGAAGCAGAACCTAAGAAAAACTAAAAAAATACCTTATTATGGCTAAATTCACGAAGAAGAAAAATGGCGAATTGCCAGCCGTGTCAACGGCATCTTTGCCCGATATCGTATTTATGTTGTTGTTTTTCTTTATGACGGTAACCACGATGAAAGACGATACGCTGATGGTGGATAATACATTGCCTATTGCCGACCAGACACAGAAGCTGGACAAAAAGGATAGGGTTGTTTATATCTATGCAGGGAAACCTCATGAGCGATATCGGTCTAAATACGGATCTCAGGCCAGGATTCAGCTGAACGATAAGTTTGCTGATGTTGATGAAGTAGCACCTTATATACTGGCCGAAAAAGCCAAGATGAGACAGGAGTTACAACCCTTGATGACTACTGCATTGAAAGTGGATAAAGAGACCAATATGGGGCTTATATCCGATATCAAGCAGGAGTTGAGAAAAGTAAATGCTTTAAAAGTAAATTACACCACCAAGGAAGGAGATGCAATGAGGAACATCGAATAATCCTCATTTCTTGAACTTATATTTTGAGAAAACCGGCTGATAACAGCCGGTTTTTTTTATGTATAAAGACCAATAAAAAAGTCTTTGCCCCCGGTAGATAAACTGTAATCAAGTATAGCTTTAGCAATGTTTTCAATACATAAAAAAGTATATTTGTTGAAAATCAATATATATGAAAGTTCGGTTGTATGTGGTTTATGTTATCTTTCTGTGTGTAGTGACAACTATTTATGCGCAGGATGAGCAGGTCATAAAAACACTGGTCCCGGATAGTACGAAGGTCGATAATAAGTACAAAGAAGATCAGGTGTATCTGGGGGTTACCTATAATATATTACTGAACAGGCCCGCAGATGTAAAGCAAAACAATCTCTCCCGGGGTGTACAGTTGGGTGTCATCAAAGATATGCCGCTGAACAAGCGAAGAAATATAGCGCTCGGAGTAGGTTTAGGCTATGCGTATAACGCTTATTTCAATAACCTGCAGTTCCTGGAACGAGATGGAGGTACGTGGTATCGTGTGGTTCCCGATTCTGTAAATTACAGTCGTAACCGTATCGATGCACATCTTTTGGAAATGCCCATAGAACTCCGGTGGCGTTCTTCCACGGCCTCTTCTTATCGTTTTTGGAGGATTTATGCCGGTCTGAAGCTGGGGTACCTCCTGGCCGGAAACTATAAGTTTGTAGGAGACAAGAGGGAAAAATTTACGGCTTCGGATATGTCACGGTTTCAGGCCGGGCTCCATTTGAGTGTGGGGTATAATACCTGGAATTTTTACGCGTACTACGGGCTGCGTAGATTGTTTGATAGTAATGCGGTAATGGAAACCGGAGAAAGCATAGATATGCATGCTCTTAAGGTCGGTATTATTTTCTACGCGCTATAACCAGAACGGAAAAACAACGGTCTGGGGTATGATCCCCAACGCCATGCCCAGCAGGATCTCCCGGTTGTTATGGGTGTTCTGGTGCAGGCCGGACGAGGCCACGATCCCTGAAAAAATAATGAGTGCCGCAAGTAATGAGGTCATATTGAGATGGTAATGCAGGCTGAGGCCAAGTACAAAAGTGCTGAGTCCCGTTATTCCCATCATGTGTATGCTCGCCCTGATCTTGAGTATGACCAGGACAAGACAGCAAAGTAGTGTTCCTAAGATGCCTGTGAAATAATAATGTAAAGCCTCTGAAGGCGGTTCGGGAGTAATACGAATGGATATGATAAAGATAATTGGAATTGCTGCGTAAAGCGGAATTTTGCGGTCTTCGATGTCTGATAATTCCGCAGAACGGATCCATCCGAGATTCCGGAACAGAAAATATAGGAGTACCGGAACGATAAGGGTAAGGATGAGAACAGGTATAATGATACTTTTCCTCGCTTCTTCCGGAATATAGGCAGGTGATGTTACAAAATATGCGATTGTCCCCGCAAATGGCATAAAAACTGGGTGGAAGAGGTAGTTAAATAATTTTGTAAAATACATCCGTATTGTTTGGCCTTATACCGGAATCGGAACAAGTTACCCTTCCCGGATTTTTATATCTGTTTTCGTAATCTTGCAACGGGAATATCCAGTTGTTCCCGGTACTTGGCAATAGTCCTCCGGGCGATGGGATAGCCTTTCTCCTTGAGAAGCACGGCCAGTTTATCGTCGGTAAGCGGAGACCTTTTATCTTCTTCGTCGATAATATTCTCGAGGATCTTCTTGATCTCTCTGGTGGAAACATCTTCTCCCTGCTCGTTTTTCATGGCTTCGGAGAAAAAATCCTTGATGAGCTTGGTACCGTAAGGCGTGTCTACATATTTACTGTTTGCCACCCTGGACACCGTAGAAACATCCATTCCGATGCTGTCTGCTATATCTTTCAGGATCATAGGCTTCAGCTTTCTTTCGTCGCCCGTAAGAAAGTATTCGGATTGATAGTGCATTATGGCGTTCATCGTCACAAAAAGTGTTTCCTGTCGCTGTTTGATAGCGTCTATAAACCATTTGGCGGCATCGAGCTTTTGCTTGATAAACTGTACGGCGTCTTTCTGTGATTTCGACTTCTCCCGGGCATCTTTATAACCCTGCAGCATATTGCTGTATTCTTTGGAAACGTGGAGCTGGGGAGCATTTCTTCCGTTGAGGGAAAGTTCCAGTTCTCCATCCGTAATGCGAATGGTAAAATCCGGTACCACGTGTTCTACAATGCGGTTGTTACCCGAATAGGAACTTCCCGGCTTGGGATTGAGCCGCTCGATCTCGTGAATGGCGTTCTTGAGGTCTTCTTCCTCTATATGGTGCTTTTGAAGGAGCTTTTTGTAGTGTTTCTTGGTGAATTGCTCAAAAGATTTCTCCAGGATATCTATGGCCAGATCTACGGCAGGAGTAGGTTCCTTTCTTCGCAACTGTATGAGTAGGCATTCTTTGAGATCCCGGGCTCCGACTCCGGCAGGATCCAGATGATGTACGATTTGGAGGATCTTCTCTATGGTAGTTTCATCGGTATAGATATTTTGTGTGAATGCCAGATCGTCCATGATGTCTTCGACAGACCTTCTGAGATAACCACTTTCGTCTACGCTTCCCACCAGGAATTCCGCAATATCCTGCTGGTCTTCGTTCAGCGAATACGTGTTGAGTTGATTGATCAGGTGCTGATGAAAGGAAGTTCCGGCGGCATAGGGAACTGTTTTTTCTTCATCATCAGAACTGTAGTTGTTGGCATGAAGCCGGTATTCCGGGATTTCATCGTCACTCAGATACTCATCCACATTGATATCTTCGGCTTCGATTTTTTCATTGCCGTCTTCATACAGATCATCATAAGAATCGTTGATGTCGTCCTCGTAAGTGTTCTCTTCTTCCTTACCGCTTTCTAATGCAGGGTTTTCTTCTATCTCCTGCTTTAGTCGTTGCTCAAAAGCCAGTGTAGGCAATTGGATCAGCTTCATCAGCTGTATCTGTTGCGGTGATAGTTTTTGCGATAATTTAAACTGTAACTGTTGCTTCAGCATCTCTCTTTCAATTACTCCTGCTTATAACTACAAAAATAATCGAAAACTTTGAACCGGAGAATAATAAAGGGATAAATACGGGGGAAACACCCCGGGAAACAGTACCGTAATTCTATTTCCGGTGCTCCGGACCGGTAAGGCCAAGCCATGATAATAAATAGATCATGCTGTGGTGCAGACGTAAGATCAATCTGCAAATAAATAACTTGCCGGGGAGGTATTCTCTACCCAGATTCCGGAGCCTGCACTGAGCACAAATTCACTTAATCCCACCTCTTCGGTTTCCGGAGACCAATCGTAGGTATACCCGAGGCGTGTCCAGGGATAGTGATGGTCGGTTTCTTGGGCAAGTGTCCGGTAGTAAGCAAAAATAATATAATCATTAAACCAGGAGGAGTAGATTTCTGTGACATTATCAGAAAGGACAGACCCGGTTGTAGTCGTGCTGATATCCGGGTTACCGGCAGGACGGTAAAGGTTTTCCGGGCGTACCCATAGGGCGCTGATATGTGTATTGCTGTTTTCGTCAGCCGGAGGGAGTCCCAGTACCTGACAAATACGCATTATGGTATCCGAACTTTGAATAAAATCGTCTTTTAAGCGCGATTTCATTTGATCGGGAATAAATAACCAGGATTCCCCCCAGGTGTTGGTAATAGAATCTCCTTCGGGATAACTGGAAGGGTATTTGTGAAAACTGGCCATTAATACATACTCGTGTCCATTGATGGTCTTCCATTGTAGTCTTTCGTTTGCAGGGGATATGGTCCACAAGGAATCGATGATCTCCTCTTCTTCGGTCACCATGGCATCCGAAATAGAAAGGTAATATAGTTCTTCGAAAGTCAATTCCGGTTCCGGAATCGTGTCGTCATCACTGCTACAGGCAGCACAGAGTATGGTAATTAACAGGGCGGCAAATGGCCGTAACGGGGTAGTACGAAAGGTCATAAGTCAGGTTTTAAAGATTTGGTTGGGTAAATATAGCTAAAAAACGACAGGGATAATAAGATTGTGTAGGAAAAATAACCGATACGTAAGCTTTTTACATTGCTGTAAGTAGGTAATTGCAGTGCAATGGCGTGAGGAAGAAAATCCGGAGGATGTGTAGAGAAGTTGTGAAAATAAATCCCGATCCGAAATGATCCGGACCGGGAGGTATAATAAGAATCTTAAAACTCCGCATTTTGCGGTGTCCTCGGGAAGGGGATAACGTCCCGTATATTGGTCATGCCTGTGGTAAACAACACCAGTCTTTCAAAACCCAATCCGAAACCACTGTGTACGGCCGTGCCGTATTTACGGAGATCGAGGTACCACCACAACTCCTTTTCATCGATGCCCATGGCTTTCACTTTTTCCAGCAGTACATCGTAACGCTCTTCCCGTTGCGACCCTCCCACAATCTCGCCGATACCCGGGAAAAGAATATCCATGGCTCTTACGGTCTTGCCGTCGTCATTCAGGCGCATGTAAAAAGCCTTGATTTTGGCCGGGTAATCAAAAAGAATTACGGGACATTTGAAATGTTTTTCAACGAGAAAGCGCTCGTGTTCGCTTTGCAGGTCTGCGCCCCATGCGTCGATGGGGTACTGGAATTTTTTCTTTTTGTTGGGTTTGCTGTTCTTGAGGATGTCGATAGCCTCCGTATAGCTTACCCTTTTGAAATTATTGTCGAGAACAAAATGAAGCTTTTCCGTGAGGGTCATTTCGCTTCTTTCGCTCTGGGGTTTTGTTTTTTCCTCGTCGATCAGACGTTTTTCCAGAAAGTCCAGATCGTCCTGGCAGTTGTCCAGTGCATAACGTACGACATACTTAATGAAATCTTCTGCCAGATCCATATTGCCGTCGAGATCCATAAAAGCCACTTCCGGTTCGATCATCCAGAATTCAGCCAGGTGTCTGGACGTATTGGAGTTTTCCGCACGGAAAGTAGGTCCGAAGGTGTACACTTTTCCGAGGGACATGGCATAGGCTTCGGCCTCGAGCTGCCCGGAAACCGTAAGGTTTGTTTCTTTACCGAAAAAATCCTCTTTGTAATCCACCTCACCGTTTTCGAGCAATGGCGGTTTTTTGGCGTCCAGAGTGGTTACCCGAAACATTTCTCCCGCACCTTCGGCGTCACTTCCGGTAATGACCGGGGTGTTGACGTAGTTAAATCCGTTACGCTGAAAATACTGGTGTACGGCAAACGATAAAGCCGACCGTACGCGCATAACCGCGCTGAATGTACTGGTACGGGTACGCAAATGCGCTTTTTCCCGGAGAAATTCCAGCGAGTGTTTCTTGGGTTGTATCGGGTATTCGTCCGGATGAGAGTCCCCAAGGATATCCAGCTGATTTACCTGGATCTCTACCTTTTGTCCTTTTCCCGAACTTTCGACGAGTGTACCTTTTATCTGAATGGCAGCACCCGTTGTAATACGCTTCAACGTATCTTCGGGAGTATTTTCGAAGTCTACGACACATTGGATGTTGTGTATGGTAGAGCCATCATTCAGCGCAATGAAACGGTTGCTTCGGAATGTTCTTACCCATCCTTTTACATAGATTTCCTGTAATAGCAGGTCTTCGACAAGCAGGTCTTTTACACGGTGTACCTTCATGTTTTAATATTCGTTGATGAATGCTATATTTCAGTACCGGGTTTATGGTTTTACTGCCGTTTACCGGGCTGTCCGGGGCAACAAACGCATGATGTACTTTTGATATCAGTTGGCAAATATAGGTGTTTTTTTAAAGAATGTCCCGGCATTACAAAAAACAAAAAGGGGATTTTTCCCCTTATTTATAATGCTTTGCAGTCTTACTTTTGAAGAGTCATTTAATACCATGTATTATTTGAATCAGGAAAAGTAGGTTTGGGGAAACCGAAAGAGCCTGCTGGTTTTACCGGCAGGTTTTTTTTTTTTTCTTCGTCCTCTTCGTCGTCCGAAAGTACATCGATATTGGGTTCTTTCAGCACCTGTTTGTTCGCAATGCTCTTTTCGAGGGAAAGGAGCAGTGATGGTAACAGGATAAGGTTGGACAACATGGCAAAAAGCAATGTCGAAGAAACCAGTCCACCGAGTGCTACGGTACCTCCGAAACTCGATGTTGTAAATACGGAGAACCCGAAAAAGAGCACGATGGAGGTATAAAACATACTGACTCCCGTTTCACGAAGTGCAGCGAATACCGATTTGCGTATTTTCCAGCCGTTGCTTACCAGTTCCTGACGGTATTTGGCAAGAAAGTGTATGGTGTCGTCCACCGAGATTCCAAATGCTATACTAAATACCAGTATCGTAGAGGGCTTTATCGGGATGCCGAGGAAGCCCATTATTCCCGCGGTAATAACCAGAGGGAACAGGTTGGGTATCAGTGATATGATGATCATCTTGAAAGACCGGAACATATAAGCCATAAATATAGCTATGAGAAGCACAGCCAGGGCCAGGGAAAGAATGAGGTTGTTAACCAGGTACTTGGTGCCTTTCATGAAGACCAGAGCTTTCCCGGTCATGCTTACGTCGTAGCGGTCTTCCGGAAATACCTTATGGATGGTTCCCCAAAGCCGCTCCTGTATCCCCTCCATTTTGTCTGTGCCCATATCCTGCATGAAGGTCGTAATTCTTGCGATCTGTCCTGTAGAGTCAACAAAGCTCCGCAGAAGATTTGCATTCCCGGAAGATTTTTTGGCATAAGAGAGGATAAAGTTGTTTTCCTGGTTGGAAGGAAGCTGATAGTATGCGGGATTACCGTTGTAATAAGCCTGTTTGGAATATTTGACCAGGTTGACTACGGATATGGGCTTGGAAAGTCCCGGGATTTCCGTAATAAGCTCTTCCAGCTGGTCCATTCTGCGCAAGGTGGAGAGCTTCATAACACCGTTCTTCCTTTTGGTGTCTATCATGATCTCAAGGGGCATAATGCCGTCAAATTCCTTTTCGAAAAAACGAATGTCCTCAAAGAAACCGGTGCTCTTGGGCATATCTTCAATGATACTTCCCGAAATCCGGATCTGGTAAATTCCGATGATGCTGGCCACAAGCAGGACGATCGAACATATACCGATCTCGATACGCCTGTGTTTTACCGTTTTTTCCATCCAGTTCACGAAACCACCTATCCAGCGTTTATTGAGGTGTTTTAAATGCCTTTTCTTGGGCAAAGACATAAAACTGTATATAATGGGGATAATGAGTAGCGACAGGATGAATATAGCCAGGATATTGAGAGAGGCAACGATACCGAATTCTTTGAGCAGCTTGCTTTCCGTTACGATAAAAGAGGCAAAACCTATAGCTGTAGTGGCATTGGTCATCAGGGTGGCATTACCTACCTTGGATATCACACGTTGCAGTGATTTGGCCTGGTTGCCGTGTTTCTTGACCTCCTGCTGGTATTTGTTGATGAGGAATATACAGTTCGGAATACCTATAACGATGATCAGGGGCGGAATAAGTGCCGTCAGTACCGTAATTTCATAATGTAACAGCCCAAGGAAACCGAAGGCCCACATCACCCCGATAATCACTACGACCATAGAGATCAATGTGGCGCGGAACGAGCGGAAAAAGAAAAAGAAAATGAGGGAAGTTACACCGAGGGCGGCCAGGATAAACCCTCCAATCTCGTCGATAATGTTTTGTGAGTTGAGTGTCCGGATGTAGGGCATTCCGGAGATATGTACTTTCAGGCCGGTATTATTCTCAAACTTTTTGATCAGTGGAATGAAATCGTTAAAGATGAAATCTTTACGCACCGGGGTGTTTACAATTTCTTTATCCAGATACACTGCGGTACGTATGGTTTCGGTTTCCTTATTGAACAGCAGACTTTCGTAAAAAGGGAGCTCATGAAATAAATGATTTTTAAGCGTATCAATGGCTTCCTCAGATTGGGGTTCATGATCGAGAAAAGGTTTGAGCTCGAATTCCTGTTTATCCGTATTCTTTACAAGCTCTTTCAGATTATCTGTAGATACGACGATATCTACTTCCGGAAAGGCATTGAGTTGTTTGCTGAGCTTATTCCAGAGCTTAAAATTGTGTGGAGTGAACAGCGCGGGATCTTTAACCGCAAGGACGATCAGGTTGCCTTCTTCTCCGAAAGTTTCCAGAAATCTGTTATACTCCACGTTTACCGGATGATGATCCGGTAACAGGTTGGCCTCGGTATAAGTGAAACGCATATTTTTCCACTGCATGGCAAGGAAAAAGGTTATACCTGCAATGATGAGAAGTATAAGAATTCTGTTTCGTAGAATTATTCGTGCGACCCTTTCCCAAAAGCCTTTACGTATCCAAGCAACCATGTCGTTATTTTAACTTGGCAAAGGTAATAAATTAGTGCAGAATAGACCCTTAACTTTTTGTTAGAAACAAAAGCAGTGCCGGAGTTCTCACTAAAATCCCAAGCTCATATAGTATGTGAATTTAAAAGAAATATTGTCGTCAAAGTTAGGCAGGTGATATGCGCCGTAACGGTACATGGCGCTAAGACCGAAGCCTTTGAATATCTTATTGAGTTCAAAACCGCTTTCGAAGTATCCCTTGTTGAGCGATTTGAAGTCCAGCCCGATGTGATTGTCCGTATTGGCTATACTACCTATTGCGAAACGGGAAATCAGGGTGAATTCCGGTCTTATTTTTCCGATGAGTTTAAAAGGTGTCGTCCGGTGCTTTACCTGTGCCATGACGTAACGGTCTGACAGGAACTCATTGAAAAACATGGTTTCGAAACTATTTCTTCCGGCAACTGCAAACCGGCGTAGTATGGCATCCCCTTGGGGTTGGTTGGGAGAGGAATTGTACAGGTGTGTAGCGGGAATGTCTCCGTAAGCCAGTCCGCCTTTGATCAGGAAACTGCTGACGGTCCGGTTAGGATGGACAATCTCGTGCATTCCCCGAAAATCAAATTTCGTAAATTCGAAATCACTTTCGAATACGTTGCGGAAGGTCCGTGTAATCTGAAAGGTAAAGTTCGGATAGCTGTTGCGCATCGTAGCTTTTCCGTGTCTGGTTTGCATATAGCGGCTGAACGGAGCCCATTGCAGGGCCAGAGTGGCTTCCGAAAGTTTAAAATTATAATAAGAGGTTCCGTCGTGTATGTAGAAATAGTTATATGTAGGAGTTATGTCGCTTTGGCTGAACTGGACCTTTGCCCCGATCTTTGCAGTGATATCATGTTCCAGATAGGCACTCGTTTTACGGGTCTTATGAAACATAGTAATATTGAAAAGCCTTGGTTCGAACAGCGAGAAACTCCTTGCTTCATTGATGAATTCGGCGCTTCCGGTCTCCACAAGGTCGTCCATATAGGTGGCTCCGATCCAGGTGTTGGTTATTTTAGCTAATCGGGCAGCTGCTCCGAACCCGAATTTAATCTTTTTATCTTTTGTTCCGTAAACACTGTATCCCTTAAGACGGTATTTCGACGAAAAATCCGTATTGGTGATGGCGCCGAGTCCAAGTCTGAAGCCTTCGTAATTGTTATATTTTAATAAGTATCTCAGATCCAGGTCTACATACTTGAGCGGATAATATCCGATAAGTAATTTTCGGGCAAGGTTGATTTTCCGTTCGATATTATTGGCTTCAGCCATGCTGTCTACCATAATATAAGTTTCTCTTCCCCGGTCTGTCAGGGGAGAAGTACGATACGACTCCCAGAAATCTTCACTGCGTTGATCGGCATCATCCACAATTTCCATGGCTATGCCTCGTCCCTTTATTTTTACCGGTGTGTTGAGCGAGATGTCAAAATTTTCTTCCCGGCTTATGAAATGTATCAGCTTGGAAACTTCTTCTGTTGTGGACAGGGAAGTAGAATCTTTCGGTTGATCTTCAGGGCCGGTTATGGAGGCACCCATAAGAGCAATGGCGTCTTTGGTTTCGCCGCGGACGATCTTCATTTGCCGGGAAACGGGGAACCAGAGTTTTTCTTCCGGGAAATACTCGAAATTCTGTGATGCGTTGATATCGATAACAGCTTTGAGTTGGGCAATGCCCTTTTGAAGTGCATGCGATGCCGTGTCGATATATAATACCCCTTCCATAGCGGCAGTTTTGGCCTGACTTTTAGGGTAGTAATAGATCATGTATGCCGGTCTCCGGTTTTGTTCGTTGGGTACAGTGTCGAGGATTCTGTAATTGTAGGTGCTGGGCCCACTGATGCCTATAGGTCCGGGATAATCGGTGCCGAAGATGGTGTATTTGTTCTTGTAAAAAGAAAAAGACTGCATCTGTAATGCCAGAAACTCATAGACAGGTTCTTGGAAACCTGCCATTCTGGAGCCCAGGACAGTTTCTCTTTTTCCTTTTTGCTGATTGAAAGTGTATTCGGAGACCTTCTCGGTAATATACAGATGTGATTTGGAGAGTTGTTTTTTGATCTCGTAATTGGAAGAGTCCAGTTTTTCCAATACTTTTTTACCGTTTTCTTTTTTAAAAACGGAATCTATAGTACCGCTGATAGAATCGGGATTTGCGGTAACCAACAGTTTGTTATAAGCACTGAATTTATAGCTCTTCAGAACTTTTTCCGGGTCGTTGGCTCCGCGTTTCCGGATGGTTTCTCGAATAATGCGCAGTGCCGGATTTTCACCGCCCGTAACTACGACTTCTTTGAGTTTTTCTGGTTTTTCCGTAAGTGTTACGGTGTAGAAGAATTTCCCGTCTTCGATGTCGATGGTCTTTTCAAGGTATCCTATGTAGCTGAAGGAAAGACTCCGTATTTCTTTTTTGGGATTGAGGACTTCAAATTTTCCATCGGCATTCGTGATAAGACCCTCGCCTGTATCGGTAAGAATGTTAGCAAAGGGAAGGGGATTTCCGGAATCCTGATCCCGTAATATCCCGGAAAGCACTTCCTGGGAAAGGCAAAATGCAGGGATAACCATGCTTAGGAAAAGGAGTAGCTGCTTTTTCATCGATAGAGGGTGTTTATATATCGCATAACACATTATAAACGGTAATGTTACAAAAAAAATGCCCGTTTTTTGCGGGCACTTGGAAAAATATAAAAAATAGATAATTATACGGTCATGATCTCCTTTTCTTTGACTGCGAGGAGCTCATCTATTTTTTTGATGTATTTGTCCGTAAGTTCCTGGATGTCAACTTCGGCATTTTTTTTCAGGTCTTCGGAGGCATCTTCGAGTTTTTTCACATCTTTGTTTCCTTCCTGTCTTGCCGCGCGGATACTGACTTTGGCATCTTCAGCTTCGGCTTTGGCCTGCTTCACCAGTTCTTTTCTTCGTTCTTCGGTAAGCGGTGGCACATTGATGATCACGATTTCGCCGTTATTCATCGGGTTGAAGCCTAAGTTAGCGACAATAATAGCTTTTTCTATAGGCTGAAGCATACTCTTTTCCCAGGGTTGAATAGAGATGGTTCTGGCATCGGGTGTACTGACGTTGGCTACCTGGCCCAGGGGAGTCTGTGCTCCGTAATAATCTACAAATACACTTCCTACCATAGCAGGACTTGCTTTCCCCGCACGGATATTTACAAATTGCTTTTCCAGGTGAGTGATAGCACCATCCATGGCTTCTTTGGTGCCGTCAAGTATAAAATCGATCTCTTCGTTCATGTTGTTGATTTTACGTGGTTGTATTGCTTCCGGATGATTACAGGTTTACTGTGGTTCCGACATTTTCACCGGAAACGACTTTGTAAAGGTTTCCTCTTTTGTTCATGTCAAAAACCACAATGGGCAGTTCGTTTTCCTGACTGAGTGTAAAAGCTGTGGTGTCCATAACTTTCAGGCCTTTTTTCAGAACATCGTCAAAAGAGATAAAGTCAAATTTGGTTGCATTTTTGTCTTTTTCCGGGTCGGATGTGTATATGCCGTCTACCCGGGTTCCTTTGAGGATCACATCGGCTTCGATTTCGATGGCCCGGAGTACGGCGGCGGAATCTGTAGTGAAATAAGGATTTCCCGTACCACCACCGAAGATGACAACTCTTCCTTTTTCGAGATGTCGTATGGCCCTGCGGCGGATAAAGGGTTCGGCTACTTCATTGATTTTTATAGCGGATTGCAAGCGGGTCTGGATGCCTTTATTCTCCAGTGCGCTTTGAAGGGCAAGGCCGTTGATGACGGTTGCGAGCATTCCCATATGATCGCCCTGGACCCTGTCCATGCCATTGCTGGCACCTGCTACGCCTCTGAAAATATTACCTCCTCCTATTACGATGGCTACTTCTACGCCCTGATCTGCGATTTCCTTAATGTCTGTCGCATATTCTGCAAGGCGCTTAGGGTCTATTCCGTATTGTCGTTCTCCCATTAAGGCCTCGCCACTTAGTTTGAGGAGGATTCTCTTGTATTGCATAGTTTTTCGGATGAGTTGAGTGCAAATATAAGGATAATCTCAAATTAAGAAAGTGGAAATTTTACAGGCTGAGAAAGGGGAGAAATATAGAGATAAAAAAAGCCGTACTGCGGTTGAATGCGATACGGCTTTTTGAAATATGGTAATGAAGAACTGCTTATCCTAAAGCAACTCTTTTAAATCCGGTTACGGTAAGATCTCCGTTAATAGACTTTACATAGGCAGCAACACTCATTTTGCTGTCTTTGATGTAGTCCTGGTTGACCAAAGTGTTGTCTTTAAAGAAACGCTTGAGTTTTCCTTTGGCGATATTTTCGAGCATAGCTTCGGGTTTCCCTTCGGCACGCAACTGATCCTTGGCGATCTCAATTTCTTTATCGATTACAGACTGGTCAACACCCTCTTCATTCAAAGAAATAGGGTTCATGGCTGCAGCCTGCATGGCTACGTTTTTAGCAGCTTCTTCGGCTCCGTCTACATTAGCAGACAAACCAACTACAGTAGCAATTTTGTTTCCGGCATGGATGTAAGATCCTACGAAAGGAGCTTCTATAGTCTCAAAACCACCGATCTCGATTTTTTCTCCGATAACTCCGGTTTGCTCCGTAAGTTTCTCTTCTACGGTGATTCCGTTGTAATCAGCTTTGAGAAGTTCTTCTTTAGTCGCGTATTTAAGAGCCATATCGGCGAGGTCGTTCGCCAGTTTTATGAAAGATTCGTTTTTGGCAACGAAGTCTGTTTCGCAATTCAGGGAAACGATTACTCCTTGTGTAGCATCATCGTTTACTTTAGCGATAACAGCACCTTCTGTAGACTCTCTGTCTGCGCGGTTAGCTGCTACTTTTTGTCCTTTTTTACGAAGAATTTCTATTGCTTTGTCAAAATCGCCTTCAGCTTCTACCAACGCTTTTTTGCAGTCCATCATTCCTGCACCGGTAGCTTGCCTTAGTTTGTTAACTTCTGCGGCTGTGATGTTTGCCATTTTTTTTCGTTTTATTTACGTAATATCAAAAGAGCCGACCCGATAATGTCTTATACAAATGTATTGGTCTGACGTTATATGGTCGGCACTTCAATATTAATTTTAAGTTTAATTTTCGTTGTTGCTTTCTGCTGCTTCTGCTTTAGCCTCTTCCGTTACTGCAGCTTCTTCGTTTTTAGAAGCGTCTTTATCGGTTTTGGCAGCATCCTTTTCAGCTTTTTCAGCTTTTCTTTCGGTAAGTCCTTCGGCAACAGCAGCTGTTACATGATAAAGAACTTTTTCGATAGATTTGGAAGCATCGTCATTTGACGGAATTACATAATCCACATCACGGGGATCGGAGTTGGTGTCCACCATTGCAAATATTGGAATGTTTAATTTTTGCGCTTCTTTCACAGCAATGTGCTCACGCATAGTGTCCACGATAAACAGTGCTCCCGGAAGACGTGTCATGTCTGCAATCGATCCAAGTTGTTTTTCCAACTTAGCTCTTAAACGATCTACCTGTAAACGTTCTTTTTTGGAAAGTGTGTTGAACGTACCATCTTTTTTCATCTTGTCGATGGACGTCATTTTTTTAACGGCTTTACGGATGGTCACAAAGTTAGTGAGCATACCACCGGGCCATCTTTCTGTGATATAAGGCATGTTCACCGCTCCTGCTTTTTCAGCAACGATGTCTTTAGCCTGCTTCTTTGTAGCTACAAAAAGTATTTTTCGGCCTGAAGCTGCGATTTTCTTGAGGGCTTCTCCTGCCTCATCGATTTTTGCAGCGGTTTTGTAAAGGTTGATAACGTGAATCCCGTTGCGCTCCATGTAGATATAGGGAGCCATGTTGGGATTCCATTTTCTGGTGAGGTGTCCGAAGTGTACACCTGCTTCTAATAATTCTTTTACGTCTATTTTGCTTGCCATTTTTGTAATAGTTTACGTTCCGTTGAGATTAGCAATGTTGAAGCGGCTCGCGTTGAGGCCTTCACCATTTGGATGCTAAACTAATTTCCCGTTTCTTAAGCGGGACAACGACAACATGGTTATTTTTATACCGTATATCCGAAATGCGGATGCGGTAAGAACGAATTGCGGATAAAACCTGAATGCCGAAAGACAGCAGGTATCCTGAAAAATTAACGCTTGGAGAACTGGAATTTCTTACGGGCTTTCTTCTGACCGTATTTCTTACGTTCTACCATTCGTGGATCCCTGGTAAGTAAACCTTCCGGTTTCAGGGTAACTCTGTTTTCCGTGTCTACTTCGCAAAGTGCTCTTGAAATGGCCAGACGAATGGCTTCTGCCTGTCCGGTAATGCCACCGCCATAAACATTTACCTTAACGTCAAAGTTCTCTGCGTTTTCGGTAAGGTTCAGCGGTTGCTTCACTTTGTACTGTAAAGTAGCCGTAGGAAAATAAGTGTTCAGTTCTTTCTTGTTGATGGTAATGTTTCCGCTTCCCTGAGAAACATATACACGTGCAACTGCAGTTTTTCTTCTGCCGATTTTGTGAATTACTTCCATTACTTCAGCTCGTTTAAGTTAATTGCAGTAGGTTTTTGAGCTTCTTGCTTGTGCTCTGCGCCTACGTAGACTTTCAGATTGCGGAATAAGGCGGATCCCAGTCTGTTTTTAGGTAACATACCTTTTACGGATTTCTCAATGAGTCTTGCCGGGTCTTTAGCAAAAAGTTCTCTTGCGTTCAGAGAGCGCTGACCACCCGGGTATCCGGTGTGACGGATGTACTCTTTGGCTTCCCACTTGTTACCTGTTAAATTGATTTTTTCTGCGTTGATAATTACCACATTATCTCCACAGTCCACATGCGGGGTGTAATTAGGTTTGTACTTACCTCTCAGTAGCTTGGCTACTTTAGAAGCAAGACGCCCTAACGTCTGTCCTTCGGCATCAACCAGCACCCACTTCTTGTCAGCAGTAGCTTTGTTAGCCGAGATGGTTTTGTAGCTTAACGTGTTCACACTAATTTTTTTAAATTAAACATTCCATTCCCAATAAACGGGGTGCAAATGTACAACTATAAATCGTAATTACAAACACAGTTCAGGTATTATTTTGGAGTAGATAATTGTTTGGTTTTCATAGTGGTAATTTCAGGGATCCAGAATGGATGTCTGTAAAGATATGTCCGGAAGTCCTTGTAGGTTTTTATGGCATATTATTTGTTATTTGCAGAGGAAGAGCCGTAGAAAATATGTATTTTTAATACGGTTATAAATAAAATATTCGCCTTTCGGGCACAATGCCCGGTAAACAGCAGTTATATATGAAGACGTATTTATTTTGTGTAGTGGCTCTTTTTTGTCTCCCGTTGGCCGCGCGGGAATTTCCATACGATAAGAAATGGGAGGAGATCGAGAAGAAAGAAGCGCAGGGTCTCCTTAAAGAACTGCTCCCCGGTGTCGATGAGATTTATGATGCCGCAGAAAAAGACGGAAATGTAGTTCAGCGGATTCGGGCATTGCTTTATAAAAGTAAAATTGCGGTCATAACAAGCGATGATGATGAGATACAATTCCGGATTATCAGGGATTTTGAGACTGAGATATCCGAAGCGGATGTAAGGGAAAAGCATATCCTGGAATCTATGCTTGCAGAAGCCCTGTATGGATATTACAGGAATAACCGTTGGAAAATCGATCAGCGCACCAGAACAGAAGAGGCTTCTTCCGAAGATTTCCGCTTCTGGACCGAAAATATCTTCAATGATAAGATCACCGACCTTTACCTGCGTTCCCTGGAAAACGAAAAAAAACTGAAAGCAGCCTCCTTAGCAGAGTGGCAGGGGCTTCTGGAAAATAACCTATGGCTTCGCACTCCGGAAGAAAAGATGTCGAAAGAAGATGTGCGTATTACTAAAGGCAGGGAACTCCGGCCGACGATTTACGACATTCTCGTGCATCGTGCTACAGACTTTTTGCAGGACCGGTCAGCAATGTTTTTCCGGACTTTTGATACGGACGCGGGAGCAATCGCCAAAAAAGAAAAGGCAGCGGCATTAGTACTGGCGCTCGCCGATGCCCATAAGGAGCAGGGCAATACCAATGCTTTTCTTTATAATAAGCTGAAAGTGTTGAGGATGTCTAAGACGGAATATACAGTTTCATTATATGTCTCCGAGCTCGAAAAACTTTCATCCTTTTCGCCTCAAAGCTGGTATACCGGGCAAGTTCTTCTGGAAATGGCCCGTTTTTATAAGGAACAGGCAGACAAAACGGAAAATAGTGATTTCCAAACGAGAAAACAATGGTATGAAAAAGTACTCCGAACAACGGGACGTATAAAAAAGGAATACGACAATACCTCTGCTGCCGGTGAGGCCTTACGGCTGGAAGAAGAGCTCCGAAAAACGGAATTTTCTATCCGGATCGAAACTTATCTTCCTTCAGGACAGAATAATCCGTTGTCAGTAACACACAAAAACCTTGATAAGATCTATTTCAGGGTGTTGCGGTACGTTCCGGATATCAAAGATTATTTTTACGATCCCTTGCAGGAAATACAATACCCTAAAGATACAGTGCGACAGCAACTCCTCGATGCTTTGTTCCGAAAATATCCGATTGAAAAGGAATTTGCCATTTCTCTGAAAACCTTCGATGATTATCAGAGCCATATGACAACAGCAGCATTGGAAGCCCTCCGGGGAGGGGCATATCTCGTGATCGCCTCTGCCGATCCGGATTTTGATACAAAAAAACAAAGAACCATTCTGCAATATCAATGGGTCTATATTTCCGATTACGCTATTGCAGATAACGGAGAGGAGTTGCTGGTGACAGACCGTAAAAGCGGGCATCCTCAAAAAGGGGTAACCGTAGAAGTCTATCGGAGAAATGATAAAAAACTGGAATTGGTCACACAGGTCAGGACCGGTGTTGCCGGGAAGGCTGCAGTACGGTATCCTGCGGGGAAGGGGTATTACAACCAGTATTACTACCGCGTAGCTGGAGAAGATGTGTTTTACAGTAAATACCAATACAGATACAACCGTAGCACTAATCCGGAAGAAACGAACTATTATACCAGGTTATTTACAGACCGTTCCATATACCGGCCGGGACAGACCGTTTATTTTAAAGCAATTCATTACAAGGAAGCTCCCGATGGCTTCAGGGAAGTAGTGGGCGGAGAAGAGCTGGATATCGAATTACGGGACCCTAACGATGACACTGTTGGAGAAATGAGTCTGACGACCAATGATTTCGGTGCGGTGTCCGGGGAATTCGTATTGCCTTCGGGAGGGTTGACCGGGATATTTACCCTGGATAGCGATGATGGAGAAACCTATCGTTTTAGCGTTGAAGCCTACAAGCGCCCCCGTTTTGAGGTGGTCTTTGATACGGTAAAAAAGACTTTTCGCCTTGGGGAAGAGATCACCGCAACGGCAAAAGCACAGTCCTATTCCGGAGCCAATGCGGATCGGGCCCGTGTTACATACCGCGTGTACCGAGAAGCTGTTTATCCTTACCTTCCGTGGTGGAGACGGGAATATATCCGGTCGGCACCCCGTGAAGAAATTGCCCATGGAGAGACCGTGACAGATGCGGAAGGGAATTTCAAAGTTCCGTTTATGGCAAAAGCCCCTGCTGGCATTGTTTCGGAAGGCCCCCGTACCTATTCCTATACGATAACGGCAGACGTGACCGATATCAACGGAGAGACCCGGTCCGGAAGCCAGCGTATTACCGTAGGAGATTTGCGTTACACGCTCAATCTGGATGTGCCCTCCCGACTGGCTTGGGAGGATTTTAAGAGTATAGGTATTCGTACGGAGAACCTCAACGGGCAGTTTATACCCGCACAGGGCAAGGTTACCCTGTCCAGAATAACACCTCCGGAGCGGGTACTCAGGGAAAGCCCGTTACCGTCCGGGGACTATGAATTATATGAGAAAGCGGAATTCATAGCACATTTTCCGCACGATCCCTACGCAGGAGAAGATAAATTGGAAAACCGGGAGGTGCAGGAACCAGTACTTGCTGTGAATTTTGATACGGGGAAACAGACCGAGATTAGCGTAATGCCCGGAAAAGACTGGCAGGAAGGATATTATGTGCTTCGGGGATATATCCGTGACGAAAAGGACAGTATCCCTTCAGAGCAGTTGGTGTATTTGTACAAAAAAGAAAAGAAAAAGCCAGTAGACCAGGAACTGTTTTCCGTAACGACCAGTAAAACCAGCTATAAGCCCGGAGATGTTGCAAAAGTGACATTTGCGTCTTCTGCCCGTAATGCTGTCGTTGTTGCCGAACTGGAATATAACGGGAAAGTGGTCAAACGGGAAGAATTAAAAATAAACAACGGCGTAAAGACATTTTCATTTCCGGTAAAAGAGAATTATCGCGGAAATGTCTTTGTCCGTTATTATTTCGGCAAATATAATACCGCACGTCAGGGAATAGAGACCATATATGTTCCCTATGAAGAAAACAAGTTGGAGATCACTGCCGGGACCATGCGAAATACGCTGCGCCCCGGAGATGAAGAAACATGGGAACTTACCGTGAAAGGAGAAGGTAAGGATGCTTTCCTGGCGGGGTTGGCTACCGAAGGAGCAGAAATGCTCGCCACCATGTATGATGCTTCACTCGATCAGTTTAAACCTCACAGCATCGGGTGGTCACCCTATTACAGCCGAAACAGGTCTTCGGTACTGAAATCCTGGGATCTCCAAATGGGATACGGTTCCAAATCGTTTTTACAGTTTTACCGGAGCTACCCGGAAATAAGTGCATCCGTGCCTTCACCTGTTTTTGAGCAACTCAACTGGTTCGGTTTTGATATTAACGGGCGAGGCCGGCAGAACAGGTATGTTTCCCGACTTCATACCAAATACCGTTTGTTCGGAATACTGGAGAAAAAAGCTAAAGAAGCCGGTAAGAAAATAGAAGGTAAGGAAGGATATGTTGCCGGTTTTGTAGTGGATACTTCAGGAGATCCTCTTCCCGGGGTCAATGTCATAGTAGAAGGAACAACAACAGGAGTCACTACCGATTTTGACGGGATATTTGTGATAAAATCGGCTGAGGGAGATCGTCTGAACTTTACATTTATAGGAATGGAATCCCGTTCCGTTACTATAGGGAAGGGGATGACTATCGTAGAGATTATCATGGAAGAAGACAGCTCAAGGCTGGAAGAGGTCGTTGTGGTGGGTTACGGTGGCCGGCAAAAACTCGCCAGGACAGCGGCAGCTCCTGTTTCGGAGATGGCCGGGGAAGTCATGCATGACAGTGCAGCCCTGGAAGAGGTGGTAGAGGAGCAGATGGCTTCCGGTGCGGAAAAAACGGAGGGCATGGCTTCTGTGCAACCCAGAAGAGCCTTGCAGGAAACCGCATTTTTCTTTCCGCACCTCAAAACAGATAAAGAAGGTAACGTAACGTTACGCTTTACGACCCCCGAGAGTCTGACCACATGGAAATTTATGGCTATGGCCCATACCAAAGCGCTGTACACAGCCAATTATGAAGCCAGCATACGTACCCGGAAAGAACTGATGGTCGTGCCCAATCCGCCACGGTTTTTAAGGGAAGGAGACCGTATAGCGTTCCAGTCTAAAATTACCAATCTCTCCGATGAGATACTTTCGGGCAGGGCACAATTACTGCTCTTTGATGCTTTTACCATGCAACCCCTGGATACCGTTTTCGGAAACAGTGATAACGAACGCAGTTTTCAAACCCGGGCAGGGCAGAGCACTGACGTATCGTGGACCTTGGAGGTTCCGTCCGGGCATCAGGCCGTAGTATATCGCGTAGTGGCCCGTGCAGGGAATTATTCGGACGGAGAAGAATCGGCATTACCTGTTTTGACCAACCGGATGCTGGTGACCGAAACCCTGCCGCTACATATCCGGGAAGGTCAGGATAAAACCTTTACAATGGATAAACTGGTGCATACGAAGTCTGCAACACGGGAAAACTATAAGCTTACCCTGGAAATGACGACCAATCCGGTGTGGTATGCCGTATTTTCCCTGCCTTATCTCAGAGAGTTCCCCTATGAGTGTTCCGAACAGGTTTTTTCAAGACTTTACGGAAACCTGATATCTCAATATCTTGTGAACTCCAACCCTAAAATAAAAGCTGTTTTCGATGACTGGAACAGCAAAGGACAGCTGAAATCAGACCTGGAGCAAAACCAGGAGTTGAAGTCGCTCCTGCTCGAAGAGACTCCTTGGGTAAGGGAAGCTGCCGATGAAGCGGAGCAGATGAAACGGATTGCGGTGCTGTTCGATCTGAATACCATGCGCAACGAACTCGGAGTGACCTTCCGTAAATTGAAGAACAAACAACTGGACTCGGGAGGCTTTCCCTGGTTCGAAGGCGGGGAAGCCAACCTTAATATCACTACACATATCGTTTCCGGTTTCGGCCACTTGCAGGCCATGGGGATCAGTAAAGAAAATTATGATCCCGACAGCGATGACATGATCGAAAAGGCGATCCGTTTTATCGATGAAAAGATGGAAGAAGCTTGGGACCGATATAAAAACAATAACAAGTATCCGCCTTCGCTTTATCAGGGGGTGTCCTGGATGTACGCCCGGAGTTATTTTCTGGAAAGCTATCCGTTACGTAAAAAAGGAGAGGACATAGCTGGTTATTTCCTGGGAAAACTGGAAAAAGAATCATTCAGCCAGTCCCGTTATCACCAGGCCGTTCTTGCCCTTGTTTTTCATCGTTTCGGGAAAAATATACCGGCAAAGAAAATATTGAAAGCTGTAAAAGACCAGTCGGTGATAAGCGATGAAATGGGAATGTATTGGAAAGATAATCGCCCGGGGTGGTACTGGTACAATGCCCCCATCGAAACACAATCAAGGCTTATCGAAGCGTTTGATGAAGTTTTACAGGATACCGAAAGTGTGGAGCTGATGAAAGTCTGGTTGCTGAAGAACAGGCAAACCAACCGATGGAGTTCTACAAAGGCCACAACGGAGGCTGTTTTTGTGCTGATGAATACCGGAAAGGATTGGATAAATTCCTCAGGCGGACTGGAAGTAAGCCTCGGTAATGAAAAAACCGATCTCGAACATGCCGAAGGGCAGCAGCAGGGAAGTGGTTATATAAAACTGGCCTGGGATAAAGAAGAGGTAAAGCCGGAGATGGGTGTCGTGAAAGTGAGTAAGACATCGCCGGGCGTAGCTTGGGGTGCGGTGTACTGGCAGTATTTCGAAGATCTGGACCAGATTACTTCTGCAGCCACAGGAATACGTTTTAAAAAAGAACTCTACCTCAAAAAAGTGACCGAAAAAGGTCCGGAATTACAGAAGATCACAGCAAATACACCGATACATGTGGGAGACCTGGTTACCGTGCGCCTGGAGATCAGGAACGACAGGGATATGGAGTTTGTACATATCAAAGATATGCGTGCGAGTGGTTTTGAACCCGTAAATGTACTTTCCGGGTATCGCTGGCAGGGAGGAATGGGGTATTATGAGAGTACAAGAGATGCAGCCACCAATTTCTTTGCAGACTATATGCCAAAGGGGGTCTACGTTTTTGAGTATGATCTCAGAGCAAATAACGGGGGAGATTTTTCTAACGGGATTACTTCTCTGCAATGTATGTATGCTCCCGAAATGGGTGCGAATTCCGAAGGTATCCGGGTTCGCATAGAATAGTGTACTATGTATTGATATGGTAACGAAAATGTCTGATGTGAAAACAGCAGCTCTTATCATGGAGAGCTGCTGTTTTTTTATTCCGGAGAGTGGGATTATTAGTGTGCGGTGAGCCAATCATCACCCAGTCCGATTTCCACCTCAAGAGGAACGGCCAGTTGATAGGCAGTTTCCATTTCGGACTTTATCAGGGGTTTTATCTCTTCCAGTTCGGCCTTGTGTGCGTCAAAAACAAGTTCGTCATGTACTTGCAGCAGCATTTTTGTTTGGTAATTCCCTTCGTTCAGTTTCCGGTGAATATTGATCATTGCCATTTTTATGATATCCGCAGCGCTCCCTTGTATCGGGGCATTTACTGCGTTTCTTTCGGCGGCACCCCGTACCACCTGGTTTCTGGAGTTGATATCCGGCAGATAACGCCTTCGGCCGAGAATGGTTTCTACATAACCGTGATCCTGGGCGAAGTGTATCTGATTATTGATGTAAGCCCTTAGCTTCGGGTAGGTCTTGTAGTACGTATCTATAAGTTCTTTCGACTCACTTCGGGACAGCGTAGTCTGGTTACTAAGCCCGAAAGCAGAGACCCCGTAGATGATACCGAAGTTTACGGTTTTCGCATTGCTACGTTGTTCGCGTGTGACCTCTTCCAGCGGAACACCGAAAACCTTCGCCGCTGTAGATGCGTGAATATCTTCCCCGTCGCGGAAGGCCCTGATCATGTTCTCTTCCTCACTCAGCGCAGCGATAATGCGCAGTTCTATCTGCGAATAGTCAGCTGCCAGAAGCGTGTATTCCTCATTTCGCGGAACGAAGGCTTTACGAACCTGCCGGCCTCTTTCCGTACGGATCGGGATGTTCTGAAGGTTAGGGTTATTACTGCTCAAACGCCCGGTAGCAGCGACAGCCTGGCTGTACACGGTATGCACCCGGTTTGTTTTGGGATTGATCTCGTTCGGGAGGGCATCTACATAGGTATTCTGGAGTTTCTGAAGCTGTCTCCACATCAGGATGTCCGCTATGATCTTATGATCTTTGGAAAGGTAAGACAGTACATCTTCCGCGGTAGAATACTGTCCGGTTTTGGTTTTTTTGGGCTTGTCGACCAGCTTTAATTTGTCGAACAGAATGGGGCCAAGCTGTTTGGGAGAAGCGAGATTGAATTCCTCTCCGGCCTGTTCATAAATACTTTTTTCCAGTTCTTTGACGTCCTTGTCCAGCGCCTGTGAAAGCGATTTCAGAAATCCGGTATCCACCCGGATCCCTTCGATTTCCATGTCGGCCAGTACCTGCACCAGGGGAGCTTCGATTTCTTCAAAGAGTTTCAGGGCGTTCCGATTGGGAAGTTCTCCCTGGAATAATTGTTTGAGCTGTAGGGTGATATCGGCATCTTCTACGGCATATTCAGTCTGTTTTTCGATCTCCACCGTGCGCATTGATTTCTGGTTCTTCCCTTTCTTGCCGATAAGGCTTTCTATCGGAACCGGCTGGTAATTGAGATAGGTTTCTGCCAGCACATCCATATTATGGCGCATATCGGGGTTGATGAGGTAATGTGCTATCATGGTGTCAAAGAGTTTCCCTTTGACAGGCATGTCGTAGTTAGATAGTACTTTGATGTCGTATTTGAGATTCTGTCCGATCTTTTCGACGTGTTCTGCTTCGAAAAAAGGGCGGAACTCTTCCAGTATGGTCCTGGTCTCTTCCTGATCTTCGGGAAATGTGACGTAATATCCCTTGCCGGGCTCCCAGGAAAAGGCGATACCTACCAGCTCTGCTTCGAGCGATTTGATACTGGTCGTTTCCGTGTCAAAACACACGCTGGTACAAAGCATCATTTTTTCCCGTAACAATTTTCGCCCGATAGGAGTGTCGATATACTGATAAAAGTGCCGGTTTGTAAGCAGGGTATTGTACGGAGAAGGTGTAGAAGAAGTGTTGGTTTCTTCTTCCGCCGGGGCTCCGAAGAGGTCGAACTGGATATTATCCGGTGATTTTGTCGTTTTTGTAGCGGGATTTCCCTGGTTGACAGGTAAGGTTTCCGAACTGCTGTCCTGCCCGAAAATCCTCATGAGATTTTCGGTAAGACGACGGAACTCCAGTTCGTGAAAAATATCTTTCACTTTGTCAAAATCAGGAGTGCTCAATTCAAAATCTTCCTCGTGAAAAGTCACGGGGACATCGAGCATGATCCGGGCGAGTTCTTTGGAGAGGAGTCCCTGCTCGGCATTTTCCTTGATTTTTTCTTTCATTTTGCCCTTCAGGCTATCTGCATTGGCGATGAGATTCTCCACACTGCCGAATTCTTTGAGAAATTTCTTTGCTGTCTTTTCTCCGACTCCGGGAAATCCCGGGATATTATCTACGGAATCTCCCATCATGCCGAGGTAATCGACGACCTGTTCCGGAGTTTCCACTTCAAACTTCTTCTGTACTTCCGGGATCCCCCATATTTCAATGCCATTCCCCATCCTTGCCGGTCGGTAGATAAAGATATTTTCCGATACCAATTGTGCAAAATCCTTATCCGGAGTAACCATATAGGTGAGGTATCCCTGTTTTTCGGCCTGTTTGGCCAGGGTGCCGATAATGTCATCCGCTTCGAAACCTTCTTTTTCGATCACCGGAATATGCATGGCTTTCAGGATATCCTGGATATATGGAATAGCAGTACGGATGGCTTCCGGTGTTTCGTCCCGGTTAGCTTTATACGCTTCGAACATTTCGGTTCTGGCGACAGAACCTCCCCTGTCGAAAGCTACGGCGAGATGATCCGGTTTTTCACGCTTTATCACATCGAGCAGGGAGTTTGTAAATCCCATAATAGCCGAGGTGTCCATGCCCTTGGAGTTGATTCTCGGATTCTTGATAAAAGCATAATATCCTCGGAATATCAAGGCGTAAGCGTCCAGTAAGAAAAGGCGTTTCTGTGCTGACATAAGAATTTTTGAAGTTTATTTCCGTAAAAGTAAGGATTTAATTTTTTCCGGCAGGAAAGCGGGCATAACATATATTTGTGATATATTACAGGTTCACTGCCCGTGTAAAGTCCGACAATACCATGAGAAATTCAATAGAGAAATTATATCGCATAGCCAACCGGAAATCCCGTGTTATTATCGGATTGATGAGCGGGACTTCCCTGGACGGACTTGATATCGCCCTGTGCAGGGTCTCGGGGAACGGAAGAGAAACGCAGGTAGAACTCCTGGAATTCGCAACCTTTCCGTACGAACCTGTTTTCGGAAGGCGTGTACGCGAGGTTTTTGCCAGGCCGGACGGTGAACTCGAAAAGATATGTCTGCTCCATCCCTGGATCGCTGCCGAGCATGCGCAAATGATACTACAGGCACTGCAGAACTGGAATGTAAGTCCCGAAACGGTAGACCTTATCGCCAGTCATGGGCAAACGGTATATCACGCTCCCCGTTCTTTTCACGATGTGCCGGGATATCCGGATGCCACTTTACAGCTGGGCGACGGAGATCACCTGGCCTGTGCTACGGGCATTATTACGATTTCAGATTTCAGGCAAAAACATATTGCTGCCGGGGGCGAAGGGGCTCCCCTGGCTCCGTACGGAGATTACCTGCTCTTCAGCGACCCAGGTATGTCGAGATTATTGCTCAATATGGGAGGCATTTCCAACTTTACATTTCTTCCGGCAGGAAAAGGTTTTGATGCCGTATTCTCTACAGATGCGGGCCCCGGAAACACCCTTATGGATGCTTATGTTCAAAAGTATTTTGATATTCCGTATGATGCGGATGCCGGGATTGCCATGCAGGGGCAATTGCACGAGGAGCTTTTACAGAATCTGATGTCGCATCCCTTTTTCGAATGGCCCTTCCCGAAAACCACCGGCCCGGAGTTGTTTAATCTCGATTATCTGGCAAAGGCGATGAACACTACATCCGGAGGAGATTGTATACCGCACGGGGATGTAATGCATACCCTTGCACATTTTACGGTACGCGCCATATTGCGCAGCTTGGAGGAATGCCTTTCCTCCGACACGCCGGTACGTGGCTATGTAAGCGGTGGTGGTGCGTCAAATCCGCTGGTGATGGCCTTGCTTAAAGAAGCATTACCCACTCTGGAGTTTACGAATACTTCGACACTGGGACTGAATCCCGATGCCAAAGAAGCAGTATTATTTGCCCTTCTTGCCAACGAAATGGTAAGTGGAGAGCATCATTTTCAGGGCAAAAAAGGGTATCCGTGGGTGAGTATGGGGAAAATCAGTTTTCCCGATTAAGTCTTTGGGAGCGATTCAGCCCTGAAACAAGTAGGTGATCGTGCCTACCTGGGAGTCGTTACCTTCCTTCTCTTCAAATTTTGCACGTAAGGCATAAGTTATAGCGTGTTCGACAAGACAACCGTTGCCGGAGGTGGAGCTACGCTTGTTAAACGAAGCATCCGTAACATTACCCAGAGCATCGACTTTGATATTGATCACGATTTTGCCCCTGGCCGAGCAGGTGTACACCGGGTTGGGTAAGCTGCGGTGTACCCGGTTTACCAAAGAATAGGAAATTGAGCTATGGTGATTGACACTATTGTTTTCTACTTTGGTGTCTGAAGTATTATCGCCCTCCGATTTCTCCGCTTGTTGTTTTTTGTTTCGGGTGGCCCGGGAAGCCACAGATTCACCTGTCTCCGAACTCATGTAGTCTTGCTGGGGTTCGGAAGGTATTTCGTCGCTGGTTTCCGCTTCTTCGTTTTCTTCGTTTTCTTCGGCTTCGTCCGACTTTTTTCCTTCTTTGAGTTCTTCAAGGGTTTTAAATTCCCTGACCTCTTTATCGAACCGGCTTTTAACGCTTTCGTTATAGGCCATGTGGGTTTCGAGTTTGTCTTCTTCGGGAGATGAGGTTTTTTCAGGTTTCTTCGGATCTTCGAAACGCAGTTCGTAGAGGATTTCTTTATCTTCTTTTGCGGAAAGGTGAATATTGAACAGGGTAAGCAATACCAGCATCATTATAAAAAATGATATGAGCAGAGACCATTGTTTCCTGTTCAGTTTCATAGTATATAAACGCTCAAACCGTAAAATAATTGGATTGAATTTTAATTATCAGTTTCCGGGGCAGGAAACTAAGATATTAAAAAATAGTTTTACGGATTCAGCCGGGCTACGAATTCTTCGGGAGAGATGGCGTTGTCCACACGGTATTCACCTATTCCGGTTCGTCGCAGGGAAGAGAGGTGCGCGCCGGATTGTAGCGCTTTTCCAAAATCGTGTGCCAGTGAACGAATATATGTTCCTTTGCTGCAAACCACGCGAAATGACAATTCCGGAAAGCGGATGGTAGTGATATCGAAAACACTGATATTTATGGTTCGGGAGGCTATTTCTACATGCTCTCCCTTTCTCGCATGTTCATAAAGGCGTTTACCGTCTTTTTTAATCGCTGAGAATACCGGGGGCACCTGTTCGATATCACCAATGAATCCGGCAGTAGTATGATGTATCTTTTCTTCGGTAATATGTTGGGTCGGATAGGTCTGGTCCGTTTCGGTTTCCAGGTCATAAGATGGTGTAGTAGCCCCTATTGATATCGTACCCGTATATTCTTTGACCTGCCCTTGCAGTTCCGGTATTTTTTTCGTGAATTTTCCGGTGCATATAATCAGTAACCCTGTTGCGAGCGGATCCAGAGTCCCGGCATGACCTACCTTGATCTTTTTTAGACCGTACTTTTTACGGATGGCCCATTTGATTTTGTTGACGGCCTGGAAAGACGACCAGTGGAGGGGCTTGTCGATGAGTAATATCGTTCCGTTTTTAAATTCTTCTTCCGAATACATTATAAACCGGTAAAAAAGGAATAGACAATAGTAATGGCTCCTACGATGAGGCAATATATGGCGAAATATGTCAGCTTACTGTTTTTAACCAGCTTTATCATCCAGGTACAGGCAAAGAGTCCCGAAATAAATGCAGCGACAAAACCTATGGCCAGCGGAGTAAATTGCTGGGAATCGTAACTTATCTTGCCGTAAATGATTTCTTTGGCAATGCTTCCGAAGATCAGTGGGACGACCATTAAAAAAGAAAACCTGGCTGCTTTTGATTTATCGATTCCAAGCAATACGGAGGTCGAAATGGTAGAACCGCTTCTCGAAATTCCCGGAAGCATGGCAATGGCCTGTGATACTCCGATGATAAAAGCGTTGCCGTAAGTAACGTTTTTCGAAGTGTCTTTGGCCCGGTCGGCAAGAAACAGCAGCAGGGCTGTGATGAGCAGCATAAAACCTACCAGCTGTATGTTTTCTCCGAAAAGCTGTTCGAGTTGTTTTTCGAAGAACAGGCCAATAAAAACCGCAGGGATCATGGATATGATGATCTTCAGTGAAAACCGGGTCTCTTCGTTCCAGCGAAACTGGAATAACCCCCCGACAATTTCCTGAACCTCCTTACGGAATACCACGATAGTGCTCAAAGCCGTAGCAAAGTGCAGGACAATGGTAAAAATAAGACTCTCCTGGGGGATGGAATTGTCACCAAGCAGTGCTTTTCCAAGTTCCAGGTGTCCGCTGGAGGAGACAGGCAAAAATTCGGTAAGTCCCTGGATGATCCCAAGGATGATAGCGTCGATAATATCCATGTGTCTTAATCGTTTTTGGTGCGGAAAATATGGCTGCTCAAGCCAAAACGAAAGTTTTCAGGTTTTATTTGTCCTGTGCTTTCTTTTTTTTCGCGGGCACCAAAATGGCGTAAATCTCCAGGGCAAAACCCAGAATAACAAGGGTGGGGGCCAGGCGGATACGTCTGAAGCTGAAGATCTCGGGGTTGAAGACATCCGGGTTATCCGTACCTCCCCCGCTCATGAGAATAAAGCCCAGGGCAATACAGGCCAGCCCGGCAAACATAATCGTATAGTTTTTTTTCTCGAATATAAATTCCTGAGGTGTAGTGTTCTTATCTTTTTTTTGCATTTTTTAGCTTTTTCCGGGTTTAGTAATACAGGTCGTCCGTTCTCAGGTTCAGGAACCGTTGCGCGGCAAAATAGGTACTTATCCAGCTTATTATCGCGCCCATCAGGAAGATGCCGATAAACAGAAGGACCAACCAGGTCGGGTCTTGCATGAGGTTGAGTTCCGGGAATCTTTCATTGAAATAGTAAAGGCATATTCCCATGGCTATTACAGCTATTACGGCACCAATCATGCCGAGTTTTACACTGGTCCATATAAAAGGACGCCGGATGAATTGTTTTGTGGCCCCTACCATTTGCATGGTTTTTATGATAAAACGTTTGGAGTAAATAGACAGGCGGATGGAGCTGTTAATAAGCAGAACCGCTATGATCGTAAAGGCTGCACTGACCAGAAGTATCCAGAAACTAAGTCTTCTGATGTTGTCGTTAAGTAGTGTTATCAACGGGCGGTCATAAGAGACTTCGTCTACGAAATCCTTAGCAGCGATCTCAGTGGCAATTTCTTCTAATTTTACAGCATCGACATAATCCGCTTTCAGCCGTACATCTATAGAGTTTTGCAGGGGATTTGACCCCAGAAATTTCATGAAGTCTTCCCCGATCTCGGCACTCTGGGCTTCCGCGGCAGCTTCTTTAGAGACAAATTCTACCGACTTTGTGTATTCTGCCAGGGCCAGGCCTTTTTGTAGCTGGTCTATTTCTACTTTTTTGGCATCGTCTTTCAGGAATATAGAAACAGCGACCTGCTCCTTGAAATGATCTGCGAGTTTCTTGGTGTTGATGACCAGAAGACCGAGCATTCCCAAAAGGAAAAGGACTAAAGAAATACTTAAGATAACAGAGAAATACGAAGAGATCAGTCTCCGTTTTTGATATCTTTCAAAAGATTTGCTCATGGCTTATGACATATTTATCCGGCTTTCATGCAAATATAGCGAATTAGGAATTCGGATATTGCTAAGATAACGGTTTAATGTAAAAACAGGAGGATTCCGAAAGAAATCACTCCTGTTGTACTCTGTTTTTTTAATATCCGGTTTCGGAGTGTGCTGCTTCTTTGACCACAAAAGGGCTCAGGGCCTTCAAAGCCTTGTTGACCGAGGTGATATGGTCAAAAGTAAGTAAAAGCCTCAATCCGCCGAGACGGGTATTCTTTTCTTTCATTTTGCACAGGGCCGGGTTTTGCTGTACGGTCCGGATCACGCGGTTGAAGGTTTTACTCTGGTAAAAACTGCTCTGTTGATCGGCAATGAAATAACCGACCATTTTACCGTGTTTAAGTACTACTTTTTCCAGCCCGGCTTCCGAAGCAATCCACTTGATCCGTACACTGTTCAGGAGGTCTTTTACCTGTCGGGGAAGGGGACCGAAACGGTCAATGAGGTCTGTTTCGTACTTTTCGAGTTCTTCTTCGGTCGTAATCGTGCTCAGACGGTTGTACAGGTTGAGCCTTTCGGTAATATTGTTGACGTATTCGTCCGGGAAGAGCAGTTCGAAATCGGTATCGATCTGGGTATCTTTGACATATTCCCGTGTTTCTTCATCCTGCGGATAAAGGTCCTTGAATTCGTTTTCCTTGAGTTCCTCTATGGCTTCGCTCAGTATCTTCTGGTAAGTGTCAAAACCGATATCGTTAATAAATCCGCTTTGTTCTCCGCCGAGTAGGTCACCCGCACCACGGATTTCCAGGTCTTTCATGGCAATATTAAAACCACTTCCCAGTTCGGTGAATTGTTCCAGCGCCTGTATTCGTTTACGGGCATCTTCGGTCATGGCCGAATAGGGCGGGGTAATGAAATAACAAAAAGCCTTTTTATTACTCCGGCCGACACGTCCCCGCATCTGGTGCAGGTCGCTCAACCCGAAATTATTGGCATTATTGATAAAGATCGTATTGGCATTAGGAACATCAAGACCACTTTCGATAATGGTTGTGGAGATCAGGACATCAAATTCTCCGTTCATAAAACCGAGCATGAGCTGTTCCAGTTTTTTTCCTTCCATCTGGCCGTGTCCTATACCTACCTTGGCATCGGGGACCAGCCGCTGGATCATGCCGGCGACTTCCTTGATGTTTTCTATGCGGTTATGAATAAAAAAGACCTGCCCTCCGCGTTGTATTTCATAGGATACCGCATCGCGGATGATCTCTTCGTTAAACTGTATCACATGGCTCTCTATAGGGTAACGGTTGGGCGGGGGGGTGGTGATCACGGATAAATCCCTTGCAGCCATAAGGCTGAACTGCAGTGTCCTGGGAATAGGCGTGGCCGTTAGCGTAAGAACGTCGACATTTTCTTTCAGGTTCTTTAGTTTTTCCTTGGCGGCTACCCCGAATTTTTGTTCTTCATCTACGATGAGCAATCCCAGGTCTTTGAATTGTACATTTTTATTAACCAACTGATGCGTTCCGATGATAATATCGATCTGTCCTGTTCCGAGCTTTTCAAGGATATCCCTTTTTTCTCTGGCTGTACGGAAACGATTGAGGTAATCTACGGTGACGGGCAGATCTTTGAGCCGCTCACTGAAAGTCTTGTAATGCTGAAAGGCAAGTATGGTGGTAGGGACCAGAATAGCCACCTGCTTGCTGTTGTCTACCGCTTTGAATGCGGCCCTGATGGCAACTTCCGTTTTTCCGAACCCTACATCGCCGCAAACAAGCCGGTCCATCGGATGTTCGCTTTCCATGTCGTTTTTAACATCCTGTGTCGCTTTGCTCTGGTCGGGGGTGTCCTCATAAATGAAGGAGGCTTCGAGTTCGTGTTGCAGGTAACTGTCCGGAGCGTAGGAATATCCTTTTTCTGTCCGTCGTTTGGCGTATAAATTTATAAGGCTGAATGCTATTTCCTTGACCCGGCTTTTGGTTTTCTTTTTCAGGTTTTTCCAAGCACTGCTTCCCAGTTTGAATATCTTGGGAGGTTTGCCGTCCTTACCGTTGTATTTGGTGATCTTGTGCAGGGAGTGAATACTTACATACAGGATATCCCCGTCGCCATACACGAGTTTTATGGCTTCCTGGAGTTTGCCTTCCACCTGTATCTTCTGTAGTCCGCCGAACTTACCGATACCGTGATCTATATGGGTTACATAATCGCCGATCTCGAGCTGGGTCAGTTCTTTGAGGGTTATGGCCTGTTTTTTTGCATAACCATTCTTGAGGTGAAATTTATGATAACGTTCAAAGATCTGATGGTCCGTATAACAGACCATCTTTCGGTCATCATCGATAAAACCCTGGTATATGGGGAAAACGATCGTTTTGTAATAGACCTCACCCTCGATCTCCTCGAAAATATCGTGAAAGCGTTTGGCCTGCTGCTCGCTGACACAGAAGATGTAGTTGGTGTAGCCATCGGCCCGGTTCCTGTCGAGATCTTCGATCAGGAGGTCAAACTGTTTGTTGAACGAAGGCTGTGGTCTGGTGCGGAACGTAATGATCTCTCCGTGTTTTTCCTTCGCTTTATGCCGGAATGCGATTCCGGACTGGTTTCCGGTCTCCGCTACGACCAAACGGGACAATTGCTCGTGAATGTGTTTTGGAGTACAGAAAAGTTCATGAGGAGAAGCGTGCTTTGTTTCGGTAGAAAGTGATGCAAAAGCCTCTTCAGCTTTCCGGAATAACGAATCTATCCGCGATGACAAAATTTCGTAACTCTGGAAGAAAACAACGGTTTTCGGTGAAATATATTCCAGAAAACCTTCTCTGGATTCATTCCGGACTTTATTCTCTACATTCGGAATAATCGTAATTTTGTTGAGCTTGTGTACGGAAAGCTGTGTTTCCACATCAAAGGTTCGGATACTGTCTACTTCGTCACCGAAAAACTCAATCCTGTAGGGTTCGTCATTGGAAAAGGAGAACACATCTATGATCCCGCCACGTACCGAAAATTCGCCGGGTTCGGAAACGAAGTCCACTCTCTTAAAACGGTATTCGAACAGGACTTCATTGATGAAATCGGGAGCAATGGTTTCGCCTACTTTCATTTTCAGCGTATTTTTTTCCAGCTCTTTCCGGGTAACAACCTTCTCGAAGAGGGCATCGGGATAGGTGACGATCAACGCAGGTTTTTTACGCGAGTTCAGGCGGTTCAGTACTTCTGCCCGAAGCAGTACGTTGGCATTATCCGTCTCTTCGATCTGGTAGGGCCTTCGGTAGCTTCCGGGATAAAACAACACGTGTTCTTCGCCGATAAGTTGTTCCAGGTCGTTGAGGTAATAGGCTGCTTCTTCCTTGTCGTTGAGTATCAACAGGTAGGGAAGGTCGTTGTTTTTAAAACTGTCGGCAATGACAAACGAAAGCGAAGATCCTATGAGTCCGTTGAGATATATGCGTTGCGGAGGTTGGATCCGGGCAATAGCGTCCTGCAGTTTTCGCGTTTGCGGAGACTGTTCTGTTCCCATTGTCCCGATGGATGGCGGGAGTGAAACTGGCGAGGCATGGGTCTTGCTCACATTATAAATTTTGTGCAAAGGTAATAAAAACCGATTTGTAACCGTATTAACGGATTAAATATGAACGGGGAGGGGAGTTGCCTGTTCTGCGATACGGTTTAATATTGGAGATGTATCTTGTTCGTGTTTGGTATAAAGATGTATATTTGCGCAAAATTTGAAGATTTAACAATAAGAGGTATGTCAATCTTAGATTTATATTCGAATGCATTTTTGGAGCGTAACAGGGATCATTTCGCGGCGATAGTCCGTGTGGCACTTTCTGACGGAGCTATAAACCCGGAAGAAAAAGCGTTCCTCGATCGCCTTGCTCATAATCTTAATATTTCGGAAGAAGATTATGCCGCGGTTCTTAAAAACCCGGAGAAGTATCCGATCAACCCTCCTTTTTTCTACGATTCACGGCTGGAAAGGCTTTATGATCTGACCCGTATGGTTTATGCCGATCATATTGCAGATGAAGAAGAAACCAGTGTATTGTCTAAACTGGCAGTAGGACTCGGCTTCACTCCCGGCAACATCAAATATATTATAGCCAAAGCGTATGACCTGGTATCTCATGGTGTAGACCTGGATACATTTAAGGAAGAGATGAAGCATATGAACAGATAGGATCTCCCCGGTTTTTTGAACCGGGGTTGTTCAACGCTTCTACTTCAGGTGTTTATGAAGCTTTTGCAGCAATTGTTGTTCCTGGAAAGGCTTCTGAAGTGCATCGTTAATTCCTGCTTTTCTGTATTTTTGCTTTCCGTCGCCGAGCATACTTCCCGATAGGGCTATAATCGGTGTTTTGGTATGTTTTTTCTCTGCGTGATTCCGCAGTGCAGGTGCAAGTTCATACCCTGTTACATCGGGTAATCTTATATCCAGGAGAATAAGGTCGTAACGGGTTTCCTCGGTTCTTTCCATGGCCTGAGTGCCGTTTTCGGCAATATCCAGAAAAAAAGAACCCTGCGAAGAGAGTATCTTCAATACGATAATCTGACTGATCTTATTGTCTTCAACCAACAGGATGTTGTATTTTTTCTTTGTGTTGAAGAGCACTTTTTTCTCCACCTTTTCTTTCCTGGCGGTTTCTTTGTAATGGAGAGGAAACCTGAGTTTGAGATTGAAAGAAATAGTAGTTCCCCGACCCGGCTCGCTTTCTGCCGAGATATCTCCCTGCATCAGGGTGACGAGATTTTTTACGATGGTCAGCCCCAGTCCAGTTCCCGGATATTTGTTGTCTTTGTGTACCTGGGAAAAACTGGTGAAAATATCATGAATAGCTTCTTTGGGTATCCCTATTCCGGTATCTGTGATTCGAAATTGTATATTCGCCTTGTTCGCCCGTTTGTGATTTAATGTTATATGCAGGTCTATGTCGCCTTTTTCCGTGAACTTGATGGCATTTTCTATGACATTGGTAAGTATTTGTTTTATGCGTGTTTTGTCTCCCTCGATATATTTGGGCAGTTTTTTGTCGACATGCATCCGGAAGTTGAGGTTTTTCTGCCTTGCTTTGGTCGTGTAGATAAATTCCGTGGAGTGCAGTAACTCGGAAAAATCGAATATTTCATTATTTACCACGAATTTGCCTACTTCTATTTTGGAGAGGTCAAGAATGTCGTTGATCATGATGTTCAAATCCTGACAGAGCGATTTGATCACTTCAACCAGGTCGAACTGTTCGTCGGACAAACTGGTTTTTTCGAGCATTTCCGTAAAGGAAAATACCCCGGTAAGGGGGTTGCGTATCTCATGACTGAAATTAGCAATAAACGTTCGTTTAAAAGCCTCTTTTTCTTTGAGATATGTGTTTTGCAGTGTCAGTATTTCGGATTCGATGAGGGTTTCGTTCCGCTTCTGTGCGACGGTCTGCAGCGATTCGTAGTGTTCGGACAGATCGTGAATAGTGATCAGGGGATGTTTGTCTTTAAAGGTCCTGCAATTAATATCGCATATTTTTTCACCTATATGTACACAGGAAAAAGAGAGTGCATCTTCTTTGGGCTCCATAAGCGGGAGGATACTTTCGAAAAAGGGATGGCAATCTGCTATGTTTTCCTTTTCCGCAAACGGAAAAAGGATATCGTCAGAAGCCAGGATCTTGCCTTCTCCCGAAATCACAATAAACTGAACTTTGGGATATAAGAATTGCTCTTTATAGGATTCAAGCATATTACAGGATTATTTTTTTGGTAAGTTCTTCAAAAATAGTGTCCACATTGGCCCCTGTCTTGGCACTGGAGAAGTAATCTACCGGTTTGAAATAAGCCTTGTTCTCCTTCATGTGACTTCTGGTGACCAGGTCACTTTTGTTCCCGACCACAACCACAGGGACATTGTTATATGTAGTCTTTAAGTGTTCCAGGTCTGAAGCGAGATTTTCATAAGTTGTTTTCCGGGTAGTATCAAACACGTAAATAAAGCCGTGAGATCCCAGGAGGTATGAGGAGCGTGTTTTCGTAATATCTTCATTACCCTCTATGTCCCAGATAATCAGGTTTACCTGGTTTTCGGGCAGAGTAACTTCTTTTTTTAGGATATGTACTCCAATGGTAACTTTGTAATTGTCCGAAAAGGAGTCTTCTACAAAACGTCTTACCAAAGACGTTTTTCCGACACCAAAATGCCCCAAAAGAACAATTTTTTTAGATGTGATCATCGTTAAAATAAAAATTTAGTTCGTTTACAATATCATCTTGTGTGATTTCCGGATTGTAGAGCATCAGGCTCAGGAAATTTTCCGAAAATTTGAAAATGGTGTCCTGTAGTTTGTTTTTTAACGGGGTGTTGTATTGTCCTGAGACCACTACGGCAATGTAATACGAAACAAAACTTTGTATGTGAATATGGTACAGTTCATATTCTATAAGTTCCAGATTCTGGGCTTTTTGCCGGAATGCGTCTTCGACAAACGATTTGATTGCCGTTAGCATTCCGGAGAACATCTCTTTATCTATGGTTTCCCTTTTGGCATAGTTTCCGAGAAGGATCCCGGAATTTTTTTCGATGACAAAAACCTGTTCGATAGAGACGTCTCCCAATTCCGATAAAATAAGGTCGTGTTCCTTAACCCCGGTGATCCAGGATTTTAGCCTCCGTTTCCATGCGGCGAGCGAAAAACTGTTTTCTACCTGAGAGCTGACCTGCTCGGATAGTAACTTTATTTCCTGCCAGACGTACTTTTTAATCATTCGTCCCATAATGGGGTAAAGGGCTTCCACAACCTGATCTTTGGAATTTTTGATTTCGATCTTAAGTGTTTCCGTAATAGTCGGTCCGAGGGTTTTGGGGATCTCCTCGATAAATTCTTCCAGTTTGCTGTCTATAATAGGGTCGACCTTTCCTGCGAGTTCCGAACGGGTATGAAGGACCTCTTCCAAGGCCTTTATTTTGTTGGCAATGGTTTCTGCATACTCCCTGTCATCGGTAAGGAGAATATCTTTGAGGATGTTTAATTTGTCGTTCTCATTCATCATAAACATAAAGATAATTGCAGGTCAAACCTGTTGTAGTATACAAACTATCTGAAAACAGGTAATAGGCTCACCCCGGAAGATGGCCAGCTCGTTGTACGGATACCTACCGGAGTATGTATCTCCAAATTAATTATCCTTTATTTTTTCTCCAATTTGAATGAGGAGTTTTCCCAGCGTGGCTTTGTCCACTTTGTTCTGGTCAAGCGTATCTGCTTTTTCCTGTAGGGAATTCTCAAGTTCGGTGATCCTGATGTTGACATCCGTGCCGAGACTGTCAATAGTCTGCATAAGCTCTGTGCGGGTATCTTCGATCAAAGTCTCCAGTTCTTTTTTCTTCTGAAGGATGTCTTTTTTAACGGATTCGAATTCGGAATTATATTCCTGTATGTTCTCACCGAATATGAGATTCCTGATCGCGTCTATCTTCGACATAGGATCTACGGAAGCGCCATTGGCTTCAGGGTGATTTTTTTCCTTAGACATGGTTGTACGGTATGAATTTGGGGCAAAGTTAGCAAAAATCAGATAACAAAGAGTCAATTCCCTTTAAATATGGGACTTAACCATGAATTCTTCCAGTTTGTCAACCATTTTTGTACTTCCGCAGAAAAAAGGAGTGCGCTGATGAAGCTCGTCCGGTTGGATATCGAGGATTCTTCCGAAGCCGTCACTGGCTTTTCCGTTGGCCTGTTCCGCAATGAAAGCCATGGGGTTACATTCGTAGAGTAACCGCAATTTCCCGTTCTGAGATTTGCTGCTTTTTGGATAGAGGTAAATACCTCCTTTGATCATGTTCCGGTGAAAGTCGGAAACCAGCGAGCCGATATATCTCGAGGTGTAAGGGCGGTTGTCTTCCTCGGCCTGGCAATATTTGATGTAGTCTTTGACTCCCTGTGGGAAATGGATATAGTTGCCTTCGTTTACCGAATAGATATTACCGTTTTCGGGGAATTGCATGTTGGGATGAGACAGGTAAAAAGTGCCTATGGCAGGATTGAGCGTAAAACCGTTGACTCCGTGCCCGGTCGTATACACCAGCATGGTAGAGGTGCCGTAGACCACATAGCCTGCGGCAACCTGATTTCTGCCGGGTTGCAGGAAGTCTGCCATGGTAACCGGCGTGCCTATGGGAGTGATACGCCGGTAAATGGAAAAGATAGTGCCGACAGAGACATTGACATCAATGTTGCTGGAGCCATCAAGAGGGTCGATAAGCACAACATATTTGTTCTGATGGTTCTGGTCGTGGCTGTTTATAGTAATAAAATCGTCTTCCTCTTCGGAAGCTATACCACATACAATTTCTCGGTTGCTCAGGGTCTGAATGAATTTTTCATTCGCCATGACGTCCAGCTTCTGCTGGTCTTCGCCCTGAATATTAGTGTCTCCCGATGCGCCTATAATGTCTACCAATCCGGCTTTATTGACTTCGTGATTTACCACCTTGGCCGCGAGCCTGATCGCGTTGATGAGTTTCGACAATTCACCTGAGGAATATTTGAACTCAGCTTGCTTCTCAATGATAAACTCTCCTAAAGTCTTGTTTTTTTTCATAAGTATATGTTTCGAAATCAGTTTTGGTTTTACGGTTATCAATAACTGGTTAAACGGGAGAAGACGTCGGTAAGAATATAAAGGAGTCCGGGGCGTCGTCGTGGTTTTATCTTATTCTTAGGGGAATATTCGGTACACTTTGTACGCTCCATGTTTCCGTTTTATATTTTGGTTTTTCCGGACTTTGGGGTATGTGGAAATTACAAACGTCGATTAGGTCACAAATATCGGTAAAATTGTGAAACGAAAACGTTTTCGTTGGGTTTTTATTTCAGGTTAGAAAAACCTTATATAACTTTGTGTTATATTTGGAACACTTACAAAACGAACACAATAATATGGTATCACACACAATCAGGGATGCTGTTATCCGTGATATGCCAGGTGTGCTGGCATTGATACGGGAGCTGGCCCTGTATGAAAAAGAACCCGATGCCGTAGAGATTACGGTAGAAGACCTTGAGCGTGACGGTTTCGGGGACAATCCGGCCTTTCATTGCTTTATAGCGGAGGTCGATGGAGAGATTGCAGGGATTGCCCTGGTGTATCCGCGCTATTCCACGTGGAAAGGTATCGCTCTTCACCTGGAAGACCTTGTGGTTTCAGAAAAATACCGGGGGAAAGGTCTGGGAAAGGCACTCCTTTCGGAAGTGGTCCGGTACGGTAAGAAACTTGGTGTACGAAGGGTGAACTGGGAAGTGCTGGACTGGAATGAACCCGCGATAAAATTTTATGAGCAGCACGGAGCACAAGTCATGAGAGAATGGAATGTCGTTCAGCTCGATGAACAGGGGATAGAAAACTATCTGTCCGCATTGTAATGATACGGGCCAATAAGGTGTATTTAAAAAGTGATCCCCTGCAAACAGGCAATTACAGAGAGGGTTCACGAAGAATAAAGAGACGAGAAATCTATGAAAATATTTAAATTCGGAGGGGCATCGGTCAAAGATGCAAAAGGCGTAAAGAATGTGGTGAAAGTACTGGAAACAGTGGGGTATGACAATACGCTTCTGGTTGTTTCGGCCATGGGAAAAACAACAAATGCTTTAGAGGAGGTTATCAAAAATTATTTCCAGAATAAAGACGAATTACAGAGTTCCATTCAGGAAGTCAAAAAATATCATAATGAGATACTGCTGGAGCTTTTTGAAAAAGAAAGCCACCCGGTCTTCTGGAAAGTAGACGGCCTGTTCGCTGAGTTAAGTTCGTTTCTCGGAAGAAACAAGTCGCCTAACTACAATTTTGTCTATGATCAGGTTATTGGGTTTGGCGAGCTGATATCTACGACGATCATCAGCCAGTATCTTCTGGAAACGGGAATTAAAAACACCTGGCTCGATGTCCGGAATTTCATAAAGACTGATGCTACGTATCGCGATGCGAATGTGGACTGGGAGAGTACACAGCAGAATATCAACGAAGGTGTGAACAAAGGATTACTGAATATAACGCAGGGCTTTCTGGGCAGCGATCCCAATAATTTTACAACCACCCTGGGGCGGGAGGGCTCCGATTACACGGCAGCTATCTTTGCCTATTGTCTCAATGCGGAGAGCGTAACGATCTGGAAAGATGTTCCGGGGGTTTTAAATGCAGATCCAAGGTATTTTGAGAATGCACGCCTGCTCAACCAGATATCCTATACCGAAGCTATAGAGCTGGCTTTCTACGGGGCGTCCGTAATACACCCGAAAACCCTGCAACCGTTGCAGCGCAAAGAAATTCCGCTTTATGTTAAGTCGTTTATCAATCCCACGGGAGCAGGAACAAGTGTAAGTAAGGGGCAGGATCTGGAGCCTAAAGTACCCTGCTTTATCGTGAAAAAAGACCAGGTACTGATATCGCTTTCTTCACTGGATTTTTCTTTTATCGTAGAAGAGAATATCAGCGAGATCTTTAAGCTTCTGCACGATCACCGTATGAAAGTGGATGTCATTCAGAACTCCGCGATCAGTTTCTCGGTATGTGCGGACAACAAGTTCAACAATCTGAAGGACCTGCTCAATATCCTGAAGGCCAAGTTTAAGGTAGATTGTGAAGAAGGGGTTTCTCTGTATACGGTAAGACACGCTACCCAGGATTCTCTGGAAGAACTGGAAAACGGTAAGGACATTCTCTTAAAGCAACGGCTTCAAAACACCGTACAATTGGTCACCCGTTGATGTATTTCGGAGAGATTGCCGGGCCATTTGTTTTTGTACCTTTATGCAAAACAAATTTTGCAGCATCGTGAGAGTAGCTTATACCAATGCCCTGATTTTTACCGGAACTTCAATAGAAAAAGATAAAGCCGTCCTGGTCAGGGACGGCTTTATTATTGACCTCGTTCCGGACGGGGAAATACCTGCGGATTATACAAAAGATGACCTGGACGGGCACTATCTTGTTCCGTCTTTTATAGATCTCCAGATTTACGGCGGTGATGGCAAGCTGTTTTCCGACGAGCTGAGTGTGGCATCGCTGGAAGCTACATACCATTATGCCTTGCGGGGCGGATGTACCCGCTTTATGATCACACTTGCCACCAATACCCGGGAGAAATTTGTACATGGGCTGGAAGTGGCTGCAGCATATGTGAAGAACGGTGGAAGGGGATTGCTCGGTGTACACCTGGAAGGGCCTTATATTAACCCTGAAAAAAAAGGAGCGCACATAGAAGATTGTATAAGGGTACCCGACCCTGATGAAATACGGCTTTTTGCCGAAAAAGGCAAAGGGCTTTTCAGGATGATGACCCTGGCACCGGAGCAGTGTCGTGATGATATCATCGGGCTCCTGCAGGAGCTCGGTGTTGTGATTTCTGCCGGGCACAGCAACGCCACATATGCCCGGGCTATGAGAGGTTTTTCTGTGGGAATACCCGCCGCCACTCACCTGTTTAACGCCATGTCCCCTTTTCATCATCGGGATCCGGGGCTGCCTGGGGCTGTCATGGACCATCCTTCGGTTATGGCAAGCATTATCTGTGATGGAGTCCATGTGGATTATGCTACAGCCCGTATTGCGAAAAAAGTAATGGGAAACCGGCTGTTTTTTATAACCGATGCGGTTACCGCTGCCTCCGGGGGAGAGTATCCGCATCGTCTGCAGGGAGACCGGTATGTGTTGCCGGACGGAACGCTGTCCGGATCTGCACTCAGTATGGTACAATGCATCCGCAATGGCGTGCGGCATGTGGGAATACTTCCGGAAGAGGCCTTCCGGATGGCTTCGGCCTATCCTGCAAGACTTATCGGGGACGATACCCTGGGATATATTGCTCCGGGGTATCATGCCGAAATGGTCGTGCTCGATCATCAACTGGAAATTAGACGTGTTATCCTGTAAGCTCAGTAAGGAAGAAACCTCTAAAACAGAGAATATATTTTTTTAACGTTGCTTTTTATACCTTTGGTGAGGTTGTATGTGATGGACATAAAAGATCCGATCTTATACCTGTCGGTCATATAGTCTTTAATATCACTGAGCGGATCGGAGATAATGTATGTTTCTTTCTCATACCCCGACTTCAGACGCCCCACATTTCTCACTGATATTCCGACAGACAGGGTTATTCTTTCGTATTTGCCAAAGATTATACTCGGGCCTGCAAAGAAATTGCTTAGTTGTATTTTTCCGTTAACCACATCTATTCCCAGTCCTGCGCTGCCTCCCCAGGTAACGTATTCGGGGCTTCGGTGGCTGACTGTAAACATGCCTATGAGCGAGGGTACAGCCTGATAATCGCTTTGCTGTGTGATGATGATCTGATCATCGTCATTGCGTCCTAACTCATGGCGAGCCCTATGCCCAGGTCTGTCCGGATCCCGCCTTTGGTAAATTCCTCGTGACGGAATTTTCTGGGTTTCCGGGTGTCCTGGTGGTCATTGTTCTTTTTTTTGATCTCGACATCAAATATCACCACATCCTTGGTCGCCTGAAAAGGGGTAGAAATCCATTGGTAAGTATCTTCATGGGAAAGACTTCCGGCGGTGTACTGTATCCCGGCGATCTCTTTTTTGAGTTTGTCACCTTCCACCTTCGAATTCATGTTGTCGGCTCTTTTTTTCAATTGATTGACCCTGTCGTGCATCTTGTCCCAGCCCCCCTCTTTAAGCATATTTCGAAGTTCGTAGTTGTATTTCATTTCGTCATAATTATGGACCAGATCGTAATACACCTCTTTAAAGAGGTCGATTTCGTTGCTGAGCCATGGTAAGGAGCTGGTTATTTCGGTACAGTATTCCTTGTGTTTTTGGGTGAACCTGTCGTAAGTCAGTTGCGGGTCGTTGGCAATAGTGTACAGGCTATAGCTGTACTCCTTGATCCGGATTAAGTTCCGGTAATGGCCTCTTAACTTTTCGAAATTCTTTATTACAAGGTCAGCATTAGTCATAAAAATCTTTACGCCTTTTTCTGTAGTTTCCAATGATTTTAACTCTTCTTCCCGGGTTTTTATAAGGGAATCTTTCAGTAAGATATCTTGTAGCCTATTACGCAGTAAGACAAGACTGTCGTTTTCCTCAGCGCTCTTCGGGGATGCGATCTCCCGATCCAGTTCCTGAACGGATTGTTTCGGGTCGGTAAGGAGTGCAGCGTTTTGTGACAGCAGGCTTTCCTGTAATCGTTTGAGTTGTGAACGGAGTTCCTCGATGTAATTGCGTTCTGCCTGAGCCCTCAGTGCCTGATTAAGGAGTTTTACATAATCTCCCTTTTGTGTGGTGTTGTTTTTATCCGTATCATCCGATAAATCTTTTTCACTGAGTAGCGGAGAGCTTTCCTCGCCGGGTGAAGTATTTTTTTTCTCGCCGTCTTCGGGTAGGATGTTATCGTCCCTGGAAAGTTCCTTGCTGAGTTCTTCCATGGAATAGGAAAGTGCGAGTACGGAATCTCTGAGCTTTATATCGATATCATAGGCCCAGCGATTAATGTTTATAATCCTGAAAACTGTCGGAACATGAACTTTAAGCGGGATGTTGTTGTTTTCATAAACCCCGGTCCTGAAATTGTATGTCACCTCATACGTATTGGTTTTTGAGTGATCCACACTCCGGTTGACCTTATTCTCTTCCGTGTTTAACGGAGAGGTGTCTTTTGGTGATTTTTGGGTGTGCTGTGCCGAGCAGACTGAAGATAATAAAGCGGGCAAAAGAAGGAGTAGTAATTTTTTCATGATGTTGGTTTTAAGAGTTGTACCTGATTTATCGGTTATGCGTTGGTGAAGATCGTACCCGGTACTGCCAATAACCTTAAATACGGGTGTTTCCGTGCTGTTTCGGAGCACGCGGGTGTAGATCTTACGCGATAAAATGTCTGATGAATAAGGAAAAGGGGAGTGGGGAAAATATGAGATCGAAAACCGGGTATGCAGTTTTACATCTTTTGCTATCAGAAATTACAAACTTTATGACAAAGATTTTAAAATCATACGAGGTAATCAATACCCTTTTTAGGGTATTTTTTTACGGAAAAATTGTTTTTTATGCATTTTGCGATTATTTTAACATGCTCAACCAACCAACTCATACATTCATGGAAAGGCTTATTTTCGATGAAGCTCAGAAAATATGGAGTGAAATAGCTAAAAATAAGACACCTGGTGATTTTAAACTCGAAGTGGAACTTTACAGGAAGTTGCTCAACGTATTCCAGGTAGGGGAATATTATTATATGGTATTTAATCCTCCTGAAATGATTATCGAATATACCAGTCCGGGCATTGCCCGGGTGTTGGGTTATGAACCTGAAATGTTTTCACTGGAACTGCTCACGGAAATCATTCACCCGGACGATTTGCCTTATTTCATGGATTTCGAAGCTACGGTGACAGCGTTTTTTACACAGCTACCCCCGGAAAAAGTAATGAAATACAAATCGCGGTATGACTATCGTCTTCGGACCCGGGATGGTAGTTTTAAGCGTGTTCTTCAACAGATAGTAACCATTCAGAGCGATGAGGAGGGAGCCGTTCTCAGGACTTTCGTGGTGCATACCGATATTTCGCATTTAAAGAAAGATAACCGTATGGTACTGTCGTTCATCGGGCTTGAAGGAGAGCCCTCGTATGTGGATGTACAGCCTATCCGGAAATTTATACCCGCCGCAGAAATTTTTACCAGAAGAGAAAAGGAGATCGTATATTATCTTTCGGAAAACCGCAGGACCTCCGAAATAGCTGAACTATTACATATAAGTCCCCAGACCGTAGCTACACACCGGAAGAATATTTTCCGAAAAGCCGGAGTGAATTCGGTCTTTGATCTCATAGCACTTACGGTAGAAAAAGGCTGGTTGTGATATGCGGGTAGGGAAGACAGCTCCTGCAGCTCCCGTAATATAAGCGATTACCCTTTTATATACCAGTTTCGGGGGTGTCTTATTTTTTTTAGATTTGCGCCCCTGAAATAGGTATAATAACGCTATAAAGATCAAAGTGCAATTATGGGGATGTTCGTCATCAGTAAACGGTATAACGGTAACTATCAGTTTGTTTTTACATCCAGGAAGGGGAAACCTGTTTTTACCAGTATCAGTTGTAAACAGAAATCGGATTGTGAGATGATTATCCATGCAATCCGCGAACATATCGACGTATTTACGATCACCAGAAAGTGTACGGTTTCCGGAAAATTTTTTTTCAGGCTCTCCAAAGGTGGATTGGTCCTGGCAACCAGCCGGAAATACTCTACCGAATTAAGGCTCAGTAAAGGTATAGATGAAATTATGAGAAGTGTTTCGGAGGCGGAAACCCTGGATTTTTCGGTGGATGAACTTATTTTTCCTGAAGAAGAGGTCGCTGCATTGTAGTTGTGCCAATTTCAGAAGTTATGGTATAGCGGCTTTTAGAGGGGGAGATACGGAAAGAGAATCGGCTAAAGACCTGTAGACTGCAACGTATAATGTTTTTTACTCTGCATGGGACAACTTGCACTATGCGGGGTTGATGTATTGCTATTTAAAACTACCCTGGCTACTGCATAGGAGAATTGATATAGAAACCAATAAAAAAACCGTTCCAAATAATTTTAGAACGGTTTTTTTGTGGGCCCTACTGGATTCGAACCAGTGACCCCCTGCTTGTAAGGCAGGTGCTCTGAACCAGCTGAGCTAAGAGCCCGGAAATAATAGATCTGAAAAAAAAATGTGGGCCCTACTGGATTCGAACCAGTGACCCCCTGCTTGTAAGGCAGGTGCTCTGAACCAGCTGAGCTAAGAGCCCTCACATATTACGATCTGTCAAAATACGTATGAACTTTCAAGCACGCAGCGCCTTGAAACGGCTGCCCTTGTTGTAAATCGCGGATGCAAAAATACAATTGTTTTTTACACGTGCAAAATATTTATGCTATTTTTCTATAATATTTCAGCCACTACAAATGTGCTTCCGCCTACATAGATAAAATCCTTTTTTCCGGCCCTGGATAAGGCTGCTTTATAGGCTTGTTTTACAGAGGGGTATGAGGCTCCTTTCAGTCCGTATCCATGAGCCTGTGCCTGTAATTCCTCGGCGGGAAGCGCGCGGGAAATTTCGGGGGCGGCAAAATAATATTCGGCATTTTCGGGGAAAAGCGGGAGGATGAGTTTGAGATCTTTGTCGCGTACCACCCCGATGACTATATGCAATTTTTCAAAAACCTCGTTTTCTACCTGGTTCAAAACGAGTTTCAGCCCTTCCGCATTGTGTGCTGTGTCACAGATTACTTTAGGTTCGGTCCGCAATTGCTGCCACCGGCCTTTGAGTCCGGTGTTGCGTACGACATGAGATAGCCCGGAGACGATATGTGCTCGGGAGATATTGTAATGATCGAGTTGTTCTATAGCGGCGAGGACAGCCTTGATGTTCCGGGTCTGGTATATGCCTTTGAGATCGCTCATTATAGTTTCGGAAGGCAATGCTTCGGCAAGATGCAGCGTCGAACCGTTTTCTGCTGCGATCCGCTGAAAGACGGGAAAGGTCTCCGGATGGTGTTCACTGATCACTACCGGAATACCGGGTTTGATAATCCCTGCTTTTTCTAAGGCTATTTTTTCGAGGGTATCACCGAGTATATCCGTATGGTCATATCCGATATTGGTAATAACCGATACTTCGGGGGTAATGATGTTGGTCGAATCGAGCCGTCCACCCAGTCCTACTTCAATGATGGCTATATCGGTGTGTGCTCTGGCAAAAAAATCGAGAGCCATTCCAACGGTCATTTCAAAAAAAGAAAGTTCGTGGGCTTCGAGAAACGCTTTGTTCCGGGTGATAAACTCCACGACAAAATTTTCGGGAACGTCAATGCCGTCAATCTTGATCCTCTCCCTGAAATCCTTGAGGTGCGGAGAGGTGTAAAGTCCGGTTTTATATCCTGCTTCCTGTAATATGGAAGCCAGCATATGGCTTACCGATCCTTTTCCATTGGTTCCGGCAACGTGTATGGTTTTGAGTTGTTTTTCCGGATTTCCGAGGTGATCACAGAATTCACGGATATTGTCCAGTTTATGTTTTAATGCGGTTTTTCCCTGTTGCTGATACATAGGAAGTCTGCCAAACATCCATTGCAGTACTTGCTGGTATGTCATAAAAGGAAGATTTTTAGTGTTGAAGTCTTATTCTCCCAGTTTAAAGTTTATCACTACAAAACCGATCTGTCTTGAGGGAGCATCGGAGTCCTGGTTCCATTTAAACATCAATGCGGTTTTCTTGGCAGGTTCGAGCAGACAGGGATGATTGTTTGTGGTTCCTTTAACCCCGGGAGTTGCTTCTATAACGTTTCCGTTTTTATCTACTTCTATCCGGACCACTACACGTCCTTCTTCATTGCAGTCCTGTTGTACTTTTCCCCTCGATAATAAGGAGCGTCCGCTCAGTCCGTATCCGACGCCGCCGGACCCGGCGCCGGGTGTCCCGTAGTAACTGCTGGCATAAGGGTCTCCATCGGGATTCCCCTTGTCTCCGGGCTTGTCGTCATTGCCTTCGCCCTGCGTTTCTTTACCGTCCGATTTTTTGCTGTTGAGGATATTGGAAACAGCATCTGCAGTTGATTTTGAGGGTTTCTTAGGCTCTTCCTTAGGTTTTTCTTCTACAGGCTTGGGCGTGGTTTCTTTTACTACCGGTTTTTTAACTTCTTTTTTCGGGGGAATAACAGGAACGTCCTCGGCCTTATCATTGGTGAGGACTTCCTCCTGGGGCTTCTCTACTTCGGCTGGTGTTTCGTCCGCCGGTGTTTCCTGTGGTTGCTGCTCCTGAACCTTTTCCTGAGGGGCAGATTTTATTTTTTCGAGCGGTTGTACGTTACCCGAACCGTATTCGGTCATTCCGAAATTTACCGTGATACCGTTTTCGGGGGGAGGGTCCATATACCGGAGTCCCATAAAAAACAGCAGCACCACGAGCATGGCAAGCAATACCGTGGTAAGGGTGAAAGATTTCTTTTTATGTCTGGTATCGAGAAATGACATAGGTTCTATTTAGGTCTTACCGCCAGGATCACTTTATAGTTATTTCTGTTGGCTATATCCATAACGTCAACAGCCTTTTCTATCGGGACTCCTTCTTCGGCCCGGAGAATTATGGTAGGTGTTTCCTGGCCTTTCAGTTTTCGCTTGAGTTCGGTCTCCAGAAATTCCGGATTTACTTTCTGACTGTCCATGTAATACTCCAGCTTCTTGTTGATGCTAACCGATACGTTCTGTACGTTGGTAGATTTCCCTTTGGCCTTGGGCAGGAGCAGGTCGAGCGCATTGGGAACACTTGAAGTAAGCATGAAGAATATGAGCAGCAGGAATACGATGTCTGTCATAGAGGACATGCTGAATTCCGGTGACACTTTATTTCTTCCTTTTAATTTCATTTATTTAAATTTTTCTGACTGCAGAATGATCTGCCAAAAATTTATGCACCTTGAGACACCGTATGATGTTTGCCGGTTAAATCCTTTTGAGGATTTCTGTGAAAAAAAACATACGTATGGCTTTCATATTGTGCCGGACGTTCCGATGATATTCTCCGGGTCCGTACAGTATTGCAGCGTTGTCTATGCCGGTTCGTCGAGCAGGTCGAGAAACTCGACGGCATTGGCTTCCATCTGGTGGACCACCTTATCCGTACGTACCACGAGGTGGTTGTATCCTATGTAGGCTATAATCCCTACAACAAGTCCTGCAACGGTTGTGGTCATAGCTGTATAAATACCCGATGCCAATGCGCCTATCTCGGCCTGTCCGCCACTGGTGGCCATTTCGTGGAATGCAATAATCATACCTATAACCGTGCCGAGAAATCCTATCATCGGGGCCGCACCGGCTACCGTGGCAAGAATACTAACATTTTTTTCGAGTTTATAAACTTCGAGCGTACCGGCATTTTCTATGGCTTTATTGATATCTTCCAGGGGTTTCCCGATACGGGAAATGCCTTTTTCGATCAGCCTGGCTACAGGGGCATCGGTCTGGGCACACAGAATTTTGCCTGCTTCCAGTTTGCCGTTACTCACATGATCCCTGATCTGGTTCATGAAATTCTTATCGATCTTCGAAGCCGCCTTAATGGCAAATATCCGTTCGAAATAGATGTAAAGTGCGATGAAAAGCAGTATAAAAAGAATCAGCACGATTATAATACTCCCGGGGCCACCGCCTACGATGAGGTCGGCAATAGAGAGGGTCTTCTCCTCGGAAAGCGCTTCTTCAGCTACTTGCTGAGCAACGTCTTGAAATAGCATCATAGTTTATAAAGTATTTTTGATAATAAAACGATAAAGTGTGTATAAAATTATATATCCTGAAATATCCGGGATCACGATCCGGAAAACAGCAATAGTAAAGTTAATTATATACGACTTCCGTGGACCAAAGATAATTAAAAAGAATTGCCCCCGTACAGGTGCGGGGGCAATTCTTTCGATAGTGATGTTAGAATGAAAAAGTGCGTTACACCAACTGGCGCAGTGCGATTTCAAATGCCGTGCTGCTGATGTTGGTTTTGGCCGCACTTTGTCTGAAAGTTTGTAACAGGGCTTTTCTCACAATCCCGGAGGTATCTTCGAAAATGGCACGGTCATCCATAGCAACCCTTCTTTCCATAAAATACGCAAATACTCTGGCCATACCGCAATTCGAGATGAAGTCCGGTATAAGGCTTACCTGTTTGTCGGTGTATTCCATGATAGGGCCGAAGAAAATCTCTTGGTCTGCAAAGGGAACATTGGCACCACAGGAAATAACTTCGAGGCCTGATGTGATGAGTTGTGTGATCTGGTCTTTGGTGATGAGTCGTGATGCCGCGCATGGTGCAAAGATTTCGGCATGAAGTCCCCAGATCTTTTCGTCCATTTCTTCGAAAGAAATGGCTTCGGGGTGTACCAGGCTATTCCCGTTTTTGTCCAGGAACATAGACCTGATCTCTTCAAAAGAGAAGCCTTCTTCACGGATGACGCCCCCGGAGATATCCATAATCCCGACGATACGGGCTCCCATCTGTGAAAGGTAAAAGGCCGCCGCGGCGCCAACATTACCGAACCCCTGAACAATAGCTTTTTTGCCTTCTACGGTGCCACCGTAAATATCGTAATAATGCTTTACCGCTTCGGCCACGCCATAGCCGGTGATCATATCTGCAACAGTGTATTTCCGGCGTATATCCGGAGAAAAGGTGTCGCTCTCTATCACTTTGATAACGCCCTGGCGCAATTGGCCTATCCTGTTTATCTTATCGGCTTCGGACGGTTTGAAGTGCCCGTTGAATACACCTTCCTGCGGGTGCCATACTCCGCAATCTTCCGTAATGGGAATCACTTCATGGATTTCGTCTACATTGAGATCGCCACCCGTACCATAATAACTTTTCAGCAAGGGGGAAACAGCTTTGTACCATCTTTCCAGGACTCCTTTTTTTCTGGGATCTTTAGGGTCGAAGTTGATTCCCGATTTGGCTCCGCCTATGGCAGGGCCCGAGACGGTAAATTTCACTTCCATGGTTTTGGCCAGTGATAAGACTTCGTTGACGTCGAGCCCTTTTCGCATGCGGGTTCCGCCCCCGGCTGCTCCTCCCCTGAGAGAGTTGATAACGGTCCAGCCCTCTGCTTCCGTTTCCTGGTCCTGCCAGTGAAATACGATCTCAGGAGACTTATTCTCGTATTGTTTAAGTAATTCTTTCATATTATTTTTTGTGTAAGTGTTGATTGTGTATTAAAACTATAAAATTCTTTTGCAAACAGAAAATCCTTCTATTGTTCTTCTTTTCCGTAGGTTTTCCAGAAATCCGCATTACGGATACCGAGTTTTTCCGGATCGAAAACCGGGTCTTTCTTCTGTTTCCGCTGCCGTTCGTAATCTCTGAAAGCCTTTAAGGCGGGTTTTTGTAATATGAGGATGAATATCACATTGATCCAGGCCATCAGTCCCACACCGATATCACCCATAGCCCAGGCGAGTTTGGCACTTTTTATCGTGCCGTAAAATACGGCAAACAGCAAAACGCCACGTAATAACGTTAATCCTATGACCGATCCTTTTTTGTCGAGATAACTCAGGTTGGTCTCGGCAATATAGTAATAGGCCATAATAGTGGTAAAGGCAAAAAACATGAGAGAGATAGCGACAAACGGAGCACCCGCAGTAGGGAAGTGGTGGGCTATAGCGGTTTGGGTATATGCCGGTCCTGCCTTTACTGTAGCATCCAGGTTCTGAACAATGAATTGCCCTTCCCGCTCCGGTTCGGGATATTGCACGTTGTATGAGTTGGTAAAAAGGATCATCAGGGCTGTTGCCGTACAGACAAAGAGCGTATCTATATACACGGAAAACGCCTGTACGAGGCCTTGTTTTGCCGGATGGCTTACTTCGGCGGCTGCGGCTGCATGGGGAGCTGTTCCCTGCCCGGCTTCGTTGGAATAAATTCCCCTTTTGACGCCCCAGGCGATGGCAGACCCGAGAATTCCGCCGAAAATTTCTTCGGTACCGAAAGCCGACCTGAAAATCAGGGAAAACATTTCCGGTACTCTTTCCATATTCATCCCGATAATAATGACAGCCATAATCATATAGCCGAGGGCCATAAAGGGAACGACGATCTCAGCAACTTTACTGATCCTTTTTATTCCACCGAAAATAATAAGGGCGAGCATAACAGATATTCCTATACCGGTTATCCAGGTCGAAATTCCAAAGGCTTCCTGCATCCCTTGAGCTATACTGTTGCTTTGTACGCCTGGCAGAAAAAAAGCAGTTGAAATAATGGTGACAATGGCAAACAAGATGCCGAATGTTTTGGTATTCAGTCCTTTTTCGATATAAAAAGCCGGTCCTCCGCGATATTGTCCGTCCTTAACTTCCTTGTAGATCTGTCCCAGTGTGGCCTCTACGAAGGCAGAGGCGGCGCCGAGAAGCGCAATAACCCACATCCAGAAGATCGCCCCGGGACCTCCGGAAGCAATAGCAGTGGCAACCCCGGCAATATTACCGGTACCGACCCTCCCCGATATTGCTATGGCAAAAGCCTGAAATGAAGTAACGCCCTTCCCGGACGATTCTTTTGAAAAAAGCAGCCTCACCATTTCCCGGATGTACCGGATCTGTAAAAAGCGGGTGGCAACCGAAAAATATATTCCGGCTCCGAGACACAGAACAATAAGTGCATTGCTCCATACAATGCCATCAACGCTTTTGATAATTTCCTCCATATTTGATTCGTTAGTGTAGTTAGTTTTTACCCGGTTTCGTTAAAAAGAACAAAGGGATACTATTTTATATCTTATTTTTAGCAAGATGTAAAGCGGTTTTATTTTTTCCGGCCTAAAATAAAGAAATTTATGCCATATATCGGGATAAGTTCAAATGAGTTCTGTGTAAAAATACCCGTATTTTTTTGTGAAAAATTAATTTTGAAAGGGATGATTTGATATTTTTGTACATATTTTTCATTAATTTGTAAGGTTTGAAACAAAAAAGCAGTATATAAAAATGGATTTTACACTTACCGAAGAACAGGTTATGATCCGCGATGCAGCAAGAGATTTTGCTCGGAATGAGCTGCTGCCCGGTGTTATCGAAAGGGATGAAAAACAAATTTTTCCCGCGGAGCAAATTCGTAAAATGGGAGAACTGGGATTTTTGGGGATGATGGTTTCTCCGGAATATGGCGGTAGTGGCCTGGATACGATATCTTATGCATTGGCTATGGAAGAGATCTCTAAGATCGATGCATCTGCTTCGGTAGTGATGAGTGTGAACAATTCTCTGGTGTGTTGGGGATTGGAGCACTACGGTACCGAAGAACAAAAGCAGAAATATTTATCCCGTTTGGCTTCAGGCGAGGTCATAGGTGCTTTTTGTCTATCCGAACCCGAAGCAGGAAGTGATGCCACGTCCCAGAAAACTACAGCTATAGATAAAGGCGATCATTATATCCTTAACGGAACCAAAAACTGGATTACCAACGGGGGGACCGCAGACATTTATCTTGTGATCGCACAGACGGATACGGATAAAAAACATCGCGGTATCAACGCTCTTATCGTTGAAAAGGGTATGGACGGATTTGAGATCGGGCCGAAAGAACAGAAGCTTGGGATTCGCGGTAGCGATACACATTCCCTTATTTTTAACGATGTGAAAATCCCGAAGGAAAACAGGATAGGAGAAGATGGTTTCGGGTTTAAATTTGCGATGAAAACCCTGGCCGGAGGTCGTATAGGTATTGCCAGTCAGGCGCTTGGTATTGCTTCCGGGGCTTATGAACTGGCCAGGAAATATTCGAAAGAACGAAAGTCTTTCGGAACGGAAATCTGCAACCACCAGGCCATAGCGTTTAAACTGGCAGATATGCATACCCAAATCGAAGCCGCCCGTTACCTCGTGCTCAAAGCTGCGTGGGATAAGGATCAGGGGAAGAATTATGATATGTCCGGTGCCATGGCTAAATTATATGCTTCACAGGTGGCTATGGATACGACTATAGAGGCAGTGCAGATCCATGGAGGTAATGGTTATGTAAAAGAATATCATGTAGAGCGGTTGATGCGTGATGCCAAGATCACCCAGATTTATGAAGGGACCTCTGAAATTCAGAAAATTGTGATTTCGAGGGGACTTCTCCAGGATTAATGTTGGGAACATATAAAAAAACAGGTCGTTCGGAAGAACGACCTGTTTTTTACTGACTTACTCTAATACTGGGATACTTCTTATTTTTGTATCCACTCACCGTTTTCGTTGGCATAAAGTACTCCGGATTGTTCACCCATGGAAATCTCCAGTTTGTACTCTTTTGCTTCGTTCTTATATGCCTTATCTATAGAAGCTCCGGCATAATCTCTTTCTAAAGCCTCGGTAATAGCAGAGGGAACCTCATCAGCGGATATTTCAGTAAATTCTTCCTGGTTAACTGCAATGACAACATTTTCATTAGAATCTATGATTGTTGCTGCCTGGGTTGCAAATCCTCCAAAAACCAATGCTGCGGCTAAAACTAACTTTTTCATGACTATTAAGATTTATAGGTTAAACTTTGTTTGTGATTATTACATTGAAAATTTAATGCCATGACCGGAAGTCAGAGGTGTTTGTTTTTTAATTCATTGATATTCATTGTTTTAATTATTTTTGGGCTTATGCTGAGTATCCGGAAGTGTGTAGTTTTATGTGTATTTATTGTGAATTCGTGTAAAAAATATACAGTATTTTGTTGATTTTTAAATTTTCAAGCAGATGTGTTGTCAATTTTTCCGTAGCTACCTCCTGCCTTTTGTTTCGTTGTAATTATAAACGATGTTCACGTGCTGAAAAGAAAAAATTGTTTTTATCTTTATAACAGGAAAATGATGAGGCCTTGCCGAAGTGTTTTTATACCGGAGCAGGCAAATATATTCTGTCTGTTACGGTGTTGAATGTGGTTTCCCTTAATGAGGAATAAGTGCTCCAGGACTTGAAAATGTGTAAAAATTACCCATGTATTTCCGATCGTTTCCCAGTATTTATACACCGTATAAAATTTTCCTATGAATAGGATTTTTCGTAAATTGTTGTTTTTCAGTATATTTTATTAATATGTTAAAGGGTAGGTGTGGTATGGCACTTATCTTGTGTTTTAGATGAGCCTGAAATAGCCTTATACTCATATACATTAAAATGAAAAAGAATACTAACACCTTATTGGTAAACACCGGATTTTCTGCATTTGTAATGCTTCTGCTCACGCTTTTCGTTACAGGGTGCAAAGAAAAGGAAAAGGAAGACGAAGGAATCCCGCTTCCCGTAATTACACTGGAAGAAGAATCGGCTTCGGCAAAAACACATTATCTCGGATCTGTGGAGGGGGTGGAGGATGTAGATATCCGTCCTCAGGTCGATGGGATCCTGGAAGAGATCTATGTGGATGAGGGGGACTTCGTAGAAAAGGGGCAACCCATGTTCAAGATAAATCAGCAGCCCTATCTTGAAGATTTAAAAAATGCACAGGCTAATGTGCAACTGGAGAAAGCGAAACTCAGAAAAGCCAAGACAGAGCTCGATCGTCTGCAACCTCTCATTGATAATGAGGTGATCTCTGATGTACAGCAAAAAACAGCCCAGGCAGATTACGAGGTGGCCAAGTCCTCACTGGATCGTGCGGAAGCCATGGCGGCAAACATGCGTATTAAAATGGAGTTTACTACGATCAAGGCGCCGGTAAGCGGGTTCGTAGGACGATTTCCCAAATCTGTGGGTAATGTGGTGAAACAGACCGATAGTGAGCCATTAACCGTACTTTCCAATGTTAATGATGTATATGTGTACTTTTCCATGAGTGAATCCGATTACCTTTATTACGAAAGGATGAAAAAGGATTCCACTTCCCGCCGCATGAGTTCGGATGTAAAACTTGTGCTTGCAGACGGATCGATATACGACAGAGCCGGAGTTATAGATGCCACTTCAGGACAGATTAACCGCTCTACAGGCTCGATAACACTTCGTGCAAAATTCCAGAATCCCGATACGTTGTTGAGATCCGGGAATACCGGTAAGATATTAATGGAGCAGATTTATCCTAAGGCAGTGCTTATCCCTCAGGGGGCAGCTACATCGGTTCAGGATAAGAAATTTGTATATACCCTCAGGCAGGACAATACCGTCGAACGAAAAGAGATTGAGATCGAAGGCAGGTCCGGTAAAGAGTATATCATCAAGCGCGGAAGCCTTGTTCCGGGAGATCGTCTGGTAATTTCCGGTCTGGATAAGCTCACCGAAGGGGTCAAGGTGAAACCCATTCAGCAGGGAAGGTTGTTGTCCAGGAATGATCTGGAATAATTCCCGCATTTTTTCTTCTGTGCATCCCGTAATCTGTGCTTTCCTGATATCCTGTAACAAACAGGCCGGAAAACCATAATCTTAAAATAACAAACCCACAAGGTAATAATGATTAAAAAGATTCTTAAAAGGCCAGTACTGGCCATGGTGATATCCATACTCCTTGTACTGGCCGGGGCCGCGAGTATCTTAAAACTTCCCGTTGAACGTTTTCCGGAGATCGCTCCGCCGAGTGTGAGTGTGCAGGTGTATTATCCGGGTGCTAACGCCGAAACTGTGGCCAAATCCGTATTGGTGCCGCTGGAAGAGGCGATCAACGGGGCGGAAAATATGAGTTATATCAACTCCACCGCTACCAGCTCCGGTAGAGGGCGTTCTACCGTATATTTCGAGCCGGGAACAGACCCGAACACGGCAGCCGTAGAAGTCCAGAACCGTATTTCACAGGTTATGGAACAGATTCCTCCGGAGGTAGTGGAAGCAGGTATTGTAGTGCTCAAAAGGTTGAAGGGGACATTGATGACCATCAATATATACAGTGAGGACGGTACGTATGATGAGACTTTCCTGAATGCCTATACCCGTATGAAGATCCGGCGGGAGCTCAAAAGAGTAAGCGGTATCGCAGAGGCCTCCATATTACGTTCCCGGGATTATGCCATGAGGATATGGATCAATCCGGAAAAACTCGCTGTGTACGGGCTCACTCCCCGTGATGTCTACAACCAGGTAAGAGATCAGAGTTTTGAAGGAGCGCCGGGGAAGTTCGGAGAAAATTCCGATGAGGTATTTGAGATCGTATTAAAACACGACGGACGTTTTAGTGAGCCGGAGCAATATGAAAACCTGGTTATAAAAACAGAAAAGGACGGAACGCAGTTGCATCTTAAAGATGTGGCGCGACTGGAATTCGGAGCAACAAACTATGCCAGTGACAATAAACTGAACGGCAAATCGGCCGTGACTATCGATATCGTACAGCAACAGGGAGCAAATGCCGTGGAGATCGACGAAGGTGTACGTGCAGTTCTGGAAAAACAGGCGCAGGCCTTTCCCGAAGGTATGGATTACAGTATTTCTTATAGTGTCCGGGATCAGATCGACGAATCCATGCATCACGTGAAAAAAACCTTGGTGGAAGCCTTTATCCTGGTGTTTCTCGTAGTGTTTATCTTTTTGCAGGATTTTCGGGCCACCATTATTACGGCTATCTCAATTCCGGTCTCACTGGTTGGTACCTTTTTCTTCCTGCAGTTTATCGGGGCTACCATGAATGTCTTGAGTATGCTCTCTATAGTACTGGCTATCGGTATTGTGGTGGATGATGCCATTGTGGTCATCGAGGCCATTTACGAAAAAATGGAAGATCACGGTATGGGGGTTAAGCAGGCTGTAAATGCTGCTATGGATGAAATTACCGGAGCCATTATTTCCATTACTATTGTGATCGCTGCAGTATTCCTGCCCGTAGGGTTTCTCGAAGGACCGGTAGGGGTATTCTACAAGGAATTTGCCTATACCATTATTTTTGCGGTACTCATATCTGCGATAAACGCACTTACCCTCGTACCTGTACTAAGTGCACTGATCCTGAAAAACGGAGAAAAGGAAGAAAAGAATACAGGGAAGTCCACACTGATGCAACGTATCAGTAATTCCAGGAAATTACAAAAAGCCAAAAAAGTAAGAGATAAGGGGTTGAAGAAATTCGATTCGCTTTTCGATAAATTTACGGCCAAGTACCTGAGTATAGTCAAATGGTCCTTGGTACATAAATGGTGGACTATGGGAGCATTGCTCGTGGTAGCTTTGCTGACTGTCTTCCTGTCTGGCCGTACGCCCAAGGGATTTGTGCCTACGGAAGACGATAACTTCCTGATCTTTGCCCTTACCATGCCCGAGGGTTCTTCCCTGCACCGCACCAGTGAAGTGCTCAAAGAGATGGATTCCATATTACAGCAGGAAGAAGCCGTAGCCAGTGTTAACACGGTTTCCGGATACAATATCGTAGACGGGTCCGAAAGCTCCTCCACAGGTTTGGGATATGTGATGCTCAAGGATATTGCAGATCGTGGTAAAATAAGTGATATAGAAGAAGTAATACGGAGCCTTACCGAAAAAATGGGAGTGGTTAGCGAGGCTAAGGTAAATATGTATCCGAGGCCTACCGTTCAGGGATTTGGTGATTTCGACGGGGTGCAGATCGTACTCCAGGATATGAGCGACGGTGATATGGGAGAATTCGGCCTGCTGATCAATGAATTTATCCGTGAACTTACAGACCGTAAGGAGATTGAGAAGGCGTTTACCTCTTTTAACACCAATTTCCCCCAGTTGCGTATTGAAATTGATTATGATAAAGCCAAAGCGTTGGGAGTGAGTGTAAAAGAGATGATGTTTACCCTGCAATCGAACTTCGGACGTACAAGGGTAGGGGATTTCAACCGTTTTACCCGTCAGTATATGGTGTATATGCAATCTGATGTGCAATACAGAGAGACTCCGGAAGCCATCAATTCTATTATGGTTAAAAACGATAAAGGTGAGATGGTGCCCTTAAGTGCTTTCGTACGATTGGAACAGACATTCGGACCGGAAACCGTGTTCCGGTATAACCTCTATAACGCTGCGCGGATCAACATCTCTCCTGCCAAAGGATACAGTACCGGGGATGTGATGGGTGCCATAGAAGAATTGAGTGAGGAAAAACTGCCTGCTAACCTTGGTTTCGAGTGGACGGGGATGAGCCTGGAGGAACGAAAGTCCGGATCCGATACTATTCTGGTATTTATAGTGAGTATTGTATTGATTTACTTTATCCTGTCTGCGCAGTACGAAAGTTTCTGGTTGCCTATGGCGGTGATCCTTTCCCTTCCCGCAGGTATTCTCGGGGTATTTGCAGCCATTAATCTGGCAGGGGTTGATAATAATATTTATGTACAGATCGGTGTGATCATGCTTATCGGGTTGCTTGCCAAAAACGCTATTCTTATTGTGGAATTTGTCGCCCAGAAAAGAAGGGCCGGATTGCAGGTGAGCGATGCGGTCATAGAGGCCTGTGCCCTGCGTATACGCCCGATTATGATGACCTCTTTTGCCTTTACGGCCGGATTAGTGCCACTGATGTTTTCGGTAGGTTCATCCGCACAGGGTACAAGGTCCGTAAGTATAGGTACTGCAGGAGGGATGATATTCGGTATTTTCCTCGGTATCATTTTCATTCCAGTACTCGCTTATATCTTCCAGCAGCTGCAGGACAGGTTTAAGATGGAGATTAAGGATTAAGGATGACGAATAATATAAGCCCGTAGTGTAGTAGTTCCTGAAAAACTAATTGACGATAAAAACAATAAAATACATGTTTTCGAAAAATATAAAAAGATTAGGTGTTGTTGTTTTCCTCCTGGCAGCTGTAACAGGATGTAAGGTAGGAGACCCGTATGAAAGGCCCGATTTTGATGTGCTCCCGGAAGAATATCACGGAAGTTTGAGCAGGTTGGATAGTATTGCCACCGATAGTCTGGATAGCATTCCTATGGCACGTATGAAATGGATAGAATTTTTCGGGGATTATGATCTGGTTTCTCTGATTGATACGGCACTGATTAATAACCTGGATATGCAAAGAGCAGTTCAGGTCCTCGAAATGAGCCGGCAGGATTTGTTACAGGCACGAGCCAATTTTTATCCTTCGCTGGGAGGTGGGCCCGGATATACCAGGGATTACCGGGGTTTTTATCACAATAACTACGGCTCTAACCGCGGGCGTAGAATTCACGGAGAAAATCCGCCGAGAAGCCTGTACACAGAGCGGCTGTCTTATAATATAGGGGTTAGTACCAGTTGGGAGATAGGGCTTTGGGGAAAGCTTCGATGGAAAAAAGATGCTGCCCGTGCGGCCTATATGCAAAATGAGGAATTCAAGAAGGCCGTACAAACTGCACTCGTTGCAGAAGTAGCTTCTACATATTACGAATTGCTTAGACTAAAATCGGAACTGGCCGTGGCCAAAAGAAACCTCAGTCTCAATGAGAATACATTAAAAATCGTAGAACTGCAATACGATGCCGGAGAGGCTACTTCACTGGCGGTACGTCAAACCAAATCCCAAAAGCTGAGATTTGAAGCCCTGATACCACAGATAGAAAGAGAATATGCACTTCAGGAAAACAGGTTGAATGCCCTGTTGGGAAGGGAGCCGCAACCCATTGAAATCCGGGGACATCTGGACAACGCTGCATTTAATGGAAATTACAATACGGGAGTGCCTATGGAGTTGTTGCAAAACCGACCCGATGTTGCGGCTTCGGAATACGAGCTGATAGCGAGTAACGCTGAGGTAGGGATAGCACAGGCTCTGAAATACCCGACCCTGACCATCGATGCCAGTATGGGGCTCGATTCCTATCAGTCTAATAGATTGTTTTCCACCCCGGCCGAATCCCTGTTTGCCTTGATTAACGGGGCTATTTTCCAGCCCATATTTCAACAGCGAAAACTGAAGACTAATTACAAGAAAGCCCTGGCAAGGCGGCAAATGGCTCAGCTCGATTTTAAAGAGAAGATCATTGATGCGGTAAGAGAAGTTTCCGATGCCATGATCACACTCGACAAACTCGAAGAAGAATATGTACTTACAAAAGAACGTTTGAATACGACCCAGAGAGGAGTTACGGATGCCGCACTTCTCTTCAGAAGTGGTTTTGCCAATTACCTGGAAGTTATCACCGCACAAAGTGATGCGCTGGATAGTGAACTCGGACTTATCGATATCAAAATGCAAATACTACTTGCCAATATCGAATTGTACCGGAGCCTGGGAGGAGGTTGGCAATAAGTCACAGAGAAGTAGTATTTTTATCATATATTGGTGAGATAATACGACTTTTGAGATTTAATAATAAAGAAGGATCCATTCAAGTGGATAGTGAATCCTATGGAGAAAAGCAGGTGATTAATCATCGCTTTTCTCCCTTTTTATTTTTAGTAACCTCGTTTTGTTGAGGGGTTGTTGTGTTTTTAGTGTGTTTTTTAGGGGATTTTATTTTTTATTTATAGGGGGTGTTGGGTTTTATTTTGTTTTAAGGAGTGGTAAGTGGTGTTTTTTTGAGGGGTGGTGTTTAAAATGGGGTCTGAAATAGCATATCTGTAATTTCTTCTGTTTACAGTAATGTTTTTAGATTATCGTCAATGATATTTTAAGAAACTCCAATTAATTTGTGTCAATTTTATATTCGTATGCATATATTTATGTATATGTGTTAATTTCGTTGATGATTTTGTAACACCAATCACTCAGAAGATATGAAACTTAAACAGCAAGGACTTTATTCCCCGGAGTTTGAACATGACAATTGTGGAGCAGGTTTTATTTGTAACCTCAAAGGGAAAAGGACCAATGATATTATTCATAAGGCCCTTGATATCCTGATCCGGCTGGAACACAGGGGAGCTGTTAGTGCGGATGGTAAAACAGGAGATGGTGCAGGTATATTGATCGAAATACCCCATGATTTTTTCAAGAAAGCGTGTAGTTTTGAAATTCCTGAATCCAAGGAGTATGCCGTAGGAATGCTCTTCTTACCCAAATCGCCTAACCAGGTCAAGGTATGTACCAGGATATTCGAAGATAATATAGCAAAGCAGGGGTTGAATATCATAGGCTGGAGAAAAGTTCCCGTCGATCACGGTTGTATAGGAACCATTGCCGCAGAGTCAGAACCTACCGTAATGCAGGTATTCGTAGGCAAAAACGGGCAGGAGCTTTCCGAGAGCGAATTCAATGCCAAGCTATATGCGGCCCGGAAGATTGCGGAACACCAGGTTCTTCAGTCCAATTTTTCCGAAGCCGATTATTTTTACTTCGCAAGCCTTTCGACAACAACTATTATATATAAAGGATTGTTAATGCCTCAGGATATTAACAGGTACTATAAAGATCTTAACGAGCCCGATGTAGTTACCAAGCTCGCTCTGGTACACCAAAGGTTCTCTACCAATACCTTCCCTACCTGGGATCTTGCCCAGCCTTTCCGTTATATGTGTCACAATGGTGAGATCAATACCCTCAAAGGAAATCTCAGCCGCATGAAGGCAAGGGAAGAGCTTTTTAAAAGCGAGATTTTCGGGGATGACCTGAAAAATATTCCTCCGATCGTCCTGGAAGGAAAATCCGATTCCGCATCTATGGATATGGTACTGGAACTACTGTTGCAAACCGGGAGATCATTGCCGGAAGCTATGATGATGATGGTGCCGGAAGCCTGGGAGAAACATCAGTCGATGGATGATACCAAAAAGGCGTTTTATGAATACAATGCCTGTATTATGGAGCCCTGGGACGGACCTGCTTCCATACCGTTTACCGACGGAAATTATATCGGTGCACTGCTCGATAGAAACGGACTGAGGCCTTCGCGATACACGGTGACCAAAGACGGTTATGTGGTGATGTCTTCCGAAACCGGGGTTATTGATATAAAACCGGAAAATGTAGAGTATCACGGCCGTCTGGAACCCGGACGTATGTTTCTGGTAGACATGAATGAAGGACGTATCATTGGAGATGAAGAGGTGAAAAAGGAAATCACGTCGCAGCGACCTTACCGTCAGTGGCTGAATGATAACCTGCTGCCGCTTGCGAGTATTCCTTATACCGGAAATAAAACCCCGGTCGAGAAAGAAGATATTCATACCCGGCAAAAACTTTTCGGGTATACGCTGGAAGATATCAAGACCATCATTACCCCGATGGCAACCGAAGGTAAAGAAGCTATCGGATCTATGGGGTTTGATACGCCCCTGGCCGTACTTTCCGAAAAACCACAACTGCTATACAACTACTTTAAGCAACTTTTTGCGCAGGTTACCAACCCACCGCTCGATGGAATACGGGAAGAGATCGTCACCGATATCAGTTTGTCTATAGGAGGTGACCGCAATATATTTGATGTGGTTCCGGAGCAGGCCAAAAAGCTTCGTATACAGAACCCGGTGATTTCCAACGAAGACCTCGACAAAATAAAATATATAGAACATCCGGATTTTAAAGCCAGTTCGATATCCGCACTATACGATGTAGAGAAAGGGCTGAACGGGTTGGAATCAAGATTAGAAGCCATCATTTCCGAAATAGATGTCGCTATTCGCGAAGGGGCAAATGTGATCATTCTTTCCGACAGGAATATAGAAAAAGGCTATGCGCCTATCCCGGCGATACTCGTCTGTTCTTTTGTACATCACTCCCTGAAAAAACTGGGAAAAAGGTCTTCCGTAGGAATTATCGTAGAATCTGCGGAACCGAGAGAACCACATCATTTTGCAATGCTTTTCGGTTACGGGGCCAGTGCCATTAACCCGTATATGGTCAATGAGATCATCGCAGAACTTGTGGCCAATGAGGATATCGTGGCCGAAAGTGCAGAGAAAGCGGTTAAGAACTTTAACAAAGCCATAGGTAAGGGAATAGTGAAGATCATGAACAAGATCGGAATTTCTACGCTGCACTCATACAGAGGATCACAGATATTCGAAGCCCTTGGGCTCAATAAGAAGTTTGTCGATAAATACTTCTGTAATACGGCAACACGGGTAGAAGGTATAGGTCTTTACGAAATAGAGAAAGAAATACGCAAGCGTTACGACAAAGCGTTTGAAAAAGAAAAAATAGCCGCTGATCTCAGCCTGGATATAGGAGGAGATTACCGATGGAGAAGGAACGGGGAGCGCCACATGTTCAATCCTGCTTCCGTTGCAAAACTTCAACAGGCGGTACGGAATAACAAATACGAAAGTTTTAAGGAATACTCGGATATTATCAATGAGCAGAGCGAGCGTCTGATGACACTTCGTGGAATGTTCAAGTTCAGAAACCTGAATCCTATTCCGCTGGAAGAGGTAGAACCCTGGACAGAAATTGTAAAAAGGTTTAAAACCGGAGCGATGTCTTTCGGATCTATCAGTCAGGAAGCTCACGAGAACCTTGCTGTTGCGATGAACCGTATAGGGGGGAAAAGTAACTCCGGAGAAGGAGGAGAAGATCCGCAAAGGTTTCATAAAGATATGAACGGAACCTGGAAGAACAGTGCGATAAAGCAGGTTGCTTCGGGAAGGTTCGGAGTGTCTATAAACTATTTATCCAATGCCAAGGAGATACAGATAAAAATGGCCCAGGGTGCAAAACCCGGAGAAGGAGGGCAATTACCGGGGCCAAAAGTATACCCTTGGGTAGCCAAAGTAAGGAACTCGACCCCGTATGTAGGTCTGATTTCCCCGCCCCCGCATCACGACATCTATTCTATCGAAGACCTGGCGCAACTTATTTACGATCTCAAGAATGCCAACCGGGAAGCCAGGGTGAATGTAAAACTGGTGTCGGAAGTAGGAGTCGGTACTATTGCTGCGGGTGTGGCCAAAGCCAAAGCCGATGTTATCCTTGTTTCGGGATATGACGGAGGTACGGGGGCTTCACCACTTACTTCATTAAGGCATGCGGGGCTTCCATGGGAACTTGGTATTGCTGAAGCACAACAAACTCTGGTACTCAACGATTTGAGAAACAGGATCGTTCTGGAGTGTGACGGACAATTGAAAACCGGTCGCGATGTGGCTATCGCCTGTTTACTGGGGGCCGAAGAATTTGGTTTTGCTACCGCACCGCTGGTTGCTTCCGGCTGTATTATGATGAGAGCCTGCCATCTGAACACCTGTCCGGTAGGTATTGCTACGCAGGACCCCGAATTGCGTAAAAACTTTAAAGGGACCCCGGAACACGTGATCAATTTTATGTATTTCGTGGCTCAGGAACTTCGCCAGATCATGGCGGATCTCGGTTTCCGAAGTATTAATGAAATGGTCGGTAAGAGCGAGAAACTCGATATGAATAGTGCTGTAGAGCATTACAAGGCACAGGGACTTGACTTCTCCAAAATATTGTACAAACCTCAGGTAGGAGATCATGTAGCATTATACAATACCAAAAAACAGGATCACGAACTGGAAAACGTACTGGATTTTGATATTCTGAGCAAAGCACACCCAGCGGTCTACAGAAAAGAAAAAATGGAGCAATGCTTCATTATAAATAATACGAACCGTACTACGGGAGCTATACTGAGTAATGAGATCTCCAAGATACACGGGGCCGAGGGATTGCCTGAAGACACTTTAACTTTGAAGTTTACCGGGTCGGCCGGACAGAGTTTCGGAGCATTCGCTACACATGGACTCACCATGGTAGTAAACGGTAATACCAACGACTATTTCGGGAAAGGACTTTCCGGAGGTAAACTGGTAGTTCGTGTGCCGGAGAAAGCGACATTCAAACCCGAAGAAAACATTATTATCGGTAATGTGGCCTTGTATGGAGCCATAACCGGGGAAGCTTATATCAATGGCATTGCGGGAGAACGTTTCTGCGTAAGGAACTCGGGAGCAAAAGCCGTAGTGGAAGGTATCGGAGATCACGGTTGCGAATACATGACCGGAGGAACAGCAGTTATTCTCGGAAAAATAGGCAGGAACTTCGCTGCCGGAATGAGTGGAGGTATAGCCTATATATACAATGGTTCCAACGATATAGAAGAGCACAGTTTCAACATGGAAATGGTCGGGCTGGAAGAGCCCTCTGCCGATGACCTGACCGAGGTAAGGCAATTAGTGGAAAACCATTATGCCTATACCGAAAGTCCTCTGGCAAAGAGACTTCTGGAAGACTGGCAGGCGCAACAGGGCAAGTTTATCAAAGTGATGCCTGTAGAATACAAGAAAGCGCTTGAAAGACTCGCCAGGGAAAAGGCATTGGACAGTGAAGCATTAATGGCCAATGTAAACGGCTGATCGAAGTTAAACAAGTAAGGGCAAAAAAAGACAACGACCATGGGAAAACTAAAAGGCTTTTTAGAATACGACAGAAAAGTAGAAGATTATATAGAAGTTAAAAAAAGGGTACAGAATTACGAAGAGTTTACCGTAGACCTTACCGAAAGCGAACTCAATGAGCAGGGAGCACGATGTATGGATTGCGGGATTCCGTTCTGCCACAGCGGATGTCCGCTGGGTAACCTGATCCCCGATTTCAATGACGCTGTATACAGGAACAACTGGGTTAAAGCACTTAATATATTGCATTCCACCAATAATTTCCCGGAATTCACCGGAAGATTGTGCCCGGCACCCTGTGAATCCGCATGTGTTCTCGGGATTATCAATCCCCCGGTGTCTATAGAACTCATCGAAAAATACATTGTGGAGCGTGGCTTTAAAGAAGGCTGGATCAAACCCGAACCACCTCAGGAACGCACAGGTAAAACAGTAGCTGTTATCGGCTCCGGTCCGGCAGGGCTGGCTGCTGCTCAGCAGTTAAACAGGGCAGGACACATGGTCACTGTTTTTGAAAGAGATAAAAAAGTAGGTGGATTACTGCGTTATGGAATTCCCGATTTTAAACTCGAGAAACATATCATAGACCGAAGGGTCGAGGTTCTCGAAGAAGAGGGGATAACATTCAGTACGGGGGTTCATGTAGGCGTTAATTATGATGCGGAGAAGTTGAAGGAATTCGATGCTATAGTGCTTTGCGGAGGGGCTACTTCAAGGAGAGGATTGCCTATTCCCGGAGCAGATGCCAAAGGTGTCGTGCAGGCTATGGAATTTCTGAAGCGAAATAATGAAGTGGTGGATGGATTGGAGAAACCCGTAGAAGCACTTTATGCAGAAGGAAAACACGTTATCGTTATCGGTGGAGGAGATACGGGATCTGATTGTGTAGGGACTTCAAACCGTCACGGGGCTGCATCCGTTACCAATTTCGAGATACTTCCTATGCCTTCCAAGGAAAGGTCCGCCGAAAACCCATGGCCTTTCTGGCCGTTTACGCTGAAAAACAGTTCTTCGCACGAAGAAGGTTGTGAGCGTAACTGGAGTATCGCTACCAAAGAATTTATAAAAGATGCGGAGGGTAATCTCAAAGCCCTTAAGACCATAGAAGTGGAATGGGTGAAAGTTCCCGGGGGACGCCCGCAACTGAAGGAAGTAGAAGGTACGGAAAAAGAGTGGCCCTGCGACCTTGCCTTGCTGGCACTCGGATTTGCAGGACCTGAAAATACACTGGTAGACCAACTGGGTCTTGCCACGGATTTCAGAACTAATATAAAAGGTAATAATTACCAGACCAATGTGCCGAATGTCTTCGTAGCCGGAGATATGCGAAGAGGGCAGTCTCTTATCGTATGGGCGATATCCGAAGGCAGGGAAGCTGCACATCATGTAGATAAATTCCTTATGGGATCGTCTTCCCTTCCGGTTAAGGAAAAAGGAGACCTCCCCGCAGCGTAAGAAAGATTTTAATAGAGAGTTATTTTTCCTCTATTTTATTTGTGTTAGTGTAAGTGGAAAGGGCCGGATCATCCCGGCCTTTTTTTATTGCTTCAGCTTAGCTTTGACTACAACAGGCATATGATCGGAGTAGTCTTCTTTCGGAACATCGACCGACCTGATGTCCCATGCGCTGTTTTTATCCACCCATATATAATCTATTCTCGACTTCGGAGCATTTGCCGGAATGGTGTTTTCCGGGTTACCGAAAGCTTTGGCAGCATCGGTCCAGTGAGCTGCCAGAATATTATAGGGAGCAGAACCTTCCCTGAAATTAAGGTCGCCTGCAAGTACAACAGGATGTCCGAGTTTCAGGAGAAAATCGCTGATTACCCGGATCTGGGCAACACGGTTTTTTTCGTATTCGTGGCACAGATGTGTTGCGGCAAATGTTACTTTCTTGTTTCCGTCATAGGTATAAGTGGCATAGATGAGCGCACGTCCTTCCCCGCCTTCGGGAGTAGGCAGGTGAACAATGCCGCTCACTACCGGTTCGGCACTTAACAAACCTTCTCCGTAACCCCCTTCGTTATAGTCTATGGCCTTTCCGAATAAACCGTGCATCCGGGTCAGCTTTTCCAGTTCTTTCACGAGATCCTTTTTCAGGCCCTGGTTAAAGCCTGCCGTTCGCACTGTCATACTGTCTACTTCCTGCATGGCTATAAAATCGGGTTGTACACGGTTGATGACGGATGCAAGGCCTTTAAGGTTACTTTCGCCCCGGTTATAGTAGTGCTCTCCGTGGTATATATTATAGGTCATCAGGGTAAATTCGGTAGTACTTTCGTCGTCTTTACAGGCCAGGAGACACAATGTCAACAGGATGTATAAAATTTTTAAAGGTGAAGTTTTCATAATACTTGTGTTTACGTGGATACTATAGGCTAATAACGATGCGGAATATAGGTATTGGAGAAAGTCCCGTCCGAATAGAGTTCGATGATGGCATAGCCCGGAGGGGTTTCCTGGCAATATCCCTTTCCGGCGGAATAATCGTCCCCTTTCTCCCACCAAAACCCGCTCAGTGCCCCGTTGCAGAAGTATGAAGTTCCGTTGTACGTAACACTGTCAAGAAGATGCTGATGCCCGCTAAGACATAATTTTACGTTGTCTTTGTGTTTGTAAAACAAGGTTTTTAGCCTCTTGTAATCCGAATGCATCCCGCCTTCCCAATACGGGGTAACGCCCAGTATGGGGTAGTGAGACATCAGAAGTACAGGGGTGTTTGCGGGAAGTTGTGCCAGTTCGTTTTCCAGCCATCCGAATTGTTCTTCATCGAGGGAGACCGAAGGATTGTTGCCGTCCAGTATGATAAAGTGCCATCCCTTCGCAGAGAAACTGTAATACCGATGTGGGATGCCTAAAGATTGCACCACAAAGTCTTTACCATACATGGGATCGTCTTGATCCGGAGCATCCCACCATATATCGTGGTTGCCGATACAGCTATATACAGGGTAATCGCTGATTTCGATAAGACAGTCTTTCCATATTTTCCATTGCGCTCTGACCCGTTCCCGGGGAATGCCGTCGTAATCTGCGGCGTAGATAGCATCGCCTCCGTTAAGAAAAAAATCGATACCGAGTCCGCTGATTTCCCGCAGACATTTCCGGAAACGTAAGGGAGCATTTTCTTCCGGACGAATGTGTACATCGGTGATATGCGCAATTTTTAATACCGGTTTTTTCACAGTTTTCATGTCGGCAGTGACGCTGCCTGCAAATAGCGGTGCAGCGGATAAAGTTACCGATCCGGCGGAGGCAAGTCCGATAAAATTTCTTCGTTTCATGATCTGAAGATTGTTAACTAAGACCGTAATTTAAAAGATCAGGGCAGGAACGCACAAAATATTCCCACACCTGATCTCTACTCAACACACATGCTTTTATAAGATCGGGAACTTTTCCCGGTTTTTCTGTAAATTAAATGTGCACGAACACAATAAGTATAGCGAATATACTAAATTTTAATGAAGCACAAAATTATATTTTGGTTTCGCCGGTTTACGGGGCGTACACGATGTGTGGACGGAAAAGCGAAGGGAAACCGGGAAAACACCTGTGGTTATCTTCCCGGTGATATGCAAAAAAAGTTTTAATCTTCCAGGTTATAGATCTCCATAATATCCTTAAGCAGGCTATCGAGATTTATCTGAAGGTCGATGAGTTTACCACTGTGAATGTCAAATACCCAACCGTGAACTTTAAGTCCGCGTTCTTTATAAGCTTTTTGTACCGCGGCAGTTTTTATGAGGTTTACGCATTGCTCCTGCACGTTGAGCTCGACGAGCCTGTTGTATCGCTCGGTTTCGTCCGGGATGGCATTCAGTTCCTTTTTGTGAAGCCGGTAGACATCGCGTATATTGCGGAGCCAGGGATTGAGAATACCCAGGTCTTCCGCCTGCATAGCAGCCTTTACACCTCCACAGAAATAGTGTCCGCATACGACGACATGGTTAACTTTTAAATGGTTAACAGCGTAGTTGACCACCGACATGACGTTGAGGTCTATACTGATGACCATGTTGGCAATATTTCGGTGAACGAACACCTCACCCGGCTGTGCTCCCATCAGGTCTTCTGCCGTTACCCGGCTGTCGGAACAGCCGATATAAAGAATTTCCGGGTTCTGGCCTTTAGACAGGTTTTCAAAATAACCGGAATCCGTTTCCAGTTTTTTGGTAATCCAATTTTTGTTGTTTTCAAAAACTTTAGATAATTCCATTGGCGCTATTATATGTTACGTTAGTATTCCGTTTATCCCAGAGGGTATGACCATTGCTATGACAAACTTAAAGGAAATTGAATTAAAATACTATGTAAGCCGCCGGAAAAGAGAAATGAAGAGCTGTTGTTTTTTGAGAAATCCGGGAGAACCCGCATCTGGTTACTTGGCTTGCGGAAGAGCTGTATCCGGAAAGATCCGTAACCCGTTATCCGAATAATGATACTGTATTAAAAAAACAAGGCGGGCAACGGGACCCGCCTTGTTTGGTTAAGAATTACCGGGTGGTATATCCGCCATTTGCAAAAATGGTTTGCCCCGTAATCCACCAGCCGTCCGTTGCCAGAAACTTTACGATAGGTACGATGTCCTCGATAACGGTGAGGAAGCCGTTCATAGCCTGAGACTTGTGAAACTCTACCCGTTCCGGAGTCTCTTCGCCATAAAAGAACGGTGTATCCATAGGTCCGGGGCCAATAGCAGTTACAGAGATTCCTTTGGTGCCGAACTCTTTGGCTGCTGCACGGGTAAAATGTTCTACGGGGGCTTTACCTCCGGCATAGGTGGAGTATCCATCGGTGAAAGCGGCCAGCAGGGAAGTGACTATGGTAATGATTTTTCCGTCTTTCTCCAGGTTTTTCCCGGCCTCTTTAATGAAAAAATACGCGGCCTTGGAGTTAACTCCGAACATGATGTCATAATCTTCTTCCGTGGTTTCCGAGATAGGCTTTCTAAGTACCATACCTACGGTATTGACCGCGATGTCCACCCGTCCGAACTCTGCCCTGGCGACCTCAAATAATCTGGTGACATTGTCGGGTTTGGTCAGATCTGCCTGGAAAATTACCGCTTTCCGTCCGAGAGCTTCTACTTCTTTCCGGGTTTCTTCTGCAGCTTGCTTCGTGGAGTCGCTGTTATAATGGATTAATATATCCGATCCTTCCCGGGCAAACGTGGTACTGATAAGACCGCCGAGGTTTTTGGCACCACCGGCCACTACCGTTACTTTGTCTTTTAATGCAATTTTAGCCATGCGTATAGTGTTTTTAATTAGACGTGTAACCAAAATTAAGAGGGACAGACTGAATATTCGTTCAGTATTTGTTAAAGAAAAGTTAAAGGTTTTAGTCTTGTTTTTTAATGGAGTCCCATGCCATTTGCAGAAATTGTTCTTTGAGATGGTCGTTAATCAAAAGGCCGAGTTCCGAAGCACATTTTAACCAATAACACAACGAACCGAATACAAAATACGTAAGCTGTTGCGGTTTGATATCTTTAAAAAGTCCCCGGGCATGCCCACGGGCATACATGTCATCAAAAGGATAAAAAAGCGACATGGCTTCCTGCTGCGTTTTTTTCTCAATAACAGGAGAAAAAGCATACTGACTGATAAAATTAAATTTTAACGGGTTTTCCAGGAAATAGGCAATCATTCTCCCGTAAACATCTCTGAATGTTTCGGCAACACCGAGCTTTTCGTCGTAGTTAACGAAGATTATTTCCGCTTCTTCGGTCTTGATCTTTACATAGATACCATTGACAATATCTTCCTTGTTCCTGAAACGTTTGTAGACGCTTCCCATGCCAACTCCGGCTGTCTCGGCGATCTGTGACATCGGGGTATGCTGTAAACCCTGTTTTATGATAAGGTTCAGGGCGGCGTAGAGTATTCGTTCTCTTTTTTCCATACGTAGAATATAGTACTACAAGTGTTCCGGGTCAGGCAAAAGTATTCAATTTTTGGTTGGCATAACGTATGAGCAATGTCTGTTCTGATGAATGGGATATAGGTTTGGACTATATAGGTACATCAGCTAAGCAAGGGGAAGCTTGTCGTGTTGATGACTTCGTTCATCACAAAATGACTTTCCATGTGGCGGACATTTTTTATGGAAGCCAGTTTTTTAAAGTTAAACTCATGAAAATGGTCTATATCCCGGGCATACACCTTTAGTAAAAAATCATATGCGCCTGTAATGTGCAGACATTCCACCACTTCGGGATACTTTTTTATGCCGTTCATAAAAGTAAGTGCTCCTTCATCCGAATGTTTTTCGAGATTTACAAAGACCAACGCCATAACACTTAGCCCGAGCTTTTTTCTGTCGAGTATAAATACCTTCTTTTTAAGTAGTGACAAGGAATGCAGCTTTTTGATGCGTTCATATACCGGTGTTACAGTCAGCCCTGTAGCTGCTGCGAGTTCCTTGTTACTGATGTTGGCGTCTTCCTGTAAAAGAGACAATATCTTCAGGTCTTTATCGTCCAGTTTCATATCGTAGTAGTTTTATTCTGAATTTAAAGTGTTTGCGGGTTTTATTTGGTTTTTATGAACTTATATAGTTAAATAAATAGATTTATATTCTAAAAATAGTAAAAAATATGGTTATAATTGTTGTTTAATCGCATTTTGTGGTAGTTTTACACGGGATCGATAGCTGAGAGGCTTCAAAAAGGAGAGGTGTGTTACCTGATGCTCCCGGAATTACGGATGAAGCTCTTTATTGTTTGGAAAGGATTCTGAAAAACAATATCGGGCAGAAAGAACATTTTGAAAGCCCTGAGCCTGGAATTTTGCATGATAATCAACCGGAAACGGTAAATTAATAACCAACCATGAGTGAAGTTCAGTTGAATAAGGCTCTGACCCCTTTGATGTTATGGGGGCTGGGAGTAGGGTATGTCATTTCCGGAATGTATTTCGGATGGAATCTCGGATTGGAAAAAGGAGGAACATACGGCCTGGCCATCGCTACCTTTTTCATTATTATCATGTACTGCACCTTTACTTTTAGTTATACCGAGATGGCATGTGCCATTCCGAAAGCGGGAGGAGCTTTTGAGTATGCCAATCGCGGGCTGGGACGTCATCTGGGTTTTGTTGCCGGCATTGCACAGAATATCGAATTTGTGTTTGCCCCTCCTGCTATTGCGGCAGCTATCGGTGCTTACCTGAACCTGTTGTATCCATCTGTAGATCTTTTGGTTTTTGCTATCGGGGCATATATCATATTCACCGGTATTAATATTCTCGGGGTAAAATTTGCGGCATCTTTCGAACTTGTCATTACTGTACTGGCTATTATCGAACTCCTGATCTTTGCAGGAGTGGCCCTTCCGGAATTTGATATTACCCATTTACAGATCAACCCCATGCCCAATGGTTTTGCGGGTATCTTCGCAGCCATTCCATTTGCTATATGGTTTTTTCTTGCCATAGAAGGTGTCGCGAATGTTGCCGAAGAAACGATCAATCCGCAACGTAATGTGCTGCTCGGATTTGGTTCTGCCATTGTTACACTGGTCCTCTTATGTGTACTTACCTTTGTTTCTGCCGTAGGGGTGGCGGGATGGGAAGCTATCGTATATCCCCAGGGCAGTAACATAGCATCCGATTCTCCGCTTCCCCTGGCTTTATCCCGGATCATTGCAGAAGGACATGTGCTGTACAAATTACTTATCGGTATAGGCCTGTTGGGCCTCGTAGCATCTTTTCACGGTATCATCCTGGCGGGGGGAAGGGCCACTTTCGAGTTTGGCCGGGTAGGATATGCACCGCAATTGCTTGGAAAAGTAAATACTAAATTCCGGACTCCGGCCAATGCCTTGATAGCCAATATGCTGGTAGGGATCGTGGCATTGATTACAGGAAAAACAGGCGATATCATAACCATTGCCTGCTTTGGTGCGCTGGGGCTGTATATCGTATCTATGATCTCTTTTTTTGCACTCCGGAAGAAGGAACCGGAAATGGAGCGTCCGTTCCGTGTACCTCTTTATCCTCTGTTTCCGTTAACAGCACTGGTCATTGCTGTTATTGCCCTCATAGCAATGTCTTATAATTATCCCGTTCTCGCCCTGATCTTCTTTGGCATCGTAGGACTTTCCTATGTATATTTTCTAGTATTCCTCAACAAAAAAATGAGTTATTCAGCATTATGAACAAACAAGAGCTAATTACCCGACTAAAAGAAAGTAAACATACCAAGGTGAAAGTTGCCATCACGGATATAGACGGTGTGCTCCGTGGAAAATTTATGCATCGCGACAAATTTATTTCCGCTTTAGAGAATGGCTTCGGATTCTGTTCGGTAGTATTCGGGTGGGATGTCAATGACGGCGCATACGATAATACCGGGGCGGTAGGCTGGCACATGGGATACGGTGATTTCGATGCCCGGATAGATCCGGATACGGAGCGGACCGTGCCGTGGGAGGGGAATATTCCTTTATTTCTCGCAGATTTTGATCTGGATGGCCCCGGGCGGGCTTTGTGTCCCCGCAGCCTGCTCAGAAAAATAACTGCCGAGGCCGAAGGTCTGGGATATAAACCTATGTATTCACAGGAATTCGAATGGTTTAATTACCGCGAAACCACCGACGCGTTGCACGAAAAGGATTTTAAGCATCCACAGGCCATGATGCCCGGGATGTTCGGATATTCCGTATTAAAAATGTCTGAAAACAGTAGTTTTTTTCACGACCTGTTCGATTTGCTCGAAAGTTTCGGTGTGCCTCTCGAAGGGTTACATACCGAAACGGGACCGGGGGTTACGGAAGCAGCTATTTTGTACGGGGATATCGTCGAATCGGCGGACAGGGCAACACTGTTTAAGGCGGCCACTAAAGAAATTGCCTGTAGACACGGTATTATAGCGAGCTTCATGGCCAAGCAGTCCAGGCAATTGCCGGGGTGCAGCGGACATATACATCAGAGTCTGTGGGATGCTGATAAGAAGAAAAACCTGTTTTTCGAAGCTTCCGATCCTGCCAATATGAGTGATCTTATGAAGAGTTTTCTGGCCGGACAACTCCATTGTCTTCCTGAAATACTGCCCTTGTTCGCCCCAACCATAAACAGCTATAAGCGACTGGTAGAGGGAGCCTGGGCGCCCACCACCGTAACCTGGGGCGAAGATAACCGTACCGTAGCACTTCGGACCCTGACAGCTTCCGAGAAATCGGCCCGTATAGAGCACAGGGTAGTAGGATCGGATGTCAATCCGTATCTCGCTATGGCCGGTTGCCTGGCCAGCGGGCTATACGGGATTAAAAAGGGATTGAAACTCGAAATTCCCGCAACAACAGGTAATGGTTACGAGGATAAGAAGCACGGGGTACTCCCTGCAAACCTGTATGAAGCGACACAACGCATGAAGAATTCCGCGTTGGCCAGGGAAATGTTCGGGACAGATTTTATAGCACATTTTACCGGAACCAGGGAATGGGAATGGAGGCAATTTTCTGCCGAAGTTACCGATTGGGAAACAAAACGATATTTTGAGATTATTTAACGTAATATGATAGATATAAATAAAATTTGCGGATTTAACTTTCCTGCCCCTATCCGTTTTGGTGCCGGTGCGGTTAGTGAGCTCGGAGCCTATTTGAAAGCGAATGATCTTCGCAGTCCGCTGCTGGTTACGGATCCGGTTGTGAAAGAACTCGGTTTTTTCAAGAGCATCATCCGAGATCTTGCACAGGCAGGGCTGAGTGTGGAAGTATTTAGTGAGATGCATAAAAACCCGGTAAAATCGGATGTGCTCAAGGGAGGGGATATGTACGAGAAGACCGGTAGGGACAGTGTTGTGGGGATCGGGGGAGGTGTTGCTCTCGATGTTGCCCGGGCCATCGTGTTGCGGGTAAACCATCGAAGGGATCTTTTTGATTATGATGATCTTATCGGGGGAGACCGGTATGTAACCGGAGAAGTCCCTCATTTTGTAGCCATACCTACTACGGCCGGAACCGGTAGTGAAGTAGGAAGGAGTGCTATTATATCTGAAGACCAATCCAAAAAGAAAAGAATTCTTTTCAGTCCGAAACTGATGGCAAAAACAGTCTTTGCCGATCCTTTACTTACTATGGAATTACCCCCTTTTGTTACTGCAGCAACAGGTATGGATGCCCTGACACATAATCTGGAAGCGTACCTCGCCAGGGGATTTCACCCCATGTGTGACGGTATAGCCCTGGAAGGGATGAGGTTGATTGCAGGCGCAATCGAAAAGGCCACTAAAGGTCCCGATGTGGAATCGCGTGCGCACATGCTGCTGGCATCTCTTATGGGAGCAGTAGCTTTTCAGAAAGGCCTTGGCGTTGTACACAGCCTGGCACATCCGCTTTCCGGTTTGCTCGATACGCACCACGGGCTGGCCAATGCCGTGAACCTGCCCTATGGTATGAAATTTAATTATAACGGTTTCGAAGACCGGTTTGATAACATGGCTTATGCCCTGGGAATCGGAGCCGGAAAGGGAGACCAGGTTGTGACTTACCTTTTTGAGCTCAATGACAAACTCGGATTACCGTCAAAACTTTCCCAAATAGGGGTCGGGGAACAACATCTGGAAACGCTCTCCGATCTGGCCATAGCCGATTTTTGTCACCCCAATAATCCGAAGCCAGTGACAAGGGAAGATTTCAGAAGCCTGTATAAAGAAGCGTTTTAAATATGAGAAAGATAGGGATTTCCTCCTGCTTTATGTATCCGGACAAACAACGTAATGTTTTCGGACCGAAATCGCTGAATTACCTGGAGAACGATATGGCACGCTATATTACGCGGAAAGGGATATTGCCGGTGCTGATCCCCGACGTAAAAAAGGATTTTCTGGATGATATTTTATCCGAAATGGACGGTTTTGTATTTCAGGGAGGAACGGATCTCGCTCCGGAAACTTATGGGGAAACCCCTGTAGGTCCTTGGAAAGGAGATGCCTACAGGGACCGGTATGAGTTGTATATGCTCGACTTTGCGATGAAAAACAGCAAACCTGTTTTCGGGATTTGCCGTGGGATGCAACTGATGAATGTATATTTCGGAGGTAGCTTATACCAGGATATTGCGACCCAGACGACCGGGAAGGATATTCACCGTTCGGCCGAACGCTACGATACCATAAAACATCGTATAGAATTTGTGCCGGGGACCTACCTGGATACATTGTATCGGGATGTACCGGAACCTTATGTCAATACCGTGCATCACCAGGCTGTGAAAGATCTGGGGAAAAACCTGGAGATCTATGCCACATCCCGGGACGGGCTTGTAGAGGCTTTCGGATATAAAAAAGCACCGGAAGGTAAGGTACTCGGTGTACAATGGCATCCGGAATTTACACATACCCTTCGGGGAGAACTGATCAGTGAAGATACGCTGTACAATGCATTTCTCGAACACGTAAAATCTTAATTATGAAAATATGTAATCCTGCAACGGAAGCAATCATTGCCGAATATCAGGAAGATACTGCCGAGACGCTTTCCGGTAAGTTCAGTGCCTTGAAGGCCGGTCAGAAAGCATGGGCATTGCGTACCCCGGGGGAGCGCCTGGAGTGTATCCGGAAATTCGGAGATCTGGTAAGAACAAATAAGAATGAGCTTGCCGCTGTGCTTACGGCCGAGACCGGTAAGCCCATACAGCAGTCGTTAAACGAAATAAACGGTGCCCATAACAGGATAGAACACCTGTCGGAATATGCCGTGCGTGTACTTGCGGATGAGGTGATGACCGATACGGGAAATACACATGAGAAAATTACCTACGAACCTTTGGGGGTGATAGCAAATATATCTGCCTGGAATTTCCCGTATAATGTAGGATACAATGTGTTCTTATATGCTCTTGTTGCAGGAAATGCCGTCATGTACAAACCTTCGGAATATGCGGCGATGACGGGAAAGCAGTTTGAAAAGTACATGCATTTATCCGGAGTTCCCCGGGATGTCTTTCAATGTGTTATCGGTGATGGAAAATTGGGGCAGTCCATGCTGGAGCTGAACTTTGACGGTTACTTTTTTACCGGGTCCTATAAGACCGGGGTCCATATTGCAGAAACGGTCGCCCGTAAACTTGTTCCGCTACAACTGGAACTGGGAGGGAAAGACCCGTTGTACATCGCAGATGATGTGGCAGATGTGAAACAGGCTGCAATCCATGCTGCCGAAGGGGCTTTTTATAACAACGGACAAAGTTGTTGTGCTGTAGAGCGGATCTATGTTGCCGAAAGTATTTATAATGAATTCGTAGAAGCTTTTGTGCAGGAGGTGGGAACCTACACTATGGGAGACCCCGCGTCGCCCGATACCTTTATCGGCCCCGTGACCCGCGAAGCACAACTCGAAGTGCTTGCCAAACAGGTGGAAGATGCCGTGCATAAAGGAGCAACGCTCAGAACAGGAGGAGAGCGTGTTCCGGGAAAAGGCTATTATATAGAGCCTGCCGTACTCATAAACTGTAATCACGAAATGGATATTATGAAAGAGGAGTCTTTTGGTCCGGTCATAGGGATACAGAAAGTAAGCTCAGACGAAGAGGCTGTAAGGCTCATGCAGGATACCGGTTACGGACTTACGGCAGCCGTTTTCTGCGCAGACGAACAACGGGCCAAGGCCATTCTTGATGTCATGGATACAGGTACCGTGTACTGGAACTGCTGTGATCGGGTGAGTCCTTATGTTCCCTGGTCGGGACGAAGGAATTCCGGACTCGGAGCGACACTTTCCGTACAAGGGATCAGGGCATTTACACGGCCCAAAGCATATCATTGGAGAAAACCTTCGTAAAGACCGTGTTAACCGAATATTAAGAAGAAAAAAGGGTGAGAAAACAGAATAACCTGTTTGTGTTGTTGATTTTTAGTGGGTTTGCATAACAGATTAACGTCCGTAAGGAAGATGATTGCAATGAGGAGTGATGTAATCGTAACTTTTTGATCACTTTAAGAAAACCCGGAAAACAGGGATTTATAGACACCTTTGCGGGGGAAATTAAAGCATCATTTATACTTGTAACCAGAAGGAAAATTCTTATAGGTGTTATCGATAACACCTATAAGAATAATGCTATCGGGCTGTTTTTTGTGCGGGCAAACCGGCCGATACGGAAACAGTAATAGCAGAGGACTAATTAATGCTAATTAACTAAAACCAAATTAAAGATGAGAAACAAAACTAAACGAGGGATCCTGTTTTGGGGAAAGACAGGTTTTCTACTGGCCTCGTTGCTGCATGTCGCCTTGTTGTTTGCTGCAAAAGGTGAACGTGGCAACGGGTATGAACAGGCAGATCAGGGAATTCAGGTTAGCGGACAGGTAACCTCAGAGGGAGACGGGTTTCCCCTGCCGGGTGTGTCTGTCTTCGTGAAAAACGGGACACAGGGAGCTATTACCGATATGGATGGTAAATACGAACTGATTGTTCCGGATACGGAGAGCATTCTGGTGTTCAGTTACATCGGTTTTCAACGAAAAGAAGAAACCGTGGGGACACGTACATCCATCAACGTAGCGATGCAGGAGGACGTACAGGCTCTCGAGAATGTAGTGGTTACTGCGCTGGGTATCAAAAGAGAAGAGAAAAAACTCGGGTATGCGGTACAGCGTGTGAGCGGAGATGCTGTTCAGGAAGTGAAAGGCGTTGATGTGGCTACGTCACTTACCGGAAAGGTAGCAGGACTTCGTATACAGAATAGTACGGAGTTTAACCAGGCGCCCCAGATACGCCTTCGGGGAGGAACTCAGAATCCGTTACTTGTGGTAGATGGCGTTCCGTATAGTAATATGACACTTCAGCAGATCGCACCTGACGATATAGAAAGTATGGATGTACTCAAAGGGGCAACGGCATCCGCCTTATATGGTATACGTGGAGGCGGAGGAGCTATAGTGATTACGACCAAGAGCGGAGGTAACGGGATTTCCGTAAACAGCAACAATATGATGTTTGCCGGTTATCTCGCACTTCCCAAAGTACAGCATTCTTACAGTGCTGGTATCGGCGGAGAATACAATGCTGTAGATTATGTTTGGGGGAACAAACTCGATGCGGGAATTATGGAAGAGCAATGGAATCCCGAAACCAAGCAACTCGAGGTTATGGAGCTGACCTCAAGGGGGAAAAATAATTTTAAGAATTTCCTCGAACCCGGTTTTATAGCCAACAATAACGTAAGTTTTGCCCGAACCGGTGATATCGGGTCCATACGCACCTCCATCACCCACGTGTATAATAAAGGACAGTATCCCAACCTGCGTCTCAACAGGCTCAATGCCAACGTAACCGGGAAGCTGAAACTCGGCGATGATTTCGAACTTCAAAGTACCCTGGGATATAATCGCAGCACGGCTCCGCAGACTACAGGAGCGGGATACGGAGACCAGGGGTATATCTATCAGTTGTTGATGTGGACCGGCCCCGAATACGATGTCAGGAAGTTCCGGGATTATTGGGTGGTTCCAAACCAGGAGCAGAACTGGCATTACAAAGCCTGGTACGATAATCCTTATCTCATCGCTTACGAAAAACTGAACGGGCAGGAGAATAATATGCTTAATGGTAATATAACGTCTTCGTACAAACCTTTCTCGGGAGCGAAAATTACAGCTCGTGTAGGTTACGATTTTTATTCCAATACCAACAGGAGGAGAAATCCGCCCGGGATCAACTCTACCCGCGGCTGGCATGCCAACGGAATGTATAGTGTGAACCAATATAAAGGATACAGTCTGAATACGGACCTGCTCTTCAATTACGAGAAAAAAGATGTATGGACCGATTTTGATATCGATCTGACTGCAGGGGCATCCATGTTTAAATGGGAAAACGAATACCTTGGTAGTTCTACCAGGAACGGATTGGTGGTTCCGGGAATATACTCCCTGAATAATTCCAAAGAAAGGCCTAATGTGTCTTCGTCCAGAACAGAAAAACAGGTAAACAGTTTGTTGGGGCTGGCTTCTTTTTCCTGGAAAGATGCCGTTTTTGTCGATGTTACCGGACGTAATGACTGGAGTTCATCCCTGCCGGCTTCCACCAGGTCTTTCTTTTATCCGTCGGTAGCGGGAAGTGTACTGATCAATGAACTGGCTACCCTGCCCGAATGGATGGATCTCTGGAAAGTAAGAGGGTCCTGGACACAGTCCAAAGAAGATCTCGATGTATATGATACCAATATCAATTACAGTTTGAATATCGGTACCTGGGGAGATTATAACAGTGCCTCCTATACGAGAAACATCCGAAGAGATGAAGATATCTCTCCGGAGATAAAAAGGACCTGGGAGATCGGAACAGCAGCCTATTTTTTACAGAACCGCCTGAACGTGGATGTCGCTTACTACAACGTTTATAATTACGACAGGCAGATATATGCGTCTATAGCAGGTTCTTCCGGATTTTCGGGGATCCTTGTAAATACCAAAGAAACCCTGTTGAGAAAAGGGTTGGAAATAACGCTGAATGCAGGGATAATCAAAAAAGAAGACTTCACCTGGGATATGAGTATCAACTGGTCGAAGACACATCTGTACTACAAAGATCTCGATCCGGATTATTCGGCAAACAATCTTTGGACAAAATCCGGAGGAAGGGTAGATGTTTATACCGGAAATGCTTGGTTACGGGATCCGGATGGCAATGTGATCCATAATACCGGGGGGCTTCCTGTACGGAGTGATTATGGTTCGGTTTTCGGATATACGGACCCCGATTTTATCTGGGGTTTTACCAACGCGCTGACCTGGAAGGACTTTGATTTTCATCTTAGCTTTGACGGTCGCGTAGGCGGTACATTGTACAACTATACATCGTATAAAATGTGGGATACCGGATCGCATCCCGATAGTGATAACCAATGGCGGTACGATGAAGTGGTGAACGGAAATACGTCTTATGTGGGTAATGGGGTGCAGGTGGTCTCCGGTACTGTTACTTACGATCAATACGGTCGCATTACAGAGGATACCCGTACGTATGCTTCCAACGATACCAAGGTGTCTTACGAAACGTATGCCCGTAGGTATGGAGACGGAACGCTCGGTGCTTCGGACGCGACCTTTTTCAAGTTGCGTGAAATAGCTATCGGGTACACGCTTCCGAAATCGGTTAGCGAACGTTGGGGGATGAGCAGGGCGAGAGTATCCCTGACGGCGCAGAACGTATTTTTGTGGACCAAGGATTTCCGTTTTGCAGATCCGGATTCCAATAACGACAGTGAGCTTTCTTCCCCTTCACAACGGTTTGTAGGGTTGAATATTAATCTGCATATAGCCAATCCCGATAAATCCAAAAAATAGAAAACATGAAAAGTATATATAAAAAAGCGGCTTTGGGGAGTGCTTTGTTACTTCTTCTTCATACCGCATGTACAGGCGATTTTGATGAAATCAATACCAATCCGGACGGAATCACTTCCGGAAGTCCGGAGACTCTGGCCTCACAGGTTATCCTCAATATAACCAGAGAAGACATTGCGAGTAATTTTATGGGGCAACACATGTATAGCAAATATATTCTGTGGAGCGAGTTTCCCCGAAACGAACAGTATAACAGGTTCAGCCGGACAGATTTTAATAAGATGAGCCGGTTGGTCGATGCAGACAAGATGGTGGAATATGCAGAATCTACCGAAGGGCTGGGCGAAGGTATAGTCAATTCGTACCGGGCGTTACGACATTTCGTCAGAGCTGTCAATTTTTTTAATATGTCTATAGAGGTCGGGGATATTCCGTATAGCGATGCCCTTAAAGGAGAGAGCGAGAGCAATCTTCGCCCTTTATACGATACTCAGAAGGAGGTATTTGCAGGGATCCTGGACGAATTGGATGAAGCAGATGCCCTTTTCGCAGCCGGGGAAGATTTTACAGGTGATATGATCTATGAAGGAAATGTCGGGCAATGGCGAAAAGCGGTAAATGCTTTCGAATTGAAGGTCTTGCTATACTTGTATAAGAAAACTGCCGACACGGACCTGAGGGTGCGGGAACGTTTTGCGGATATAGTCGCTAATCGCCCGTTAATACAGGGAAATGAGGATAATTTTGAGTTGAATTATGTCAATGCTGCCAACCAGATGTATCCTTTTTATAAGCTGGGAAACCAGTCGGTCATATATCCGATGGTGTCCAGTGTTATTATCGATAAGTTAAAAGAATTCGAAGACTTTCGCCTGTTCTACTATGCTGCTCCTTCACCCGTAGCGATAGAAGGAGGCGCCGATGTTTCGGATTATGATGCTTATAAAGGAACGGACCCCTCCATGCCTTATGCCGATATGCAGTCTATTCACGCTACCGATGATTATTCGGATATCAATGACAGGTATAAGGAGATCCCGGAAGGAGAACCGGTATTTATAATGAGTTATGCACAAGTACAGTTTATGCTTGCCGAAGGGAATATTCGCGGATGGATTTCCGGGAATGCCGAAAGTTTTTATCGGGAAGGTATTCGGGCTGCCATGAGTTTTGTAGCTGAAAATACGCCGGAAAGAGCAGCATTCAATCACGGTCGCCTCATGGATGCGGATTATATTGATAATTATTATGACAATACCCCTGCCGTACAGTTTGCAGGGACTTTTGAAGCGCAGCTGGAGCAGATTATTACGCAAAAATATATTTGTACATTTATGCAGGCGCCGAGGGAAGGGTTTTACGAAAACCGCAGAACGGGATATCCGGAATTTCCTGTCAATCCTGCAACCAACGAAAATATACCTTCAGACAGGCTACCAGTTCGGTGGCTATACCCGCAGAATGAACTGGATTACAACAGTACCCATCTGAATGAAGCTATAGACAGGCAGTACAGCGGTAATGACAATGTGAATGAGCTGATGTGGATATTGCAATAATATAATGTGATGAGTCGGGGAATGCCGGGAGGATGCAAAATGTTGGTCTCCGGCATTTCCTGATTTCATATATAAGACGATATGAAATGGATACGAGAAGAGATTTTTTGAAAAAAGCCGCTCTGCTTACTGGAGGAGTGGGGGTAACCATGGCATTCCCACCTTCTATCCAGAAAGCCCTGGCTATTAACCCGGACGAAGGCACTTCTTTTGAAGATGCGGAACACGTAGTATTGCTGATGCAGGAAAACAGGTCGTTTGATCATTGTTTCGGCACGTTGAAAGGAGTCAGGGGATACAACGATCCGCGAGCCATAGCATTGCCCGATAAAAATCCTGTTTGGATGCAGCGGAACAGCAAAGGAGAGACCTATGTGCCGTTCCGTCTGAACATGCAGGAAACCAAAGCAACCTGGATGGGCGACCTGCCACATTCATGGGAAAACCAGGTAGATGCCCGTAATCATGGAAAATACGATAAATGGCTGGTTGCAAAACAAACCTGGAGAAAAGCATATAAGGACATTCCTTTTACGCTCGGATATTACAACAGGGAAGATATTCCGTTTTACTATGCCTTTGCCGATGCTTTTACGGTTTTCGACCAGCATTTTTGCTCATCACTGACAGGAACTACGACCAATCGTCTTTTTTTCTGGAGCGGAACGCACAGGGCATCCCCAACGGCATCGCCCAATGTAAGGAACTCGGAGGTGTACTATACTAAAGAGGCGAATTGGAAAACCTTTCCGGAACGGCTGGAGGAAAACGGAGTATCCTGGCGGGTGTACCAAAATGAGATCAGTCTGCAAACCGAACTGGAAGGTGAGGACGAATCGCTTCTGGCCAATTTTACAGACAACAACCTGGAGTGGTTCTCCCAGTTTAATGTACGATATAGCAAGGGCCACCAGCAGTTTTTGAAGAAGAGAAGGGAAGAACTTCCGGGCGAGATCGAAGCGTTGCAGAAAGAGATCGGCAGACTGCCGGCCGCACAGACACAGAAGCTTCGCAATACGCTGGATCAGAAAAAGAACCAGCTCGAAAAAATTACGGAAGAACTCCGGGTGTGGAACCCCGATAATTTTGAAAAGCTTTCCGATTTTCAGAAAAACCTGCATAGAAAAGCTTTTACCACTAATATTGAAGATCCGGATTATCACAAGACCGAAACCATTACGTATTCCGAAAAAGGGGAGGAACGTACGCTGAAAATCCCGAAGGGAGACATCCTGCATCAATTCCGGACCGATGTGAATAACGGGGAGCTGCCTGCCGTTTCCTGGCTGGTCGCCCCGCAGAAGTTTTCGGACCATCCCAGCGCACCCTGGTACGGTGCATGGTATGTGTCGGAAGTGCTGGATATCCTTACCAGGAACCCGGAAGTATGGAAAAAGACCGTTTTTATACTTACCTATGATGAGAACGACGGGTATTTCGATCATGTACCTCCTTTTGTAGCCCCTGACCCAAGGCATAAAAATGCGTATTCCGAAGGTTTGGATACGGCACAGGATTTCGTGACGATGGAAGAGGAGCTCCGGAAAGAAGGTATGAAGCCCGAAGATGCGCGGGAGAGTCCTGCAGGGCTCGGATACAGGGTGCCGCTGATCGTGGCCTCTCCATGGACACGGGGAGGCTGGGTGAATTCCGAGGTCTGTGATATAACTTCTACCCTGATGTTTATGGAACAGTGGTTGGAGAAACGCATGGGGAAACAGGTGCGGGAAACCAATATCAGCTCCTGGCGGCGTGCCATATGCAGCGATCTGACCTCGGCATTCCGACCCTATGATCCTTCCGGTTTTCGTTATGATGAATTCGTAGACCGGAACCTGTGGATGCAGAAAGTATATAATGCATCTTTTAAAGATGTGCCTTCTAATTTCAGTCCCTTGTCCGATGCGCAGATACGTGAAGCCAGGGAAAATCCGGATGTACCTTATATGCCTGTGCAGGAAAAAGGGACTAAGGAGTCCTGTGCATTACCATACGAGCTTTATGCAGACGGTAAACTCGGAAAGGATCGTAAGACTTTTGAGATCGCATTCCGGGCGGCCGATGCCGTTTTTGGAAATAGGGCCGCAGGAGCACCTTTTCACGTCTATGCACCCGGAAAGTACAAACAGGAGGTCCAGGACGGCAGCGTCTCTATGGAAGCCGTAAAAGCATGGCCTTTTGCAGTAAAGGCGGGAGACACTATACGGGAAGAATGGCCCCTGGATCATTTCGAAAATGAAAATTATCATCTTAGGGTTTACGGGCCGAATGGATTTTACCGGGAGTTTACCGGTGATGCAAATGATCCCGGAGTGGCGCTTTGCTGCATGTATGAAAAAAGTGGAAGGTTTCTCAAAAAACTGTCCGGAAATATAGTACTGGAAGTACAGAACCGTTCGGACAGGAATATTGTGGTTACACTGACGGACAATGCGTACAAGAAAACTGAAATCCGCAGCGGAGTGGCGAAAAACAGTTCCGGTGAGATTGTTGTGCCTGCATCCGAAAGTTTCGGATGGTACGATTTTACCGTGAGCATTTCGGGTGTGGCAGCCTATGCGAGACGCTATGCGGGTCGTGTGGAGACAGGCAACCCTTCCAGAACAGACCCTCTGATGGGACGGGAAGTGTAATGCATAAACAAAAATATCCCGTTGCATGTACGTAGGAGACGTGCAACGGGTTTGTAGGTTTTTATACTCCTAAAGTAAATCCAGCACCCTTTCCAGGGCCATGCCTCTTGAGCCTTTGATGAACAATGTTGTTCCGGGGATTGAAATCTCGGAGAAATGCATGCTCAGGGCTTCGAAATTTCGGAATTTGAGATGCTTGGACTTCGTCAGAAAAAAGTTTTCACCGACAAGGATTACACTTCCTTCCGGTAATTCCGAGATCTGGTCAGCAATATGTTGATGCTCTGTTTCTGCTTCTTTTCCCAGTTCGAACATATCGCCTATGATGATCGTTTTATCGGGATATGGCAGTGCGGTAAAATTCTCCAGGGCCACTTTCATACTGCTTGGGTTGGCATTGTAAGCGTCAAGAATGATCTTGCGGCCGTTTTTAGTGATGATCTGAGACCGGTTATTGGCCGGAATATACGAAGCAATAGCTTCTTTGATCGCTTCTGCGGAAATACCGAAATAGGCCCCCATGGTCATAGCTACAGCGATATTATTCACGTTATACCGCCCTATAAGTGAGGAATGGACAAGCATCCCGGCATATTCGAGAGTAACAAAAGGATCGGCTTCGACAAAACGGAATTTTACATCGGAATGGCCCAGCGTATCAAACCCGAAAATATGCGGATATCCCTTTAGCCTTTCGGTTTGTATGGGATCTTCGGCGTTATAGAAAACAAGCTTTTCCCTTTTCATCAGGCTGGTGTACAGTTCGCTTTTCCCCTTAATCACGCCTTCGATACCACCGAACCCTTCGAGATGTGCTTTTCCGAAATTGGTGATATACCCGTAATCCGGTTCGGCAATATTACAGAGAAATTCGATCTCTTTTAAATGATTGGCACCCATCTCGACGATTCCCATTTCGGTATCCTTATCCATGGAGAGCAGGGTGAGCGGTACACCGATATGATTATTGAGGTTCCCCTGCGTGGCGACGGTGCGGAATTTTTTAGAGAGGACCGCATTGATCAGCTCTTTAGTAGTTGTTTTTCCGTTACTTCCGGTTAGCCCTATGATAGGAATACCTGTCTCCTTTCTGTGAAAACGGGCCAGTTGCTGTAGGGTGTGCAATACGTTATCTACTACTATGGTTTCCGGCCCGGTCCGGTACTTGCTTTCGTCGATAACCGCATAGGAGGCGCCGTTTTTCAGGGCTTGTCCGGCAAATTCATTGCCGTTGAAACGATCTCCTTTCAAGGCGAAGAATAGGTCTCCTTTCTGGATTTTCCGGGTGTCCGTACAAACTTTGTTACAAGACAGATATATGGTGTAGAGTTCTGCTGTGTTCATAGGGTAAAAATAACAAAAAGCCCCGACCTGTTTAAGGAGCCGGGGCTTATAATACGTTATTATTTTGGCAGATTAACCTTTTGGTCTTTTCCGTCTTTGTTTTGCTTTAGATCCAACCCGCGACATCGCACATCGGAAACCGATGTAATCCGTGGCCATATACTGCGGCAGGAAGCGTCTTTGTGCCGGGTCGAGCCAGTAGGCACGGTCTCTCCATGAACCTCCTTTATATACACGGACGTCATCGCCGATAAGTGTGGTTCTTCTGTTGGATTTGTCGTATTCCATAACCATTTTACCTTCTTCATCCACTTCGATATTGTGCTTGGGCGAATTGTACATTTTCCGGGTATCTCCACTTGCGGTAGCTTCACTTTCATCGTAGAACCTGTCGAAATAACGGGACGAGCTGAAATCCCCGTCGCGATAGTTCCTGTTATCACTCTTGGAGAAATTAGGTCTCAGGTAGGCATCTTCTTCCGTAATAGGCACCTTAACTACGGAACCAGGGAGGTTTTTGGCGATGATCTTTCCGTTGGGAAGCGTGTCATAAACTACCTGGTCCGGATCGAGTACGGTTACGGTACCATCGTCGTTCATTGCGGTTTTGGTATATACGTTACCTCTGTAATAGTTGAAATCATTCGCTTCGTCATCAACTACCGGGCGATACACGTCTGCAACCCATTCCGCTACGTTTCCGGCCATATCATAAAGGCCGAAATCATTGGGGGGATAAGATTTTACTTCCGCAGTAATATCGGCACCATCGTCTGACCATCCGGCTATACCACCATAGTCTCCGCGTCCCTGTTTGAAGTTGGCCAGTTGGTCTCCCTTGGCTGACTTCCGGGAAGAGCGGGTATATTCTCCGTCCCACGGATATTTTTTTCTTCCACGTATGTTGTTGTACTCCCGGTTACCTACAATAGCTATGGCGGCATATTCCCACTCTGCTTCCGTGGGTAATCGGTATCCCGGAAGGATAACGCCGGAAGTAAGTTTGGCGTACACATTGGTACTGTCATTAGCTTTTTTCCGCTTACCCTGCAGGCTGTCTACATTACCACCGTAAGCAGCTCTGGGGTTCATGAGGTAAGTGCCGGTACTGAAAGTTCCGCTGACCTCACCTACGGTAACGGAATTTTTGGTGCCTTGTGCGATGTAACCTTCTTTCTCAAGAGCCAACTCGTTTACGCGGTCGGTCCTCCATTCGCTGAACTGTACGGCCTGAACCCAGTTTACACCCACTACGGGATAATTGGCATAAGCAGGGTGACGAAGATAATTATCGGTCATCACTTCGTTATATCCGAGTCGGTTTCTCCATACCATAGTGTCCGGCAGCGCTCCGCTGTATACGTTTTCGTACATAGGTGTTCCCGGAGGGAAGACTTTCTTGAGCCAGTCGAGATACTCCAGGTACATCAGATTGGTCACTTCGGTTTCATCCATGTAGAAAGACTGTACGTGTTGTTGAGTAGGCGTATTATTCCAGTCGTGCATAATGTCGTCCTGTACCTTACCCATAGTAAAGGTACCACCTTCTATAAATACCAGGCCCGGAGCGGTTTCCTGTTCTTTAAAGTTCGTATTGTATTCAAAGCCCCCGTCACCGTCATTTATTTTCCATCCGGTAGCTCTGGACGTATTCTTGTAGTCCGATTTGGAGTTTTTACATCCTGTAAACCCGCCGGTGATAGCAATGCACAATACCAACAGTTTAAAATTAATCTTCATAGAAAAAAGATTTGAGTTGTCCGAGAAATATGCGTGCAATATAGCAATTAACGAAATATTTTAGTTTGTTATGCCGAAATTCTTTTTGCAAAAACTTGCGACAATAAGACACTTGTAATAACGACAAAGCCCCTTGATTATTATATAGAGAGGTTAAAAAATATAATACTTGCCGGCTTCTGTCCGGGGATGGTTAGAGGCAGTAAGAATGATGCCCGGGAGGACTGTGAGGTGCACCAGCTTAAAATTATCTTAAAAAAGAAAGAAAATATATACAAGATTTTGTTAAAAATGACGTTAAAAAATGTATAATTGTGTTGTGAAACGGACTTGTTTAACTGTAATTATGGACTATATTTGTTACAAATCTACCAATCCTGACATGAAAAAAATATATACCCTTATTATCTTTACTTTTCTTACACTGTCCGTGCTACGGGCTCAGAATAACGAATATCGCCCCATAAATCCTGCCATGCCTTTTCTTCGGGTTGCGGCCGATGCCAGATCTGCCGGTATGGCTGATGTCGGAATCGCTACTTCGCCGGATGTTTTCTCGCAGCAATGGAATCCTGCGAAATACGTTTTTTCCGAAACCCAGTACGGGGTAGCTATGAGTTATACGCCATATCTGACCGAACTGGTAGATGATATGGGATTGCTCAACCTGAATTTTTACAAAAGGGTGAACGAGCGGAGTGCGTTTGCTTTCAGTTTACGTTATTACGGATTGGGAGGTTTTGAGTTCCGGCAGACTGCGTTCGACCAGGCTCGGGAGGTTAAACCCAATGAAATAGCATTGGACGGATCGTATGCTTTGAAACTCAGTGAGCAATTTTCGATGGCAGTGGCAGGGAGATACCTGCGTTCCGATTTGCGCCTTTCCGAAGTAGAAGGAGCTGTAGATGCCAGGGCAGCCAATTCTTTTGCCGTGGATATTGCCGGTTATTATCAGTCGCCCGAGATTGCCTATGCCAATTTTAACGGTAGATGGCGGGGAGGATTCAATATTTCTAATGTAGGCCCCAAGATCAGTTACAGCAGTGATAATACGCAGGAGGAATTTTTACCGACAAATCTGGGGATCGGTGCCGGTTTCGATTTTATTTTTGATGCCGATAACAGGTTGATGACATCTTTGGAATTTAATAAATATCTCGTGCCCACGCCGAGCGATTCCAATGGTGATGGTGTTATAAATATGGAAGATGATTATTATAACAAAGGTTTTGTAGGCGGAATATTCGATTCGTTCGGGGATGCCCCGGGCGGGTTCAGCGAGGAACTCAAAGAAATTACCTGGGGGTTGGGGCTGGAGTATATGTACCAGCAGGTCTTCGCTTTGCGTACCGGGTATTTTAATGAGAGTAATGATAAGGGGGCGCGGAAATTCTTTTCCCTCGGCGCCGGTTTTACATTCAATTCCACGACGATCGACCTGTCTTACCTGTTTTCGACATCCAGGGTGCAAAATCCTTTGGAAAATACCCTGCGTTTCTCGTTACGGTTTAATTTTGGGGACAACTTTACCGAATTTTAAAGAACTATTATGAAAGAAGTGGAGATAACATCCAGACTGGTTGTGTATGATGATGCCGATGAGCTTCCCGAGCATATTCGTATTCTTATGCAAAAGGCCGTAGAGGCCCGGAAAAAAGCGTATGCGCCGTATTCCCGTTTCAAGGTAGGTGCGGCGTTGCTCCTGGATAACGAAGAAGTCGTTATCGGTAGTAATCAGGAGAATGCATCTTATCCTTCGGGCTTATGTGCGGAGCGTGTTGCGGTCTTTCAGGCCGGGGCGCTGTACCCGGAAGTGAAAATCCGTGCCATAGCTATTTCGGCGGCTTCGGACAACCGTACGGTACTTACCCCGATACCACCTTGCGGAGCCTGCAGGCAAAGCCTGGCGGAGTACGAAGTGAAACAGTCAGAGTTTATCGAGTTGTACTTTATGGGGGAAGCCGGAAAAGTGGTAAAATCACTTTCCGTAAAAGATCTTTTGCCATTGTTGTTCGATAAATCGAACCTTTAGAGTAGCGACTGAAAGTCCCGCCTTTTCGTACAAAATTCACGGCCTTTTCGGGCTATATTTTTCTTTCCGGGAGCTTCCGCTGGGAACTTTTCCTAATTTAACAAAAAAGGAAAATAAAACTCTTCTTTTCGTTTTTTCACTTTTATCGAAAATGTTACTTTTGTAACTCGCAATTAAAAAGTCCCTTTTTAAGAATTTGGGGCGCGACATCAATTTAAAGACTAATTAAGATATTTGATGAAGCGGACGTGGATTTTTTTTGACCTGTACGATCGCAGTCAAGAAGAATTTGTGTGCGTAGAGCAATCCCGGATACGCAAACCCTCCCGACACCAGCAGGCATAGTGTATTCTGATCGCTAAAAAAATTAAACACATGAAAAAGATCACAAAAGAAGTGTACCTGAAGTGGTACGAAGACATGCTGTTCTGGAGAAAGTTCGAAGATAAGCTGGCGGCGGTTTACATTCAACAAAAAGTTAGAGGATTTCTTCATTTATACAACGGTCAGGAAGCCGTCCTTGCAGGATCGCTCCATGCTATAGACCTTTCGAAAGACAAAATGATAACGGCGTACCGGAACCACGTTCAGCCCATCGGTATGGGAGTAGATCCCAAAAGGGTAATGGCGGAACTTTACGGTAAGGGTACAGGTACTTCTCAGGGTCTCGGAGGATCTATGCACATCTTCTCCAAAGAAAAAGGTTTCTACGGTGGCCACGGTATCGTAGGAGGACAGATCCCGCTGGGGGCAGGTATGGCTTTTGCCGATAAATACTTCAAAAGAGATGCGGTAACGCTTTGCTATATGGGAGATGGAGCTGTCCGTCAAGGATCGCTTCACGAAACCTTTAACCTGGCTATGTTGTGGCAACTCCCCGTCGTTTTTATATGTGAGAACAACGGTTACGCCATGGGAACTTCCGTAGCGAGGACTGCACATACTACCGATATCTGGAAACTCGGCCTCGGGTACGAGATGCCTTGCGGTCCGGTAGACGGAATGAACCCCGTAAAAGTGGCAGAAGCTGTGGACGAAGCTGTAGAAAGAGCCCGAAGCGGCGGAGGACCTACTTTCCTGGAGATGAAAACATACCGCTACAGAGGGCATTCCATGAGTGATGCCCAGCACTACAGAACCAAAGAAGAGGTGGAGGAGTACAAGAAAATAGACCCTATTACCCAGGTGCTGGATGTGATCAAAGAGAAGAAATACGCTACTGAAGAAGAGATCGAAGCAATAGATAAAAAGGTGAAAGACCTGGTGAAAGAATGTGAGAAATTTGCAGAAGAGTCACCGTATCCGGATAAGAATGTGATGTACGATGTGGTGTACGCCCAGGAAGATTATCCGTTTTTACCTCATAAATTATAGTTCTTATGGCTGAAGTAATTAACATGCCGAGATTGAGCGATACCATGGAAGAGGGTGTCGTGGCAAAATGGCTGAAAAAAGTAGGAGACAAAATAGAAGAAGGCGATATCCTGGCCGAAATAGAAACCGATAAGGCTACGATGGAGTTCGAGTCATTCTATTCGGGCACGTTGTTGCACATCGGAATAGAAGAAGGTGACGGGGCTCCCGTAGATTCGTTGCTCGCTATCGTGGGAGAAGAAGGTGAAGATATCTCTTCCCTGATCGACGGTGGCGGTTCGTCTGAGGCTAAATCTGAAGCTAAGGAGGATAAAGAAACCAAGGAAGAGGCCTCTTCTGAAAAAGAAGCTGAAGCCGGGGATGGAGCACCTGAAGAAACATCCGGAGAAATTCCGGAAGGCGTTGAAGTTGTAGCTATGCCAAGACTGAGCGATACTATGGAAGAAGGTACCGTAGCAAGCTGGTTAAAGAAAGTAGGTGATAAGGTCGAGGAAGGTGATATTCTTGCCGAGATCGAAACCGATAAGGCTACGATGGAATTCGAATCGTTCTATTCAGGGACCCTGTTGCATATAGGAATACAGGAAGGTGAGTCGGCTCCGGTAGATGCAGTGCTTGCTGTTATAGGTCCTGACGGGACGGATGTGGACGCGGTTCTTGCTGCTGTTTCCGGTGGAGGTGCCAAAAAAGGTAAAGCTGCCAAAAAAGAATCAGAAGACAAGGCTTCCGGAAAAGAAGAAACTAAAGATGATTCCGGGGAAAAATCGCAAAGTACTTCAGACGGAGGACGGATATTTGCTTCTCCGCTTGCCAAGAAAATGGCAGAAGACAAGGGAATTGACCTGTCTAAGGTTAAAGGAAGCGGTGAGAACGGAAGAATCGTCAAGAAGGATATAGAAGGGTATAAGGAAGAAGCTGCACCGGCTGCTCCTGCTGCATCCGAATCCAAAGGACAAGCTGCTGCACCGGCTGCCAAAGCTATGCCTTTTGTGCCCGCAGGAGAAGAAAGTGTTGAAGAGGTGAAGAATTCGCAAATGCGGAAAACTATTGCCAAACGTCTGGCAGAGTCCAAATTTACCGCACCGCATTATTACCTCACTATCGAAGTGGATATGGACAATGCCATGGCTTCGAGAGGACAGATCAACGCACTGCCCGATACCAAAGTTTCTTTTAATGACATGGTTGTGAAAGCATGCGCCATGGCGTTGAAAAAACATCCGCAGGTAAATACCTCGTGGAAAGGCGATACTACGGTATACAATCATCACGTACATGTCGGGGTGGCCGTAGCTGTAGAAGAAGGTCTTGTAGTGCCCGTAGTGCGCTTTACGGATCAGATGACCCTAAGCCAGATCGGAGCGCAGGTAAAAGAACTTGCCGGAAAAGCCAGAAACAAAAAGCTGACTCCTCAGGAAATGGAAGGAAGTACGTTTACTGTTTCCAATCTCGGAATGTTTGGTATTCAGGAGTTTACTTCCATTATCAACCAACCTAATTCCGCGATCCTTTCCGTAGGTTCGATCGTGCAGAAACCGGTGGTTAAGAATGGACAGATCGTTGTAGGTAACACGATGAAAGTAACACTTGCATGTGATCACCGCACTGTAGATGGCGCAACAGGAGCACAGTTCCTGCAGACTCTACAGCATTACCTGGAAAATCCGGTAACGATGCTGGCGTAGTAGCCTTAAAGATAAAATAATTACGAGAAATCCCGTTCCACGATTTATAAGGAACGGGATTTTTTATATATTTTAGCCAGTACAACTATAAAAATTTTCTACATGAAAAAATATCTTTATGCTGTCGTATGCTGCTGTGGACTGATCTTCGGATTGAATGCCCAGGCTGTGCAAGCTCCAGAAAAATACGAGGTCAGTGCCGACGATGTTCGGGAAACGCTTGAATATTTGGCTTCCGATGAACTGGAGGGACGGGATTCCGGAAGTCCTGGTATAGAAAAAGCGGCACAGTACATAGAGCAGGTATTTGCTGCGCACGGTGTAAAACCCTATTTCACCTCTTACCGTGATACGCTGGAGAATTTTAAGGAGCCCGCATATAATATCGTAGGCTATGTGGAAGGGAACGACCCCGAACTTAAAGACGAGTTTATCATCATCGGAGGACATTACGATCATATCGGTATTCAGGATACGGGAGAAGGTGATGATGTTATTGCCAATGGTGCAAATGATAATGCCTCGGGGACTACCGGGGTGCTGGAACTGGCCAAGTACTTCGGTGATACCCGGACTAACAGGAGAAGCCTGCTCTTTGTGCTGTTTTCAGCTGAAGAAAAAGGTCTCCTGGGATCGCGCCATCTGGCTCGAAAACTGCGTGCCGATAAATTCAACCTGTACACTATGGTAAACCTGGAAATGATAGGAGTGCCTATGCAGGCCGATTATACGGCGTATATCACAGGATATGAAGATACTAATATGGCCGATAAAATGAATGCTTATGCCGGGAAAAACCTCATAGGTTTTTTGCCTAAGGCCAAAGAATTTCAACTGTTCAAAAGGTCGGATAATTATCCCTTCTTCCTGGAATTCGATGTCCCCGCTCAAACAGTCTGCACCTTCGATTTCACGAACTTCGAACACTATCATAAAGTGGGAGATGAGGCCGGTCTTATGGATATAGAGCACATGACTTCCTTTATTTCGGATATGATACCGATATTGGAAAAAATGGCCAATGCCGATTCGGAAGAAATCACCTTTGTAAACAAATAAATTTACGTGCCGGATGGAATCTGAATTTCCTGTTGGCAGGAAGTTATTCTCACCGGCATGGTATTCTACACATGAAACACGTTATTATTACAGGTACCAGTAGGGGAATCGGGCTTCAACTGGCAGGAATTTTTGCGGATCAGGGGCACAAAGTGCTGGCGCTTTCAAGAAATGACCGTCCGGTGCTGGAGAAAAATCATCCCGGTATTACCGCTTTTATTTTTGACCTTGCCGTAAAAGGAGACCTGGAAAAGGTTGCACATTTTGTCAAGGAAGAATGGGGAGGTAAGGTGGATATATTGATCAATAATGCAGGTAAACTGGTGAATAAGCCTTTTACGGATATTACTCCCGAAGAGTTTGAGGAGGTATACCGCGTCAATGTTTTTGGCGTTGCGGAGGTCATCCGTAAGGTACTCCCTTTTATGAGCGTTGAAGGGCATGTCGTCAATATCAGTAGTATGGGTGGGGTACAAGGTAGTGTGAAGTTCCCCGGACTTGCCGCTTATAGTTCGGCCAAAGGTGCTGTCATAACACTTACCGAGCTTTTGGCTGAAGAGTATAAAGGAACAGGTCCTTCATTTAATGTTCTTGCCTTAGGTGCGGTACAGACAGAAATGCTGGAGGAAGCCTTCCCGGGTTATAAGGCTCCGCTCTCCGCATCCGAAATGGCTTCGTATATCTTCGACTTTGCTTTGAAGGGCAATAAATTTTATAATGGCAAGCTTTTACAAGTGTCCAGTTCGACCCCTTAGAAGACCTACAATACCGGGCAGATAATAGCTCCGGATATACCGCTAAAGAAATTCACATGCAGATCAGGAAGTGAGAGATATTTTAAGAAAATACCTGCCGGAACGTGCAGTAACACCATGTTTTGAACTGATTCGGGATAATGGGGTCTACCTCAAGATCGTAAACGAACGGGTAACCAGGCATGGCGATTACCGGCGTTTGCCCAATGGTATGCACCAGATCACGGTGAATGCCAGCCTGAACAGATACAAGTTTCTTATTACCCTTGTCCACGAGGTGGCACACCTGGTAGCATTCAGAGAATACGGTATGCGGATCAAACCCCACGGCGTGGAGTGGAAGTCTACGTTCCGTAGGCTGATGCTCCCTTTTATAAACCCGGCGATATTTCCGGACAGTATCCTGCCCCTGCTGGCAAGGCACTTCAGGAATCCGAGGGCGAGCAGTGACACCGATGCTTCTCTTGCCCTGGCTTTGAAACAATTCGACCCGGAGAACGATAAAAACTATATATTTGAACTCCCGTACGGAAGTTTTTTTCGTATATACAATGGAAAGATTTTCCGTAAAGGGCAAAAGAAGATTAAACGTTACGAATGTGTGGAGATTTCATCGGGAAGGATTTACCTGTTTAATCCGAATGCGGAAGTAGAACTTCTACCGGACCCATAAAACCGATTAGGGCCGGAAGTATAAAAAATGATTGACTTTAAATAACTGAAAACCAGTTTGAATTGAGTAAAAATTACTATGCAATATTAATGGCCGGGGGAATCGGTTCGCGATTCTGGCCGGTAAGTACCACAGAACTTCCCAAGCAGTTTCACGATATGCTTGGCACGGGAGAAACCCTGATCCAGAAAACATTTAACAGGCTCAGCAAGGTAATTCCGGAAGAGAATATCTGTATCCTTACACATGAACGCTATAAAGACCTGGTCCTGGAACAACTACCCAAAGCCAATCCCGGGCAGTTGTTGTTGGAGCCTGAAATGCGCAATACCGCTCCCTGTATTTTATATGCATCCATGAAGATCCGAAAGGAAAATCCGGATGCGGTAATCCTCGTTGCCCCCAGTGATCACTGGATTGAACAGGAGGATATTTTTGCCGGGGATGTAAAACGTTGCTTTGCAGAATGTGCGGAGCGCGATATTCTGATGACTCTGGGAATCACACCCACTTTCCCGAATACAGGGTATGGTTATATCGAATATGATGGGGAATCCGGTAATAATGGGCACGATGTCTGTAAAGTGAAAAAGTTCACGGAGAAACCGGACTATGCTACTGCCAAGGAATTTCTCCGGCAGGGAAACTACCTGTGGAATGCCGGGATATTCATCTGGAGTGTGAAAAGTATCCTCAAGGCTTTCGAGCATTTACAGCCCGAAATGTACCGTTTGTTCTCTAAGGGGATACCGAAATACAATACCCTGGCAGAAAGAACGTTTATCCGGAAAAACTACGGTAAGGCCGATAATATTTCCATCGACTACGCGATTTTGGAGCACTCTGATAATATTCATGTATTGCCGGCCGGCTTTGATTGGAATGACCTCGGTACCTGGGGTTCGCTCTATGATAAGTTACCCAAGGACGATTGCGGTAATGCCGTGGTGAATGCCAGGACACTGATTGAGAATTCCGGAAATAACATGATCCGTACCAGTGGAAAAAAACTTGTTGTTATCGATGGTCTGGACGATTATATAGTTATCGAAAAAAAGAAAGTATTACTGATCTACCCCAAGCAGAAAGAACAGCGTATAAAAGAAGTATTACAGAAAGTTAAACAAAAGTTTGGTGAAGATTTAATATAGTAATTTATGCAGAAAAAAGATAATTCGTCTGTGCAGCCTGAGGAAAAGAAAGAAGGCAGTCAGAACAACAGTTCGGAAAAGGTAAAAAAGGACTTTTCCGGGTTGTTAGGGAGTCTTAAAGCCTTTTTTGGAGAGCTTCTGGATATCCGTTCCAACACAGACCAGGAGACGACCATAGAACATATCAAAAATGATATACCTTTCAAAGGGCACAACTCCTGGATTTTGATATGTTCGATATTCATTGCATCCATAGGGCTTAATGCCAATTCTACAGCAGTAGTTATCGGAGCGATGTTAATTTCCCCGCTTATGGGACCTATATTGGGTATGGGGATGTCTATAGCGATAAACGATGTGGATACTTTAAGGAGATCCGTAAAGAATTTCCTGGTCATGGTAGGGTTGAGTATTCTTACCGCCTTTCTGTTTTTCCGGTTTTTCCCGTTACGCGATGAGTCATCCGAATTACTTGCACGTACGGCACCTGATATCCGGGATGTACTGATCGCCTTTTTCGGTGGTTTGGCCCTTGTTATTGCACGGGCTAAAAAAGGAACTATTGCCAGTGTAATATTTGGAGTTGCTATCGCGACGGCTTTGATGCCTCCGTTATGTACCGTAGGTTTCGGCCTGGCCATAGCCAATTGGGAATATGCCATGGGAGCCATGTACCTGTTCCTAATCAATACCATATTTATAGGATTGGCAACATTCCTGGTCTTGAAAATCCTGAGATTTCCTATGGTACGGTATGTGAATTCGGCCCGGAGAAGGCTTATTTCGAGAGTGGCTTCTTTGATTGCTATTATAGTGATGATCCCTGCGGGGTACACCTTCTTTAACGTCTGGAAAGAGTCGCGTTTTCGTAATGATGCACGTAAATTTGTACGTACCGTAGTAGCGCCGTACCAGTTTACCAAGGGGGGCATGTTCCTGGAGAACCTTTCGGAAATCAACTATCAGCGAAATGGTACATCCACGATAGAGCTCGTTTTCATGGGAGATGAAATTATTCCGGAAAACGTAATCAGTACCTGGGAAAACCAGAAAGAATCGGAATATCCGATACTGAAAAATGCCCAATTGCGGATTGTACAGGGAGGGCAGAACGACTCGCAGCAAAAATTCGATTATGTTCATGAACTGTATGAGTCGAGTAAGCGCGAACTGGTAAATACTACGGAGAAAATACAGTTTCTGGAAGCAGAAGTCCGGAGGTTGCGCAAGCTTACTTATAATGTCGATTTTGCCAATCTGAGTGCAGAAGCCAAAGTGTTGTATGACGGGGTGGAAGAGTTTGGTTTTTCGAATGAGATCAGAACGGACTTTTCCAAAATGGATACGGTACCGGCCTTTACCGTGAAGTGGAAAGAATCTGCTCCTAAAGCACAACGCGATAAGGAATACCAGAAGCTGAAAGGCTGGCTGGAACTCAAAACTTCCAATGATAAAGTAGAAGTGAAAGAATTGAACTAAATAAAAACCGGGATCTGAATAGTAAAGATCCCGGTTTTTTTATGGGACAACCAAATTAGGTTTCGTACTTAGTTTCTTTCTTCGATATACATCTGGCGTACCTTCTTAAAAAGTTCTGATGAATATACAAAATTGGTCACGGCTTCATTGTCTGTCCTGAAAATCTCTTTATTACTCCCTTCCCAGGCCTTGTGACCATCCTTCAGGAAAACGATCTTTTCTCCGATCTCCATAACAGAGTTCATATCGTGTGTATTAATAACCGTGGTGATATCGTATTCCTGAGTAATCTCCTGTACGAGGTTGTCGATGATAATAGCTGTTTTCGGATCCAGTCCGGAGTTGGGTTCATCGCAGAACAGATACTGGGGTTTATTAACAATGGCTCTTGCAATCGCTACACGTTTCTGCATTCCGCCGGAAATTTCGGAAGGAAATTTATGGTGTGCATCCGTGAGTTTCACCCTGTTCAATACAAAATCGACCCGATCCTGCATTTCACTTAACGGGGCCTTTGAGAACATCTTAAGGGGAAACATTACATTTTCCTGTACACTCATGGAGTCGAAAAGCGCACTTCCCTGGAATACCATTCCCATTTGCTGACGGAGTTCCCTTTTCTGATCGTCATCCATTTCGGAATACGTGATTCCGTTATAGATGATATTACCTTCTTCGGGTGTAAATAGTCCGAGGAGCGATTTCAGAAAAACGGTCTTTCCCGAACCGCTTTGCCCTATGATAAGATTGGTCTTTCCTTTCTCGAAAGTGGTTGAAATTCCTTTTAGTACAGGGGTCCCGTCAAAGGATTTATGTAAATTTTCTACAACGATCATCAGCCCAGTAACATTTGTGTTATGATATAATTGATAATAATAATAGCCACACTGGTCCAAACGAAAGACGTGGTGCTGGCCTTACCTACCTCCAGGGCGCCTCCTTTCATGTAAAAACCGTGAAAAGACGGTATAGTTGCCAATATAAAAGCAAAAATGATGGTTTTTGTAAAAGCATAGAACACGTGAAAAGGCTTGAAATCTATCTGGAGTCCGTCGATAAACTCTACGCTCGTACTGAAGCCTCCCATAACACTTGCAGCCCATCCGCCGAAAATGCCGAGAAACATTGAGATCGAGATCACAAAAGGATATAGTAGCATTGCAGATATTTTGGGAAATACGAGATAATTGAGGGCATTTACTCCCATAACCTCCAATGCGTCGATCTGTTCCGTAACCCGCATTGTACCGATGCTGGATGTAATATAAGACCCTACTTTACCCGCCATGATAATAGAAGTAAACGTAGGAGCAAATTCCAGAATAACCGATTGGCGCGTGGCAAAACCTACAAGATACTTTGGGAGTAATGGAGAGTCCATATTGAGCGCTGTCTGTATGGCTACTACACCGCCCACGAAAAAAGATATGAAGATCATGATACCCAGGGAGCCAAATACCAGGTCATCAATTTCTTTCAGGATGAGGTTTTTCATGATACTCCACTTCGTGGGTCTGAGAAATACCTCCCGTATCATTAAAAAATACTTGCCAATGGCTTCAAAATACTTCATACGGTAAAGATATAGCAACTAAAGTAAAAAAATAATGTTAGTCTGTTTTATTTCGGACAGATCATTTTTTTCCGGTTGCCTGCAATTTGACGTTAAATAATCTGCAGGTAACCCGATTTTAATGAGAACTTTTTACTTTTACAAGTCTTAAAATTTCAAATGTTATGAGAAAATCAATAGCTGCGGTATTATGGTGTACGCTTGCAGTGTTTAGTTCCAAAGCACAAACCGAAGAAGGTCCTTATGTAAAGCCAAAGCTCGTGGTGGGTATTGTCGTAGATCAGATGCGTTATGACTACATCACCCGGTTCTGGGAGAAGTATGGTAATGACGGTATCAGACGCCTGGTCAACGACGGTTATAACTGTCGTAATAACCACTACAATTACGTGCCTACCTATACGGGGCCCGGGCATACTTCTGTCTATACGGGAACAACTCCTGCGATACATGGTATTATCGCTAACGATTGGTATGATAAAGAGCTGGATCAGATGGTGTATTGTGCACAGGACGATTCCATGGAATCGGTAGGAACTGCATCCGACGCCGGAAAGATGTCTCCGCACCGAATGAAAACGACTACGGTTACCGATCAGTTACGTCTGGCTACCGAGTTGCGGGGTAAAGTTATAGGAGTAGCCCTTAAAGACAGAGGAGCAATTTTGCCCGCAGGACATGCCGCTAATGCTGCATATTGGTTTCACGGAAAGGATGAAGGAAAGTGGATTACCAGTTCGTATTACATGAAAGAACTTCCGGAATGGGTGGAGAAATTCAATACATCCGGAAAAGCCAAAAGCTATGTAAAAACATGGAATACGCTCTACGATATTGAGACGTATGCGGAAAGCGGTCCGGATGACAATGCGTATGAAGGTCCGTTTAAAGGGGAGAAAGCCCCTGTTTTTCCACATGAACTCAAAAAAATCATGAAAAATAACGGTGGATATGATATCCTCAAATCCGTTCCTTATGGAAATAGCATGACTGTGGATTTTGCTCTTGCGGCTATAGAAGGAGAGGCCCTGGGGCAGGACGATATTACCGATTTTCTCGCTGTCAGTTTTTCCGCGACCGACTATGTAGGCCATCGTTTCGGCGTTAACTCCAAAGAAGTACAGGACACATACCTTCGGCTGGATAAGGATATTGCCAGGTTACTTTCCGAACTCGATGAAAAAGTAGGTAAAGGGGAGTACACCGTATTCCTGACCGCCGATCATGCTGCCGTACAGGTGCCTTCCTATCTGCAATCCCTCAAGATTCCCGCAGGATATTTCGATCAACTGAATTTTACGCTCCACATGAAGAATTTTGCCAAAGAAAAATATGGTGTGGATGGATTAATCTCCAATATATCCAATTTTCAGATCTTTATAGATCATAAGGTAGCGGGCGATAACAAACTGCGTATCCGTGACCTTCAGGACGATTTCGTGGAGGAAGTTATGAAATATAAAGATGTGGAGAAGGCTTTTGCCGCTCATGTTTTTACAGAGGCCGAATTTAACGAGCGGATCACAGGATTACTGCAGCGGGGATATAACCAGAAAAGGTCGGGAGATGTACTCTATGTATTGGCCCCTGCGGTAATTTCTTATCCTAAGACCGGCTCCACACACGGCTCGGCTCTGAATTATGATACGCATACACCGCTTCTGTTTTTCGGGAAGGGTATCCGTAAAGGAAAAAGTACCGTAGAGGAAACACATATCAATGACATAGCTCCGACTATTGCAGCATTGTTAGGCATAGCATTTCCGAGCGGGACTACCGGTTACCCGGTGCACCAGGCACTGATTACGGAAGACTAAGGAGAAAATATATACAAAACAAAAAAGAGGAACTCTGACTTAGTTCCTCTTTTTTGTTTTAGTAGATTTCTATATTGGAAATTAATGGACAGGCCTTGGCGCCGGTGATATTTACCCGGATTTTATCCGTATTCAGGTCTCCTGTTTTCAGGATTCTTTTATAGCCGATAGTGGTGGCTTCTGTGATGGTTTTCCAGCCGTTTTCCTTCCAGGCTTCTACAGTAAAGGACCGGACTCTTTGCCCGAGGGCTATGTACTCCTGGAGTACGATATAGGAAATATCCTTTGCTGCTTCCAGCCGAATTTCCACGGAGCCCGTGCTGGTGTCATCATCTGTGGTCCAATAGGTGTCCTTTTTTCCGTCGGTAACATTAGAGGCGGCATATTGCGGCGAACCGGCCCGGAATGAGCTGGCTGTAGCCGATGCTTTGAAGGCGAGGTTGTTGCCCAACCTTTTATCGAGTAGTTTGCGCCACTCCCGGAGTGCCTTAACATCGTTTTCATGGATCAGTCCGCGTCTGTCCGGAGGTATATTCAAAAGCAGGTTGGAGCCCCGTCCTACGGAACTCAGATAAATATCGAATAACTGTTCTGCCGTTTTTACACTGTGATCTTCCTCTTCGTGATAAAACCAACCGGGGCGGATGGAAACATCGACTTCGGCAGGGATCCACCGTGTGCCGTCTTCCGAGCCTGAGGCCAGCAGGTCGTTTATGCCCGCTTTTCCTGCATAAAGCGTATCGTTTGAAATGGTATTCCAATTGGTTTTTCCGGCGTGTCCTTCTTCATTGCCTACCCATCGGATATCGGGACCGGCATCACTGAAAAACAAAACCTGTGGCTCGGGTTGCAATGCGCGGACCATATCCAGGGTTTCCGGCCAGTGGTAATAGGTTTTCCTGTCGATATTACGTGTTTCCCGCGCCCCTCCATAATAGCCGTCACCACCATTGGCACCGTCAAACCACATTTCAAATGCAGGTCCGTAATTGGTGAAAAGCTCTTCCAGTTGATTACGGTAATAGGTAATATATGAAGGTTGCCCGTAATCGGAACGGTTCCGGTCCCAGGGCGAGAGATAAATTCCAAACTTCATACCGTACCGTTTGCAGGCTTCGGAGACTTCTTTCACGACATCACCTTTCCCGTTTTTATAAGGACTGTTTTTTACGGAATGTGTCGTGTACTTACTTGGCCAGAGGCAGAATCCGTCATGATGTTTGGTGGTGAGTATTACACCTTTGAATCCTGTTTCTTTCAGCACCCCGATCCATTGATCGGGATTCATGTCTGAGGGATTGAAGATCGATGGGCTTTCATCCCCGTATCCCCATTCTTTGCCTGTAAAAGTATTTGTGGTAAAATGGATAAAAGCATTTATTTCCATCTCCTGCCAGGCCAGTTGTGCAGGGGAAGGAACCGGGCCGATGGCCTGGGGAGGTGTGGCTTTTATGGCGGTATCCTTACAGGAAATAAGGATAAAAAGTAGGCCAAGAGCGGAGAGAAGGGAATACGTTTTCATTGTACTGTTTTTAGATTATATGGTTTTGAAAGAGAATGCGAGTGCGGCTACATCTTTTTTTCCTTTTATAGAAGACGGCACAGTGACTTTCACTTCATCTCCGTTTAGTTCCCATTTGACATTTTTCCCGGTCTGCAGCAATTTTACACGACTGCCTTTTTTGGGTAGATTACCTTTCCAGGTAATGGTTGCGGGAGTTGCTTCGTTTTCCTGAAGACACACGATGGCATAGGTTTTTTTCTTTTCCTTATTTTGTGTAAAGTACGTATCTCCGTCCTGGTAATGTTCGACACTACGGGTGTTGTAAATAGCCTCACCGTTGGTAGCCATCCATTTTCCGATATCCTCCAGTCTTTTTATAGCTTCCTCCGGAAGTGTCCCGTCCGGTTTAGGTCCTACACCGAGGAGCAGACTTCCTCCTTTGGCAACGATCTCGGCGAGGGAATGGATGACTTTTGGAGTGGATTTAAAGGTGTCTCCGGGTACGTATCCCCAGGCGTTACCGAGCGTCATACAGCTTTCCCAGGGATTGTCTATTTTGGCATCGGGAATACGTTGTTCCGGGGTCTGGTAATTTTCAAAACGTCCGTGAACAGTGCGGTCTACCATGAGCAGTCCGGGTTGTGCTTCGCGTGCCATAGCAGCTATTTTGGGCATATCGATATCCTGGCTCCATTCGGGGATCGGAGCACCCCAGGATATCACTTCTTCATTGACCGTCTCTTTAGGACGCACCCAGCCCCCATCGAGCCATAAAATATCTATACTTCCGTAATTGTGCATGAGTTCTGAAATCTGGTTGAAGGTAAATTCCTTGAACTTATTCCAACGCCAGGGGTTTTTCCGGATATCGTAATTGTTGTTGCGGTTTGCAGTAGCATATTTGGGCCACCAGTAATATTCCGAATGCCAGTCGGGCTTGGAAAAATAAGCACCGATCATAAAACCTTTTTTCCTGAAGGCATCAAATACATATTTGGCTACATCCGCCTTTGGGTTATCTGCAAAGGGGCCATTAGATATCTTGTAGTCACTTTGTTTGGTGTCGAACATGTTAAACCCGTCGTGGTGCTTTGTCGTGAATACCAGATACTTCATTCCTGCGGCATCAGCAGCATCTGCCCATTGCTCCGGATTGAAATTGACGGGGTTGAACTTTTCACTTTGTCCCCAGTACCATTTTTTGTAATCGTTATAACTTATTGTACTGTCACGCTCTATCCAGTCTTCGGAGCATATAGACCAGGATTCTATAATTCCCGGAACTGCGTAGATCCCCCAGTGGATGATCATCCCGAATTTCTGGTCTTCCCATTGGTTGAGTTTTTCGATGACTTTAGCATCTTTCGGGGGCTCGTAAATGGTAGATCTCTGGTGTAAATTGTTTTCCTGTGCCCGGGCAGAAAGCCCCAGGCCAAGACCTGCTAAGCATGCTAATGCTGTTTTCCTGTAAAAGCTCATGGAGGATGTATTTTTTAATATTGATAATCATTAAGGCTGCGTTGAATTAGCCTGAAAAATCTATAATTGAAATCGCCCGGGGGTTCTTCGGGATAGTTTTACCGGTGCACAAACGGCCGGTTTCGTGTTTACCACTATGGCTTTCCTTTCCGAATATAAGAACCTGGGACATATTTTATTTTTTTATTTTGATGGTGCGGGAAACTTTAAAGGTGTCCTTTAACCGGATGTCTTTCGAGGAGGCTCCTATCATTACAGAGAAGGTTCCTGCCTCGGTGACCCATTCCTGCCGGACATTCCACAACATCATGTCTTTTGCTTCGAGTTCGAATTCTACGGTTTTCCGTTCACCTGCTTTCAGATGTACTCTCCGGAACGCCTTGAGCTGTTTTTGAGGTGTCACCACAGAACCTGCCATGTCACGGAGATAAAGTTGTGCAACTTCATCGCCATCCGTATTGCCTGTGTTTTTTATTTCGAAACGTATACTAACTCTGATATCATCATCTTTTTCCAGCATCTCCATGCTGAGGTTGTCATATTCAAAATCGGTATAGCTGAGTCCATGTCCGAAACTGTAAAGGGGTTCGGCATCTTCTTCGACATAATTGTGTTTTACGGGAAATAATGCATTGTAGTATACGGGAATCTGCCCTACGGATTTAGGAACGGATACGGGTAATCTTCCGGCGGGATTGTAATCGCCGAAAAGTACATCGGCAATGGCGTTTCCACCTTCCTGACCGGGATACCAGGCATCGAGAATAGCGGGCACATGTTCGGAAGGCCAGTTGAGCAAAAGCGGACGTCCTTTAAGGAGTACCAGCACGGTAGGGGTACCGGTACGCACGATGGCCTGAAGCAGAGCGATCTGGTTTCCGAGCAGGTCCAGGGTAGAACGATCATAACCTTCGCCGCTTTCCATATCGCTGATTATTCCTTTGCTGTTTTCACTGTCTACCGTAGCAGCGCCGGTATCGATATATTTCGTCTTGAAATCTCTTGCACTTGATCCTCCGAGTACAACAATGGCCACTTCCGCATTTTCGGCGGCTTCTACGGCCTTACTGATGTCTGTTTGTGTAGTGTCGCGTATAGCACATCCCTTGACATAGGTGACGGTTGCAGAAGCACCGACTTTATTTTTTATACCTTCCAGTACGGTGACGATATTGTCTTCTTCCTGGGGAGCGGTATAATCGCCGAGTTGATTGTAAATATTATCGGCATTCGGGCCGATTACAGCTATCCTTTTCAAATCTTTTCGAAGGGGGAGTAGGTGATCCTGATTTTTGAGCAGGGTGATGGATTGTTGTGCTACTTTACGGGCGAGTGCTACGTGTTCGGCGTTCCGGACTTCTTTTGCTGCTTTTGCCGGGTTGACATACGGATTTTCAAAGAGTCCCATCTCAAATTTCAGACGGAGAACACGTTTTACGGCTTCGTCCAGGGTGTTTTCGCTAACCATACCGGAAGAAATGGCCTGAAGAAGGTGTTCTCCGAATCCCTTACCGCCGAGATCGGCATCTACCCCGGCATTTGCAGCCATAGCAGCTGCTTCCGTAAAACTGGCGGCAGTATGATGATTGCCAAGCAGCCCTTCTATACTTCCGAGATCGGAAACCACAAAACCTTTAAAGCCCCAGGTATCACGGAGGATATCAGTGAGCAACCAATTGTTGGCTGTACTGGGTACGCCATCGACAGAACTGTAGGCGGTCATCACGGATAAGGCTCCTGCTTCAACAGCAGTTTTAAAAGGGGGGAGGTAGCTTTGATGGAGATCCCGTGTGCCGACATGGACTGCATTACCGTTATGTCCGCCTTCGGGCACACCGTAAGCTGTAAAATGTTTTAATGTGGAAATGATATTGATTCCGCTTTTCAGGTCTGTGCCCTGAAAGCCCTCGACCATGGCTTTTCCCATTTCACTGTTCAGGACGGGGTCTTCTCCGTATGTTTCTTCGACTCGAGACCACCGGGGTTCGCGGGCAAGGTCCAGTACGGGGCCATAACCTACATGTCCTCCCTGCAGGCGGGCTTCTCTGGCGATCACAGCCGCCATTTCTTTGATGAGCTCAGGGTTCCAGGTGCTGCTTTGTCCTATAGAAGTAGGGAATACCGTAGTGCCTATAGCCATGTGGCCATGAGGGCATTCTTCGGAGAGAAGTATGGGAATACCCAGCCTGGAGTGTTCTATGGCATATTTCTGAAGCGCATTGGTGGCCTGGGCAGCCATCTTAGGGTTCAACCCGGTCTCAAGGGTTTTTTTTGTCCAGGGATCTGCACGCAGTGTCGCCCATAGCATACCGATATGCTGCTCTTGTATGGCTTCTCGGAAAACTTCGCTTTCGGAAACCTTATTTCTTTTTTTGCTGTACATGTCCCAGCCGAGGAGTGTGCTTAATTGCCCTACTTTTTCCTCGATGGTCATGTGTTGCAGCAGGTCGTTTACTCTATCCTCAACAAGAGCTGAAGGGTTTTTATAAAGAGGAGACCCGGAATTCTTTTTTTGAGCGGTAACAGGGAAGTGACTTATGAGAAGTATGATCCATAAAATATGCCGGAGTGCTTTCATTGTCTGTCGGGAGTTTTTTCAAAATTAATAAGAAAAGAGGTTGTTTTATAATGCTAACAACCTCTTTTCTTCATTAGTAATCGGAATATGTGATTATTTTTTTCAACATTAATCTACATCCCAGAATATTTTGCCATCGCGTACATCCTGTGCCTGAACAGCCTGGTAGTTCTGACTGTTATAGTTCTTCTCGGAAGATGGATAAACCAATCTGGACGGAGGGGTGCGATAACCTGAGAGATTCGCTTCAGGGAATGTCAATTCTGGGAAGCCTGTTCTTCTGTATTCGGCCCATGCTTCTACAGATTGAAGGAACCCTAAATGTAACCATTTCTGAATCCATATTTTTTGCAGCTTTTCCTGGGTAGAACCTTCATAGGCTACACCGGATGTTGCCAGGAATTCGGTAATAACATTAGCGTCGGGTTTTTCTTCTACTGGAAGACCGGTCTCATTGATGTTGTTGAGATAGTAATAGAAAGATACCGACTGCTGAATAGCGGTTTCATAGGCTTGCCCGGCATCTCCGCCTCCCCATCTTTCATAAGCTTCTGCTTTGAGAAAGTTTACTTCGGAAGCAGTCATCACTATACCGGGCAGACTCGGATTTTGCATAAATGTCGTGGAGTCTACTATAGAATAGTTAGCAAATTGTTGTTCTTGCTGTGCAGAAGTAAATGTTATAGGCATAGCCTTAAATTCTTCGTTTGGAACAAAATTATTGCTTACTGTCTTACCGAACTTATCGAACATCACAGGAATACGCGGATCATCTACGGGAAGCATGGCCGTGTTGAGCAGGTAATCCGGTGCATAATGGCTCGGTAGCTCTGTCAGAGCACTGTTCAGGTTATCGATATAGGTAGTTAGGGGTTCAAGAAGAACGTCCTCCGAAGCAGGATTGTAATTTCCGTTATCACCACCATCTAACAGCGGATAAGTAGCACTGTTGTTCAGCATTTCCTGGATTGCAGTTTGTGCGGTACTCTCATCAACATTAGAGATTCTCATCAGCAATCGAAGTCGCAATGAATTGGTGTATCTTCTCCACATATTCACGTCCCCGCTCAGGAGAATGTCATATTTGGAAAAAGAGGCTGTTGTCTCCGTAGAAGCAAAATAATCGCTTATAGTTTTCAGATCGCTGATAAAAGTGGTGTAAAGTTCTTGCTGATCATCAAACTTACCGTTTTGAATGCTACTGTTTTCAATAAGACTCGCTGCTTCAGAAAAAGGAATATCCCCCCAAAGGTCGACCATTTTTGAGGCTTCATTGATCAAAACAACCTTTCCGGCGTTCATGAATATTTCAAAACCGGCTTTTTCTTCTTCAGAAAGATTTTCGTAAGCAACTTGCATTGCTGTGTAAGTACTCATTACTCCCCCGCCGTTAGAGCCGGACACGTAAAAATCTGTCCAGTACTGATCGGTATAGCTATCGCTTTGCTGATATGCCGTGTTGGCATTCATAAAAAATGCCGTTTGCGTGTATACAGCAGTATGCGTAAGGAGAAAAGTCCTGGTGTTCCAGTAACTCGGACGAATCCTGTCATTGTTGAGCATGGAGGTGAAAAATCCTGGAATACTGGCATCCGTAGACTTCTCAGGGCTGAGGAATTTGTCCTCCAGTTGATCCGAACACCCGCTAAATGTAGTCATTAACGAAGCGAGCAAACCTAATATTATGAATTTGTTTTTCATGATGTTCGTAAATTTTTAATTAGAATTTTGCGTTCAGGGAGATACCAAAGCTTCGTGATGCTGCAGTTGAACCGACATCTACACCCTGAGACCACCACTTGTTTCCAAGAGGAGCTTCCGGATCGATATTGTCCAGAGTTCTCCAGATGTAAAAAAGGTTTCGTCCGATAAGGGAGACCCTCAGACTCTGAACATGTAATTTTTCAGCCAGGCTTCCGGGAAGGTTGTATCCTAATACTACTTCACGCATTTTTATATAACTGTTATCGTAGATACTACCTTTGCGACTCCAGGAGTTATCTCCCCAGTTAAAGGTGTTCATATAGTAGGTTGCCGCATCGACAACCTGAGTATTGGCCTCGCCGGTATTTTCATTGACACCGTCGAGAAGTACTCCGTCGTTATAAGTAACTCCATCCACGGTATAGCTGAGACCGCCATGTTCGGCATCCCTGTATTGCATGGTGTTTTCCAGCATACCGGCTCCCATCATGTACTTGGTGTTGGGAGAAACCATTTGCCCTCCAAGCCTGTAGTCCATAGAGAAATCGATAGAAAAGTTTTTATAAGAGAAGGTATTGGAAAAACCTCCTATGGCCTTAGGCATGATGTTTCCGGCTTTAACATATCTGCTCTTGTCCATCACGTAAAGTCCGTCATCACTAATAAGATAATTGCCGTTTTCGTCAGTAGCACGTGGCATTACATATATATTACCCAGTTTTTCACCAATTCCTGCAACAATTTTCACTGTACTCTGATCTGCCGTATAGAAAGTAAGTTCATCCACTCCCGGCATCAGACTGTATACTTTAGACTGGTTTACAGAGAAGTTAAAACGGGTTGTCCATCGGAAATCTCCGGAGATAGGCGTAGCATTGATTGCCAGTTCAAATCCCTGGCTTCCTATCTCACCTACGTTTACGAGCTGGCTTCCGGCGCCTACCGAAGGAGCTACCTGTAAAGGCAGGATCTGATCTTTTACACGGTTGCTGTAGTAGCTAACATCCAGTCCTATTCTGTTATTGAGGAACTGTGTTTCCAAACCAAATTCCATTTCGTGCTTTTTCTCAGCATTGAGGTTGTCGTTACCGTAAGAATTGCTCAGGCTCAGAGAAGGAACAGAACCGTTAATGGTTTGTAAGGAGGTCTGGTTGTAAGAAATGTTTGCTTCGTACATGGGAGGTGCGTTACCTACAATACCATAAGAAGCACGTACTTTACCATAACTCATAAATTCGGGAACATTGAGGACGTCATTAAATACAAAACTCGCGTTGGCCGAAGGATAAAAATATGAGTTGTTTTTAGGAGGTAATGTAGAAGCATATTCTTGTCTGGCTGTACCTTCGAGGAACAGGAAATCTTTGTAACTCAGGTTTAAAATTCCCAGATAAGCATATTTAAGTTGCTCTTTCCTGTTGTAAGACGTTGAGAGAATACCGTAAGAATTGCTTAGACTAAACCAGTTTTCGGTAACCAATCCGCTTGTCGTTGCAGATTGCTGATCTTTATATTTTTCGGATCTCGATTGAAAACCTCCCGAGATGGAAAAGTCGAGATCTTCTGTGATCTTGTTGTTATAAGTTAACAAAACATCACCATAAAGGATGGAGTAGTTTCCTGAAGTAGCAGTAAATGCACCGGTACTGTTAGAACTTGAGTTGAACTGAAGCGGATACTCGTTGTATTGCTTGTTTTCCGAATTGAGACCGGTAAAGTCACTTCCTATTCTTCCCCGGAACTGAAGTCCTTTTGCCAACTCCCAGTTTAAGGTTGCACTGGAGATCAAACGATTTTCTGTTTCTACGTATTTGTTGCGCATTTGCTGCCAGAAGAAATCGAGGAGGTTTGTGGCGCGTATGTTGTAGATAAACGCTTCATCCGAACGTTCCGGGTTGTTGATCGTAACATATTTGTATCCGTCCGAAGTGCGGTATCTTTGCTTCATTACGCTCATGTCTTCGGCACGGCTGAAGAATCCTGAAAAAGATCCTAATACCTGCCCGAGTTGATAAGGACGGTTAGTGGTTGTTGTGTTGATATAGTTGGCAACTACATCAAGCGTAATCTTATCACTTATTTTTAATGTACTGTTCAGACCGAAAGTATTTTTTTCCAGTTTGTTTCCTTCCTGTGTGCCTTCGTAGTCAAGACGGCTATAAGTAAGTCTGTAATTTAGTTTTTCGGTCTGATCGGATACAGCGAGGTTTACGTTGGAAGTATATCCTTTTCTGTATACATCTTTGTAGTTGTCCGGTTGTGCGGAGTAAGAACGAATAGAACCGTCCCACCAGCGAACCTGCTGTCCTTCCATTTTCGGACCGAAGTTGGCATAAGCCCTGAAGTAAGGTCGATAACCTGAAGGTGAAGAACTGTCTTCAATCCATCCTTCTGCATTAGCTCCGTTGGCTAAGTTGGTTTCCCTGTCATATCCGGGGCCATATGTGTTTTGGAATTTCGGAAGGAAGGCGGCTTCTTCGACGGTACCGTTATAGTTGAGTTCTACACCCAATCCTTTCTTTTCCATACCTTTTTTCGTGGTGATAACGATAACTCCGCTGGAAGCATCGGAACCGTAAAGCGCAGTGGCACTGGCACCTTTAAGGACGTTAAGGCTCTCTATGTTGTTGGGGTCTATATCCAGAATACCGTTACCACGGATACGTTGATCGTCCCAGTAGTTATTGTTATTCGCTCCTCCTGCTCCATATTGACCATCATTACGGATAATCACACCGTCTACGACATAAAGAGGCTGCTGATTGTAAGATAAAGAGTTGATACCGCGTATTTGTACGTTAACCGCACTACTTGCTCCTCCCGGTGCCGTAGTAATCTTTACTCCGGCAGCTTTCCCGTACATCGCGGAAGCAAAGTTGGTGTTACCACTTTCGGTAAGCTCTTTGGCACTTACTTTACTTACAGCATACCCAAGAGCTCTTTCTTGTCTCTTAATCCCAAGGGCTGTAACAACAACACCTTCGAGCTCTTCCATAGATGCAGACATGGCCACATTAATTACGCTTTTGCTTCCTGTAGAAACTTCTTGTTTGGCATATCCCATATTGGAGAAAACCAAAACAACGTCTCCGGAAACCTGTATGGAAAAATTCCCGTCAAAATCTGTAGAGGCTCCGGTGGTGGTTCCTTTGATAACCACGTTTACACCAGGTAATGGCATTCCATCCTGGGCATCCGTAACGACTCCCGTAATCGTCCTGTCCTGAGCCAATAATAATTGACTGCAAAAGAGTAGGGCGGCAAATACAAAAGTTAATTGTTTTTTACACATTTTAATTTTGAGTTAGTTAAAAAAATCGAAGTAACCCGTTTAGGGCACTTCCGGAAATAGTGATTAGTCCCTTAGCTAAAAGGGTTATAAATGTTATAGTAAAAATGAACATTAGGAAATTTTTTCGACTAATGACAATTCTGGAAAGCTGAAGGAAGTGTTAAGAATGTGTTATTATATTCTTCTGAAATAGTTATGTGTAGGTATCTTGTTTTGGGTGTATGATTTCTCTGAACAGGTGTAGGGTAATTTTAGTTGTAAACTGTTTGTTTTTACGTGTCAAATGATGTGTGGGATTGAAATTTTAGAGATATTTTTAAAAGATTAATCTGTTTTCGAAGGATACACTAATTAAATAATTGTATGAATATCGATTACTTTCTTTTTAACTATAATTGGTAATTTTTAACATTTCTATAACACGAACAGCTTTGTGACTATTTTATGATTTTAGGAATTGTATGGTTGACAAAAGAGGGAAGCTAAAAACTTTTGCCCCCTGTACATAGGATATGCGAAAATAGTACGTTTACTATATATTCAAAGTTTTATTTTTGGATATATTGCTGAAGTTTGTGTAGCGTTTGTAGCAAAAAGTAAAAATTGCGAGGTAATAATGGATATATTCCGGAGGTTAAAAGAGAATGCCTGGTGTTTTTGCAGGGTATGGCGGTGATTATTAATTTTATATGTTGCCATTTTAACAATTCTTTTGCACCTTTACCAACTCAATAAAATTTTATGACGGTAAAAAATATGGTAAGTAGAGCGCTGTTGGCAGCTTTGTTTACAATGGTTGTGGTGGGGTGTTCGGGAGACGATGAGGAAGGTGGAATGGTGGCTTCAGAGCAAAGTAAAGTGCTCAATAGGGAGAAAACGGGAAGTTCTGCCTATGATTTGCTTTCTGCCGAAACGTATTCCAAAATTGTTCTGGAGTTTATATATGTCGAAGGGTATGAGCCTGCGGCTCAATCTGTAGAAAACCTGAAATCTTTTATAGAAGCCCGTATGCACAAACCGGGAGGAATTGTTATTGAGGAGCGGTGGATAGATTCGCCGGGATTGTCGGAGTATAGCGTAAACGATGTTTTTGAGTTGGAAAAGGAAGAGCGCATGCGTTATTCCGATAAAGAAGAAGGAGAGATCACTGTTTTTGCATTTTTCGCAGACCAGGCCTCAGATAAGAACGAAGGGAATAAGGTGACACTCGGAGCTGCATATTTGAATACTTCATTTGTCATTTACGAATCCACTATACGTGAGGTGTCCGGCAGAGCAGGAACATCCGGGAGAATAAGTATGGAAAGTACGGTATTGCAGCATGAATTCGGACATTTGCTGGGACTTGTGGATCTGGGAACACCCATGCAGGAAGATCATCTCGATGAAGAAAACGGTCACCATTGTGACAACGAAGATTGCCTGATGTATTACCAGGCAGAATCGGGAGGGGGTATATCCGGCCTTATTAATGGCGGAAGCATTCCGCAACTCCATGCACAATGTCTTGCCGACCTTCGGGCTAATGGCGGAAAATAAGGAAATTGAGGAGTTTCATCATCTCATATACAGTCCGCAGCAATACAATAGTAGCTGCCATATAGTACTTTATTGCTTCTTTATTGATAATTTTGCCGGGTAATCATAATCGGTATTATGCATAAAGCAGGTTTTGTAAATATTATAGGGAATCCCAATGTGGGGAAATCAACGTTGATGAATGCTTTTGTAGGAGAAAAGCTTTCCATTATCACCTCCAAAGCGCAAACTACCCGTCACCGGATTTTCGGAATTGTCAACGGAGATGATTTTCAGGTGATCTTCTCGGATACTCCCGGTGTGATCAAGCCTGCCTATAAACTTCAGGAATCCATGATGGATTTTGTGAAATCCGCTTTTGAAGATGCTGATGTACTGGTGTATATGGTGGAGATCGGGGAGCATAAACTCAAAGATGAGGCTTTTTTCGAAAAACTGGGAAAAACATCTATTCCCGTACTCCTGTTATTAAATAAAATAGATACGTCTTCACAGCAAGAGCTCGAAGAACAGGTTTCCTATTGGAAAGAGGCATTGCCCAATGCGGAAATATATCCGGTTTCGGCATTACAGAATTTCAATGTTCCGGAGGTATTTCACCGTATACTGGACTTGTTGCCGGAGTCCCCTGCATTTTATCCTAAAGATATGATTACCGATAAGCCGGAACGTTTCTTTGTAAATGAGGCTATCCGCGAAAAAATCCTGCTTTTTTACAAAAAGGAGATCCCGTATTCCGTCGAAGTGGAGACTGAAGAGTTTCTGGAAGAAGAAGATATTATACGTATGCGTGCCGTTATTATGGTTGAGCGCGATTCGCAAAAAGGAATTATCATCGGACATAAGGGGAGTGCCTTGAAAAAGGTCGGCATGGAAGCCCGTAAAGACCTGGAAGCTTTTTTCGGAAAGCAGGTACACCTGGAACTTTTTGTGAAAGTAAATAAAGACTGGAGGAGTAACGACAGGCAGTTACGTCGGTTCGGATATAACCAGAAATAAAACGGTTCCGGCATATTATTTTCAGTTCAGTATGCTCCGATTGTTCAGAAATTCATAAAATCCGTAGATAAAAGTCTTGCCCCGGGCTTTCTTGGCGCTGCGGATCGCATAGAGCATCCCCCAAATGGCAAGAGTAATAGGGAATATCCACCAGAGAAAAGCTATTCCCTCTGTCGATGAGGCAGACCATGCGACGATTATCCATGTCCCTGTAATTAAACAAGCCAGCCCTACAAAGAGTTGTAGGGAAAGCAAGGTGTTCCACAAAAGTGATCTCGGAGCAAACCATCCGAAAAGTAGGGTTCTCGACTCGTCAACCTTATTGACTTCCAGATAAAGTTGGGGAGACCACCAGTTTTCTTCGGTTTCTGACATTATGATCAGGGTGTTTTCGTCGGGACGGGTGACCCGGTACAACGGATTAGAGTTTCGCAAAAAGGTAGAGACCACAGAATTCTTGTTTTTTGGTAACTCTACGGTAAATTGCTGGTCGAGAGCAATTTTGTCGCCAAGGCTTTTCATTACCTGTTTTTTAGTGAATTAAATATAGCTCTTTTTATTTAAAAATTACAATTTTTTCTGTTGCTTGTAAAGTTTAAATCTCCTCTTAAAGAAGGAAGTATTACCTTTGCCCCGTTAAAACTTTTCGCATGAGCAATATAGTAGCGATAGTAGGGAGGCCTAATGTCGGAAAATCAACACTTTTTAACCGGTTGATACAACGCAGGGAAGCCATTGTGGATGCTGTCAGCGGGGTTACAAGGGATCGGCATTACGGAAAAACCGATTGGAACGGAAGAGAGTTTTCACTTATAGACACCGGGGGTTACGTGGTGGGTAGTGACGACATCTTTGAACAGGAAATAGACAAACAGGTGGAACTTGCCATAGATGAGGCCGATGCCATATTGTTTGTTGTAGATGTAGAGACCGGGGTAACCGGTATGGATGAAGATGTAGCACAGCTTTTAAGGCAAACCGACAAGCCGGTGCTGGTTGCGGTAAACAAGGTTGATAATGGTCAGCGTGAGGCCGATGCCGTGGAATTTTATTCTCTGGGACTCGGAGAATATTACAGCATTTCCGGTATTAACGGTAGCGGAACGGGGGAATTACTCGATGCTTTGGTTGAGGTTCTTCCCGAAAAAGAAGAGGTAGAAGATGTAGAACTGCCGAGATTTGCCGTAGTAGGCAGGCCAAATGCCGGAAAATCGTCCTTTATCAATGCACTTATAGGAGAGGACCGTTATATCGTAACCGATATTGCCGGAACTACACGAGACAGCAATGATACCAGGTACAATCGGTTCGGATTCGAATTTAACCTGGTGGATACGGCCGGAATTCGCCGTAAAGCTAAGGTAAAGGAAGATCTGGAGTTTTACTCGGTCATGCGTTCCGTACGTGCCATTGAGCACAGTGATGTATGTCTGCTTCTGATCGATGCGACGAGGGGATTCGAAGGACAGGACCAGAATATTTTCTGGCTTGCGGAACGAAACCGTAAAGGGATCGTTATTCTGGTTAATAAATGGGATCTCGTAGAGAAAGACACCGGTACGGTAAAGGAATTCGAAAAGAGCATACGTAAGATTATAGAACCTTTTACGGATGTGCCTGTTATCTTTATATCCGCACTGACCAAACAGCGCATTTTTAAGGCTATAGAGACTGCGGTAGAAGTATATCAGAACCGTAGCAAACGGATTTCTACGAGTAAACTCAATGAAGTGATGCTGCCTATCATAGAGCAGACACCGCCTCCGGCCAATAAAGGAAAGTATATCAAAATCAAGTTTTGTACCCAGCTTCCCACACCGATGCCGCAATTTGCATTTTTTGCCAACCTGCCTCAGTACATCAAAGATCCATACCGCAGGTTCGTAGAGAACAAGCTTCGTGAACATTTTGGTTTTCACGGAGTGCCTATCGATGTGTTTTTCAGAAAAAAATAAAGCTTTTATATATTGTCTTTACTACCCCCGGTCTGCTCGGGGGTTTTTTGTGTCCGGGAAAATTATGCATACCCGGTACGGAAAAAATGTACTGTCAGAATGAAAAAAGTGCGGTGCGGAACTCCCAGACTTTTGCTACGAAGAGTACCAATAGTATTACGGTAACCATCAGCTTCATAAAGGTACCGGTCAGGAATCCCAGGAAAGAACCGAAGGCAGCTTTGAGTGCCGTCTTCCTGTCTGCCTTATTAAGCAATTCCCCGATAAGGGCTCCGAGAAAAGGACCTATAAGAATACCCAGTGGAATAGGGGCTATGATCCCGACAATCAGTCCTATGGTCGTACCCCAGACACCGGCTTTACTACCCCCGAACCTTTTAGTACCCATAGCGGGAATAATATAGTCGAGTACCGTAATGCCAACGGCAACAAGCAGTGTAATGCCTAAAAACCACCAACTGAGGGTTATCGCTTCGGTAAGATGAAGCAGTAAGAGCCCCACCCAACTGAGGGGAGCTCCCGGTAGTACGGGAAGTACACTTCCGGCAATACCTGTAATCATGCACAGGAAGCCCAGAACGGTAAGGACGATATCCATGTAAACTGTTTTTGTAAGCTAATGTAAGGAAAAACCCGGATACCCGGATTTCTGAAATACTTATATTTTTTAACTAAAAAATTAGTTTTAACTAAAATTTTAGTTATATTTGTGAGTGTGTAACTAAGAAATTAGTTGATTAAAAAAATAGTATATGAAGCAGTTAACCAAGGCTGAGGAAGAAGTGATGCAGATTTTATGGGATCTGGAAAAAGCCAATGTGGCTACTATTATTGAAAAATATGAAGGCTCCAAACCTGCTTACAATACGGTATCAACCATTGTAAGAATACTCGAAAGCAAAGGGTTTGTAGGACATGAAAAAGAGGGCAAGGGCTACCTGTACTTTCCGTTGCTCAAAAAGTCCGAATACAGTAACCAGTCTATAAATAAGCTGGTTAATAATTACTTTCAGGGTTCGTTCAAAAGTATGGTGTCATTTTTTATGAAAAAGAACGATATCAGTATGCAGGAACTGGAAGCTGTTTTAAAGGAAATTAACGATAAAGAAACGGAAAAATGATACATTACCTGTTACAGACTGTTGCTTTTCAATTATTTTTTCTGATGGTATATGACCTGTTTCTGAAAAAGGAGACTTTTTTTAACTGGAACAGGGTTTATCTCCTTATCACGCCTTTGCTGGCTATGGTTATACCATTGATCAGCATAGAAAAACTAAGCCGGGTAATTCCCGGTGAGTATATAATCGCGCTGCCTGAGGTCGTGGTAGGGCCGGGTACAAATGAGGTCCGCGAGATGGAGATAGAAGCTTCGATCCCGTTATGGCAATGGATACTGTTGGCAGGAATTTTACTCAGCGTTCTCTTTTTTGCGCTGAAAATATTAAGGGTGTATGCTATGAGGCAAAAAGGGCGGGTGGTGCGAAAAGAAGATCATGAAGAAGTGATCCTTCCCGATAGTGACACAGCTTTTTCTTTTTTCCGGAGTATCTATCTCGGAGATCATGTGTACAGCAAGGATCACGGGCATATCATCGCACACGAATTGGTGCACATTCGCGAAAGGCATACCCTCGATCTGTTGTATTTTGAGGTTCTTCGTATTCTTTTCTGGTTCAATCCTCTGGTTTATATATTCCAGGGACGGATAAGCGAACTACACGAATTTATAGCAGATTCAAAAACGGCAGGACCGGACAAAAAAGCAAATTACAGTGTACTGCTCCGGGAAGTTTTTAAAACCGAAACAATATCATTCATCAATCCTTTTTTTAAATCATCATTAATCAAAAAACGAATAGTTATGTTACAAAAATCAAGATCCAGAAAAATCTGGCAGTTCAAGTATCTCATCCTCGTGCCTTTGGTATTCGGAATGCTGCTCTACAGTTCATGTGAAAGCGACGACAAGGTAGTCGCCGGTGAGAATTCATCTATTTCAGAACAGGTACGTACCCTCAAGGCGGCAATAGCAGAAAAAGATCAGCTTACTGAAGAGGAGATAAAAGAGGTTATGACGCTCAATGAAGTTCTTGTTGTAGGGTACGGGGCAAAACCGAAGGTGGCTATAGAGGAAATAGAAACAACTTCGGGAAATGGGACTATGGAGATTGAAGTGCCCTTTGGTGTTGTAGACGAAGTCCCCGTATTTCCGGGTTGTGAGAATGCCGATGACCCGAGGGCGTGCTTCCAGGAAAGTATGCAAAGTCATATCCGCAAGTATTTTCATTATCCGGAAGAAGCCCAGGAACAGAAAATTCAGGGAAGAGTCGCGGTGATGTTTACCATTGATAAGGAAGGTAATATTATACGGATTAAGAAGAGAGGGCCTTCTCCTTTGCTCGAAGCGGAGGCACAGCGGATCATAGAAAAACTTCCGAAAATGAAACCTGGACAACAGGGAGGAAAGCCGATAAATGTTCCTTTTTCCATACCGATCACTTTTCGTTTAAAATAACAAATGACCTTTTAAGATCTGTAATGCCCCGGCAAGAGCGGACAATAAGAAATATGGATACGTAATGCGCATTACAGGATGAGATTATATTCTCAGTGATAGTGCGGATATAGAAACAAGATGTAACAACGTTTTAAGCCATGACAAGATTATTTTTATGGGTTTTATGTTTTGTTGCCGTGGGACTCAAGGGCGGGGCGCAATCCCCGCCCTTGGCTGTTGCAGACAGTTTGTATGCGCTCGGGAATTACACGGCGGCGATCACCGAATACAACAAATATCCTTCCCCCGGCAGTAGGATGCAGGTGGCCCGGGCATATCATGCGATTGGGAATTATGAGAAAGCCTTGGGGCAGTACGAAAACCTTGTTGCGGAGTATCCGGATATGCCGGTTGCGCAAAACGAACTGGGGAAGCTTTATCTCAAAATCAAGCAATTTGAAAAAGCCAGGGATGTTTTCCTTCTTTTAACCGAAAAAGAATATGGCAGTGCTGACAATTTTTACCTTCTTGGTAAAAGTTATCAGTATATAGCCGGAGAGTCCGGATATGCACTGCCTGCTTTTAAACAGGCATTCCGTAAAGATACCACCCATCTGAAAAGTATTTATGAAACCGGAAAATATTACCTGAAAAACCGTGAAAAAGATTCGGTTCTGAAGTATGTCGATAAGGGGCTGACATTTTACCCGAATTCAGTTGAGCTCATCAATCTGAAAGCTCTTGCCTTATTTAACAACGGAAATCACAGGGAAGCCAGTCCGTGGTTTGAGCGTCTCACTGCATTGGGGGAAGAAAAACCCTATATCTATGAAAGGCTCGGCGATTGCTACGTTCGACTGATAGCATACGAAAAAGCAGTAATAGCCTACGAAACCGCCCTGAAACTCGAGGGACTAAATCCTAATCCGAAGACCCTCCTGGCTTTGGGGAAAATACATCTGAAACTCAAGGATTATGAAAAAGCAGCAGCGTATACAAAAGAAGCTATAGCCGTGCAGCAGGTAACCTTTGAAAGTGAATATGAAACACTTGCCAATATTGTACTGGAGCAGAAACAGGTAAAAGAAGGGCTCGAATACCTAAAGCTGGCCTATGAGGAAGACCCGGAGAGCACACATCTGTACTACAGAATATGTCTCGTGGCCGATAATTATTATGTCGATCCCAAGTTGAAACTCAGGTATTACGAAGATTTTATGCAGAAGACAGGAGATTCGCCGATCGTGGAGATCTACAAAGCCCATGTGAGCAAACGCATATCCGCACTCAGGCAGGAGATACATCTGGGGGCCAAAGCAGAGTAACATCCTGAAGATGAAAATAGGGATAAAGCGTAATAAGTTTGTCTGATATTCTCAAAAAGTCGTAATTTTCAGCATTGAACGGTTGTTTTATGCGAGAATTAAAAGCTTTTTTCTTTTTCGGAAGTAGTAGCGGATATGGAGCGATCTGTTTTTTGCGTATGCTGACTGTGATGCTGTTTTTTCTCGGGGTGGCATCCTGTAAGGAAAAGCCCGAAGAAAAAGCTTCCGCCAATACAATGGTACAGGAAGAAATAAGGAATATCAACTGGAATGAAGTCGACCAGTATCCGCTGTTTGAAACCTGTGATGAAACCGCTGCAAAAGAAGTCAGGAAAGCCTGTTTCGAAAAAACGTTTGTCCGTTACCTTTATGCCGGTATGGAAGATCAGCAGGTTATTATGCACGGTACCATAGAAGATACGCTTTACGTCCGTTTCCTGATTTCCGGTACCGGCAGAATTTCTGTTGCGGAGATAGAACAAAAAGAAAAGTGGGAAAAACACGTTCCGGGACTGGACAGTATTATGGAGGTGAGCCTTAGAAAAATGCCCGGACTCCATCCCGCATTGAAGCGGAATATTCCTGTTTCCACAAAATATCGTTTACCTATCGTCCTGCAATCTGCCGTACCTTCTTCGGGGAGGACGCACCAAAACCCGTTCTAACTTCGTACCTTTATCCCGGAAATCCATACAATTTTGGCAGAAGAAAAGATCATATTGGGAATAGATCCCGGAACAACAATTATGGGATTCGGGTTGATCCGTGTACGTGGAAAGCAGATGCATTTTATGCAACTGAACGAATTGCAGTTGCAAAAATACAGTGATCACTATCTGAAACTCAAGCTTATTTTCGAACGCACCATAGAACTCATAGATACGTATCATCCTGATGAAATTGCGATAGAAGCTCCTTTTTTCGGAAAAAACGTACAATCCATGCTCAAGCTGGGCCGGGCACAGGGAGTTGCCATGGCAGCCGGACTGTCCAGGGAGGTACCGATTACGGAGTATTCTCCTAAAAAGATCAAAATGGCGATCACAGGAAACGGAAATGCCAGTAAAGAACAAGTTGCAGGAATGTTACAGAGTCTGCTGGGACTAAAAGAGCTTCCCAAAAACCTTGACTCCACCGATGGACTGGCAGCAGCGGTATGTCATTTTTTTAACTCCGGAAAAAGCATCGGGGGCAAGACATATAGTGGCTGGAGTGCTTTTGTAAAACAGAACGAAGACCGTATTAAAAAACAATAACCGTTCCTTGTACCCCACGGAACAATAAATCCCGTTAATACACTACCTTGGGAGCAGTTTATATTCATATTCCATTTTGTAAGCAGGCCTGTCACTACTGCGATTTTCATTTTTCCACATCCATGGGGAAAAAGGAAGAGATGTTGCGGGCATTGAAGAAGGAACTGTATCTGCGGAAAGGGGATTTTGAGGATGAAATCGTAGAAACTGTTTATTTCGGGGGTGGCACGCCTTCGATACTATCCGTGAAGGAACTACAGGATATCATAGATACGGTATACGCATACTATAAAGTGGAAGCCAATCCGGAAATTACGGTAGAAGCCAATCCGGATGATCTGTCCGACGACAGGATTATGGCATTGGGGAATTCTGCGGTAAACCGATTGAGTATCGGCATACAATCGTTTTTCGACGAGGATCTGAAATGGATGAACCGGGCGCATAACGGGGAAGAAGCCAGGCGGTGTCTCGCTACAGCCACCGGGTATTTTGATAATATCACCATCGATCTTATTTACGGAGTCCCCGGAACAGATCACGCACACTGGAGGAAAAACCTGGAACTGGCCCTGTCTTACGGCATTCCTCATATTTCTGCTTATGCCCTTACGGTCGAACCCAGAACCGCACTCGATAAATTCATACGGGACGGAAAGACAACGGCTCCCGATGAAATTCATGCGCGCGAGCAATTCCTTATTCTTACGGAGGTGTTGCAATCCCAAGGGTTTATACATTATGAACTCTCTAATTTTGGGAAAGAAGGATATTTTTCAAGGAACAACACATCATACTGGCTCGGAAAGAAATACCTCGGTATAGGTCCTTCCGCTCACAGTTATGACGGGGTTTCGCGTAGCTGGAATGTGGCAAATAATGCGAAATATCTCAAAGCTCTGGACAAAGAGATATTACCGGGGGAAAAGGAAGAACTCTCGCTCTCCGATCGCTATAACGAATATGTGATGACCGGTTTACGAACGATATGGGGAGTATCCCTGAAGCGCCTTGAAGAAGATTTCGGGGCCATTTATTACCGGTACCTGCTCCGGCAGGCAGCAAAACATCTCGACCTCGGTCTCCTTGAACTCCAGTACGATGTGATACGACCAACGGCCCGGGGGAAGTTTCTTACCGATGGTATCGCATCCGATCTCTTTTATGTGGACTAAGAGGAAAGCAAAAAATGCAACCTTAGCTTTTAACTTCCGTAAACGGTAATTTTTCCTTTTGCATGGCGTGTTCGATGAGTTGTATTTCCAGATCTATAATTCCTGCTTCGGCTTTGGCATTGATCTTATCTGCATCATCGGATGGCATATGGTAATCCGGATGTCCGCCGGTGTGGAAAAACAATACGGGTATCTGTTTAGCGTAAAAAGACCCGTGATCCGATCCTCCGCTGCCCGCATTATCCGTAAAGAATTTTATTGTTGTATCCAGGCCTTCAAACACCGAAGGCCATTCGCTGCTCGTACCATATCCGCCGATACCTATACCGCGTTCCGGGTTGTAACGGCCGATCATGTCCATATTGAGCATAAAATGGATTTGCTGCAGGGGAATAACAGGATGTTCTACAAAATATGCCGATCCCAGCAGGCCCAGTTCTTCTCCCGAAAATGCTATGAACAGAACGTTGTATGGTTCCTTCGCTCCGTTGCCCGAAAAATAACGCGCCAGTTCCAGGAGCCCGGCAACCCCCGATGCGTTATCATCGGCACCGTTGTGAATGAGTCCTTCGGGCTTCGGGTGTTTGGATCCTCCCTGTTTTCCCATACCCAGGTGATCGTAATGCGCACCTATCACGACGGTATAAGGGGCTCCGTTGTCGAGAAACCCGATGATGTTATTCGCTTTGCGCAGGCTGTCTTTGACCACAACTCGTTTTACCTTTGCTATAAAAGGTTGTTTATAGCTTCGGGTTCCCATCGGTTGCAATCCGTATTTTTTAAATTCTTTTTCGATATAACGCGCCGCCTTTTTCAGGCCTTTGCTGCCGGTGCCGCGTCCTTTAAGTTTGTCGGCAGCCAGGACGTTTATATGTTGTTGTATGATGGAGGCATCGGGCCGGACGGTATGGTCCTGGGCAAATGACTGGAAATAACTGCTGATGAAGAGTAAAACGGAGCAGCACAATACTTTTTTGCTTGTGGTCATCGGGATGAAAATTTACGGAAAGCAAATCTATACGTTTTACCGGTAAGCTGCAAAAAAATAACTGTGAAAGCCGAAACCCGGAACCTTGGCAGATTCCGGCCCTGCCGGAAAGCACTGCTCCAGACACGCCGTCCTAAAACCGGAACTACGACTTACAACTTTAAACGATTATTCCTAAATTGCAATATGCAAACGACTATAGTGTACAGGGGGAAAACGTATCACACCGATCTGGATGATCCCATAGATATTTCGATGCCTTTGCGGGCATCGGAAGACAATCCGGTAGCATGGTACCTCGGAGCTCCGGAAATTACTCCCGTAAAGGAAGGAAGCTGGACGGGAAGCGTGGCCGAAGGGGGGGCTACCAATTTTAATACCATTGTGTTTAATCCGCATGCCCATGGTACACATACCGAATGTGCCGGACACATTACACGGGAGTTTTACAGTATAAATACCGTGTTGAAGAAATTTTTCTTTATTGCAGAACTGATCTCGGTATCACCGGTGCAAAAAGGAGAAGATCAATGCATAACCAGACAGCAACTCGAAGACGGCATGGAAGGGAAAAATGTGGAAGCCATCGTAATCCGGACGTTACCCAATGGGCCCGAAAAGCTTCGCAGGAAATACTCGCATACCAATCCGCCTTACCTGGAGGAGGATGCAGCCCGCTACCTCAGGGATATAGGAATAAAACATTTGCTGATCGATCTTCCTTCGGTAGACAAGGAAAAAGACGACGGTCGGTTGCTGGCGCATAAAGCATTCTGGGATATAGAACACAACATCCGGTTGGATGCTACCATAACAGAACTTATTTTTGTACCCGATGGTGTACAGAATGGGACATATTTGTTAAATTTACAGATAGCATCTTTTGAAAATGACGCATCACCCGGTAAACCTGTACTGTATAAATTGAAGTAATATGAAGTTTTCCTTAAAGCTGGAAGAATTGGCCATGCTTGTTCTGGGAATATACCTGTTCGGGCAGACGGAGTTCTCCTGGTGGTGGTTCGCAGGGCTGTTTCTGGCACCGGATATCGGGATGATCGGGTATATGCGGAATGCAAAAACAGGAGCGTTTACCTATAACCTCCTGCACCATAAAGGAATTGCAATAGCCCTTTACCTGGTTGGTGTTTTCGCGCAGCTCCCGGTATTGGAGCTCATCGGAACGGTATGTTTTGCGCATTCCGGTTTTGATCGCATGCTGGGATACGGACTCAAATACGGCGATTCTTTCGTTCATACACACCTGGGACGTATAGGAAAAGAACATAACTGAAATAATTTATGAACGATATATTTACCTTGATGATAGGATTGGTACTTGGCGTTGGCGTTACGTACTGGTTATACACCTATCTCAAGAAAAAACAGCACAAGCAGTTGACCCATAAACAATCGGTAGTCCTTCTCGAAAAAATCAGGAGGGTTTGTAAGCTGATAACGGTAGAAGGGGATTTTGCGGAGATCTATCATTACGAAAATACCAGACAGCATTTGATGAGCCTGGTGTCGAGCCGAAAAAAAGCACTTATCGTAATCAATGCCAAAGTACATATAGGCTTTGATCTGAGAAAGGTGAAAATGAGGGCGGATAATGAGCGTAAACGTATTATACTTACCAAGTTTCCGCAACCGCAAGTGTTGTCTATAGAACCCGACCTGAGGTACTACGATGTGAAGAACGGTTTGTTCAACAGATTTGCTTCTTCCGATCTCACCGAACTCAATAAAGAGGCCAAGCAACATATCCTGGACAAAATTCCGGATAGCGGCCTAATGGAGACAGCCAGAAAAGAAGTTCTCGAAGCGGTCCTGCTCATAGAGACCATAGTGCAGACCATCGGCTGGAACCTGGACTATTCCGCATTAGAGATCAGGGAAGAAGAGAAAGCACAGCTTGAACAAAAGAGAGAGGAGTATTAACGGCATGAAGTTTGCACAATGATATAACACGTTTTTAACCGACCGGCATATAAAAATGGCACCATACCCTGGATAACTATACGAACACGAACACTAACATAAATATCCGAGTATATGACAATTGATACATTAAGGAGTTACTGCCTGAATAAAAAAGGAGCTACCGAAGACAACCCTTTTGGCGAAGATACCATCGTTTTTAAAGTTATGGGGAAAATGTTCGCACTGACTTCTCTGGATAAATGGGAAGCAGGAGACCATTCGGTAAACCTGAAGTGCGATCCCGAACGGACTGAAGAGCTTCGTGCCTCTTACGATAGTATACAGCCAGGATATCACATGAACAAAAGACACTGGAATACCGTACAACTCGATGGTGGCGGACTTTCTGATGAACTGATCAGGGAACTGATCGATGTGTCTTACGGTCTTGTCGTTAAAGGGCTAACCAAAAAACAACGCGAAAACCTGGAATCTCTTTAAACCAAGTTTTTTAACTGTTGTTGTTCGATGCGGAAATATATGAACGGTGTAATGTCTGCCGATCCCCGATCCCGTGCGGAATAGTACTATTCCGTATCCGGATCTTGTTTTTCAGGACATGAACGGTACCAGAACCTCAGACGGTACTAAACATAATTATACAACAGGAACAAAGCGGCTGGTAAAACCCCCGGCCGCTTTGTTTTCTGATGGTTCAGTGGTATATTCTTATGCGCCTTGCTCTGCCAGGTACAACGTGGTAAAGTATTTGTAAAACAGCGGAATAGTCTCTATACCTTTTAGGTAATTAAAGAGGCCGAAATGCTCATTGGGTGAATGTATAGCATCGGTATTGAGTCCGAAGCCCATCAGTATGGTCTTGCTGTGAAGTTTTTTCTCGAACAGGGAAATAATAGGGATACTCCCACCACTGCGTTGTGGGATCGGTAAAATCCCGAACGTATCGTTATAAGCCTTGCTGGCTGCCTGGTAACCGATATTGTCAATAGGGGTTACATAAGCCTGCCCGCCATGATGTGGTTTTACCAGTACTTTTACGCCCTTCGGGGCGATACTTTCGAAATGCTTCTTGAATAATTCCGTAATTTCCGTCCATTCCTGGTCCGGCACAAGCCGCATGGAAATTTTAGCAAATGCTTTGGAAGGAATCACGGTTTTGGCGCCTTCACCCGTATAGCCTCCCCATATACCGTTTACGTCGAGTGTCGGTCTTATGGAGTTACGTTCGTTGGTCGTATATCCCTGTTCGCCATATACGTCATCGATGTCAAGCGTATTTTTATATTTTTCCAGGGAAAACGGTGCTTTAGCCATTTCGGCACGTTCTTCGGCAGAGATATTTTCTACTTTGTCATAAAATCCCGGTATGGTAATATGATTGTTTTCGTCGTGCAGGGAAGCGATCATTTTGGTCAGAATATTTATCGGGTTGGCCACAGCTCCGCCGTAAAGACCGGAATGCAGGTCTCTGTTGGGACCGGTGACTTCCACTTCCACATAACTCAGTCCCCGTAATCCTGTTGTAATAGAAGGCTGCTCATTACTGATCATTCCGGTGTCTGAAATGAGGATAACATCATTTTTCAGCTTTTCCTGGTTACGTTCGATAAACCATCCCAGACTCTCAGAGCCTACTTCTTCTTCACCTTCTATCATGAATTTCACATTACAGGGCAGTACGTGGTTTCTGACCATGTATTCCAGGGCTTTAACATGCATATACATCTGCCCTTTGTCGTCGCAGGCCCCTCTGGCGAAAATAGCACCTTCCGGGTGAACAGCGGTTTTCTTGATCACAGGGTCAAAAGGACCGCTTTCCCAGAGATCGAGAGGGTCCGGAGGTTGTACATCGTAATGCCCGTAGACCAGTACCGTAGGCAGGTCGGGGTTAATCGTTTTCTCCGCATAAACGATAGGATAGCCCGGGGTTTCGCAGATTTCCGCATGATCACATCCGGCCTTCAGGAGACTTTCCTTTACGGCATCTGCGGTATTGAGTACATCCTGAGAAAAAGCCGGATCGGCACTTACTGAGGGGATTTTGAGGAGCTCTATAAGCTCTTCTATAAATCGTTCTTTATGTTGCTGAACGTATGATGAAATATCTTCCATGAAGTAGCGTAACTTTTATTATCTAAATCAAAAATACAAAAAAGATATTTTTTAGGGGGCGGCCGCCTTTTATTAGAAAAATAAATTATATTTGCAGCCCGATATCGTAATAGTATCGTTTTGCGGATGTGGTGGAACTGGTAGACACGCTAGACTTAGGATTAAACCAAATAAAAAGTGTTAAAATATTAAAATGCGGGCGTGGTGGAATTGGTAGACACGTCAGACTTAGGATCTGATGCCGCGAGGTGTGGGAGTTCGAGTCTCCCCGCCCGCACAAAAGCCGAAGAGAAATCTTCGGCTTTTTTCATTTGAAAATAGTGGCTAAAAATAGGGCAGGTACAACATAGGTACAACATTTTGCTTTTTTTTGGTGCTAATATAAAATGATATGCTTTTTAATTTTTTGACATTAAGTGCTATGAAAAACTCTTTATTTCAATAAAGTCTAGCGTTTTTTTATCATTCTATTCAAAAAACATTCTCTTTCAGTTACTTTACTCTTGTCCCAAAAAAAGCATAAATATGGGACAAATTCTTGTATTTAAACATCTACATTCTTCAACGAATAAAAGTTAGAATTGAGCATACTTTAGGGTGAAGTTTATTATCATACAATATTACCGCAAGTTAAACTCGTAAAATACTTCCATCAAAAGACTACGGCATAAAGCCAACGCTTCTTCCACTACTCATTTATTCCGTTTCCTTTTGAGCCAAGATTTTATCTTCCGTTTGGTTTCTGCTCAAATATTGTTTAATCAAAAATTTGAGTATATGACAACAAAAGCGAGTACCACAAAAAAGCGCAGTCGAACAAAAGTAGCTGCCAAAAAAGAAGTGAACGGAAAAAAAGTCCAGGCACTTAAAATTGAGAATCTGCCTATTGCAAAAGTCAAACCCGACCCGATGCAACCCAGAAAAACGTTTGATGAAAAGTTGCTAGAACAGCTTTCAGAAAGTATTGAGAAGCACGGCGTACTACAACCTATTACGGTAAGGAAATCCAAAAAAGATTATATCATCGTAATGGGCGAGCGTAGGTATCGTGCTAGTAAGTTAGCTGGCAAGAAAACGATACCCTGTATTGTAAGAACGTATAAGGACGATGATGTTCTGGAAATTCAAATTATTGAAAATCTACAAAGACAGGATGTTGAACCTACCGAAGAGGCCGAAGCAATTGCCTTTCTGAGTAAAAAGTATGCACCTGCTGAAATTGCAAAGCGATTGGGCAGAACAGACAACTTTATAAGACAACGCCTAAAGCTGGCAGGATTGATAGAGGGCTTTAAGCACTTTGTCCGCAATGGCGAAATGACCATTTCATTGGGTGTCGGTGTCGCACTTTTTGAACCCGAAGAACAGCAAATGATGTTGGAAACGATGGGCGAAGATTTTAATGCACACCAGATAAATAGGATGATTAAGGACCAGACCTATGATTTGGAAAAAGCATCCTTTGATGTCGCAGATAAAGAGTTAGTGCCACAAGCTGGGTCTTGTGTAGAATGTCCGTTCAATGCAGCAAATCAAGGAAATCTGTTTGGTGAAGATAAAATGGTCTGTACCAAGTCAGCTTGTTTTGAGACCAAGAAAACGAAGTCTTTCTTGAACCTGATTGAGAAATCGAAGAAAGAAAACATCTTGTTAATTCCTGAAATACGACGGTATTGGGCAGACGATGAGAGTAACCAGCTCACTATATCCCAACTGGAAAAGAATGGATTGAAGGTCTATTTGCTGAATGATGTTGAAATAATTGAAAATCCGATTGAGCCAACAATTGATGACATCAAAACAGAGTATCAACATTACGAACTTTCTGATGATGAATTAAAAAGAAAATTACGGGAAGCTGTACAAGATTATGAAGAAGAATTAGAAATATATTTTTCAGCTCAAGAGAATGGATTTGTAAGCGGTATCGTATTCCATCCTGAAACATACCAAAATAAAGAAGTTTATGTAAAGGTCATAGAGAAACCTAAAAATAAATCAAATGATTATTCGGCACCATTGACTGATAGGAAAATGGCGGATTGTACCCCTGAAGAACAAATCGTTAAAATCAACAAAAGGGAAATTCGTAAGAAGCAAATTGACAACAACAAGCAGTTTGAAGAAGTTGTTCAAATGATTAGAGAGACCAAATATATCAATACCAAGAAAACACTATCGGTAGATGAAATGGTTGCTTTTTCAATATCACTTTTTGAAAATAATGTGGATTATATGAGCCAACAAAAATACTTTTCTGGATTGTTGGGCGATACTTCAAAGATGACCAAAGTTGAAATTGTCGAGAATTTCAAGAAGAAATTCAAAAAAGAAATCTTTCATAAGCTGATACGGTATATGCTCACCAAGCAAGTGCATTTTGGCGAAAGCAATCACGTTAATAATCTGACGAACATTTCATTCTACAATGCGTTGCAAGGATTTTACAAATCCAAGATTGCCGGTATTGAAAAGGAATACGCTGAAAAAAGAAGCAAGCGTGAAGGACGTTTGAAAGAGCGAATAGGAGTTCTTGAAAAGAAAATTCAGGAACTCAACGAGTAGCTTTTGTTGTTCTGAAGAAGGGTCGGCATTCGTGCTGGTTCTTCTTCTTTTTTATTCTAATACTGTATTGGCGATGAGAGCTAAAAAATAGAGAGTTATCAATCAATATCAACGCAAAGGTAAACTCGTAAAATACACCCATCAAAAGACTACGGCATAAACCGTTCGTACCTTCACTATTTATTCCGTTTCCTTTTGAGCTGAGATTTTAGCTTCCGTTTGGGTACTGCTCAAATATTGTTTAATCTAAATTCAAAAGCTATGTATTTACAAAATTTGCAACTGGACAACATCTTCGTACCATCAGAAATGAAATCGTTAAAAACCTTGACACAGATGGAATCACGACGTGGACTTGAAAACGTCATAATTTCCAATGGAAAAATTGTCAATGTAGTATCGAACAGCTATGGCCACATTCCGAATCAATTGTTCTTCAAGCAAGCCGAAGAAATGCTAACCGATGCACAACTGAATTTCCACAAACGCACTATCAATAAAAATGATAGGTCGTTCATTACCGACTTCATAATCGATGATAAAAGCCAGTTTACAGTAAAGAACGATAAGGATTTAATACTGCCGATGCTTCGGTTCAAGAACTCGTATGACGGTAGTGAAAAGACCTCTGGCCACTTTGGCTTTTACAGAGAAATATGTTCTAACGGATTGCACGTCTCTAAGGCGGAAATAGAGTTTTCCATAAAGCATAGTAAGAATAATACGCACCTTATTATGCCGAGATTGAACAACCTCTTCGATAAATTTCTGGACAATGAGTTTTACACCATTACCAAGAAATTCGACAAGATGAAGGAATTTAAAATCATCGACACACAAGAATTTGTGAAAGCGATTCTTGACAGAACGAAATTGTTCAGATATGAATGTAGCGACAAGAATAGCGACCCTTCAAAAAAGTCTCGTGAGGTCATAGAAATCTTGAACTACGAAGCCTTGCTACTGAATGAAGAACCAAATCTGTGGTTAGGTTACAATGCATTCAATTCAGTACTTCATAACGTTTTGAAGAAAAGCTTCGGCCAACAAGAACGGTTAGATAAAAAGCTGTTTGATGAAGTCTATGCTATGGCATAAAGTTAATATAGGTTTGTCCAGTACCTCAAACTGGATTTTTTCTGCCTTACCATTTTGCAACACAGTTGCACCAAAATATTTTTATCTTTGCATTGTGAAAGTTGTAGCAATCATTTTATCGTTTTATTTCTTGGCACTCAATGTAGTGCCTTGTAGCGATGCGGCAAATAGAGCTGATGATACCCAAGTAGTTACAGTAATCGATATTGATGGCGACCACGACCAAGACTGTGAGTTATGCTCGCCTTTCTGTCAATGCCATTGTTGTCACGTTCACACGATAAATTTTGGGCTTGTTGCATTTCAACCGCTACAGCCTGCTATTCCTCAAGAATTCTTTGCCCATTTCGATGACCTTGGCAAAGATATTCCCCATTCCCTTTTTCAGCCACCTCGGGCATAATTCAGTTTTCATAAGATAACTATATCCTTTTTTGAAGTTTTCCTAATGGGAATGCTCAACTATGTTTTTGCTACGCGAAAACGCAAACTCGTTTTTTAACTGAATTAATACATTAATCTATGATTAACAGAATCATTGATTTTTCAATCAATAACAAATTCATCATTGGTCTGTTCACGTTGACTCTTATAGGAGTTGGCATTTGGTCAATGGCAACAGTAAACCTTGGGTCTGTCCCAGATATTACCAATAATCAGGTGCAGGTCATCACGCAATCGCCCAATCTAGGAACGGAAGATATTGAACAGTTCGTAACCTATCCCGTAGAACTATCTATGGGTAATTTACCAGGCGTTACAGAAATAAGATCTATCTCACGCTTTGGCCTTTCCGTAGTTACTATCGTTTTTGAAGACGATATGGGAACCTATCTTCCTCGACAGCTGGTACAGGAAAAACTAAACGAACTGGGCGAATCTATCCCTGAAAAATTTGGAAGTCCATCTATGGGTCCCATCTCTACTGGTTTAGGTCAAATCTATGAATACACTATAAAGCCAGAGGAGGGTTTTGAAAACAAGTATTCGCCTATGGAACTGCGCACCGTGCAAGATTGGGTTATCAAACGACAACTCACATTACTGGAAGGCGTGGTAGAGGTCAACTCTTATGGAGGCAGTATTAAACAGTACGAGGTCGCTGTCAACCCAGATAAGTTGAATAGTTTGGGTATTAGTATTTCACAAGTGTATGAGGCTCTCGCTCGGAACAATGTGAATACAGGCGGTGCTTACATAGAAAAAAATAAAATGTCAAATTTCATAAGAGGTGAAGGTCTTATTCGCTCTTTGGAAGACATTAAAGATATTTCGATTATTAACGAGGGCAACATTCCCGTAACTATTGGAGATGTTGCAACACGCGTCCATTTTGGGAATCAGGTACGTTATGGTGCTTTTACGCAAGACGGTAAGGAAGCCGTGGGAGGAATAATAATGATGCTAAAAGGTTCAAACCCTAATGCGGTTATTCAAAATGTTAAGAATCGTATGGCAGAAATTGAAAAATCCCTGCCAGAAGGTCTCACTATCGCCCCTATCATTGATCGTAGTGAGCTAATTGCCAGAACGACCGATACCGTTAAAACCAATTTACTGGAAGGCGCCCTAATCGTGATATTTGCCCTTGTTTTATTGTTGGGTAGTTTAAGAGGTGGCATCATAACGGCCACGACCATACCGTTGTCCTTGCTTTTTGCCTTTATATTAATGAAGCAATTTAATGTATGGGCAAACTTAATGAGCTTGGGAGCTATAGACTTTGGGATTATTATAGATGGTGCCGTGATTATTATAGAAGGAACGGTGTATGAGATCCAAAAACGGATTAGGTCTGGAAAGCTAAAATTCAATCAAGGCGTAATGGATAAAGTAGCCTATGATGCCGGAACCACGATGATGGGTTCTGCTTTTTTCGGGCAGATCATTATCCTTATAGTTTTTACACCTATACTTTTCCTTACAGGTGTAGAAGGTAAAATGTTCAAACCGATGGCATACACCTTTGGTTTTGCTATGATAGGTGCAATTATTCTGTGTCTTACCTATGTCCCAATGATGTCTGCGCTTTTTATGAAACCAGTTCAAAACACCAAAAGCTGGTTTGGCAAATTTGAGCGTTGGCTTGAAAAGATAAGTGATAAAATTATTGGTGCTATACATAGTGCTTATAAGCCATTATTAAAAGGTGCACTGCGGCTTAAGCTTATCGTGTTATCATCTTCTGCTGTTCTACTTATTATTGCTGGTTTTATATTTTCTAATATGGGTGGAGAATTTGTGCCGCAGCTCGATGAAGGAGATATAGCAATGCAGGCGTTTATAAGACCAGGAAGCTCGCTCACAGAATCCATTGAAGTTTCAAAGAAAATAGAAACTATCCTATTAGAAAATTTTCCTGAAATTAAAACGGTAACAGCACGTATAGGTGTGGCAGATATACCTACAGATCCTATGCCTATGGATATTGCAGATATGTACATCATTCTCAATAAGGATATGGACGAGTGGACAACTGCTTCTACTAAAGAAGGTTTGATTGAAGCCATAAGGGATAAACTGGATGATGAACTCGTCGGGGTTAATTTATCATTTACCCAACCGGTCGAATTAAGATTTAATGAGCTTTTAGAAGGCGTAAGAGAGGATATTGCAGTAAAGCTATATGGCGAAGATTTAGAGGTGTTATCAGACAAGGTTCAGGAAATGGCAGCTATTATAAAGACCGTTCCTGGCGCGGGCGATGTGAGTGCAGAACGTACAGCTGGACTACCACAAATGACCGTAAAGTTCAGACGAGATAAAATGGCGCAATATGGACTGGATATTCAAAAAGTAAATGATTACATAAGTACTGCTTTTGCAGGTGGTACCGCTGGCGTCATTTTTGAAGGCGAGAAACGATTTGATCTGGTGGTACGATTTGATGAAAGCCATAGAAAAAGTATTGATGACCTGCGCACGATGTACATCGATCTTAAGGATGGAAGCCAGGTACCCATTATTGAAATAGCAGAGATTGAATACGTGCCTGGACCTATGCAAATCTCACGTGACAATACGTATAGAAGAACCTATGTAGGTGTAAATGCACGAGGCAGAGATGTGGAGTCTGTTGTAAAAGATATACAACAAAAGTTAGATGAAGAACTGGACTTGCCATCAGGATATTATATTACCTATGGTGGAGAGTTTGAAAACCTACAAAGCGCTAAGGATCGTTTAACAATTGTTGTGCCCATCGCCCTGTTCTTGATATTTGTACTGTTATACTTTGCCTTAAAATCCTTTTCACAATCGCTAATGATTTACATCGCGATACCCTTGGCGGCCATTGGTGGTGTGTTTGCTTTATGGCTTCGAGATATGCCATTTAGTATTTCGGCAGGTGTAGGATTTATTGTGCTATTTGGTGTCGCAGTTCTTAACGGGCTGGTACTTATTAACCGATTTAATTCTTTAAAGGAAGAAGGTGTTACAAGCATAAAGGATAGAATATTTCAAGGGACTAAAGAACGTATTCGCCCCATTATGCTCACGGCTACCACAGATATTTTTGGGTTTTTACCTATGGCATTTTCCACATCAGCCGGTGCAGAGGTGCAACAACCGCTCGCTACGGTAGTTATTGGTGGGATGCTTACGGCCACCCTACTCACGTTGATAGTACTTCCTGTACTCTATATCTTTATAGAAAAGCGACGTGAGCGCAAAGACCAGAACAAGATTGGTTCGTTTAATCCGCAAGCATTGACCACGATTTTAATACTTGGTTTTATGTTAGGTGGTACCGCTTTGGCGAAAGCGCAACAAACACAAGCACCTGTGCCAGACCTCATTGTTCAGGATAGCATTACACGCATTACCTTATCTCGGGCTGTAGAAATTGCCAAAGAGAATTATCCAGCACTCAAGACGAGCCAACTCGAAATAGAAAGACAGAGCGCACTCACGGGCAATGCCTATGACTTCGGTAATACTAAAGTATTTACAGGTGGCGAAGAAGTGGCAGATGGTCAGGGCATTTATACCTTGATAGGTATCGGTCAACAAAATATTGATCTATTGGGAATAGGTGCCAAAAAACGCTTGCAACAACAACGCATCCAGTTAGCCGAAACAGCTTTTGACCTATCTGAAATCCAGATAGAACTGGAAGTCAAAAAAGCCTGGTCAGAAGCTTTTCAGGCAAAGAAGAAATTTGTTCTTTATCGAGAACTGGACAGCATTTATGGTCAATTTGCACAATCTGTAGAACTCAATTTTGAAGTCGAAGCCATTTCGAGACTGGAATATGCTGCTGCGCGCAATCAAGCGTTACAGATAACCAACAGGTTTCAGCAGGCAGAAACAGATTATTTAATCGCATTACAAAAACTCAATCTTTGGTTGACACCAGATACGATGTACACCGTAGCTGATGAATTTGAAGCTACCGAAATTTCGGTGTTAGAGACTGATGATACATTGGATGAACATCCCGAGTTATCGCTTTCGCGAAAGCGTATAGACGAAGCACAAGCAAGCTATGATGCAGCAAGGGCAAGCTTACTGCCCCAGTTTAATCTGCAAGGTGGCCTGCAACGTGTAAATGGCGATAGTGGTTTCTACACCTATCAGGCAGGGATTTCCATACCGCTGTTTTCTGGCCCAGACCGCAGCCGCGCAAAAGCTGCTAAACTGGATGCACAGATTGCAGAAACCAATGCCGCATTCAAACAACGCGAGCTGCAATCCCAATATACACAAGCACAGCAAAATTATACACGATGGCGAGATACTTGGTTTTTCTATAAAACCGAAGCTCTGCCACTTGCCATAGACCAGCGCAAAGGCGCATTGCTCGCCTACAAAGAAGGTGCGCTTGATTATGCAGCATTCACGCAAATTATACGTGATGCCATACAGACCGAAATGGATGCACTGGACGCACTCGATAATTATTTAGAAGCCTTGTTTAAACTACAATATTTCCAAAACTAAAAAAAGATGAAAAAATTAAAATATATACCGATTACCACAATGCTTATGGCATTGACATTATTCAGCTGTGGCGAGTCAAAAACTGAAGATGGCCACGATGAAGCCACCCATTCTGAAACAGAAGAAAATCACTCTGAAGGGGAAGATGAAGAAGATAATATGGAAGGCGAAGCTAAGGAAGTAATGCTCACGGCACAGCAGTTTGAAGCCTTACAGATGGAAATTGACACGCTCTCACAACGTTATATGAGCGGTTATGTAGAAGCAAATGGCACGCTGGAAGTACCACCCCAAAACGAAGCATCCATTACCGCCATAACAGGAGCAAATGTGGCATCCATAGAAGTAATAGAAGGTGATGAAGTGAAAAAAAATCAAGCGGTTGCCTATCTCTCACATCCCAGCATCATACAGATACAGAGCGATTACTTAAATGCACACAGCAACAGTCGGTTTTTAAAACAAGAATACGAACGTCAAAAAAGGCTTTATGAAGCTGGTGTGGCATCTGGTATGAATTTCCAAAAGGCAACGGCAGACTATCAGTCATCTACCGCAATGGTAAACGGGCTGGAAGCACAATTGCGACAGTACAACATCAATGTGAATGGCGTGCGCAATGGCACTATCTACCAGCGTGTTGCATTGCGCAGTCCCATTGCAGGGGTTGTAGAAAAAGTTTTTATAAAAACTGGACAATATGTGGAGCCACAGACCAACCTAATGGAAATAGTAGATACAGACCACGTACACGCAGATTTAATGGTTTTCGAAAAAGATGTTGATAGGGTAAAAAAAGGTCAACAAGTACGATTTAGCGTTCAATCAAGACCAGGAACGGAACTCGTTGCCGAAATTTATTCAGTAGGAAAAACCTTCGAGCAAGATCCCAAAGCGGTGCACGTACACGCAGAAATTGAGAACAAAGGTGGTGGTCTTATCCCAGGAATGTACATTAAAGGTAGGATTGAAGTTGATAACGATGAAACCGCTGAAACCGCATTACCAGAAAGTGCCATTATTACAGAAGGTGGTAGGGACTATGTGTTTAAAGCGCAAAGGGAAGGCAACACTTGGAGTTTTATACCAGTAGAAGTCACTACGGGCGAGAAGGATGGTGACTGGATAGCCATACGTTTTTTTGAAACCCCAGACCCAAATACTCATTTTGCCTTTAATAATGCCTATTACCTTATGGGAGAGATGAAAAAAGGGGAACTTGGTGACGATGATTAAAATGGAATGAAAGAAAAAAGAAAGAAAAACTTAAAAGTAGCAAGAACCTTACAGATTTGGAACGTCATCTACGATGTTATTGAAGTTGCGGTCTCGCTTATTGCTGGATTTACGGCAAATAGTTCGGCTCTGATAGGTTGGGGATTGGACAGCACGATTGAAGTGGTTAGTGCGGGAACATTAGGCTGGCGACTATACGGCGAGATTAAAGGTATCGATGAAGAAAAAGTAAAACGAAGACAAAAAATCACGTTAAACGTAATTGCAGTTTCCTTTACGCTCATCTGTATTTTCATTTCCTACGATTCCATTACAAAGCTTATAAATAAAGAAACCGCAAACTGGAGCACGATGGGACTGATTATATTATTGGTTTCCCTGGTTGTAAATCCTATCCTGATCTATTTCAAAAGAAAGTATGGAAAGAAATTAGACAGTCCAGCCTTGCTGGCTGATGCTAAAGACACCTTTATTTGCTTATACCAAACCGTGGTCGTACTTATAGGATTGCTATTGGTCAACTGGTTAGGCTGGTGGTGGGCAGATCCTGTGGCGGCATTACTTATCGTTCCGTACGCTGCAAAAGAAGGCTATGAAGCCTACAATAAAGCTAAAAATATCAATTATAACACCGCACAAAATGACTGAAATTGAAAAAACATTAAATGACCATAACGTGCGTCCCACCGCAATGCGCATCTTGATTTATAAGTATATGGCCGATAGGGATGCCGCCATCGCCCTGACTGATATTGAGAATGCTTTCGCAAAAGCGGATAGAACCACATTGTACCGAACCCTAAAAACGTTTGAAGAAAAAAACGTGGTGCATCACATAGATGACGGAACTGGAATCTCTAAATACGCACTTTGTGAAGAAGGCTGTAATTGTGAAATAGAACAGGATTTGCATTTACATTTTCATTGCACTAACTGTGACGAAACAGTTTGTTTAACGGAACAAAAAATCCCGCATATCAATTTGCCAGATGGATATTTGGCAGAGGATGTTAATCTCGTGGTTACGGGAATATGCGAAAAATGCAGCAGTAATTTACTTTAATAAACAAACGAACAAATTAGATTGATTTTGAAAAAAAGCACTTTTATAATAACTAAAATGGACTGCCCTTCAGAAGAGCAGATGATTCGGATGAAGTTAGAGTCTTATGCTCAAGTAAAACACTTGGATTTTGATATTCCAAACAGAAAATTGGAAGTATATCACGTGGACGACGTCAAGGCGATAAAAACGTCTATAGCCAGCTTAAAACTTGGGGATTCCTTAGAAGGATCCACAGAAGCCGAACCACCCGTAATGGAAGACCAATCCAAACAAAAAAGAATCCTATGGTGGGTCTTGGGCATCAACTTTGGCTTTTTCGTTATCGAAATGACCACCGGTTGGATTTCTTCTTCGATGGGTCTTGTGGCAGACTCATTAGATATGCTGGCAGATTCCATCGTATATGCATTAAGCCTATTTGCGGTAGGCGGTGCCATTTCAAGAAAAAAGAAGGTTGCGAAATACAGCGGATACTTTCAGATGGCATTGGCAACACTTGGGTTTGCAGAGGTCTTGAGAAGGTTTTTTAGCAATACCGAAACACCCTTGTTTCAATGGATGATTATCGTTTCAATTTTCGCATTGGCAGGTAATTTGATATCGCTCTGGCTCATCAACAAGGCAAAGAGTCAAGAGGCTCATATGCAGGCAAGTGCCATTTTTACATCCAATGATATTATTGTTAATGGTGGTGTTATAGTAGCTGGGGTGCTGGTTTATTTTCTGAATAGTAAATGGCCCGATTTAGTGATTGGCGGCATCGTTTTCACTTTTGTAATGCGCGGTGCATTGAGAATATTGAAATTATCGAAGTAGTTTTTAAAATGATATCAAACTTGATTAGAACATATGAAAAAGAAAAAAATAAACTTACGTGACTTAGAACCAAAAAAACAACAAGGCGAGCACAGTCACGACGATGGCCATAACCATAGCAGCCCTGAAGAAATTTCAAATTTTAGAACCTATCTACCGGCTATTTTCAGCTTTGTGATGTTGATAGCCGGAATCGCTATTGATTACTTTGATGCGTTTCCTTTCTTCAAAGGATGGATTCGCGTAGTATGGTACACGGTAGCCTATATCCCTGTAGGTTTTCCGGTGATAAGAGAAGGCTGGAAAAGTATTAAAAATGGTGATTTTTTTACGGAATTCTTCTTAATGTCCATAGCCACTTTAGGTGCATTTGCCATTGGCGAATATCCCGAAGGTGTTGCCGTAATGCTGTTTTATGCTGTGGGCGAACTCTTCCAAAATGCGGCCGTTAACCGTGCGAAAGGAAATATAAAAGCCTTACTCGATGTAAGACCCAATGAAGCTTTGGTTTATCGTGATGGCGACTTTGTTTCAGTAAATCCCGAGACTGTTGAAATTGGCGAAAAGATACAGGTACGTGTAGGCGAAAAAGTTCCGCTTGATGGTATTCTGCTTTCTGAAAAGGGTTCTTTTAATACTGCTGCCTTGACAGGCGAAAGCAAACCTGATACGATTGCTAAAGGCAATACTGTTTTTGCCGGAAGCATTAATCTTGATGGCGTAATCGAAATCGAGACGACCAAGGAATTCAAGGATAGTTCCATTGCACGAATTCTGGATATGGTGCAGAATGCAACCGCCAAAAAATCAAAGACCGAACTGTTCATTAGAAAATTTGCAAGGATTTATACGCCTATCGTTGTATTCCTTGCCATCGGACTGACGTTTCTACCTTACTTTTTTGTAGATGATTATGTGTTTAGGGATTGGCTCTATCGAGCATTGATATTCCTCGTGATTTCGTGTCCTTGTGCGTTGGTCATCTCTATTCCTCTCGGCTATTTTGGCGGTTTGGGTGCGGCATCGCGCAATGGTATTCTTTTTAAAGGTGCATCCTTTTTAGATGCAATGACCCAAGTAAACACGGTCGTAATGGACAAAACAGGAACCGTTACCAAAGGGGTTTTTAAAATCAAAGAAATCAATTCCATCACATTTGAGGAAGCCGAATTTATGAAATACCTGATGGCAATGGAAGAGCAATCTACCCATCCTATTGCAAAAGCGATTCTCGAATACAAAGCAGACGGTTCGGATTACGAGGCGACCGATGTTTCAGAAGTTGCAGGAAAAGGTTTAAAAGGAACGGTCAATGGTAAAACGGTATTGGTAGGTAATAAAGCTTTGATGACCTCAAATGGCATAGAAGTCCCCTCGGAAACAGATGGTATTGTAGAATCCATCGTAATGGTATCCATTGATGGAAATTTTGCAGGTTATGTAACCATTGCAGATGAACTAAAGGATGATGCGCACCAAGCCATTAAACAAATTCGAGATTCCGGAATTTCAAAAATTATAATGCTATCAGGCGACAAGGACTCTATTACACAGCAAGTTGCAAAAGAGTTAAATATTGATTGGGCGAAAGGTGGATTGTTGCCTGAAGATAAACTCAATGAAGTTGAAGAGCTCAAAAAACAACCCGAAACCAAAGTAGCATTTATTGGCGATGGTATTAACGATGCACCCGTTTTGGCAGCAAGTGGTGTAGGTATTGCGATGGGTGGTTTAGGAAGCGATGTCGCCATCGAAACAGCCGATGTTATCATACAGACCGACCAACCCAGTAAGATTGCAAGAGCGATTAAAATTGGTCGTTCAACGCGAAGAATTGTCTGGCAGAATATTGGGCTTGCCTTTGGCGTAAAGGTTATTGTCCTCATTCTCGGTGCAGGTGGATTAGCCACGATGTGGGAAGCCGTTTTTGCTGATGTTGGTGTTGCTTTATTGGCTATTCTCAATGCTGTTCGATTGCAGAAAATGAAGTGGAACTAATTATTGTCCAAGTTATATTTTGATTTCAAGTCTTAAAACTCTAAAAATATACTCAAATTTCATTAGTTTTGTATTTGATGCAAAAACCAAATAAAATAGCGGCATTTTTCTTTTTAGGCTTGTTTAGCCTATTGATGTTGCATCAGGCTTTTCCACATTTGCATCATCAGCACGAGGAAACGCATTCCCATTCAGATATTGCCCATACTGGCGAACATCATCATCACGATGACAGTTCTCACGAAAAGAAAGAATCACCATACGGTTTCTTTGGATTTTTTATGGATATGCACGTTCATTCAACGGTTTCCAGCGATATTGTTGTACTTAAAAGGAATACTGTTGAGCGGCAAACTATCGTAGATGACAATGTCGTAAAACTTACTTCTGATTTTCAAGAATTTTATGTCGTTGATAATAGGCAAAACGATAAACCGCCAATTTATCATCCGCCCAATAGGCATTTTAATCCTTACCTCTCATCCCTCGATTTACGGGGCCCACCATCTTTAGGTTAATCGTTTAGGAATACCTACCGCTACGGCAGGAATCCTCTTATACTTTAAGATTAAACCTAAAACTTCAAACAATGAATAAATACATCGTATCCGCGATTTGCGGATGCCTGTTCTTCGTTAATGGTTTCTCACAGGATAAAAACATTGGGGAACTGCTAAACGTAATAGAACAGAACAATACTGAGTTAAAAGGCTATCAATCTTTCATTGAAAGCCAACAGCTCGAAAACAAGAGCACCAATAATTTACCCGACCCACAGCTTTCAGGCTATTATTTGCCCTTTGGCGATAACGTATCGGGAAATTACACCGAATATGAAATATCGCAATCCTTCGAATTTCCGACGGTTTACGGTTCACGCAGTAAATGGAACGACTTAAAGGCGATACAACTGCAAACGTCCTATGCCAAAAAGCGGCAGGAAGTTTTATTGGAAGCAAAATCGGTATTGATTGAACTCGCTTTCCTTCGAAAGCAGAAAGCTATTGAATCCGAAAGGCGAACCCAGAGCAAACAGGTTTTCGACCAGGTTCAAGAGCTGTATGATAAGGAACAAGTCGGGATTTTGGATTTGAACAAGGCGAAAATCGCTTGGATTCAAGAGCAATTCGTTGTTCAACAGATTGAAAGCGAAATCCAAATTGTACTGTCCAACCTCAGAACATTGAACGGCGGTAATTCCATTGATGGTTTTACAGAAGTTATCGATTTACCTATCGAGGTTGCTTCGGTCGAAACGCTTTGGCAAGAAAGATTAGCCAGCGACCCTTCGTTACAAGGTTTAAAGGCAGCTGAAACGGCTTCGCTTCAAAAAGTAAAACTTGAAAAAAACAAGGTGTTGCCCAATATGGCACTTGGTTACAATTACCAGGGCGTTAGCGGCAGTAATTTTTCGGGTTTTTACGGTGGTCTTTCCATTCCGTTGTGGAACAGCAAGAACAATGTAAAAGCGGCCGAGGCCGATTATGAATATCAGCAATCGAATACTCAAGTCATTACCGCTTCGCTGTATGCCCAATTTCAGGAAACATACAATCGATACGAATTGATGCTCGAAAAATACAATGAGTATCTAACCACAATGGGCAACTTAAACAGCGAACAACTGCTCTTTAAGGCCTATATGTTGGGCGAATATTCGTTTATGGATTACTATGTAGAGCTTCAGTTTTACCGCAATGCATCTGACAGAATGTTGCAGATGGAAAAAGAAATACAATTACTTCAGGCACAATTATTAAAACATACATTATAAACCTTTAAAACAAAGATTATGAAAATTTCAAAAATAATATTTGCAATAGCAATCGCATCAACATTTTTGGTAAGCTCTTGCAGGGAAACAAAAAAAGAGAGTACAGATGACCACGGTCACGAACATAATGAAGACGGAAGCCATATGCACGAGGAAGACATAGAACAAGAAGAATTTGAAGTAGGAAAAGATTCTATGGAAATGAAGACAAATGACCACGGTCACGACCACGATTCGGACGGTAACCATTTAGATGACGGTTCTGATACCCACAAACACGATGATGGTTCTGAACACAACGACCATTAAAAATCAAATACATTCAGAAGATGAAATATATAATAATTGTGCTCGCCTTTTTGGCAATGTCCTGTAATAACAAGGCAGAAGATGCACACGCACATAATGCAGATGGTAGTCACGTGGGCGAAGAAATTACACGATTGAGCCATACTATCTGGACGGATAAAACAGAACTCTTTGTTGAGTTTCCTGCGCTTATAGTGGGCAACGGCAGCAAATTCGCAGCCCACTTTACGGTTTTGGATAAACACCAACCCGTTCGGGAAGGTTCTGTAACGGTAAGATTGATAAAAGATGGTAAAGGAATCAGAAATACGGTAGATGTACCGTCATCACCAGGTATTTTTTCGCCTGCCATACAACCGAAAGAAGCTGGGAACTATCAATTGGTTTTTGAATTGACGACACCAGAGTATTCGGATAAAATTTCCATTGATGATGTAATGGTATATGCCACTACGGATGAAGCCATAAAAGCTTTAGGTATGGAAGAAGACGATGGAAGTATTTCGTTCTTAAAGGAGCAGGCTTGGAAAATCGATTTTCAGACCGCACCTGTTGTTTCTGGTAAAATCTACGATGTCATCAACACATCAGGTGTTTGGATGCCATCGCCAGGTTCAACAAAGTCCTTGGCGGCAAAATCCAATGGTGTGGTGGATTTTAAAATGGATAACCTTACAGAAGGTACAGCGGTAAAACAAGGCCAGCTGTTAATGAGCTTGAACAGTCAAGGTTTAGCTTCGAACAATTTGAGTACGGATATCGCTTCCGCGAAAGCGAAATTCCAACAAGCCAAATCGGAATATGAACGGAAGAAAGAGCTATACGAGTCTAAAATTGTCCCAAAATCTGAATTTGAGAAAGTGGAAAGCAGTTTTGAGATAGCCAGAGCTAACTATCAATCCTTGGTATCCGGTGTTTCGGGCGGAAGCAAACAAATCCGCGCCCCTTTTGATGGGTTTATCAAATCCATAACCGTTTCAAATGGCGATTATGTAGCACAAGGCGTTGCGCTGGTAAGCGTTGGAACACATCAATCCAAGGTTTTAAAAACCCAATTGGCACCCGACTACGGACTTACGATGGACAATGCACAGGGCATTTGGTATCAGGATAATGACGGCCAATGGAAGGACGTAACCGATGCAGAGGGCAAAATCCTTTCTATTGGTAAAGACGTAGAACGTGAAAACCCATTGATTTCTGTTTTCGCACAAGTAAACGCAGAGGTCGAAATGCCAGAAGGTAGCTTAACGCCCGTACAGATTGCGATGGGAAATGCTACCCAAAACACAATGATTCCCGTGAATGCTCTTTTGGAGGACTATGGCAGCTATTCCGTTATCGTTCAGCTTTCGGGCGAAAGTTTTGAAAGACGACCTGTAAAGATTGGAAAACGCAATGGCGAAAATGTAGAGATACTGGAAGGTCTGCAAGTGGGCGAAGTGGTCGTGACAACGGGAGCGTATCAAGTTAAAATGGCTTCAATGTCCGGTTCTACACCGGCACACGGTCACGAACATTAAAAACGAAGAGAAATGTTAAATAAAATATTATCAATTTCACTTCAAAACAGATTGCTCATTCTATTGGGAGCGGTTGCATTGAGCGTGTTGGGCATCTATTATGCCCGTACGATGAACGTGGATGTATTCCCAGACCTAACGGCACCTACGGTAACCATTCTTACCGAAGCGCACGGAATGGAATCTGAAGAAGTCGAAAAATTAGTAACCTATCAATTGGAAACTGCCTTGAACGGTTCGCCCAACGTGAGACGAATCCGTTCGTCATCGGCAGCAGGTATTTCCATTGTTTGGGTAGAATTTGAATGGGGAACCGATATTTACCGTGCACGCCAAATTGTAAGCGAACGCATCCCAATGGTACGAGAGAACCTACCCGAAGGAATCGGTGCGCCTACAATGGCACCTATATCTTCCATTATGGGCGAAATAATGCTCTTGGGCGTGACATCGGATAGTCTTTCGCCAATGGAATTGCGAACCTTGTCCGACTGGACCATCAGACCTCGCATAAAAGCCATTGGCGGTATTGCGAATGTGGTGGTCATTGGCGGCGATTACAAGCAATACCAAGTATTTGCCAATCCCGAAAAGATGAAGTATTACGGCGTGAGCCTATCGGAATTGGTAGAACACGTTAAGGAAGCAAATCAAAATGCGCCCGGTGGTGTCATCAATCAATATGGCAATCAGTACATCATTAAGGGAAGCGGTAGAGCCTATGCGCTGGAAGACTTGCAGGAAGCAGTACTTAGGGAAGTGAATGGTCAAACTATCAAGATTAAAGACGTTGCAACCGTACAGATTGGTGCAGCTGATAAAATTGGCGATGGTTCATTAAACGCAAATCCCGCTGTGATTCTGACTATTTCAAAACAACCCGATGTGAATACATTGGAGTTGACAGACCGACTGGATGAAGCGATTGCTGATTTAGAATCCACATTGCCAAAAGGGGTCAACATCAAAAGTCAAATTTTCAGGCAATCTGATTTCATAGATGCTTCTATTAGTAATCTAAATATGACTCTTTTAGAAGGTGCGTTTTTTGTAATGATTATCCTGTTCATCTTTTTAATGAACTGGAGAACTACCGTTATTTCCTTGCTGGCAATCCCTATTTCATTATTGGTATCCATCATTATTTTGAAATGGCTGGGTTACACCATAAATACAATGAGTTTGGGTGGTATGGCCATTGCCATAGGAGCGTTGGTAGATGATGCCATCATCGACGTGGAAAATGTATATAAACGCTTGCGTGAAAATATCAGAAAACCAAAAGCGGAGCGGGAATCGACCATAAAAGTAGTGCGTGACGCTTCAGTAGAGATACGAAGTTCCATTATCATCGCTACCTTAATTATTATCGTTTCGTTTGTTCCCTTGTTCTTTTTAAGCGGAATGGAAGGCCGATTGTTACAACCGCTCGGAATAGCCTTTGTGACCTCGGTATTGACCTCATTGGTAGTTGCCGTGACGGTCACGCCCATTCTGTGTTCCTATTTATTGGACAATGAAAAGCTTTTGAACAAGCAAGCTGAAGGTACACGTGTGGAGCGATGGTTACAAAAGCATTATGGCAACCTTTTGGAACGTGCAACACGAATTCCCAAAACCATTATTGGCCTAACTGTGATTGCCTTTCTGTTAAGTCTTTTAGTGGTCACACAGTTGGGAAGGAGTTTTCTTCCTGAATTTAACGAGGGTTCTTTAGTAATAAGTGTAGTCGGTCCACCGGGAATGTCCTTGGAAGAAAGTAATAAGACTGGAAAGTTAATAGAGACCATTTTATTGGATATGCCCGAAGTAGAGGTCGTTACTCGAAGACAAGGACGTGCAGAACTGGACGAACACGCGCAAGGTGTGAATGCTTCGGAAATCGATGTGCCCTTTGTTCTCGAAGACAAAACCAAAGAAGAATTCTTTGAAGAAGTCCGAAATAAATTGAGCATCGCACCTGGTGTTAATATCACATTAGGACAACCTATCGCACACCGAATTGACCATATGCTTTCGGGTACACGTGCCAATATTGCAATCAAGATATTTGGTTCAGATTTACAACGTTTGTTTGAAGTTGGTAAAAGCATAGAGCAGAACATTAAGGATATAGATGGACTGGCTGACGTTGCAGTTGACCAACAAATTGAAGTGCCACAAATCCGCATCAAACCCAAACGCCAGATTCTCTCGGCCTATGGAATGACGGTGGGCAATTTAATGGAGCAAGTGGATATTGCCTTTGCGGGGGAAGAAGCGGGCGAGATTTATGAAGGTCAACAGTATTTTGATTTGGTAGTACGCTATGAAAAACAGTTTCGGGACAATATTGAGAACATCAATAAAACCTTGATTAGTTTACCAAATGGCGGACAAACCACGCTGGGCGAATTGGCAACCGTTCAATCGGTAAGCAGTCCAAACACCATCAATCGGGAAGAGGTACAACGAAAGATTGTGGTCGCCGCCAATGTTCAAGGCAGGGATTTACGTGGTGCTGTTAACGAAATAAAGGAAGTCGTGGGCAACAATGTAAATATGCCAGAAGGCTACCGTGTGCAATATGGTGGACAGTTTGAAAGTGAATCCAAGGCATCACAGCTTCTCTTGATAACGGCCATCATTGCCATAGCCATCATTTTCTTGTTATTGTATTATGAATTCAAGGATGTAAAACTGGCGTTCGTAGTGTTGATTAATTTACCGTTGGCATTGATTGGTGGTATCTTGATAGTGTATTTTACTTCAGGTATCATAAGTATTGCAGCGACCATAGGTTTTATCAGTTTGTTTGGTATTGCCACACGAAATGGTATTCTATTGGTCTCACGGTATGAAGATTTGAGAAAAGAAGGAGTACACGGTTTTCAGTTAATAAAAGCTGGAGCTTTAGACAGATTAAATCCCATATTAATGACCGCCTTTACCACAGGTCTGGCATTGATACCATTGGCTCTAAAAGGTGGCGAGCCCGGTAGTGAAATCCAAAGTCCAATGGCCGTCGTAATTTTGGGAGGTTTGCTTTCAGCCACTATTTTGAATTTGGTGGTTATTCCTTGTGTGTATCAGTTGGTTCTAAAAAGGGAAAAATAGCAAACGAATTACAATTAAAAACCTTCTTGTTATGGTAGGAAGGTTTTTTTATGCATTAATTTTATAATCCCACTAAGCACATTCCCCTACATTCCACGCTCGCCTGCTGAAAAAGCAGGCAACCACTTCACTTCGGGCAAAGAGCTTCACTACAAAGGTCTTGGACACAATCCCCAATTTCAGCTTTCCATTTCGTTAACCCTTCCCGCTACGCTGGGAAGGAACACTACATTCCAGAGCCAAAATCGTGAATCAAGTCCGCTTTTTCATCGGAAAGGCATCGCCTCGATTTTCTTAACGGAATTTTCGGTGCGGTCTTCTTGAGTCCTTACTCGAAAATGCCTAAAAACCGAACCGTTGCCTTGCACATTTTAAGGGGTTTATAATGGATAAAGCCTTTGTTGTTTTTCGGGTCGTCGAAAAACAGGCAGTACATAACCAATTCTAAATTAAACCCAGCCACTCATTTCGCTTAACTGTCGGTACGCTCAAATCGCAACTGGCTTTAAAAGAATTGCTAATGCCCTTATGGAACTTGTCAAGACTATACAAGTTTTAGTGAAAAATAAGGTTTCTACTTCCTTGAATCCCGCAAAATGGCGGGATTACTACGTCGCAAACACACCTGATTTTATCCCGAAAAGTCTTGACAAAACCCACTCTATCCATTGTGCGGTGCACGAAAGAAAAGAACAAACACCCCTTAAAATTTAATCTGTTTTAAATCAATAGGGGAATTATAAATCAGTCTGTAATTAATCAGACACAAATCTTTTTATTATGAGTACTATTAAAAATCACGTACAGTTAATTGGAAACGTTGGGCAAGAACCAACAATTACGACCCTTGAAAGCGGGAAGAAAGTAGCCCGTTTTTCACTCGCAACAAACGAGTATTACAAGGACAAGAAAGGCGAAAAGCAAACGGACACCAACTGGCATACCGTAGTGGCTTGGGGCAAGACTGCTGAAATTGTAGAAAAGTATGTCGAAAAAGGCAAAGAAGTTGGCGTATCGGGAAAACTGAAAACCCGAAGCTACACAACCGAAGCAAATGAACAACGCTATGTTACCGAAGTGGTAGCCGATGAAATCTTATTGCTTGGAAGCAAAAGCGACAAGTAATCTTTAAAATTAAATAGGGCGTTCCTCTCGAAAGTTGCGCCCTCTTTTTCATTATTCACTTTAAATAGATAAACAATGAAAGCACAAGTTAACGAAATAAAAATTAGTTATAAAGGGGGTTTAAAATCTTCTAAGTGGCAGAAAATAAGCAATTCACAAGATGCGGCAGAATTGCTCTTTGAGGATTGGGATAAAGATACAATCGGCATACAAGAAACTTTCAAAGTTGTGCTGTTGAACAACAGCAACAAAGTAAAAGGTGTCTATCAACTTTCACAAGGCGGAATTACAAGTACATTGATAGACCTACGGATTTTGTTCGCAGTCATATTGAAATCCCTATCTGTAGCTATAATTTTAACCCACAACCACCCAAGTGGAAAGTTACTACCAAGTGATGAGGACAAGAGGCTAACGAACAAGATTAAAAAGGCATCAAAATTATTTGATATCACAATTCTTGACCATTTGATTTTTGCACCAAATGGGGATTATTATAGTTTTTCTGATAACGGAATTTTGTAAAATCAAAAGCTATGGTATATCTCAATTTTACAGACTTGAGCGAAGAAGCTCAAAACCGACTTTTGGAAACTTCCAAAGAAGATGTGAAACGAAAATTTGGGGATAGCATTCGCAAATACGTAAAAGAAAATTATGGTTGTTTTGAAACGATGATTGAGGAAGAAGCTCTTCGGAATTTATATTCCTATACATACGTTTTCAATATATAATTTTACCAATTTTTAAATCGAACACCTCTGAATTTTTAGAGGTGTTTTTGTATGCAATTAATATATAGTCAAGAAAAAAACGTATCTTTATATTGCTGAAATTAAGCATTCAATTTTACGTAGGGTTATCCACTTTTCGACTTTCGCCGATAACCGTACACATCGAAAATAACATATCGGAAAATCATTTTCCCTGAAAATGGCAATCGGCTCTTTAGCCGGATTGTATGGATTTTTGTCACGCTTTCGCGTGACGAAAAGGAATAGCAAGAGGGTAACACGCTCTGCGGTGTTACGTTTTTGATGTTCCTCCGGAACCCTTATATAATAAGGGTTTTGGGGCGGTGCCCGATTTGTGGTCTGGGCCTTTGGCCAAGGTTTTTCAGAAAAAACCTTGGCAGCCCAATAAAAACAAGAAAATTTTTCAGAAAAAATGGATAAAGGCTATGAAAAAGAGCGATTTGAAAAGCTGGGGATTAAAACTTCCGTGGCAAAGAAATTCAGGAAATTCTGTAGAAAAATGTCCTGTTCCCAATCGATGGGGCTGCTGCTGATGATTGATTTTTTTGAGGAGCACGGCATTTCGCCAAAGGAGTCCTTGGGGCCAAACATGCAGACGTTGGAAAGTAAAATCAAGAAACGAATCAATGCCGTCATCGCCATAATGCGCGATGTGGAAAAGACCCAGACCAAGCCCACGGTCGCAATGCTGCAATCTTTGTTTGAAGTGGACGAACCCAAAAAGAAACCGCTCATTCTGGAAAAGAAATATGCCGGGGATAAACAGAAAGAACCCAAGTTCAGGGAAAAGAAGAGCACAAATGATAAACCTTAAACCAATCTACCATGTACATTACCATCACGCCCCAGAAATTGGGAACCGACTATCCGCAAAGCTCGGCCGACTTTGTGGGCTACCTCGAAAAGGAAAATGAGGGTCTGGCCAAAGAAGATATGGAGCACTTTTTCAACCAGTACGGCGATAGAATATCGGCGGGGGAAGTTGTCAGGGAAATTGACGGCAACACCGCCAAGCTCAAAAAGAAAGAGCCCAAGTTCTATTCAATAACGGTCAGCCCCTCTAAATATGAGCTGCGGAAGCTTCAGGACAGTAGCAAGGGCCTTAAGCGCTATACCCGCGAGTTGATGAAGGATTACGTGGCCAGTTTCAACCGAGAGATCAATGGACGCCCCGTTTCGGTGGACGACATCAAATATTTTGCAAAAATAGAGCACCAACGCAGCTTTAAGGGAACGGCCAGGGAGATTCGAGAAAACCAACCTTATGCCACAAAGATTCTTCAGTTTAAAACCGAAATCCGGAACATTCAAAAAGGAACGATGGAAGGCAATATCAAAAAACGACAAAAGGAAATAGCCAAGCTCGAAAAGGAAGCACCGCACCAACAGAACGGCAAGCGCATCGTTCAGGGAATGAAGAAAGCGGGTAACCAGAGCCATATCCATATCATCGTCAGCCGAAAGGATGCTTCCAACACCTTTAGCCTGTCCCCGGGCAGCAAGCACCGGGCATCCCAAGTGGAGATGCACGGCAAGGTGGTGAAGCGAGGCTTCGACCGTGATCGGTTCTTTGAACGTGCGGAGCAGACGTTCGATAGGGCGTTCGGTTACAAACGTAACTATGCCGAGACCTATAGGGCAAAAAAGAACTTTGTGCAACACCCGAAACTTTACTTTGCTGCCCTTATGAACCTGCCGGCCAACGAGCGGGCCATGGCCTTTAAGATCATCGGCAAGTCGGGGGCGCCAATGCTGCCCAGTATCCCCACCAGTCAGGCTCAAATGGCATTGCGGATATTCAAACGGTTGCGACGAGGCGCGGAAATCGCCGTGAAATCAAGCTCAATAGGAATCTAAAATCAAGATTATGGACAATTTTATTCAAATTATATTGACACTTATAGGTGTGGGCGGCCTGTTTTACGGCTGTTTTCGTGTGGTCAAATATGCATTCGCCCTAAACCTGTTGTTGACCGGTCTATTGGTGTTCTACCTATCAAGGGAGTTGGAAATGGCCCTAGCATTGCTTTATTACGCCTGTCCGTTATTGCTCATCAATACAGTGGGCTATGTGTTCCTGCACAGGGCTGACCAATCAAAATCAGGAAACGATAGATACCGTGTAGGTTTTGCCACAGCCAATGGCCGTTTCGAACTGAACAACATCAAGCGTGGCGCATCGGTAATCGGTTCCGCCGGGAGCGGAAAGACCGAAAGTGTGGTCTATGGTTTTCTAAAACATTTTAAAAAACATGGGTTCTGTGGTGTCATCCACGATTATAAGGATTTCGAGCTCACCGAAATGGCCTACCCACTTTTTAAGGATAGCGAGGTGCCGTTCAAGGTCATTTCCTTTGAAAACATCATCCATAGAGCCAACCCCATTGCCCCGCGCTATCTGGAAAATGAGGAAAGCGTCAATGAGGTGTCCCGGGTACTGATCGAGAACCTATTGGAACAACGGGAAAGCGGCTCAACGGGTACTACAAAATTCTTTAACGATGCCGTTGAGGGATTGGTTGGTGGACTGATCTGGAAACTGAAAACGGATTACCCCCAATACTGTACCCTGCCCCATTTGATAGCCATATACCAATTGCTGGACACGGACAGCCTGATCGGATTTTTGGAGACCAACACTACATCGAGGGCAATGGCGGACGCATTCATCAGCGGAAAGGATTCCGAAAGGCAGACGGCGGGTGTTAAAAGCACCTTGGCCAATGCGTTGAAACGGATCAGTACGCAACGTATTTTTATGGCGTTGTCGTATGATGAAGTACCGTTGGATATCAACAGTGTGGAGCATCCATCGGTCATTTCCGTGGTCAACAATCCTAAATATGAGACGTCCTATGCGCCAGTTATCGCCACCATCATACATACCATCACCAAACAGATGAGCGTGCGCCATTCAAGACCGTCCTTTCTTTTGATGGAAGAAGCGCCGACCATTAGGTTGTTGAACATGCACCGTATTCCGGCAACGCTCAGGAGCTATGATATTGTTACGGTCTATGTAATGCAGGACAAGATACAGAACGATATGATGTACGGCGACAAGGCAAGCAGGGCAATTTTGAGCAATCTGTCCTATCAGTTCTTTGGGAAAGTGAACGACCCGGATACCGCCAAGTATTACGAGCGCTTTTTTGAAATAATAAAGGATCCGACAAAGAGTGTCAGCCGTGGGCACAACCTGGATTTTGATACGCGGGTTACCACGGGCGAAAAGGAAATCCCGAAGGTTCGGGCGGACGTTTTTTTCAGGTTAAAGCAAGGCGAGTTCATTACCTATGCAGATGGCAGGGATAAAAAGGTACAGTTCAAACTGACCAGAATACAGAGGGAACTGCCCAAAGGTGAAAGGCCATATTCAAGTACCGACCTACAGACCAATTTTGATAGGATATATGATGAGGCCCGGTCGATTTTTTCATAGCCCATCACATATTTGGTCAAAATTCTGTTTACCTTTTAAGAGCTTCCAGTTCAACCCCCAAAGCATTGAACATCTGAAGAATACTGCTGATCTTCAATTCGTCGGGACTATATTCCTGTGTTTGGATGGCACAGGTGAACTCCCATAGCTCCAGGATTTCATCGGCCTTGATTTCATAGGGGAGGTATTCCCTGTTGTCCGAAACCAAGAGCAACGTCCCTTTGGAATGCAATTGGTCAAAGACCCGTTTGTAGACCATGCCATCGTTTTTGGTCAAAAGCACATAGGTCGTGCCGTTTTTGATATCGGCCATGTCCTCAACATAGCGGCCAACAATGAATGACCCATTTTTCATGGGCAACATCGAATCCCCCTTAATGGGAAAGGCACGGTGCTTCCCAGAAGGAAGGAAAGGTAACTTGATCTTTTCCAGTTGTTCAATGTACTCCGGGTCATCATATCCTGCCAGATACCCGGCGGAAGTCTTTACGGGTACCACCTCGATAAGGTCTTCATTTTCTGAGTCCACCATGATAGGGAACAGAACCCGTTGGTTGCCCAAGTCTATAAATGAAAAATCCTTGGTCTTGGTGAGATCCTTTTTTATAAGGATATCGACAGGTATCTTGAAGAAATCCGATAGGGTTACCAATAGCGCCAGATTGGGTTCGGAACGTCCTTCCTCTTTGGAACCGAGGTTCGATCGGGATATGCCCAATTCCTCAGCGAGTAGTTCCTGGGAAAGACCTTTTAAATCACGAAGATGCCTGATGTTTTTGGATATAAAATTCATAATGCTACAAAATTAAGCAATAAAAACTACATATTGTAGTTAATTTTGCTTTTCCAATGGAAAATAAAATTCTACATCTCGATTTGGACACTTTTTTTGTGTCCTGTGAACGGCGACTGGACTCCAGTTTACAGAAACGTCCTTTATTGGTAGGCGGCACGGGCGATCGTGGCGTGGTTTCCGCTTGTAGTTATGAAACCCGAAAGTTTGGCATCCGCTCGGGAATGGCGATGAAGTTGGCCCGACAGCTTTGTCCCGAAGCCGTTGTCATTCGTGGCAATGCCGGAACATATACCAAGTTTTCGCAAGAGGTTACGGAAATCATTAAGGAGCAAGTGCCTATTTTTGAAAAGGCGAGCGTAGATGAATTCTATGCAGACTTGACGGGAATGGACAAATTCTTTGGCTGCTACAAATACGCAACAGAGTTGAGGCATAAAATCATCAAGGAAACGGGACTGCCCATTTCCTTCGGACTGTCCTCCAATAAAATAACCTCAAAGGTGGCCACGGGTGAGGCCAAGCCCAACAACCAGATGAAAATCGATTTTGGTCTTGAAAAGGCGTTTTTGGCTCCGCTGTCCGTGCACAAGATTCCTTCCGTAGGCGGCAAGACTTTCCAATGCCTAAAGAATATGGGGGTTTTTAAGGTGCAGACCATTCAGGAAATGCCGGAGGAAATGATGATCAGTGCGTTTGGGAAAAATGGGCAGACCATTTGGCGGCGAGCCAATGGCATTGATAGGCCGCCACTGATCCAATACCATGAACGGAAATCCATTTCGACCGAACGCACCTTTTGGGATACGACTGATATGGTAAAGTTACGAACCACGTTAACGGCGATGGCAGAAAATCTAGCCTTTGCCCTGCGGAACGGCAATAAGCTCACTTCCTGTATCTCCATTAAGATAAGGTATGCCGATTTCAATACCTATACCAAACAAGCGAAGATACCGTATACCAGTGCCGACCATATCCTGATTCCAAAAGTCTTGGAGCTTTTTGAACAGTTGTACCAAAGGCGGATATTGCTACGGTTGGTAGGTGTGCGGATGGGCGATTTGGTTTCCGGGAACTACCAAATCAACCTGTTCGACGACACCGAGGAAATGCTGAACCTTTACGGTGCAATGGACCATATCCGCAAGCGATTTGGTGAAAACAAGATCATGCGGGCATCCTGTATGGGTGCGAAATCCATCGGTAGATTTTACAATGTGTTCAATGGCGAACCGCCAATGGTGTTGGCGCACAGAACCCAATAGCCTATGTATCTGAACTGCCACACCTATTATTCCTTACGATTCGGGACGTTTTCCGAAATCGACCTGTTGCAGCTTGCCAAGGATAACGGTGTGGGCGAATTGGTACTTACCGACATCAACAATACATCGGCCTGCCTCAATTTTATCCGTAAGGCTCCTGATTTTGGCATCCGCCCGATGGTAGGCATTGATTTTAGGGACGGGGCAAAACAACTGTACGTAGGTATTGCGAAAAACAATGAAGGTTTTCTTGAACTGAACGCATTTTTATCAAAGCATTCCCATAATGCCATCAAACTGCCCGAGGTAGCACCGGAGCTAAAAAATGCCTTTATCATTTATCCTTTTGAACAGCTTTTGCAATTGGATAAGACCCATTTTTTGGACAATGAATTCATCGGTATTTCGATAGAAAATTTAAGGAGACTACCGTTTTCCGCCTACCGGAATTTTACCGACAAATTGGTGGTACAACAACCCGTAACTTTCCGAAATAAAAAGGATTTTAACGCCCATAGGTTACTTCGAGCCATTGACAACAACACACTATTGAGCAAATTACCCACTACGGAAGAAGCCAGTGAGACCGAAAGGATGCTGCCCTTGGAAGATTTGTTGGGTCGTTATCAAGAATTTCCCCATATCATCAAAAACACCGAAAACCTATTATCGCAATGCCAAGTCGATTTCAGTTTTGGAACGAACAGGGTATCGCAGAACCAACAGGTTTTTAGCGCATCGAAGGAGCAAGACTATCAGCTTTTGACCGAACTCTGTAACAAGGGCCTGCCCAAACGCTATTCAAATCCCAATGACATCGTGCTTGCCCGCTTGGAAAGGGAATTACAGGTCATACGGAAGATGGATTTTGTATCTTATTTCCTCATCAACCACGATATTGTGAGCTATGCCAAGAGCCAAGGGTATTTTCACGTGGGCCGTGGTAGTGGAGCAAACAGTATTGTAGCTTATATTATTGGGATAACCGATGTAGATCCCATAGAGCTCGACCTGTATTTTGAACGCTTTATCAATCCGTTCCGGGCTTCACCACCCGATTTTGACATTGATTTTAGCTGGCGTGACCGTGATGATGTTACCGCCTATATCTTCAAACGCTTTCCGAACACAGCATTGTTAGCTACCTACAATACCTTCAAATATCGGGCTACGGTACGGGAATTGGGCAAGGTGTTCGGATTGCCGAAAAGCGACATCGACCAATTGAGCGATGGAAACTTCCCACTTTCCAAATTGAACGACATCCATAGGCTCGTAGTCAAATACGGTTCACTTATCCAAGGGATGCCCAACCACCTGAGCGTACATAGCGCAGGAATCTTAATACTGGACAAACCCGTTCATTATTATTCGGCGACCGATTTACCGCCAAAGGGATTTCCAACGGTGCAGTTCGATATGATTATTGCCGAGGATGTGGGAATTTTTAAGTTCGATATTTTGGGGCAACGGGGATTGGCGAAAATCAAGGATGCCATAGACATCGTAAAAGAGAACCGTCACGAGCTTCCCGAGATCGACATTTCGCAAATTGAAAAATTCAAGAAGGACGATAACCTGAACCAAATGCTTTCCAAGGGAAAGGCCATCGGGGTGTATTATGTGGAATCCCCTGCAATGCGTGGGCTGATGAAAAAGTTGCAAGTAAGTGATTATTTAAGTTTAGTGGCTGCCAGTTCCGTGATTCGCCCTGGTGTTTCTTCATCTGGGATGAAAACCGAGTTTATCCGTAGGCATAGGGAACCGGAACGAAGAAAGGAAGCCCATCCCGTTCTGGCCAAGATTATGCCGGAAACCTATGGCGTGATGGTGTATCAGGAGGATGTGTTGAAAGTGGCGCACGAGTTTGCCGGACTGGATTTGGGCGAGGCGGATGTGCTGCGACGGGGAATGAGCGGTAAGTTTCGCTCCCGGGAGGAGTTCAAGGCCGTAGAACTGAAGTTCAGGAGCAACTGCTTGGAGAAAGGCTATTCGGAAACAGTCATCAATGAGGTTTGGGAACAGATTGCCAGTTTTGCGGGGTACGCCTTTGCCAAAGGGCATTCGGCCAGTTATGCCGTGGAGAGTTACCAAAGCCTCTATTTGAAATGCTACTATCCCTTGGAATTTATGGTGGCCGTACTCAATAACGATGGCGGCTTTTATAGCAGCGAACACTACATTCAGGAAGCCCGGATGTGCGGCGGCATTATCCACGCCCCTTGCATCAACAACAGCGACCACGCCAACAGCATTAAAGGGAAACATATTTACTTGGGATTTGGCTACCTGAAGAATTTGGAAACCTTTTTGGTACAGCGGTTATTGACGGAAAGACAGCTCTACGGGAAATATGAATCCTTGGACGATTTTATTGACAGGGTTGCAGTAAGCATTGAACAGCTAACGATTTTGATACGCATCGGGGTGTTTCGGTTTACCCATAAATCGAAGCCCGAATTGCTCTGGCAAGCCACGTTCAAATTGAATACTTTGGGAAAACGGAGCGCACATCCGCAGTTGTTCCGTCCCAAGCACCGAAATTTTCCCTTGCCCGAGTTCAATCAAGGATGGTTGGAAGATGCCTATGACGAAATGGAGCTTTTGGGCTTTCCGTTGTGCAACTATTTCGACTTGATTTCAGAAGCCCCAAAATCCAATTGGATGGCCAAAGATATGCCCAGGTTCAATGGCAGGGAAATGTTATTGTACGGGATTATGGTGAATTCAAGATTCCATACAACAAGTCAAGGAAAACGGATGCGGTTAAGCACTTTTATTGATAACGAGGGCGAATATTTTGATGCGGTACATTTTCCAAAAGCAGTCGATAAGTACCCCATTCACGGTAGGGGCGTATATGCCTGTTATGGCAAGATTACCGAAGAATTCGGGCATTTTAGTATGGATGTGGTTTGGAGTAAAAAAATGGCTTTAAAGACCGACCCACGCAGCCCTGATGAGCCGACTTATGAAGATGTCTTTAAACTAAAATCCGCCAAACGAAAGGAAATTAAAAGCTAATTCGGTATATTGTAACAAACATTTTTGTTATGTGTTACCGGACCAGACTCAACGCCAAATTAGAGGATATAGAAAAATCGTTCGATGCCTATTTTGAGGAAAAGGAGCGTTACAAACCCAGTGAAGAAATCAATGGTTTTGCACATTCGCCCTATCCTGTTATCGTGGATGAAAGCCCAGGCGAAATCCAATTTTATAGTTGGGGCTTGATACCGTTTTGGGCAAAGGATAGAAAAATCCAAAAAGCGACCTTGAACGCCAAGGTGGAAACCCTTGACGAAAAACCGTCCTATCGCAATTCTGTAAAGAAACGGTGTTTGGTACTGGCGGATGGGTTTTACGAATGGCAATGGTTGGATCCAAAGGGTAAGGCCAAACAAAAGTTCGTCATAAAACCACAAGACCAAGACATTTTTGCACTCGCGGGGATTTATTCGCTATGGAACGACCCCGAAACCGGAGAGGAGTTGGGGACATATAGTATAGTCACTACCGAGGCCAACGAGCTGATGAGCGAAATACACAACACCAAGAAAAGAATGCCCATAGTTCTACGTGAACAGGATAGAAACCGTTGGCTAACCAATGATGATTACAGTTTGTTCGCTTTTCCTTATGAAACCAATTTGGTGGCTTCCAAGTGTTAGATTTGCCAAAAATCAAAACGGGGATTTTTCACGTAATCCTTTTTCGGTAACCTTCCAGTTGCCATCCACTTTTACGAGCTTAAAGGTTTCGGGTTCATCGCTGTATGAAGTGGTGAATTTCACCCAGGCCGTATCGCCGTTAACGGCTTCATCCAGAACCTTGAAATTTGATGCGCCGTCCATTTTGGAGGGCACCAGCATATCATGAACGGCCACAAAGGCCTCGTAACTTTCCGTTGTGGTATTCTGCCTTAAGGCGGAAAGGTCCTTCTGGTAAAAGCTTTCGATAACGGTTTGGGCGATTTCAACGGGTGATTTTTGAACTGTGGTGCAGGCCATAAAAAGTATCGGCCATAATTATCAATAAATATGGTTATGTGCTTATTTTTTTATGGTGGATTTTTGAAAAAGAATAAAAAACCAATAACAGCCAAGACAATGCTGCCAGCAATTATAAAAGGGTAGTAAAAACCACCTGCGAGTAACCAAGTCCCTAAAACAGGCCCTAGAATTTGACCAACGCTATTAGTAGAGCTCTGAATAGAAATGTTCCTGCCAGTATTTTGCTTTGATATTAATGAGACCGCAGAAAGTAAATTTGGGGTTACCATAGCACCTCCAGCAGCGAAAACAACGATTAACACATATACCAAGTATTCATTCTTAAAAAAGGGAAAGACAATTAAGGATAATCCAGATATAAACAACCCTAATGCAATTTGTTTCTTTGTGGATAAAAACTTCTCTCCGTAAGTAGCGAACAAAGGTTGTAAAACAGCCATTATTGAACCACATAGCATAAAACCAATACCTATTTGGTTACTGTTAAACCCTAATTCATCTTTCCCATATATTGAAAAGACGGTTTCAAACAGCGTTACTACAAATTGGATGACAAACGACAGAACCAGTAATACGGCAAAATATTTGGTAAATGTGAATCGCAAGCTCACTTTTTGTATCGTGAACGTATGTACACGAGGGATATTTTTTAGCCATTTTGCTACTACAAATAGGACTATAAATCCTAGAAGAGCGGCAAACAAAAAGGGTACTGAAAATCGGTCTAAATGCAGCAGGCCTATCGTATATTTTAAATGAAGGTCAGTTTGAGACAGAAAGCCACCAATGACAGGGCCAAAAATAACACCAGAGCTAATAGCAACACCAGACCAGGCCATTATTTTGGTTCTCCGTTTTTCTGAAGTAATGTCGCTTAAATATGCGTTGCTAACAGGAATAACTGAAGACGTAAAAATACCTCCAAATATTCGAGCAATATATAGCATTGTCAAAGATGTTGCTAGACCAGTAAGCAATTGCATTATAACAAACCCAATTAGACCGATTAATATAATTGGTTTACGTCCATATCTATCTGAAAGCTTTCCCCATACCACAACAAAAATTAATTGAAATAATGGATAAATGCTTGTAAGCAGTCCAATATGGAAGTTGATTAAATCGGTATCAAGATTGTCTTTTAAAGCTAATCTTTCGGTATAGTAAGGAAGGGTTGGCAATAATATACCATAGCCCAACATCACTGCAAATAAACTCAACAGGATTAAAAATATCCTGTTGAGTTTTTCTTTTCTTTCCATTTATTTTTTACCGATTTTTCTTTTTAACAATTGTGCATTAATGGCCACTATAATGGTGCTCAAACTCATAAATACAGCTCCAACGGCAGGTCCTAAAACAAAGCCTGAAGAATATAGTACGCCAGCTGCTAAAGGAATAGCCACTACATTATATCCCGTAGCCCAGATTAGATTCTGAATCATTTTGTTATAGGTCGCTTTTCCGAATAGAATTAGATTGGCAATATCCTGTGGATTGCTATTTACCAAAATAATATCGGCAGTTTCAGCAGCCACATCTGTTCCGGAACCAACGGCAATACCAACATCAGCTTTTGCAAGTGCAGGCGCATCGTTTACACCATCGCCAGTCATAGCCACAAACTCTCCCTTACTTTCCAATTCTTTTACTATTTCCACTTTTTGATGTGGCAAAACTTCGGCGTAGTATCCATCCAAGCCGAGTTTATCGCTAACAGCTTTGGCAGTTCTTTCATTATCACCGGTAGCCATTAAAACTTTTATATTATTCTTTTTAAAGACTTTTATGGCTTCGGCAGATTCTGGTCGTATTTCATCGGCAAGAGCAATGTAACCAGCTAATTTTCCATCAATCAAGACAAAAACAACTGTTTCAGCGGCATCACTGTATGCGTCTTCGGGAATAGTGATTTTTTCATCCCTTAAAAAACCAGGACTAACCACTTTTACTTGCTTACCTTCTACATTGGCCTCAACGCCTTTACCTGTAATTGCATTAAAGTTTTCAGGCTTTGGGATGGTCATATTATCTTCTTTGACTTTTTTAATAATACCTACGGCGATAGGATGTTCCGAACTTTGTTCCAATGCACTCGAAAGCCTTAAAATTTCTTCAGATGAATAAGTTTCGCTAACAGACTCAATTCGAGTAACGCCAAAATCGCCTTTGGTCAATGTTCCCGTTTTATCAAACAATAAAGCTGATATTTTTCGGGATTCTTCAAAAGCTGTCCTATTTCGAATTAATAACCCGTTTTGAGCTGAAACAGCAGTAGAAATAGCAACCACAAGTGGTATGGCAAGACCTAATGCGTGTGGACAAGCAATGACCATAACGGTAACCATTCTTTCTAAAGCATAGACAAATGGAAAGCCTAAAATCAGCCATACCGCTAATGTTCCAAAACCAATACCTAATGCGATATAGGTAAGCCATTTTGCAGCTCTATCCGAGAGGTTTTGCATTTTTGATTTGGTTTTTTGCGCTTCTTCGACCATTTTGATGACCTTGTTGAGATAGCTATCTTTTCCAGTATGCTCAACCTTTACTTTTAAGGTACTGTTACCATTTACCGAACCACCAATAACCTTATCGTTTTCATCTTTTTTTACAGGTTTGGATTCGCCTGTAAGCATAGATTCGTTCAGGTAACTTGAACCGTCTACTATAATCCCATCAGCAGGAACTTTTTCACCTGGTTTTACAAGTATTACGTCATCTTTCAGTAAATCTTCCAGAGGAATATCTTCAATAGTGTCTCCTTTAACACGATGTGCCTCGGCAGGCATCATGCTTACTAACAGCTGCAAGGCCTTAGAGGCGCCTAGAACGCTTTTCATCTCTATCCAATGACCTACAAGCATAATAGCAATAAGCGTAGCCAGTTCCCAGAAAAAATCGACACCTTCTAAACCAAACACCGTTGCCGAACTATAAACGTAAGCCACGGTAATGGCCATAGAAATAAGGGTCATCATCCCTGGTGCACCTTTTTTGATTTCAGACCAGAATCCTTTTAAAAATGGCCAACCACCATAGAAATATACGATTGTGGAAAGTGCAAAAAGGATATATGGATTTCCGGGAAGCAAAAACTCATATCCAAAAAAGTCCTGAATCATCGGCGAGAAGAACAGTATGGGAATAGTAAGTACAAGGGTTACCCAAAACCGTTTTCTAAAATCGGCAATCATCATTTTATGATGGTCGTGCCCGTGTTCTCCGTGCCCTGGATTGTGGCCAGAATGGTCTCCACCTTTGTGGTTCATTTTAGAATGGTCTTCTTTTTTGTGTTTCATCTTCGAATGGTCCATTTTAGAATGGTCCATTTCATCGTGATTGTGGTGTTCGTGATTTTCCATTATTGTCTTGTTTAAGTGTTATCGTAATTTTTTTCTCATAGCTTCCGAAATGTTTTCGGCATAGACGCCATAGGCATCTACCAAAAGTCCTTTAATCCCATTTTTTGATGAAATAGCATAAAGCACACTATTATCGTCGGTACTGCTCATACCCTCAAAACGATGCATCTCGTCAACATTAAAATCTTCTGGGTGTATTTCAATTTTTAGTGAGGCACACTCCAAACATTCTGGTTTTAGGTTAAAATCATATGTATAGCCATTTCCCTGTAAATCGTTTATGGCTTCAGAAAGTGTATCGTAATTTTTCATCTGTCTTTATTTATAGTTTATTGTAAAATAGCTGTTATCTGCTTCTGAAAATTTCTGAAAAGTCAATAAACCTTTTTCATTTAATTTTTCGATAACGGTATAATTGAGTTGCTTAATGCGAATTCCCCAGGCATAGGCTTTAATATTAATTTTTGATTTTATAGTGTTTTTCCCATCCTCTAATTTTCGGTCATAAATTTTTATGATGCTTTTGGAACCAAAAAAGTTTAACAAGCCCGAGTCAAAACTCATTTCCAATTTAATATCTTTCAAGTTTTGTAAATCGTAGAGCTTTTTAAAATTTTCAGAAATGGTATTAATTTCGGTTTCTTTTGATTTTGGCTTGGAAAACGGAAAAGCCATTATCATTACATTGGCGTCATCTGGCTCACAACGGTAGGTAGTAGTGTATTTATCGGTTGATTGTTTGTTTTTGTCAAACAATTCTGTAACTACCTTTATTTCATAATATCCATTTTCCTTTATTGTTTCTCCAGCTTCAAAAGTTTGTTTATTGAGAAAATCACCTTCTTTATCAAAGTTTTCCCGAATAACAACTCTGCCTGAAATCTGCCCAATGAGCATTTCAGTTTGTCCAGTCATTGTGATGCTGAATAAAGTGATTAGTACTATAAAGCCTTGTTTTCTCATATATGGTGCATTAATTTTTTTACCTCTTTTGCCATAATATCACTTAAATCAATTCCATTTGAAGAGTGTGGGATGGTATTACAAGTCACTATTTTTTCTACTCCGGAATCCAATAAATCTTGATAGGCGTTTCCTGAAAAAACGGCGTGAATGCCTACACAAATAGGTGGTTTCATTCCTGCTTTTTTAAGATGTTGTACGGTTTCAATCATTGTTCGGGCTGTGGAAATAATATCATCTACCAAAATGGGTGTAGCATCTTTATATATATCCACATCGGGAACAGAGACTTCTACATCACGGTCACCGTGACGCACCTTTTGTAATACCGTAAATGGTGCTCCTGCATTTTTGGCGACTTCTGATACCCATTGTTCACTTTCAGAATCAGGTCCGATAAGTACCGGGTTTTCGATATTTTCTTTAATCCATTCTGAAATTGCGTCGGCAGCGTGAATCACTTTATTTGGAATTTGATACACTTCTCCCAACGAACTAATTCTGTGCAAGTGAGGGTCAACTGTGGTAATGCTATCGGCGAAACCAGAAATCAATTTTCCGAAGAAACCGGAAGTCACTCCTTCTCCTTCATTAAATACTTTGTCCTGCCGCATATACGCCAAATAGGGTGCTACCAAACAGGTACACATAGCTCCTAATGATTTGGCTGTGTGGCTTAAAAAATATAGTGACAACAGTTTTTCGTCCGGTTCGTGCAAGGTGCATACCAGTACCACACATTTATCTTTAACATCAGACAATATGCGCGTGTATGATTCCCCGTCAGGGAATTTCCTTAATGTGGCTTGACCCACTTCAGCATCCATTTTTGTAGCCATTAGTTCTGTGAGTTCTTCATTTCCGGGAAGACTGAATAATATTGTTTTCATAGTATGTTCTTTAATTTATAGTTATGATGTCGTTATGGTTGTTTTCATATTCCAAGGCATAATTAAGTTCACCTTTGGATTCAGCATATATGGTATAAAGCAGTTGGTTCTCTTCGATTTGTTCTCCCAAATGCACATTTAGAAGAATCCCTGCCGATTTAGATTGTGGTGCTCCAGAAAGCTTTGCCAGTTTTGCAATTTTACGGTTATCAATTCGTTGCAAAACGCCTGACTTTTCAGCTTTAATTTCAATTTTATAAGGTGCTAAAACTGGTTTTGAAAATTGACCTTGCGCCTTACAAATGGCTACGAATTTTTCATATGCTTTTCCAGATTTGAGAATTTTATGTGCGGTTTCCTGTCCCTTTCCTTTTTCTACTTTTCCAGAAAGTTCTAATAGTTCAGTAGCTAAAAGCAATGCTCTTTCTGTTAAGTCTTTAGGTGCATCTTCCTCATTTTTCAAAACTTTTAATATATCTATGGCTTCTAAAGTTGGACCGATACCTCTTCCAACAGGCTGCGTGCCATCCGTAACTACAACTTTTACATTCAACCCAACAGCAGTTCCAACGGTTTCCATATGATTTTTTAGTTTTTCTGCCATTTCGGTACTGCGAACCTTGGCGGTTTCTCCCACGGGAATATCAATGACCACGTGAGTAGAACCAGCTGCTGCCTTTTTAGAGAGTACTGAAGCGATGAGCTGACCTTCGCTATCAATATCCAAGGCTTTTTCAATTTTAATGAGCACATCATCGGCAGGACTTAACTGCGCTGTACCGCCCCAAACAAAACATCCGCCTTCTTTTTCTACTACGGTCTTTATTTCCTCGGAAGAGAGCGTAACATTGGTCAGTACTTCCATTGTATCTGCTGTGCCTGCTGGCGAAGTGATTGCCCGTGAGGATGTTTTTGGCATAGTAAGCCCATACGCGGCAACAATGGCAACTACCAATGGTGTTGTCCTATTGCCAGGCAATCCGCCAATACAATGTTTGTCGACCACGAAATCCTTGTTCCAGTTCAGTTGCTTTCCGGAAGCAATCATTGCTTTCGTTAGGTCGGATATTTCATCAATATCCATTCGGTCGCCAGCACAGGCAGTAATAAATGCCGAAAGGTGGATGTTGGAATAATCGCCTTCCACGATATCGGTTATGATGTTGTTATAGGCCTTATAATCCAGTTTTTTGTTATAGATTTTTGCCCTGACGTGGCTTAAGGATTCAATAGGCTCTAAATGGGAAACATATAATGTATCGTTTGGGGAAACATTGAGTTTTTTCGCAGCAGCATCTGATAGTCCGATTTCATTAGGCAACAGAATATCAGAATTCAGGACATTAAGACTTGCTACGATTGATGTATTTGCATTGGATATTCTTATTCGGGTAAGTGCCTCAAACCCTTCTGAAATACAGACGTGGCAATCTTCGCGCATATACACTACATTTTCGTTTTGGGTATAGATTCCGAGATGTTTATATTTTAATATGTTTGAGTGTGTGTCCATATTTTATTGGTTGTTGTGATTTTTCGATTTATTCTATTTCTTCGATGGTGTATAATTGCGGAATTTCTGCATCCCACCCATAGGTTTCCTTGATGCCTTTTTGCAATGTTTCTGCACTCTCTTTTTCACCGTGTACAATGAAAATACGTTCGGGTTTGTTTTTTATCTTATCCATCCAGTCCATAAGTTCTGCGTGGTCTGCGTGTGCCGAAAGCCCTTCAATTTCTACTACTTGCATTTTAAACGGCACCCATTTTCCATATACTTTTAGTTCTTTTTCACCTTCCAATAATTTTCTGCCACGAGTGCCTTCAGCTTGATAGCCTACAAAAAGTAAGGTGTTATTTGGATTTTGTGCCTGTGTTTCAAGATAGTTTAGCATTCTTCCCCCTGTGAGCATTCCGCTTCCTGCAATCACGATTTTTGGTTTGTAATCTGTTCTTAATTCCATTGTTTCACGATAACTGCTAACAACTGTAAAGTGTGAGCACATTTCGTCACATTCGTTGTCTTCCAACCTGTGCCAATCTCTTGTGCGATGAAACAATTCTAATACACTTGCTCCCATTGGGCTGTCCATTATCATTTGTATTTTTGGTATTTTCTTCTCTTTCAATAATTTCCAAAAAATCAGCATCATCAATTGGGCACGTTCTACTGAAAAACTTGGAACAAATAGGCTGCCACCTCTGTTGATGGTGTCATTGACCAATTTTTCTATCTGTGGAAGTGCTTCTACTTCATCAGGATGAAATCTTCCTCCGTAGGTGGATTCAATAAATAATACATCTGCCTTTTTTGGCTTTAATGGCGGAAACAGTAATAAATCGTTTGTTCTGCCTATATCGCCAGAAAACACAAAACGTTTCCTGTGTACATCCAACTCAATGTAAGTTGCTCCCAGAATGTGTCCATTATATTGAAATCGAGCCCTTATGCCATCAAACAATGGAATCCATTGTGATTGCGGAATTCCTTTAAAATGAGGGATAGTTTTTTCTACATCCTTTAGGTCGTACAATGGTTCAGCAGGATTATGTTTGGAATAGCCTTCTTTATTGGCACGTTCTGCTTCTTGTTCCTGAATTTTTGCACTATCATTCAAAATGATTTTTGCAATGTCCAAGGTGGGATTGGTACCATAGATGGGCCCTTTGAAACCTTGCTTTACCAATCTCGGCAGATAACCTGTGTGGTCCATATGGCCGTGGGTGAGCAAAACAGCATCAATATCAGCAACATTAACAGGTGGGTACTCCCAGTTTTTAAGGCGTAATTCCTTTAGCCCTTGAAAAAGTCCGCAGTCTATGAGTATCTTTTTATCTCCTGTGTCCACTAAATATTTTGAGCCGGTTACCGTACCTGCTGCACCTAAAAAGTGAATATTTATTTTATTGTTATCCATCTTTATAGTATTTATTTAGAGTCCACCACAGCAGGAAGGTGTATTTCCTTTATCTTGTTTTGATTTGCTCAATTCCACTATTTCTTTATATAGATTACGAGAATCCTCTTTAATAAAAAGAGCCAATTTCTTTACTGATTTAGGTTCAAAGTGAACCATTTCCAATAATATCTCAAGGGCTTCTTCAAGTAGTTTTGAGTCATCTTCCAATGCCTGGTAAAATGGTTCTAAATCTATGTTGCCCTGTTTTTGCAATTCTTCAGTTTTCATTTGTATTATTTTTAAAAATTAGTAATTATTCATTATTTGAATTAATGGGATCTACATAATTCTCTTGAATCTTCGAGTATCTTATTTTGCCTTAGCTTACTGATACCCATTTGTTCCAAAAAGTCTGGATTTTCGTGTAGCTCCTTGCAGAGTATGATGCCTTGATCCAATAATTTTGTTTTTTCAGCTTTGGTAAGTGTTGTTAAAGCGGTTAAGGGATGTAGCCCCGATTTATCTATTCTGTCCTTGAGACCATTTCCTCTTGGATAATCCCAACTGGTCATAAGCATTCCAACACATTTCCCGTACTGAATGGCATCGGTTGTGAAACGCGTATTGGTGTAAACCCCGCCTTTATGAAGTTTAGCCTCGTGACCTTTTTGGTGTTTCCATTGCTTTTCCACGTCCAAAAACCGTGAATGGATATATAATGGGATTTTTACATTGCAAAACCTGCCTTGGTCACTATGGTATTTACATTCAATCATATAATGTTTATTTCCTTTTTGTGCTATCACATCCACTTCGTGCTGAACGCAATTGCCTTGAACTATGACACCAACCTGTGTTGAAAATCCTTCGTGTGCCAATAGTTTGCCTACTAACTTTTCAAATGGAAAACCGGTTGGACCTAGTTCCATTAAAGCTTTTTTGAGCTTGTACTTTGAGGCACTTACCCTAGATTTTCGTTTTAGCATCTTGAAAGCCAACTGATAGATTTTTTTGGTTGTCATTCCTTCTTCAATCTGCTCTTGTACTTTCCGGGCTACATCCTGAATAATATCCTCATCTGCCCGCGAACGTCGCAGGGAGTTGATGAGTTTGTTTACATCAAAGGCTTCATACTCACCAGAATATTTTTTTATTAAGACTGATTTATTCATTTTTACATTTTAATAGTCATTACTGGTAGTTCGGAGTGATTGGTAATACCCTCTGCGATGCTTTTAGAGAATAAGCTTAAAAAGCCTGTACGTCCGTGTGTACACATTGCAATTAAATCGGCATTTTTATATCGTAAAAAATTGTTTATCCCTGTTTCTACGTCAGGTTCGTTATATACGTTCATTGAGAAGTTATCCAAATCCGGGAATTTTTTCAGGAACTCATTGATGGGGTTCAACCCTTGTTCTATACTGTTAAAATCGGTCTGAGTATTGACCCTCAATAAATGGATATGTGCACCGCATTTTTCAGCAATCGAAATAACCTGCTTAAATGCATCGCTTACATCTTGAAGAAAATCTGAAACAAAAACGATATCCTTAAAAGGAAAGGATACTTCTTCATCCTTGACTACAACAACCGGTACATCAGCTTTCCTAACAATTTTTTCTACGTTGCTTCCCATTAACTCACGTATACCGCCTCGGGTGCCACTACTTCCCGTAACTATAAAATCGTGATGGAAATGACCAGAATGTTCTAAAATATCTTTCTGTCCCGAATCAAATTGAAGAAAAGTTCGACATTTAAGACCTTCGTGCTCAGCCTTTTTTTCCAGTTCCCGCAATTTTGATTTAACGACTCCAATTTCCTTTAAAGTTTCGGGATACCTTTTTTCTTTTTGTTTATCCAGTTTTACCCAATCAACAGGGGTTTTCATCAAATGGAAAAAATGGATTTCGGAATTGTAAAGCTTTGCCATTTCAATTCCGAGTTCTTCTGCTTTATTGCAATTTTTTGAAAAGTCTGTTGGTACGAGTATGTTTTTCATAATATTTGTTTTTAACTATTAATTAATGCTAATTTCATTTCCAGAAGGTTTTTGTTTTTCAAAACAATCCAGATTATATATGGTTGTTTCTGCAATATTGGTCAATGCGGTTTTGGTTAAAAAAGCTTGATGGCTTGTAATTAGTACATTGTTGAAAGTCATTAAGCGTGCAATCACATCGTCTTGCAAAATGTCATCGGAATGGTCTTCAAAGAACAATCCTTCTTCTTCCTCATAAACATCCAGTCCTAAATACCCTATTTTTTTAGTTTTCAATCCTTCGATAACTGCCTTGGTGTCCACCAACCCACCACGACTTGTATTGATGAGCATTACTCCAGATTTCATTAGTGCTATATGCTCTTTATTTATTAAATGTTTTGTTGAAGCTTTTAATGGCACGTGCAGGCTTATTATATCTGCGTGCTTACAGAGCGTCGCACAATCTGAATAGATTACGCCATATTTATCAATTAGGTCTTTGCTTTCTTCTATATCCTGGGCAAGAATATTGCAGCCGAATCCGTGAAGTATTTTTACGAGTACAGACCCTATTTTTCCTGTTCCAATCACGCCAACGGTTTTCCCATTTAGGTCAAAACCAGTGAGACCGTTTAATGAAAAGTTTTGTTCGCGCACTCTATTGTGGGCTTTAATCAGTCTTCGGTTTAATGCAAGTATCAAAGCCATTGTATGTTCTGCAATGGCATAAGGTGAATAGGCTGGGACACGGGCCACTTTTATATTCAATTCAGCTGCTTTTTCTAAATCGACGTGATTGAAACCTGCCGAACGTAATGCGATAAATTTTATGCCTAGTTTGTGTAAAATATCCAAAACTTCCGAAGAGGCATCGTCACTTGAGAAAAGTGCTATGGCCTTTGAACCTTCTGCCAATAAGGCGGTTTCCTTTGTTAGCCTAAATTCCAGAAAATTCAATTGATGTTTTCCTTTATTAGCGTTTTCAATGGAAGGCTTATCGAATTTATGTGTGCTGTATATTGTTGTTTTCATAATTTATGTTCCAAATAGTTCTAAAAGTTCGTGCAATTCTTTATTGACCTGATGTTGTTTGACCACTTCATTAAAAGGGGTTAAGTGCAATTGATTGTTTAAAATCCCGACCATTACATTCTTTTTACTTTGTAAAAGTGATTTTACGGCTTCCACCCCAAGCCTAATACCCAACATCCTATCTAAAGCAGAAGGATTTCCACCACGCTGTACGTGCCCAAGTTTTGTAATTCGTAAATCGACATTGGGGTTGACTTCCTTTATTTTTGAAGAAACAAGTTCGGCACCTATTTCATCGCCTTCTGAAACCACGACAAGAAAAGCATCTTCGCTATCGTAATTTTTAACCTTATCCAATAGATAAATAAAGTCCTTTCCACTCTCGGGAATTAAAATGGCATCTGCTCCTGTGGTAAGTCCTGAATGAATGGCGATGTAGCCAGAATCCCTGCCCATTACTTCCACAATGAATACCCGATTGTGAGATTCCGCAGTGTCCTTTATTTTATCAATATTCTCAATGGCTGTATTTACTGCGGAATCAAAACCAAGGGTATAATCTGTTCCTGAAATATCATTATCTATAGTACCAGGAATGCCGATAAACGGAATGTCGCATATTTCTGAAAAAGTAAGTAGTCCTTTAAATGTGCCATCGCCACCAATGGCAATCAGGGCATCTATTTTGTTTGCATTTAGGGTTTGCAGGGCTTTTTTTCGACCTTCCAGTTCGAGAAAACGTTTGCTTCGTGCGGTCTTTAGAATTGTGCCACCCTTTTGGGTCAGTTTTTGTAATTCGTGTGATTTAAATTGAACCAAGTCACCGTCTATCAATCCTTCATATCCTTTTCTAAAACCACTAACTTTTATACCAGTTGCTTCAGCCGTTTTTGCAATGGCGTACAAGGCTGAATTCATCCCTGGACTATCACCTCCAGAGGTAAATACACCTATATGTTTTATAGTACTATCCATAGTTATAAAGCTTCTTTTTTAAGAATTTCAGTATTTTTTATACCATACAACCTATTAAAAACCATACAAGCTGTAAGGTCACCCGTTACGTTTACAGCAGTCCTGAACATTCCCAACAATCTTTCTACACCAATGATAATGATGATGCCTTCGGCTGGAATACCGACACTTCCCAAAACAGAAGCGAGTATCACCACACCACCTCCGGGAATGGCAGGTGTGCCGATTGAAGCAGCAACGATAGTAACAATGACCACAATAATATTGAGCAAACTCATTTCCAGTCCATAGGCTTGGGCTATAAAAAGGGTTGTTATCGTTTGATAGAGTGCAGTACCATCCATATTGACGGTTGCGCCAATGGGAATGATAAAATTGCTAATGGTCTTGTCCACCTTTAGTTTTTCTTCGGCTGTTTGAAGAGAAAGTGGCATCACAGCGGCAGAGCTTGTGGTTGAAAAAGCCAATAGCTGAACATCCCTTATTTTTTTCAGGAAATGCATAGGGTTTGATTTTCCAAGAAGCACAATTAGCCCTAAATAGAAAATCACTAAGAATAACAGACCGAGCAAGACGACACCCACATAGTAGGTGAGGCCAGATAGAGAACTCAAACCAACGCTAGAGGTGAGCTGCGCCATAAGTCCGAAAACAGCAATAGGCACTAGAAGCATTGACCATTTTACTACTGTCATACAGACTTCCTGAATGGCACTTAGAAGCAGCTTCACTGGGCGCAGTAAGGCATTTTCAAGTGATAGCACAGCTACACCAATAATGATTGTGAAAATTACAATGCTTAACATTTCACCACTTACCATAGATGCCAACGGGTTTTCGGGAAGTAAGTTTGAGATGGCATCAGGAATCGTTTCAATTCCGAAGGAAAGCTCTGGATTTTCCGTTGGAACAGCTGTAATTTCATTATGTTCAGCTAGAGCCTGTTGATGTAAAAAGCGACCAGGTCTAAAAAGTTGAGATAGTATGACACCCAAACTTACCGAAACTATCGTAGTACCTAGAAAATATAACAAAACCCCACCACCTAATTTTTTTAGACTGTCCTTATCATTACTTGCTATTCCAGTAATGATGGAAGCCACAATCAACGGAATCATAATCATTTGAACCAGTTTCAGAAACAGGACACCAGGCAATGCCAGCCAATTCCCCGCGATATCTGCTGTTTCTTTAGAAATCCATCCATTTTGTGGGCTCAATAGCAGACCAAATCCAACACCTAAAAACAAGGCAATGATTACTTTAAGCCATAGACGGCTTTCTACCAGTTTAAGGAGGTAGTGGTTAAGTGATTTTAATGATTTTATCTCTGTGTCAAACATTCTGTTGATTATGCTATATTAATTTTATTATCCAGATACACTTCCTGAACGGATTGTAATACTCTTACGCCTTCGCTAAAGGGTTTTTGAAATGCTTTTCTTCCCATTATCAGCCCAGAACCACCAGCCCTTTTATTGATAACGGCAGTTGTTACAGCTTCGGACAAATCTGATTTGCCTTTGGAACCACCACCTGAATTAATCAGCCCTATTTTACCCATATAGCAATTGGCTACTTGCAACCTGCAAAGGTCAATAGGGTGGTCTGTGGTAAGGGTTTTATACATTTCATCATCATATTTTCCAAATCCTATCTCTTTGAAACCAAAATTATTGGTAGGTAATTTTTGTTTGATGATGTCTGCTTGAATAGTAACACCCAAATGGTTTGCCTGCCCAGTTACATCGGCAGCTGCGTGATAATCTTCCTTGTTGGTTTTAAATGCCTCGTTCCGTGTATAGCACCATAAGATGGTGGCCATACCAAGATTATGAGCTTCTTCAAAAGCCTCTGCTATTTCTTTGAGTTGTCTGTTACTTTCCGCTGAACCAAAATAAATCGTAGCTCCTACGGCAATTGCTCCCATATCCCAAGCGGTTTTTACCTTACCAAAGAGTGTTTGGTCATATTTGTTCGGGTAGGTAAGCAGTTCATTGTGGTTAATCTTAACGATAAAAGGGATTTTATGGGCATATTTTCGGGCATTCAAACCCAAAACCCCAAACGTGGAAGCCACCCCATTACAACCGGCCTCAAGGGCGAGTTTTATAATGTTCTCTGGGTCGAAATAATCTGGGTTTTTATAGAATGAAAAGGCCGCGCTATGCTCAATACCTTGGTCCACAGGAAGGATACTTAAATAGCCTGTACCTCCCAGATTTCCGTTGTTGTACAATTGTGAAAGACTTCGAAGCACCTGCGGATTTCTGTTGCTACTGCCAAATACTTTTTCTAAACTATTTTTGCTTGGCACTTGCAATTCATCCTTTGTTATTTTTTCACAAACGTGTTCTAAATAGAAGTCTGCTTTTTCTCCTAAAAGTTCTACTATATTCTTGTCTGTTTTCATTTTGATAGTATTTAATGGATTCCTAAACTTTCATTTGTTTTGGCTATGGATTTTGTACCATCTGTTTCAATTCCAGTTAAAGCCCTAATAGCATCAATTGTTTCCGGGATTACAATAGCTTGGTTATCGACCACGTAGGCATAAAAGAGTTCGTCTCCCTGTACCTTCAGCATATCTTCCCATAGTGCTACTTCGTACATATCGCCCCAAGGCCTTCCCATATCCAAGAACATTTCCTTAATGGTATTGTTAGAAACCAGACCTTGGTCATATTGAATTAATTTAATACGACTTGAAGTTTTGAAAGCATTTAGCACTTCTTCCTTTGTCGCCTGCTTTTTCAATTTCACATTCCAGTAGTGCATATGGCTCAATGTTTCGGGTACTTTTACCGCTGCGGTGATGACATCCAGTTCTGGGTCAACACTTTTAGCATCTGGACCTTGATGGCTTGGGATATCTTTTTCGGGAACCATTGTATTCATAATACCACCTAAATGACTTTCCCAAGGGTCTGTAGCTCTTCTTAAAAGTGTACCTCTGGCATAATCCAATAAATCGGCTCTTTTTAAAGCGGTCAAGGTTCTTAAAATAGACGTAGTATTACAAGAAACTACTCTTGTCGCATTCAAGTTTAGAGCTGATTTGTAATTATTTTCTGCACTAAAGGAATGCCCTGTGGTTTCGTGTTTTTCGCCACCGTGTAGAATAAATTTGATGTTTTGCTCCTTGTAGATAACGACATTCTGAGCGGCAATTTTTTTGGGTGTACAGTCCACAACAAGATCTGATTTCTTTAAAAGTTCCTGTAAGCTTCCTTTTACTGAAATTCCTTTTGAGTCCATATCATTGGCTGCTTCTTCGGTAGCTGCATAAATATCATACTCCTTTCTTACGGCATTTTGAATGCGCCAATCGCTGATTATATCGCAAACGCCCGAAAGCTTCATATCATCTTGTAATTTGATGGCATCTGCCACTCTTTTTCCTATGACTCCGTATCCTATAACTCCTATTTCTTTCATATAAATTTTGTTTTAATTAGTTATTCTTCTGTATTATCGATTAATGATTTTGGCTTAAAATTTCTAATAATCAAGCGGTTGCTCTTTTCATAAGTGAAATAGCTAACCGCCCAATTAAAACCAACCATCAATCTATTTCTAAATCCACTTATGGACATCAAGTGAACAACGGACCACAGCAACCAGGCGAAATAGCCTGCAAATTTAAATTTGCCCAAATCGGCAACTGCCTTGCGTTTTCCTACAGTGGCCAAGGAGCCTTTGTCTTTATATTCGAAAGGTTGTGTGGGTTTATTATTTATGAGGTTTAATATAGAATTACCCAGATATTTTCCTTGTTGAATTGCTGCCTGCGCCACCTGTGGATGCCCTTTGGGTCTTTCTTCAGAAATAAGCGCAGCTATATCGCCTATGGCAAAAATGTTTTCGTAGCCTTCTACTTTTAAATTAGCATCGGTTTTAATCCGGTTGCCCTTGACCACGTGTTTTTCATCAATACCTTTTGGGAATTGTCCTTTTACGCCAGCCGTCCAGATAAGATTTTTAGCCAAAATGGTCTTACCACTTTTGGTAGTGACTTCGTTGCCGTCATAATTGCTTACAGCTTCATTTAATAATACCTTTACATTCAAATCCTCTAAATATTTGAGGGTTTTCGATGATGCCTTGTCTGACATTGTGCCTAACAACTCATCAATGGCTTCTATTAGATAAATATTCATAATGGAAGAAGGGTACTCTGGGTAATCTTTGGGAAGGATGTATTTGCAAAACTCTGCCAAAGCTCCTGCCATTTCTACGCCTGCTGGACCACCACCTACTATTACAAAATTTGTCAGCGCGTCGCGTTCTTTATCATCACAAGTAATAGCTGCCTGTTCCAAATTTTGCAACATCATATGACGGATGTTGAGGGAATCGCGAATATCCTTCATCCCCAAACTATTTTCGGCTACAGAATCCATCCCAAAGAAATTGGTGGTCGTGCCAGTAGCCAACACTAAATAGTCATAAGAAACACTTCCCTTATTGGTCAATATAGTATTTGAATCAGGTTGAATTTCCACAACTTCTGCCAAACGAAAGAAAACATTTTTATAGCCATTGATTTGTTTTCTGAATGGAAATACTATGCTATCAGGTTCCAACGCACTCGTTGCCACTTGATATAATAAAGGCTGAAATTGATGGAAGTTATTTTTATCGAGTAAAACCACTTGAACTTCTTTGTGTTTCAGTTTTTCAACCAATGCCAAACCTGCAAATCCTCCACCAACGATAACCACACTAGGTAATTTGGTATCGGGAAGACAGATTTCATCTGTTATCTTACAAGTGGATTCTAATGTAATGCTATGTGTTTGCTTTTCTTTCATTTTTTATTTCTATCTCTTGCAATCAGTACTGAACATTTGGCATTTGTGGTTAAATATTGGGATACTGAGCCCAATACTAAGCGAGAAAAAGCACCGTGACCCTGAGAGCCTACTACAATTAAATCTGCACCCCAATTTTCTGCTTTTTCATTAATAGTACTTTTGGGCAGTCCGCTAACAACACTTGTGGTTATGGTAAGTGCCTTGTTTTCGGCCTTGATTTTATCGGAAGCTTCTGAAACGATTTTGTTTCCCAATTTTTGAGCGTTACTTTTAATTTCTTCTATGTAATTTCCTATCTTGCCGCCCATAGTATGCAATCCCAGACCGGTTGTTTTCGGAACTTCATAAACATTTATAATATGAATTTCACTATTTGAGGATAAAGTCATTTTCTTAAGCTCGTTAATGGGTACTTCACTAAAATCTGAACCATCTATGGCCAATAATATTTTCATAATTTGAATGTTTTAGTTGGTTGACATTTCTTTCGATTTTATAAGTTTTCTCCAATACAAGTGTTCATATAATCCAGACCAATACATACCAAAGGTGAAAGCGAACAGTAACTCTTCAATTGGGATTCCCAAAACAAGAATATGGGTCAGGTTGTCCAGATTCCAGTACAGCTCAACATATTGCGGATAAAACGGAAGGATGCTTCCGAAATAAATGAAGTACAGTATGGTAAACAAGATTCCTCCAACCCATATCTTTCCTTTTAAATCTGGGCGACAGTACAATGTTGCCAAACCACCAAAAAACATTGCAATGATGCCACAATAGATGTGGTTAAGCGTGGTGAAAAGACTAAATATGACGAATACAATGGCTGGAACAAAAAGTATATAAATATGTAGCTTATGTCTTTGGTGGCTCCGTTCGGTATGAGGCATATCTATATAGCCTTTTTTGAATATCAGATTATACAATACCGTCCCTATTCCGCCAATGGCAAAAGAGAAGATAAGGCTCTCAATATCAAAACCTGTTCTTTCCGCTAAATGGAATAAGGAAGGTGGCATCCAATATTCTGGTACAAATAATGGTTCTGTTAAACCAAAGGGCATCGTAATAAGGCTCATTTTGAGCATTTCTTTTCTATACCCCTTTTTTGACAAATAGATTATTGCCCAAAGAGCAAGAATTATAAGAGACCATATGAACCAGACATATTGCATAAATTTTATTTTACTCTCTTATTTTTTGACTTTTATTTGCGCATTATAAAAAGCCGCAATACAGGCACCTATTAGCCATCCTAAAATGAATATCTGTACTATTCCCAAACCAGCTTCCCATAGTGGCACATCCATCCTGATAATGCTTGTGGTATCTAAACCGTGCAATAGGCTGTTGAAAAAATCGATAGTGGCTTCTCGACCTGCTGTTGACATAACTATCATACAGCCTAAGTAAATTAGTGCCGCCGTAAGACCGAAAGCAAATCCGAGTTTTTTTACGTTTAATCGATACATAATTTTAAAGTTTTGAGTTAGTTGTCTGATTTTAATAATTTTTTGGATTCTTCAAATTCCTCCTTTGAAATTTCGCCCTTGGCAAACCTGTTTTTTAGGATGTCCAATGGCTTTTCTTCTTTTGTTCTTTGGTATGGGATATCAGTTGGGATAAAGAAAATCCAAATGATAAACGCCATCCAAATAATCCACCATATTAGGTGCATACCTCCAAAATGTCCTTCGTAAAAATGCATAATTTTTGGTTTTAAGTTACTTTTATAGTTTTTCAATTGTGTAACCCTCAAGGTTGCTGAGTTGTTTTTGTAATTCATCTACTGAAAGCGTTTCCTTCATAGTGATGATTGTAGCTCCTTTTGGTGCCAGAAAAATTTCTGCCTTTTCAATCTTTGGATGTTCTTCCAATGTCTTTTTGACCCTGCTAATGCAGCCGCCGCAACTAATACCATTAATTTGAAATTTTCGTTTCATAACATAAATTTTAGTGATGTTGTCCTTCTTTTTTTTTATCCTTCTTTTTTAAGTTCTCATTGGACAATCCGTGCGTATGGCTCCCGTGCCGCATGGGCATTAACAAGTGTACTGCGAACATTATTATAATAAATGCAAAAAGCCAGGTGCCACCACCAATTCCAATAGATGGTGCTAAAAAGATGAGTAAAAGCGGCAGTCCACAACCGAGGACCATCCATAACCAGTGATTTTTCATTGTTTTTTATTTTAATTAATGTTTATTCCTCGCCTTTTTAAGACCTGAACTGGCTTATGTTGTAATTGGGGGATTATCAACACAAGCCTTAGGGAGTTCAGGCTTTAGGGTTTTTAATATTATAATTAACACGAAAGCTATCTGTTTTTATGCTACTTCATCTGCATAACTTTCGTTGTTATTTATATAATTTCATCATAGAAATTTCGTTTCCATTTTTCTGTGTTTTTATAGTCGCTCATACTCATTCCAACCACATCCTTAAATTGTCTAGATAAGTGATTTACACTGCTGTAATCCAATAAGTACCCTATATCAGAGAAGGAATGCTGTTTAAGCTGTATGAGTTCCTTGACTTTTTCAATTTTTAATTTTATAAAGTACTTTTCAATGGTGGTCTTTTCCTTCGATGAGAATAGTTTGCTCAATGCCTTGTAATCTCGGTGAAGGGTTGATGATAAATGTTCTGAGGTCTTAACTTTTAACGTTAGTGGTAGCTCATCAAGTTGTTCAATTAGAATAATTTTTATTCTTTCAACCAGCATTTCCCCTTCACTTTGTACTATATCAAAATCATTGGAATGAAGTACTTTGGTAACTTTATACGTAACCTCCGTGTTGGTGTTTTTTGAAGATTCAACCAATAGTTTACCTAATTCCAAAGAGAGTACGGTTATTCCCATCTCTTCCAGTTCTTGCGTTATTACTTTTAGACAACGGCTACATACCATATTCTTTATCCAGAATTCTTTCTGTAAATCCATAGTATTAATTATTAAAAGAGGGAAGCCTACAGTTGAAAGTGTGGTATGCTCAGGATAGAGCGCACCAGTTGTTAGCCTTTGCGTAGTACAGGCCAACATATAAGGTAGGTTGTTTGAAAAAGAACCTACTTAGGATGAAATCAAATTAAATATACCTCGTGGAGTACTTGAAAATCTTTCGGTATGAGGGGTGGGTCATAATCCCTAAAAGGGATTATATTTTGTTCCAACCCTTCGAATAGATTTACGTAAGTGTAAAAAAATGTGTGTAGGAAAATCAGTTTATGATTTTCCATCTCAAATGAAGCTTTTTGAAAGTTATCGCCACTTTCTTTAACTATAGATTTATTAGCACAGCAACCTTTTTTTTCGAACGAACATTTTTTTGAAGGATTGGTCTGAGCCTTCACCGCATTATCACAAACCTGAGCTTTATTTAAAACCGCCATATCCACGAGTTTATCACAGCAGAAATGCATATTCACAGTAAAAGACGATGAAGCAAACATTACTGCAAGTACCAATGAAACAGCTATTATTTTATTAAAGCTTTGCATAATACGAATATAAAAAAAATAACAAATGTTAACTATATTTTTAACATAATTTTTTAGTAATGTGTTTTTAACACCTTATTTAACCGAAGATACTGCAAAAAAAGACGACGGTAATATGATATTTATCATATTTTTAGAAATTTGATTCTTTTTTTGTCGAAAATAGTATAGGAAGTAAAAGTTTAACATAACGAAAAGAATTATTAATGTTTTTATATTTCGTTGTTTTATATATATTTGCAGTCTTATGAAATCATTTTTCCATAAAATATTATCTGTAGCCTTAGCGAGCTTGGTATTTGTTACCACTATGTCGTTTACTGTAGATATGCATTATTGTGGAGATTCTTTGGTTGATTTTGCTTTATTTCATAATGCTCAAACCTGTGGAATGGAAAATCAATCATCCCAAAAAAGTTGTGAAGCAGGTTTTTCGGAAAAATCTTGCTGTTCAGATGTACAAATAGTGAATGACGGTCAAGATGATTTAAAAACATCTTACACCAATTTAAGCTTTGAGCATCAAGCCTTTGTTGCTACTTTCTTTTATACTTATATTAATCTTTTTGATGGACTGGATAAGAACATTGTTCCATTTAGAGATTATACACCTCCTTATCTTGTAAGGAACGTACAAAAACTACACGAAACTTATTTAATTTGATTTTAAACAGTTTCCGATAATTATCGGAAAGATTTGCTCTATGGTTACTTCCATCTTGGGCTTACTTTGTTGTGTTTAATTTTCTGATATTATCAGAAAGTTATTCAATGTATAACTGTTTAATTATCAATAAAGATGCTAAATAAATGCATAAAATTTCTTATAGAAAACAAACTAGTAGCCGTTCTACTACTTGCACTTTTTATTGCTTGGGGAGTCGTAAACGCCCCGTTTGAATGGAATACAGGCTCACTTCCTCGAGACCCTGTTGCCGTAGATGCCATACCAGATATTGGCGAAAACCAACAAATTGTATTTACTAAATGGGATGGTCGTTCCCCTCAAGATATTGAGGATCAAATTACTTATCCTCTAACCACATCGCTTCTTGGTATTCCAGGGGTTAAAACAATACGTAGTTCATCTATGTTCGGGTTTTCGAGCATTTATATCATTTTCGAAGAAGATATTGAATTTTATTGGAGCAGAAGCCGAATACTTGAAAAATTAAACTCATTACCAGCCGGACTTCTACCAGAAGGCGTTAATCCAGCTCTAGGTCCCGATGCCACAGGATTAGGGCAAATATATTGGTACACCCTTGAGGGACGTGATAAAGATGGTAATGTTACAGGTGGATGGGATTTACAGGAATTACGAAGCATTCAGGATTTCTACGTAAAATACGCACTGTCTTCGGCGAGTGGTGTTTCCGAAGTGGCTTCCATCGGCGGATATGTTTTGGAATATCAAGTGGATGTTAATCCCGAATTAATGCGGCAATACAACATAGGCTTGAGTGAGGTTGTAAAAGCAGTAAAACAAAGCAACAAAGATGTTGGTGCACAAACGCTTGAAATCAACCAAGCTGAATACCTTATAAGAGGATTGGGTTATATTAAGAAACTATCTGATTTAGAAAACGCGGTAGTTACTTCAAAAGATTTTACATCCATCCGTATAAAGGATATTGCGAAAGTAACACACGGTCCTGCTACAAGAAGAGGCTTATTGGACAAGGAAGGAGCCGAGGTTGTTGGTGGTGTTGTAGTGGCTCGTTATGGGGCCAATCCTATGGAAGTCATCAACAATGTTAAAGAAAAAATAAACGAGTTAAGTTCTGGGCTTCCATCAAAAACATTAAGCGATGGGAGGACTTCGCAATTAACCATCGTACCCTTTTATGACAGAACAGAACTAATCCAAGAAACCTTGGGCACACTTGATGAAGCGCTAACTTTAGAGATATTGATTACCATTTTTGTGATTATCATAATGGTCTTCAATTTAAGGGCCTCCGTATTGATTTCCGGATTATTGCCTGTTGCGGTTTTGATGGTCTTTATTTCTATGAAACTGTTCAATGTAGATGCAAATATTGTCGCCTTATCTGGTATTGCAATTGCTATTGGAACTATGGTCGATGTGGGCGTTATCCTTTCGGAAAATGTCTTGCGGCATATTGATGAAAATGAAGAAAAGCTACCTATGAATACGGTAGTTTATAATGCGACTGCCGAAGTTTCTGGCGCCATCTTAACGGCAGTAATGACCACTATTATTAGTTTCATTCCTGTATTTACTATGATTGGTGCAGAAGGGAAATTGTTTAGGCCATTGGCATTTACAAAAACGGCAGCACTCACCGCATCTCTTATTGTTGCCCTATTTTTACTTCCACCATTTGCGGCCTATTTATTTAAAAAGAGAAATTTAAAAACTTCTTTTAGTTATATGCTAAATGGAGCATTGATTGTTTTTGGCGTTTTATCTTTAATTTTAGGCTATCCGCTTGGATTAATATTAGTTGCATTTGGCGTTGTTGGCTTCCTTTCACTAAAGGAAAAGATTACGTCAAAACGCGCCAACATCATCAATATATTTGTTTCGGCTTTTGCTATCATATTCCTATTGGCGGAATATTGGAGACCACTGGGAGTAGATAGAAGTATCCTTATAAACTTAATCTTCGTTGGTCTTATCTGTTTTGGTCTTTTGGGTGTATTTACACTTTTTAGAAATTATTATGTTCGAATTTTAAATTGGGCATTGCGCAATAAGCTGTTATTTCTTTCGATACCAACTGCCATTGTAATTTTTGGAGTGATGATTATGCGTAATACTGGTAAAGAGTTTATGCCTTCACTCAATGAGGGTTCATTCCTGTTAATGCCCACTTCAATGCCACACGCAGGTGTGGAGGAAAATAAACGCGTCCTACAGCAACTCGATATGGCCGTTGCGAGCATTCCAGAAATTGAAACCGTAGTCGGTAAATCTGGGCGTACAGAATCAGCATTAGACCCTGCACCGTTATCGATGTATGAGAATGTTATTCAATATAAATCTGAATATATTTTAAATGAAAATCGCAAAAGACAACGCTTTAAGGTAAACGAAGACGGCTTATTTGTTTTAAAGGATGGCAGTTTAGTAACCAACCCTAATAGCGAAATTGAAGTAGAAGATGATGACTATAAAGCCTCAAAAATTACAGACCCATTCTCTGTGACAAGTTCACAGCTCATTCCAGATGACGATGGAGAGTACTTTAGAAATTGGCGACCTGAAATTGAATCGCCAGACGATATTTGGAAAGAAATCGTAAGGGTTACAAAGCTTCCAGGTGTTACTTCAGCACCAAAGCTACAACCCATAGAAACACGCTTGGTGATGCTACAGACTGGTATGCGAGCACCTATGGGCATTAAGGTGAAAGGACAGGATTTAAAAGAAATTGAGGCGTTTGGGGTACAATTGGAAGATATCTTAAAACAAGCAGAGGGTGTAAAGGATGAAGCAGTTTTTGCCGACCGTATTGTGGGGAAGCCATACCTACTTATAGATATTGACAGAGAACGACTTGCGCGCTATGGCATAACCATAGAGCAAGTACAGCAAGTTATACAGGTTTCTGTTGGTGGTATGGTGCTTTCACAAACAGTAGAAGGTAGGGAGCGCTATGGTATTCGTGTACGCTACCCAAGGGAATTACGCGCAAATCCAAATGACTTAAAAGACATTTATGTTCCAGTAGAAAAAGGGAGTCCGGTTCCGTTAAGTGAGTTGGCTACTATAAGATACGAACAAGGGCCGCAGGTCATTAAAAGTGAGGATACTTTTTTAGTTGGCTATGTCCTTTTTGATAAATTAGATGGTTTCGCCGAAGTAGATGTGGTGGAAAATGCCCAAGCCCTTATTCAAGAAAAAATTGACAATGGCGAATTGACCGTTCCAAAGGGTATCAATTATCAATTTACGGGAACGTATGAAAATCAGTTACGAGCAGAAAAAACATTGAGCGTGGTAGTACCTCTGGCTTTGGCTATTATTTTTCTAATCCTATATTTCCAGTTCCGTTCTGTTGGAACGTCATTAATGGTCTTTACTGGAATTGCTGTCGCCTTTGCGGGAGGTTTTTTAATGATATGGTTCTACGGCCAAGATTGGTTCTTAAACTTCAGCTTTTTCGGAGAAAATTTACGAGACCTTTTTCAAATGCACACCATTAATTTAAGTGTTGCCGTTTGGGTTGGTTTTATTGCCCTATTCGGTATTGCAACTGATGATGGTGTGGTTATGGCAACTTATTTGACCCAAACCTTTGATAGAAATACCCCAGAAACAAAACAGGAAATTAGGGCATCTGTAGTTGAAGCTGGAGAAAAGCGTATCCGTCCGTGTTTAATGACAACTGCAACAACTATTCTCGCTTTGTTACCTGTATTGACATCAACAGGTCGTGGGAGTGATATAATGATTCCGATGGCAATCCCTTCATTTGGCGGAATGCTTATAGCACTTGTAACCCTATTTGTTGTGCCAGTTTTATTTAGCTGGAAAGAAGAATTTCAATTAAAACGAGCTACAAAATGAGATATATAATTTTAATAGCACTTGTTTTTTTCGCTTTCGCGGAAGTAAATGCACAAGATTTAGCATCCTATATTCAGGAAGCTGAAAAGAACAATCCAGAAATCCAAGCTTTTGAATTGCGGTACAATATCGCCGAAGAAAAAGTAAATGAAGTTAACAGCTTACCAAATACTGAATTTAATTTTGGCGTTATGGCTATAGCTCCTGAAATGGATATGCCTATGGAGCAATTTAGTGCCTCTGTAATGCAAATGTTACCGTGGTTCGGGACCATTTCAGCAAGGGAAAATTATGCATCATCTATAGCAGAAGCGCAATATGTTGATATAGCAATTGCGAAAAGAAAACTTTCATTGTCAGTATCCCAGTCATATTATAAACTTTATGCCATACGTGCAAAACAGCTTATTCTGGATGAGAACATTGAACTTTTACAAACCTATGAACGCCTAGCATTAACTTCATTGGAAGTTGGTAAAGCATCAGCTGTTGATGTACTTCGCCTTCAAATAAGGCAAAACGAATTAGTTCAACAAAAGGAAGTGCTAGAACAGGGTTTTCAGGCAGAACAGACGCTGTTCAATAACCTTTTGAATCGTGAAGAAAATATGTCGGTGGATGTTGTGGAAGAAATGATGATTCCGGACGTTGACCCTCTGGTTTTAAATGAGAACCTTCAAATAAACCCGGAACTTATTAAATATGATAAGTTATATGAATCTGTTGAGCAGTCAGAGCTGTTAAACCAAAAGGAAAGTGGTCCTATGGTAGGGTTTGGAGTGCAGTATATTAACCAAGAAAATAGTCCAATGATAACTAGCTCTTTTAAAGATATGGTTATGCCTATGCTTTCTATTTCTATTCCCATTTTTAATAATAAATATAAGTCTGTGACAAGACAAAATGAGTTGAAACAACTAGAAATAAAATTTCAAAAAGAGGATAGGTTGAATAAGTTAGAAACACTTTTGGCGCAAGGGCTTTATAATAGAAATGCGACAAGAATTAAGTTCAATGTACAAACCGATAATTTGAAACAGGCCATTGATGCCGAGGAAATTCTTATGAAAAACTACGAAACTGGAACTATAGATTTTAATGATGTGTTAGATGTACAGGAATTGCAGTTAAAGTTTCAAATCAATTTAATCGATTCCATTAAAGAGTATTTTACAGAATATGCTTTAATAAATTATTTAACAAGATAAAAAATTGAACTAGGCCAAATTGGCTTTTGAACACTAAAATAAAGAATTATGATTAGAAAGATAACAATACTATTTGTACTTCTCGTTTCATTTGAAAGTGTTGCACAAGTAGGAACCAACGGACAAGATAGAAAAGAAGAAGGACGACCTATTCAAGAGTATAACCTTACCATTGAAGAAAATAAAATGACGCTTGGTGGTGTTACTGCTAATGCAATGACTATCAATGGAGGTATCCCTGGGCCTGTTTTGGAATTTAATGAAGGAGACCTTGCTATAATCAACGTAACCAATAAAATGGATGAAGAAACTTCAGTGCATTGGCACGGATTGATACTTCCCAATTTTTACGACGGGGTTCCATATTTAACTACCCCACCGATTGAGCCAGGAACAACTTTCCAATACAGGATTCCAATCAACCAATCGGGAACATATTGGTACCATTCCCACACAATGCTACAAGAACAAAAAGGTGTTTATGGGTCTATTATCATTCATCCAAAAGAGAAAACCTTGGAATATGATAAAGATTTAGTCGTGGTATTATCAGATTGGACAAACGAAAAACCAATGAATGTATTACGTAACCTTAAAAGAGGAAACGAATGGTATCAAGTAAAAAAAGGAACAGCAGTACCTTTAAGTAGAGTAATAAAAGAAGGTGCATTAGGAGCACAATTCAAATTTTGGCGAGACAGAATGGAAGGTGCAGATATTGCAGACATTTATTATCCCACATTTTTGTCCAATGGTAAAAAATTGGTAGAGTACCCAGAATTTAAACCAGGAGAAAAAGTAAGGCTTCGTTTTATCAATGCATCGGCATCTACCTATTATTGGATGGATTTCGGAGGAGGTAACCCAATGTTGGTTTCCAGTGATGGTGTTGACGTGCAACCCGTTTCCAAAAGCAGATTTCTCTTTGGCATAGCCGAAACGTATGATGTAATTGTAACTATTCCAGAAGGAACTATTGAAATTACTGCCACAGCACAAGACGGCTCTGGTAATACCTCAATTCGTTTGGGTAGTGGCAAACTTTATCCAGCTAAAAGAATTGACAGACCTAGTAAAATAGAGATGATGAAGCAAATGGCCAAAATGGATATGAAAATGGGAGCACCTGCAATGGTTGGAAACAAGAAGAAGAATACACCCGAAGTTTTAATGCAGAAGTACGGAATGAAGATGAATATGAAGGACGGCGAGATGAAAATGGGGAACGATAAGATGTCGATGAAAGATGGCAAAATGAATGACCAAATGGATATGAAGATGGATGATACAATGGGAATGAAAAAAGACCCGATGTCAATGAGCCATAATGGAGCATCAAATAAAATGGAAGGTCATATGCACAATATGCCAATGATGCAGAAGGATTCTACTTCTTTTGATTATGAGGAGCGAAAGACATACTTCAACTATGATTTTTTAGAGGCAAAAGAAAAAACTGAATTTAAGGCAGATTTACCAGTAAATGAAGTGTTGCTTAACCTAACAGGTAATATGAATCGCTATGTATGGAGTATGAATGGGGTTCCATTATCAGAAACCGATAAGATAAATATAAAAGGAGGCGAGGTAACCAGAATTACATTAAATAACCTGACTATGATGCACCATCCAATGCACTTGCACGGTCATTACTTCAGGGTCATTAATGAAAAAGGAGAACGTTCCCCATTAAAGCATACCGTGAACGTACCACCAATGCAGAAAGTTATTATTGAATTTTATAACGAAGAGTATGGCGATTGGTTTTTTCATTGCCACATATTGTACCATATGATGGGTGGTATGGCAAGAGTGTTTAGTTACGATACCCCAAGGGATGATAGAATGAAAGATTATCCAGTTCAGAAACTTATTGATGAGACAGACCATTATTATTCGTGGGGATTGGCTCGTGCAGGTTCAAATTTTAATGAACTCTTTTTAACGTCGAGCAATATCCGAAATGAATTTGGTTTGAGAACAGAGTTCGATTACGACCAAAATCTTGAAGCCGAAATAAGTTATAATAGGTATCTGAACGATTGGGTACGTGTTTATGCAGGAGTAAATACCGAAACGTCAACACCAGATTCTTACGATACATTTAATACCGTAGGATTGGTTGGTGTAAAGTATTTTACGCCTTATAGATTTAATGTAGATGTGAGTATGGACCATCAGCTACGCCCAAGAATACGTTTGGACAGAGAATTATTGATTTTTCCAAGAATTTTTTTGGAAGGCGAATACGAATACAGAGCAGATTTTGGATGGGTCAATGATTTAGAGAATAATAAATCATTTGAAAGCGAAACACAATGGTTGGTAGGGGTTGCATACATTCTTTCGCGCAATTTTTCAATCCAAGCTAACTACAATAACCGATATGGATTGGGTGGTGGACTATTAGCAAGATTTTAAACAACTAAAAATTAAAAAAAGATGAACTATTATTTTAATAAAACAATCAATGGAACCTTCGAAGAGGTCATAGAGAAAGTGACACAAGGATTAAAGGAGGAAGGTTTTGGAATCCTTACAGAAATTGATGTAACAGAAACACTAAAGAAAAAACTGGATATAGACTTTAAAAAGTATAGGATACTCGGAGCTTGTAATCCGCCCTATGCACATAAAGCTTTGCAAGCAGAAGATAAAATTGGAACGATGTTGCCCTGCAATGTCATAGTACAGGAAATCGAAGCAGGTATCATTGAAGTTGCGGCCGTAAACCCAATGGCTTCAATGCAAGCTGTAAAAAATGAAAAATTGAATGAGATAGCCAGCGAAATAACTGCAATGTTGGAAAACGTCATTGAAAAATTATAAGACACTATAAAAAGGCAGTAATAATAATTAATAAACACAAACTTAAATTAAAACAAAATGAGCAAATTAAAATCAACATTAGGTATAGTTGCGATAGCATTCATAACCTTAACAGTAATGTCTTGTAAAGACAACAGCAAAGAACAAAATAGCACGGATGGAGACCATTCAGAAATGAACCACGATAACAGTGATGGTCATCACGACGGCGAAAAGAGGGAAATGGCAATGGGTGGAGATAGTAATACACAAGCGGTATTAAATGACTATTTCAACTTAAAGAATGCCTTGGTGGGAGATGATAATGGCAAAGCCAAAGAACTTGGGGCAACCCTAGCAACATCCTTAGGAAATTTTGACGCCTCACAATATAACGATACCCAGCAATCGGAATTAAAGGATATTGTAGAGGATGCAGTTGAACACGCAGAACACATTTCAGAAAGTGATATAGCACACCAGCGCGAACATTTTAAAGTTTTAAGTAAAGATGTTATAGATATGGTTGCTATAACAGGAGCAGAGATGAAGCTTTACGAGCAGTTTTGCCCTATGTATGATGGCGGTACAGCTTGGCTAAGTACTAAAGAGGAAGTGCGCAATCCATACTATGGTAGTCAAATGTTAAAATGCGGCAAAGTACAACGTGAAATTAACTAAATGAAAATTGTAAAGATTATAGCAATAGTACTACTGGTAGCGTTCGTGGGAATTCAATTTATTCCGACTACACGCAATCAAAGTGATACTGTACCGTCAACTGATTTTATGCTGGTCAATAATGTACCAGAAACTATTCAAAAAAAGTTACAGGTATCCTGCTATGATTGCCACAGCAATAATACGCAATACCCTTGGTACAATAAAATTCAACCTGTTGCTTGGTTTTTGGAAGACCATATTAAAGAAGGAAAAGCTGAACTTAATTTCAACGAATGGGATTCATTATCCAGCCGAAGAAAAGCAAGTAAGTTAAGGTCTATTATCAAGCAGATTGAAAATGGCGAAATGCCTTTGGATTCTTACACTTTGATACATAGTGAGGCAACATTTACAGAAGCTGAAGCAGAAGAGTTAATCAATTTTATCACACAATTAAAAGATAGTTTATAAACAATAATTTAAAAGTAATTAAAATGAAAAATTTAAAAATGAGTATTGCAGCAATGCTATTGTTAGCAGTTTCTTTTACCAATGCACAGGAAAAAGAAAAAATGAACCACGATCACGGAGATATGAAAATGGACCATAGCAAAATGATGAATAAAAATAGTGACGCAAAAGCAGAAGCTATTTTAAGTGATTACTTTAATTTAAAAGATGCTTTAGTTGCGGACGATACAAAAAAGGCAGCACAAGCAGGAACAAAATTGGTAGCCACTCTTAAAGCATTTGATACGGACAGTTATTCAAAAGAAAATCAAGAAGAATTAGAAGACATTATAGAAGATGCCGTAGAGCACGCCGAGCATATTTCTGAAAGTGCCATAGACCACCAACGCGAGCACTTTAAAACGTTAAGTAAGGATATTACTGATATGGTAGCTATTACGGGTACAAAAAGCACGTTATACGAGCAATTTTGCCCAATGTATGATAAGGGTAGTGCGTGGTTGAGTACAAGTAAAGAAGTGAAAAATCCATATTACGGCAGTAGAATGCTTAAATGTGGAAAAGTGCAAAAAACTATTCAATAAATAATCCCCTGCCTTTAATACTCTTTTAAATATACTGGTTTATTAGTTAACAGTAGCTTAGGAGATGACAGGGTTACCTGAATAGTTGTAAAGTCCTGTCGTGGGAAGGAAAACAATGTTGATGATTAGTGTTAGTTCCTTCCCAAGTCAGGCACAATGAACTTTTGAAAAAGAGAAGTTGATTTGGTTAATAGCAGCCTGAACTGGGAGAGAGATTAAATCCCTAAATATAGCGTCTCTCTTCCTAGGTCGGGCAAATTAAAATTTCGCAGAAAAGAAGTTTAGTGAAGATGCTTGATTTTGAGGGGTAAAAATTTGGTTGGTTCATTAAAGTTTACCTCTCATCTTCAAGTATTATTTATATGGTTTTGCAAATAACAATAAAGAAAAGAATTTATAACAATGAAAGAATGTTGCAAGAACGGTTGCCAACAAATAATAGGTAAATCTGTGGTTAAAAAATGGCTCAATTATATAGTATATACAATCCTAATATTAATAGTTGGTGGTGCATTGGCACTTCAATTATTTAGTTAAGAGCTTAAATTAAAATGGTTAATGACAACAAGAAAAAAATCTGAAAACACAGGGTTTTACAAACAACTATTTAGGGTTCTTTAAAAATAAGGGTGTTGAAAGTACGATGAGCGGGATGGCACCTAAAAGCCCATTGCTTGAAAAGATTTTAAAGTATGTTGCCTATATCTGTTACGTCTGGTTGGTAGGTGGAATAATTGTCAAATATTTTGTGAATTAAATTATAGAAAGTATGGTCAACAGAAAGACAGCAAAATGGATTCGAAAAGCGCACCGATACTTGGGTATATTCCTCGGCATTCAGTTCTTGATGTGGACTATCAGCGGAATGTATTTTAGCTGGACGGACATTGATGAAATACACGGCGACCAGTTCAAAAAAGAAAAGCCACGGCAAACTGCTTTTTCCAACCTATTGGGGACTGAGCAATTAGCGAGTGAAGAACCAATCCAAACACTAAAATTATTGGAAATAGCCAATGAGCCGTACTATTGGATTAACGAAGCTAATTTATTTAGTGCTAAAACGGGGAATGAAAAAAATGGTATTACTAAAGCTGAAGCAAAACAGGTAGCCAATAGATATATGCTGCCCGATTTGGAAATAAGGGGTATAAAACGAATTGAGAAAGTAGATGCACATCACGAATACCGTGGTCGTCCATTACCAGCCTATGAGATTTCATATAAAACCCCACAAAACTTGAAGGCTTATGTCGCCATAGAAAATGGTGCATTTCAGACCGTTCGTCATAGAAACTGGCGCTGGTTCGATTTTTTGTGGATGAACCACACTATGGACTATCAAGGCAGGGACAACTTTAATACCATAATCCTGCGGGCGTTTTCATTGTTAGGGTTAATTACAGTATTAAGTGGGTTCTTACTTTGGTACATATCGTCGCCCACAATTAGAAAATTGGTTAAAAAGAAACGAAAATAAGTAACACTAAAACCAACATAAAATGGAAAATTCAAATCAAAATTCAAAGAAAAACAACTACACAAAATTTGTAGGTATGCTCGTGGCATCCTTCATAGCAATGTACGTTACAATGTACTTAAACTCTTATGAAATTGACCACGTCTATTTTAGTCTTACCCGATTTTATATGAGCTGTTTGGGTATTGCCGCTATGGCCATTATTATGTTTGTAACAATGCGTAATATGTACCAAAACAAAAAGAAAAATATAGCAATTGTTCTTGGAAGTATTGTTCTATTTGGTGGCGCGTTAGGCCTTGTGAGGGCACAGGCCCCAATTATTGGCGATGTGCTCTATATGAAAGCTATGATTCCGCATCACTCTATCGCCATTTTAACCAGTAAGCGAGCGGATATACAAGACCCGGAAGTGAAGAAATTAGCAGATGATATAATTAAAGCACAAGAAAAGGAAATTGCAGAAATGAAAGCAATGATTAAACGATTAGAAAATAACAAATAAAAACAAAGACAATGAAAAAAAACATCATTTATATAGGTATTGCCTTGATTGTTGGCCTTCTAGGTGGCTTTCTACTGTTCGGTGGAGATTCTACTGATAAGGCAACAAATAGTGCTAAAGACAATCACGAACATTCAGAAGAAATTGCTACTAATCAAATGTGGACCTGCTCTATGCACCCACAGATTATGCAACCGGAACCTGGAGATTGTCCTATTTGCGGAATGGATTTAATACCTGCTGAAGCAGGAGCAGATGGTCTTATGGCAGACCAGTTTAAAATGACAGATAATGCAATGGCATTGGCCAATATTCAAACATCCATTGTTGGTCAGGGAGAGATTGGAAATAATATCCTAAAATTATCTGGAAAGATAAAAGCCAATGAAGAATCTAATGCTGTACAGGTAACCTATTTTGGAGGTAGAATAGAACAATTATATGTTAATTCTACTGGAGAACGTGTAGGCGCAGGCCAGCGCTTGGCTACGATATATTCGCCAGACTTGGTTGCAGCACAGCAAGAATTGCTTACCGCATCATCCTTAAAAGAGTCGCAACCCGAATTGTACAAGGCTGTAAGGAATAAACTGAAATTATGGAAGCTTTCCGAAAAGCAAATTAACGCTATTGAGTCAGCTGGAAAAGTGCAAGAATACTTTCCAGTTTTTGCAACTGTATCAGGAACGGTAACAATGAAAATGGTTGAAGAAGGGGACTATGTAAAACAAGGGCAACCCTTATATAAAATAGCCAACCTCAATACGGTATGGGCAGAGTTTGATGCCTATGAAAACCAAATTGCTTCCTTGAAAGTAGGACAGACCATTAAAGTAACTACCAACGCATATCGTAACGAAGTATTTGATGCAAAAGTCTCTTTTATAGACCCACTATTAAATTCAGCAACGCGAACTATCGTGGTACGAGCGGTACTAAATAATAAAAACGACCTATTTAAACCAGGAATGTTTGTTGAAGGTAAAATTGAAGGTACTCAAGAAAACACCACAAATAAAATAACAGTTCCTGCTACAGCTGTGATGTGGACTGGTGAACGTTCTGTGGTTTATGTCAAAACAAATCCTAACGAGGCTGTTTTTGAAATGAGAGAAGTCTTACTTGGTAATGCCAATGGAGACACCTATACCATACTTGAAGGCCTTGAAAATGGAGATGAAGTGGTTACCAATGGCACATTTACCGTAGATGCTGCTGCACAGTTACAGGGCAAGAAAAGTATGATGAACACGGCAGGAGGTAAGACAATGACTGGCCACGAAGGGCATTTGGGTATGCAAGGAAACAATACTGGGGATAATGTGGTGAATACAGACCATTCTGAAATGAAAGAAAGGATAGCTGTTTCAAAGAAATTTCAAAATCAATTGAAGCAGGTTTTTGATGATTATATCCTTGTAAAAGATGCTTTGGTTAATGACGATGCTAAAAGTGCACAACAAGCAGGAAAGCAAATAATCCAATCCTTAAAAAATGTTGATATGAAGTTGCTGTCCGATGAAAAAGCACACAACCATTGGATGACCATTCAAAAGGAACTAAAATCATCTGCAAATGCTATTGAGAACAGTTCAGACATAGCAGCACAAAGAGGGCATTTCAAGCATCTTTCGGCACATATGATAAGTGGTGTACAGCTTTTTGGGGTCAACCAAAATGTATATATCCAGTTTTGCCCAATGGCCAATAACAATAAAGGTGCCTATTGGATAAGTTTGGAAGAAGAAGTGCGAAATCCATATTATGGAGAGGCTATGTTAACCTGTGGAGAGGTAAAAGCAACTTTAAAATAAAACGAATTACGGATTAATCAAGTAATCTACATAAGGCCAAAAAATAATCTTGGTTTTATAATGGCGAACGATAATGAGTGAAAGCAGAAGAAATAGACGAAAAAATGAAAGGAAGAAGCATCAACCTAAAAGTAATATCACAAAAAAAGATAAAATTATAGCTTTTGTTGTGATAGTATTGATTTTTGTAATTGCTGCGATAGCTGCTGTTTACTATTCTTTACACAAATCTGGGTTAACCTTGTTTTAAAGACAAGTATTATATGAGAGAGATTATCTATATTAAAAATATGGTCTGCCCAAGATGTATCTCGGCAGTATCCAATATTTTAAAACAACTTGAAATATCCTATGCTTCTATTAAATTGGGAGAAGTTAAATTAGTGTCAACATTAAATGCAAACACCAAAAAAGAGCTTTCCGAAGCCCTTCAAAATTCAGGTTTCAGTTTGATTGACGACCGTAAAAGTCAACTTATTGAGCAAATGAAAACTTTGGTTGTTGAGAAAATACATCATTCCAACGACGAAACCGATTTAAAATGGGCAGATATTATAAGTGGTGAACTTAATTTGGATTACAAATATTTAAGTTCCCTATTCTCGTCAGTAGAAAGCATCACGTTTGAGCAATATATCATCAACCAAAAAATTGAACGTATAAAAGAACTCATAGTTTACGATGAACTAACCTTAAGTGAAATAGCTTTTCAACTACATTATAGTAGCGTTGCATATTTAAGCAATCAGTTCAAGAAAATTACTGGGATGACACCTACGCAGTTCAAGAAATCTGTAGACAAAAACCGAAAATCCTTGGATGAGATTTAGGGTGTGTTTACCACTATTAAAGGGGTATTTAAATCAGTAGATGATATATTGATTTACCAATGAACCGAATTTAGATATCAAAATGAAATTAGACAGAAAGAAACATTGGGAAACAGTTTAGGAAACTAAAAATCCAGACCAGGTAAGTTGGACGCAAGAAATACCAAAAACTTCACTGAAGTTTATACGTTCGTTCAAACTAAATAAAAAGGCAAAAATTATAGACATTGGTGGTGGCGACAGTAAACTTGTTGACTATTTACTCAAGGAAGGGTATAATAACATTACTGTACTTGATATTTCAGAAAAAGCAATTGCGAAAGCTAAAAAAAGACTGGGAGAAAAGGCAAGTAAAGTAAATTGGATTGTAAGCGACATTACCGAATTTGAACCAGATACATCTTTCGATGTTTGGCACGACAGAGCAACTTTTCATTTTCTTACAACAGATGATCAGATTAAAAAATATACTAACATAGCGACAAAATTTGTAAGAGGTTATTTAATAATAGGAACCTTTTCACAAAACGGACCAAAAAAATGTAGCGGACTTGAAATAAAACAATACAATGAAGAGGAATTAACATCGGAATTAAAAAAAGGATTTGACAAAATTCGCTGTGTATCAGAGGACCACACAACACCATTCAACACCATACAGAATTTTCTGTTTTGTAGTTTTAAAAGACAATTAACTGTAAAGCCAGCAATACCTTCACCTACAAGCTAAAAGAACAGATGTACAATTCGGTAGTTTTAGTTTTTGCAAAACACAAATCAAAACGTATCCGTCCGTCTAAGTACATCTTTACCGGTATAGTATAGTGTTCTAATTTTGACCACAAAACGAACGATGTCAAAAACTACGAACTACAAACGTATGGAGCGTCTGGTGAACGAATATCGCCAGAGTGGTCAAGGTCAGGCTGCCTTTGCTCAGGCTCATGGTATTACCGAGAGTAAATTGTATTACTGGTTACGTAAACTCGGTGAGCCTACCTCCGGGAAAGCGGAATCCGCTACAGAGAAGCCTTCGGGATTTATACCTATAACCGCCCCCCAACCCCCCAGTGACGACTCCACGTCCATGATCATCCGTCTTGGAAGGGATATCACCATAGAAATTCCGGTATCATGTTTGCACTGAGTAGTTCGGACCGCTTTTACCTGTACGCTCATCCCACCGATATGCGTAAATCCTTTGACAGTCTGTGCGGGTTGGTTCAAAACGATCTGCAACAAAACCCCAATAACGGAGCGGTGTATATCTTCGTGAATAAAGTCAGGAACAAGGTCAAGCTATTGCACTGGCAATCCGGAGGTTTTGTCTTGTATTATAAACGCCTGGAATCGGGTACCTTTGAGCTGCCCCACTATGATAGTGAGGTGGAAGGGCTGCGCCTGGATTACGCTCAGTTGGTACTGCTCGTTGACGGGGTGGCCATTACCAATCTGTCCCGGCGCAAACGCTATGAAAAAGTAGAATAATTATTGGTATACATGGGGAAGGGTTCGTATCTTCGGTTCCCGATGAATCAGGAGTTACGTATAGCAAACCAACGGCTCAAAGCGGAAAACTGTGAACTTCGGGAGCAGATGCTCTCGATGCAACAAGAGTATCAGCAGAACATCGCCTCTTTAAAAGCAGAGCTGGCCCAAATCTACAAGCTTCTGAGTGGTTTTAAATCGGAACGTTTTGTAGCGGCCATTGCCGAGCATCAATTATCGCTTTTTGAAGCGGAGGCTTCTCAAGAACAGTCAACTCCTGCTACAGAGACCATCACCTATACCCGGGATAAACAAAAACACCCGGGACGTCATGCCTTACCGGAACACCTTCCGGTTCGGGAAGTGATTATAGAACCGGAAGAAGATACCACTGGGTTGAAAAAAATCGGAGAGGAAATCACCGAAACTTTAGAATATACTCCGGCCAGCCTGGTCAAAAGAAGGACCATTCGTCCCAAATATGCTAAAGCTGACGGTGAAGGGGTGTGTATAGCAGCATTACCTACCCGTCCTATCGATAAATCCATTGCCGAGGCGTGTTTGTTGGCCCATATCCTGGTGAGCAAGTATATCGATCATAGCCCGTTCTATCGCCAAATCCAGATATTTAAGCGAGATTTTGGCTGGGAACCCGCTTCCAGTACCCTGAGTGACTGGATGCAAGGATGCTGCCAACTGCTGGAACCCCTATACAACACCTTAAAACAAAAAATACTGGCCTCAGGCTATATCCAGGCCGATGAGTCCCCGATCAAGGTACTGGACAGTGACAAACCGGGCAGTACGCATCAAGGCTATCAGTGGGTCTATCACGACCCGGTACATCGGTTCGTATTATTTAATTACCGCAAAGGCCGTGGACAGCAGGGACCTAAGGAGCTGCTTATGGACTATAACGGCTATGTGCAGTGCGATGGTTATAGCGTGTATGACAAGATCGGCGCCGACCCTGCCATGACCCTGGCCGGTTGCCTGGTGCATGCCCGAAGGAAGTTCAGTGATGCGGTAGACAGCGACAAGGCCCGGGCAGAAAAAGCCCTGGCGATCTTCCGGGAGATCTACCTACAGGAACGGGAGATTAAAAAACAGACAAAAGAAGACTTCGAAAGCAGAAAAGCCCTTCGTCAGGAAAAAATACAGCCGCTACTGGCACAAATCAAAACATGGATCGAACAGCAGCAGTTTAACGTACTGCCCAAAAGCCCCATGGGCAAGGCTATGGCCTATTTTATCAATCAGTACCCCAAGTTCGAGAATATCTTTACCGACGGACGTATCGAACTGGATAACAACCTGATCGAGAACGCGATCAGGCCCCTGGCCCTGGGCCGGAAGAACTATCTCTTTGCCGGATCACACCGGGCGGCACAACATGCTGCCATCTTGTATTCCTTCTTCGGTACCTGTAAGATGCAGAACATCAATCCCAGGCAGTGGCTTACCGATACCCTGCAGAGAATCCCCGATTATAACATCCAGAAACTCGAAGAGTTATTACCCGGATATACCACAAGCTAAAGCCCATTACAATGACCAAAGAACAGATCAAAGAGAAAGAGCAACAATTATTAGAACTCACAGGAACCTTTTGTGCCCAGAAACTCAACCAGGAATACTTTGAACTCTGCGAGAAACTCATTAAAAAGATGGGCAGAAAAAGAGAAGTTCCTTTTAAAAGGGGAAAACTGGAAATATGGGCGGCTGCAGTTGTATATGCCATAGGCTCCATTAATTTTTTGGGAGATAAATCTTTTGAGCCCTATCTGCATACCCGAGAGATCCACAACTATTTTGGCACCAAGGCCTCTACAGTGTCTGCCAAGGCCAGAATGATAAAGGATATGTTCGACCTATGGTATCACAACCCGGAATTCTCTACCGGTCATATGCAGCAGAGTAATCCATTTAACAATTTAGTGATGGTGGATGATTTGATTGTACCCATAGAATCCCTTCCTGAACACATGCAACAAATGGTGCATCAAGCCAGAGCTGAAGGTAAAGACATTGCCTTTACAACCGAATACGAAGAGGATTAACCCCATGTACTTCCCGGACGGATACATCAAAACAAAAGGAACATAATGATCAAAATTTACATATCATTCTTTTTTGTATTTAAGTATTTGCTTAAATAAGAAATAATTGTAACTTTGCCTTATGAAAAATAATTCTTGCATAAGACAACAGGCAGATATTGAACAGATAAACCGTTGTAAAAAGACAGTTTCAGAATTAAATGAATCGTTTGACTATTTGGCAAATGGACTTTCTTTAGTCGGAAATAATGTTCGGCTAAAAATTCTTTACCTACTCTTTGAGGAGAAACGACTTTGCGTTTGCGACTTAAGTGATATTCTCGAAATGAATATTTCTGCTATCTCTCAACATTTGAGAAAAATGAAGGACAGAAATTTATTGGAAACCGAAAGAGATGCTCAAACGATTTTTTACTCACTAACCCCTGAATATTCAACATTATTAAATCCGTTTTTTGAAATACTCGATAAAAACAAAGTTTTAGAAACGATATGAAACGTGAGAACAAATTAATTGGTGCAGGTTTACTTGCTGCTATTACAGCTTCATTATGTTGTATTACACCCGTTTTGGCTTTAATCGCGGGAACAAGTGGAATTGCCTCAACATTTTCTTGGCTTGAGCCTTTTAGACCTTATCTAATCGGGCTAACAATTTTAGTGCTCGGCTTTGCTTGGTATCAAAAACTAAAACCTCAAAAAGAAATTGACTGCGAATGTGAAACAGACGAAAAACCAAAATTTATACAATCAAAAAAGTTTTTAGGAATTGTAACTGTATTTGCAATTATAATGCTGGCATTTCCATATTATTCATCCATTTTTTATCCAAACATAGAAATGCAAATAATCGTAGTTGACAAATCGGATATTAAAACAATGGAATTTAAAATTAGCGGAATGACTTGTGCAAGTTGCGAAGAACACGTCAATCACGAAGTAAACAAACTCAACGGAATTGTAAACTCAAAGGCGTCTTACGAAAATGGAAATGCAATCATTGAGTTTGATAAAACCAAAACCAATGAAAAAGAAATTGAAAATGCAATTAACGCAACAGGCTATAAAGTAACTGACAGAAAAAACTAATGGAAATCCAATTAAAATCAGAAATTACCTGTCCAAATTGTGGACACAAAAAAGTAGAAGAAATGCCAACAGAATCCTGTCAATTCTTTTATGAATGTGATAATTGCAAACAAATACTTAAACCAAAAGAAGGAGATTGCTGCGTATTCTGTTCTTACGGTACTGTGGCCTGCCCACCAATTCAAGAAAATAAAAGATGTAATAATTCAAGTTGTTGCTAAACATTATAATGGACAAATTATGAATATGGAACAGTACAAATTACCTACTGATTTAATCTTGGATATTAAATCCAGATTAAAAACTTTGAGTGGTCAAATAAACGGCATTGTTAAAATGCTTGATGAAGGAAAGGACCCCGAACAAATAAACATACAGTTCAGATCCATTGATAAGGGGATTCAAAAAGCACATTACTTACTGCTGGATGAAGTCTATCGAAAAGCACTTGCTATTGGAATTGTAAAGGCCGTGGACTCTTGCCCAGGAAATTGTGGCAATGAAGATAAAATTGAATATTTAAAAAGTGAATTCCCCAATTTGGAATTATCCGATTTGACCAATCGCTTAAAAGAAATCCAAACTATTGAAACCAGATTAAAAAACTACAACGAAAAAAAAGGTTAAAAAAAGTTTGGTGACCCCCTACCTCACGTTCTCATCTTTGTTCCATTATTAATTTAAACTTAAATAAGATGAAACGACAAATCGAGATTTTTACAGCAGGTTGCCCGGTATGCGAGCCTGTGGTGCAATTAGTAAAAGAGACAGCAGGAAAGGACTGCGAAATCACACTTCATAATCTGTCCGAGCAATGCGAAAGTAAAATCTGTGTTTCAAAAATGAAGGAATATGGGGTTACAAGAGTTCCCGCCATTGCTGTGGACGGAAAACTACTGAATTGCTGCACCAAAATCGAAATCACAAAAGAGGATTTGGTAAACGCGGGAATAGGAAGTTGTTAGGTATGGCAATTACTAAATGGAACAAAAAAACATCTATGGGGACTGCTGTATTTTCAGCAGTTTCCCTTAAACTATGCTGCTGGGGTCCTTTGCTACTTACAAGTGTAGCTGGTATTAGTGGAAGTTCTGTCTATTTTTCTTGGCTTATTGCCTTGAAACCTTATCTGTTGGTTATAGCATTTTTGTCATTGGGACTGGCCTTTTATCAGGTTTATAAAAAAAAGAAGGTGGACGATTGTGGTAACTGTGATATGGCTAAGCCATCATTTTTTAAGTCGAAATTCTATTTGTGGTTGGTTACAGTGTTTGTTGTTGTAATGACATTGGTTTCTTATTATCCACAAATATTTCATTCAACGGAGAAAGTAGGAATTGTTGCAACAAACAATACCGATATTCAAACTGTAAAGTTGAATATTGAAGGGATGGTATGCTCGGGTTGTGAAGAAAACATCAACCATTCGGTAAACAAAATTGACGGGGTTACAAATGTATCTACGTCTTTTGAAGAAGGGACTTCAATTATAGAATTTGATACCACTAAAACGAATGTCGATGAGATAAAAAAGGTCATTCAATCAAAAGGGTATTTGATTACAAATAGTAGAGACTGATAGACACGTATCCATTGCGGTGATAAAAGATAAATTAAAAACGACTTATCCAATTGGTAGTAATAATTCGTGAAGAGTAAATTCTACAAATCATTCAGCATATAACGTAACACATTACAGTCTTTTAATCCTGAAATTTGTAACATACAAATAAGAACGGATTTATGGAGACAATCAACATATTTGAAACCAATAAGAAGAATCATAAACAGGGTGTGAAAGAATCATTTCCAGTTACGGGAATGACCTGTGCCTCTTGTGCAGCGAGTGTTGAATCTGTATTAAAACACACAGAAGGTGTGTTTGATGCAAGTGTTAATTTTGCCAATAGTTCCGTTCTTGTGGAATATGACAAGGAGTTGAGTCCAAATCAACTTCAAAACGCGCTTCGTGAGGTCGGTTACGATATTATAATTGATGCCGAAGACCCTTCGGAAGTACAGCAAGAACTTCAGCAAAAGCATTATCAGGACATAAAAAACCGAACCATCTGGTCGGCGATACTTACGCTACCCATTTTTGTGTTGGGAATGTTCTATATGCAATGGGAACCAGGCAAATGGATTTCATTGGTATTGGCCTTTCCAATTCTTTTTTGGTTTGGGCGCAGTTTTTTCATCAATGCCTTCAAGCAGGCCAAACACGGTAAAGCAAATATGGATACCTTGGTGGCGTTGAGTACCGGAATCGCCTTCCTCTTTAGTGTATTCAATACCTTTTTTCCTGAATTTTGGTTAAGTCGTGGCATCGAGCCTCACGTATATTACGAAGCGGCTACCGTGATTATCACCTTTATTTCCTTGGGGAAACTATTGGAAGAAAAGGCAAAATCAAATACATCTTCAGCCATTAAAAAACTAATGGGGCTTCAGCCTAAAACCCTTAAAATTATTGAGAATGGGGAAGAGAGGGAAATCCCTATTTCATCCGTACAGGTTGGTCAGACCATTTTGGTGCGTCCCGGAGAAAAGATTCCCGTGGATGGCGAAGTTTCCAAGGGAAGCTCATATGTAGATGAAAGTATGATTACTGGAGAACCCGTTCCAGTTCAGAAATCCCAAGGGGAAAAGGTATTCGCTGGTACCGTTAATCAAAAAGGAAGTTTTCAATTTACCGCTGAAAAAGTAGGTGGAGAAACCCTGCTTTCCCAAATCATTAAAATGGTTCAGCAAGCGCAAGGGAGTAAGGCACCCGTTCAAAAACTGGTCGATAAGATTGCCGGTATTTTCGTTCCTGTGGTATTGGGTATTTCCATTGTAACCTTCATTGTCTGGATGTCAGTAGGAGGCGATAATGCCTTTTCACAAGCCTTATTGACCTCTGTAGCAGTATTGGTAATCGCCTGTCCTTGTGCTTTGGGATTGGCAACACCTACCGCCATTATGGTGGGAATTGGTAAAGGCGCAGAAAATAATATCCTTATAAAGGATGCCGAAAGTTTAGAACTCGGTCATAAAGTGAATGCTGTCATTCTTGATAAAACAGGTACAATTACAGAAGGAAAACCTTTAGTAACTGATATATTTTGGAAGGATAAACTCGAAGATATCAACGAATACAAAAAAGTTCTTCTAGCTATTGAAGCACAATCAGAACACCCTTTGGCGGAAGCTGTAGTCAATCACTTAAAAGATGAAAATATTGAAAAAGCTGAAATTGCTTCTTTTGAAAGTATTACAGGAAAAGGTGTGAAAGCTCAAACAGAAAATGGTTCACCATACTATGTTGGAAACCATAAACTAATGCTTGAGAAAAATATTCAAATCGATGCTTCCTTGATGCAAACAGCAGAAAGTCTCGAAGAGCAAGCGAAAACCGTCATTTTCTTTGGCAATGAAAAACAAGTGCTGGCGATACTCGCCATTGCAGACAAGATTAAGGAAACTTCAAAAATGGCCATAGCAACACTTCAAGAACGAGGCATTGAGGTCTATATGCTTACTGGAGATAACAATAAAACCGCATCTGCTGTCGCAAAACAAGTAGGAATAACAAATTACCAAGGAGAAGTGATGCCTTCGGACAAAGCGGCTTTTGTCGAAAAATTACAGGCGGACGGAAAGATAGTAGCAATGGTGGGCGATGGTATCAACGATTCGCACGCCCTGGCGCAAGCCAATGTGAGTATTGCTATGGGCAAAGGTTCGGATATCGCAATGGATGTAGCAAAAATGACCTTGATAACATCAGATTTACAATCTATCCCAAAAGCATTGGAACTATCAAAAAGAACCGTGTTGGGCATACGTCAGAACTTATTCTGGGCATTTATTTACAACATTATTGGCATTCCAATTGCAGCGGGAGTTCTTTATCCTGTAAATGGGTTTTTGTTGGATCCGATGATTGCAGGTGCAGCAATGGCATTCAGTAGTGTATCCGTAGTTGCAAATAGCTTAAGACTTAAACGAGTAAAACTTTAATAATAAATAAATTCAATACTATGAAAACTTTAAAATTTAAAACAAATATCAATTGTGGTGGGTGCGTATCAAAAGTCACCCCTTTTTTAAACAAACAAGAAGGTGTAGAAAGTTGGGAAGTAGATACCTCTAATCCTGATAAAATCCTAACCATTGAAAGCGATGGTGTAACCGAAGAAGATGTAAAGGCGACTTTGCAAAAAGTGGGATTTAAGGCCGAACCTGTAGATTAATACGTTTTTAATATGGCTTATATTTTTATTTCGGTTGTGATTGTTCTTTTTGCTGTTCATTTTTATAGAAAAGCAAAACGTCATAGTGTAAAACCATTTCCAGAACATTGGCATAAATTATTGACGGATAATGTGCTGTTTTATAGAAATCTATCAAAAGACGCACAGCTAATTTTTCAGCAAAAAATGATGCTATTTTTAAGTGAGGTCTATATCGATGCTGTGCAGTTTGAACTGGAAGAGTTGGATAAGGTTTTAATTGCAGCAAGTGCCGTCATTCCAGTTTTTGGCTTCAAGGAATGGCACTACACAAATTTAAGTGGCATCCTTTTATATCCTGATAATTTTAATGAGGATATGCAATTTAGCAGTAAGGATAACTCACGGAATATTGGTGGAATAGTTGGAAATGGAAGGTTCGAGAAACAGATGATACTTTCCAAGAAAGCATTGTACCACGGCTTTAAAAATACAACCGATAAAAGCAATACTGGCATACACGAATTTGTGCACCTTATAGATAAGTTGGACGATAGAACAGACGGTGTGTCAGAGCGGCTAATGGAACATCAATATGCCATACCTTGGTTAAACTTAATCCATAAAGAAATGGAAGCGATTAACGATAACCATTCAGATATTCGTAAATATGGTGGAACAAATCAAGCTGAATTCTTTGCGGTTGCTTCAGAGTATTTTTTTGAACGAGCGGATTTACTAAAAAGAAAACATCCAGAACTTTATGGGATGTTGGTGGAATGTTTTAGGCAAGAACCGAGCACTTGAGAAAATGAATCAGGCAAACTATAGAGAGTTCAGTTTACACTCTCGTGTAACGTGCTCAAACGTTAGTTTACTATGATTTCCGCATATCCTGCAAGTTCCTTTACGTTTCAAATTATCCTATGAATCCAGTTTTTTGATTTTATCAGTTAGTTCTTCAGGTTGTAAAATTGGTATTGCTTTACGTTCTACACGCAATCCCAATCCTTTGGTCTGATTTATATGGTTAGTAGTAAATTGATTTATGTGAACGTAAATAATTCCAATATCATCACTCATTCGGGTTTGCCAGTCAAAACCATACAATTCTTTCAACCATTTAAAAGGTGTAGTTCTGAACATAACATTGGGGTTTTTGTAATGCCGGCCATCATCCAATAGTATGATTAGCAGATAAACCCTGTTGAATCCAATTTCGGTATATCCATTTGCCTGAATAGTTCCCTTTTTTTGAACGCTTGTAATCTTGTTTATTTTTGGTGGTTGATTTTCAAGCGATTCGGTTTTTACTATTTTACATTCTATTCCAACCGCATTTTGTTCCTTTCCTTGTTCATACAGAAGAATGTCAATATCCCCTGGCATTTTGTTTGGGATTGTGATAGGTTCTTTAACGCCACATTGGTATTTCACCGAATTTGCGGATGGAAATACATTACTAAATAACATCTTTTTGAAATCTCGATTTTCCATAAGCCAATTAACGGCTTGGTCTTCGCTATCAAAAGTTCTGGTAACACTTACATCTGGCTTGGGATTGTTTACGAAAAATGAAATGGTCGAAGAACCATCAAGAGGTTGTCTATCCGAAAACACATATTCTGTCACCTCATATTCTGGTGGTGGTTCTTTTCGGAAGAATTGAACTATTCTATTTTTAATACCTGCCCATATTCTCGTACGTAAAATGGAAATATTTGGTTAGTAAATTGTTTGAATATGTCGCTGGCGATAGCTTTGTCAAAGGCTTTGGCTGCGACCAAATCGCCAAGTTTTGATTTTAATAACTGACCAAACGATTTTTTGCTAAGATGCGGAATGTCTTTGCGCAGCTCATCAAACTCATCGAAGATGATTTGCTGACCATATCCTGATCTTTTAACTTCGGCAAGTACCTCTTTGAGAAGTGTTTTTAATTCTTCATCAGAATCGCTAATTTTTGAGTAGTCGGGCACTTGGGATTTTCTGGCTTGTTCAATGGCATACTTTCCCTCAAGTTTTAGTTTGGCATTTACCTCACGACCATTCATAGTCTCAATAAGGCCTCGTTCTTCAAGCATTCTACCATAGTCCCAATCTTCGCTACGCCCACCTAACTTTAGGCCGTTACCTTCAAGAATCCACTTAATAGAATAGTATTTCCCATCATTATACAGTTCATATAGTTTAGAAAGTATAAGATCAAGAATGCCTTCGGTATCAAGGTTTTTATGCTCTTCTAAATCAATGTCATCAGCTCGCACAATAGCATCTGAAATGAATAATATTTTTAAATAGTAATCAAGCCCATTAATTTCATCTTTAATGGTTTGAATAGTGTTTTTGACTCTTTGGTCGATACCTAATTTCATTCCGAAATTATATCCTTGTTGAGCCTTAAACTCGTATGCAAAATTGGTGTGTTCAGGGTCAAAAGAAGCCTTTACATAACTGATTACATCGCTTTCCCACGATTGTTTTTCCTCTTTCAATTCATTTAATAAATCCTCAGTTCTTGCTGCTTTATATTTTTTAATAAGCGCATTTCCTTCGGACTGAAAATTTTCAAGACTACTTTTAAATTCAGTCCATTTAACCTTTAACACCATAAACATAAAATTATGTTGGTAAAGGTAAGGGAATGGCAATTGAATATGTTGAAATATGACTTTAAAATATTTGCAGATGGCTGATAATAGTTCAAAAATTTACCACACTATCCAAAGCATCATCTGCTTCTTTGTGAATAAAATTAGCTTGATAGTTCAATGTGGTTTTTAAATCGCTATGACGATACAATTTTTGCAGCATAAAGGGATGGATGGTATCACCAGCAATATTGCCAAAGGTATGCCTCGCAATATGCATTGTAATTTTCTTATCAATTTTCGCCTTTTTAGCTATAGATTTTAAGTTGTCATTAAATTTCTTGGTAGCTGTCTTTCTCTTGTTATAGACATCTTTTGCATCATCGAGATTCGCTTTTTTCAATTCGGGAAAAACAAAATCGGTTGCATATCTTTTGTCTTCTTTGTAATAATCTAAAATTTTGAAAACCTTATCTGGAATTTTTAATGATAGTAATTTTGAGTTTTTGTTCATTCTATAATGCAACCTTTTGTCGTATATGTCAGACCACTTTGTCCACAATACATCGGTAACTCGCATTCCGGCAAAATTAAAACTAAAGAGCCAGACATTTCGAGTGTGTATTTCACTCAAAGTTAAATTCTCAAGAGCTTCTATGGCTCTTACTTCAATAATATTCAACCCGACTTTGCTTGTTTCTGGAAACTTAATTTTAATCTTGTCACCACCAAAAGGATATAATTCCCTACTAACTATTTTGAGCTTAATAGCTCTGTTGAACAACAACCTAATGAGGACTAAGATGTTCATTACTGATGTTTCTGAAAGTTCGTGTTTGGCTTTCAAATATATCATCAGCTTTTTTAGGAAGCGTTCGTTAATTTCCTGAAAAGCCAACTGTTTTGATTTATTAAACTTTATGATATAGCTAACCAAAGCACTATCCGTAGATAACCGGTTTAATTTTTCGGCGATTTCCAATTCGTCCAGATGCTCTTGTGCTAGTTCAAAAAAGGTAGCAGAGTTTCCCGAGGCATATATCTCTTTTTTGATTTGGTTGGCAGATGCATCTTTATGCTCGGATTGTAAGTCAATAAGTGCTTTATTGGCGTTCGAGAGTTCCTGTGATAGCAACTTGTTTAAACTATCAGCATTTGAATTAGACTTTCTTACTCGAATATTTTTTTCGTCCCAATCCTCTATGTCAATATAATGACCTATATATTGATATGTTGAACGACGATTTTTTGTAATTCGAACAGCTAATGGGTAAAGCCCTTTACTGTTTGGTTTTTTACGTAGAACTATCTTTGCGTTTGATGACATAATTGACCTGTTTTGAGTACGAAAGTCAAATCAGGTACAACATAGGTACAACATTCCATTTTGAATGTATTCCTTTACCTAAGTACACCATAAAGATACGAAATTATTGTTCTTTTCAGGTACAACATAGGTACAACAAATGTTGAAATCAATTGATATTAGATGATATTAAAGAAAATGTAGAATCGTATAATCAATTGAAAATGAATGACTTTGTTTCAATTTGGTGCAATATACGCTAGACTTAGGATCTAGTGCCGCAAGGTGTGCAGGTTCGATTCCTGTCATCCGCACGAAAAGCCGGAGATTTTTATCCGGCTTTTTTTATGCTCAATATTTTGCCTGAATCGGGCTTGTTAAGGATCATCCCGGATCATTCCCATTTGTTGTGGACTACGCAAAAATTCTGGATAATCTAAATAGGAAAAACTCAGTATTCTTCACCTCTCTAAGTTGTGCTCTAAAGGCTTTTATTTTGGCATTAAAGGATTCTGCTGAGGCATTGGTACTTCTGTTTACAAAGTAGTTTAGGATAGATCGATAATTCAAGCTGATGCTGTTGGCTACGGTTTGGAAGCTTTTAAACCCGGATTCTTCAACTTGCTTATACCAATGTGCTAATTTGGTATAGGCTATTTTTATATCTGTATTCTGGTTAAATATATTTCTTAATCCTTGAA
>NZ_FPJE01000010.1 GCF_900119185.1 Sinomicrobium oceani | reverse complement strand
CTTTACGAACATACCCTTTAACGGTATTCTTACTGATGGACAAGGTTCTGGCAATAGTTTTTATGCCCTTGCCCTGCTGGTGCATACGGAGTATTTGTTTTACTTGACTCATTCGTTTTGGTTTTCCGGCCATTACTTATCTTTTGATGGTATCCATCAAATAAACCAAAAACCAATTCAAAAAATGGGGGGCAGTATGATCCGGAATAATTTTACCGGAAAACCATTTTTAAATTTACAAGGGGGTCAGCATCCGCCGGAATGACAGATACCTAAAAGGTAGGCTTTAGAGGGGTCAGCTTAGTCCGGAATATCCAGCCCCATATGACTCTCATACAATGCTTAGCTGAAATACTTGGAATATCTGGCTATGTGTATTTACAGCGAAAGATTCAAAACTTCAATTTCAAATCCCATCCACTAAAATAATAACTCTTCATTATATTCCGTTACGGAAAGCCACATTTTTTCGAAAAAGTTTCTCTTAGAATCATCACAAACAGCCCATTAATTATTAGGTATCATAAGTAAGCATTACTTATTACCAATAAAAAAAGGGCCTTAACGCGCCCCTTTAGTAAACTCCTCAATGCTTTTATCCCATATTTTCGCAATCTCATAATGGTCATGCTATAATACACATTCGCATTTCCTAATACCTCCCTGCTAACAAGAGTATCACGATCGTTTTAGCCATGATAAATTTTATTATTGAAACATAGGATCATCAAAGAAATCTTTCAATGTAATACCAATCAGGTTACAGAATTTGTTTACTGTATAAATAGTAATCCCTCGTCCCTTTATTTTTCCTGTTTTCGAATCAATCTTTAGTGGGCTTTCCCACCGACTTACTATTTGTCGGTCAATATTATACCTATTAGCAAAATCTATTTGTTTAATTCCTGTACTTTGAATACGGAGTTCTTTAATCCTATCTGCTACCTTGTTAGCAAGTATTATATCTTCTTTTGAAAGTTCTGCCATACTGCAATTTTGGAAATAAAAACATTATTAATGTAATCCATTTGGATGACAAAATCTTTTTATGTATATTTGTTTAACGTTACATATATTTGCGATTCTTTTATAAAAATATTAGAAGCAATTGCTTTGAATCTCGTACAGAAAACTGGCACTTTTCAAATGGAAAGAGATGATAAGTAAGTTTGCTCACGACCCGGGCGTGGGCTCTCTTATCTTTCCATGGTATGCCAGTACCTCTGTTCGGTAAGTTGAGTTCCACGCCCATTTATTTTGCCGAAACTCTTCTCTAAAGCAACGCCATCTACACTTTTATTCTTTTGGGAAATTCGCATAGTACCTGTAGCAAGGCGTATGCCTTGCCACGTTTGGCGTAGTACGGGAAGGAACAGGGACGCCTTTTTCTTTTCTTTTAGCACCACGTACTACCAACTCCCCTACGGAGATCGGCACACCCCGGCAAACTGCCCGGAGTGCAGCCTGTTGTATAACCATAAAAAACATACGTCTATGAAAGCTTTAGAGATCACCAGGCTCCTGGACAGCCACGAACCCTTAGCCATTGTGCGGTATTTTGAGTGGGTAGCCCTGGCCAAAGACAACGGCACCCCCAGGTATGCCCTGCTCCACCTGAACAAAAAGAAAAATAAAATACGGGAGCTGTCCGTACCCGATACCCTGGTTTCCCTGCTTACCTCCCGCCTGCACCTCTTTACCAAAGTATGCGCCGCAGACGGGGGCACCGTGTGGGAGCGTATGCACTTCCGCGATGTGGTAAAAACCTCCATACCCGAGCACGAAATCGTCCAATGGATACACAAAAACTAACCTGCCAAAATCATCAACTTATGAATACCGAAATCTCCTATATAGTCCATAAAGTCGTAGCCATCATGGATGTCACCTATGTCTACGCCTTTCCCATAGCCGAACAAACCGGGGTACTGATACTCACCGCAGCCCCCAACAGGCCCAATAAAAACCTGCCCTCCGTCTCGGATATTTTTGCGCAATACCCCGAGTATCGCTACCGGGTGTACACCGAGCATACTGCACGCACACAACTGGAACAGGGCAACCTCTTTTTCCTGCATGCCTGTATGCCCGGGCACCTGCAATACTGCGGCCCGGACACGCAGGCCCCGGAACTGCTATCCGCAGCACAACTGCAACCGCTTCTAAGCAAGGCCAGAAGCTGTTTTGAGCGCGACTACGACAAGGCGGTAAGCTTTAGCCGGGGGGCACAGTTTTTCCTGGAAGCAGGCCAGATGCCACCAACCGCCTTTATGTTGCACCAGGCCTTTGAGCTGGCCTATCGGGCTGCAGAGTGTTTGGTCATGGGCAGGGAAAAGGTATGCCACCGTATTGGCACCCACCAGCAATACATCCTTGCCCATGTGCCGCAACTCGGGCAGGTATTCGCCCCCGAAAAGGAACCCGATGCCACCCTGCTGCACCTCATCGACAGGGCCTACCACGAAGTACGCTACGGCGCCTACGAGATACGGCCGGAGCAGCTCACCGTATTGCAGGCCAAACTGGACAAGGTATTGGCCCTGACAGAAAAGGAATTCCTCCTGCGGTATTACGCCTGCAAAAAGGGGCTTGAAGATATGGTGCAGCGCCAGGCGCAAGACTGCAGGCCGCTACCGGAACTCGCAGAACGCTTCAGGGCATTGCTGGGTACAGGCGGGGAGTTGGCCCCTGTAGCTAACGAAGAAGATTTGCGCCAGGCCATACACGGCATGATAAAAAACTATTTTGCCGAAGTGCAGGGAGCTATGCAGCTTCTGGACTCGCTTATAGCCCTGTATGGGGAGGTGGATAAGACCGTCGACAACCCGGGGCTTCGGTACATGCCGGCATAGCCGGAACACGCGGCCGCCTCTGCCCCGTCTATTTAACGAGGGCTGAGTGCCTGTAGGGAACGGAGCACCGAAGGTATGGCGCAGTGGCCGAAAGGGGTATCGAAGCCCGGAATGCTTACCGTTGAAACAATAAAATGTCCCCTATAGCTGTAACACAGAACATATAGCGAATAGTTTTATTCACCAATTAAAAACTTATTAAATGGTTTTATCTCCATTCCTGTTATTCCTGCCTTTACAATGGCATTTTTTAGTTTTTCACTTAGTATAGTAGTATAACTCAAACAGTCTATTTTGTATAAATCGTATTGAGGAAATTCTTTTTTCATTATAATTTTGCCTATGCGGGTCCTCCCTAACTTATATTTTCTTTTTTCTTCTAACACTTGATTTTTAGAGGAAATAGCAAAAGTTTCTGTTACCACGGTTTCAAAAGGAGTTTTAAACTCAAAAACCTCTCCGTATGAATTAGCTGTATCTATAAACTCCCAAAAATCATCTACGATATAATGGAGCCAATAATAATCAAATAATTTGCTTCCTTTATATGCTTTTATCGGATAAAAATGATGTCTTGGCAACTTGAAAGAAGACATCATTAATTTAAATTTACTATCCACAATAAAGCCATTAATTAATCCGGCAGTATTATTTAAATAATTCGTAGGAATCGTTTTGGGGTGCATTTCAAGTTCAAGGTTGGGCGCAAAGTCGGGAAACTCATAGTGTTTTACCATAAAGTGCCCGTTCTTCCTGGGGTTATAACCTTTTCTCAAATGAGCTTGCGGGTAATGGCCTGTTTCTTGCAGATCATCACTCCTACGTATACTGTAATACTCTTCGTTTATCATTAAGAATTATCCATGGAGGTTTTGTTAAATAATGTAGTCGTAAAACCCGTAAGATTTTCTTTCTCTAATGTTTCTTTCAACCTTTCACTCATAATCTCCAAAATTTGCACGTCCCTTGTTTGATATAAATCATAAGGGAAGCCCTTTTTAAAAACAATCTTATCCCATCTTAAATGCTGATGGTAAGGCAATTCAAAATATTCTAAGTTTCTGAATTCATCTGGTGGAATGTTTAGGTCCAAAGGGGCTACGGCTTCAAAAATTTTTTTATCATCAAAGATAACCGCTTCAGATAGCTCTATATCTAACCAATCCCAAAAATCATTTACTATATAGTGTATCCAAAAATAATTTAATAAAGCCCCATTTTGATATACTTTAATAGGGTAAATGTGGTGGTGTGGTAAAGTATGTTTTTCTAAAATTTGAACACACTTTTTATTCACAATAATACCATTAGATATTGAAAAGCCCAAGAAATCCGTTTTTTTTGCTTTTTTGTGCATGTCTAATTCAAGGTTTGGAATAAAATCGGGAAATACGTTAGGCTTAACCTTAAAATGACCATTGTTTCTTGGATTGTAACCTTCCCTTAACTTTGTTTGTGGATAATGTCCGATGACATTTAAGTCATCAGACCATCCATATATATAATAATTCATTATCAATTATTTGGAACTCCATTTACCGGGTTAACAACATCTCTAAAATACGAATTTAAGTTTTTCCCTGAATTCTTGGCTGTATCAATTAATCCATTTAATTGAGGGATTAAAGTGTTCTCCAAAAAGGTCTTGGCTTGTTCTGAAGTATAACTTGGAAACTGTATTTCAAAATCTCTTAACCTTTTCTCTACAATTTTTTATCATAAGCCGGATGATTTCCATGCAGCCCCTCCCCGGTTAAAGCCGTATATTTCTGCAATGCGCTCCCATTAACCGCAGCATTCATATAAAACCCGGCATAGGCCGCTTCTTTTACATTATTTGCTTATGGAAAACTTGTCAAAAGGTTTGATTTCCATTCCTGTTAAGCCAGCTTTTGTAATAGAATCTTTTAAATTTTTACTTATTAAAATATTTGAGCCAAGACAGTCTGTTTTGTACAAATCATATTGAGCCGCCTCAGGTTTCATATAAATTTGACCAATTCTTAAATAAAGAGACCAATCAATGGAGTTTAATAATTTCACCATTTCGCTTTTAGATAAAATGGGTACAAAACCATCTATTACTTCGCCGCTACTCTTTATCAGTTCCATGTATGATGTATTATAATCGATCATTTCCCAAAAATTATCCGGCAAAAAATGGAACCAATAATAATCCAGTAATTCTGCCCCTTTATATACTTTAATAGGGTAAAAATGATGTTTAGGCAAAGTAAAGGAGGACATTAATAATCTTAATTCATTATCCACTATAAATCCATTATTCAAACCCGCAGTGCTATCCAGATAATTTGTGGCAATAGCTTCTGGATGCAGTTCTAATTCCAAATTTGGCACAAAGTCGGGAAACTCATAGTGTTTTACCATAAAGTGCCCGTCCTTTCTGGGGTTATAACCTTTTCTCAAATGAGCTTGCGGGTAATGGCCTGTTTCTTGCAGATCATCACTCCTACGTATACGGTAATACCCTTCGTTTATCATTAAGAATTATCCATGGAGGTTTTGTTAAATAATGTAGTCGTAAAATCCGTAAGATTGTCTTTCTCTAACCCCTTGTGCATTACGAATAAAAATTGTTGTTTACGTCATGTTGGTCGTCGTTGAAATATCTCCTGCTGTCCGTAAAAATCCTTCGACAGGGCTCAGGATGACGTCTTTCGAACTATAATGCACAACGGGTTTCCCCAATGTTTTTCAACCCTTCACAAATAAGCTCCAAAATGGCACGTCCCCTGTTTGATAGCAATCATAAGGGAAGCGCTTACTCAAAACTTAGTTTATCAAAGAGTTTGGCTTCATAACCGGAAACATTATTTTCTTCCAATGCTTTCTTCAACCTTTCACTTATCATGGTATGATTAAATGCTCCGGTCAGATAGAAATCATATTTACAAAATTCAGCACTCATTTTTAACCTGCCTAAAGTAATTGGTGTAAGCCCTGTATATTTCTTTTTCTCATTTAATATTTGCTCTTTAGAAATTATAGGGATTTCCTTTATCTTGGTGACGGTTGCTTTTTTTATTTGATAAACGTATGCAAAAGAATTCCTATTATCTATAAGTTCCCAAAAATCATTAGGTATATAATGAAACCAGTAGTATTGCAAAACCTCATCATTATGAAATACTGTTGTCGGATAAAAAGCATGAGGAGGTAAGCAATGTTCTTTAAGAATATTTTTTACTTTTTCATCTACAACAATACCAAAACTTGCGCCAACCCTCTGTAAAAAACCTGTAGCAAATGCTTTCTTATGAAGCTCTAATTCGTAGTTTGGCACAAAATCTGGAAATGTATCTGGTTTAACACAATAACTACCATTATCTGTGGGATTATAACCTTTATGAAAGTCTGTTTGAGGGTAGTATCCGATGACTTTTAAGTCATTGGATAGTCCTATATAATAATATCTCATGAGTTTATGCCATTTAAAGGATTGACAACGTCTCTAAAATAAGTATTTAAATTCATTCCTGAATCTATGGCTTTATCAATGAAGTTATTTAATTCAGTCGAAGCCCGGCATATCCGGAAACCATATCGTTTTACGATCTAAAAAACCTTACTCCGATTTTTTAATAATAACGTTCTGGTAATTATACGGTATTTCTATGCCTTCCCTGTCAAACCGTTCTTTGATACTCCGTAGCAGGTCGCAATACATCGTGTAGCCATCTGCTGCATTGTCGGCATACGCCCAGGCTTTTAGGGTCACCGCCGAGCTGTCCAGTGCCACCACACGGCACACTACCCCGGGGACATTGTTTTTAATGTCTTCCGGGCTACGGTTATCCAGGTGCAGCGGGTGTTTTACAATTTCGTCCTCCATAATACCAAGGGCCTTACCGATATCCGCATCATACCCTATACCGATCTCTATCATTTTACAGATTTTGGTTTCCGTGAGATTCGAGTTTACAATAACCTGTGTGCTTATCACAGCATTGGGCACTATAACACGGTTGTTTTCCAGGTCGCGAAGAACTACCTGCCTAAGGTTAATCTCTTCTACTGTCCCGGTGTAGGTCTCATTGAACGTTATTCTATCGTTGATCTTAAAAGGCTTGAACATTACAATAAGAAAACCACTCATAATGTTACTCAGGGCCTGCTGTGAAGCGAGCCCGGCAATCAGCGACAAGATCCCCGCCCCGGCCAGCAGCGAGTGTCCCACTATTTTCAGCTCCGGAATCTGTACCAGCGCAAACGAAAAGCCCACCATATAAATAATGGCCGTAACCACCCTTTTGGCAAAAAGATAGCTGGTAGGGTCTATATGCCTGGACAATACCCGCCTTCGTATATACCGCCCTGCAATATATTTGAAGGTCAGGGCTATGGCTGTAGTAATCGCTATAATAATGCCGATAACAAACGTAGTCCTGAAATCGGTAAAAAGATGGTTTGTCATAATTCCGGATTTTCGTATATCCATGTGCTACCCAAATATAAGCAATACTCTCCGGGATGTGTACGTTGTTCTGGAGGAGAGAAGCCGGGGCTTCGGTACATTACGGCCGGAACCGGAACACGCAGCCGCCTCTGCCCCGTCTATTTAACGAGGGCTGAGTGCCTGTGGGGAACGGAGCACCGAAGGTATGGCGCAGTGGCCGAAAGGGGTAGCGAAGCCCAACTACGAACAAACCAATCCCCCCTGCACAAGGTTATAACCCATAAAACACCAATACCTCAACAACCCGGCGGACTGCCCCCCCTGTAGGGTAACAACCACGTAAAACACATGAAATTGACTTACAACACTATAGCGATCGGTAAGAGCAAAACATCCATTAAAATCATCATCTGCACAAACCTGTTAAGAAACTTTATCTTATTTTTGCATGCTTTTTCGGACTTATTAAAACTGGTACTACTATGTTTTTTATATACGAAGCTTACGACCTTACGCTCGGGGAAAAGATCATTACCTCAACCCTGAAAGACGATCCTCAGCCGCGGCAGTTTACCCTGCGTATCTATACCCCGGGTGTAAAATTCCTATGGCTTCCCATGGGGGGAGGCCTGGTAAAGATGTCTCATGTTTACACCAGAGAAAACGAGGTGATACATCCCCGCAAATACTCGAAAGAATTAAAGGAAGAGGTCAAGGCTTTTAAGAAAACACTTCCCATACCGTATCTGAAAATATGGAAAGGCTATCTGATTATTGCGGCGCTGATCGCCGTTCTTTTTGTCGGTTCTTCCATTTACCGGAACGTCGAACAAAAAGACCAGGCCGATAAAACCGCCAAACTGTATAATGAACTCCACCACATAGCACCAGGCCAGTTGTACGGCGCTGTTTTTTTTACGGATGCCAACCGGCAGCAGGTCAACGGTCTGCCCGAAGGCTGGATAAAGGTCGAAAAAATAGAGGGAGACACGCTCTTTATACGGCGTTCGCGAAAAGTACAGCCCCTGACCCCCGTTTTTGATATCGCCAATATTGCAGCCATAAAACCTGCTTCGGAAGCGGACTGGGAAACGGAAATCGAAAAAATAGATTATCGCCTGATGCAAAAGGCCATGGAACAGGAAAACAGCAGGGGCATCGACCTGCAGTATACAGGTTCGGACAAAGAAAAATACCGGGGTGCAGTACTCACCATAAAGGGTGTGGAATAACCGGCAAACAGCCTTTATGGCATAGCTGAACATACAGATACAGAGGTGTTTATATGTGTTTCTTACGTTAATTTACTCTTAATAAGAAATACTACATGAGCGATTTTTCTTATATTTAGAATACGTTCAACCTAAATTTACTGTTATGGATGCTGAAAAAATGCCGGAGTTTCATCGTTATTTTATCTTCCTGCTCCAGGAAATCCTCAAGGAAATCCGTACTATCGGGGAATCCGATCCTATATTTCGGAAATATATGGATACTGCAGATGTTGCACGCGCCTTTAAGGTGAGTAAGCGTACCGTGCGGCGTATGCGCAAAAACAAGGAGATCCCTTATGTAAAACTCGGTAAAAAATACCTCTATCCCAGGGATCTCATCGAGAAGATGCTCCGGGAACAATAGATCTTTCCCGCGGTTTCACCGCACTTTTCTTTATACCTGTTATTATCATTTCCTATAAAAACAGCACACTTCCTGTTGCCTTAACTTAAAATCCGGATATTTTTCTTCGGGTTCGCTTCGGGTTTGCTTCGGGTCACCTTCGGAAAAAAAGATGTTTTTCCGAACAACACCCGGAAAAGACCCGAAGAAGACCCGAAGAAAACCTGTATCCCTATGGACAAAAACGGACAAATGCGGCCAAAAACGGACAAAACGTCCCCAAGGCATACAACCGGCCTCAAAGCGCTGTATCTTGCTGCATATTAACATTAAATTTTAATAACATGGCAACTATCGTCAAAGGAATCCTCGGAGGATTCTCAGGAAAAGTAGGAACCGTAGTAGGCGCTAACTGGCGCGGCAAGGACATCATCCGAAGCCGGCCCAAACCGAGCAAAAAACCTCCTACGGACAAACAGGTGATCCAACAGCTGAAGTTTAAGATGGCTGTTACTTTTTTGCAACCTCTAAAAAGCATACAGAGCCTGTACTTCGGTACGGAGAGAGGGGCAAAATCGAGAGTAAACATAGCGGTTTCCTATACTATAGGAGAAGCTATGGAGGTCACAGACAATGTGCCCGAACTGGTCTATAACAAGGTGCTTATTACCAAAGGCGACCTGGCCGGTTTCCAGAATGCTACCCTGAACAACGAGGCCGGCGGAACCTTTGCCTTGGCCTGGGAAGACAATAGCATACAGGGCAATGCGCAGGACACCGACCTGGTAAACCTGGTATGTTACTGCCCGGAAACCGATACCTTCGAGCTGTTTTTGCTCCTGGCCACGCGCAGCGAACTTACCGCCACGGTAACACTGCCCGAAGTGTATGTAGGTAAGGTAGTCCACACCTGGGCCTATTTTAACAGCGAAACACAAGACAAAGCCTGTAACAGCCCTTACATGGGTGAGTTTGCGGTATTGTAATGGGTGGCTGTTGGGCCCCAACCGGATAAACCGGGAGTTCTAACCCTGTGTCGGAGCTTCCGGTTTTTAAAGGTTTGTATTTGTTTTATCATTCAACGGACTAAACATAAACAAGCTTTCCCAAAAAAATACCAGAATTCAACCCGGTAATGAAAACTATAAAACCTTACCCTGGTCATTACACCAACTTATCTTTAACCGATAGTTATCTTCTTCTTCCGGAACTTCATACTCCATCATTCAACAATAAGCTATTACCATCATCCTACCTGCCACAGTACGATTGGCCACATGTACAAATGGTTTATTCCCCCGGCATACCTTTCCGCATATTTTCATCACTAAGCAATAAAATAACTTTTTTTTAAGGGTATCACCTCCTTTTCATGTCATTATAAAAACAATAACCCGTTGTGCATTATGGATACAAATAGTCGTTTACGTCATGTTGAGCGTAGTCGAAACATCTCCTTCCGTCAGTAAAGATCTTTCGACAGGATGCTCAGGATGACGTCTTTCTACCTATAAGGCACAACGGGTAAACAATACGGAATCATTAACCCTATTTAATCCTAAATTTTACATTTATGAAAGCTACTAAAATTATTTTTTTACTGTTACTCACCATTTCCCTGTTTGTTGTTTCCTGTAATGACGACGACACCTTACCCGATGGCACCACAACTACACCAAGGGCAGTGACCATGGAAAATGATGCGAGGGAAAAAGGTATTCTCTGGGAACATAATGACACTATTAATATCTATTTTCTCAACGGTACGGCATCCCAGAAAGACAGCGTTAAGAAGTATGTGACAGACTGGGATAATATTATTAACCTTACTTTTAGCTATAAGGAGCATGCCAAAAATGCAGAAGTACGGATATATTTCGACCCTACGACATCCTCCGGCTGGAGTAAAATAGGTAAAAAAGCTTGTTTGAGTGTTGTAGATACCACCCGGCCTACCATGGCATTGTATAAAAACATCGCTACAAAGCCCAAAAGTCTTGTTTTTGATAAGGGCACCATACGACACGAATTCGGGCACATGCTGGGCCTTATACACGAGCAACTACGTCCCGATAGTGGCATAGCCTGGAAAGACTCCCTCAACATCCGTGGTGGTGGCGAACAGATTCTGGAGCAGGATCTGGAGCATTATGTCCGTTCCGAATACGATCCGTTATCTATAATGCACTATTCCGTACGAAATACAGAGACCACAGATTCTTCCTCACTACCCGGATATATTGCTCACGGGGAACTTTCGGCAAAAGATATTGAATTTATTAAAAGCCTGTATCCCCCGCAGGATTAAGAGATGATCTCCAAGATCATATATACGATTTGCCGATAGTAGCATAGTGCCTTTTCTCAAAGCTATTTAAGGCTGTAAATCTTAACCATAAGAGGCTGGCTTTACGTCAGCCCTTTTTTAGATCTGTATGCCCGGTTCCGGGCTTCAAACTACACATCACGGTCACTGAAGCAGGTCATGGCGATAGGCATATACCCCTGTCTCCGCCACGACTACCATCCTAAAAAAAATAAAACGGTAAAGGCCCCTTTGAGCATTACCCGGAGTTTACTGTAGGCGATACGCTTTTGTGCTTTTACGGTATTTACCGATATGGACAGCGTCTGCGAAATCTCATCGTTCTTGTACCCTTTAAGGCTCAGGTTGATAATCTCCTTGCATTTATAAGGCAGCATCTCCACGGCTTCACGGACTATCTTGGACGATTCTTCGAGCAGTACTTCGCGGGCAAAAAACGTATCGGACTCCAGCTCTTTGAGATCGGCCGCTTCCAACGGGTTCCTCGAACGGTACGCCTTGCTCTTCAGGTAATCGAGCGCCCTGTTTTTTACCGCAGTGTACAGGTAAGACTTTGCAGCATAATCATTATCAAAACCTATCTCCTTGTCCCACACCCGTATAAAGACATCCTGGACGAGATCTTTGGATACTTCGATATCGTCCAGGTATTTGTTGGCAAACAGACACAGGGAGTCGTAAAAGGTGTTGAATAACGCCTTGTATTTTCGTATCGAGATTTTACGGGGGTTTACAGGTTTCAAAATCTCATTATTAGTGTTCCGGTCTCCTTCGGGAGTGTACTATCAGCATCAATAACAGGGTTTAATTATCTTTTTAAATTTTTAAATGATAATTTAAGATCATATTCATAAAAATCGATTGAATTTAATATTAAAATTTCATATACCAAAATATTATATGCAGATGGTGATTTTCTGTACATATTCTGCCTAAATTATGGAGAGAATACACGACACCATAAGGTAATCATCGCAGCGCCATATATCCTGTGGCCATACCACATTGCTATCCGGCACCGGAATATTCCCTGTATAACCTTAGCTGCGCATGCGTTACGCATCTTTGATTTTTGTACTTTTGCCCCATGGAAGAAAAAGAAACCCTGGAACAGTATTATTCCCGCAGTTTTAAAAAAGTGCCCGACGACCTGCTGGCGTCTTCGGGGTCGGTAGCACATTTTAATATCATTAAACGGCAGAACTGTTTACAACTGCTGGGATTTTCGCGCAGGGATTATTACAAGGTCGTACTCACCCGGGGAAATGCCGTGCTGTACACGGAAAAGGGAGAGGTGACCATAGACAGGCCTTCGCTCTTTTTCTCGGACCGCAATATCCGTTACGGGTGGAAGAATATAGGCGATGGCCACGATGGCTATATCTGCCTGTTCAACGAATATTTTGCTTCTGCCGAACTGCGAAAAGCATTCCGGAAACTTTTTCTGCTGTTTAAGGACGATATGTACCCGTTTCTCTTCCTTACCGATGAGCAATACCACAAGCTCGAACAATACTTTGTACTGATGCGCAACGAGTACTGCGATAATTTCGGATATAAAAACCTGATGCTCCGCGACCTGCTGAACCTGGTTATCTATACCGGGATAAAGATAAAAACCTCCGACCATAAAGAATTTCCGGAGGTGTACCCGCAGGATCTCGCCGAGCGGTTTATGGAGCTGCTGGACAACCAGTTTCCCGTGGAGTCACCGGTGACTTCCCTGCAGGCCAAAACCCCGGCCCGTTTTGCAGACCTGCTGCATGTACACGTCAATCATCTCAACCACAGTGTAAAACTGCAAACCGGCAAAACCACTTCCCAGCTCATCCGGGAACGTGTGCTTACCGAGGCCATGAGCCTGCTGCGGTATAGCGACTGGCGGATCTACGAGATCGGTAACAGCCTGGGGTTTGAGTACCCGCAACACTTCAATTCGTTTTTCAGGAAACTGACGGGGACAAGCCCCAAACAATACCGTTCCGAAGTTACCGCCCACCTTTGATTTATTTAACTTTTGATTTGAATTCATTATTTTTTCATCGGGAAAGTACGGATAATTTTGTGGGCTCCATTATTCCGCTTTACATGCTATGAGAACATACGACAAAAAGTACGAGCGTATCTGTACGATATCCCTTTTTCTGCTTATCCCGCTATCCGGGCTGGCTACGGATATCTTTTTGCCTTCTTTCCCCGAAATGCAGGAAGTTTTCGGCACCGACAGTAAAGGCATACAAATGACGCTGAGCTGTTTTCTTATCAGTTACGGGGTATCGCTACTGGCCGCCGGAAGTCTTGTGGACAGTTTCGGGCGATACAAACTGGTGCTGGCCTCCCTGGTATTGTTTTCCATAAGCAGTTTTGCCATTGCCCTGGTCCATAATATCTATTTTATCTACGGTATGCGTATTATACAAGGGGTGACCACAGCCTTTATCGTGGTAGGAAAAAGAGCATTCCTCGTCGATATATACCAGGGGAAAAAATTACAGCATTATATGGGTATGCTTACCATTATATGGTCTATGGCCCCGATTTCGGCTCCCTTTATAGGGGGATACCTCCAGAAAGGATTCGGGTGGACATCGAGTTTTTACTTTCTCGGGGCGTATGCCCTGGTGATGTTGCTTATAGAGTGGTTTTTCTCCGGCGAAGCCTTTACCGATCTTAAACCTTTTAAGCGAAAACATATTGCCGAAACCTACCGGACGGTGCTCAGGGCTCCCGATTTTTCGATGGGGCTGGTAGTTCTTGGCCTTACCTATGGTATGGTCATGTCTTTTGCCATGTCCGCTCCGTTTATCGTAGAAAATCACTTTGGCTTTTCGCCGGTAGTTACGGGCTATTGTGCCCTGATCTCCGGCTTTGGTATTATGAGCGGGGGTATACTGGGACGCTCGCTGAGCACCCTGCCTTTCCTTAAAAAACTGTTTTTTGGGGTGGGTATGGAAATACTTGTCGGCCTGCTCATGTTCGGTACGGGAAAATTCGTTTCCAATATCTATGTCTTTGTAGGCTTTATCTACCTGCTACACCTGTTCAACGGTTTTCTCTACACCGTATATTTTACCTACTGCCTCACCCGTTTCCCCGAGTATGCCGGGGTTACCAATGGCCTTACCAGCGGCGCGAGCTACCTGGTGACCTCCGTAGCCAGCTATACCGTAGTAAGCCTGCTGCATATTACCAACCAGTCCGGTATGGCCCTGAGTTATCTCCTACTGTCGTTAACCATCCTCTCCCTCCTTTTCTTTTTGAGAAATAAAGTTAAGAAAAGACCACTGGCCAGGGGGTGATTACAGGGTTGGGACAGAATGTTTGTCGCTCCGTGCAAGTAAAAGGGAGGTGGAATTACTACAGTAGACCAGACAGGAAGTGGAATGGATATTATTTCTAAACCCGTTGTGCATTATGGATAAAAAATAGTCGTTTACGTCATGTTGAGCCTGTCGAAACATCTCCTATCGTCAGTAAAAATCCTTCGACAGGGCTCAGGATAACATCTTTAAAACTATAAGGCACAACGGGTGAATTATAATAATTCTATATGCAAATCATATCCACCCTTTTTCCAGCCCCAGCTTTACCAACTGTAAAACCGAGTTAGTACCGGTTTTCTTAAAAATATTTTTACGGTGGGTCGCTACGGTATGCGGGCTTATCCCTAATGTTTCGGCAATATCTGCCGACTGGCATTCATCTACCAACAGCCGAAAAATCTCTATTTCCCTTTTGCTGAGGATACTTTTGTGCGGAACCAATGCCTGAACAGGCTGTATGTCTATATAGGAAGGTTCGCCCTCCAATCCCATAATGGACAGCACCATTTTGTTGCTTTGCTTCAGATCGGTAATATCCGTGAATATTACAAACGTCCGCAACACCGCTCCGTCGTCATCGCTTTGGATAACAGCTACCTGTTGCAAAAGCCTTTTTATTGTGCCGTCTTTGCAACGGATGCGGAAATCATAGCGGGTTTTGTACTTAAACACCTTTTCCGGTGGCAGACTTTGCCAGAATTGGGTAATGGTGGCTTCAAAATTAAGGTATTGCTGTATATCGTCCGGATGGATGATTTTTAGAAAAGTCTCAAAGACAAATTCTTCTTTCGTATAGCCCAATAATTCCGTGACAGATTCGTTGATATGCTCCATCCTTAATTCCGGTGGACTAAAGACAAAGTAACAATAGTCGCCCACCTGAAAAAGGTTGAGCATTTTTTTGTAGATTTCTATCTCTATCTGCAATTCTTCGGGCTTTTTATGCTGCCCGATTTCTTTCCAGATATGTCCTGCCTTTTTTAGTATGAGCTTATCCATCTGCTGTTTCGTTTCCATCATTTAGGAAGGTACAAGTTACAAAAAGCGAGAAAAAAATTTATAAAATCACCCAAGAAATACCCTGCACAGGGGATTGTTATGTTTTTATAGAATGCTGAACTTGCGCTCATCCCCCATTATTTGGATAACACCGATATAAAATACAGAGAACTATGAAGGCAAAAAAACGTATCATAAGCCTAACGGCATTGCTGTTTTTTACAAACATTACAGCTTTCGGGCAGGAAGAAACCCAAGTAACCACAGGTCTAAAGGACGGGCACACCATAGTTATTGTAAAAGAACCGAACAAAAAAGAGTATTGGCATTATGCTGCCGGTTGCAAAATGTTAACAGTGACTATTGAATCACCTACACGCTGTAAAAAGTGCGATACTGAATCTCAACAGGAAGAAGCAAAGAAAAAAGCGGAAGCAGATAAAAAAAGGGCCGAAAACAAAGCAAAGGAAAAAAATGGAAATACTACCGTTACTGACCCAACAAATACAGAGATTAACCGCTCCGGTACAGAACGAAATACGAATAATTCCAATACAACCTCTACAACCAATCCCTATATGAACAAGGTAAATGCCTACAACGCAAAGATGCGGGCAGACGCACAGGCTCTCGACAATGCCGCAGACCAGACGATGAATGCCTGGGGTAACGAACTGGCAAAAGGTAAAAACGCCGATTTTGTATCGACCGCAAAACCATTAGTCGGTGAATTTGCCAAGCAGGGCAATGCCACAGCAGCCTACGGAACGGTTGGTGTTGCCGTCGGGGCGCAGGTAATTTCTATGATAGGTTCGGGCAAATCGCGAGAAGAAAGACTTAAAGAAAGAGGTGAATATGAGATGAAAGAGCATTTTAGAGCTATTATAAAAGGGGATGACCAAGCTGCATTTAAGCATAGTATTGATGATATAAATAATAATGGAGATAATTCTGATGCATATTGTCAAGCAGGTATTTTTTCACTTTACAATACATACGATATAAAAGAGATTATCAATATGCACGGTCGAATATTAGAAAGTAATGCCCAAGCAGCTTACCCCTTTTTAGAAAAATCTTCAGAAATAATACAGCGTAAAGACTTACAAAAGCTTTTTTATCATCCATATTTTGAGTTGGGCTATCTTACTTTTTTAGGAATCGGAACATCAAGAAATTACCAAGAAGCATATAAATATTTTGAAAATGGTATTCTACGTGGGGCAAAAGATGGTAACACGGAGTATCCAAGTTGTCATTATTATTTGGGTTACTTAAAATTAGTTGGAATTGGCACACAAAAATCGGAAAAAGAAGCATTTAAACATTTTGAAAAAGCAACCGGATACTATCATCCAGAAGGTAAACCTATAATTTCAGCAGCTAATTTTGCACTGGGTTATATGTCTTACTATGGAATAGGTACTTCTCAAAATACTAAAAAAGCACTTGCCTATTTTGAAAAATCAGTTAAACAAAAAAATATCAATGCTATTATTCTTTTGGAACAGATGCTTAATAATAATGAGTTTGATAAAAAAGAAGCTGAAAAAATAAAAATTATTTGTAGCAAGAACAAGAAAAAAGCTGAATATAATGGATTTACAAATACTACTTTCACTAATGATTTCTAATTTTAAATAGAAATTTGGAAACAAAATTTCAGAAGAAAAGCTAAATTACCGAACAATATAGCTAAAGATTATGAAAGCAAAACTACCACATATATTAACCGCATTCCTACTTTGCTTTGCAAACCTTACCACTTTCGGGCAGGAAGAAACCCAAGTAACCACAGGTCTAAAAGACGGGCACACCATAGTTATTGTGAAAGAACCGAACAAAAAAGAGTATTGGCATTATGCTGCCGGTTGCAAAATGTTAACAGTGACTATTGAATCACCTACACGCTGTAAAAAGTGCGATACTGAATCTCAACAGGAAGAAGCAAAGAAAAAAGACGAAGCAGACAAAAAAAGGGCCGAAAACAAAGCAAAAGAAAAAAACGAAAACACTACCGCTACTGACCCAACAAATACGGAGATTAACCGCTCCGGTACAGAACGAAATACGAATAATTCCAATACAACCTCTACAACCAACCCCTATATGAACGAGGTAAATGCCTACAACGCAAAGACGCGGGCAGACGCACAGGCTCTCGACAATGCCGCAGACCAGACGATGAATGCCTGGGGTAACGAACTGGCAAAAGGTAAAAACGCCGATTTTGTATCGACCGCAAAACCTTTGGTCGGTGAATTTGCCAAGCAGGGCAATGCCACAGCAGCCTACGGAACGGTTGGTGTTGCCGTCGGGGCACAGGTAATTTCTATGATAGGTTCGGGTAAATCGCGAGAAGAAAGATTAGAAGATAAAGGAATACTCGAAATAACGGAAGGAGCAAAATATCTTAATGATTTTGATTTTGTAAACGCATATTCTAAATTTTCAGAAGCTGTACAAAACGATAACAGTGTAGTATTTGCTTTATGCAATATGGGATATATGACCTTGTTGGATTTAGGAGTGGAAAGAAATGAAAATGAGGCTTTCGAACTATTTAGTAAAGCAGTTGAAATAGCTGACAAATCAAGTAGCAACAATTATCATTACGCCTATCACTTTTTAGGAGTAATGCATGCACACGGCTATGGAACGCCTCGGGACAACCGTAAAGCCTATGACTATTTTGAAAAAGCTATAAACTTACCCTTGCCACTGGATGAAGCTCCTTTAGGAAAATTTGACAATAAATACGGAAGTCCTTCTCGTTTTTATACGAGAGCATGTAGTTATCTATATATGGCTAAATTACTCGAATTCACTGATGATTACAAAAAAAATGCCATTGGCTATTATAAAAATTCTATAGATATGGCTAAACCTATGTTGATATATGGTTCTCCGGCATATAGAGATATATCTAATGATGCTCATTATAGGTTAGGTCTTTTATATAAGGAATTAGGAGATAATAAATCAGCTTATAAGTTTCTAAAAAAAGCAGCTAAAAAAGGAGAAGATAATGCACAAAATTCAATAGGCTATTTTTACCAATTCGGCTTAGACTATGTGGTTCCCAAAGATTTAGAAAAAGCAGAATACTGGTATACAAAGTCTGCCGAGCAAAATAATTTTACTGGATTGAATAATCTGGGGGCTTTGCAGGTTACAAACGGAAAATATGTTGAAGCCGAAAAAAACTTACAACAAGCAATCCAATTAGGGAATAACACCTCACGTCCGTATTATCACTTAGGTCGATTGTATGAAACTACCAATAAAATTGACAAAGCCAAAGAAATGTATACCAAAGCTGCTGATATGGGAGATAAACAAGCACAAGAAAAATTAGATATTAAATAGCTATATGAGAACAAAACTACAAAATATACTTACAGTACTCCTATTTTGCTTTGCGGGCAGCGTGGCTTTCGGGCAACATATACAAACTCACAAAGTTGATTTTTCCAATATAGACGGCTTTTCGGGTGAAGTGAACTTTACCTCTTCCCGTCATAGTTTTGGGACAACATTAAAGGGGAAAGGTACTACACTTGTTCTAAAAAACTATCGTTGCACACCCGAAGAAAAAGAAGCGTTGAAAAAAGCAGGGATAGATTTTTGGGGATACTCCGGTTATAATCCTAAAACATTTGGCGTATATGTAGAAGGAAGAGCTTATGTTAATATGGTTAGAGGGTATTCTTTTAATCGTTACGCCAAAAGCCCAAAGATACTGCACTTGAACAACGGTTTGGGCGATGAGGTTTCTTTTGATTTTGACGAAGACACAAAAGAATATGAAACGGAATGGAAAAAAACACGTCCTAATAAAGTCCTTTGGTTAGAAGAGGGCAGCTTTAGTGCAGACAAAGTTACAGAGCTACACCTTTCCGACCTGAAAAACGAAATAGACCGCATACTCTACACTGCCAAAAAGGAAAAAGAAAAAGAGGAACAAGATAAAAAAGAAGCAGAGGAAAAACAAAAGCAGGTAACTGGTTTACTTTCTGAAGTACAAAAAGCGTTGAGGAGTGGCGATTTGGAAAAAGCCAAACCACTTTTGGAAAAGGCTTATAAATTAGACCCTACAAACCAAACTACGAAAAACCTCTCACAGGAATATGCAAAAAGAAAAGGAGAATATGTAAAAAGAAAAGATGAGGAAGCCAAAAAAGAATTAGATGCCAAAATAGCCGAAGGAATAAAAGAGCGAAACCAACAAATGCAAACCGAAGCTCAGGAGCTTGCAACCCTTCGTAACTGGAATGCATCCTCGTATAATATGAGTACACAGTCTAAACAGAGATTAAATGAACTTACACAAAAAGAAACTCGCCGAAAGTTAGATGAAGTAAACAATTCGTTTGAAGAGGTAAGACGCCAAAGCGAAGCCGAAAGCCGAAAAAGCAAGGCAGCATTTGAAAGAGATATGGCTGCATTGGATGCTGAATTTAAAAGAGAAATGGAGGAGTTAAATCGGGAATTTGAACGTGAAAATAAGAAATATGAAGAAATAGATAAAATAATCTCCCAAAGATTAAGAGATGAGCAGGAAAAAGAAAAAAAGGAAAAACAAGCAGCCAAAGGCGAAAGCTTAACAAAATATGGTGTAGTTATCGAAAGAAAAAACTACAAATATGGTGCTATAGACGCGCAAGGTAAGGTTGTGGTGCCACATATCTATGATGAAATGTTTATAGACGGTGATGGTACAATTAAAGCCGAAATTCAAGAAACACCTTTCGCTTTTAAAAATACACTTTACGCTTTTGATAATAAGGGAAAACAGATTGACCGTCCGTATGAGGTTGATCGGCTTTCTTTTGATATTAGGGTTTTTAAGAACATGTATAACAAGTATGCTTTAGCTACCTATAATGAAGAAGACGGTTCAATGACTTTTATTTCAAAATATGTTTATGACGATATCGATTTTGAATATGGTGGAAGAAACGCAAACCAATATACTTGTTTTCTACAAAACAATAAATGGGGGTATCTTGATAATAAAACCGGGAAAGAAGCTATTCCTGCAATTCTTGAGGAAATTAGCGAAATAAATGGAAATGATATGATAGCTGTTAAATACAAAGAAAAGTGGGGATATATTAATGCTAACACAATAGAAATTGAGGTAAGCTTCAAATATGATCGTGCGCATACCTTTTCTGAAAGGGGGATTGCAATTGTAGGAATTGGAGATAAAGTAGGATACATCAATAAACAAGGTGAAGAAATCGTACCAATAGAATACAAAACTGTCTCTCCGCCTTTTGATGAAAACCACCATTATTTTATCGTTACTAATTCCTCTGGGAAAGTGGGTGTTTATAACGCTAATTCAAAAAAAGTACAGATTCCACTTATTTATAAAGAGGTGACTGCATTAAAATTTTATGAGGAATTGAATGTAATAAAAGTTGAGAACGAAGAATCCAAGGAAGGATTAGTAGATATTTTTAATCGGGTGCTGGTACCATTGAAATATACTGCTATAATTTATAAACACGAGCTGAAAAAAGGTGTACAGGCAAAATTAGACGATAAATGGGGAGTTATAGACCCATTAACAGGTAAAACACTTAAAAGATTTAAAAAGAAATAGGTTTCATAGTGATAATTCCTGTTATATCGTTACATAGAATTATTTCATATAAAATACTATTATATAAACAGTTATAAAATAAAAATTGCTAAAATTTAATAATGAAAAAAAATAACCTATTTCTTTTAATGTCAGTCTTGTTTTTGTCCAGCTGTGCCTGCCACAAAAAATACAATAATCTGGAACACAAATACATGGAATTACATGCACGAAAACAAACCGAACAGGATCAATACAAACGGGAGATAAAAGAAAAAAATGAACAGATTGAAGAGCTTTTGCAGCACATTAAAGACCTTGAAGCCGAAATCAAAAAAATAAGAACAGAATAGAAAATGAAATATCTTGTTTTATTTTTAGTTTTTATTTTAACTGTTTCTTCACTTTCCGCACAGGAAAAGGAATGGAAACAGCTTACCGGTTTGCTCCAAGCCGAAGCGCAATATTTTACTGGAAAAAATGGTTTCATCCAATTTGGGAAAAGCGAATACAATACGTTTACAATCGAAAAGTTTTCGGTCACCGATTCTTTGGTTAATTTCAAAATGAAACTGCAAGACCGTTTTGGCAACGAGGAAACCGCTCAACAATTAGAAGAAACGATAGTTTTGCACCCGGACATGAAAATCCATTCGGCTACAATTGATTACAATTATGCTTTTTATTTTGAAAATTTCCCTAATGAGTTTTTTCTCTTACTCGAATTTGAAGAAGCATATCCGATGATTCATCAAATAATCAATACTTTTAAAGATGTAAAGACAAAGGAAGAAGACCGTTCCCAAATGGAAGAAACCACATATCAAGTCTATTTCCCCATCCGCAGCAAAAACCGGGAAAAGATTTTTAAAGCGATAGAAAATTACCAATTACAAACCATAAAAAAAGAATTAGAAAACGATCAAAATCATTAAAAATAGTATCATGAAAAAATTTTACACCATATTTACTGCAATCCTAACCGTAATGGTTGCGCAGTATGGAAATGCACAAACAGAGCAAGAAACAATTTCAGAACTGAAAAACGTTTTTAAAGAGTTTGAAATTAGAGCGTTAAGCCCTTGTAAAGTTCACCTTGTTGATCGAATAGATGAAGAAGCCTATTCAGAATACCTCTTTAACCCAAAGGATGCCACATGGGAAGCAAAGAGTATTGGCATTTACACGGATTGGACCATTATTGAAAAAAATAAAATTACCCCTTATAAAAATAGTTCTGAAATTGGATTTTATATAATGATGCATCTTGATGATTTAGCATTCCACCAAAAAGCAGCAGATTTATTGAATCATCTGGCCACATTTTGTAAAGAACCTTCGGTGACTCATAGAGAGGAATTTTCTGATAAAGATTTAATGAAGTTTTATTTCGATTATACCGACCTGATGGATTTAATAAAACCCGGCACGGAAATATTAGATAATAAAATTCAAGGCTATGCTACAGCTCCTGAAACAATAAAACAAAACTATGTCCAGGTAAAAAACAATGGTGGGCTTGCGGAGTTACCAAAACAGGAACAGGAAGATTACCAAAAGACCCTTGTGTTTTTTGAAGAGAATAGAGCGGAAGTTGAAAAACAAGTTCAACAGTTCTTCGATGGACCAGGAAATCAACTTCCAGAAAATCAATATACTCAAATTTTGAATACTATTAATTCTGATCCAAAAATTGCGAAACGTTTGGAAAAAGTTGTTACTGAATTCTATCAATAAATATGAAAAAAATATTTCTGCTTTTATTTATATGCAGTGCTTTCCAGGTAAAAGCACAATTCAAATACGGTGATTTAAGCGAAAAGCAAAAACAGCAGATTTCATCTATCGGAACAGTTTATAAAAATGCATTGGAAGGGCAAACGGTCGATTTGACCTACAATGAGTTTATGCTGCAAATTACCGTTGATGACACCATGTATAAACTACCTTTAGTAGATATAGAACACATTTCGGTAAAAGAAACGAACGGAAGTTATTTTCTGAAACTTCATCACTCGGGAGGCTGGGATTATAAAGGTCTACTACATATGACAAGCCAAGGAAAAGCAGAAACTGTAAAGGCGGAATTACAACAGTTTTTGAATGATTTTGAGCCTTTTGGAGATAATGAAATGTATGATATAGGTTTGAGTGTAAGATTATTAAATACATCTAATCAAGACCCAAATTTTTACGATTTTGAATATAAAATGCTTAAGTTAGCAGGAATAAGGGATCCTAATAACTCTTCAGATGCGGAGCTTAAAGAAAAAATGAGCACGCTGTGGAGAAAGTTTCATCAAGAATTAGAATGTAAAACGGAAACTCATATTTACCCAAAGGGTAATTATCTTCGTCAATTAGCAAGAGCTGATGGTGAAGATGCCTTTGAACTTGTCTTAGATAACTATGGCTTTGATCCTAATGTTATTGATAATGATGGTTGTACAGCACTGGATTATATTAACGCACAGATATCAGCTACTAATAATTATGCAGCGACAGCAATACAAAGATTTAAAAAATACCGTGCTCTTTTGTTAAAGTATGGTGCTAAAACCGCCAATGAAATCTGTGGTTGTACAAGCTGTTAAATGATAGATTATGAAAATAGGAAAACCCTTTAACCAATTTACCAAACAGGAATACCTGGAAACTATTCCCAACCACAAACAATATTCCGATTTCAATACCTTGGGATTGTATCGTTCTTTATTGGAAAATGAAAAGTTGAGTTTAGAAGAAAAACTGGAAATCCGTGATTTTGCTAACCAATATTTCCAAAAAACTTTTGAATTTTTGCAGCTTAAAGACCCGCAAACCTATTTTGAAGTATCCACTTTGGGCGAAGAATTGACCCGTGGCGATGAGCTGAACCATTGGCGGATTATCCGAGAAAATCAAGAGAAAGTTCTAAAGGATAAAAAAATCAAACACCGCAATTTCGGTACGTATTCCAAGCACGATTGCGGTTATGATAATTGCCCTTACAACGGTTTGATGATTAAACAAGGAAGCCATTTAGCCGAAACTTCTATGTGTTTTTCCAACGACGAAAACAAAGACAAAAAGAAGCAGAAAGTCCAACGTCGGGAAAAAGAACAACGGGAATGGAAACGGCAAGCTAAATATTAAATAAGTTGACATCGGGAGACGCTTTTCCGTTATGGCTTGGGGAAGCATCCAAATCACCACGAATATATCATCTGTGTATTCATTATTCACGTTACTATAAACGTAATCCTAAGCTATAGCCCATAAAACGCCAACAACCCAACAAAGCAGGCTGAGTGCCTGTAGGGAACGGAGCACCGAAGGTATAGCGCAGTGACCGAAAGGGGTACCGAAGCCCCACTACGAACTAACAAACTACAAAACTCCCCCTCCAGAGCTATCGTATCGAAATCACTGTTTCTTCACCAAAACCGGCTTTGGCCTTCAGCATCACTTCTTCCCCCGTACCATCCGATTGGAGGATGACCAGGCATTTTCCTTTAAAAGCGTTTTTCTCCCTGGCTTTCATCGGGGTGGTATCGGCCTGGTAGCCGTTGTCTACCCCTACGATACGGGCTCCCCCGGTGACCTCAAAGTATATTTTGTCGTCTGCATCGGGGACCAGGTTCCCTTCTTTGTCGGTTATATCGACCGTTACAAAGCACAGCGCCTTTTTGTCTTTTCTAAAGCTTTTCCTGTCCGGTTGCAATTGCAGTTTTTCGGCGGGGCCTGCGGTATGTATTTCTCTTTCCAGTACAACCTTTCCACCCTTACGGGATACGGCCTTTAAGGTTCCGGGCGCAAAGGGCACACGCCACATCACATGAAATTCCCCTTCCTTTTTAGATTTTTTGCCCAGCGACTCCCCGTTAAGGAAAAGCTCCACCTCATCGGCCCGGTTATAGTAGGCCCAGACATCGACCTCCTGCCCTTCTTCCCAGTTCCAGTGCGGAAAAACATGAAGCACCGGCGTATCTGTCCATTCGCTCTTATACATATAATACACATCCTTCGGAAAACCCGCCAGGTCTACGATACCGTAATACGAGCTGCGGGCGGGATAGTCGGGATACGGAACGGGTTCGCCCAGAAAATCAATGCCGGACCAGATAAACACGCCCGATATAAAATCGAGGTTTTTAACCACTTTCCAGGTTTCCTCATGGGTAGCCCCCCAGTAGGCCGTTACCTGGTCATAGGCCGAGACGGTATAGTCGTCATGCCCTTCGAAAGGGGCATCGAAAGCTTCGGGCCAGTGCATGAGACTGTCCGAAGGCATGTCGTAGGAACCCCGGGTGGCCAGTCCGGAAACATTTTCGGAAGCAATAAATTTTGCCCCCGGAAAACGGTTGGGCAAATCCTCATACGCATCGATCTTATAATTAAAACCGAGCAGGTCCAGGGCGCCGGACCGGTATATAAAATTCTTTTCGGGTTCGTTTTCCGTCAGTGCACTGGTAACGGGCCTGGTCGTGTCCAGGGCTTTTACGATACCGGTGAGTTCGCGGGTAATGGTGATCCCGGTACTGTCAAACTGTTCGCGGATCTCGTTGCCTATGCTCCACATCATTACCGAGGGATGGTTGCGGTCGCGCTTTATAAAGTCCTGCAGGTCTTTCATATGCCAGGCATCCCAATCGGTATGGTAATCTTCCTTTACTTTTTTCTTTTTCCACGAATCAAAGGCCTCGTCCTGTACTATAAAGCCCATCTCATCGCAAAGCCGAAGCAATACCGACGAATGTGGATTGTGCGCAGTGCGTATGGCATTGGCGCCCATTTCCTTCATAAGCCCGAGTTTTCTTCGCAACGCATCTTCGTACACCACTGCCCCCAGGGCGCCGGAATCGTGATGCAGGCATACTCCCAATATTTTCATCGGTTTGCCATTGAGGGAAAATCCTTTTTCGGCATCAAATTCGAAATAACGGATGCCGAGCGGAGTGTCGTAATCATCCGTCTTCTCCTCACCGTCATACACACGGGTGTGCACCCTGTACATATACGGTTTTTCCACACTCCACAATTGCGGGTCTTTTACGGTCATCTGCTGTTGTACGGTAACGGCCTGCCCGGAGGCCACGCTACGCGCTGTTGTTGCAAAAGCTATGCTACGGCCTGCCCCGTCTATAATTTCGGAAGCCACTTTCAGTGTTTTCGCTTCGGTATGGCTATTGATCACTTCGACATCCATAACCACCCGGGCCGAATCTGCGGAAACTGCGGGAGTGGTTACATAGGTGCCCTGCGGTGCTATACGCAGCTTGCCCGTAGCTACCAGTTTTACATCGCGGTAGATCCCCGAACCGGTGTACCAGCGCGAGTTGGGCTGCCGGGAATTATCTGCTTTTACCGTCACTACATTGTCTTCGCCGTTAAACCGCAGGTATTTTTCTATGGCGTACCCGAAAGAAATATACCCGTTGGCCCGCTGCCCGAGGCTATGCCCGTTGATCCAGACCTCACTGTTGCGATAAACGCCGCCAAATTCCATACGGACCACCTTATCTTTCCAATCTTCCGGAACATCGAACGTCTTCCGATACCAGCCTGTCCCCGTGGGCAATGCCCCACCCCCGGTACCTGCCGGGTTATCCTTGCCAAAGGCGCCTTCTATACTCCAGTCGTGCGGCAGGTCGAGTACACGCCACGAACTGTCATTGTACGCGCTCGCCGAAGCATCGATACTGTCCGAAAGCATAAACTTCCAGTTCTCGTTAAAATCGAGAACAACCCTCGAAGGTTTTTCTTCCGTATCGCACGCAGAAAAAAAGAGGGCTACGGCCAGGTAAAAAAAGATGTTGATGGTTTTTATCATGGTATTGTTTTGTTATTGGTTACAGGTTGCAGGTTACAAGTTGCAGGTTGCAGGTTGCAGGTTTAAAAATCAATAACTATCCCACTACGAACTAACAAACTACAAAACTCCCCCCTTACTGAAACTCCATCTTATCCAGTTGCAATCCCTTCATATCCGGGGCGGAGAGCGTTATTTTATACGTTCCGGCATTGATATAGCCGCCGGTGGTGGTATTGAGTATTTTCCATTTTACATCCGCTACGGGAAAACTGATCTCGTCATCACGCAGCACTATACCATCTGAAGATTCTATATGCAAACGGACGCTCATCGCTTTGGGGTTCGTATTCATATACCGGAACCGTAAAAGGTACTCTCCGGCCAGGCCGGGGCTTACTTCCCAGCTAATGCTGTTATTGCCGTCTTTCTCAAAAGCCACGTAATCTTCCTTTTTAAAATGTCCGTACGAGGGTGCTTTCCCCCCTATCGAAGCGGTCTCTGCTTCGAAGGTAAATACGGGACGGGAGTCATCGTTTTCTCCCATATCGTATTCGGGTACGACGACTATACTGTACATCCCTGCGGAGCCTTTTCGGGCATTCCCGCTTTTTCCGAATGTTACGCGCTCGCCCTGAGCTGCGGTGCGACGATAGATGGTGTATTTCCTCCCGCTGCCGTCTGCCGCCCTATCTTCCGTTTTCTCATAGCCACCGAGCCAGGCCGGCGGGGTGGTAACGAGACTATCCATCAGCACATAAATACCGGAGTTTTCAGCAGGCACAAAACTCCCGCTAAAATCGCGACGGGCGAGTGCTTTGGAAAAACGCAGCCGGTCCGCCCCGAACAAATGGTAAGGCCATTCGGAAAAGGTTTCCGGGCTGTCGGTGTAAACGCGCTGCCCCAGGTCGGACCATCGGGCAACGTCATATTCTCCGGACACCCCCCCGGCGGTCTCCACCAGGGTAATAGCTGCCTGGGCAGCAGGTGCCGGGGTGAGGTCCGCATTGTCGGAAATTATGGCAATGGCAGCAATAATGGCCTGCCCGGAGGTGATTTCCGGGAAGCTTATCTTTATTTTTCCTTCCGCTGCCCGCACACGGAACGTTTTTTTCAGTGCATGGTCGTGCCCGGCTTCTTTCCAGATATCGAGGTGATGCAGCACGGTGCGGTCATTGATCGCCACATCGAAGTTGCGCCAGTTGCTGCAATCGCCCTTCATCCCGGTTCCGTACCAGGGTTCGGTAAAATACAGCATTACCGTATAGTCCCCGTCAGCTACGGGAAACTCATAGCTGAGCCTGTCCATACCATAGCGATAATGCTGGAACAGGGGCCAGTTGGCCGTACCGGAAACCGGATCGAACGTCCTGCCCTGGCTGGCATAAAAGTGCGGAAGGTTAGCAAAGTCATCGGTCCATGAAAGTGAGCCCCAGGTCGCTGTTCCGCTCCTGTGTGTATCGGCAGCCCAGGTATTCCCGTAGGTATCCGTATACTCCGGTCCCCCGGCATTTACACGGTACAGATAGTGGGTATCTTTTTCGGGTTCCAGGATATCTTCTGCCGCCTCCTTTTGGTCTTTCAGCCCGGGGGCTTCGGGAAGGTGGTGCAGCATCACCATATCTGCGGTAACTTTCTGCCCTTTGCGGTAACCTACCGCATGGAGCACGTTATAGCGTACAGGAACATCATCCCATTGAAAATGCCTGCCTTGGCCCGGGTTCTTCTTTTTGCCCAGGGAAATGTTCCCGGTATCGTTGAACAATTCCACTTCATCACAATTGGAATACACTACGATGCTGTCTTTTACGCCGGGGGCCGTCCAGCGGTCGGGCCAGGAATGCGATACGATATAGACCATAGGGTTCTCTGCCGGGGCGGCGTAGTTGGCCATATACATATAATAGGCATCGAGCGGCTCTCCCCATACGGTAAACAGGCCTTTGTAGTTGACCGGGCCGACACGATCGATATCGCGAAAGCCTTCCCCGTTTTGTATACGACCGGGATTTTCGTGAGAAGAAAACAACCACTGGAACTGCCCTGCCACACTATCCCTTGCCACCTCGGCCTGGGCTACCTTGATCTCCATAAGCTGGGAAAAACGCTCTTCGGTATAGGCGCCTTTCTGGCGGAAAGGTCCCTCTGCGTGCAGGCCGGCAGTACGCCAGGCGCCATACTCTCCGTTGAGCCATTCCTTGCTGAGCTCGGCCCCGTAACGGAACGGATCGCCCCCGTAAGTCCCCGACCAGTTCTGTACGACATTCCAGTCTGTCCCTTCACCACCGTTACAGGTGGTCACCAGCCTCTGGGAAGATGCCGTAGGGTCCAGTTGCCTTATGAGTTCGGTACATTCCCTGGCAAAAGCTTCCGGGATAACACTTTCGTTCTGTAACCCCCAAAGGACTACGGAAGGACTGTTGCGCCGTTCGCGTATCCACTCTTTTAACAAGGTCTTGAAGTTTTTCCTGAACTCCGGAGTATCGTACCAGATGTGTGCGGAAAACTGGCTCCAGAACAACAGCCCTTCCCGGTCGAGATGTTCCTGGTACCTCAGGTTATGCGGTTGGTGTGCTTCGCGGAAAGCATTAAACCCGGCTGCCTTGATCTGGTCTACACGGGCTTCTACCTGGGTGGCGGTAAAGGCATGGCTTTTTCCCATAAGGTGCTCGTATTCGCAGGTACCGTTGATAAACAGCGGGTTGCCATTGAGGTAAAAACGACCGTCATTACCTGCCCGGCCCGCAGGCCAGCTCACCCACCGTATTCCGTAAGGCGTAACCGTACTGTCCACGACCTTGCCGTTCTCCCTGATCACGGAAGATAACTCGTACAGGTAAGGGTTTTCGGGCGACCATAAATGCGGCTGCTCCACGTTGAGCTTAACTTTTTCGGTTTGGAGGACTTCGCCCTTTTTTAAGGATATGTGCTGCACCGCTGTGGCCACTACACAGCCTGTGCTGTCCCGCAATGTGTGTTCCAGCTCAACGCTTGCCTGTTTGGTACGGTAATTACGTAGCTCTGCCGTTGCCCATAGCAGGGCCTTTTCTCCGGATACCTCCTCACTGTTCCAGATGTGTATCCCGAACGGTTCCGTACGGATATCTTCCGTAACGACCAGCGTTACGGGACGGAATATCCCCATGGGCTGCGATCCTTCGGAAAAGCCCCATTCGCCGGAACATCCGCCGCATACCCAGGGCAGATCGGTAATAAACGAAGGATGCCCGGCCCTGACTACGATCGTATTGGCCGTTCCTGCCGTAACGGCATCGGTAATGTCGAGCGTAAAGGTTGTTCGGCCACCACCGTGTTCTCCCACTTTACGACTGTTCACCCATACCGTGGCATAAGAGCCTACACCTTCGAAGAACAGGAAATAACGCTTGTTTTTTTCCTTTTTGTCCAGGGATAACGTACGTCGGTACCAGGCAGTACCGTGGCGGTTACCGTGTTTCATACGGCGGTAGCCCTCGTAACGGTCCCAGTTGTGCGGAATAGTTACCCGTTGCCACCCGGCATCCTTGTTGCTATGGGCTACAAAAGAAGCCTGCCCGGCGGTATCCTGACTTTCCCTTACCACGGTTTCCCAATCTGCATTCAGGGGAATGATCTCGCGAACAGGCTTTCCCTGCCCGAAGCACATTCCCGGAATGCAGCACCATAAACACAATAGTATTGATATTCTGTACATTTTTTTACTTGATTCTACTGATCCCCGTGGCTTTGTACTTCAAACTCAATAAAACAACCAGTCTATAGCTTTTTTCTCATCTGCCCCGACCAGGCCGGCATCCCGGTCCTTGATCTCCTGGTCTGCGTTTATAAACCCGAGGATAAGAGCACGGCCCTTGTCCAGCACCAGTTCGTTATCGCCGGCATCAAACCTGTAGGTATGTATATTCACACGGGGCATTTCTTTTACCTCCAGTCCATTGGCTATGACCACTTCGGCTTCTCCCCTGAGGTTGCCCGCCGCATTGGTTTCCAGTACCGGGGGCAGTAAAAAGCGTTTCTGGTCGGTATTGAAGTAGCCTACCACGACTTTTACAGGCCCGTTGCTGCCGAATTGTAGTCGGGTGCCCTGTGCTATCTGTTCTTCGCGGGATATATATACGCCTTTCAACTGTTTCAGTTCGTCGGCCATTGCGGTTACAGGCATTCCTTTATACACCTCCTGCCCCTTCTTTACCTCAAATCTTTTACGGTTTCCTTTCAGGGTCACTTCGGCAGGGGCCCAGGCGTTGATCTTTTCGGCTTCGAAATTACCGTCTTTGGCAGCTTTGAGACGGTCTATATTCCGCCGGAGATTGGTCAGCTCCCGCTCGTATAAAGGCAGCATTTCTTCCCAGGTTTTATACTTGCCGTCATCGCCTCCTACGGGAATACGCCGTTGTGCGGTTTGCATACTGTTGGCATACCGGTAGTGGTCTTTGGTAAGGTCTGTAAGTTCTTTGTAATACGCTATACTCTTTTCCAGCGGTTCGACGGCTTTCTCCAGGTCGGGCAATGCTTCGGAATACTGGTATCGCAATACATGCTGCATGGCTTTTACCTTCCACGAGAAGAAATTGGCAAAGGCCCTGTAGCTATACATATCGTTCTTTAGCCGTTCGAACTCTTCCTTGTTTTTCGTAACCCCGGCTTCGGCTTTTTCTATGGCAGCCACGGCCTTTTCGCCATGTGCCGTAATTTCACTGATGATCTGCACGGGGGTTTCCCCGGTATGCTCCTCTCCTTTCCATTCCTTTTCGGCATATTCGATAAGTTTTTCGCCGACGGGACCGCACGATTCGTAGAACCCGGGATAGATATGGTATTTATACGGGTTTACCAGCTGGCTGGCCATCATACCGAGCAGCAGGGTCTGCCTGTTGCCTTCGGTAATGCCGAACCTTCTCAGTGTTTTCGGGGCTATTTCGCCCGATTCTTCATAGGCATCGAGGATGGCTTCGCCCTGCTCCCGGCTGGTCCCGTACATCCCGGCAAGCTGGTCTCCCCAGTATGTTATTTCTTCTTCCCGGTTTCTTTCGCTCTTCCAGGCATACCGTGCCCAGGCCTTATACCAGATCCAGTCGCGTTCCATTTCCAGCAGTCGGGGTTCCGTTTTATCGGCCGTGTACGGCCAGTCCCAGTACGATGCCTGCGGATACAGGTGCAGGGCATTGGCGCCGTGAACACGGTGCATGGCCAGTACGCTCTTCTGTATAAAATCGGGCGAACCGTAGCGGAAAGGCTCCAGGTTGGCCAGGATATGTACATTGGAAATATGTACCGAACCGGCCTCGCTGAGCTTTTTATGTATTTCGGACCACGGCCCGCGGGGCTCGTATGTGGTCAGCGATTCTCCGTTGTACTTATGTGTGGTATACAGGTTTTTGTACAAAGGCAGGGCATGCTCCATAACCAGAGGGGCATCGGTGTCGTGTGCCCTGAGAATAATGGGCGGCTCATCGGTTCTGCCCAATGCCTTAAGGCCGTCTTTAACCCCGGGGATAATGGTTTCGGTAAACCACTTCACATCGTTTTCTTTTCCGCTCATGGCTTCCCCAAGGGCCACCAGCAGACCTACATTGGGATATTTTTCGATAAAGGCCGAAATGGACTTCCGGGTATAGTCCGCGATCAGCGGGGTAATGGGACGCTGCCGGTCCTGGGTCTTGATGTCGTAATGCCCGGCAAAGGGCTTGGAAACAATGATATTGTAAAACATCTGTATGACCCATATACCGCGTTTATTGGCTTCTTCGGTAAGAAAACGGAAGATCTCCTCGTTCTTCTTAAAGGTTTCTTCGTCAACTTCTACGGCAAAAGGATAATCTTTGAGTTTTATTAGGGACGCAAACGGATGGCCGTTCCACAGGTACAGGGAGTTCATCCTGTTCTCTACCATATTGTCGAGGTATTCGATCCACAGTTCTTTATCGTAAAACCAGGGAAAGGTTTCCGGGGTGTAAGGATATTCATAAACGGTCCTTCCGGGGAGATACGTAGGTTTCTGTACACCTATACAACTGCCGCGGAGCACCATCTCGGGAGCATCGGAAAACTGAAGGGCAAAGTCTACTTCCCCGGATTCCTTGACCCGGTCCGAGATTTCCAGGGCCCCGTACAAGGCTCCCGAAGCATCGGCCCCCTCTACACGCAACCCCGCATGGACCGCCTTAATGCGAAAACCTTCCTTTTGCAAGGAAGTATCTTCCGAACTGGTAATATAAATGGTTTTTCCTTCTCCGGAAAGCAGGGTCGTATCGGACGAAATCCCGGTTTTATAACCGGTTTCCTGTAAAGTCTCCCGGAGTTTCTCCGCTCCGAATTTTATTCTCGGCGAAGCCCCGTCATCATATACGATAGTAAGCTGTTTTTGCCGGGAGCAGGATAAAAAGATCACCCCCAGGATAAGGAGAAAAAACGGTTTGTACGATCGGTTTTTTTGCATTTTGATTTGTTTTTTTGTTACAGGTTGCAAGGTTTCAAATTACAGGTTACAGGTCGCAGCTGTAAAACTCAATAACTTATTAGCCAAATAACTTATGAACTACCCCACTACGAACTATCAACTACGAACTAATGAACTAAATACCCCATTGACCATCTCACCCCGTAAACACCGATTTCAGATAGGCTACATTGGCCCCGTAATTGGCTTTTACGTCCCTTACCCTGTTTACATCTCTCGACCTTTCTACGATAAGCCACCCCTTCCAGTTCATAAGGTCCAGTGTTCTTTTTACGGCGGGCATATCGATCTGCCTGTCATTTTCCAACCACACTCCATCGGTATTGGAGCAGTGTATCTGGGCAATGTGTTTTTTACCGAGCACCTGCAATTCCTCACTGATATCCTTGCCATGCGCCACGGCATTGGCAAAGTTGAAAGAGCTCTTTATATGCCGCGATCCCACTTCTTCCAGGAATTTCTTTTCTTCGGCGGCATCAAAAGACGTCTCCACGGCAATTACCCCTCCTGCCTTTTTTACTTTTGCTGCAGCCTGCCGGAGCCGTTCTATAATTTTGGGGCGCAATTCCGGGTGCTTTACCATATCTCCCTGTACCCCCAGCGGCAAAAAGGCTACCTTGACATTCATGGCTTTCATGGTGTCTGCGGTATCCTGTACCATACGGTCTACGGTAGGCCGTTCTGCAAAGGACTGGGCATAAAATCCGGACATGGCTATGGAACTGATGCCCACCCCGGTGCTCCGCGATGCTTCCAGGAACTTTTTTACCTCTTCCGGGTCGGACAATTTACTATCGAAAGTTTCTCTCGATCCCAGACCGCCCATATCCAGCTCTATACCATCGGCATGTAGGTCTTCTGCGAGTGAAAAAGCACTTAGTTTTTGCCTTTTGAGTATCATCCAGTCGCAAACGGCTATTTTATAGCGCTGCTTTGCCGTGTTTAATGTAAGGGCCTGTAACGGATCGGCATACGCCCCGGCTACTACTATTCCCGTTGCAGCCAGGGAGATGTTTTTCAGGAAGTCCCTGCGGTGATGCTTTGTATGTCGGTTTTTCATTGTATGGTATGTTTTGGTTATTATGGGATTCGGGTTACTGGTTAGAGGTTGCAGGGTGTAAAAATCAGTATTTCTATACCTTAATAACTTAATAACTCATTAACCCCTCCACTACCGGTGTACCGAAGCCCCGGGCCATTTACCGTCTTTTATAGGATAAGACACCATGTTCTCCGGGTCTACCTTTACGTATTTTATCTTTTCCCGTCTCCAGGTGTACACGATATGGATCATTCCGTCTGCTCCCTGGATTACGGAAGGATAGGAATACTGACTGATCTCCGAGTCTTCGAGGATCAGTGAGGCTTCCCAGTGGATACCATCATCGGAAAGGGATACATGGAGCGGGGTTCTGGGCCCTTTGACTTTTCCGTCCGGTGGCAGCACGTGGTTATATACCAGCAGGTGCCTGCCGTCCTGCAGGGTTACGGCATCGGTACCGGAATTGTTGTTGGGCAGATCGAGCAGGTCCCATGCCGACCAGGTTTCGCCATTATCCTCCGACCACGAAGTGGCCAGCGCCCTGTTCCGGGTACGGCAGATGATCTGCATTTTGCCGTTGCCGTGTTTGAGTATGCTGGGCTGGATGGCATTGATAGTCTCCGGCCCGCGGGGAATGGTATCGGTTTTGTGCCAGGTCTTTCCGAAATCGGGAGTGACCTCCATATATACCCGCCATCCGTTGCCTTCCACACTGGTAGGGCAAACGAGATTACCATCGTCTGCCAGGACAGGTTTGTTTTTTACCGGGCCTATATAGCCTTCGGGAAGTTCTTCCGGATCGGACCAGGTTTTTCCGCCGTCGGAAGAGGTCATTTTCAGGCCCCACCATTCCGATGGTTTCGGGCCTATTTTGTAGAACAATATCAGGTCGCCATCCGGAACCTGGTACAACACCGGGTTCCAGGACGGATATCGCAGGGTATCGTTAATAACCCCATTGGCCACCTCAACGGGAGTGCTCCAGCTTCCGCCTTCGTGGCGGCTGACCCATATTCCCACATCCGGATTACGTTCTTTGGTTCCGCCGAACCACGCCGCCACCAATCCGTCCGGTGTTTCTGCTATGGTGGCCGCATGGCAGGAAGGATATGGTGCTTCTTCGTAAATAAATTCATCGGTGACGATCCCCTTTTTCCAGGTTTCGTTTTCCGGAGATGTTTTCTTTTCCGTCTTACAATGGTAAAGCATTAACGTAACACTGAGGAGTACCGCTACACGTAAGGTCTTCATTTGGTTTATCAGTTTATTGGTTTGTTGTTCTTCGTTACGGTCAGGCCGGTGGCTCCGATACATTCCGACCAGAGGTCGGAACACCCAATCACCCCAGGGGCATCGCGAACCCCTGAATACGGTCTGTGGCTGCTAATGTAAATAATACATTTATAGGAGGTATCCTGCACTGTCCCGACTTTGACCTTTTAATACGTCGTGCGGATGTTATATGTCCCGGAAGCCAGCTTTACGATGATTTTTTCTCCTTTGCTTTCGTATACCATCCCGGTAGTATGGAGTTTTTTACCGTCTACCCTCACCTTGTCGGGACTCCCCGCGGGAAGATAGATCTCCGCATCGGCATCGGGAGGGATCGTGATATCCCACTGCAGTTTTCCCCGCTTTCTGCTCCAGTTACTTACCACAGGGCCGCGAACAGAACGGTACGTCGCCGACACCTTATCGAGGCCGCAGCCGAAAGAGGGGTTCATGATTATTTTTCCGAATCCGGGATGGGACGGGTCTGTTTTTATCCCGGCGAGGTCTTCGTAATACCAGATGAGCAGGTCGCCCAGCAGCATCACATGGTTTTGGGAATTCATTTTGGGGTCTGCCGTATTGCCGTTCCACAATTCCCAGATCGTGGTAGCCCCGTTGGCCACCATATATCCCCAGCCCGGGTAGGTGGTGGTAGACGCCAGCCTGTAGGCCAGGTCTGCCCTTCCGTATGCCGTAAGGGTACGCATAAGGAACTGGGTACCGATAACCCCGGTACTGATATGGCCGTTGTTTGTTTGTTCTATGGTACGGACTATATGATCGAACACCTGTGCGCTCCGGTTATCGGGTACCATGCCGAAAGCCAGAGGCAGCAGGTTGGCCGTCACCGTATTGTTGTCGTAATACTGCCGGTCGGTATTGAAGTAACGTTGTTGAAAAGCTTCGGTCATTTCCGTTATCCTGTCCCGGTAATGCCTGACATCTTCATCGGGAGCCCCGATAATACCGGCAAACTTTGTCATCAGCTGAAGGAGGTGCACATAATAGGCCGTGGCGATCAATGTGCCGTTGGTCTTCCGGGCGGGGTCCCGGGCATGGATGAGTTCGAGGGATTCGGGAGGGACACACCAGTCGCCGTATTTATCTTTGGTCATAAGGCCCTCCCGGAGGTAATTGGCTTCCATATACCGCATCCACTTTTTCATAAAGGGATAATGCTCTTTTATACTCCTGTAATCCGCATAACGGGAATACAACATGTCGGCCACGGTAAAATAGGTTGCGGGCCAGGTTACGTTATCCCCGTAATATCGCCAGAAAGCCGGGGCCACATCCGGAATGCCGCCATCGGGGGTCTGTGCGTTACGGATATCATCGAGCCATTTGGCATAGAGCGTTGCATTGCCAAAAACAAAACTTTCCCCGTAGGCCCCGGTGGCCCGGTCGCCCAGCCAGGGTTGTCTTTCGTTACGTTGCGGACAATCGACCGGCATTCCCTTATAGTTGCCCCGTATCCCCCAATAGGCATTTTTGAAAATACTGTTCAGGGTGGTATCGGAACTCTCAAAGGTTCCGGTAGTTTCCATCTTGTCATATACGACCTGCCCGCGGAAGTTCTCCAAAGCAGGCTTTCCGGGGAAGCCGGTTACTTCCACATAGCGAAAACCGTGATATACAAAAGTGGGATGCCATGTTTCTTCTCCGTTCCCTTTGAGGGTGTACACATCGGTAACCCGGGCATCGCGCAGGTTTTCGGTATAGAGCTCCCCTTCTTCCGTCAGGGATTCGGAAAAACGCAGGGTAACCCGGTCTCCGGTATTTCCGCTGACCCTGATTTGCAACCAGCCTACCATATTCTGCCCCATATCGAGGATATACTTCCCCTTGCCACGTGCCTTTACCGACACCGGGCTTATTTCTTCCATAACCCGCATACCCGGGGTCATCTGTGCTTCGTAAAATCCGCCCGGCTCCTGTACATAAGAGGCGTGCAGCCAATGGCTGTCGTCATACCCGGGACGGTTCCATCCCGGCATTTCTTTCCGGGCATCGTATTCTTCCCCGTCATATTCGTTATTGGTACGAACGGGGCCATCGGCCGTCAGTTTCCAGCTTTCGTCGGTCTTAATGATCTCATGGGTACCATCGGTATACTCGATATCCAGTTGCATGGCCATTTTCGGAAAACCGAAAGTCTTGATCTTATAGGGCTTGTAATCCTGCCGCATGGTAAAATACCTGCCGTTGCCGAGTATGGTGCCCAGGGCATTGGTTCCCGGCTGTAAGGCGGCAGTAACATCATATACATTGTACTTTACGTTTTTGGTATAATCGGTGGGTACGGGCGCCAGTACCTGGTCCCCGATCCTCTTCCCGTTGATGTAAAGCTCGTACATGCCCAGGCCCATGATGTATGCCCGGGCCTGCTTTACCTTTTTCTTCAGTGCTATTTCCTTGCGGAGATAGCGTGCGGACAACCGGGAGAACTGGCTGATACTGTCCCACGGAAACGCCTTATCCATACCTATCCAGCGGGTAGATTTCCATTCGGCATAATTCAGTATCCCCATACTCCAGTACCCTGCATCGCTCCAGGAACTTTCTCCTTCTGCCGTCCAGACTTTTACCTTCCACCAGGCTTGCTGCTTGCTTTGCAGGGGGCTACCCCCGTAGGTAATATACCACGATGTTCCCCGGTCTTCTGTCCTGCCACTGTCCCACAGGTCCGCTTCGTCACGGTCCAGCTTTTCACGGGTCGATGCCACCATGATCCGGTACGCCATGCGGCGGGCACCGGGTACGCCGGGTTTGAGGCGCCAGCTCAGCCTGGGATGCACCACATCGATCCCCAGCGGATCGGTAAGCATTTCGCAACGAAGACCGGTAATTTCTGTTCCGGGGTCTTCCGTGGTTGCACAAATTGCGGTCAAACCTATAAAGTAAACTACCAGGCAAAGGGTACGGATAAGCATAGTCTATTGTTTTTAATGGGTATTCCTGTATTCTCTTCTCAGGGCCGGGCTATCACCTTTTCCAATCTTGTGGTGTGGCCCACTTCTTTTCCGTTGCGATATATGCGCAGTCCTTTTCCCCTGTGATATTTTTCACCGGTCTTGTCCCAAAGCACCGTGATGATATCCCCGTGATAAGGGATATTGTCCAGGCAAAACCAGTCCCAGGTACCTTCCGGGATAAGCGGGTTTACCTCTATGGTATCATCTGCCCGGGGACGGAGCCCGACAAGGCCGTTGATGAGCAGGTCGTTGAAGGTGGAATGGTTGTAATACCGGCTTCGTTCCCGGTCGCCCATCAGCCAGTAGCCGGTGGTTTCGTCGAGATATTCCCCGATATACGGCCTGCCCCGGTAATACTGGCTTTCCACATACAGGTTTATATGTTTAAAATAGTCTTCCTTATCTATATAGCCCTGCTCATACCCGTTGAGGACATTGGCCATAGCCGTGAGGGTCTGTGCCGTAGCAAAGGGCCATACGGCCCCGTCCCATTCGCAGGTTCCGGAACCATGCGTGCGAAAGCGGGGACTTCGCCGCTCGGCAGTAGTCAGACCGAACGGGGCCAGAAATCCTTCTTCTTCCTTTACCTGTTGCCAGGCTTCTTCAAAGCCCCTGCCTTGTTCCGGGAGGTTAAAATACCAGGGAATAAATCCTATGGCTTCCCTGACATTGGCAGAACTGTCTGCCTGTGTATAGGTTTCGAAAAAACGATCGGAAGCGTTCCACAGTTTTTTCTGGATCAACTGCCGAAGGGTTTCTGCCTTATCATCGAACTGTTGTGCCAGTAAGGAGTCGCCCTTTATCCGGGCTATTTGGGCAATAGCCCGTGCATTGCCATACATATAACTGTTTATGGTAGGCCGTACATTGCGTTCGTGCCGCCCGCCACTCAGCGATTCTTCCATACCGTCCTTGACATCGTTCTGCCAGAAAAGCCCGTCTTTCCGTTGCCTGTCCCCTTCCCAGGCCCGGTATTCGTCGACCAGGTCGGGCAGCATGCCGATAATGAAATCCTTATCGCCGTTCACCAGGTACCTGTCGTACAGCGCAGCTGCCGTCCAGCTGCTGAAAGAACGTAATTTCTTCATGCGGCCCCCGTCATTACCGCGATACCATACCTGTACGTCCTGTTCGATATATTCCGGGTGGTGCAGCCAGCGGAATTCACGGATATGGTGGCCAAGGGCACAGCTTATCAGGTTGTACTTATCGGCATAGGAGCGTTCTACAAGAAACTCCGTAATACCATATCCCTGCGGGGTTTGTTTTATATGTTTCCGGACACTCCACCAGCGGTAGTAATACATTTCCTCGAAATTGTCCTGCGGACATTCGAACAGGGGTATATTGGCTTTCATCCACGTCCAGGCGCTGTCATTGGGTATGGCCTGACGGATGTTCTCGTCTTCCATACGGTTGAAATACGCCGCATAATGCGCAAAATCGTCCGCCTCCAGAACCGCAGGCTCCCGGACCTTACGATCCGTACCGCAACTCATTGCGATAGCGATAACGGGGATAAAAAGATATTTGAGATCGGGTTTCATTATTTTGTTTTGTTACGGGTTATTGGTTGCAGGTTACAGGTTTCATGTTACAGGTTTCATGTTGCAGGTTGCAGTTTATCTCTCAGCGGAGCCGAGGGGCTGATTACAAAAACCGATCAACCGCCAACTACGAACTAAAAACTACCGCCCCCCATATACCGTATAAGTTCTCCCGGCTACAGTCTGCAGATCGTATTCTTTATACCGGGGCAGTTTTATTGTATTCAGCCCGGATTTATCGGCGATGATGGGTTCGGCGATGTCGGGAACGGTGAAAAACGGGTTGGGGTTTGTGCCTTTTGCTTTTTTCAGGCGTTCTCCTTTTAATCCGGTTTCGGAACGCAGCCTCAGGTTACCCCCGTTTTTGGAGGTTATGATAGCTTTGTGGAGGCTACCGTTTTTCCAGGTCATATCGAGTATAAACCCGCCGCGGGTTACCAGGCCTTTCACTTCACCGTCTTTCCATGCCGAAGGCAATGCCGGAAGCAGGTGAACCGCGCCTTCCTGGCTTTGTACCAGCATTTCGGCAATCCCTGCGATACAGCCGAAATTACCGTCGATCTGGAACGGCGGATGGGCATCGAGCATATTGGCGTATGTTCCGCCGCCTTTTTTTCCGGGGACTACCAGGCTGAGCTGGTCCTGTAATAATTTATAGGCGTGATCGCCGTCGAGCAACCTGGCCCAAAGGCATACCTTCCACCCCATAGACCACCCGGTGGACTTGTCTCCCCGGAGTTTCAGGGATGTTTTTGCGGCATCGAACAGTTCCGGGGTACGGAACGGGGAAATCTGGTTGCCGGGAAACAGGCCGTACAGGTGCGATACATGCCGGTGCTTATCTTCGGGATCGTCCCAATCGTGCAGCCATTCCTGCAACTGCCCGTGTTTCCCGATATGCATGGGAGCAAGCCGGGCTCTGGCCGCAGTGACTTCCTTTACGAGATCTTTATCCCGGTTTAAGGCCGTTGCCGCTTCGCCCAGATGCGTAAACAGATCGAATACCAGTTGGTTATCCATCGTGGTTCCTGCTGCCACGGAGGCTTTTCCGCCTTCGGCAGCATGGGTGTTTTCCGGGGATACCGACGGCACGACCACCAGCCATCCGTATTCCGGATGAGGGACCATATAATCCAGAAAGAAACGGGCTGCTCCCTTCATGACAGGATAGATTTCCTCCAGGTACTCCCTGTCGCCGGTAAAGAGGTAACGGTCCCATAAATCCTGGCAAAACCAGGCCCCACCGGCAGGCCACATGCCCGATGCAGCCATATCTATAGCACCGGTAAAACGCCATATATCGGTATTGTGGTGCAATACCCAGCCGTCGGCATCGTACATGACCCTGGCCGTTTCCCTGCCGCTCTCGCTGACTTCTTTGGCCATCTGCACGAAGGGTTCGTGCATCTCGGTAAGATTGGTGGACTCTGCCGGCCAGTAGTTCATCTCGGCATTGATATTTACGGTGTATTTGCTCTCCCACGGCGGAAAGAGCATATCGTTCCATATCCCCTGTAAATTGGCGGGTTGTCCGCCGGGCTGCGAACTGGATATCAGCAAATACCGGCCAAACTGAAAATACAGGGCCGCCAGCTGCGGATCGGATACTCCGGAAAAGTTTTTTATCCGCTGGTCGGTCGGTAATTTTGCGGCATCGGTAATCCCGAGATCAAGAGACATCCTGTCCATAAACCTGCGGTAATACGCCGTATGTGCAAAACGAATGTCTTCGAATTCCTTATGCAGCGCCTTCCGAAGGATTTCCCCGCTCTTCTGCTCCTGGTCTTCGGACAGTGTTTTGTAATCCGTGAAGTTCGTGGCTATGGATACATACAGGGTCACTTCATCTGCCTTATCGATACTCATGATACCGTTTTGTACGGTGAGTGTCCCCCCCTGATGACGGGCGGCTACCCTCCCCATAAACTTTACCCTTCCTTTCTGGCCTTCTACGGTGCTGCTCACCCCCGAAAGCATCAACTGCTCATCTTCGGTATAGGGATCGGTATGGTCGAACGGACTGTTCATGGTGATATTGCAGGTGATACTCCCCAGTCGGTCGGCAGAGAGCTTAACAGCCACAACATCGGCGCCGAAAGCCGTAATGATTTCCCTGGTATAGGTGATGCCGCCTGTTTTATACGTTACGCTTGCCGTGGCATTGGCGATGTCCAGGTCCCGGTAATAATCGCTGTAGCGGGCATGTCCGGGAAAGGAAATATACAGGCTTCCGAAAGTCTGGTAGGGCATCCCGTTATTGGTCTTCGACATCATTTCCTTATTCACCAGGGCGTCGGCTTCTTTGTATTTCCCCTCGAAAATAAGTTTTCTTACTTCCGGCAGGGCTTTCAGCGCATCCGGGTTGGCATTGTTATTCGGAGACCCGGCCCAAATGGTTTCTTCATTGAGTTGCAGGCGTTCTATGGCTGGATCGCCAAACACCATTGCCCCCAACCTCCCGTTGCCCAGGGGCAGGGCCTCATTCCAGTCGGAAGCCGGGCGGTCATACCAGAGCTTCATGAGGTTTTCCGGGGATTGTGCCTGTGCAAAGGCTATTCCGGAATACAAGGTAAAAAGTAATGCGATGTACGATAGTTTCATCTGGAATAGTTGTTAGTTGTTAGTTTGTAGTTCTTAGTTTGTTAGTTGTCAATTCTCCGGAGTTTCGGTACGGAAAACGCCGGAGGGTTTACCGGGGTTACCGGTCAGGGCGTTTTTTTGTTTTCTTTTCCGAAAAGCCGGTATAGCGCATCAATATCTTTCAGGGCGTTTCCGGGTAGCTTTTCTCCATGATCCCCGAAGACTTTCAGGGTGTTTTCATCTTCGGTTACGCATGCCGATTCGTCGATCTGCCCGGTACTGTTTTCCACTTTTTTAAGATCGAGATCGAGGTATTTTGCCATAAACCGATATACGGCCATTCGTTTTGACTTGCCGTAATCGTGTCCTTCCTCCGGGAAATGGGCATTGGTGACCCGGTCCTGGGCACCATAGAACCCGTATGTACGCTGTATAAAGGGAAATTCCAGTTCGGGAACGGCATGTGTCCAGTCTTTTCCGTCGGACACTACAAGTTGCGGCCGCGGTGCTGCCATAGCTGCTATTTCGGGATTGTTGGTGCCATCACCGCAAAGATGCAGGGGCTGACCGCTCTCACAGGGACATCCCCCGGAAAAATGAGAGGAGACCATAACGACCGGGGCAGAAACTTTTACCCTGTCGTCCAGTGCGGTGAGAAACATGGTATGCGAACCACCTCCCGATCCGCCGGTGACGGCCACACGCTGCGGGTCGGCATGACGCAGGCCAAGCAGGTAATCCAGCAAACGCATGCCTTCCAAAACCTGGATGGTTGCAGCTATACTGTTCTGATGATATCCGACCGGGAACTGTAACCGGGATTCCCCCCAGCCAAAGAGATCAAAATCCGCGACGATGGCCCCCATTCTCGCCAGTGTGGCACAACGGACCTGCTGGCTCTCCCGGTACCTTCCCTGTCCGAAATGCCCGTTGGGACATACGATAACCGGGTGCTTTCCTTTTAAGGGATAGGGCTTGTACACCGACCCCGTGGCATATACCCCGGGAAGTATTTCCAGGGCGATATTCTCTACGCTATAGCCGTCATAGACCCGTTTTCCGGTAAGGATGGGCTTACTTCCGGGCGCGTCGGGGGCCTTGTCGAGCCAGAGTGCACCGTACATACAGGTTTTGAGGGAATCCCGGCGTTTTTCCCAGCTCTCCTTATCGTCGTAAAGGGTTTCGAGGTATTGCAGGCGCTCTTCTCCCACATGTACGGAACGGCGGGGATATTCGAATTTCCGGATGGTGTATACGGAATCGGAATCCCTGAAAAAGGTAAGGTCAAAGGGCGCCAGTACCTGGGTAAGGGACAACTCCGGCCTGCCATAACGGATACGCCAGTCGGCATAATCGAGTTCCTTATCTTTCAGCAGGCCTTTGTTATCTTTTATTTGAATATGGAATATACGTTCTATTTTACGGATGGTATGTTCGAGCGGTTGCCGGTAACGGCTATCGGAATTCTGAGCGAACCCCGTAGCGGAAAGACATAGCAGGAACAGCCATATCAGGGATTTTAATTTTTCCGGTATTCCCTTTCGGGCTGTATTTTTAATGGTCGTATATTTCATCCGTGTTTGCTATTGTGATGTGAGACTGTAATTTATGGTATATACCCCGGAACCGAGCTCGAAATAAGGGCGCTTTCGTGCATCCGCAGCTACGTTGTCTCCTGTCGCTTTTCCGTTCAGGCGTATTCCTTCCATGCGGCCTCCGGGCAGTTTTACGGTGGCTGTCGTATTTGCCGGGATCTCCACAGTGTATTCCACGTTGTTGCCTTCCCGTTCCCATTCCGATCTTATACGCCCGTACAGCGTATTTACCGACGATCTGACAAAGGTGAGATCGCCCGTGATCTCGGGTTGCAGGTAGAAATGGCGAAAGCCCGGCTTTTCCGTATCCGGTACGATACCCCCAAGGCTCCGGAAAAACCACTCTTCGATCTGCCCCATCATAAAATGGTTCAGCGAATTGCCTTTTCTCGGGTCCCATTGTTCGGTGAGGGTGGTCAGTCCGAATTTGATCTGGAAGCCATACCCGGGAGTGTCGTAATGATTGTGCATTTTATACAGTACATCATTATACCCGTTACGCGCCAGGACCTGGTACAGGTAGCGGTTCCCTACATCGCCGGTCGTGAGCCTGTAGCCATGTGCCCGGATATCGGCCAGCAGGTTTTCCAATACTTCCGGCCTGTTTTCTTCGTTTACGATATCCATAAAAAGCGGGACGGCATTGCTGAACTGGCTCCCGGTACCGTATTGTCCCGTAACGGGGTCGAAAAACTCCCGGTTAAAGGCCTTCCGGATGGTTTCGGTGAGGGCTTCGTATTTTTGGACATCCGGTGTTTTACCCAGCATCGCAGCCGCTTTTGCTACCAGCCCGGCTCCCATAAAATAATGGGATGTGGCAGACAGGGCTATGGGACTGTTTTTGGAGTATCCCGCCGCATGCTCCCCGTAATCGTACCAATCGCCCAGCCCGTGCGATACGATATGGCCTGTGGCGGTAGTGGTCAGGTAATCGATATAGTTTTTCATTACCGGGTAATATTTTTCGATAAGCGAAGCATCGCCGTAGTACTCGTAGTACATCCAGGGGAGCATTACCCCTGCTACACCCCATTCGGGGGAATCGGTAAAATCGCCACCGAAGACCACATACTCGGGGGCTATATTGGGAATGAGTCCGTCCGGACGCTGTGCATCGGCTATATCCTGCATGACCTTGGGAATAAATGTCGCCAGGTCATAATTGTACAACAGTCCGGGACCGTTGAGATGGGTTTCTTCGAGCCATCCCAGTTTTTCGCGATGGGGGCAGTCGGTAAAAACACTGTGAAAATTACTTTTTACGGCAGCATCGATAAGCTGGTGGGTACGGTTGAATATGTCATTGGAAGACGTAAAGCTCCCCGTAGCAGTTGCGGAGTTATGTACGAACAGCGACGTGACGTCCGATACCACAGGCAGACTGTCTCCCGGGTTTTCCCTGTAAGCGGCCCCTTCGAGCTGAACATACTGAAAACCGTAATAACTGAATCCCGGGTGCCAGGTTTCCTCTCCTTCTCCCTTGAGGGTGTACTGGTAGTAATGGGGTTTACCGGAGCCGCCCTGGGCGATGGTACCATCGTCTTTAAGCGACTCGCCCACCCATATTTTCACGGTTTGTCCTTTCTTTCCCTTTACACTGATCCGGGGAAAACCGGAAATATTCTGTCCCATATCCAATACATAGGTCCCGGGAAGGGGCTCTGTTTTTTCTTTTACGGTATATTCGCTCATGATCTTTACCGGGGGCGCGGTCTGTGGTCTTAACACACCTTTAGGTCCCTCTTGTACGACCACAGGTTTCCATCCGTTATCTTTAAAACCGGGACGGTCCCATCCGGGTTGTTCGAGCCGGGCGTCGTAATCTTCGCCTCCGAAAATACTGTTGTACACCACCGGGCTGTAATCGTACCTCCAGCTGTCATCGGAACGGATAAGCTGTTCGCTCCCGTCGGTATATATGATTTTCAAACGGAAAAACAGGGTAGGCGGCCCGAAGCTTACATAAAATTTGGAATAACGTCCTGCCAGGGTGTTGTACATGCCGTTGCCGAGCATCACTCCTACGACATTCTCCCCTTCCGATAATTGTTCCGTAACATCATAGGTGTTGTAATACACGGTTTTGTCGTAGTCCGACCATAAGGGGGCAAACTCGCTATCCCCGGTTTTCTCTCCGTTGATGGTGAGTTCGTACTGTCCCAGCCCACTGATAAAAACCATAGCTTCTTTGACCTCTTTATCACTTTTCCAGGCTTTTCGGAGCAGGATGCTCCTGCCGGCCAGGGTATCGGCAGCGGCCACTATGGAGTCTCTTTTTTTCTTTTTGAGGGTAGGCGTATGATAATGCCGTCCTTCGGGAAGACCGCTGTCTTCTTTTCGTATGGCCCCTATCCACTGTGCTTTCAGTGCACTTTCCCCCGGAGCCTGGTACCAGTGCTGTACAGCACTCCAACCCGATGCATTACCGTGATGGTCCCACACTTTTACTTTCCAGTAATAATACTGTTCTCCCTTTAAAGCACGCCCCCGAAAAGCTACCCACTGACTGTCCGGCTCTTTTACAATACCGCTGTCCCACACATCGGCTTCACCGTTCTCCAGCTTTTCCCTGTCGGTGGCGACCATGATGTGGTAAGCGCTCTGCAAAACGCCGGTTCCGGAAGTTTCTAACTGCCAGCCCAGGCGGGGATGCTGTTCCTGTATACCCATAGGGTTTGTTCCTGCTTCACAGGTGAGGTGCACAGCCTTTAAGGATGTGTTTTCCCTGGCTCCGCAACTCCACAGGAGACCTGCACAGGTCAGGATAAGGACAAGATGTATACCGTATGCTTTCATTAAAACGTTTCAGTAGTTAGGGATTCAAGCAAAAATGCGGCTTCAGGGACTTGTTTGCCGGTGTCCGGCAGGTCGTCATAATTATCGGCCGGGGTGTCCGGCGTGGGAAAATGTCGTTGTTCCCCGGTGCGGAACATGATCCTTCCGAAGGAAGCTACCGGTGCGTAAAATATTTTCGTGCCCTTATCGTCCCCGTTGATTTTTATCGTATAGGAGCGGGTAGCGGTGTTGAGTTCCAAGGTTATGGTGTAGGACTGCCCGGCTTCGTATTCCAACAGGTTTTTGAACCGTGCACCGGCCTTGGTTTTCAGGATACCGTCCTGATCAAAAACGAGTCTTACGGCCGGAAGCCCTTTACGGTCCTGAAATTCTATTTGCAGCAGTCCGTGATCGTTTTGCTGCGGCACTACGGTAAAAGAGGTTTTTAAACGGTCTGTTTCCGGGATCACCCGCTCCGCCCTGGCGTAGTCGAAAGCATCCCGGTCGCGCAGCGACAGGTATTTTTTACCGTCCTGCCCTTTTTCTATTCCTGCAGGTGCGAGTACCAGGTCGTACACATTCCAGTTGCGGAGCTCTTGCCCGTCGGGCAACCGGTCAAAGACATCTGCGGCATGACCTTCTGCCTTGTCGGTCAACGGTACGGGTACTGATGCCACCCATATATCTTCCTTGTTTACGCTGTAGGTCACCCACAGCTTCCCGTCGGGAGGGGTGCCGTTACCTTCCAGGATACCCCTTACGTATTGCGGACCATACGATTTATAGTTGCCCCCGTAACGCATGGGGGTGATCTCTCCGTGCACCAGCATCAGATCGGTATATTCGAGGCCGTCTTTACTGGTAGATACGGCCAGGGGCCACCGGTATTCCGAGGGGTTGTACACGGTTGCAAATTTTCCGTCGGATGTTTTTTGTCCCCATATCTTGGCATTGCTGTTTACAAAACCGGGAGCCCTTACGGGATGATATTCCCAATGCTCGCCCCCGTCCTTACTGATGGAGGTCAGGGCATGCTTCCACAGTCCCACTACCCTGCCATCGTCCAGGTGGTAATAGCTGAATGCCTTAAACTGTTTCTTCAGCGGGATCAGCGAATCGTCCCGATCGGCTTCTTCTACCCATTGCTGCATCATCAGGGGTTTGGACAGCAATTCGTCACAGGCTTTTACAAACCCCTTGTCACTGCTTTCGGTATAGAAGGGATAGGCCGATTTTGAGGTATCCCACGATTTGTTATACCTGATAAAATATATGGGGCCGAACGTGCCGTCCCTGTATATTTCCCTTACGGCACGGCCGATTCCCCTGCCGTCGTTGGGATCGTCCTTTTTATCGAGGGCAATACCGTAATAGGCCAGTGTAAGCAAACGTCCGTCCGAAGCGGTGTAGAACCCCATACGCTGGTGCATCACGGCATCGAGGTTTTTCGCCACACCTTCATGCCCTTCTTTTTTCCAGCCGTCCGGGATGCGGTACGGCGGGAAGAGTACCTGTGGTTTTCCCCAGCTCTTGCCATCTCCGGACGTCATGAGAAAGGTCTGTCCGGGCGGAATATGCTCTCCTGCGGGATCGCTCAGGTATTGTACAAAAAAGGTATTGTTCCAGTAAGCCATATTAGGTGCGTGGTTATACGTCCAGCCAAAACCATCGGCCTGTTCCGGGTGTTCGCGGCTTGCGCGTAGCAACTGCCGGGCATGGACGCCTACGGCCGGGGGAAGCTGCCCGTGATGATAGTCGATATTGGACAGGGTTTTCCCCGTATAATGTACGGTATCGGGTGTTTTTTGTGCCCGCTCCTCCTGTGCTGCCAGTAATCCCTGTAATACTTTTTCGGAGATGGTACTGATCGTCCCGTGCTTATGTCCTTCGGGAAGACTGATCTTTTGATCTATAGCTTCGAAAGTCCTGAAATCCCCGGTAGCAATGGCCCCGTAGCGTTTATCCCCGTACTGGTCGTAATAGAGGAGCCATTGGTCGTCTTTCTTCAATACTGTCGGTCCCTCCGTAAGAAAATCCGTCAGGGGTTCGGAAACCTGGTCAAAAGGGCCGAGCGGTGTTTTTCCGAAAGCGACCCGTATAGCCCTGACCGGACGGGTGTTGTCTTTGAGCACCAGGACATAATCTTCTTTCCCCCTCTTTACGATGACCGCATCTATAACACTAAATCCGGGATCGAGAAAGAGTCTGGCATCCGAAAAGGTTTTAAAATCTTTTGTGGTCACATAATACATCCGGTGGTTGTTGTTCTCTTCTTCTTCCCCCTTTTCGTAACGATGCGGTATGGTAGATGCCCAGATAATGATGTAACGGTCTTCGTCCTCGTCATAAAAGATCTCCGGAGCCCATACGTTGACTACTTCCGGCTCTTTGTCCATAACCGGTATATACTTTTCTTCGGACCAGTGCAGGAGATCGGATGAACTGGCATAACCGAAACCGTTGCCGCCCCGCCATTCGGTAGTCCATACCATGTGATATGTACCGTCAGGGCCTTTTACTACGGAAGGATCGCGCATAATTCCGCTCTTTCCCACTTCGGGTTTCAGAAAAGGTCCTCCGAGGTCTTCCCAGTGATAACCATCCCGGCTATATGAGAGGTAAAGCCCGTCTGTAGCCGGTTCGCGAAAGGAGGTGAAAAGATATATCTCATCCTCTTTTCCCGAGGTGCAGGATAAGAGGATAAACAGTATGGAGAAACTATATATAAAGCGGGTCATTCCGGTATGGTTTACGTGCCCTTATCATACAGGACACAGGATTTTTAGTTGGTTTTTCGAATTGGCTCATTGGCCCGTTATCCGGTTTACGCCGGGGTGAGTACAAGCACCCAGTCATTGCCATCTTCTTTTTTCCCGGGCGGATCGAACTCCTGTTTTCCGGTATTGTCGAATGTTCCGATATCCTGCATCTGTCCGTCACGCGGGCTGTACCACCGGGCTTTGACTTTATCGCCCTTTATTTTTCCCATATTCAGGGTGATATTCCTTCCGTTGTAGGTATAGACCAGGGCATAATCTTCTCCGCGTGTAGCGGTCTGGTAATCATATCGCTCTCCCTGGTCGGCTATAAGGCTCTGGTCCGGGACTCTCCCGAAATAGGGAAACTGCAACATGAGTTCTTTCAGGTATTGCATTTGTATGGCCCCGGGATCGTTAAGGGCGTCGGTCCAGTACCTGGTATTGCCGTAGGCGCCTTCCTGATCTTCGGGGCGATGCATTTGCATCACGGCACTGTGACCGTAAGTGTACCCGGCGGCCCCGGCAAATACCGACCAATAGCCGTATCTGCGTACATCGTTGTCTGTCCAGAAAGGTTCTTCCGGATCGTGCAGCCCTTGTGGAATGCCTTCATAGGAAGGTTCCCCGTCTACGGTAGGTTTTACAGGTTTCCGGTTATAATCAGCCGCTGCGTAGCGCCAGTTATCCTCACCGTATTTCCGCTCGCTGTCGTCCTGGTCGTACCTTCTGTGCCCGGACTGGAACATATTAAAATCGAGCCAGGACTCTTCGTGGAACCAGTCCGATGACTGCATGCGCCCCCTCGGATGAAAGGTAACAAGCTTGTCCGGGTTGTTTTCTTTTAAGGTCTTTCCGATAGTATTCCACACTTCGGTATGTTCGTTCCCGAAAGTGTCTCCGCCATCGAGCCAGATGATATTGTTCTTGTCCTTATACCTGTCTGCAAGAAAAGCGGCGTATTTCCGGGCATCTTCAACGGCTACTTTTCCTGTCTTGACATTGGAACCCCACACGGGGACAAGCGCCATATACAGGCCTTTTTTCTCCGCCCCCGACACTACGTAATCTACATGGTCCCAGAAATCATATTCCTCTTTACTGTCCAAACTATTCCCGGGAGTTACGACAGGTTTGGAGACATTCTGCCCCACAAGGGCACTGTCGCCATAAACGTTCGCGGCGTCCAGCGAGTGCAATACCATGACCTGGATAACATTAAAGCCTTTTGCTTTCCTGTCTTCCAGGTAGCGGTCGGCTTCTTCCCTGCTGAGTTTGTTAAACAACAGCCAGGCGGTATCTCCGAGCCAGAAAAAGGGTTTTTCGTCCTCCGTGGCAAAAAAACGGTGGTTTCCGGAAATTTTGAGCCTGGGTATTCCTGTGGTTTCTACAGCTGCTTCGGGAGCCGGGGCGTCTTTTTTCTTGTCCTTACAGGAAAAAACGGTAAAAGCAAGGAACGCCGCAAGCAGCAGTTTAGGGTATGTTCTGGTCATTTTTCTGTTATCTTTTAACGATGAATATGAGTTTGTCGGTTTCTTCTATACCATGCTTCCGGCCTCCCCGAAAGTTTTTCCTTCGGGTTACCGAGCCGTCTGCCGGGTCTATTTCATACACGGCATAACTGCCTTTGTATTGGTCCAGATCGAGCGTATAGCTCGCATTTTTGCTAATATATACCAGGTAGGCGGTTCCTTCATCCTGTAGTATCCGGGTTCCGGGAACATTTTTTGCCGCTACCTGCATACCCGGCAGGGCGCTGTAAAATTCCGGGAGCTCTACGGCGGGGATGGCAGCGAGGGAACCTCCCCCCATCAAGACCGCCCATCCGAATCGTGGGGATGCGGGTGTGGAATAGATGACGGCTTTACCGGGATACCGCAAACGGTACTCCCGAACGGCACGATACACCTGTTCGTCGGTTTCCTTTCCTGTTTTCATTTTCCGGGCATGCTGTCTCGGTGCAAGGTTTTTTCCTCCTTCCGGGGCATAGGGCGACCCGTCTTCCCGGTAATACCAGTAGCGGATATCTATGATATCGACCACGGGCAAACGCACGGGATCATCCAGTATGGCGTCCTGTACGTCTTTGGTAGCGCTTAGGCCTATCCACTGTTTTTGGCCACTTTCTTTTTCCCATGCTGCGACCACGTCCAGCCAGAACTGCATAAAGTGCAGCGGACCGGTATACTCGGCACTGATGAGTTGTATAACGTTGCTGTTGCCCGAAAAATTCTCCAGCCCCTTACGGATGTACTGCTCGTGAAGTTTACGCCGTACCGGGTGGTTTATGTCGTAAAACTGTGCTGCAAGGAAAATGCGCTTGTCCCCCGCATAGGGTGGTGGCTCCGGAAAGCCTGTATTATTGATATTATTGGCCGGACGCCAGGGCGAATCGGCCCAATGGGCTCCCGCTTCGAGGATATTGTGCTGAAAATACTGCTGGTGCACGAGCAGTTTTCCCTGCTTTTCGGCTTTGTCCGCAAACGATTTGAGCCGGTTCCAGTACCAGGCATTATACCGGGTGAGATCGTATTTGCTGAGCCTGTCCCACGCTTCTCCCTGTCCGCTGCGGAGAAAGGGCTGCTCATAGAACGGCGGCCAGCCATTGCCATCGATACGACGTGTGCGTTCATGATCGTCGCGCCGACGGTCGTACCACAAACCGTAATTGTGTTCTATACCTGCTACATTATTGTCCTTCATGTAGTGTACTACTTCCGCAAGATCGTCGGTATATCCGGTACCGCTGTAGCCGGGAACGAAACGGGTAATATGGGGTTTGGCCTGAGCTATATCTTTTTGCCGCAGGCTGCCCCGCCACCATTGTACGTTAAAGCGGCTACCGGTAAGCAAACTGTCGCCGAACGTAAGCCAGCCGTTGACCAGTTTCACTTTTCCGGGGGATAAAACCTTGTCATCTTCCTGTGAAGTTTTTATTTCGGTAATACTCTTTATTCCCTTATGATTTACAGGGATAGGACTTCTTTTATATGCCCGGTCTATCCATTCCGGAAGCGTGGTGTTCCCTCGTTCGGCCAAAGCTGTAAGTTCTGCTGCCTGTGCTATGGTGGGACTGGAAGAGGGTTCGGTACCGATATCCATGAGAAAGGGATCGAAAGGCAACTGCCCCAGTCGCCGGGCCAGCTGGTCATAAAAAAGGCTTCTTGGGGAAATGTGGTTATTGACATCTTTCCAGTGCCCGTTGCCTGAAAACTGCCCCCATACGCCGAAAGCCCAGTTTTGCCCGATGGGCGGGCTATAGCATTCTACAAGCGATGCGGAACTTTCCCAGAACACACTGTTTGTCGCCGTCCACCCGGCTCCGCGGCTTTCCTGTTGCCTGTTTTTTACACTCAGGGCATGGCCGTCGATCTCCGTGATATCGAACAATATCCCGGAGGCCCAGCTTCCTGTGGCACCGCTGAAACTATACGGCAGGTACGACTTGCATTGCACAAAAGCATTGGGCCCGGGGGTGCCGAAACCACCTACGGCAAAGTCGTGGACCCCGTATTCGGAATAGCACCGCTGAAAAAGGGTTTGCTGCCCTTCGGTGTAAAAGGTGTATCGTCTCGGCTCGCCTGTTTCCGATACGGGCCGGAGCGATTTACAATCTTCTACGGTAACCCGCTTCGTGCCGGATAAGAGTTTTACGGCCCCTCCTGCAAAATGACGGAAACCGAGCTGCCTTACCCAACTGTCGGTAAGGTTGTCCATGATAATCCCGAACCACCGGTGCTGTTCGTCTTTTGGATTGGCCTGGTCGTAGGCGGATACCAGCTGCATGTTTTCTACTCCTGTCCTGGTAATCCGTCCGTTCCAGGTATAGGGCATGACTTCCGCCGGCCCGTAGTCCGGGTCCAGCGCGTCTGTGAGCGGCGCATCTATGGTAATGGTATTACCTTCTACCGAAACTATTTTCCGGTCCCAGCGGATATCTATATCCCCGGGTTTCCATCCTATCCACCCGGTTTCTCCTCCGAACTCCTCCATTCCCAGGGCTGTGATCCATTTTTGCGAAGGCACGTTACGGATATGGACAAGATCGCCCGGCTTTAGCCCCCGGGTGCTTTTCAGGGGGACCTTTACCGCATTTACGGGTACATAGGTATCGGCTACCGCAAGGGTATCCGTGTAGCGGCTGTTATTTATTCCTGCAATATGTATAACCGGACCCCGGGATGTGCCTTCTGCGCGTAATACCGTACCGCCTTCTCCGGCCCCGCTCCCCCGAAGGACCACCCCGGACTGTGATATGCGAAGTGCTCCCTGAAGTGTAAAGGTTCCTTTATCCAGCAATACTGCTCCGCGGAAGCCGTCTTTACCGGGTTTTTGCCTGCTGACATAGTCTATGGCTTCCTGCAGGAGTGCCGTAGCGTCTCCTGTTACCCGGGGGACATATATTTTTACGGGAACATCGGGTACAGGGTACTCGGAGGCCGAATAACCGCTATATGAAAAATCGGGGATGCGGTTTCCATGTTCATCTTTGACATATTCCGGTTCTCCTTTACTTCCTTTCCGGATATCCGGATATTTTACCTGGGCACAGATGGTAAAACAAACGAAAAAAAAGGATGAAACGAGCATTCCACATCCCCGTGTTTTACCATGGGTAAGCATGCGTTTATACGATGGGTTAAAATACATTATTCCTTTGTTTACTGGCCTTATGGCCATAACATGAAAACAGCAGAAAGCCGGCAGGCGATATCTATTTAAACAGATCACACTGCCAACTATCTGTTGCCTACACAACTAACTACTATTTTTAGCACTGCAAAGTGGTCTTTTCAGTGTGCCGCCTGTGCTTTTATGCGTTCCTGCCATTTCTCTCCTTCTTCCCTGAGATCGTATCCTTCCGCGGAAAGATAATTGTTGATCTTCCCTTTGTATTTACCGAACCAGCCGTGTTTTTCCCTGGATGACCCTGCATCCATAGCACGTTCGCGCGCCTCGGTAAGATAAGTAAAAATGGTGTCTTTCTGTTCTGGTGTAAGATCGGGGATCATTTCCTGGAATGCCTGGTATGTTTTTGGCAATACGCCATAGGTCATTCCGTCTTTTACCGCGTTTACCTGTTCGGGACCAAGCCGGGCATTGAGTTTTTTCAGGTAGGATTTATGTAATTTTGCCAATGCCTTATCTGCTTTTTTTCCGATCTTTTTCCGGGCCTTTTCTTTTTCTTCTTTACTTCCGGAACCTTCTTTTACTGCCTCGAGTTTTTCATCGCGGGCATCGTGGATAACACTGAGGTCTCGATACTGTTGTGCTATGATATCACGTACGGCAAGTTGTTCTCCGCGATCTGAAATGCCGAGGTCTTCTACTATTTTTTCTGCGCGCTCATTGGTCACTTTTATATAGGCTTCATCAAACTTATGCTGGGCAAATACGCTACCGCAACAGGTGATAAATACCGCAATACACAGTAAACCAAGATACTTTCTGCTCTGTATTTTCATTATAAAGTTATTATTTAAGTTAATTAAAATAAAAACCTAATTATAAATATTTTAAAATAATTAATAAACAAAATGTTTATCAGGTTTTTCCGGGGTTATTGCAATAATCCGCCCTTCATATCTTTCAGGGTATCCCTGTTATTTTCCGGCTTCTTCCAGTCTGTTTTTTGGGTAGGGTCGATACCATTGATATACTTCTCGATATTGGTATAACCATCGCCGTTTTTATCTTTACCGGCATCGGAGGGATCATCGGGATCGAGTCCGTATTTCTTCTCCCATTTGTCGGGGATACCATCGCCATCGGAATCTTTATAGGGTTTTCCCTGATAGTTCGGGTATCCTCCCACCTGCGCTACATTTATGATAATACCTTTTTTGTAAGAGTCGGCCGGAAGTCGTCTTTTTATAAATTCTTTTCCGGTATCTGCTTCTCTTCCGTCCCGGTAATTTATTTTTCCGGTACGGACCTGTGCTATGATCCTTTTATCCACGGGGTCTCTTACGGGCAGGGTAGCCCCGGCATTTTCCAGGACAAAGTCATAGGCTTCTTTTGCTGACATCATCGTGTAAGCGGGGACATCAAAAGGTTTTTCCTGTTTCATATAGGCAAAGTGCTCAGGCCATTCTTCTTCGGGTGAGCTCCCTAATTGTACTCCGCCGTTCCAGTTATCACGGCTTACTTCGGCATTCCCTTCCACGAAGTTTCCATGTACATAGGCGCGCCCGTACGTTTTGGGGTCGAGCCAGCCCGATTCGGGTTTGAGTACCCTGTAGCGCACATCTCCATCGGGGGTTATGGGACCGGGTTTATAGTAGTTGTTAATGATATTATACATGGAACGGTAATCACCACCGTCTACAGACCTGTTCCACCAGTTGAAAAGTACGTTATTGACAAAAGTGAAATCGCCATACATCCCTATGGAAGGGTTCCGGGCGACATTATCGGCCCAAAGGTTTCGCAGAAAGGTACTGTGAAGCCCTCCTATGGTACTGCCGAAAGCGTGGTTGTAGGTGTCGAGTCCTTCGGAGGAAATGGAATTCTGAATGGTCATGTTTGACGCGGGCAGTTTCTGACGGTCGGAGTCGGCATTGGCCCGGAACATATTGCGGTACATGGACATATTTTCGTCCAGTCCCCAGCTTACGGAACAATGGTCTATGATGATATTTCCCATCGGGTCGCCCCCGAGGGCATCGTCGCGACGGGTTACGTCGGTTTCTCCTCTCCGGAAGCGCATGTGCCTTATAATAACGTCATGGGTGTCGATGCCAAAGGTTTCTCCGGCTACACAAACCCCGTCGCCGGGAGCGGTCTGCCCTGCAATCGTAACATAGGGCGCACGGAGGCTTATGGGAGTTTTCAGGCGGATAATCCCGGCTACGTTAAATACGATGATACGGGCTCCCCCGGCTTCACAGGCCTCCCGGAGCGTTCCGGGACCGCTGTCGGCCAGGCTGGTCACCACATATATTTTTCCTCCGCGTCCCCCCGGAGTAAAAGCGCCTCCGCCTTCGGCTCCCGGAAATGCAGGAATATCGGCTTTGACAAAATCGTCCGGATAGGAACCCCATACCACATAGGGACGGCCCTGTTTTCGTTCTTCCCGAATTACGGGATAGACTTCTTTTTCCCATTTTTCTGCCAGTCTTTCTTCTTCTGCCTGCATCCTGGCATCTGTCCGTGCCTGTAAATCCTCCGGTATCTCGGGATATTGCGCATAGGCCTGAAACATGGTACACACGGAAAAAACACCTATGGAAAGATTTTTAAACTTCATTTGCTGCTATTATTTATGGGCCACACTCCGGAAGTTACAACTCCCGGAGTGTGGTATGGTATTATCGGGTATAGGTAGCCAGCCCGTTTTTTTGTCCGGCCAGTACATCTTTATTGTTCTTCAGGTCTGTCCAGTCCACTTTTCGGGTAGGGTCTATACCATTGATGTACATTTCTATATTGGTATAGCCATCCCCGTTCATGTCCTGATTTGCATCGGACGGATCATCGGGGTCCAGACCGTACTTCTTCTCCCACTTGTCCGGCATACCGTCGCCATCGGAATCTTTATAGGGTTTTCCCTTGTAGTCCGGGTAACCTCCTACCTGGGCTATATCGGTAATAATGCCTTGTTTATAGGCATCCGGCGGGAGCCTTCTGTGCTTGAACTGGTAGAAATCGTCCGGGTTGAGCCCTTTTACGTATTCCGGTTTTCCTGTTTTTACAGTGCGGATCACCCTTTCGTCTACCGGGTCTCTTTTGGGTAAGGTAGCCCCGACGTTGGCCAGGACGTAATCCTGTACCTTTTCGGTAGGCATAATGGTAATATGCGGCATGGGCATCGGCGCTTTGGCCCTCATATAAGGGAAGTACTTCGAAGCTTCCTCCAGAGACATCAAATCGCTTTTTCCGGCCATTTGTACCCCTCCTGCCCAGTTATCGCGGGTTACCCTGGCATTGCCTTCTACGATATTGCCCTCTACATAAGACATTCCGAAAACAAGGGTGTCGAGCTTGCTTCTCCCTGCTTCGGGTTTAAGGATACGGTAACTCACCGATGAAGAGCGGTCGGTAACCGGACCGGGTTTGTAATAGTTGTTGATGATATTGTACTTGGCCTTATAGTCTCCGCCATCCGTCGTACGGTGACTCCAGTTGAAAACAACGTTGTTCACGAAATTGAATATGCCGTTCCAGCCGATAGACGGGTTTCGCCCGGCATTATTGGCCCACAGGTTACGCATAAACGCACAGTTTTCTCCACCGAGGGTACTTCCGAGGGAGTGGTTGTAGGTATCCAGCGCTTCGGAAAAAATACTGTTCTGGATCGTGACGTTTACCGTACCGAGCTTTTCTTCTTTATAATCGGCCCCGGGACTGTACATGTGCCGGTATATGGACATGTTTTCATCGAGTCCCCAGCTGGCGGAAACGTGATCTATTATAATATTCCCGACGGGATTGCCGCCTATGGCATCGTCCCTGCGGCCTACGAAGGTTTCTCCCCTACGGAAACGCATGTGCCGGATAACGACATCGTGCGTATCGATCCATACGGTTTCCCCGGCCACACAAACCCCGTCCCCGGGAGCGGTTTGTCCGGCTATGGTGATATAGGGTGCACGGATGATCAGCGGACTGTTGAGCTTGATAATACCGGCCACGTTAAATACTATGATACGGGCTCCTCCCTGTTCGCATGCCCAGCGAAGCGTTCCCGGGCCTTCGTCTTCGAGACTGGTTACGGTATATACTTTACCTCCGCGGCCTCCGAAACTGTACATTCCGCCACCTTCGGCACCGGGAAATGCGGGAATACCGGCTTGTGGCAGATCATCAGGGCGAAATGCCCACGGGATATAGGGTTTGCCTTCCCGCGCCTCCTTTTCTACTACGGGCAACGCTTTTTCCCAGGCTTCATCCGATTTTCTAAGGGCTTCCTTTTTTATGGCTGCTTCCCTGTCCCTGTCTTCCTGGGTAAGCTTCGGGTATTGCGCCAGGGCAATCAGCGAACATGAGGTGAGCCAGAGGGTCAATGCAATTTTTTTACGGGTCATAATCAGGCTTTTTCGGTTTATTGAAATATAAATAATTTAAAATACTATAATGCTATATATTAAAAGTAGTGGATAAGAGATCAGGGCTACGGATACTTTATCGTCCGGACTACGGATTAATATCCTTCGTCGATCTGAATATAAGTTCCGTCTTCTATAACAGCTCCATACCAGGTAAAACTATCGCTTCTCACGCGAAAATGGTAATAGGTAGGCCCGCAGACCCCGAAATCGAAGCCGGAGGGAAAATACCCGCTGTTAAACTCTATATCGTAAGTACCTTCGGGGATGGCTCCCAGTATCTGGGAGTCAAAAGTATCATCGTTGGTTGTAAAGGTATAGGTACCGTTACTTCCTGTGAAGGTTATAATCCAGTTATTGTAATTACCACTGTACGGCAATACGATTCCCAATTCCACATTTGCCTGTGCAGTATCGGGGGCTGTGAATCCACTGGATAAGAGGAAACACACGAGACTAAATAGCATTATAGTTTTTTTCATTGATTTTCAGATTTGTTTATTGATTTGAATCAGATACCATCCGGGACTTTTAGCAAAAGGACCTGTGATTGGCCTTTGCGTCATCCCATATTGTATTTTCCCCGAGCTTCTTCCGTTATACGGGTTCATGCTCGTTTAATCATTATCCACTACTCAAAATATACTGTTGTATATTACTATTCTCTGTAATTATAGGTTCCGTCTACCCCGGAAGCATCTTTCCAGCCTATGGTCTGTTCCAGCCAATCGTTCTGGGTAAGAATACTGCTGTTCAGTCCTTGTATGTAATAGTTCTGTTTCCAGTCTATCTGTACGGGATCTCCGTTCACGTTATCCAATGGCGTGATCAGGTCTTCCAGGACAAAATTGTCGGTGTAAATAGCGGCGAGTTCCTCCAACTGAGTTTCGAAGTCCCCGGAATCCGGATCTACGGTTATACCTTCCCGGATACCGGCAAGGGGATCTGTGGCAGCTACACCATTATACTGCAGGTAATAGCCGGTACGCTGTGTACCATTGATCGGGTTTACACCCAGCATGGCACAGGTATTGTTTCCTGCGGAGGGATCATCATTGTAAAGCATCCAGCGCTGCACGTCCCAGAAACGTTTTCCTTCGTATGCCAGTTCTACCCTTCTTTCGTACAGGCAGGCTTCTATAGCCTCGTATTTACTGCCAAGGGTACCAAGACCATAATTGTTGGCTGCAGGAATACCTACACGCTGCCTTACTTTGCCGAGATAAGACACACAATTGGCCACATCGCCTATAGCTGCATAGCATTCTGCTATATTCAGCAGGAGCTCGGCATAGCGGTATTCGAAAATATCGGTCCCGGAGTATTCGAAACCGCTTTCACCGGTTACCTCCATATTGCTCATTTTGCATACCAGTGCAGGGCTGGAAACCTGGTTATCATCGCTGAAATACTCTTTATCATCACTATCTAACCATCGGTAGGCCCATACCACGGCATCCGGATCTTCTTTATACCCCCACTTTCTGCCGGAAAAGGTAAATGTTCTGTAAAAACGGGGATCGCGGTCGAGGAAGAAAAGAAAATCATCATAACCATTGGCTGAGGTAGGTCTTGAACCATCGGCCATAGGAAAAAGATCGATCATCTCCTTGGGCACGGTCTGCCCTCCGCCACCGCTTTGACTGTTGGGGCGGATATTTTTTTCCCAGGAATTATTCAGATAGTTGCTCAGGTTGCCACTACCCAAAAGCTGTACGGTAATGGCTTCGGAGCAAAAGGAATTATCTACAAGAAACATTTCTTCCCAGTCTTTTACAGAATTGCCATACAGTCCGTAGCCATCTGCCGTTAACTGGCTTTCGGCCTCCAGGCCAGCCTGAAGCGCTTCCTGCCAGCGTTCGCTGCTGTCCCAGTTACTGTTAAACAGCGGACTGGCAAAGGTGAGTAAAACCCTTGCTTTTTGCGCCAGGGCCGCCCCTTTTGTAAAACGACCGTATTCGGCCGGTTCCCAGTTCTCAGGGAGCAGGCTCGCAGCCATATCGAGGTCTTCCACGATCTGGGCCACCACCTCGGAGACGCTGGCACGGGGAAGCTTTATACTCTCGTCTGTCGAAGAAGGTGTCTGCACTTCGGTAACGATGGGTACACCTCCGTACACGCGCATCAGGTCGAAATACTGCATGGCACGCAGGTAGTAGAGCTGCCCTTTGGCCCTGTTGCGAAATTCTTCATCGAGATTCGCTCCTTTTACATCTACTTCCTCTATAAAGGCATTACAATCCCTGATCCGGTGATATGGCTCGTTTTTCACCTTATCTTCGAGCCGGGTACCGTAATACCCCGAAGCATCATCGGCATTAAACAGGGTAAGTGTGGGGTTGATGAGGTCTCTCATCCCCCCGATTTCTTCGGTAAGTCCGGAATTTTCCGTACTGTACGCCCCGGTAACGGTTGATAAGGGAGATGTATACCCGGCAAAAAAATCATAATACACATTGTCTATATACGAAGTTACCCGTTCTTCATTCTGGTAGAAGGTATCGTCATACTCCCCGTAATTCTTCATATCCTCCAGGAAATCATCACTACAGGAAGCTGAAGTAACCAGGAGAAAAATTGCACTTGCATATAAAGTTATCTTTGTTTTCATAATATCTTCCGGTTTAAGTTAGAAAGTCACATTTAAATTTACAGTCCACGTTCTGAGTGTCGGATAACTTACATAAGAGTTATCATACATGTTTCTGTAATTATCGGGATACGGATTGTTCAGAAACCAGAGATTGTTCCCCGTAACTCCCAGGGTAAGTCTGTTTATAAATACTTTCGACAGAAACTCCTTGGGAAGTTCATAACCTATGGTCATGTTACGGATAGCACATGAAAATGTATTCAGTTTCCAGAAATCGGAAGGCTGGGCTACATAATCATAGAAAGCGAGATTGGGATATTTTCCGTCCACATTATCATCCGGATCATACATATCGGTCCAGTAACTTTCATGTGCCCACATATTATGTGATGAGGAAGTTCCCTGCTTTACGATATCCACCATGCGGATCCCGCCCCATGAAGTTTGTATCTGTGTTCTGAAATAGACGGATTTGTACGCCATGCCGAGATTGGTCGTAAAACCATAAGTACGGTTTTTCCTGACCAGTTTTACATAGTCGAGATTCTTGGTTATTTGTCCGTCCGGACCGGCCTGGGTACCATTTTCTGCATCGAACTGCCCTCCAACATCGTTATAGGCCATCATTCCTTTACGCATTCCGTCCATAGAATTAATATCGAAATACATCGGATCTACTCCCGCAGATGCCGCATTGGCGGACAGGTAATTCCAGTAACTCTGTATATCTTCGTCAGTACGCAGAATTCCGTCCCCGCTCGATGTCCCCTTCCAGGTTTCGAGTCCCCATACGGGGAAGAACAGAGAGGCCCCTTCTTCTATGACGTTAAAAGAAGGATGCTGAAGCGCCTGATCCGGATATCTTTTAACTTTATTATTGGAAAAGCCAAAGTTGACCCCCACATTATAAGAAAAATCATCGGCTATATCATCCCGCCAGTTTACACTGAATTCTGCTCCCCACGCATCGACAGCTGCATAATTCTGCTCTGCGAATCCGCCACCGACCGAAACCGGCACTCCGGCAGAACTCGCCATATTGGTAAGCATATCGGTGGTCTTGTCGTAATAAAAATCGGCAGTGACCTGTAACCGGTTATCCAGTATATTAAAATCAAGTCCTGCATTGTGTTTTATGGTTTTATCCCAGCCTACGTTTCTATTGGGATTGACTTTGGGAGACAGCCCGTTACCGAGTTGACCGCCGTCACTTCCGAACTGGAATCCTTTATCGGTATACAAATCGTAATACTGTTTCCATCTCCAGGCTTTAATATTGTCTTTGCCTGTTTTACCTACCGAATACCGTATTTTCAAAAAGTCTACCCAAGGCAGTGCATCTTCAAACCAATTTTCCCGGGACATGATCCATCCCAACTGTACCGAAGGAAAAAATCCCCAGTAATTTTCGGGCGCAAACTTGGTAGAGGCATCGCTTCTAAAGAGAAACTGAAATAAATACCTGGACTTATAGCTGTAGTTAACCCTTCCTAAATATGACAATGTTCCGGCCTCGCCCTTGTAGGACGTGGAATTATTGGATAGATCTCCTGCCGTTTCGTGGGTACCCAGGTAATCGGCAGATGTATTTTCATAGGCGAGACGCGTGCTTTTATAACTGGATTCGGAACGTTCCATGGAAACCATGGCGCTGATATCATGATCGCCAAAGGTCCGCGCATAGTTTACGAAGAAGTTGGCCTGTGTACTTTTGGTATTCCGGTTGTTGTAATACACACGGGCATTCCGTTCATTGGTTTCTATACGATAGTCCGAATCTTCCGCAGCACTGGCCAGATGACGTCCTTCGTTATTGTAATTTGTAATCCGCGCCAGTTCGTAAGGCAACTGGACCTGCTCGGTGTACACGGAGTTCTCGTTTCTGGAAAACGTTCCTTTAACAGACAACCCCTGGATAAAAGGGACCTTATATGTCAGCGACACATTGAAGTTGTACATAAAATCTTCCTCCGTTTGTCTTGATCCGTTGTTGAGGGTCGCAAAGTAATTCCATCCCGCAATGGTCCTGTTAGAGTTGGCACTCCCCAGGTTGCGGTCGGTACGGGGAAAGGGAGACATCCAGTATTGCTCCCCGTCTACCGTTGTTTCCCACGGGATATAGCCGGGCATGTGAAGCAGGTAACCGTAATCGGCCTGTTCACCGCCTCCTGCTTTGGAGCCGTAACTGCTGTCACTGATATTGGCCGCCGCCTTGGTAAAGGATTTTTCTACACTTCCGGAATTTCCGGAAACAGAGGCAGACAGGTCGAAACTTTCGGATATTTTGGCATTAACCCCGGTACGGAAGTTCCATTTGTCGTAATCCTGGTCTCCGAGGTTTGCCCCCTGGGTAAAATAGGTAACTCCTGCAAAATAAGTCGCTTTTTCGGTACCGCCGTTTACGCTAAAGGAATGTCTTTGCTGACCTGAAGAAGACCAGGCCTTGTCCAGCCAGTTGTAATCAAGGGCTTTCATTTCTTCGAGTTCTTCTGCGGAAAACAGATTTCTTCCTTCGTTATCCCGGTTATCGGCTTTTAAAAACCGGTTATGCCAGATCCCATAGTCATAGGCACTCATTGTTTTACTATGGCTAACAGCATCGTTAAAAGAAAACTGGCTGTAATAATTGAATGTGGGTTTTCCGATCTTACCTCTTTTTGTTTTTACCACGATAGCTCCCTGTGAAGCTCTCGCCCCGTAAATCGCAGCAGAACCATCCTTGAGTATGGTTATACTTTCTATCTCGGAGGGATCTAACCGGTTGAATGTTTCCAGCGTAGGCAATCCCGTTTCCGGGTCTACCTGTATCATGTCGTCTATAACTACCAGCGGTAAGGTGGTATTACCATCTTTGGAAAATCCGAACGTCTGCCGGATCTGAAGTGTCGCAGCTTCTCCGGGCCGGGTAGAACCTCCTGATACGGATAATCCCGGGATCTGTCCCCTCAGGGACTCTGACAAATTGGATACGGGAAGATCCCTGACATCATCCGGATCTATAGTGCGGATGGCACCGGTAAGCTCTTCCTTCTTCTGATCGCCATATCCAACTACCACAACCTCATCGAGCAAGGCATTATCTTCTTCCATCTCAATGTTGATTACCGAAGCTTCATCGACAATCTGCTCTACACTTTTCATTCCTATATAGGAAAAGCGTATTACATCTCCCCGGGAAGCCCTGATCTCAAAACTACCGTCCATATCAGAAACGGTTCCGGTATTGGTGTCTTTAATCATAATCGTTACCCCGGGAAGCGGTTCTCCCATGGCATCGGTTACGGTTCCGGATATCCGGGAATCCGAATTGCCCTGGGCGTTAGCAATGATGTTGCCGAGGAGAATAATCATCGGCAGCAACCTCTTTAAACATTCGTGTTTCATTTAGCATTGGTTTTAGTCAGTTAATCAATACAAACAATTCGAATTCAATCAGTTGATTGTTGTAATCGATTGCATATTAACAGGGAGAAATCCTTCTTTTTTCAACTTATCCGGATTCTTCTTCGCACTTATATTTTGTGGATATGGCTTATCCGATTAGCTATAAGTACATTTTCCGAAAATATAAATTTCGCAATAAAGCCCTTGTTAAAATGCAGAGTAGTCAAATGTCATTAATCATTTTTAATAAAGTGTCCTGTACTGTACTGCTTTTTAATTTTTAACGCAATCTTCTGTTACAAAAAAACACCTTCCCGGAAAAGAACCCCAAATGGGGTTCAATTACAGAAAGGTGAATCCGGATTATCAACTATATTCTTGACTGTGCAAGAAGGGTCAACGGTAAGGCATCCATACGCGCATTTCTCCTTCTTCCCTGTTTCCCCAGGAAAAATAAGGGACAAATTCCATCTCGATACGGTTATTGTCTTTGTGCAAAGGTTTGTACAGGGTATTGTTCCAGTTATTGTTCTCCCCCCCATACCCGGAGGTGTGAAGGGCCATTACCTGCCTGCCTTCTATGGTAAGGGGAACCGGCGTAAAAGCTTCCTTGCTATCCAGTGCTACCTGGCCGATATCCGTTCCTTCCGGCAAACCGGCCGATTCCAGGCAATACACTATCGGACCGCGTTGTACGGCTACCTGGTTAGCGGCTTCTTCTACAAGCGGATTGGCTTGCATCAATGTTGCGGTCATGGGGAGACTGAGGCTTATCCTGTCGCCCTTTTTCCATTTGCGTTTTAACTCCAGGTACGTTCCCGGTGCGGATACTCCGCTTATTTCTTTCCCGTTGACTTCCACCGTTGTTCCTTTACTCCATCCCGGAATACGGAGGTTTATACCGTATTCCCCGGAAGGGACCTCTTCCATGACGATCTGTATATCCCCGTCCCACGGGTAACCGGTTTCCTGCCGCAGCACCAGCGACGAACCCTCGGGCGTCACGGTCTGCAAACGGTTACTGCCGTAGAGGTTTATATAAACTCCCTTCTCCGAAAAACTATAGGCATAATTCCCGATTTCGGCTATGGTACGGGTGATATTGGGAGCACAACAGTTGGACAGGGCGATATACCCCTGCCTGGTATTGCCCCAGCGTTGTTCGAAGGGCAGGTCCTTACTCACCAGTAAGGGATTGGTATATAAAAATTCTTTTCCCCGGATACTTATCCCGGAAAGCACACTGTTGTAGAGCGCCAGTTCCATAATATCCGCATACCTGGCTTCGCCTGTGAGCTGCAACATACGCCAGTTCCACAGTACATTACCGATATTGGCACAGGTTTCGTTATGTGCGGTAGCGTTAGGCAACTGGTATGGCCGGCCGTAAGCCTGGTGTATTTTCTGTACTACGGACGGATCGTAAGAAGTCCCGTCGGGTGATACCCCGTCGTACAGGGCGCCACAGGCCCCGGTAATATACATTTTCCGGTAAGCCACATCTTCCCAGATCGACCGGAGGTTTTCCAGGAGTACCTTTTCTCCGGTTTCGGCATACAGATCGGCTACCCCGGCGTAGAGGTAATTGGCCCGGACCGCATGTCCCATGGCATTTTTCTGTTCGCGGAAGGGGATCCGGTCCTGGTTGTCGTCGGTGCCATCATCGGTTTTTCCGCGAATGTCTACCAGGTTTTCCGCCAGTTCGAGGTACCGGGCATCCCGGGTGGTCCTGTACATCTCTACGATTCCCATATAGTGGGACGGACAGATGGCATTGCGCGCCAGTTCGGGCGATGCTTTTTTATAAAAATCATAAAGGTAATCGGCGACTCCCCTGGCTATTTTTAAAAAATTGTCTTTCCCCGTTGCCCGGTAATGTACACATGCGGCGGTCATCAGGTGGCCCATATTGTACTTTTCGAAACCGAGCTGTTTTTGCAGCTCTTCTTCTCCGAGGGTGCCCCAGCGTTCTTCAATAAGTACCGGTGTATGTATATAGCCGTCTTCCCGTTGTGTTCCGGCTAAAAGGGTTATGGCCTCATCGAGTTGCCTGTCGAGCGTATTATCCCCGGTGGCTGCGTACATGGCGGCCATGCCCTCCATGATCTTGTAAAAATCCCCGTCGTGAAAAGAGGGACCGTCGTGCTTTCCCTTCATCAGCCCGGCAGCGATTTCGAAATTGCGATAGGCATGTGTGGTCTCTGCATCGTGATAGAGATCCCACATATACGGTAAGGTACTGTTATTCGCAATATCGAACTGTTCCTTCCAGAAACCATTGGTCCAGGACACGTCGGCCAGTCCTGCTCCCCGTAGCCGGGCATAAGGGCTTTCGGAGGTATTTACCAGGGATTTGTCCTGGGCCGTGATCCCGTGAACCACGAAGCATGTTATGATGTATAATACTCTTTTGTATGTTCTCATTGTTGTTGTTGGTTTGATTACAGGTTACAGACGTCCCGAGGTGGCTGAGTGTTCCGGCTTCGCCGGAATGTATCGAAGCCACCGGATTATTTTACAAACACATTCACTTTTCTGCGCATGGTATCGCCGACAGCATCTTTTACTTCCACTTCAAAACCGGCAAATCCGGGTTTAACGGCAACTGCGGTGATCTTTCCGTTTTCTGCTGTTGTTTTCATAGTATCCTGTTCCGGGATCGTGTATTCCGGATGATCGTCATATCCGGCAAACAAATCTTCTCCGGAAATGGTGATCTCCTCCCCCGGGTTTATAAAATAATGTGGTTGTGCCATCCAGTCGAGGTAATTGTCGAGTTCGGTGTAACCGTCTTTATCCGTGTCGGTATGGGTGTCGGAGAAATCTCCTTCCGGCGATGCCGGGTTCAGGTTCCGGGCGTTTTCCCACCAGTCCGGCAATCCGTCATGGTCGGTGTCCCAATCGGGAGCGCGTTGCTCTTCGGGATAGTCTTCCCAACCGCCTGCATCGCTCTCGGTGTCTATCATCCCTTCGAGTCCGCTGATACTTCCCTTATACGTAAAGGTACCATCTCTTGTTTCCCGTATTATCCGCTTGTCGTGCTGGTCGGGTTCCGGTTGGTTGGCTCCTACATCGGACAGCACATTTTTAAAAGCTTCTTCGGCGGATTGCGTTTTCACATAGGGTTCAAAAAACGGCTGTTCCACATAGGTCTCATAATCAACTTCCGCCAGACCGGAAACGGATATGGTCCGGCCTTTTTCCTGGTCCGATACTCCGAAATGGCCGGGCATTATATTACCGTCAAAGAAGTATTGCTGCTTTCCGAGCCCTACACCTTCGTGTTGTGCATTGAGCGCATAAAAGAAATTGGTCGAGGGGCCCGGTTTATAATAATTTCCGACAAAATTGACCTGGTTGGCACCGCCATCCGTAGCACGGTGTCCCCAATTATACACAATATTATTACGGATATCGAGCCGGCCGGTATAATAACCGTCTCCGTTAACTCCGCCTGCCATACTCCAGTTGCGACCGTAATTATGCGCTAAAAGATTGTGGTGAAAACTTCCCACGTCCCCTCCCACGGAGGCCGCATAACCGTGCATTTTTCCTTTTTCGTACTTGCCATGCCCCGCTACATTCAGGGCTTCGGAGATCAGGGTTCGTTGCAAAGTAATGTTATGTGCCCCGCGTGAACTGAACGATTCGTCTATGGTCCAGCTTATGGAACAGTGATCTATAATACTGTGATCGGCCCCGGTGAGTCCCATTCCGTCAAAAGTTCTTCCGGCTCCTATACGCACTCTAAGGAACCGGATAATACCGTCATTCCCGGTAAGGCCGACTGGTGCACGGCTTATACAGATTCCTTTTCCCGGAGCGGTTTGTCCGGCTATGGTGATATAAGGCTGGTTAACAACCAGACGGGACTTAAGTTTTATATTTCCGGATACGTTAAACACTATGGTTCTCGGACCTATATCATTGTTTACGGCTTCGCGAAGGCTTCCGGGACCACTGTCGTTGAGATTGGTGACCGCCACGACTTTTCCTCCCCTGCCACCTATGGCATAACGGCCGTAACCTTCCGCCCCGGGAAATGCCAGCTGCGCCGGGCGGAAAGACCAGACGGTACCACGGGTAATATCCCCGGTATTATCAATGACATCCACCCGCCAGTAATAGGTATTCCTACTGTACAGTTTGCCGGTATCAAAAGTTTTTTCACTGCGTTCTCCCCGGTATTCCGGAGACTCCGTCGTAGCAGCAGCCACGGTACTTTTATCCTCTCCGAAATAAACCCGGAAAGTCCTGCTTCCTTCGGGTGCTTCCCAACCCAGGCGATATTCTGCCCCCTGCACATGCCAGTCGTTATTTTTTGGCGAAGGATTAAAAACCTGTTTTCTTTTATCAGGAGTATCGATTTCGAGACCGTTAATTACGAGATTTTTATTGGCTACTCCGCCGGAAGTCCCGGTTTCGAAACGGATCACTGTTTTCTCGTTACCTTTTACGGTGAATTTAATATAGGCCATACCCGCATCTGCAATATGCAAAGCCCTGTTACTCGGAGACACTGTTTCCCTGAGTTGGTCGTTGACATAAATCTTTACCGGGCGAAATGCTTTGGCTTCCGGACTGTCGAAGGTGTTGTGGTAGGTAAGCAAAGTGTGCTCCCCTTCCGGAAGTCCGCTTATGGTGAGTGTTACCTGCTTTTTGGCTCTAAGCCCGTCGTTGATCAGCAGGTTTTCTCCTCCCTTCTGTATCCCGGCCTTATACCAGGAAGAGGATATATCGCCCCTGAGGTGCAATTTTACACCCTCTATCTCTTTTTCTGCTTCTTCGCCTTCATTGATCCTCCAGGGCAAATACCCGGGATGATGTACTTCTTTCTGCCGGCGCCCGGAAAAATCAAGATCTATCTTTACTGTTTTTTCCGAAGCCCTCTGAGGTTCCGCACACTGCATTCCTGTGATGCTCAGAAAGCATAATAACAGTATGTTGATATGATTTTTTACAAAGGTTTTCATTGTTTTGGTTTGTTAGTTCTTAGTTGTTAGTTTAGTCACCGAGGTGGCTGAGTGTCCCGGTTTTGCCGGAATGTATCGAAGCCACCGGGTTACTGGTTTCAGTTGCAGGTTTTTTACTCTGAACTGAACCATAGGGTTTTATTCTTTAATGTCCGGGCGACCGAACAGGTTAATCACATCTTTTTTTCGTTCGGCCGGGGTGACTTTCAGGGTTTTCAGTTTTCCTTCTGCCCAATGTGCTTCTACGGTGGTCTGTTGCGGGGCATGCAGTTTAAAATGCACCTCTTTATCTGCAGGCCATGCCGGAAACAGGTATATGGTATCCCCGACGGTCTGCAATAACATTTCCTGCATCCCGATCATCCCGGAACCGCCGTGGTTGTGATCGGGAACCCAATCGAATCCGGGGCCCCAGAATGCCGGGAACCTCCTGCCGGAATCGGCCATCTTTTTCAGGGTAAACTGCATGGCTTCGGCTGTCATCCCCATGACCGCGGTAAAAATATTATCCTGCTTCCATCCCACGGCGCTGCGGAATTTTATAGCATCGGGGTCATAATTCCATGTGTTCCGGGCCGTATCGAGTCCGGGCCTGCCCACCCCGTACAAACGCCAGGGATAAACCGGGTATAACTGTGGCACCTCGGTATTATTGATCCTTTCCCATACCCTGGCTGGCGACAGTACTTTATGTCCTTCTATTTCCCGGAAGGCAAGCGGCGGAATACGCTCCCGTACTTCCCGGATATACCTGCGGTCTGTTTCACTCACCATAGTTTCGGGTAAGCCCGAAAGCCTGCGGGTTATAACCGCTAACCCGGCTATGGTAGAACTGGCATTATACGCCATCTTATACGTTTCGGCGGCAGAACCGGGGTACAATACCAGGTTCCCGTCCTGATCGAGTTTTTTTGCCCCCCGTTGCCGGGCCAGGTATTGATAGTGTTCATCAAAAAAGCGCACGCAGCTTATGATAAAAGGAATAGAGGATGTTATATTTTCGTTGTTGTAGCGGTATTTTTCGAGCATCATCAGGCAAAATTCCAGTACGGTATCCCACTGGTATTCCAGCCATGCATTGTACTGCATGCCGGGATCGTAACCGACAGGGCGTTTCCAGCCATATTCCGCCGGGTTAGGCAATCCGAAATTCTCCAGTTGTTCGGTAAAAGAGGCCCCGGCATGCCCCCAGTACACTTCACTTCTCAATTCGGCATTTTTTTGCAGGCGGCGATAGAAATCCAACTGGGCATCCATCATATCGAAATCCCCGCTTTTGAGCATGGGGAAATAGACCAGCCGCTGATTCTGTGCAGTCATGGTACCTCCGCCCCAGTTGCGGAAATCAGGGGTAAACGGCAGCGTACTGTCCACATAGACCGGATCGACGGTAAAGAGCCCGCCATTGAATTTGGTCGGATACTCTCCGTAGGCATTGCATCCCAGCATATAGCGGAACAACTGGTAGTTCCTGCCTGCCTGCCATAGCGAATCTCTTGTCCCGGCCCGGCGATTACCTGTAAAAATATAACTCCGCTGCCAGTAATCGTTCCACCACCGAATGGTACGCTTCTCTTTTTTCTGATAATCTTCCTTCTGATAATCTGCTACCTGCGCTTTCATCCCTTTTTCCCAGATTGCCGTATCTTCGGTTTGCTCCGTATGTAGATAAAGGTGTACCTGCTGTTTTTTTACGGGTCCGGGACTCTGTAATTTCCAGCCTTTGAAAGCAGTCTCCGCATAGGTACCCCGGACCGTATCTGCCGCCACCATTCCCGGAGCCTGTATATACCCACCGAAGGTAAGCCCTGCAAGCGGATTGTATAATTGATCTTTTACAGTGTCCAGCTTTTGTTGTTGTGCGGCCACATCGAATACCGTCTTCTGCCGGTTGCGATGGTAAAAGCGAATATTATTGCCGATAAAATTCACCGAATCGCGATAGGTGATTATCTTTCCCTGCGGTGCCCATTTATACGAATTGGCATTGTTGCCTTTTCCCTTTACTTCCCTGTCCCGAAACCGCCAGTTTTCGTAAAAAAGACTTACGGAAACCGGAGATTTGCTCTGTATATCGGTATGAATGACGGGGGCAAATACATCTGCCCATAAGGTTATCCGGGTATCTTTTCCGCTTATTTCCATATAACCGTCCTTAAGCAACAGTTCCTGGCGGAAATTTTCGTCGAAGGGATTCGGGTCCAGTTCTATTTTTACCCGTCCCTGTTTCAGCAGGGTATTGTGCTCGTCAAAAGTACCGCTGCGGGATATATAAAAGTAAAGTGCATCGTTTTCTACCCAAACGTTCAGTCCTATATCTCCTCCTCCCAGCGGCATGGATTCCGATGCATTGCTGCTCTGCACTGTCCAGACCGGGTTGTAATCTTCCAGCACGGGAGCCTGACCCCATAGCAGTGCGGTGAAAAGGAACAGGAATATGTGTGCTGTTTGTTTCATGATTTTCCGGTCTTAATCTTCGCTCTCCAACCGTACCGGGCCGAGCAATCCTGCTTTTAGCAACGGGGTATCCTGCAGGCGAAACGGGGCAGTGGTTTTGGTCAGCCGTTCCGGCTCCGGGAGTTTTTGGTCGCCTATAAGCCTGTTGGCCCAGGTATTGGTGATCTTTATCCTGAGCCTGTTTTCTCCTTTTTGCAGGGCATGAGCCACAGCAACCCGGTGCGGGAATGTCCATATCGTACCGCAATCTGTTCCGTTGAGCGTTACTTCGGCTATATTGGCTATGTCACCGAGGTGTAACCATATACCTTCCTTTTTTCCATCCCAGGTGAAGGTCTTTTCGTAAGTGGCGGTCCCGGAGTAATGCCGGATGCTGTCATTTCCGGAGGTGCTCCAGTCGAACAAGTGTGCGGTTAGCGGAACTTTAGGACCGTGAAATGCCGGGTCGAAGCTTATTTTCCAATTGCCGGTAATCTCCTGTACCGTCTGAAATTCTTGCCAGTTCCTGCCTTCCTTACGGGATGCTTCCGCGGTTCTTTCCCTGAAACGGACAAATACCGAAGCATTTTTATCCAGCTGCAATGGCAGTATGGTACGTTCGCCTTCTGTTTTCCATTCTTTAAGTACTGTAACTGTCCCGGAGACTGCATCATATAATTCGGGCACCCTCCCATGAATACGGAAAGAAACCAGCACTTGCCGTTTTTCCTCTTTCTGGTTGGAAATAAAATAGATGTCTTCCGCATTGCTACGGCGATGTGTATAGGCTATATCCTGTTCTTCCCTGGCTCCGTCCGGTGAAGTAAACCGTATATCCGGGGTAATACCTACGGCTGAAAAATCTTTTTGCGTATATGGCAACCGGACTATCCGTCCCTTTCCAATTTTCAGGACCGCCTTATTTTCATCTCCTTCCTCCCACAGAAGGTTTACGGTCTTTTGCCATTTTTCGATCTCCTCTTTACCGTTCAGCCCGGGGGTGCGCTGCGGTTTATCTCCCAGGAAAACCGTAGCCCCGTCCCGGACGAGTTCCAGGATTTTCTCTACTACGTCGACCGACATCATGGTGTTGGGCGACATTTTTCGCCTGCCGGGAAATACCAGTGCTCCGTATGCTATACCACTGCCGAAAGTAACTTTTCCGTCCGCTACCTTTGCCGCATTCAGTAATACATCCGGGTTAAAAGAGTCGTATGTATAGCCGTGCATGGGATTGACCCATTGCGAAAGATCGGTGATATTGGCCGAATACGTGACTTCCTTCGGCATTTTTGCCAGGGGCTGCCCTTTATTGTCCAGCCGGGTTTGTTCTTTTTTAACGGTTGTTTCTCCGAATACCCCGGGAAACAGGGATACGAGACGGTCGGGCAACAGGGCCCGTGACGGAATTTCTTCCCCTGTAAAAACGGCAAGGTCTATAACCGGGCTTCCTTTTTGCAACTGGTATTGTACACGCTGTGCATAATCTATCCATGCTTTTCCCGGTTTCCACCAGGTCTGGTCGCGCTGTATATAGGTCCCTACCCCGTCGAGTGTCATCCCCGGTTTTCGGTCGGTCCACGGATTGTGCACAAAAACGTGATAGAAAAACCGGTTGATCCCCAGTGCGTAATTCCGGTCGCCCAATGCTTTCAGGTTGCCGGGGTGTTCATCCCAATCCATCCGCAATTCGGTATAGGCTTCTGCCTGTATGATATCTTTTCCGTAGATATGCCCCCCGGAAATGGCATCGAGCATATCGTTGGGCTTATCGTGAGTCGGACTTTTCAGCCAGAATTCTCCCCCGGGATAATCCACATACCGAAAATGGCTCAGGGCATCGCTCACCATTGTGGGTGCTACGTTTTCGGCACTGAAAGCCACTCCTGCCTTTTTTGCTTCCGTGGCCATAGTACCGAAAAAAGTGTCGGTCACCAGTTCGGCAATGGTCTTCCGGATATCGTACAATACCTTTTCGGAGGTCGTGGCATTATCTATAGGTATCCCCGCCATTACGGGAAGATAATCCACAAGATCATATCCCCTTCTTTTACGGAATTCTTCACGGAAAACAGGCGACCAGTTTTGACTGCCACATTCCCAGCTGTCGATATGCAGCATCTTTAATACCCTCCGCGACAGATCGGGATCGGCTGTCCGTATGGCTTCGCCAAACCATTTGTCGAACTGCAGGCGGATGGCCTCCGGATTAAATTTATCTACTTCAAGCCCAACGCCCCCACCCCCGGTAGCATTGGTATGCCCGGTTGACGTATGTGCAAAACGCATGATCTTCCACATTCCGGCCGGGGCCTCCCAGGAGAGTTTCCCTTTGGCATCGGCCCGGGCGGTAATATTGATAAGGTCCTCCTTAGCTATCGCATCTTCTTCCGCGATCATGGAGGTTGTGGTTTCGGGACTGATCCGCCATACCAGTCCGGATTTGCTTTCGTACTGGTCGATTTTCGGGGCCCCGGAGAGTATAATTTTTTTTACCTTCAGCGAAGGCTTCCACTTGGCGGCATCGAGATCTTCGGCACCGGGTTCGGAACCTTCCGGATCGTAGACAAAACGGTAATAACGCGATGTTACGGGTACAATGGCATGGGTGTACGGTGCATCGGTGTCCTGCCAGCCCTGCCGAGGTGGTTCGAGCCTTGTAACACGATCGAAATGTACACCGTCTTCACTGGTTTCCACGATTAGCCGGTGTGCCTGGTAATTGTTTCCCCCGGTAACGATATTGATATTCCGGCAGGTAAAGGGCTTGTCGAAACTGTATTGTATCCAGCCTTTTTCGTACATCTTTGCGGTTCCTTCCTCCTTCCGGTTACTGAGAAAGCCCGGTTTTTTTTCTTCTTTCAGGCTCCATGTGATCCGCGGTGATACTTCGGTGCTGTTGTCATACTTCTTTTTTACGGGAAGGGCAAAAACGGCTATATCCTTATAATACCCTTTGTAATTAGGAGGAACGGGAAGGGATATCTCCAGTTTTTTACCGCCTTCCACCAGGGTGTCGGACCAGACCACTTTCTGCATGGACAGTTCCGGGGTTATCCACGGCCCTCCGGCTACGGCAAATCCGTCCGAAGCATGCATGGCCAGGGCTATTCCCAGCCTGTCCGCTTCCTGCATGGCAAAACCGACCATTTCCCACCATTCCGCACTTAATTGCAGTATCGGAGGGTCGATCAGCGGCGGATCGGCCGGACCTTTGATCGCCATGAGATAGGCTCCTCCTATCCCGGCTTCTTTCATGGCTTCGAGGTCGGCCGTAATGCCTTCCCTCGAATAGGCCGATTGCATCCAGTACCAGTATACCCAGGGCCGGGAAGTGTCTGTCGCAGGCTGAAAACCGTCGTCGTTACCGGGGGCTTCCGTATCTTCCTTACACCCCAAAAATATCAGGAATACCAGAAACAGGTATACTATGCGAAATGATCTTATCATAATGAATACGAATACTTTTGTAATGCTTGCTGTAATCTCCGTTCGTTTCCTCCTACGGGTTGCAGGTAAAAATCGTAGCTATACCGGCCCGAAGGGAGCTGATATTTTTCCAGAGGCTGTCCTACCTCCGACCAACTGTCGTTACCTCCCACGCCCATTTGCCTGAGATCGATATTCAAAGTGATATATCCGGCATCTTCAAGCTCGTAAGTATGCCTTGCCTTGTTTATAGCTGCTTCGGTATAAGGCCAGGCGCTCATACTCAAAAGGGATTTTCCCGCCACCACCAACAGCCCTCCGGTATTCCCTTCATTCGTACAGGCCATCCATCGTACATCGGTACGGTTGGCGTTTTCCTGCGGCATCACATAGGGTTCCGTAAACGCATCCAGAGACATACTGTATATTCCGGTATTGAACCCGTGATTGCGGTCGATATAATTCTCCGCCGGGCCTTTTCCGTACCACGAAATCTTCCTGTAGCTGTTTTTTATTGCCCCCTGCATTCCTGCTTTGGGAATATTCGGGAGGTCTTCCGAAGCCTTCAGGTGATAATTGACATGTACGGTACCGTCCGTCGCTATACGGTACGTGATCTCTGCCTCCGCTTTTTTAGGGATCACGGTGTAAACACTTTTTATGAGGATGGTATCCCCTTCCTGTTCTTTTTGCATTTTCCGGAGTACGGGGCTGGCATCGTACCAGGGTTTCAGTTTCTCCTGCGGCTTCCAGCCCTTTCGGTCGTTATCGGTCAGCGGCCGGGTAAAATGCGGCAGTAAAGGGCCGGATAATTGTTCTTCCCCGCGATATTCATAAGAAACCAACGCCCCGTTCTTCCGATCGAAACGGATACGGAAGCCCTCACCTTTTACCGTGTAGGTCCCGGCACTTGCGGCCACCTCTGTTTTTGTTTCCATAACAGGTGCATCCGTCCCGGCTTTTACCCCGGCATGCCTGCGCAGTACAAACTGGTCGGAGGCTACGGAATAACCTTCCGGAGCCCATGGCCGGGCATCAGGCAAGCGGAAATCTATCTGTAACAGGTATTCGGAACCCTCGTCCTTCTCCGGAAGATACGGGGCTACGCTGAAAGTGGTATCCTTCCCGGCTTGGACATGCATGGCGGGCAATGGTTTGCGAAGTACTTCCCTGCCGTTTTTCAGTATGGTTATCTCCGGAATAAAGCGGGACAGGGATACGGCTGCCTGCCGGTTGGTGACCCGCAACTGTTCTCCTTCCAGGACACTGCTTACCGGCTGGAATACCCATTTACATTCATACATGGCCGCCTTCGGACGTCCGTCGGAAGCGACTATACCATTGATATTAAAATTGCCGTCGTGCAGTTTTTCCCCGTAGTCTCCGCCGTAAGCGTAAAATTCTTCACCGCTGACAGTATCCTTTTTCAGCAATCCCTGGTCTTTAAAATCCCAGATACAGCCGCCGATGACCCTGGGCAGCGAACGGAATTCATCCCATAACTCTTTCAGGTTCCCGGTAGAATTTCCCATGGAATGGGCATATTCGACAAAGATCACAGGCCGGGTATCTGTCTTTTGATCCGTCAGCAGTTTCGGGGTAAACACCCCCGGGTAAAAACGGCTTACCATATCTACATAGGGTTCATCCGTCGGGTTTTCTGTACGGTGGGCGTGATCTTCCGGGTAGCCGGGTTCCCCGGGAGCAATATATCCCTCAAGTCTCGGGTTGCCCTGGGCCGGTTCGTAATGCACCGGGCGTGTCTGGTCATAATCGTGCACCCATCCGGCCATAGCGGCATAGGCAGGGCCTTTCCCGGCCTCGTTGCCCAGGCTCCAGAAGATTATAGAAGGGTGGTTTTTATCGCGTTCCACCATCCGGGTAAGCCTTTCCATGTGAGCGTGCAACCAGCGGGTATCATTGGCGAGTTTTCCCCCGAGACCGTGGGTTTCCAGGTTGGCCTCATCCATGACCATAATACCGTATCGGTCGCAAAGCTCATAGAAATACGGATCGTTCGGGTAGTGACTGGTACGTATAAGGTTGAAGTTGAATTGTTTTATGGTCTTTATGTCCTGTTCGATATCTTCGCGGGTAAGCGCTTTTCCCCGTACAGGATGGTGATCGTGACGATTGACCCCGTATACATAGGTTTCTTTACCGTTGATCAGTAATTTGCTGTTCTCTTCGGAGAATTCCACGGAACGGAAACCTACCCTGCTGCTCTTTACTTCCTCTATTTCCCCGGAAGGGTTGCGGAGTACCAATACCACGGTATACAGATCGGGGGTTTCGGTACTCCATTTACGGGGGGCTTTCACTTCCTTTTCGAACATGCCGAACTTTACGTTATCCAGCCTCGGGTAACTTTCGTTGAGGATATCCGCTACGTTTTTTTCCATGGGCTGCGCAAAGACTTTTCGATGTTCCGGATCGTACAATTGTACCTGTAGCGTATATCCTTTGACCGTATCCCCGGTAAGGTTCTCTATATCCGGGCGCAGTTTAAAAAGGGCATCTTTATAATTTTTATCCAGTTGGGCCTGCCAGAAAAAATCGCGTATCCGCAATGGGGGTTCCGCCATCAGGTATACTTCCCGTTGTATGCCGCTCATCCGCCAGTGATCCTGGTCTTCCAGATAAGAACCGTCGCTCCAGCGCAATACCTGAACGGAAAGTGTGTTTTCTCCCTTTTTTAAGTACGGCGTAATATTAAATTCGGAAGGTAAAAAACTGTCTTCCCCGTAACCGGCAAATTTTCCGTTTACCCATACGCGGAAGGCCGAGCTCACTGCCCCGAAATGAAGAGTGATATTTTTCCCATCCCAGTCTGCGGGTATGGTGAATGTACGCTGATAGGACCCGACCCCGTTATAATCTGAAGGGACAAAAGGCGGATTCACCGGACGAAAGGGGTATACCGCACTCTTGTATATGGGAATGTCATAGCCTTTCATCTCCCAGTTGGACGGCACTTCTATAGCATCCCATCCTTCTGCTTTTCGGGTATAAAAATCTTTGGGGGCTTGTTGAAAGTTTGTACTATACCGGAAACTCCACATGCCATTGAGCATTTGTATCCGGCTTTTTTCCCGGTCTCCTTCCAGGGCATCTTCTACCGTGGTATACGAATACGCCGTAGTACGGGCCGCATCCCGGTGTATACCGGTTACCAAAGGTTCTTCCCAGGGCGTATCCGTATAGACCCCCGGTGGCCGGGGAATTCCGGCAGGCTCCCCGGTCACCGTCTGCCCCGTAACCATACAGCAGCCGGTGAAAAACATCCATATACTATATAGCGCCCTGTTAGTTATCATGCTCCCGTACAAAATACATTTCACTTTTTCCGAGGTCTCTTGAGGTGGCTACGGCAATGCCCCGCTGATCCTTATCGTTTACGGCACAGTAGAAATGGTATACCACACCATCGTGTTTTACGACAAAGGACTTGTGTGCAAAGCGGTTGTCGTAATCTTCGGAAGAACGGATAAGGTCATCGCCTTCCCAGTCTTTCCAGTTTATTAAGTCGTTGGATACTGCAAAACGGTTAAATGCTCCCTCCTTCCAGAAGGCACCGAAGTAGAACATCACCCAGACATCGTTTATGCGCTGAATATAGGCATCCCCGGAGATTCCTTTATGATGATTGATCACAGGGGCTTTACCGAAGCGTTTCCAGTGTTTCATATCGTCGGATACGGCCATCCCTATACGTTCTGCACCCCGTGCGGGATTAATACTGTCTCCCCGGGCATTGTAATACATTACAAAATCGTGACCGGTTTCGCGGTTCTTATCCCGTATCACCGAATTTTTGTACATGGTACTGTTGTCCCACCAGCTCACATCATCATCTTTCGGCGTCAGTACGGGCCCGGATAGCCTTTTCCATTCGTGAACTTCAGCGGGGTTTTCTTCCGTATAAGCCATACCTATGGATAAAATTCCGGCCTCGTAGCCCCTGCTATCCCCTCCGAAATAACTCATCCAGTATTTGTCGTCATAAGTTTCCCAGGCATAACTACCTCCCCAGGTATAATCCTGTAAGGCTATATACCCGGCTTTCTGGTTCACATCCCAGTCGGTGGTATCGGAAAACGACATGATCTTTCCTTTTGTCTCCCAGTGCAACAGGTCGTCACTCTCTCCCAGCCAGGTTTCGTAACCGCGACCATCGTACATCAAATACGTCATATACCATTTGCCGTCCCGGCGAAAAATGCTGGGGCAGTCCATCTTCAGGGAATCATTCGGCGGGACCATGACCAGTCCGTATTTGTACGGGGTTTTTATCTCCTCGTAGATCTCCTGCATGACGGTATCGGTGATCTCTCTTTTCTGTTCCTTTCGGACACATGCCGCAGAAAGGACCAAAAAGACCAGGATTACGGGGATATATATTTTGTTTTTGTTCATATCATTACGATTTTCACCGGCGAAGTACACCTTCGCAGTCTGCTTAGTCAGTTTTGAATTCCAGGTATAAGGTATGCTTTTTACGTCCTTCTATCCATTGCGGTTGGGATGAAGGGCCTACCAGATCGGTCGCATTTACCTTGTTACGTACCGCGGGAATAACATCAAACACGGCAATTCCGGTTTGCGGTAAGGTATAGAGCAGCGCATCTCTTCCGTCTCTCGGGGTGTACACTCCGAGATAACTGCCCGGGTTCCCGTTCCGCAACCGGATCTCTCCTTCTGACGTACGGAAAACCGCCCATCGCCATTGGTCAAAATACCCTTTAAATTCGGGATATACAAAAGATTCCCCGGGAACAGGGTCGTTATATTCGTTTTCCCAGACATCGAGGGTCGTACCGTGCAAGCGGTTCTGCCAGACCCGGTACGGTCCTTTTCCCAGCCACCTGATCTGCTCCATGTGGTCTTCGGGATAATCGAACGATACACCTACCAGTTCCACGATCCCGTGATATTCATAATCGTAATCCAGTTGTACGGTGCCATCCTTTTTTACCGTCCATCTGACTTGCTGTAAGGGACCGAAATACCCGGCGGTCACAGTGACCTCCCCGTTTTTTTCTTCAACAGCAATATGCCGTAGTTTTTCCTCGTAAGCAATTTCTTTATATATACGGTCCTCTCCTTTTGCCGCTTCCTTGTCTACGGTACCGTCGAGCGTACGGTCTCCCCTGCGGGCTGCGATAAAACGGGGGCCGTTACCGAATGCTATTTTCTTACCGGACTGCCATACCTGTAACAACTTCCCGGTCTTACGGTCTATCCTTATCTGTGTTCCGGATGCGGAAACTTCGTAATACGCGGCGGTCTCTGTGACAGCGGCTTCTTTTTTCTGCTCCGTCATTACCGGTTTTTTCACTTTATCCCAGGTATAGCTCCATGTCCAGAGTTCTTTTCCCTCCGGGTCCTGAGCCTTAAGATACAGTACATCGGCCTTTTTCCAGTCCGACGGCAGTTTTAGCTGTAATTCTCCCGCAGCATGCGGGGCTATATCGGGGCCCTTGATGGTTTTCCCGGTGATGGTTTTATGTCCGGCACTTTTATCCCCGGGTGCCGGAAACGCTGCCAGTTCCCATGCTATCGTACATTGATTGGTATTGGTGAAGTCGTACCTGTTTTCGAGCGTAAATACACCGTCGAAATCTTCCGGTAATTTTTCGTCCTGCAGGACCACTACGGGCGACCACACTTCTTTTATGGTATAAAAACTGCCTTCCTTTTCGTGATGAGGCCCTACGATACCGTCGGCGGCGTAATTTCCCTGGTTGTCTATACGACCGCCCTGGTCGGTACGGGCGATCCCTTCGTCGGCATACACCCATAAATATCCGCCGCCGCTTCGCGGATGCTTTCTCATCACCTCCCAATAATCGAACAGGCCGGCCCCGTGTCCGCCGTCATACAGGCCGTGCAAAAATTCGGTGGGCATAAAGATCTCTTCTCCGCGGAAATATTCGAGGGTTTCCCCGTAAGAGCGGTAATGCATGGTCTCTACCCCGCTGAGTTCCTGTTGCGGGTGCAGTACGGGCCGTTTTTGCAGATCCCATATTTCAAACTGATTGTCCAGGTTGGTATTCCACCCTCCTTCGTTTCCGTTAGACCAGAAAATAATGCACGGGTGATTAAGGTCGCGTGTCACCATTTCCCGTACCAGTTTTTTCCCGACGGCATCATCATAATGTCCGTGCCAGCCTCCGAGTTCGTCCATCACATACAAGCCGAGTTCGTCGCAGGCATCCAGAAATTCGGGATCTGGGGGGTAATGCGACAGGCGTACGGCATTCATATTCATTTCTTTAATGAGTCGTACATCGGCATAATTGAGCTCCTTATTCAGCGTACGTCCCGATTCGGGCCAGAAACTGTGGCGGTTTACCCCTTTCATCAATACCCGCTGTCCGTTGACATAAATACCATCTCCCTTATGGATTTCTATCGTCCGGAAACCAAATCTGTCAGACACTTTGTGCAGAAGCTCATCTCCCCGGTACAGTAAAAAATCCACGTGATAAAGGTTTGGTGTCTCGGCGGTCCATAGTGCTATGTCTTCGAAGGTACCGGAGAGACGGATACGATCGCTTCCCGGGACCGCTTCACCTTTCAGTACTCCTTTCTTTTTTCCGGCCACGTCTGTAACCACCGCCTCCGCACGAAGTCCGGTTGCCCCTTCGCCGAGAAAAACATCGGCTTCGAAACTTCCGTCGGCTTCCGCTTTTACAGCGGTACGGTCTATATGATATGCGGGACGGGCTTCCAGGAAAACCGGGCGGAAGATACCGCCGAAATTCCAGTAATCCGCTCTTCGTTCCGCGAGGTTTACACTGCCGTTCTCCGATTCTTTACTTACGGTAACTTCGAGTAGGTTCTCTTTTCCGTATTTCAGCAAGCCGCTGATATCGTACTGAAAACGGTAAAATGCGCCCTGGTGTTTGTCTCCTGCCTTACGTCCGTTGATCCGGACTTCGGTATCGGTCATGGAACCGTCGAATACTATTTTCACTCTTTGGTTTTCCCATCCCTTGGGGACAGTAAACTTGTATTTGTATTCTCCTACTTCATCGGCTATACCTTCGGGGTGTGGCTTGCCGTAAAATTTAATTCCGTACTGGTATTTACCGAATCCCTGCTGTTCCCATACGGAGGGAACTTCTATGGTACTCCACGTTCCGCCGTTTCTTCCGTCGGATATTTTAAACTCCCAGGTTTCGGTATCCTGGTAGCCTTTACCGGAAAGATAAAGTCTTTGGGTGGTCTTTTCCTGCTGAGCGTACAACGGAAACTGTATGGCGATGCAAAAAACAAGGTGTAAGAGAAATAGTCTCCTCATGGTTAACGGTTACTTTTGATATTTATACTGAATGTTATAGGTGGTTCCGGGGCTGAGCTGTAATTGGTAGGTATCCTTTTCGGTCCGGGTTATTTTTCCTTCTTTGCATACCGGCCGGGTCTTGCTTTTAAAAGTCAATATACCGTTGCCTTCCGTACTGCGGACACGTATTTTCCCGGTGCTGCAATACACCTCGATCTCTCCGCCGGGCGTAGGCACTTTACCCTCTATCCATTTTAGTCCGCCGAGGACCGGGTTTATGGTATACGTCGCATACCCGGGAGCCGTCGGCTGTACCCCGAGGTAATATTTACCGAAAAGATATACCGGGCTTGCCCCCCAGGCATGGCAAAGGCTTTTCCCGAAAGGCCGGCCGTACATGGCCAGTTGTTCATCCCCCTTTTCCGACGGATCATATTTTTCCCAGAACGAAGTAGCGCCGAGATCGAGCATGCCACCCCAGTAATCGCGTATTTCTTCGAGAACATATTCCTGTTCGCCCAGCGCACAAAGTGCTTCGAGCTCATAAAAACGCATATACGGCGTGGTGATCTGCTGTACCTCATCGTTCAGCAATACCTCTTGTTTCACGCCTTGTTTTTGTGCGGCATCCAGGTAATCGAAGAAAATGGCAAACATATTGGTGTACCGCGTTATTTTATCAGTCGTTTTCCCTTTCACCCTGTGATGCAGGAATGCCTGCCGGTCCGCAGACCAGAAGGCATCAAATATCTGTTCTTTTAAAGATCCTGCCTGTTTTTTATAATAATCGGCGGCCTCACTGTCTTCTACGATACCTGCACATAAAGACATGGCTTCCAGGCTTCTCGCCAGGAGCAATTGCTCGAAACTCACTTCGCCTTCCTTGCTCAATCCGTCTGCCCAGTCTATAAATACCCAATCCCCGGGCAGTCCCTGCATCATATTATTTTCATTGCGGCGTTGCAGGCAGAAATCCATCAGGGATACCATCCCGGGATAGATCTGCTTTATAAAATCTTCATCGCCGGAATACAGGTAATAATCGTACACCCCGAGAAACCAGTAAAAGGAATAGTCCATTATGGTATTGATATGACTCTTTACCGGGTCTTTGCCCCGCAATGCAAAAAGGGTCCGTTTTACCGAAGGGTTGTCAAAAAACAGGTAGTAATTCATCAGGTAACTCTGGTAGGCATCGCCCGACCATATCCAGCGGTCCCGCTTGATACCATCTATAAAGAACTCGCGTGTGGTAAGGTGCATCGTATAGGCCGATACGTCCCATATTTTGTTCAGCAGCTCGTCCGAACTCCTGAAACTTCCCCTGTATTCCAACGGAAGGTATTCGTAGAGCATGGAGACCGAATCGAGCTGAGCGGTTCCTTCGGTGCGTACCTGGACATAACGGAATGCCTTGGAATCCTTCAACGTGTACTCCTTTTTCATGTCCGGGCCAACGGTAATTTCATCCAGTGTTTCACAGGCTTCTACGGAACGGGCTTCTTCTTCGGATTCCCCGTAGTACAAATATACTTTACCCGAACCCCGCAATCCGTGCAGGCGGACATATCCGAAAGTCTCCTTTCCGAAATCGGCTATAAAGCCGTGATTTTCGTGTGTGACATTCGTGGCATATTGCGGCGTGACAGACAAACGGAATTCCGAAGGTTTGTTTTCTTTCTTATCAAAATTCCAGCTCCCTGCCTGCTGCCACTCGGTTCCGGACTGACCGGAAGCTCGGCCGGTTTCATCGATCCATTCTTTATCCTCGTACGTGACCTCCCAGGAAGCATCGCTCCCGAGGTGTTTTCCGCGGACAAATAACGCCGGTGTTTTTTCCTGGTTATATACTTTAACAGTAATATGGTGTGCCCCGGCCGGAATATGTACCCGGGAAGGATCGCCGTAATACATGGCCCCGTCCAGTTGTATCTTGCACTGGCCTTCTGCCACAATCTCTACCACATCTTCTTCGGGAAGTGTAAAATGCTTCTGGAAAGTGACCAGGGCATACGGACTGTAATACCGCCACAAGGGAGGGAAAAACGCTCCGCGTTCCGTTCGCCGCGCCTGCATTTTATTACTCAGCCATATTTCGTAGTCCCCCGGGTACCATATCCAGGTGGCATCTGTGCTGCGTTCCTGTGCCGCCGCCGGTATACTGCCTGAACCCAATAGAACCGCCATGGCCAGTATTAAGCAATACCTGTATTTTTCAGTAATCATTTTCATTCGTAGTATAGTTGGTCTCTCTTTTTATATTTTACTAACGCCCGTTAAAAAGGACATACAACACGATCATAACTACCGCCAGGGCTCCCCATAGCCAGCGTACTTTACCCGACATCCCTGCAGCTTTTCTTTCTTCGGGAGATACTTCTGCGGAACCTGATTTGTCCGTCAGGGAGATCAGTACCATCAAAACCGACAGCAACAGAAAAAGATAGAAGGACAAAAGCAAAAAATGTGGCCAGAAATCATACGTATCCGCCGGAAAGATCCACAAATAGCATATCCCGGTCCCCATACTCAACAGTGTTCCGAAAGTGAGTATACTGTTTACCGCCTTTGTGGTCGTCCGTTTCCACAATACGCCGAAAAGGAATACCGTTGTCATCGGTGGTGCGATAAATCCGAGTACGGACTGAAATACATCAAACAGGTTCAGTCCTTTTATACTGTCTATAGCCAGCGTGATACACACAGCTATAGCCGCCCCTGCAAGAGTTACCAGGTGTCCGGTTCTCCTGATTTCCGCGGAACCTGCTTCCGGTTTGTATTTTTTCACATAAATGTCCATGGTAAACACCGTACTCAGGGCGTTTAATGCGGAATCTACCGTACTGACCAACGCGGCGATAAGCACTGCCATGACCAGTCCCTGCATACCGGGAGGAAAAAGTTCGGTAACCATAGTCATATACGCCTTATCCGGATCGTCCAGGTCCGGAAAAAGTACGTAACACAATATTCCGGGCAGGATAAACAACGGAACATCAAGTATTTTTAACCATCCTGTAAAGTTCGCTCCCAATTGTCCCTGTTTTAAACTTTTTGCTCCCAGAACCGATTGTACCATGGATTGATCGGTACACCAGAACCATACGCCCATGACCGGGTAGCCCAGTATAATGGCCGGCCAGGGATAATCGGGATTGTCGGCGGGAAGAAAAAGGTTCCAGAAACCGGACGGTGTGGCGGTTGCCAAAGCAGCTGTTCCTCCTGCCCTGTCCAGGCCTACAAGTGTAAGCGCGAGGGATACTATGATAAGCAGGATCATCTGGAATACATTGGTATACGCGATGGTTTTAAGTCCGCCTGCAATGGTAAAAAAAGCGGCTATGGCCAGGAGTACCATAACGGATAGCCACATGGGGAGTCCCAGTATTTGCCGGATCAGAATTCCCCCGGCGAACAGGGTAAGCGATAACCAGCTGACCAGAATAGTGATCAGGGTGTACCAGGCGAGTATGTTGCGGGTAGTATCTCCGAACCTGTTTCCCATATATCCCGGCAATGTAGCCGTTCCGGCTCCAAGATACCGCGGGGCAAAAACGGCGGCAAGCAGAAATATGAAAATAAAGGCGTACCATGCAAAATTTCCCGCTACTATACCTGTAGTAAACCCGATACTGGCCGATGCGATAAGCATGGAGGGACCAACATTGGTCCCCCACATGGTAAAACCAATACCAGGCCACCGAAGCGAATTTCCTGCAAGAAAAGGGTTCTCCCCAACCGCAGTTCTGTTCCGGAAACTCACCCAGGCCCCGATACCGATCACTATAGCAAGGTAAAGCCCTACTACAATAAAATCGAGTGGTTGCAGCTTATCGTATATATTCATTTCTCCATCTTAAATCTTATACCTCCAAGTTCTTTATCCGGAAAACTTCTTCATCAAAGTCCGTATTCCCGAAGTACTTCTTTTACCTTCTCCGGTTTTCCCGATTGCAGGGACCGTTCCATAGCTTTTAAAAGTGCAACGGTCCCTATACCTTCCTCCAGGTCGGGATAGGCGGTCTCATTATTTCGTATGCTCGCGGCAAAATATTCGAGGTAATTCCGGTATTCTCCCGCATGGTGGCTTTTCCCTTCAAACGGAAAATAGTATTTGAGTTTATGCTCCCATGTTACCATACGCTCCTCCCCGGTTTTATCGGTGATCGCATAACGGAGGTCCATATAATCGCCCTGGCTGCAGCCTTCGGTACCACGGAGTACACAGCTCATTTCACTGTCGCGGTTTACGGGCTGTACAGGCCCCGTATAAGCCCCGGAAACACGGGCTACCTTTCCGTCCGAAGCCTTAAAGATAAAATGCATGGTATCCGGGTTTTTCAGTCCTCCTTTTTTACCGTTGGCACTCAGCATTCCATACCCCATGACTTCTTCGATATCGGGCAGATACCAACGGATAAAATCTACGGGGTGACTGAGTCCGCCGTACAACCATTGAAACGAGGATTCGAGCGACCAGGGTTTGGACAGAAACCAACGATGATCGGCATGGTAATAAGCTTCTACGGTAATCAATTCGCCGATAAGCCCGGCTTCGTAATCTTTACGTTGCCGTTTCATCGGTTCGAAAAAACGACTACTCTGGCCGACAAACAGTTTTAACCCCTTTTCCCGTTGCAGTTTCAGTAACCCCGGTGCATCTTTAAGGTCATCGAGCAGGGGTTTGGTACATACCACGTGCTTTCCGGCTTCCAAAGCTGCACGGATGTGTGTAGCATGCAAATGATCCGGGGTATAGATCGCTATAGCTTCTATATCCGGGTTTTTCAGCATATCCTCATAATCGGTGGTATAATTTCCGAAGCCCATCTCTTCTGCCCGGTGGCGGCACAAATCCTCATTCCGGTCACATACCTGTACGAGTTCTATCCCGGATCCGGACAAAGCGGCATGCATAGTGCTTCTCCCTTCTCCGAGCCCCAGTATTCCAAGTCTTAGTTTTTTATTGTCTTTCATGGTGTTTTCACGATTAACCCATACTTTTCTTTCTCTCCCTACTTCTGTAAACTTTCCGGCAAACGTACCTTCACCGGTAACAAGGTGACCTTTTCCACATCATACGGCACCTATTTTTTTAAAATATCCCTGTATTCCGGTTGAATTCCTGCCTTTTCCTTGATTTCTTCAGCTACGTCAGGACCGTTGTTTTCCCAGGTATTCCCGGGACCGGGCGTATTGGAAAAGAACTTATCTTTTTCGGTCCAGTTATTTATAATGCGTATATAGGAAGACCCTTCGTCCAGGTATACATACTGGTAGTGTTCGGGAATATGGGCATAAGGCGCTTTTTGCAGGTCATAGATGGCATTTTCGCTGATCTCGGTATTGGGCTGGGCAGAGAGGGTGTACACCCCTCCCACGTCGTACATCTGTTTGGCGAACCGGTGTATCCTGTTGGCGTGCACCAGGTTGTCCCGGGAAGCATTTACAGTCTTCGTCCATCCCCATCCGACACAGATCCCGGAATAATTGACATCGGTTATTTCGTTGTGTACTATGGCTATATTCCGGGCGTATCCCACACTGACCCCGGCACATCCCCAGTCTTCATTAGTCGCATCGGAAACCAGGTTGTTCGCTATTCTTATATCGCGAACCAGTTCGCGCGGATCGGAAGGATCGTATGGCAAATGTGCTTCGAAAGCGGCATCGCCAAAAAAACCGGCCTGTATCCCGGTACCCCCGATATCGGAAAACACATTGCCTTCCAACCGGCTGTGCGAAACCCCTTCCACAAAATCGACTGCGGTTGCTGCCGTATGAATAAACCGGCAGCGTTCTATAGTTATCTCACTGGCATACCTGGCCTCCAGGGCAGCGGGTTGCCGTCCTATCCATGCCTGGTTTTCGAGGGCGGCCTTATCCGGCGTGCCCGGTTCTTCCAGCTTATAAGCATCGAGAATATAAAACCCGGCCTGCAAAGGCACATGTCCTTGATGTGACGGACGCAGCCAGGTGGTATGCGCAAAAGTTATCCCCTTAAACCCGATATGGGAAACGGGGCGGTCTTTTGTACCCTTAATTAAAGTAATCGATTGCAGAAACGGAACAATAACTTCGGCATTTTGCATGTCTTGCCCTTCTTCCGGCCAGTAATATATTTTCCCGGTTTTATAATCGGCAAACCATTCCCCTGGACTGTTGAGCAATTCTATGGCATTGCTGAAAAAGAACGCCGAATTGCCGTTGTATTCTTTCTTTTCATCGATAAAAGGAGCCGGCCAGGGATGTTCGAATTCTATTGTACTTTCCGGTTGCTCAAAGGTAAGCCTGGTTTTACGGCCTTCTTTCTCTATATTTCTAACCCTGAGATTGGCTATGGCCCACCACTGATGAATGATAAATTCCGGGTGGGAACCATTGCCAAACGTAATATTTGGTGTGGGGATCCACAATGCTTCTTCTTTCTTGTTTACCGACAGGATACGGTCCAGGGTACCATCGTTCAGGGTATTGGCCAGTACTGCCTTTTTTCCGTTCACCCAGAGTTGCCGGAACTGCAGCCAGCCTCCTTTCTCAAAAGGAATATCGGTGACCCACACCTTTCCTTCCGCATTTTTCGGGAGCCCTGTTACGGGTTGCCGCAGCTTTTCCCAGCCGCCAATAGCACGTCCGCCCGAAAGCACCGGATGTGCCCCTTCGGCAGCCCTTATTATCGTAGGGCTATCCGGCGTACCGGAATCTTCCGGCCTCAACAGAACAGGACTGTCCAATACATAGGTCCCGTCAGCTATGATGATATCTATACCCTCTTTTACGGACGGATCGTCCAGCCTTCGCAATTCCCGTGCTTTTCGTATGGCCATAGCCACGGAAGCCAGGGGCTTTTCTCTGGTTCCGGGGTTTTCATCGCTTCCTTTACCTGACACCCATATTTCCGAAGCATAACCGTAATCTGCGGGTAAAATGATACATAATAAAGAAACCAATACTATAAAATATTTCATACCAATATGTTTTGTATACTACGATATGTATGTAGTTGCAGGTTACAGGTTGTAAGTTACAAGTTGCAGGTTTTTTCAAATTTAGAACTTCCTTTGGGTTCAACTGTCCTGTACTTACGTGTTGTTGTGTTAATATCCAAAATTCTGTCCCAGCTCTACGTCTATATTGGCATCGATCGCGGAAAGCGGAATAGGAAAAAGATTGTGATAATCCTGGACGGAACTTCCGCTTTCGGGATTGTATTTTCTCACTCTTTCCGCAAGTTTCCCTACCCTGTTCAGCGTAAGTCTCCTCGGCTCTTCTATAATGAGCTCCCTTGCCCTTTCATCGAGAATATAATCCAGGTCTACTTCCGCGGCTTCCACTTCTTCGGCATGAGCACGGTTTCTGAGTTTGTTGATATCCGCAGCGGCCATTTCGGAATTTCCCATACGCCAATACGCTTCTGCGCGTAACAGGTACGTCTCGGCAACACGCATGATATAGGTATCTTTAAAAGCCCTTCCGAAAGATTCGCCTTCGGGAAACAACTGCGGCTCTATTTTCATAATCATCGGATAATAGTTGACCATGGTATCTGCCTGAATTGTCGCCGGATTTACCTCCTGTCCGAAATAGGCAGACGACGGATTGTTGTAATAGTATTTCCGTTTGATATTATACTTTGAGTTTCGCATATCATTCGGATCTTCTTTCCATACTTCATCATAAAAATAAGGGGTGGGTCTCACCCAGGCTACGCCTCTTCCCAGACTATCCGTTGTAAGTTCCATTCCGGTATTACCATCCGGATCTCTCAGGTCCCACCATTTTGGTCCCCACGCCCGCAACCATCCGTTGGCATACCATTTTTGACCTCCGGCAGTACCTCCCGGGGTCTGAAATTCGAACTGCAATGCCCAAATGGTCTCGGTATTGGTTGTCGTAGAGCGGTTCTGGTTTTCGTCTTTAAACAGATCGGCATATACATCGCCGGGGGTATCGGTATAATTCCCGAACCGCTCGGTCATCAGTTGGTAACGGGGTGAACCGATCACTGCCGTAGCACTGGCAATGGCTGCTTCATAATCTTCCAGACTGATGTACACTTCCGCCAGGAGATGATTGGCCGCCCCCTGCTCGATCCTGCCGTCTTCCGGGGCTTCCACAGGTAACCATTCGCTGGCGTATTCCAGGTCTTCCTTTACAAACTCATAGACTTCCGTTCGCGTATTTCTTACGAAATCCGTCTTTGGGCTATCGGAGATCTTGTTCACTATCGGTACGCCTCCGTAAAGGTTGGCCAGAAGGTTATACGCATACCCACGGAAAAACCTTGCCTCGGCAATAATCGCATTCTTTTCTGCTTCACTGCTCCATTCGATATCGGGGTTGTCTATGTATTCGATAATATTATTAGCCCGCGGAATAAGATCGAGGTAAGCCCAGTTCCAGTAAAATTCGGCACTCCATTGCGTCGGGGTAAGCCAGGTGGTATAGTTTTCGAAATCAGCCAGTCCACGGTCTCCCGTACAGGCTACATCGGTTCCCAACCATAAAGAGCTCATCCTGGAGCCATCCGGGTAAAAGAATAATTCCCTGGCTGCAATATGCAAACCGGTTATGGCACTTTCAAACCCTTCCTTATCCACCAGCAGGTTCCCGGAATTGGGAATTCCTATAGGTTCTTCCTTTAAAAAATCTTTCTGACAGGATGACAATACGGATGCAATCCCTATCAATACTATACAGACGGTATTATTTATATTGTTTTTCATCTCTTGCATTTTATGGGTTAGAAACTGATATCGAGTCCTCCTACGATAGTTCTGGCCGAAGGATAAAGGTCCCTGATGGTGGAGTATCCGCTTTCGGGATCCGGGCCCATCCAGTCTGTCCAGGTATATATATTCCGTCCGCTGACGTATACCTTAAGTGCGTTTAACCCCAGTTTCTTTACCAGGTCATCGGTAAAATTATAGGCAATGGTAATATCCTGTAAACGGATAAAGTCACGGCTTTGGTAGAAAGACATTCCCAGGGGGTTGGTCCAGTTCAGGGATGGCCTGGTGGCGGAACGGTTTTCGGGTGTCCAGTACCCTGCGTCGATCATGTTAACAGACCTTCCTGCGTAATTGGTTCCGGAATACGGACTCGGGTCCAGTAAAGGCAACGGGGCTTTCCAGCCTGCCGCCGCATTCAGGAAGAAAGAAAGGGATACGCCCTTATACCGGAAATCATTACCGAACCCTATACGGTATTTCGGCTGTCTCTGGCTGAGTACGGTCCGGTCTTCCGGGGTAATCTGTCCGTCACCGTTAATATCTTTTACCCGTACCCATCCCGGACGGTATCCGTCCGGCAATTCATCGCCTTCCTGGTAAATACCGTCAAAAGCATAATCGAAATTTACACCGATAGGCTGTCCTATAAACCAACGGTTATTAAGATCATCGTCTTCTCTTCCGTCGCCATCGGCATCACTTCCGTAGAGATGTATGATCTCGTTTTTATTGGACGAAAAGACCGCAGAAGATGTCCACCGGAAATCATTCTTATTGACATTGACGGTGTTCAGGGTGATCTCCACCCCCCTGTTATTGATTTCCCCGATATTGGTCAGCACATTGGAAAAGCCATTGGCTGTAGGGATACTTCGCCCAGTCAGGAGATCTGTCGTTTTGGTGTTGTAATATTCCAGCGTACCGTCTATGCGGTTATTGAATAATCCGAAATCGATGGCAGCGTTGAAAGAAACGGAAGTCTCCCATTTCAGGTTGGGGTTGGGCATATTATCCGATACGGGGAACGATCCGGTATAGGTATCGCTCCCATCCCCGAAAACATACTGGTCGAACATGGATTTATCCAGGGAAGAATACGGGGACACCGCCTGGTTACCGATCTTCCCGTAGGATAAACGCAATTTCAGAAGATTGATCTTTTCCCGGCTTGCGTCCATAAATGGCTCCTCGGTAACAATCCACCCCAACGCCGCAGAGGGAAAATTACCATACTTATTATTGGCCCCGAACACCGAAGAACCGTCTCTACGCATCGTAAACGTAAAGAGATACCGGTCCTTGAACTGGTAATTGAGCCGTGCCATTGCCGATACTCCCGTACGATCTTCTCCTGATGAATAGTTGCGCTGTACATCGGCTATTTCCAGGTTATCCCACCCGTTGACATCGGTAAAGAAGTTTCTCCCTTCTGCCGTGGTAGTCTCCATATAGAGGCTATTGGCTCCGTATAGCAGTGTCAGATCGAAATTGTGGTCCTTTATCCTTTTTTCGAATTTAACGATATGCTCCATCTGCCAGTTGAAGCGGTTTTCGTTGGTCTTATTGGCCGCACCGAGATTGTTAATCCCATGTTGTCTGTAGATGGGAATAAAGGTATAATTGTGCCCCCATTGAATATTGGGGTTATAATTGAACCGGTATGAAAGTCCTTCCAGGAAAGGGAAATCTATTTTAAGGAAGGCACTGGCCATCAGGTTATTGTATATCTCTTCATTTTTCCGTTGTGTAGCATTGAACAGCGGATTGAGCAATAGCTGGTCGTTGGTCGGATACGGAAGGATTTCCCCGTTCTCGTCACGCACACGGGCATAGGGAGATAACCAGTAGACCCCTTCGATATCGGCATTAACACCGGAAAGATTACGCTGGGAATACATGCTGTTCACCCCGACGGTAAGCCAGGGGGTAATTTTGTTTTCCATATTCATCCGCAGTGATAACCTGCTGGCTTTATCACCATAGATCAGTCCCTTTTCATCTACATATCCTCCGGAGATAAAATAATTGGTTTTTTCGGTACGTCCGGAAACGCTCAGATTATACGAACTCTGTACTGCTCCCTGTTTAACATATTTCCAGGGATCTACGGTTTCACCGTTCTGGTATTGTAATAACTCCGTCCGGGAATCGAGTATATTTTCTACGTCCAGTATGGGTGTTTCACCTGCTCCTGCATTCTGAATATTATAGTCCCTCCGGCGTTTCAGGTATCCCTCCGCGTCATATAACGGCACAGTATTGGCATATTCCGAAAACCCCGCATAGGTATTGAAACGTATAAGCGGTTTTTCGGAAGTTCCTCCTTTGGACGTAATAAGAATAACCCCATTTGCCGCTCTTGCCCCGTAAATAGCGGTAGCACTGGCGTCTTTGAGCACCTCCATAGAAGCCACATCGGCCGGGTTGATATCGGAGAGTTCACCGTAGAAAAAAGCCCCGTCCAGTATGATCAGCGGATCATTGCTCGCGGTGAGAGACGATTGTCCCCTGATAAGCAGGTTACCGCTTTGTCCCGGTCTGCCGTTATCGTTGAACTGTACCCCTGCCACACGTCCTCTCATGGCCTGTGCCACATTGGTATTGGGCTGTGATTCCATCTGCTCTACTTCTACCGAACTTACCGACCCCGTTACCTTTCGTTTGCTTTGGGTTCCGTACCCGATAACCACGACCTCATCGAGATTTTCGGTATTCTCCTCAAGACTTATATGCAGAGTGGTCTCCGTGCCTATTACTTTTTCTACGGATTTCATACCGATATATGAAAATATAAGTGTTTCCCCTTCGGAAGCCAGAAGTTGAAAATTTCCGTCAAAATCTGTCTGTGTACCTCTATTGGTGCCCTTTACAAGAACATTAGCCCCGGGAACGGGAATACCCTGTCCGTCGACTACCGTTCCGGTACGTTCTTTTTCCTGTGCCAGCAGTACGGTAGAGGCCATAAGGCATACTATTACATGCAGTTTTTTTAACATCATAAAAATAGTTTTGGTTTTATTGGTTACACCATGCATAAATTTCGGGTATCCTATTTCATGTAAAAAGACAGAGTCTTTATCAGGGCAGCAGAACAATCCCATGTCGGTGATCACAATTTTTTTGTCTCCTTGAAAGTTACAGGTCAAAAATATCATTATTTCCAAAAAAATGTGTCCTGTTCTGTCCTGTTCACCATTACCGGACTATTGAACGTGCGGGACTTTCCACTCCTCTTTTATTACAGACGGTAATTAAGATGCTTAAATGTGCTAAGAACACAATTAGTTTTCAGGATATTATTGTTTCGGATCGTAAGAAATGTTTGTAAGTAAATTCCGTCTGTTTAGCTATAAAATAATGTTACTTAGCTAAAAAAATTGCACATACACCTATTTTTTTTGTAATTTTTAAATGTCTGAACAAGTAAGAAATTGCTACTTAAATTTATTTTATCGAAACACAAATACCCTAAATTATGAACCTACACCTACTACCATCCTTTGATTGGAAAAGGATGATGCCCCTAATCGTATGCTTTGCATTCGTCAATGTCCTTTATGTCCGTGCCCAGGTAAGTACTGGCGGAAACGCCACCACGGCAGATCATCAGAAAGAGATTATCGGTTACATCACCAACTGGGATGCCTGGAAGAGTTCGGCAGCCGGACTTCCGTCCGCAGGAGCCCTGACTCATCTCAACATCGACTATTCCAAATACACTATTCTCAATTATTCTTTTTTCGGTGTAGCTGTGGACGGGTCGTTACACAGCGGGGATCTGCGTAACAAGAATATTCACCAGGACGGCCAGGTACAGCAACCTGCGGATATTTTCTTTACCAGTATCTACGACAGTTGGGATATGCTCCTGCTATTCGGAGAAACAGAACCGGTACATTACATCAGTGAAGCAATAAAAACCAGGGCGGAAGCACAGGGTTTCGTCGTGGAAGTCAACGGTACTACCTGGCAACATCCTTCATGGGGGCTTAGCGGTTCGCTACCCCTTCCGCTTCACAAAGAAGACGGTGCTCCCGGTGTACTCGACCTCGCCCACCAAAACGGCGTTAAAGTGATGGCTTCCATAGGAGGCTGGAGTATGTGCAAACATTTTCCGGAAATGGCTGCAGACCCGCAAAAAAGAGCAGTCTTTATTGCCGACTGCCAGAAACTTATCGCTACTGGTTTTGACGGTATCGACCTTGACTGGGAATATCCCGGGCCTTATGCGGGAATGAATTTTACCGGAAGTCAGGCCGATTATGCCAATTTTCTTACCCTCGTACAGGAGCTTCGTGCAGCCATAGGCCCGGATAAACTGATTACTGCTGCTTTCTCGGCCGACCCTGTAAAAATACAGGGTTTCAACTGGTCCGGCTTATCGGCGGTGATGGATTATTTCAATTTTATGACGTACGACTTTAATGGCGGATGGTCTGATATTGCAGGGCACAATTCTCCTTTATTTCCCTACGACGGTGCCGAAGCTCCCGATTTTAACTGGCAATCTACATTCACCGCCCTGAATTCACTCGGTGTACCCAAAAGCAAAATAAACTTCGGGATGCCGTTTTACGGCCGTGGTGTGGTTACAGACGGACCTGCCGGATTGAATGTTACCACTCAAAAACGAAATGAGACCGTACAGCCGGATGGCCCTATAGTAACCTGTGCCGATTTTGTCAACTGGCCGAGAGATGTCTACGACGGTACCCCTAACCATTTCTTTATCGAACAGACCATGAGTTCGGGAGGATGGACCCGCCATTGGGACGATCAGGCCAAAGTACCTTATCTCACCAAAGATAATTACTTCCTTAGTTATGACGATGAAGAGTCTGTTTCCTATAAATCGCAATTTATAATGGACAACCAACTGGCGGGCGCTATTGTCTGGACAGTATATGGTGACCTTAAATTCGGCGGAACCGCACAACAATACGGAAATAAACTGAAACGGTGGTCTTCGGTGTCCTCTCCACTGATCAATACAGTCAACGAAACTTTTGCCGGTGACGGTCCGGTTGCTCCCACCGTGCAAATTACCGCACCGCAAAACGGCACAACACTTCAGGCCGGGGAAAATATTCGCATAGAAGCTTCGGTCTCCGGAGGGCCGGTCTCCAAAATAGAATTCTTTAACGGCGATGATAAGCTGGGAGAAGATACGGAAGCTCCTTATGGTTTTGACTGGAATGATATTCCTTCCGGAAGTCATACGCTCCGTATTGTGGCTACTGCCGATGACGGAACGACAACCACATCCGAAACGGTAACTGTTACGGTAAGCTCTGAATCGAATTGTCCGGACGAATTCCGTATCGTGGGCTATATGCCTTCCTGGTCAGGGACCGCTGCAGAAATTCAATACGATAAGCTCACCCACATCATCTATGCTTTTATAAATCCGCAAGCTTCGGGCGACGGTAGTCTTACGGCCATCGAGAACCCTTCCAAACTACAGCAGATCGTATCGAATGCACATGCCAGCGGTGTAAAAGTCATGATCGCTGTGGGAGGCTGGACGGACCTCAACAATCCCGGATTCGAGACTTTAGCTGCCAGCGCAACTTCCCGCCAGAATTTTGCGGACAACCTGCTGAGCCTGGTCAATCAATACAATCTCGACGGTGTGGATATCGACTGGGAATATCCCCGGGAAGGTAACGAACCCCAGAATTATGCCGCCATGATGCAGAAACTCGCCGAGGTTATGCACAATAACGGCAAGCTTCTTACAGCTGCTGTTGCTGCCGTAGGCTATTATGCCGACGGTATACTGGACAGTGTATTTCCCCATGTCGATTTTCTGAACCTCATGGCTTATGACGGCGGGAGCGGCGCTACCCATTCGCCCTACAGCTATGCGGTGCAAACCCTCGATTATTGGCTTGGCCGGGGGCTTCCGGCCTCAAAAGCCGTACTTGGTGTACCCTTTTATGCCCGTCCTTCCTGGAGCTCTTACCGAAACCTGGTTGCTAACGGGGCCAACCCGAATAACGACACGTATAATGGCGACTATTATAACGGTCTGAATACCATCCGCCAGAAGACCCAACTGGCCGCACAGCGGGCATCGGGTATTATGATCTGGGAACTCTCACAGGACACCAATGATAATATAACCACTTCGCTGCTCAACGCCATTCACGACGAAGCGCCGGATAATTGCCAGGGTAACGGAGGTGATCCCGGCATCTACTTTACCGCTCCTGCTAACGGCAGTACGGTAACCACGGGGTCCCCGCTGACCCTTACGGCCAATGCCAGTGATGACGGGAGTATAACTGCCGTAGTATTCCAGGTAAATAATCAAACCATTACGGCTTCGGGAACACAGGGAGGTACGTATACCGCATCCTGGACGCCACCTGCTGACGGCACCTATACCATTACCGCTACCGTTACGGATAATGACGGAAATACGGCTTCTGCGCAGGTTACGATTACCGCTGCTTCGGTCTCGGGATGTACGGCTCCTGCCTGGAGTTCCGGAGCCATATACGTAGCTGACGACGAGGTCTCGCATAACGGCGGACGCTACCGGGCCAAATGGTGGACGCAAAACGAAAATCCCGATACACATTCCGGCCCCTGGGATGTCTGGGAATATCTCGGACCCTGTAATGCGGCTTTGTCTGCCAAAGAACAGGCCCCGGCAACGCTTTATCCCAACCCTTTTTCCGGATCGGCAACATTGCTTCTGAACCTGAAAGAAAGTGGACCTACCAGTATACAGCTCTTCGACAGGACCGGAAGACTGATCAAAAACATACAGAAAGGTAAACTGCATAAAGGGCATAACGAAATCGTCATTGAAGGTATGGCCCTGCCCCGGGGCGTGTATTACCTCAAGGTCTTTAGTCCGGGACGACAACCTGTGAGTATCCCCGTCATTAAAAACTAACGATTAAAAAATCTTAAAACCCAAAAATCCTACTTATGAAAACAATACTGTACCCCATTCTGCTTTTACTGATGCTCACCGGCGTCCCGGTAAAAGCGCAGACAACCGTTCCCTTTACGATCAACAATAATTCGCCCTACCCTGACAGTGAGCTCTATGTCGCTGTCGTGGGCGAAGATCTTGCCGTTCCCAGCCAGCATGTATGGGTAAATACGGCAACCAGTACCGTATTTCCGATGGCGCCATCCTATAACACCATACAAGGCCCTGTTGTAGGAGGCAATGCCGGCCCGGGAGGTGACGGTAAATACGCCGACTGTTTTACACGCCTGAGCGATATTCCCAACAAGACCATTATGCTGCCTCCCATACAGGGATGTCGGGTCTTTATCGCCATAGGCAGCCCGCTTTATCTCTATTTTTTCGGAGCTTCGGGGGCCCAGCGCGGGTACACATCGCCCAGCTATACCAATCCTACGGACCCCAACATCGGAATAAAGTATGAGATTATTGAACTGACCAATAATCAATACGGCTTTTTCGGAAATCCAACCCGGGTCGATTCCTATCAATATCCACTGACCATGGAATTGTTCGGCAATGACGGTTATTACAAAAAAGTCGGCGAACAGGCTTCGCACACGGATATTCTCGCTGCATTTCCTTCGAGCGTCCCCACGGAGTTCCAGGGATGCCTGGATACGACCACGGAAGAGATTACAGCCCCCGGGAAGATCGAGGATTTTGCAGACGGAAGCGTAGGAACCATGCCCAATCCGGGACCTTATGTAAACTATATGAAACCTTATGTAGACGCGGTCTGGGCAAAATATGCCACAGAAGACCTGATCTTTGATTCCGGTGATGCGGGTATATGGCAGGGACGTGTACAAGGGGAACAACTGGTCATGACCGCTGTTACCGGAGGTTTCCAGGGACGGCAGGCCATAATCACAAGGCGGCCTACCACACAGGAGGTGTTTGAAGGAAAAGGAGTTCTTGATATGGACGTACAGGACGGAACCACGGACAAACTCGTACAGGCTCAGATCTGTGCCGCCCTGAACAGGCATGTTATCGATATTTCCACTCCCAATGTCGGACAACAGGACTGGTCCGACGATTCGCAATACTACCTCCAGTCGCCGTGCAACCATTATGCCAAGTTCTGGCATCAGCAGGGGATCAGCATAGACGATCTTTCCTACGGCTTTCCCTATGACGACGTATGGGATTATTCCTCTTCCGTACACACACCAAACCCGCAAAAAGTAGTGATAGGTTTCGGGGATCATACCACACCGGACAATGCTGCCAATGACGACTGGCAACTGGTATGGCAGGACGAATTTACGGGCGGTATCGGTCCGGACTGGGTTTTCGAGACCGGTAACGGCAGTAATGGCTGGGGTAATAACGAACTCCAGTACTATCGTTCGCAAAATGCTACCGTAGAAAACGGTGCCCTGGTCATTACGGCAAAGCAGGAGAGCTTCGGCGGATATAATTACACTTCGGCCCGCATGAAAACACAGGGAAAGAAATCATTTAAATACGGAAAAATAGAAGCCCGTATAGCCATGCCCTCCGCACTGGGTACCTGGCCTGCTTTCTGGATGCTCGGTAACAGCATTTCGTCCGTAGGATGGCCCAAATGCGGGGAAATAGACATCATGGAGCACATCAATACTGCCCCCGAAATACACGGCACCATACACTGGGAAGATCACAACGGAAATTACGCGAGCTATGGCGGCGATACGCCCGCCAATGTTACGGCATACCACGTGTATAGCGTGGAGTGGGACGCTAACTATATCCGCTGGTTTATGGACGGACAGCAATATCATGAAGCAGATATCAGTAACGGCGTCAACGGTACCCACGAATTTCATGAGAATTTTTTCATTCTGCTCAATATGGCCATAGGCGGAAACTGGCCGGGTTTCCAGGTAGACAACAGTGCACTTCCGGCCAGACTATACGTAGATTATGTAAGGGTTTATCAGCGCAATGGCGGTGGTGGGGGTAACCCCGGCATTTCTCAGCACATAGAAGCAGAAGATTACAGTACTATGAGCGGCGTGCAAACCGAAAACACCACAGATTCCGGTGGCGGACTCAATGTGGGTTATATAGACACGGGCGACTGGATGGCTTATAACAATATCAATATCCCCGCGTCCGGCAACTATACCATTCAATACCGGGTAGCAAGCGAAAACGGAGGCGGACAGCTATCACTCGATGTCAATGCCGGGGCTACCGTACTGGGTAATGTAGGCATCCCCTCCACAGGAGGATGGCAAAACTGGACCACCGTCTCCCATAACGTGTATATCAACGCCGGCACCTATAACTTCGGGATCTACGCACAAAGCGGCGGATGGAACATAAACTGGTGGCGGATCATATCGCAGGCTTCCGGCTCAACCGTGGCACAACAGCAAGCCTCCCCCGAAACGGAAAGTATTCTCTACCCTAACCCCACCCCCGGACATTTGCAAGTGGAGTTTGACGGAGAGAAAGCAGCTATAGGTGTTTTTGATATCAACGGGCGGCTGGTCATTCCCTTCCGGAATATCACACCCGGGGAGGATATCGATGTATCTCATCTCAAAAGCGGGATTTATATTCTTAAAATGAATGCCGGCGGCACGGAGAAAACCCGAAGGTTTATCCGCAAGTAAAATCAACATAGCAATACCATTAAACAAGAAGCCTGTAAAGTTCCGGAAAAAAGAATTTTACAGGCTTTTTACCGACTAATCGGAGGCCATACCCGAAATCTGATTCGGACAGCTATTTGTACACTAAAGTGTAGTACACATCAAAAAAGAATAAAAACAAACCAATTTGTAAAAATAAAAGTATATTTTTATACTAAATTATTTTTACAGCGTTATGGGCTACACTTTTATACGACATATAATTTCTCTGGCAGAAAGCTATGAAAAGTCTCCGGAGTATAACCGCTACGGCCCGGGAGTAGCAGGATTTAAAAAATGGATTTACCTCACAGAGAAATCTGCGGAAGAACCGGAGCCCTATTGGGAAGGAAAAGAAAACGGACGTAGCGCGGAAAGTGTCATCAATACTTTGCTGGTCCACCTCAACCGCTATGCAAAAACCTATTCGAAATCTGCTATCTACGATTCCGATTTCTCCACTCAGGAAGAATTTATCTACCTCATCAATCTCATGGCGTTCGGTCCTATGACCAAGATGCAACTGATCAAGAAGAATATTCAGGACAAATCGGCCGGAATGCAGATTATCCGGCGTTTGTTGAAATACGGCTGGGTGGAACAGAAAAAATCCGCAGACGACAAAAGAAGTCGTGTTATAACACTGACTTCCAAGGGGAAAGACACACTTGAACAACAGATGAACAAGATACGGACAGCTACCAATATCGTTACCGGCAACCTTTCACATCCGGAAAAGATGGAACTGATAAGGTTACTGGATAAGCTTGATAAATTTCATCATCCCATATACAGTGAAAATCTTTCTGCACAGGAATTGCTGAATACGGTTGAAGATAAATATTTGCCGGGGAAAAATTAATATATGAAAAAGAAAATTGCCATAATCGGTTCGGGGTTTTCGGGTATTTCCTCCGCAGCATATACGGCAGCAGCCGGCCATGAAGTACATATCTTCGAAAAAAATGATATTGCGGGAGGGCGTGCCCGTCAATTTACAACCGCCAACGGCTATACGTTCGATATGGGGCCGAGCTGGTACTGGATGCCGGACATTATCGAAGATTTTTTCAGGGACTTCGGCACTTCTCCGGAACACTTTTACAAACTCGTTTCTTTAGACCCCCAATTTGAAATGATCTTCAATGACGGGCTTATGGCTATTCCGGAGAAATATGAGGATATGCGCAGGGTTTTTGAAGACCTGGAAGAAGGTGCAGGTCCGAAACTGGACAAATTTATGGAGGAGGCCCGTATAAAATACGAGGTCGGCATGCGCGATTTTGTAAATAAACCCTGTTTGTCGTGGCTGGAATTTTTTTCGCCGAAAATCGCCAGAAATGCTTTAAAACTCGATCTGCTCACCAGTTTCCGGAATCATGTGCGTCATTATTTCAAACATCCGAAACTGGTAGCGCTCATGGAGTTTCCCGTACTGTTTCTCGGGGCTGCACCTGCCGACATTCCCGCGATGTACAGCCTGATGAACTACGGAGGATACGGACTGGGTACCTGGTATCCTATGGGAGGTTTTTATAAAGTATCGGAAGCTATGATTGCTGTAGCTCAAAAACAGGGAGCACAACTCCATCTCCGTGCCCACGTATCCGAAATCAATATCAGGGATGATAAAGCCGTTTCGCTGACTGTTAACGGAAACGAGATCTGTTTTGATACGGTCATAGCATCATCCGACTATCATCATACGGAAACCTTACTCGACAAAAAATATCGCAATTATACGGAGAACTATTGGCAGAATAGGGTATTTGCGCCCTCCTGCCTCATCTATTATCTCGGTTTTAACACCCGCATTCCCGGACTGAAACATCACACGCTGTTTTTCGAGAACGATCTCGATCTGCATGCCCATGAGATCTATCGTGATAAGAAATGGCCCTCCAAACCACTTTTTTACGCTTGTTGTCCTTCAAAAACCGATCCCGGTGTCGCCCCGGAAGGACATGAAAACCTCTTCCTCCTCATGCCTTTGGCAACGGGTATAGCGGATAACGAAACACTCCGGGAACAGTATTTTGAAGAGATGATATCCAGGTTGGAAAGGCATACCGGAATGACGGCCATGGCCTCGCGGATCGACTATAAGAGAAGTTACTGTATTAAAGATTTCATCGCAGACTACAATGCCTATCAGGGCAATGCTTACGGACTGGCCAATACGCTCAAACAAACCGCCGTTCTGAAACCTTCCATACGCAACCGTAAAATAAAAAACCTCTATTACACCGGTCAGCTCACCGTTCCGGGCCCGGGGGTTCCGCCTTCCATTATTTCCGGAAAAATAGTGGCTGCAGAAATTAATCAACTAAAACATGTACCGGTATGAAAATATTATTCGATGAGCTATCCTTCCGTATATGCCAGGAAACGACAAAGAAATACAGCACGAGTTTTTCGCTCGGGATCCTTGCTCTTGGAAGTGATATACGTCCTGCAATATATGCCATCTATGGCTATGCACGCCTTGCCGATGAAATCGTAGACAGCTTTCACGATCACGACAAGAAAGGACTTCTGGAACAACTAACCCGGGAAACCTATTATGCCCTTGACGAGCACATTGCGCTGAACCCCATTATCAATGCTTTCCAGCAAACCGTAAACAGATATAGTATAGACCGGGAACTCATCGACACCTTCCTGCAAAGCATGCAAATGGATTTGCAACAGGTAGCCTATAATACACAACTGTATGACAGGTATATTCTCGGTTCGGCAGAAGTCATAGGATTGATGTGCCTGCAGGTATTCGTCAAAGGCGATAAGAAAGAGTACGAAAAACTGAAGCCCTATGCCATGAAGCTCGGTTCTGCCTTTCAGAAGGTAAACTTTCTGCGCGACCTGAAACACGATTACAACATCCTCGGAAGGACGTATTTTCCCGATGTAAACATGGAGGCCTTTAACAGTGAGGTTAAATCGAAGATCGAAAACGAGATCGAACAGGAATTCCGGGAAGCTCTGGAAGGTATAAAAATGCTCCCCCATACGGCTAAGTTCGGGGTGTATCTCGCCTATACCTACTATATTTCCCTCTTTCGTAAAATACAACAAACACCGGCGCAGAAGATCGTAGCCCAACGTGTGCGTATTCACAACGGAAGAAAACTGTCCCTGATGATGAGCAGTTACCTGCAATTCAAAATGGCTATGATATGAAATTAATGTTTATCGTATGTTTTATACTAACCAAAGGATTATCCGCAGAGAGCCCCCTGTTACCCCATGATATACGCGAACGTTACACCATGGCTCCTTTTGACAAAAACGTTTGCCTGGAAACCCTCGATATCCTGAGTAATATCCCGGACAATAACCTTGCATTGGCTTATCTCGGAGCTTTTCAGATCATCAGGGCCAAACACTTTTTTAACCCCTTCAAAAAACTGAAAACTTTTTCGGAGGGAAAAAACAACCTTGAAGAAGCCGTAAGGCGGGCTCCCGATATTGTGGAAATCCGATTTATACGTATGTCCGTTCAACAGGAAATTCCGGGCATTCTTCAATATAAATCGGATATAGCAGCGGACAAGGAATTTATTCTGAGCTATTTTCACCGTATCTCCGACCCGGAATTACGGCATTTTATCATAAGTTACATGGAAAATGCAGCGCTGCTGACTCGGGAAGAAAAAAATACGATGGTACCATGATATATGTATTGCACAGAGAACAACAGTTGTATTGCGACCGGGAAACAGCCTGGAGATTTTTCTCCGACCCCGGGAACCTCCCGGATATCACTCCGGACGATATGGGTTTTACCATCATTTCCGAACCTCAGTCCGAAATGTTTGAAGGGATGCTTATCGACTATAAGGTATCTCCCCTGCTCGGTATAAAACTCCACTGGCAAACGGAGATTACACAGGTGAACGAAGGACATAGCTTTACGGATTTTCAGAAAAAGGGGCCCTATGCGATTTGGAATCACTTTCACGAATTTATTCCGAACGAAAAAGGCGTGCTGGCCAGGGACACGGTGCAGTACAAACTCCCTTTCGGGATACTTGGCCGATGGATGCACCGTCTCGTGGTAAAACGCAAACTAAATCGTATATTCGACTACAGGCAACAAATCCTGGAAGACCGTTTTAATAAAAAGAGTTCAAAAAATACTGCGTTATGAATGTACTGATCGTACTTGTTACATTTTTTTTAATGGAAGGGATCACATGGCTCACCCACAAGTATGTCATGCACGGATTCTTGTGGACCCTCCATAGGGATCATCACGATAAAAGTCATACCGGAACCATGGAGCGGAACGATTATTTTTTCCTGATCTTTGCCATACCGGCCATAGGTATGATGTTTTACGGTTCTTTACACGGCTTTAATTACTGGTTTTACATAGGTCTGGGGATCACGCTTTACGGACTGGCTTATTTTCTGGTACACGATATCTTTATACATCAGCGCATACGGATATTTCGCAATACCAAAAGCCCTTACCTGCTGGGTATCCGACGTGCACATAAGCAACATCACAAGCATACCGGGAAAGAAGAGGGTGAATGTTTTGGTTTTCTCTGGGTGCCCGTCAAGTATTTCCGGATGTACATGAAAAAGGTATAATATGGAGAAGTACCTGTATTTTGCCGTTAATTTCTTTACCATTATCATCTGTTTTATCTATTCTTTTCATCCTAAAATCAGGTTCGACAGGTATTTTGTCCCCTTTCTGAAAGCAGGTGTCAGTGTAGCCATACCGTTTATTCTGTGGGATGCCTGGTTTACTGCAGAAGGAATATGGTGGTTCAATGACCGTTACCTCGCCGGGTGGCGTATGCTGGGACTCCCTGTGGAAGAATGGCTCTTTTTTATCTGTATACCGTTTTCCTGTGTATTCACCTATTACTACCTGGACAAGTTCCTGAATCTCAAAAAAGACAGACCCGCTGCCCGTTACGGCATTTTCTTCGCGATTTTGCTATGTCTGGCCATCGCCGTTATCCACAGCGATAAGGATTATACCCTTTTGACTTTTCTGACTACGGGACTCTCTCTGGCCCTGCTGAAATTTGTTCTGAAATTCGACGGGATCACCAAGGTATCCCTGGTGTATATGATACTGCTTCTCCCCTTTCTTATCGTCAACGGCGTGCTTACCGGTACAGGGATCGAAGAAGCCATCGTCAATTACAATCCCGATGCATTTATGGGAATACGGATACTGACTATTCCTATAGAAGATGCTGTGTATGGATACGAAATGATCTTGTGGAATGTCTTCCTCTTTTTTAAATTTTCCGAAAACCACAAAAACCATGGATAAAATCAACATATTCTGGTTTCGCCGCGATCTTCGTCTGCAGGATAATGCCGGACTTTATCACGCATTGCGGTCCGACCACAACGTATTACCCGTATTTGCTTTTGACAAGACCATACTCGAGCGTTTTACCGATACGAAAGACCGGAGAGTACATTATATCCACCAGGCTCTGGAGCATATCAACAAAGAACTGAAAGATTATGATTCTTCCCTGCTTACCTGTCACGGTACTCCCGAAGAAGTTTTCCAAACCCTGTCAGAACGCTACGATATAGCCAATGTCTATTGTAACCGGGATTATGAACCTTCGGCAATATCGCGCGATCGTAAAATCCGGGAACTGCTGGAAAAAAAGGACATCGGGTTCCTGGATTTTAAAGACCAGGTAATCTTTGAACAGAAAGAAATTGTAAAAAAAGACGGCGATCCGTATACCGTATATACGCCCTACTCCAGGACCTGGAAAGACACCCTCGACAAAACAGATTATGATACCTTCCGGATGCAAAAAACAAACTTCCTGCCGGGTAAGGACCGGGAATTTCATTCGTTGAAAGCTATAGGGTACGAAGAGACGGACTTCACTTTTACCGAACCCCGGCTGGATGCCCGCATCATTGACACCTATGACAAATACCGGGATTATCCGGCAAAAGCGCATACGACCGACCTGGGTATAGCCCTGCGTTTCGGTACAATCTCTATCCGGAAATGTGTGCAGTTTGCTTTGGAACATAACAAAACCTGGCTGGACGAACTGATATGGCGGGAGTTTTTTATGCAGATCCTCTATAACTTTCCAAAAGTAACAGCGCATTGCTTTAAGGAAAAATACGAGAATATTCCCTGGCGTAATAATGAGGATGAATTCCGTAAATGGTGCGATGGTAAAACCGGATATCCTATCGTAGATGCCGGAATGCGACAACTGAACCAAACGGGACGTATGCACAACCGCGTACGGATGATCGTAGCCAGTTTTCTGACCAAACACCTGCTGATCGACTGGCGCTGGGGCGAAGCATATTTTGCACAAAAATTACTGGATTACGACCTGGCCGCCAATAACGGTAACTGGCAATGGGCTGCCGGATGTGGTTGCGATGCCGCCCCTTATTTCCGGATATTCAACCCGGAAGCCCAAACCGAGAAATTTGACAAAAACCTGGAGTATATCCGGCAATGGATACCGGATTACGATCGGGGCTCCTACGAATCCCGGATCGTAGAACACCGAAATGCACGGCAGCGTGCCCTGGATACCTATAAAAAAGCACTGGACTAATTTTTTATCTTAAAAGGTCTTAACGAATACCGTTAATTCCTTCCCAAACCGGAATAATGCTTTCCACAAGTCGCATTAATTATGTATTTTTATTTGTCGAGTATTATCAAGCTATCCTGAGCCTGTCGAACGATAGACATGTCGCTCTTCCACAAGCTCAGAGTGACATTGACGCATCTTTTATTGAATAATGTACAACGGGTTGTTTTTATACGTGACCATTTGACCTACAAGAAGTATCCGATATATGCTATTGAAACAGGAATATACGAATCACTATCAGAAAATAGGTTTTTTTCCTGTTTCCGGGCTTGCTCTCGAAGAGATTAACGATACCCGGTATACTTCGTACATCAAAATCCTGTATCTGCCGGAGAATTACGAACTCACTGTAGATTTTACGACCTATAAAACACGGGGGGCTTCACTGTTCTTCATCGGATCCGATCAGTTTTTACGTATGGACAAGGGAGGAGAATCTCATGGATATTTCCTGTATTACAACCGTGATTTTTATTGCATACAGATCCACGATGCCGAAGTGGCCTGTGACGGTTTGCTTTTTAATAATATCTATCAGTTACCCGTAACGGAGATCCCGGAAGAAGAAGACCTCATCGTATCCCGAATCTATGAACAGATCCGGGAAGAGTTCAGCTCAGAAGCTTCGGGACAGGAGGAAATGCTCCGAACGTACCTCAAACAACTGATCATCCGTGCCACCCGACTTTGGAAACGGCAAAACCTGGGAAAACTCCTCGAGGAACCTCCCGGTGAAATCGAGTTTTACCGCGATTTCAGCCGCCTTGTAGAAATTCATTTCCGGCAAAAACACAAGGTGTCCGATTATGCAGCAATGCTTGGAGTCGCTGCCAAAACATTATCCAATAAATTCAAGCGTCACGGTCTCATCTCACCTAACGAGGTCATAAAAGAACGTATTGTACTGGAAGCTAAAAGATTGCTACACCACACCGGGTGGAGCGTAAAACAGATCGCTTATGATCTCGGGTACGACGATCCGGCTTATTTCAACCGGCTTTTTACGAATAAGGCTGGTTATAGTCCGGCCGTATTCCGACAAAAGTATCTTTCCGGGAAAAAAGTACAATAATAGTAGCCATTTATCCATTTTCCCGCCACATCGCCGTTCATAACTTTGTCATATCAAAAAAATAAGACCCGGATACATTACCGGGTGTAATAAAAAGTTCTTTGCAATAAAGAACATCATGTCTAATCTTTAAAACAATAATACTATGAAACGTAAAGCACAAGCCGTATGGAACGGCAGTATCAAAGAAGGTAAAGGTCATCTTACTACAGCCAGTACGGTTCTGGATAAAACACAATATTCGTTCAACAGCCGTTTTGCCGAAGGTAAAGGTACCAATCCGGAAGAATTACTTGCCGCCGCTCATGCCGGATGTTTCACGATGAAACTCAGCCTGGATCTTACCGATGCAGGTTACGAGGTTAAAGAACTGCGCACTTCGTCTACCGTAACCCTGGATGACGGAAAGATCAGTAAATCGTTACTGCAACTCGAAGCCGATGTGCCCGGCATAAGCGATGAGGAATTTCAGAAAATTGCCAAAAATGCCGAAGAAACCTGTCCGGTAAGCCAGGCCTTCAGCTTTGAAATTGCCCTGGAAGCCAAACTGGTTTCGTAGGCCGATTTTACGGTGATGCCCTCTTATCTCAAAACAACTTAAAAAACAAAATTATGACAACAGCGAAACGCCCGTACCAAGGGCATAAAGATCCGAATATCTTCAAGGACGTCCGCAACTTCCTCAAAGATGCGAATTCCGGCGACGGAAAACCCATGGAAGAGATGAGCCCCGAAGATGCACGCGAGGTACTCGAGGGGGCACAGCAATCTGTCACCGTAGATTATTCGGGTATCGAAGAATCCGAACGGAAAATATCCCAGGACGGTTATGAGGTTAATATCCATATTACCAAACCCAAAGGAGCTTCAAAAGATGCTCCGGTCTTTATTTTCATTCACGGTGGCGGATGGGTTCTGGGCGATTATCCCACCCACCGCAGACTGGTTCGCGATCTGGTAGTGCACAGTGGTGCCGTAGCGGTTTTCCCGGACTATACCCCATCTCCTGAAGCCCGTTATCCGACCGCGATCAATGAGATCTATGCCGTGACCCAATGGGTAGCGGAAAACGGAAAAGAGATCGGGGTAAACGGCAAAAAACTGGCTGTCGCAGGGAACAGTGTCGGGGGCAACATGTCGGCCGTCACTGCGCTCAGGGCCAAAAAAGAAAACGGCCCGGACATCAAGTTCCAGGTGTTGCTCTGGCCGGTTACCGATGCTGATTTCGATACCGAATCGTATCAACTTTACGCCGAAGAGCGATTCCTTACCCGGAATATGATGCTCTGGTTCTGGGATCATTATCTGCCTGACAAAAAGAGACGAAAGGATCTTTACGCATCACCGCTACAGGCCGATACCGAAGAACTCAAAGGACTGCCCCCGGCATTGGTACAAACCGCCGAGAATGATGTATTGCGGGACGAAGGCGAAGCTTATGCCCGTAAGCTGGATGAAGCAGGTGTTCCCGTAACGCTCACCAGATACAACGGAATGATCCACGATTACGGACTGTTGAACCCGCTGGCTGAAGTTCCCGCCGTAAAAACGGCCATATTACAGGCGGCTACGGCACTGCGAACGGCGCTGAAATAGCCCGTTGATATGGCATAACACCGGGAGAAATACGCGTCCGCCCATGTGATGTGGTAACAGCTCCCCTTTTGTATAATAAAAGAATATAAAAGGGGAGCTGTTTCTTAATCGGACAGGAAAACGGAAAGGAAGTCTTCCCGAAGAACCGTTTACAAACTATCCTGCAATGCTTTTAGTCCCTCATCGATAAGTTCCCTGTTGATAAAAGCCCCGGCTTTCGTTCCTGCTGCCACAGCTACAGACACCGTACGCATAGGTGTTGTATTATCTCCTGCCGCAAAAATCCCGGGTACGCTGGTCTTCCCGAAGAAATCTACTTCGATATGCCCCTGTTCCGTCATTGCACATCCCAGAGCTTCCGGAATTTTGCAATGCTGCTCAAAACCGGCATGATAATACAGTGCACAGAGTTCTGCCGTACTGCCATCTGTAAAATCGATATGCTTCAATGTTCCCTGTTGATGGGTAAGACCTGTTATTTCCTTCTCTACAACAGGAATCCCCATCTCGTGCAATAATGCTTTCTGCTCCGCGGAAAGCAAGGCCTCTCCGTTCGTAAACAAGGTGAGATCATCGGTCCAGTTACGAATGAACGTACAGAATTCAAAAGCCCTTTCTCCATTGGCCAGTATCCCTGTCTTTTTATGACGCACTTCATAACCGTGGCAATACGGACAATGGATGAGGCTGATCCCCCAGCATTCCTCAAATCCAGATAAATCCGGCATAAGATCCCGGATACCTGTGGCAAAAAGTACTTTTCGTACGCTGTAAGCCGACCCTTCGCTGAGTGCTACCCGGAATCCGTTATTTTCCCGGGATACTTCCGTAACCTTGCCCTCGGTAAACGTCACCGTAGGATATTCCAGAACCTGTGCCCTGGCCTTTTGTGCGATACGATGCGGAGGTTCTCCATCCTGCGTAATAAAATTATGAGAGTGCGGAGTCTGTCGGTTACAGGGCATTCCGCTATCGATAATTAATGTTTTCCGCAGTGATCTGCCAAGCGCCATGGCTGCTGATAAGCCGGCATAACTTCCTCCGATAACGGCGACATCAAACTGATCTTGATTTTCCATAGATATACATGTTATACACTCATACAGGAGCATCCCGGATGACCGTGCTACAAAATTAATAAATTTAAATCAAACGCAACATAGTAGCATTAATAACTATTTATGAAACCTCTATTTGTTTTCTTTAGGCCACCATTGTAATACCCAGCAAGTTATCTTTACACTGCGTTTACCGGCTACTCCAAAAACAAACATAAACAATTAATTACCAAAACATTAACCAAGTGTTAATAACCTTTTCAAATCTTTTTGAAACCCCAGGGAGAACATTGCTTTTCTTGACTTAATTTAGTGATCTCAAAGAAAAAAATAAGGGGTCCCACCTTTGTTTTTCCAGAAACCTGATTTCGAATTTATTACTTAATCTAAGCAATACTAAACACGAGTATTATGGGAATTTTTGACAGAAGAGTGAACTATAAACCGTTTGAATACCCGGATGTCCTACAATTTACCGAGGCTATAAACAAATCCTTTTGGGTACACAGCGAAGTAGATTTCACGGCAGATACGCAAGACTTCCATTCGTATCTGAATCCTGCCGAACGGCGGGCGATAAAAAACAGTTTGCTGGCTATTGCCCAGATCGAAGTAGCAGTGAAAACCTTTTGGGGAAATATTTATATCCATTTCCCGAAACCGGAATTCAACGGTTTGGGAAGTACATTTGCCGAATGCGAATTCCGCCATTCGGAAGCGTACTCGCGTCTTCTGGAAGTACTCGGTTATAACAATGAGTTCCGGGACCTTCTGGAAGTTCCGGTGATTCGCGACCGTGTGGCCTATCTTTCGGGTGCGCTCAAAAATGCCAATTCCGAAGATAAAAAACAATATGTGGTATCATTGATCCTGTTTTCCATACTTATAGAAAACGTTTCGCTCTTCAGTCAGTTTGCCATTATATTGTCGTTTACCCGTTTCAAGGGGCTGATGAAGAACGTGAGTAATATTATCGCATGGACTTCGGTCGATGAACAAATACATGCCAATGCGGGGATCTATCTCGTTAATAAGATCAGGGAAGAATACCCCGATTTTTTCGATGAAGAAACCGTAGCCCATATCAAACAAACCGTAGTAAACTCTCTGGAGATCGAAGGAAAGATACTGGATTGGATCTTTGAAGAAGGAGAACTGGAAACCATAAAAAGAGGAGATCTCCTGAACTTTATGAAATTCCGTATTGACGACAGTATGGAAAAGATAGGTCTGGGTAAGATCTATGGTATTACTGCCGCCGAGTATGCCCCGATGCGATGGTTTGAAGAAGAAGTCTTTGCCAACAGCCTGGACGATTTCTTCGCTAAAAGACCGGTAGATTATACCAAACACGACAAAAGTATTACTGCAGACGATTTATTCTAAACACTAAAAGAAAGGTACGAATGATCACAAAAGAATTACCGCTGACCAATGAAAACGATGTTACGCTGAACGAAAAACTTTGGTGGAAAAACGAAGAAAGTGAACAGATACTCAACCGGGGATATTTACTGAAGGGAGAAACCGTGGAAGGGGCTATTGACCGTATTACGACCGCAGCGGCCAAACGCCTTTACAAACCGGAACTCAAAGAGTCTTTTCAGGAAATGATAGAACGGGGGTGGATGAGCCTGAGTTCGCCGATATGGGCCAATATGGGAACGGAAAGAGGCTTACCCATCTCATGCTTCAACGTACATATTCCTGATCATATCGAAGGGATTACCCACAAGCTGGGTGAGGTGATCATGCAGACCAAGATCGGGGGCGGGACTTCCGGTTACTTCGGGTCGCTACGCGCCCGAGGAAGTGCGGTAACCGACAACGGAAAAAGTAGCGGAGCCGTAAGTTTTATGAAGCTTTTCGATACGGCTATGGACACTATCTCCCAGGGAGGTGTACGCCGCGGGGCTTTCGCTACCTATCTCGATATAGATCATCCGGATATAGAGGAATTCCTCAAAATAAAGGATATAGGAAACCCTATTCAGAACCTGTTTTACGGAGTCTGCGTACCGGACTACTGGATGCAGGAAATGATAGACGGGGACATGGACAAACGTAAGGTATGGGCCAAAGTGCTCGAAAGCAGACAGCAAAAAGGGCTTCCGTATATCTTTTTCAGCGACAATGTAAACCGCAATAAACCGCAGGTCTATAAAGACCTCGATATGCGCATCAACGCCAGCAACCTGTGTTCGGAGATCATGTTGCCTTCTTCCGGGGACGAGTCGTTTATCTGCTGCCTGTCTTCCATGAATCTCGAACTGTATGACGAGTGGAAAAACACCGAAGCGGTAAAACTGGCCATTTTCTTCCTCGATGCCGTACTACAGGAGTTTATTGTAAAAACGGAAGGAAACTATTATCTCGAGGCTGCCAATCGTTTTGCCAAACGCCACCGGGCACTCGGGCTGGGCGTATTGGGCTGGCATTCTTACCTCCAGAAAAACATGATACCGTTTGAAGGGATGGAAGCCAAAATGAAAACTACCGAAATCTTCAAGCACATCCGCGACAAAGCCGACAAAGCGACGGAAGAGCTCGCCAGAATATACGGCGAACCCGAGGTTTTACGGGGCTACGGAAGACGTAATACGACCACACTCGCCATTGCACCGACCACTTCGTCTTCGGCCATACTCGGGCAGACATCTCCCGGTATAGAACCCTTCAGCAGCAATTATTACAAAGCTGGTCTGTCTAAAGGAAACTTTATCCGGAAGAATAAATACCTGAAAAAAATGCTTCAGGAAAAAGGGATCGACAACGAGGATACCTGGAGAAATATCATGCTCGACAGCGGAAGTGTACAGAAACTGGATGGCCTGGACGAAAGAGAAAAAGCGGTCTTTAAAACATTTAAGGAGATCAGCCAGCTCGAAATCATACAACAGGCATCCATACGACAAAAATATGTGGATCAGTCTCAAAGTCTTAACATCAATATTCCTTCTGCCGTACCGATCAAAGAAGTAAACAATCTTCTTATCGAAGCCTGGAAACTGGGTGTTAAAACCTTGTATTACCAGAGGAGTCAAAGCGTATCCAAAGAAATGGTAAATAACCTGGTCAATTGCAGTAGCTGCGAATCGTAGCAGCTTTTTACGGTCTAATAATAAAAAACAAAAACCTCCGGATATCTTAACGCATCCGGAGGTTTTTTATATCCTACCTAATATCTTTCCACCACTCCCGGAACACCTGGTTTTCGTCATCCAGTTCCACAATTTCACCAATCATCGGGGTTACCATAGAAACATGGTGCGGAGCTTTGCGGTTAAGCTCCGAAACTTCCTCCAGTGGTTCGTCCCAGGGATGAAGTGCCAGGGAAAACTTGGACGAATGTACAGGCATCAGCCTTTTGGTTTTCAGTTCGGCTGCTGCCTTTATCGTTTCTTCGGGCAGACAATGTATGGCATGCCAGGCTATATTGTACTGCCCGTTTTCGAGTATAGCCAGGTCTATTGGCCCGAAGCGTTCCCCTATAGCCGCAAAATGTGTATCGTAACCGCTGTCTCCTCCCATAAATATTTTTCTTTTCGGAGTCTCGAGCATATACGATAGCCATAAGGTCGTGTTCCTCTTAAAGCTACGGCCGGAAAAGTGTCTTGCCGTCAGGGTATGCAACCGGATTCCTGGAGCAAGCTCCGAGCTCTCGTCCCAATCCATTTCCTTCACGATACCGCTATCATACCCCCAGTGATCGAAGTGCGATCCCACACCGAGACCACATATCACTTTTTTTACTTTGGATTTCAGTAGGCTTATGGTTTCGTAGTCGAGATGATCGTAATGGTCGTGTGTGATGAGCAGATAGTCCAGTTCGGGCATATCGGATACGGTATAGGCATCCGATCCTTTAAAAGCCTTTGTAGACCCGGGGACAGGAGACGCATTCCCACTGAACACCGGATCGACCAGTATTTTCAAACCATCTGCCTGTAAAAAATAGGACGAATGTCCGAACCAGACCAGTACGTTACGATCAGACGGCAAGGCTTTCAGATCGGTTTTTACGGAAGGAATACTATCCTCCGGTGTACCACCCGGCTTTTTTCCGAACAGAAAATCGTACAGCACTCCTGCAAAGGAATATCCCTCCGTAAGTGTGGGGGTAAATGTCCGGTTTTCAAAAACCCCGTCTTTATAATTGGGGGATTGTTTCATCCGTTCGAGTCTTGCTCCCGAGGGTGCCTTACCAAATTTAGGATGCTGTATGTAGATAAATACAAAAGCTGCAAGTAGGATCACTACAGAAATAAAAATGAGCATAATACGTCGGAAAAGCTTAAAAAATGGTTTCACCTGGTCTGCATTGTACGACACAATATACGACGGTATCCTCTTTTATTCATATCCGGTCTTATTTTTATATCAATTTTTCTTTGCTATGAATTTTCCGGGAGGTCTTTTTGCAAATTCCGTAATGATAAGGGATAAAAGAAAAGGCCCGGAGAACAGCAGACCTTTTCAGCTCTGAAAACAATGACAATTATTCTCAGAAAGTAGTCAGTGCCGAATACGTCGGAAAACGCACGGACGGATCTTCGGCACTGGTGAATGTATAAACAACATTAGTGTACGTGTACCTTTCGGATAATTTCTTAATATAAAATCCTTTGGAACTGAAAAATATATCATCGAGATTGGAAAGGGCATTGATTACCCCCTGGTTTGTCGTACTCCAGCCATCACCGGTCTCGGTCAGGACCATACGGTTGTCTTCGGCTTGATACCGGAAGTAGTGATAAGCCGAATAGTTGGTATCACCCGAGCTGTAACGATACCTCACTCTTCCCTCGGTTTCCGTCATAAAGTGAACTTCTATACGCCATAAAATACGCCCGCCAAGCATCAGGTCATTCACCTCATCGTATAAGTGAACAAAGCCCGGTGAGGTATAAGGGGTATCTTCGAGTGTATCGTCGCGGTAACTGAACATATTTTTGGTGAGATTGATATCGGCTATATCATTACCGAGATTATACGGTACCGGACTGTAATAAAGTTTTGCGGTAACATCCCCGTTACGACCTATAAAAAGCGATTGATCTTTATCATAGAACAGTGCAGCTATCGCAACCCCGTCGTACATGATAGGAGGTTCCACGTACACACTGTCTTTGGTAAACGCCACACCTTTATCTTTTGACTGTACCACCGCATCATCGGCATTGGTCAGGGTCATCTGGCGGAAATACTCATCGTAAACCATTTCATAAACAATAGAATCTGTTTGGTTACCTATCGTAAAAAAACGATACACGGAATTCAGAGGAGATCCTATAAAATTGTTTTCAGTCTCGCTGTGTAACCCGATATTCTTCCAATCTTCTTCGCCAGCTTTTTTCAGAACAAAGCGGGAATCGTTTCTCTTGCTTTTCATCACCAGATCTCCGTTGTCCCGTTCTTCAACAATCACAAATTCGTTAGATCCGTACCGGGCCTGCGGATGTGAAGCAGAAGGATTGGACAATTCGGTAATCGGCAGGTAAGACTTAAAGCTCAGTACAGGTCCCTGTGAACCTAACAGTGCATAAGTCCCCTCCTCTACTTCCGGATTTTTTACCACATCGCCTATCATTTCCACACCGTAATGCTCATCGAATTTCATAACAAAACTCCACCCCCCGGTATATGTGGTATCCGGATAGAAGGTGGTTTTCCACCCGTCCTGTGATGCAGCCAGGGTATTCCGGTATTCCAGAAGGAGGGTATTCATCCGCTCATCGGCCGGGAGATCAAATATTTCGGTATCATCATCATTGCTGCACGAACAGAGGATGAGCAACAAAAACAATAATGGATAAAAATTATATTTTTTCATAGAATTTCATTCTTTAATTTGAGTTGATACTACTTTTCAAAATAGGCCTGTCGCTTCTTGGCAATAATCTCCTGAAGCTCATAAAGATCTATATTCCAGGACTCCCGGTAATAATCTACTATGATCTCCAGTTTAGCCCTCAGGGCCTCTCTGGCTTCGTCATTTTCGGGCAAGTTGAGAATGGCCTCAAAATCTTCGGCGGTGTTGGTAAGCATCATAGCCAGAATTTCTACAAAATCCTCGTCCATATTTTTTGCAGAATACGGTGTTATATACCCGAGGTTAAGTGCTTCCTGCTCGTCAAGATTGTTCCACGTACTCCTGTACTGTGGTGTAATGGATCCGAATTTTTCAGCATCATAAGCCTTTGTCTGTTGCAGAATATGTCCGAACTCATGCTCTATGGTATGGAAATAACGGGCAAACCTTTCCCGGGCCAACTCCGAAGTTGAAGCTTCCGAGGTACGCTCCGTAAAATAGTTGAGTTCATACAATACCACTTTCTTTCCGCCTTCGGCAACTCCCAAACGTCGTGACCCGTCGCTGTTATAATTATAACTCCCTACCAGGACGAATAATTTCGGGAAGTATTCTTTGACAAAATCGGTTCCGACTTCTTCCTCGAAAGGCCGGATCATGACTTCCAGAAAGGCGTCCAGGAAAGGTTCTACCTCCCGGAGTTTCGGAGGAGTGAGATATCTGCTGTTATCCAGTTCGTTATCGTCGAAAGTATAATTGATACTGATGTTGTATGGTGTCGTGAGGTTTTCCCGGATCCATACGTCCATCGCGGTCAGTTCGGGCGTACTGGTATCTATCCTGCTTTCTTTGATCTCATCGTCATTACCACAGGCGCTCCACAGGAACAGGCTGAGCATTATCAGGGTGATCTTGTATATAGCTGTCTTGTTTTTCATAATTAATGGGATTACGGTTTATCTCGGATTTTTTTCCAATACGGACATGGCCGTTTGCGGGATCTGCAACTGGTGCATCGGAGAATCTCCAGGCATTTCCATCGGGGTTTGTTCCAGCAGGTATTCGGAGTCTCCGTACCGGTGTGTGATCGGAATGTGAAAACGTCTGATATCGAACCATCGCAATCCTTCTTCGATAAACTCTATACGCCTGGCGTCGACAATGGCCTGTAAAATATACTTCGTATCTGCAGGAAGGTCGTAGTACGGATCGAGTTCTTCCACAATGGCCGGATTTCCGCTGTAGTAGTCAATAATGCCTTGAGCATCGACAATATGAGTGTCGTTATAGTTCAGGATACGTTTGGAATAGAAGGTGTTGAGATCTGCTATGGCTTCATCGTTCTTACCCTGCATCAACCGGGCTTCAGCTCTGTTGAGCAGTACTTCTTCCATAGAAAAAAGCGGGAATTCGAGCCAACCTCTCCCGGTACTCCCCCCGGGGGTGTTGGGTACGAAATTTTCCTCAAATTTCGGAACGTTGTAATAACCGACCGAACCGAATACCCGGTAAGCCCATGAACCACCGGTAGGGTTGTGACGTTGAAGCACATTATCACGGATGTCAATAGTAATGCCGTAACGTTGATTGGTGTAGCGTCTGCCCCACCAGGACAAAGACTCGGTGACCAGTAGATTGGTCCGGTTGGAAGGATCGGTGTAATCTGCCTTTAATTCTTCGAACGTACTGTTCACTTTATATCCGTTCCAGTCCCGGAGACGTGATGCTACGTTGGCCCCGATAATATTTCCGGCATATTTCTCCGCATTTTCCCAATCACCTTTAAAGAGGTAAAACCTACATGCAAAGGCATTTGCCGCCTCTTTATTGAAATGATATTTGATAGCCTCGGGCACATAAGCTTCATCGCGGATTTCCGGAATTGACTCCTCGATCTCCTTCTCTATGAAATCATAGATTTCCCGGACAGAAGCACGTTCGTAATCTGCAAAAACTACCGTTTCGGGTTCGGTAACAAGAGGTACTCCCGGATCGGAACCGGATGTAGCCGGATCATAGGTTTTTCCCCATAAACTAACCAGCATAAAATGGGCATAAGCCCTTGTAAGTCTGGCCTCGGCGCGGAGAACTTTCTCCTCTTCTTCGTCTGCTTCGATCCCATCGAGCGCCTCCAGAGCCTGGTTGGCTACGGCAATGTTCGAATAGCATCCGTTCCAGAAATACTGCGGACTATCCTGGTTGATATAATTAAAATTTTCTTCCCAGAAATAAGAGTCCAGTGACATCTGTACGGCATCCGGACGCACTATTCCCTTGTCTCCCGCATTATCGCTCATGTATTCGGTAAAGAACACATACATGGCTCTCGGATAAGCATTGACAAGTAGTTCCTTTACTTTCTCCGTAGAATCAAGTGTGGTCCTGTTATCGGGCACTTCATCCAGATAGCCGTCACATCCGAATACCGACAGCACTATCGAAAGACTTAATACTTTATATATTTTTTTCATCATCGTTTCCAGTTTTAAAATCCTACTCTGAGGGTATACGTAATTATCTTGGTAATAGGGTATGCTACCCCACCGGCACGAAAGAATTCCGGATCCTGTCCGTGCAATTTTTTATCGGAAAAGATCAGCCAGGGATTCACGGACTGCAGTTGCATGGAGAGGTTGGACAGCCCAAGATTACTAAGAAGGTTATCCTCGAAATAATAGGTAAATCCTACCGTTTTTAAACGAAGGAAATCCCCTTTGGCCACCCGTTCTGTCGAATAGTTATAGTTGTTGTAGGTTACCCCAAGGCCGGAATCTTCATTTAGTTGCCTTTGTGACAGGATTACCGGAACATTGGTCTTGTTTTCGTCACCGGGAATAAGCCACCTGTTCTTAAACTCTTCGGTAAATACGCTCAGATCGCTGTAGGAAGCCGAAAATGCAGGATCCAGACGGATTACGTTACCTCCCTGGTAAGACAGGAAAAAATCCAGTTCGAAATTCTTGTAGCGAAAACGGTTGGTCAGTCCCATAGTAAGGTTCGGATCTACCCGCCCTTCATATTTAAGAAAATCCACATCTGTAGACTGAAAATTAACACTACTGGTCACTTCTCCTTTCTCATCATAGAAAGTAGGTATCCCCTCTTCGCTGAGTCCGGCAAAAGGGATAGAATATAATCCTCTCTGGGGTCCTCCTATGTATGCACCTCCTCCGCTGAGTACGAGGTCTACCACCCTTGGAGAATTTTCCAGACGTGTGATTTCCTGGTCGTAGTACCCCAGTGTAAAATTGGTAGTCCATTTAAAATCCTGTGTATAAATATTCTGGGAGTTCAAGGTGAGTTCTACACCTTTCGTAGACATATCGGCAAAGTTTGCCGCCTTTGTAAATTGTCCTCCTATCCCAGAAGTTTGTACGTAGTCGATAAGATCAAAACCTTTCCGGAAATACACATCGGTATTAAGCGTGATCTTATTATCGAGGAAGCCCAGATCGAGACCGAGGTTCAGTTCATGTTGTTTTTCCCATGTCAGTTCACTGTTTTCGAGCGCATCTATATAGATCTGGTTTTCTACCCGGTTGGCATCTCTCCTTGTTGTTGTACTGGACATGTAAATAGCCAGTGCATTTTCCGCAACTCCCAGGTTGGCGGTAAGACCGTAAGTAGCCCTGAGTTTTAAACGGGAAAGAAAATCGGCTTCCGAAAGAAAATTTTCCTGTTTAAGGTCCCATGCACCACCAACATTCCAGGTAGGAAGCCAACGGGCATCCCTCGAATTTCCCAGCTTGTTACTTCCATCGTACCGCCCGGTAAGTGTTACGATATATTTACTGTGGTAAGCATAGTTTACCCTCGCGAAATATGAGAGAAAACGTTCCCTTTCTTCACTGACACTGAAAGGTTTGGAGCTGGTCAGGGAACGGAATTTATAAAAATCGGGATCAACATATACGGAGTTACCCTTGTTGTATTGTATGCCCACGCCTTCGAAACCCGAGAAATCGCGATTAATGAAACGCAGTTCCTGCCCTCCGAAAACATTCAGATCGTGAATATTATCAAAAGTCTTTTCGTAATTGAGGGTGTTCCGGAAATAATAGCTTTCGAGATCGATATCGTTCCTGTTGTAAAAGCCCCCGTAAGGCAGTACGACCTTAGGCATCTGATTGGGATAATCCGGATCGTCAAAAAGGAATACATTAGCCTCTCTTACCGTAGCATTATCAGCAGCCCGATAAGCATTGGCCGCATTGGAATCTTCAGTGATAATATGCTTCTGTGAAGTTTTTACATACCGCATGTTACCTATAGAGGTCCACTCCAGGCCGTCCATGATTTTGTAATTAAATTTGAGCTGTAACTTGGCATCAAGTACATCCATATCGATGTAGTTGTTATCCAGCTCCCTGAGAATATTAAAATCGGTCCAGTTCATCCTGTAATTCTCATATTCCCCATGGTCGTTATAAGGTCTCGATGCCCGGCTGGTATTGAGTGCGTAACTGAAAGGGTTGATATCAAAATCCCTTTCGAACTGGCCGTTGACGACATCGGTCGTACGTGAAAATGTTCCCGGTAACTTTTGCTTTCTGAGAGAGAGGTTCGAAAGTGCCCCGAACTGGACTTTATCACTGAGCTTGAAATTGGTATTGATATTTGCCGTTACCCTTCTCGTATTGTTCGCCTTACTCCAGCCCGGGTCATGGTAATAACTCGTCGATGCATACACCTGTGATTTCTCGTTACCACTGGAGAGGCTGAGGGAATGGGTCTGTGTCTGGGAAAGGTTGAAAAGCTCATCGAACCAGTCGGTATTGATCAACTCGTATTTCTGTAAAAATTTAGCCTTCCCTTCCGGGGTATTCTCATAGACAAAAGATCCGTCACTGTTCAAGGTTCCGAGCGCATTGTAATACAGGTTATAAATACCCCCGTTTCGTCGGTTGGCGACATCGGTTATATTCAGGTTCCCCTTGGTATCCATTTCTCTGAACACCGCGACCTGATCCTGGGAGTTCATGATATTATAGCTGTTATAGGTAGGTTTTAGATTTAAAGCAAACTGTCCGGAATAATTAACGGAAAGCTTTCCTCTTTTACCGCTTTTTGTCGTTACCACAACGACCCCGTTCATTGCCCTTGCACCGTAGAGTGAAGTGGCCGATGCATCTTTGAGCACTTCTATCGATGCAATGTCTTCTGCATTAAGTCCTGCAATCGAGGAGGCTATCACCGTATTGGCATTTCCGGAAGAAAGCTGGTCTGCTGTAATATTAACTACGTTTTCCAGTACCACTCCGTCTACCACCCATAGCGGCCGGGTTTCTCCGTAGATCGAAGAGGCCCCACGAATGGTAATTTTAGGACCGGTACCGAAAGTTCCGGAAACGTTTTGTACGGAAACACCCGCTACTTTACCTTCGAGCATCCGGGAAACTTCAGGCACTCCTGCCTGCTGAATATCTACCGGTTTTACCGTTGAAGAAGCCCCGGTAAACAGTTTTTTCTGAATATTCTGATATCCCGTAACAACAACCTCCGAAAGTTCGGAGATATCGGGCTTCATCTGTACGGAAATATCGCTTTTCCCCGCTACAGGAATTTTCTGCGTGATATATCCCATATAACTGAAAGTCAATACGGCATCGGGAGAGACCCGGATCTGGTAATTTCCGTCAAAATCTGTCGTGGCTCCTGTTCTGGCCTGTTCTTCAACAACAGTTACCCCGGGTAATCCCACCCCGTTTTCATCCACAACTTCTCCCCGGACCACAATTTTCTGCTGCCCGGCTTCTTCTTTAGGGATAATAAGCAGGACATCGTCTCCCTGAAATTCCACGACATATTTGTTACCCACAATACGCCTGACAACAGTTATGACATCCACATCTTCAAAATCTACATCGACCACACGTTTCATATCGAACATCTCTGCATTGTAGAAGAAATCCAGATTGGTCTGGTTACTGATTTTTTTCAGGGCATTGGAGAGTGTAACTTTTCCCATTTTGATCGTCACCTTCTGGGAAAATCCAAAAGTTGAAATGCTAAACAGAATCAGTAAGATAAACTGAGACCTTTTCATAATTCGAAAGATTAGTAGCTTATGACGTCGCAAAAATCCACACACTTTTGTGGATATATTTTTTTCCATACTTTTACATCTTTAGTTAGTTAATTTTGTATTTAGGCATACGGTTGACGGCTAAATATTCTTCGGGGGATGCTCCAACATTCCCCGATTTTTTCAGCCTAATTTGTGGTGATTAATACTTCATAGGCATTTTCATTTTTGTGATACTTGATTTGATAATTTATTTTAGAGGTCCGGGCGATCATATCGAGTAACTGGCTGAGGGAATAGGTTTTCTTTGCTACTCCTGTAAACAACCTGTCTTTTAAATCCGGATCGGCAAAAGTACATTCGAACCCGTACCACCTCCCGGCTTTAGTGAGTATTTTATCTAACGGTTCCTGGTCAAAGTAGAACTTTCCGTCCTTCCATACGGTATAGAGTTCGGTTTCCACTTTCTGTACCATAGCAACACCTGTGGATTTTGGTATCACAGCCTGCTCGCCGGGGCTGAGAACAACTTCATCACCAAGTATTACCTTCCCTTCGACAAGTGTTGTTGAAAATAATTCATCTTCGGTATAGGCACTGACATTAAACCTGGTTCCCAGCACCTTGATATTTCTCACCCGGGTTTTTACGGTAAAAGGTTTTGATGGATTTTTTACGATATCAAAATACCCTTCCCCTTCCAGCTCAACCACTCTTTCTCCCCCTGCAAAATATTCAGGAAATTTCAGGGAGGAGGCCGAGTTGAGATACACCGTCGAACCATCGGGTAATACCACACTGTATATTCCGCCTACCGGAACATGTAAGGTGTTGTATTCGGGAGTGCGGATTTCCTGGTTCTGTTTTCCTTCCTTATTTTTATAAACCAGAAGATTATCCTTATTTTCCACTTCGACCACCGCATTGGTCATTACAAAACTATCCTTGCTTTTCTCCAGGTTGATCTCACTGCCATCGGCCAGGACTAACGTAGCCTTTTCATATCCCGGCTGAATGGTGTTCACTATTTCCACACCGGATTCTTCTCCTTTGAATACTTCACTTCCCCTGTTCCACAGGTAATATCCGGTGGCGAGCAGACCGATCGCAAAAACAGCAGCGTATTTGTATATCATTGACCGGACCGCTCTCTTTTTTACGCGTCCCCTTTTCATTAGTCTTTTCTGAAAAAGAGTATACATCCGGTCCAGGTTTACCGATTCGTATACGGACATACTTCGCTGAAATTTTTCCTTACTCAGAAGTTCCCGGTAAAGCAACCTGTTCTCCGACTTTTGCAGCCACAAATCCAAAGCTTCGCGTTCTTCCGGACGAAGTTGTTCCGTTACCGATTTATAGATCAAATCGGCAATCCCGAATTTGTTTTTACTATTTGATGTTTTCATAGTGATGGGGAGGATTTGAGATCTCCCTTCACTTATAAAGAGTAGGATTTTGTATATATGGGTGGAATATTATAGAAAAAAAACTGTATTTATCTTAATTTTAACATAGATTATTCAAGAAAAACAGGATAACACTGGAATTTCCGAGTTTACCCCTCAGGATCTCAATAGCCCGGCTGCGCTGTGATTTTACGGTGTTTACCGAAATATTCAACTCTTTACCGATCTCTTTATAAGGCATCCGGTAGATACAGGATAACAAAAAAACTTCCCGGCACTTTTCAGGCAGTTCTTTTAGCGCACCGAATAAGCGGGCATGTAATTCTTCTTCTATGATATAGGTCTCGTAAATATCGTGGTCTTCGATATCGATGCCGGTAATATCCTGAGAAGACTCTTTCCTGTGCTTGCGGAGATGAGCCAGTGCCCCATTCCGAACGACGATATATAAATAAGATTTGATGTCCTGAATTTCCCCGATCTTATCCCGTCTTTCCCATAGGGCCAGCATAGCATCTTCTACGATCTCCTCCGCTACAAATTCATCCCGGACAAGTTTCAGGCTATTTGAATATAGTCTCGGATACAGTTCATAAAAGATTTCCCTGAAAGAATGTTGGGAAAGGGTGGTGTTTTTATCTTCGGGATTAATAATAATTCGGCCTTTAAAAGAGTTCAAAAGTGCTCAAATATAGTCTAAATCCACATATAATAAACTAACCGAAGTACGGAAACTCACAGTTTTCGATTTTCGTAAGATTTTACCTTAATCTGTTTGTCAGTCGCGGATTTCTTCCGCAATTTCAACGGCGTCTGTCCTGGTAAAACAGCATCTTCAGCAAAGGGAATAGGAATTCTTATTGGTGTTTCATCGTCTACAAGAATCTGCTTTTTTAAAACAGCCCGGACGTAATCAACTTATCCGCTCACGGAGTGTACCCAACGATAACCCATGGAATGATTAACAATCTGTAACGATAAAAAACCCGCCCGGAATGTTCCGGGCGGGGACTGAAGGATCTTTATTTTTCGAAAAGCTAATTCAAATATTAATCTTCAAGATCCAGAAGTCTTGATATTTTGGCTGCTATATCTTTAAGATGTATTTTGGTTTCTTCATTTATTCCGGAGCGTCTGGCTGCTTTTTCAAACAATGTTTTCTGTTCTATGAGATGGCGCCTCAGTAAAGTTTGCATATCAGACAGGTAATAAGGATATTTATTCGTATGGCCCGGTAATAAGGCCCGGCTTATCCTCCATAGTGGTCTGTTGCAACAACCTGTTCACATATATTTTCTGCAGGTTTCTCCTGTAAAAATCTATGTTTTCCTTCTCATAGAGTTCCGTAAGTATGGCTTTATCCATATCATCCAACATTTCTGTTAAGGTATAAGCCTTGATATCACTTTCGTACTCGCTGTTTAAAAGTGTGCTCATACGTGATCTCCGGATGATACCATCTATAATATTGCGCTGTACTTTACCGATCTCTATACCGAATGAGTAAAGAATTTTATCATACACTGTAGTTTCATTCAACCATTCGGGAGTTTTGAAAAGTTCCTTACTGATAAAAGCCATAGCTCTTTTCTGCTTATCATACGGCACCGGTTCGTACTGTGGCCCTACCGTAGCGCCTATTCTTACCTCATGATAAACACCTCCTATATTTTTGAGGGCGTGCCCCATATACATTCCGAATTGTCCGAGTAATGCGCCATAGGCTTCCTGGGTCTCCTCGAAACTTTTATGTGGCTGGGTATTCCACTTGAGGAGCTCGGGCACTATACGCTTCAGGTTTTTAATACCGTATTCACCGGCCAGCATGGCATCGTCTCCAAGGTCTTCGTTCTGGCTTCTCGGATCCTGATATTCCACTTCGCTGCCAAACCACAACCTCCTGTTGTTGGCCACACTATCGGTAACTACCTGGATAAGGGCCTTTTCTTCTTCATATTCATCTTTATACTGTGGCAACCAACGATATCCCCAGCTCAGCGCCCACTCGTCGTAATCATTGATACGGGGATATATTCCTTCTTTTCCGATACCATCTTCGGGCTGTGCTACATAATTGAACCGGGCATAGTCCATAATAGAAGCGGTATGCCCATGCTTTGTGAGCCATTCCTTATCTCTCAGTTTCTCTACCGGTGTAGCATGGCTGGCTCCGAAATTGTGCATCAATCCGAGCGCATGACCTACTTCATGGGATGATACGAAACGGATAAGATCGCCCATCAGTTCATCGTCAAATACAGGTTTCCTGGCTCTTTCATCAATGGCACCTGCCTGTACCATATACCAGTAACGGAGTGTTTTCATCACATTGTGATACCAGAAAATATGGCTTTCTATAATTTCTCCGCTACGCGGATCCGAAGTACTCGGTCCCATGGCATTGGCGATTTCCGAAGGGCGGTAGATAATTGCAGAATACTTTGCATTATCGAGACTCCATGTACTGTCTTCTTCTTTTGAAGGAGCTTCTCTGGCATATATGGCATTCTTAAATCCTACTTTTTCAAAGGCCTTCTGCCAGTCATTTACACCCTTTATAAGGTATGGAACCCATTTTTTAGGTGTTGCGGGATCGATGTAAAATACAATAGGTTTCTGCGGTTCTACCAACTCTCCGTCCAGGTATTTCTGTTCCTCTCCGGGCTTGGGTTCGAGACGCCAGCGCTTTACATAAAAACGAGGCTCTACACCCTGGGGATTCACATCGAAATCGCGATGGCCCACCGCAAAGTATCCTACCCTTCTATCGGCCAGTCTCGGGCGCATCGGTTCTTCGGGTAACAATACAAAAGAAGAATTGAGTTCTATCGTATAATTATTCCAGGTAGGATTCAGCCCCTTGTCATAAGTTTTTACCGCGCGTACTTCGAGATTGGTATCGTAAGCATGTACGAATTTCACATAACTCCGGTCATTCTGCTGTCCTCCCATTCCGGCACGCTCCTTAAGTTTCTGATTGGCAAAGTACAGTACATCACTGTCACTGTTCAGAAATTCGGTGACATCCACAACCACGGCAGTGGAGTCCTTATTTATTGCCGATACGTCGAAAGCCTTGGCTATAGCCTGAACATTGTTCATCTGGATTCCCTTATACATCGCTGCGGTAGTATCGGGCTGGTATTCGGTGAAGGAAATACGACGGAGAAACAACTTGTTTCTCGGTCCTTCTTCAAAGCGATAAACCGCCTGTCCTATTTCGTCCCCTACCAGTCCGAAAGAACCGTTTCGCATATCAGCAGAGGCTTTCGATATCCTGTTGACCACGAGAATATCCTTTCCGTAAATGGTTTTGGGAATCTCAAAAAAGTACTTGTCTTCTTTTTTGTCATAAAAAGTAGTAATAAAGCCTTTCTGACTTTGCATTTCTTTTTTTATGACATCCTCATACTTTTTCAGTTTATTCTTTTCCTTGTTGTCTACAGAGTCTTTTTTCTCCGTCTTTTCTTCTTTCTCTTTGTCCTTATTCCCTTTTTTCTGGGCATAGGATCCGGTGTGGATACATAGCAAAAGAGCCAGCATCCATAGCATTTTAGTGTTTGACATGTTTATGATATTATCTCGGATTTTGTTCTATTTCAGGATTTTGAGAGATGTAAATATTCGCAATGGGGAATACGTATTTATTAGCATTGGGTTCCAGGGTATACGTTGCTCCCTGAAACTCTCTGCTTATGGTTTTTGCAAAGCGATCTTCTTTGTTAAGGCGCTTCAGATCGAACCAGCGTATACCGGTACCGAACAGTTCCCTTCTTCGTTCGTCCAGTACTGTAGGTAAAACATCGTCTACGACAGAAAGCGGCTCGTAATCCCCGGCCCGAAACCGTGCGATCCTCAACGTATTCAGTACCTCGGTCGCAGCGGCAGCATCTCCTGACCGCGCGAGACATTCGGCCTTAATCAGCAACATTTCGGGTACGGTTGGCCCACTGTAAATGCCCTGGTATACCAATTTGGGTTTCCAGTATACCCTTCCGCTGAAAGGATTCCACGTAATATCGGTTCCCGGTCTGGTAAAAAGTTCATATCTCAAATCATTCTCGTCAAAAAGACCGGTCAGCTCATCGCTAAGCCTGTAGTCGAGTACAGTACTCCCCAATCCTTTTGCCATTAATATTTCCGGATCTTCATACTTTACCGGATATGCACTTCCGTTCGCATAATCTTCGAGGTTATTCAGTGTATTCCGGAGCCCCAAAGCGTCCTCAGCGTTCAAAAGTGCATTATCGTAATCGCCGATCTGAAGACTGACCCGGGCCAGGAAGCCGTATGTCCCTGCAAGTGATGGCATAAACGAGTTATCCTGAAAATCCGGTAACAGCCCTGTAGCATCTTCCAGGTCCTGAAGAATGAGATCATAGACTTCGCGGACGGAAGCACGTTTGAGTGAGGCAAAAAGGTCGGGAGTGGTCAGCAGCGGAACCCCGGGATCCGAAGATGCCGTGGCAACATCGTATTGCCGGGCATAGATATTTACCAGGCAATAATAAGCATAAGCCCGGTGTACCTTGGCCTGCCCCATAATGTTGTTCTTTTCGCTTTCTGTTCCTTCTGCACTGGACATTACATTGGTGATCACCTCATTGCAGATATAAACCTGCTTGTATAACCGGGCCCAGTCCCGGTCTTCCTCATCGATAAATATATAATCGGCCCAGGCATAGGCATATTTATCCACATCGGACATACGGGAAATAAATTCCTCATCCACGATCTCAATATCATCCGAAGCGAGTTCCGGATAATAAAACGTACTTTCCAGATTGGTCGTATTGTTCAGTATATACTGAAAATCACTGGTATATTTCAAGGTCCTTTTCCCCGGCTGGTCTACTTCTACATAGTCCCTGCACGAAGAAAATACCATTGCTGTCATCAATAAAACGTATGTAATCTTTTTCATGGACTTCAACTTTAGAATGATACATTAAGACTTAATGTGTAGGTAACGGGTGGCGCCAGGCTCTGATAATTTCCCTGGAATACATAATTCGGATCCAGTCCTTCATCATTTTTTACCCATATCGGTCCGAGATTGGTTACGGAAGCCCCGATATTCATCCGCCTTATAAAGCCCAGCTTCTCCAGCATTTCAGAGGGCATATTATAATTCAGCGTAACCTGATCGAGACGTATATTGTCCCCGCTGATTACATTGATGTCCGAGTTGATATAACGGGTAATACTGTTGGAATTGGTATATCGTACCCCCGGAACATTCGTAGTAGCCTCATCTCCCGGATTTCTCCACCGATCTACCAGGGCTTTACTCGATGCCAGGAATCCTTCGTAATAACCGCTGGTAGGATAAAAAGAGGTCTGAATATCGTTTTTAAACAATTTATGTCCGAAAGCATAAGTCGCCTTTACATTTAATGTCAGGTTTTTATACCTTATACTATTCATAAACCCTCCATAAGTGGTCGGCGTGGTCCGCCCCATATATTTCAGGTCAGCCGGGGTTAATTCGGACAAAAACTCGGTGGATGGAATAATGTTGCCATCCGCTCCGTAAATCTGAGACTGGCCGTTTTCGTCCAGACCTGCCCACTGGTAAGCAAATAAATAATCGGTAGGGTATCCTGTGATAACGGTATTCCCCCCGGTTAGCGGGTTCGTCGCGGATCCCGGAAAACGGCTGTCGGTAACTTCGTTCTTGTTATACGAAAAATTCAAATTACTCTGCCATGTCCAATCCGTTCCGCGTAAAGGATACGCCGTAACCCCAATCTCATATCCTCTGCTCGTCAAATCCCCGGTGTTGTACGATAAGCTACTCCATCCGTACGTAGCGTTGTAATCGACATTGGTAAGAATACCGTCAGACCATTTTCTGAAGATATCAAGATTTACATTAACCCTGGAACTGAACAGGCCAAAATCTATCCCGAAATTGAGGGTTTTGGTAATTTCCCATCCGAGTTGCTGGTTTCCGGGAGACATAATACTACCATAAGTCTTGCCGGTATAAAAATCCGTTCCTCCTATGGATACCGTAGTGAGCGCAGATCCGGATGAAGGAACAGATCCTCCGCTACCGTAGGTAGTCCTTACATTAAGAGCACTCAACCAGCGCCATCCCTGCATGAACTGTTCTCCTTTTATGTTCCATTTCCCCCCGACAGACCATAATGGTATGGCCCGGTCTCTTCGAGACACACCTATAATATTGGAGTCGTCAAAGCGTATACTTCCGGAAAGAAAATACGTATTCCGATAAGAATAGTTAGCATTTCCGAAATAAGACAAATACCTGAACCTGGTTTTAATGACCCCGCCATCGTTAATTCCGAGTGTAGTCGAATATCCGTATATGGTGTTGTACGGCACGGTAGGGTTTACAACAACAGCAGTAAGGGCATCCCTGTTAAAACCGAATTTGGTAACCTGATACCCGGAGGATGAAGCCTGCCTGATCTCGCTGCCTCCCATCAAATTAATGTGATGTAGCCGGTTCCAATCCTTGTTTATATTAAGCTGGGCACGTAAGGTATAATCTTCATTACTGGTGTTTCCGGCTCTGTACCTTCCTCCTACCGGAACACCGTATACAAGCTGTCCGTTGGTCGCAGACACCGTGGTCCCGGTATTGATCAGGTCTCTCATTTCATAACTGTCCTGATCCTTGTATTGCGTCATATCGTTCGTGCCACGTTGCAGCATTCCGGACACGGCCAGTTCTGCCCATGGAGTTATCTCTCCGCTGAGCCTGGCATTAATACGGGTTTTACTCTTGTTATATTTCGTGTATGACAGGCCCAGTTCGTCCATAGTATTATACGTCCATGGCATATAGCCCCGGGCATCCAGGTCATCGATAACATCCGGTGTAAATTTCAGATAACGGTCTATGGATGCCCCGTTTTCATCCAGCAGCATGTCATAAGGACGAAGACCGTATGTTCCTCCGGAAAGAGCCTGTATTGCGGCATTGTTTACCTTATCTCTGAAAAAAGTATGGTTGATCCCGGTTTGTAATGAGATCCGGTCATTCAAAAGTTTGGTGTCAAAATTTGCTGTCACCCCGTATTGCTCGGAGCCGTTACTCTGAAAAACAGGCTGATTATTGGAATAATTCCCGGAAATATAGTACCCTGTTTTTTCTCCGCCACCACGAACGGACATATTGTACTGTTGTGTCACCTGCGAACGCAACAGATTATCCTTGATCTGTTTGTGATTACTGGTTCCGCCCAATCTTTCGAGTTGCTGATCGAGTTCCTGACCGGAGATTTCTCCGCGCTGCGCAGCAAACATATAATTCACGGCCTGGCTCTGGTTCTGGTATCTCCAGTAAGAATACGGATCCGGAAAATATCCGTAATCGAAAAGTTCTTTTTCGAAATCTATATATTCCCGGCTGTTCATGACGTTGAGATCTCCCAGGTCCGCAGGAGATGAGATACTGGTAATAGCCTGAAAACTGAATTCCGGTTTGGCATTCGAGCGACCTTTTTTCGTCTCGATAACAATCACACCGTTAGCAGCACGGGACCCCCAGATAGAGGTGGCCGCAGCATCTTTGAGCACTGTGATACTCTCAATATCGTTCAGGTTGAAGTTACTGAGCACATTATCGTTGGTATCTCCGTAAATGCCCTGAACAGAGGTTCCGGTAGTATTCACCAGGCTCTGGTCCATCGCAGGAAAACCATCGATAACGATCAGTGGTGTACTGGCCTGACTGTTAAAAAAAGTATTGGTACTCCGGATGGTGATCTGTTTGGTTTTGGGATCTACCTGCAAACCCGGGGTCATTCCTTCCAGTCTGCTCAACGGATCAATAGAAGGATTAAAGGAGATTTGTTCGGTTCCCAGGGAGCTATACGAACCTGTAGCCACTGCCTTTTCTATTGTCTGATATCCGTTGGACACCAGGACAATCTCATTGAGTTCACTCACCATCTCTTTCAGAACGACATTGATTACCTTGTCATCCTTTACCTCGATCTCCTGTGACCGGAAACCGAGATACATAAATTTCAGTACTTCACCGGGAGCGGCTTTGATCCAGTAATGTCCTTCTTCGTCACTGGAAATCCCGCGTCCCGTACCGACAACCCAAACGGAAACTCCCATAATAGGCCTCCCCTCTTCATCGGAAATATAACCGGAAACCCCTTGTTGTTGCTGCATGTCGGTAAGACGTTGCAAAGCCTTATTTTCCTTGATAATTATAGTTCTGGACTCATTGGAATACACATACCTGAAAGTAGCTCCCAGGCTTTTGTTCAACAGGTCATACGCCTTTATTTTTCCCTTTTTTAAAGCTACGGAAGGTGCTCCGGAAAACATAGAAGACGGGTAAATAAAAGTATAGTCGGTCTGATCCTTGATCAGGCTGAATACTTCTTCTACTTCAAAATTACCGGTTTCCGGAACCGATATTTCAGCATTTTGTGCCTTGGTGGTTTTTACCGTAAATCCGAAGGCTACCGTACAACACAAACAAATAAGTGCTCTCATAATGGACAGCAATACCCGTTTACCCCCAAATAATGGGTAAGTGGTAAAATTAATTTCCATAAATTTGTAATGTTAATTGGTTTGTTACTCAGTTAATGAATCGATTGCGTCAAAGGGATAAAGTTTTGTATGGTGAGAGATCTTAACTTTATTCCCTTTTTTATTTATTTCAGTTTTACTTCATTCTCATCTATTTTATACGTTACATTACTTGAAGCCGACAGGACATCCAGTATTTTACGGAGTCCGAGTTCCCTGCTGAAACTACCGTTGAATTTCATTGTCCGCAGCGCATCATCGGTAAAGCTTACCTTAACATCATACCAACGGGACAGTGTCAGGGCCATTTCTTCGAGCGTGATATCCCGGAACCGGAATACCCCTGCCCTCCAGGAGGTATAATCTTCGGTATTTACCCGCTTTTTTTTCATTGTTCCGTCCTGTTCCGTGTATACTACCTGTTCCCCGGGAATAAGAAGTTCACGGCTTGTTCTTCCGGACAATGCTACCTTCCCTTCTACCAGTGTACTGGTAATATCCTCATCTTCGGGATAAGCCCGGATGTTGAACTCCGTACCTAACACTTCGATTTCCTGGCTTCCGGTCTTGACGACAAAAGCACTTCCTTCATGCTTTGCTGCCGGGGTTATCTGAAAATAGGCTTCTCCGTACAACAACTCCACAGTCCTTGTCTCTCCCGGTAAAAATGCCACCGGATATTTTATTTTAGATCCCGCATTGATCCATATTCTGGAACTGTCAGGCAGCCGCAATACAAATTCTCCGCCGCGGGGTACCTCCAGTGCATTATACTGGTCCCGGCTTCCCGTATCTGCGGTATAAACGAGCTGCCGGCCGTTACTCGTTGCCTTTCCGGTTGCAAATACTTCGCCTTCACGAAGTGCTACCTCATTACCGTTTTCCAGCGTAAGAATAGCCCTGGAAGTACCGGGACGGATATCGGCAACTTTTACTTCAGCACGTTCTCCGGTACTCCGGTATGTTATAATTCCGAGCGCGACCAGTAGTACTACAGCTGCGGCAGATACATACCGGAGATATCCCCTGCGTTTTTTACTGTTGTACTCCGGACGGCGGTTTATCGTTTTCCAGGCTTTTTCCTTATTTACCTTAATCCGGCCGTGATATAGGTTTTCTTCCACCTTATCAAAATACTGACGGTGCCGGGCAGAAGCCTGGTACCAGTCCAGAAACTCCTTTTCTTCTTCCGAAGTCAGGGTGTTCTCTATTTTTTTTACTATGAGCTTAAAATCCATTAACAATTTGGGTACATTGGTTTAACTATAAGACAACATATTTCCGGAAAAGGGTGATAAAAAAGAAAAGTTTTTTCAAAAAGATTGAAAATATGCACTCTAAAAAGGAAAAACAAAAGCAGTTCTTTTTTTGGTTGTGCAGTATGGAATAAGATTAAAGGCCGTACATTACCGGGAAAACCACCATAGCAGGAAGACAACGGGCATGATCTTATTAATTCGTTTTCTGGCATTCTTTAGCTGGGTTTTTACGGTGTTGACCGAAATTCCAAGCTGATCTGCGATCTCCTCATATTTGTAGTTATGACGAACTTTGAGCATGAGGATCTCCTTCATCTTATCCGGAAGCGCTTCGATGGCCCGCATCAGCTGGTTATAGCGTTCGTTCTGCACGGTATCATGTACTTCTTCTTCTCCCGGAATATCTTCAAACAACTGCTGAATAGCGATGGTGTTGGTGCTATCTATGACTTTTACAGCCTTGAGTTTATTGAGGCACCTGTTCTTTACCATACGAAAGAGATAACCTTTTAATGTCGTGTGAATTTCGATATCGGCGGCATACTCCCAAAGGTAGATAAATACTTCCTGGACCAGGTCTTCGCTTTCCGCTTCATCATAGAGGTACCTGTAAGCCGTATTAACCAAATCTTCATAAAAGTGGTCAAACAACTTTTGATAAGCTGATGTTTTCCCTTCCCGGATCTGATGTAAGAGCAAGTTGGTTTCCAAAGTATTCGAACTGATGCGACAAAACTATAAAAAAACGGAAACAAATTACCGCGTCGATACTTTTATTACCGATATGACATTTATACGGTTAAAAAAGAAACATTATAAGCTCTCCGGTTCTTCTTTATAACAAAAACACAATTCCCGGAAAATATGATCCCCCCTTTACGAAGATTCATAGGTAATTGTCATAAAAAAACCGGGAATGGCCATATCTATGGTATTCCCGGTATGTACGGCGTACTTTCCGAATATTCTACCCGAAATTATGACTGCTCATCTTCGGACGGTCTCTTGCCGGGTTTCTCCGGTTTTCCGTGAAGGATTCTGATTTTCTTTTTTAATCGTTTCACGGTATCCCGGATGGTACTGTTCCATTCGGAATCGAAAGTGTACAATTTTAATTGTTTTGCCAGTTCCATGGCCTTTTCAATGTCCATCCGCATTTCATACAGCAAAACCTCGCGAAGTTTAATATCTATCTTACGTATCCCCTTTATGGAAAGTGCAAAGGCGATCAGTTTTTCCGCTTCTTCAAAATCCTCGTTAAACAACAGGGTTTCGATATAATACGGATAGATCTCAACGGCATTTACATTGATGCTCAGGGCTTTCTGAAAACAGGCTTTAGCTTCTTCGTACTGTTGCAGCTGTTCGGCATGCATTCTTCCGTACAGGCACAATACCATCGTATTGTTCTCATCATAGGACAACGCAAAGTCGAGTGACTCCAGGGTGTCTTCCAGGTTATAAGGATAATTATCCATCGCCTGGAGCAAATATTTATGAATCGATGTCATTTTTCCATTTATTTTTCAATTGTTGTCTTTGTTTTTTATAGCTTTTATCGGTTCTCCTTTCTTTAAAATCGGAACCGGTAAATACCCTTACGGGAGATCCTCTTTCTACGCGGAAACTGTTATACCGCTGTGCTTCGTACTGCTTCCGGTACTGTTTTCGCTTTTCTTCTTCCAGCCTGGACAGCAATCGTGTCCGCGCCAGTTCTTTGTTGCGGTGTTGCGAACGGGAGTCCATGGCCTGTACACTTATCCCCGTGGGAAGGTGCGTAGCACGGACCGCAGAACTCACTTTGTTTACATGCTGTCCTCCGGCCCCGGAACTCCTGCAGGCCTGGTAGCTAATATCTTTTTCGTCGATCGCGGTTTCCTCGGGTTTTTCGATTTCAAATATACCAATATACCAATTCTTTCGCTTATGATGTTTCCGGTAATTACTTTTTCCTATCCACTGTACGGTTCCGATCCACCGGTCTGCAAACTGCCTGACCGTATCTCCCTTAAGTACCACACATACGGAAGCTACAGTGCCATTTTCCGCCCCATCCTCCTTATAAATTACGGTAGCTTCCAGCGCCTCGCTTCTCGCTTCTTCCAGAAACGTCTTCAAAACCTGTGCCACAACTTTTGTACATTCCGCGGGCTCGTTGCCCGCGGTAATCTGTATCACTGTTTCCATCAGCTGTTCATTCTCACGATAACCGGTGTAAATGTGCCAAGTACCTGTACAAGTTCGTCCTGTAACTGCATGACCTTTCCGATGTCTTTATAAGCCATCGGAGCTTCATCTACATTTCCGCCAATCAGGGTCACACCTTTTGTTTTGAGTATTTTTTTCATGTCATGCCGTGTAAAACGTTCTTTACAGGCTTTCCTGGAAAAAACTCTTCCCGCACCGTGTGAAGCCGACCGGAGACTTTCCGGATTTCCCAGTCCCTTTACGATATAGCCCGGCGCTGTCATCGATCCGGGAATGATCCCCAGCTGTCCCTGGCCTGCAGGGGTCGCTCCTTTGCGGTGTACGATACAGGGCTTTCCGTTTACGGTTTCCTTCCACGCAAAATTATGGTGGTTCCCTACGGTAAAAGAAATCCGCCTGCCCAAAGCAGACGCCACGCGATAATGTATGTTGTCATGGCATGCTTTGGCATAGTCACCCGCAAGGTTCATCGCCGTCCAGTATTCCTGTCCGTCATGAGTATCCATATCCAGCCAGGCCAAATGTTTCACATGATCGGGCAAAGGGCATTGCTTTGTGGCCAGGTAAGTATAATGCCTGGCAATAGCAGCACCCAATCCCCTCGAACCACTGTGCGAGAGCAGTGCGAGATACTCTCCCGGCGGCAGTTTGCTTCCCGGAATAGTTTCGGTAATGGTCGCAAAACCAAATTCCACAAAATGATTGCCCCCTCCGGAGGTTCCCAACTGTCTGTAGGCCTTGTCCAGTAACTTACGTACCAATGGAATATCGGAAAATCCGGGATGCGAAAAAATCTCATGGTCCATCTTTTTGTCATGCGTTTCCTTCATTCCGAATTTGGTATGATCCTGTAATATCCCTTTCAGTTTATCGGATTTTCCCGTCATATAGGATGCGGGGATATCAAATACAGACATACTCATCCTGCACCCTATATCTACCCCTACGCCATAGGGGATAACCGCATGGTCCGTAGCCAGTACCCCGCCGATAGGCAAACCGTAACCGGAATGGGCATCGGGCATCAATGCTCCCTGTACGGCCACAGGCAACTTCAGGGCATCGTACAACTGCTGTTTGGCTCGTTCGTCTATAACATCTTCTCCGAAAACGGAGAACGGAGCGCTCTGCCCCGACAATTTCTGCATCTGTACCCTTACAGGAACTGTAAGCTCTTCGGCCAGTTTTCCCCAGGTACCGTGATTTTTGTACTTCTCCGGGGCCAGAAGCACCTGTTTTGCCTCTTCGAGAATGGTCGATTTCTTTTCTTTTTTTCTGTACCTGTGAATTTGCCCGAGGGCGATATTTACGGCATTATTTTTCGGGAAACCCAGTTTTATAAGGTCTCTCCCGGATAATTTACTTCCCATAATATATTGTTTAAACATAGTGGATGATCCTGCTGCTTTACGCAGGCAGACATCACCTTTTCCTGTTACCATTCAATATCCCCGGGGAATGTTCGGCTAAAAAATACAATCGGAAAATTACGATATCCGAATCTCTCTTTTGACTAACAAAAAACCCGAGGATTTCTCTTCGGGTTTTTCATATAGCTGTTATTATACTGTTGTACTAATTCCGATGAAAACCACGAAGAGACGCATCCTTTCCGGAAGCCTGCTGTGCGAAGTATGTTGGAAATTTTGGCATTTTCTTCGTTTTTTAAAGGGTTAATAATTCGTTTACGGCTGCAAAATTGCATTATTTATCTGATATACACAATACGCTTTGTCCAAAAGACCTAAAAATCACTGTTTTCAGGTACAAAACCTATCGGATATCAACGGGCCACAAATCCTTATATCTCCATCCATTACCTGTTTAATCTGTCGTATAATGCAACACGACCAAAACGGGATAGTGATCGGAAGGCAGCCTGGTCTGCGTAGCGTAAAGTGATATCTCTTTCGGGTAATTCCCGGTATTGGCCAATGCTTCCAATTCCTTTTCTCCGGTTTTATAGGAGTCCGTAAGTACCCCGTGCTTCGCTACCCTGAAATCGTCTGTTATAAAAATATGGTCTATACGGCTATCGGAACGCGAATCGGGTTTGAAACCGTTATATGTTCCCTTCGCCCCGTAATGCAGTGCTGCTTTTTCATAAGCATCGGTAAGTTTTTTTGACCCGTTCAGTACTTTATAACTATCGCTGTTCTGATCGACATTAAAGTCGCCCGTAAGGATGGCCGGAACGGCATCGTCAAACGCTTTCATTTTCTCCATGATAAGCCGGGCACTTTCCTTCCGGGCTGTTTTTCCTACATGGTCGAAATGTACATTAAAGAAGAAAAATTCGAACCCCGTTTCCTTCACCCGGAATTTTCCCCACGAGCATATACGCGGAAGAACGGCATCCCATCCCTTATTGGGTTTGGTCGCGTCTTCGGAAAGCCAGAAATCACCCTGGTCTTCCAGCACAAATTTTTCGGTATTGTAGAATATAGCCGAATGCTCCCCTGCTTCTTTTCCGTCATCTCTCCCCACTCCGATAAAATCGTAACCGGGCAGGTCCGCTTTGAGTTGTTCCAGCTGATGTTGTAACCCTTCCTGAGTGCCGAAGATGTCAAAATCGTGAAACCTGATCAGGTTAGCGACGGTTTTTTCCCTGTATTTCCAGTTGTCCAGCGAATCTCCCGGATTATCGTATCTCAGGTTATAACTGGCCACTCTGAGGCTTTGGGCGGAGAGTCCCAGCCCGGACAGGAAAAACATAGTTAAGATCAAGCTTTTTCGGAGTCGAATCATTTTAAAATAGTTTGGTGAACCACAAATATAATTGACTTCAGGCGCAATCCCCATTTTATAACTACATTTTAAGAATTCTTTATCTGCTCCGGATTTCTGACATCCCGGATTGCTCTTAACCGGTATGCCCAAAAGAAAACCCGGTCTGTCCCCAACGGAACAACACCGGGTTTTCGGCTATAGAAAAAAGTCGGAAGGTTAACTTCTTAATATACTACTCCGTAGAGATAACGCTGTGTAGAAAATCCCACATTGCTTTACTGACCTTTTTCTTTTCGTCACTGTTGAATTTGCCATGCTGCCCGCCTTCGATAGTAAGAAAACTGGTTTTCACTCCTTTTTCCTGTAACTTACGGTGCAAAATAACCGATTGCTCATAAGGTACGATAGGATCGGCGTCACCGTGTACAATAAACACAGGCGGACTATTGGTGTCGACATAATACAGCGGGGAAACCGATTTTACAAATTCGTTGTCCCGGAAACCATCGCCCAGCCAATTGCGTGCAGACTTCCATTCGGAAAGTGGGGTGAGGTCGGTTACCCCATATTTGTCGATAATCGCAGCGACTTCCAGCGATCCGTCGAAGGGACAATGCGTATCGAACTTTTTATCGTTGCCGAGCAATCCCGCCATTAGAGCGAGATGACCACCTGCAGAACCTCCCATCAATACGATCTTGTCGGTATCTATATTCAACGCTTCTGCATGTGTAAACAGGTAAACCAGGGCACAACGGACGTCTTCCACCGCCCCGGGAGCGGTTGCCACATCGACCAGACGATATTCTACATTGGCTACGGCATAACCGTTCTTAAAGAAAGAACCGTAACCCCGCTGGGATTCCTTCACCCCATGATTCCAACCGCCTCCGTGGATATTCACCACGAGGGGAACAGCTTTTTCCATATGTTTTGGATAATAGATATCCATCCGGCCTTCCCAGCCGTCAACCTCACTGTAAATCACATCGATTTCAGCCTGATACCCTTCAGGATAATCCACCGGCGGATAGGTCTGTGCCGCCATGTTGCTTATTGCGGCGATAACCCCCAGGTAAAACATTATTTTTTTCATCTTGTTTTATTATTTTTTTATTTCAGGGATGTGTAACTTCAAGTTCGTAATACTTAACTTCCGATATACCTGTCGTATCAGTCGTTACCAGGTAATTTCCGGCTTTAAAATAATTTTCGAAAGGCCATTTCTCCATACTGATATCATCGAATACATGAGTCTCATCATCGACAGTTATCGACAATTCTCCGTAAGAAGCTTCTATTTCTACCGTAAAAGCACCAAACCCAACATCGCCAAAGTCATGCTTGATATCTGTCCATGTGGCACTACTGTCATCATACAAGTCAATTCCGGAGGTGGATTCGTCCACCAGGGTCTTTTTGTAGGCGAACAGGTGACCGTCTATCCAGGTCATTTTCAATAAAGGCGGTGCATGATTACTGCTAAATCCGTAGGTAGCCATATCGGCCTGAGAAATGATACCGTGTATCTGCATGACAATTACCCGGTGATTATCGTATTTGGAATTGACGAGATCGGGAGAGATGGTATCTATTTTTAAGGTTCCCCTCATCGTTCCGCCCTCGGTCAGCGACCAGTTGTCATAATTATTACCGGGGGTCTGCTGCTCGCGCAGTTCCGTTCTGGGATAACTGCTGTTGGTTGTAGTCGCCCCACCGGGATACGTACGGAATACGATAGCGGCATCTGTAGTATCATCGTACATAAAAGGTTGTAGTTCGGGAATACTGCGGTAGCCGTTATTGATGAGTGATGAAGGCTGATATTCATCGGGTTTTCCGTCGTTATTAAGGTCAACGGGCAATGTGATTTTCCAGTGGCTGAAATCAATTTCGGCATACGAGGCCGATTCTTCCACAGTGGTCATCAAGGCTTCTTCGGCAACCTCATCCTGCAAACTTCCGGAACAGGACAGTACCGACAGCGAAGTTGCGAGTACAAGGGTGTTTTGTAACCAAAATGCTGCTTTTCGGGTGTTTTTTTGGGTTTTCATAGATCTGTTATTAAGTTTGATTGGTAAATTCATGATCATAAAGTCAGTTAAGAAATATCCGAGAGGATGGTCTCACATCTTTTCCGGATCTGCTCCGGCGAAGCGGACTTGTTTCCTGTAACCGAAAAAAGGGAGGATCCTGTACCTACGCAAAATGCCCCGGCTTTTATATAGTCGTCATAAGACTCACGCGTTGCTTCTACTCCACCGCTGACCATAATGCGGAGTTCGGGGCAGGGAGCAAGCACCGACTTTATAAAATCAGGCCCTCCGAGGGTATGTACGGGAAATGCTTTGACGACACCCGCCCCATGCCTGTACCCATGGTACATTTCCGTAAGTGTGGCACATCCGGGGATCCAGAGCAGGTTTTCGGCATTGCAGTAAACTCCGACTTCGATATCCAACACAGGCGCCACAATAAATCCGGCTCCGGCAGCCTTAAAAGCCGCTGCGGTATCCAGGTCTTTTACGGTTCCTATACCCAATACGAGGCCGGGGCAAGTCTCCCGGCTCCATTGATGTAATTCTGCGAATATATCAAGGGCATCTTCCCCGCGGTTCGTAAATTCCACCACTCTGACTCCGCCGTCGTAACAGGATTTTATCCAAAGTTTGCAACACTCCCTGTCGTCGTTATAAAACAGGGGTACCAACGGATGTTTTTTCAATAGCGCTACTGCCGTGTGCTTATCCATATTTTTTGTTTATCTGATGATCCTTCCGCTAAAACGGGAGCGGATAACCGCGGTGATAGCCCCGGCCGAAAGCAGGCAGGCATCCCCCGGAACCGTATGTTTTAGTACCGATGTGGCATTGGCAAATTCCAGGGCTCCCTTTATGTTATCGTGCAACATACCGTAGATAAGACCGGCGGCAAAGGCATCGCCAGTACCGATCCGGTCCACTACAGGGGTAATCTCTACGGCTTCCGTAACGTATAGTTCTTTACCGTCCCAGCACCTCGCAGCTATTTTATGGCATGAAGCATTTACGGAACTCCGGGTTTTCTGCGTAACACTTTTTATCCCCGGGCATTCCTCCATCAGGAATTTTGCAGCGTCCGTAAAATGTTCATCTTCGAACGATGTACCGAATATCATGTTTATTTCGGCGGGTCCACCCATAAATACCGATGAAAGGGCTACCATTTCGCGTAAGGTAGCCGCCGGATCGGTATCGTATTTCCATAAATTGCTTCGGTATACCGGATCTGTACTCACGGTTATACCGCGATTTCGGGCTTCTTTTAAAGCTTGCTTCAGGGCAGCGGCCGCCCCCGGAGATATGGCCGGGGTAATCCCCGTCCAGTGAAACCAGGAGGTACCGGCCAGGATTTGCTCCCAGTCGAATACCTCCGGAACTATAGCGGAAAAAGCAGAATGATCACGGTTGTAGACAATTCTTCCGGGCCGGTGTACAATCCCCTGCTCCAGGAAATAAATCCCCAAAGGGGCCGTATTGCGGATCACAAACGAAGTGTCTACCCCATACCTGTTGAGGTGTCCCCGGGCAGCGTCCCCGGTAAAATCATCGGGAAGTGCCGTAACATGGGAGGTTTCGCACCCCATACAGGCAAGAGCTACGGCCACATTGGCCTCTGTGCCCCCATAGAAAATACCGGCCTGTTGTGCCTGTACAAAACAATTGTAATCCGGTGGCGAGAGTCGCATCAACAGTTCGCCGAAGGTAACCACCCTGTGTTTTCTTCCCGCTATCATGGGCATTGTGTTTTATACGTTCCCTAACTGAAAGCGAGTCCGCCGTTAATATCTATATTATTCCCGGTAAGGAATGACGATTCGGATGAGGCCAGGTACGCAACGAGATCTGCCACTTCGGAAGCTCTTCCTTCTCTTCGGAGCGGTGTTCCCCCGGCTACTTTGGTCCGCACCTCATCTTTGGTAAAATCATCGTGGAATTTTGTGGCGATCATTCCCGGACAAAGGGCATTGACCCGGATCCCCTGCGGACCGAATTCTTTGGCCAGTGCTCTTGTATAGGTCATTACCGCACCTTTGGACGTAGCGTAAATACTCGCGCCGGGGCCACCCCCGTCCCTCGCGGCCTGGGAAGCAAAATTCACGATCGAGGCTCCCTCCTGCATCATTGGCTTAAAGGCCTTGGTGACCAGAAAAACCGTTTTGAGGTTAACATCCATCAGAAGATCAAAAAATGCCTCGTCCATTTCTTCGATGGTCTTACGTGCAAACAAACCTCCGGCAACATTGACCAGGATATCCACACGATCGCCAAATGCCTCACGGGTACGGCCGACCATACGGTCGATGTCTTCCTGCCTGGTCATATCACCATAAACGGCAATGGCTTCTCCGCCGGCCTCTACGACCTCCCGGACGGTAGCTTCGGCATCCGCTTCGTTCTCAAAATAGTTAACAACAACCTTTGCTCCTTCTTTAGCCAGTTTTACCGAGACTGCTCTTCCTATGTCTCTCGCTCCACCGGTGACTACCGCGATTTTTCCTTGTAATTTCATATTGTTTTTTTTAGTTATTTACGTATGGTTACTGGTTTTATCTTTTTACAAAAAACGTGCACTGCCAGGATGCCCAACGGGACAAAAACGGCAATGATAATAAAGGCCGGAATGTAAGATTCCCGTGTGATCACGGGGATCAGAAAATTCATAATGATCACCGAAAGTACTCCGGACATTCCCCCGAAACCGGCCAGTGTCCCGACCGATTTTCCACCGAACAGGTCGCTGGGCAGGGTTTGGATGTTACTGATCCCGAACTGGAATCCGAAGAGGACCAGGGCGACAATCCCCACGAATTTCACCGGGGTATCTGCCAGAAAAATGGTAGCCAGCAGCCCGGAAAACATAATGATCCCGGCGATGTTGATCGTTCTTTTCCTGCCGATATCTACCGAGTTTTTACGGGTGATCAATCGTCCGGCATACCATCCGCCGGCTATACTTCCCAACGCTGCCCCCACATAGGGTACCCATGCGAATAATCCGATCTGTTTAACGTCAAAACCGTAGGTATTCTGCAGGTAAATAGGCATCCATCCTACAAACAACCACCATATAGGCTCCAGGAAAAAACGGGATACGATAACACTCCAGGATGCCCGGTGTGATAATAGCTGTCTCAGAGAAAGCACTTCTTCATTTGCCGATGCATCACCGGGCGTTTCGATGATTCCTTCACGGATATGGGCACGTTCTTCTTCGGTAATCCATGGGTGTGCTCCGGGAAGTTTCTTATAGATTATCAGCCACGGAACAATCCAGAGTAATCCCATTAACCCGATCAGGACAAAGGTCACCTTCCATCCGAAACCGACGTATAGCAGTGCAATCAGAGGTGGTGCTATGACCGACCCGAGAGAAGCCCCGGCATTGAAAATACCCTGGGCTACCGCCCGCTCTTTTACCGGAAACCACTCGGCATTACTCTTTACGGCACCGGGCCAGTTCCCCGCTTCCGAGATACCGAGCAGCACCCTGACCAGCCCGAGAGAATATAACCCCCGAACGGCAAAGTGAAAGAGCGAAGACAATGACCACACAGCTATAACGATCACGTATCCCATCCGTGTACCGATCTTATCGAACATCTTGCCCGAGACCGATTGCCCGACGGCATAGGCTATCATGAAGAGATTCAGGACAAGGGCATAATCCGAATCGTCCATTCCCAGTTCTTTTCCCATGGCCGGCCACATAATGGACAAAGCCGAACGGTCTATATAATTGATGATGGTGGCCAGACCGATAAGTCCTATAATCCACCATCGCAGTCCCTTGATCTTCAAAACTTATTTCTTTAAAAAGTTAATATCCAGGAAATCTTCCCGTACCGGGCTGAAAACATCGATAAGCACTCCGGCTTCCAGGCACACCGCACCGTGCATGACATTGGGCGGGATATAAAATCCGTCTCCGCCAGACAGCACTTTGTCTTCTCCATCTATGGTCACCCGGAATTTTCCGGAAGCCACATACGTGGTCTGGGCATGAAAATGCTGATGCTCATATCCGATGGCACCGGTTTCAAATTTTACTTTAACCATCATAATCTGGGTGTCGTACCCTACAAACTGGCGGGATATTCCTTCTCCTGCCTGTTCCCATTCTTTATGATCGGTTTCAAAAAAAACATCACTGATAATTTTCTGGTTTTTCATAGATTTTATTGTTTTCGGGTTAATAGGTATGCGCCTTTCCAGCTCAGGGTCTGTTCCCCGATCTGTAATTTGTGTAAGCCGTCTTCATCGGTTTCTCCTCTGCACAAAGCCATTAGGTATGCGGGACGGTTCCGGAAACGGAAACTCACGACAAGGTAATCCTCATCCTCAAAAACAAGCCTGAGCTCTTCTACTTCAGAATCCGGATTCTGTACTGTTTCCAATTGGGGGTCAAAACTTCCGTGAGGTTCTATAAGGCTCACGAAAACGTGTGTTTTGGCACCGGATTGCCTGATCAGATAACTCTTCTCGGTCCTCAGGTTAAAATGAGGATCGTGCGCTCCTGTCTGAGTAAAAAACAGTTCGGTATCCTCATCGGTAAGCGTGGTAATGGAATAAAACTTTTTTCCTTCCAGCCAGGTAAAGGTAGCCTGCCCCTTCCCCGGTTTTCCGGAAGCCATCTTAAACAGGTGCTGATACCCGTTGTTTTTTCCCATCGCAGAAAGGGTTTGATCCCGCTGGTAGGGAAAACTGGTCTGCATCAGCTGTCCGGGGTAACGAAAATTGAGATCGTACTGATGGGGAGTATCGGAGTCTGCCTCGAAAATATCCAGCAGGAAGGGGTAGTCGGGGGCTTCTTCCATAGCGATCATGGCTACGGTTCTGGTCATATTCACATCCTTATAAGCATTATTCTCCCGTGCCGATACGATCAGGATATCCTCCCGGAAATCGGAAAAGAGGAGCTCGGGGGCATTTTTGGATCCTTCGCTTACTTTACCCTGATAATGCGACGTTTCGTCGGCAACCAGGGTATTGTGTGCTATACTTTGTTTGGCGTAGCTCTTGTTTTCTTTCAGGTAACGTCCCCCGTCTTTAGCTTCTACATTGAGAAACCGTGCCGCACCGTAATCGGAAAGTACTTCGTTGTCACCGTCATACAACAGTATCCCCAGCCTGTCGAAATGACCGTGCCCCATACCCTGCGAGGCAAATTTGAATAAGGCGTCCAGCCGAGTCCCGGAAGCATTGGGCATTCGTAACAGGGCAACCCCGCCCTGATCACCCCGCGAACCGTCCTTGATGAGCATCGGAATACGGTTGTAGGTCTCTCCCTCCGTACGGGATACTGCTCTTGCGGTGATAAGCCCTGCATTGGTAAGACTTACCCTGCCCGTCTGCCTGATCACCGGTAAAAGATCGGCATCCTTATACCTTTCATAGGCAATGTTTGTTGCAAAGATGAGTTCTTCACTGAAATAGGTCTTATCTTTTATGGCATCGTTAATCGGATAAAACTCATTATTCTGATTGGTCAGCTGTAACAGCGTTGTTACGGCTTTGTGCAGGAGATTATCCCTGTATTCGAATATGCCGAGTTCCGGCTGGTTCTGTGCTATGGCCTCGGCAAACACCATAAAGGGGAGTATCGCATAACGCTGGTAATAAGGGCCTTCCGAATAGTAACCGTCCGGTGAAAAAAGTTCGTCCAGTTGCTTGAGAAAACCTGTTTTCCCGTCCTTTTCACTTCCTCTGACAGCCCTTTCCACCATATCCTTGTCGCCCAGCACATAGCCAGCCATCCCTACCGCAGCTACTGCCCAGGTACCGTGATTGTGAATTTTGTTAAAGGTTTCGTACGAATCCACACTGATAAAACGGACCATATTCCGAAAGAGTTCTTTTTCTATCCGATCCCGGTCTTTTCTCCTGATCTCATGTTTTACAAGATCGTAAGCCTGGATGCTGTAAAACAACCATACGGCTTCATTGAGCCCCTGCCAGAACAGTTTTCCGGCCGGGTGATTTTCCTTGCGCATGGGGTGTAACGGCAACTTCGGATACAGGCGTGCATAAGCCAGCAACATCTCACCGACAAACCCGGAATACGCTTTATCTCCCGTAATGGAAAAAAGCAAAGCTGCATGATACATATCTGCGTAATTCCTCTTGTGCTTTTCATGAGTGTATCCCCCGCCAGCATCTTCCGGAAGCGGCACGGTTACCGGGTGCTTTAAGACCTCATCGGCTTTTCTTCGGGAATACTGAAATGATGATTCCAAAAGGGCATCGGTACTTTTTTCACTTTTGATGTCCCGGGCGGCATCGGCAGACAAAATAAGTACGGGAAGTTCCTGTTGTGCCGATCTCGCTTGCATGGTAAAAGCTGTGAACAGCGCTACTGTAAAATTTACAAATTGCATCATGGTATTTTTCAAATCATTTTAGAGTTATCCGGCAGGTTTGAACTGATCGGTGACATCTTCGGCCCCGAACTCAGTGAGTACCTTATCCGTGACAATAATCCAGTCCATATTGACGATTACCGGGAAAACTGCTGCCCCTGATCCCGTATTGAACCGTACTTCGAAGGCCGAGCCTACCGAGGTAAGTCCCGGAATAAAGTCTTTCAGCCTTACGGCAAACAGCTTCCAGGAGCCGCCTGTATGGGTATGATCTCCGGACAATTCCCTGCGGTTGGCGTTAGACGTACCGCCGATATACAATTTGAGGATCGGAGACGTATCTTCGGTATTCATCCAGAAGTGCAGTACAGGATTATCGCCGTAATTACCGGCATCGAGGATCTGCTGCCAGGTATCGTTGGCTGTTTCGTTATGTAATCTCATACGGGCTATCGTACTTCCCGTACCGGTGTTCATCTGTAAATTGTAATACGATGTTCCCGGGAAGGGAGGTTGCTCCACATTGCCGTTGAGTTGCTGTACAGCCCCCGGATCTTTGCTCTGATCGATAACAAAAACGGTTTCGGGATCGCTGTCGAACTCTATATATTTTTCGTATTGTCCGTTGATATACGGAATCCCTTCTTCTACGATCTGTTTGTCGGTACCGTAGTTCACGGTAATATCCCGGTATCCTGTAGACACCCCGGCCGGAACGTTAAAACTCAGTGATGTTGCAGAAGAGGTATTGATCGTAACATCCTCTCCCCCTATGCTGATCCCGGTAATGAGATTGAGATCTTCACCGGTTATAAACACTTCATTGTCCCTGCTCATCAATTGCGGCCAGTTGTCGATAACCGGTGTAGGGATGGTAATGACAAAGTCTTGGCTAAGTGATAAGGCAGTCTCTCCGGAAGCCGTATTGTAATACATGTTTACGGGCAGGCCCGTACCTTCGTTATTAGGTATGGAAACGACAAGGGCCTGTGCTTCCCTGAACTGGATGATTGCTTCCGTATCGCCGAAAGTAATACGGTTTACCGTCTGAAGATCGGTTCCTTCGATAACTATATTTTCATTGACCATACCTCCCTGTGGAAATGCCGAACGTACCTGAGGTTCCGGATAGGTGACAGTTAGTGTTTCTGTGGACATAGCTTCTTTTCCCGCCGAAGTCGTAATTCTCAATGTCCCGGTCTTTGCTTCCGGAGCTACTTCGATCTCCAGCGTTTCCCCGTTTACCCGTTGGGTGATCTGACATTCGGTATCGCCGATATACGCTTTTCCTGCAAAGTTCAGGTATGTCCCCTTAACGATAACCCTGGAGCGGATATCTGCGGAAGCAGGACTGAAAGAAGTTATGGCAGGTTGTGCAGAAAGTATCTCATCCACGGTCTGGTCTACTTCCGTATCGGCATCACATGCCGCCAGACAGATCAGGACAGCAAATGCGTAGCACATCCTGATAAAGGTCTTTGATTGTAGTTTCATAACTATTGGTGTTTTAGTTAGTTTTCTCTTTTTTGTATAAATTCCGGACTGTTCTTTTCATGATGTTACCTGAGATCTTTATTTCCGAGCAGTCCTATATCGGTTTTATCAGTTCCCGCATTTTTCAGAGGGGATCCTTCTCCGGGATCGAAATTGAGGGTGTCTTTCCATAAGGGATCACTGTGAAGGATTGTTCCCGACACCGCTCCCCCCGTAAGTTTAACGGTTCCGGACTTGTATATCAGCATGTTGGTCATCCTGTTTTTGGGTCCCTGTAATACTGCGGGATGCCTGATGTCCGGACTCCCGGCAATAACGGAATTGGACAGGTTTACATAGACGATTCCCCTGGTGCGCAGCATCCTGCCTTTTTCATGATTATCCACGTTGTAAAACACACAATGATCTATGTCCAGCTGTCCGCCTACGGTAGACTCATCGTTTCCTCCGCGATAATAGTAGATCGCAAATTGTCCGAGATTTTTGAACAGTGTATTTCTTATAGCAATAACCGCTGCGTTATATTTGCCTTTATCATCTTTTTCATAACTCAGGTTGAGCCCCCGTTGACTGTTTTCCAGGCGACTGTTTGTAATGCGTATCGTATCGGCAAACGTGCCTTTATAGGCTTTGAATATGGCACCTGTTTTTTGGGTAAAACCATGAAAGTAAACGTCATCAATAATCAGGCGATAGGCCAGCGATCCGGGTACTGTCGGGGAGATAATCCCGTATTTCACAGGCGCTTCCTTTCCCGCATCGAGTGCTACACCCTTTAGGGTCAATGCTTTTCCGTGTGCTACGCGAAAGAAATAATCGGGCGTACTTCCTTTTGCCGGTCGTATGACCGTTTCGGAACTGCCTGTACCCCTGATCGTGATTTTGTCCGTTACCGCCATGCCCTTATCTATCTCGTAAATTCCTTTTTCCAGTTGCAATACGGTATGATCTCCCGCTTTTTTAACCGCTTTTTCCAGCGTATTCCGTCCGGGGGCGACCTTCACGACTTTTAACGCTTCTGGAACTTCTGCGTCCGGCGTATCCGGCTTTTTTTCGGGCATCCATGTTACTCCCGGACGTATCCGCAAAGCCAAAGGAACTTTTTCGTTACCCGGGATCACGGCTCCTGCCCGGGTTCGGGTGCGAACCGTTCCGGTAATATCTGTTCGTACAGGCCGTGCAGAAGGTTCTGCCACCAACAGTGAATCGCTTAACGGAATGGGGTATACTTCAAGGTTTTTCCATGATAATTCCACAGGGTCTACCCCTTTTACGGATATTTCAGCAGGCCCCTGGACTTTGTTCCCGGAAAAGCATATTCCGGATATATCGTCGAGTACACGAAATATATTTTCACTGTTTTCGGTATAAAACAGGTTATTGGCAAAGATCGTATTTACCGGGGTCGATGTGCGCTCTTCGTCACTTCCCGCACCTAATTCCAGCGGAGCGCAGTTTATAAAGGTGTTATGCTGTATCGTAACATCCTTCACCTGGTTATATCGGTTCAGCGGTCCGTCGGGCACACCGTTCATAATGACGAGCGGTGAGCGGAAACCATCTCCCGTCAGCCCGGCAAGCAGGTTATTCTGTACGATATGCCCTTCGTTAATGACCCGGATCCCTCCGGTATGGGGTTTACGGTTTCCGAGAAAGATATTCCCTTCCACAAGGCAACGGTTGCCATGTCGCAATACCAGCCCCCCCTCACTCTCGATAAAGAGATTATTGCGATACATATTGTCACAGGACTTGTTGGAAATGATCTCCACCTCCCCGTTGCAACGTTCAAACAGGTTTTCTTCCACTACCGTCCGGGAAGATTCCAGAGAGGTATGGCTTGTTCCGACTCGTATCGTTTCTCCGCCATTAGCCCCGAGAGGCGGGCGATGACCAAACAGATTATTATCGATACGATGATGATTTTCCAGATTTATCTTATTGTCTTTCAGTCCTACAATGAGCACCGGCCCCTGATTGGTCTTACCGGAAAACGTACAGTGATCCACCCGGTTGTGCTGTCCCCAGAGTTCGACCCACTGATACTGCAGGGAGCGATCGTCGGGATTATAATCTGTTACGGCACAATTGGTCACCCTGGAATAAAAAGCAGGCTCCTCTTTATTTTTCCGGAAGGTAATTACGGGCTTCCCCTCCGTATTTCCTTCCCGGAACCATAGTCCCTCCGTATGAAGGTATTTCCCGGCCATAATAAGCCTTGATGTTCCGTTGAGGATTACACCTCCGGGAGTCTCTGCTTTCAGTACGATATGTTTGCCGGGGGCTCCTTCCGCATAAAACCGGATTTCCGTGTCGGTCCATACTTTGTCGGCCATGACTACCGTATCTCCGGGAGTGGCTTCTTTCAAGGCCTTGTTCAGTGCTTCAGCCGTACTTACGATATGATGTTGTGCGTGCAGACACTGAACCAGCAGTGTAGACCAAAGGCACAGGTATATATGTTTCATATCAGTATCCGATATTTTGGGCTATGGAAGGATTCAGGTCTATTTCGTACTGCGGAATAGGCAGTAGGAGCTGGTATTCTTCTATAGGATTGGTATTGAACTGCGGTCTGTCCGGATCGTTATACTGATCTTCGGTTGCGAAATGGGTATTCATCACGGTCACGGCTCTCCCGGTACGCAGCAGGTCGAACCATCTTTGATTCTCAAAAGCAAACTCCAGTTTCCGCTCTGTTTCAAGAGTGAGTTTAAAATCGAAATAACTTCCCACTTCACTGTCTTCATATGCGACCAATCCGGCACGCTCATGAACTTTGTTGAGCAATTCCACGGCTTCTGGCGTCGGACCGCTGATCTCGTTAATGGCTTCGGCAAGCAGGAGCATCGCATCGGTAAAACGGATGACCGGCCAGTCGTTGCCCGCATCATCTACCGTGGCAAACTCCGAATTGTACTTCGTGATGTGTTTGCTCTGGTTTACGATGCCATTATATCCTATCCAGGTATCGGCCATTGACACTGCTTTGCGCTCATCCCCTGCCATATAGGATTCCGACATACTCGTTGCCGGAACATTGAGTTCGTCCCCGTTACCGCGTACTACAAAATCGTCGCTTTGCATCGGGGCAAAATAGTTGGCAAAGGGCGCACCCAGCCCTACGCTTCCCGTCTGGTACCTTACGGCATACAGGATCTCATTATTGTATTCGTTGGATGTATCGAATACCAGGGCATAATCATCGAGATATGAAAACGGGCTGTTATATACCACATCGGACAGTTCGGTAATGGCACTGTTGATATTTGCCGTTCCCCCGAGGGTGAGCAGCGCTTTTCCAAGCTCCGTTTTGGCCGCCCATGCAGTGAGTCTTCCCAATGCAGCACCGGTGGCAGTAGCCGGCAGGTTCTCGGCTGCAAAGCGCAGGTCTTCCAGCAGAAAGTCATAAACTTCCTGCGGGGTACTCCTGTCCATTGTTTTGGCCTCGGCACCGGACACCGGGTGATCTACGATAAAAACACCACCCCAAAGCCGTACGAGATTGAAATACATATGTGCCCGGAAAAAACGGGCTTCTGCCTCGTAATGTGCCGCAAGTTCGGGGTCATCTACCACATCGATCTGGTTAATGACATTATTAGCCAGGGAGATGACCCGGTAGCAGGCCCTCCAGTAATCTTCCACGTGAATATTTTGTGAGGTGAGCACAAAACGATCGACCTGCCGGAAGGGCACATTGGCAGTTTCACTGTTTCTGGGGCTCATATACGTATTGTCCGAACGAAGCTCGGTAACAATCCACTCCTTATCGAGAACGTCATACATGCCGTTGTAAATTCCTACAACAGCAAGATTGATCTCTTCGGCATCTTTATAAAATTCGTCGGCACTGATCTCGGATATCGGATTCAGGTCCAGTTCTTTGTCGCAGGAAATAAACCAGAAAGCTGCCGAAAGGCTGATCAGGCTGACCATACGGGTATAAATACTGTTTCTTTTCATGTCCCTCGTTTTTAAAAATTAATATCCAGTCCCAGTGTGATCTGTCTTTGCACGGGAAAAGCTCCCCGCTGATACCCCGATATAAGGGGTGAGTTATACACCCCGCTCGTAGACATGGCCTCCGGATTAATTCCGAAGAAATCGTCTGCCATGAGATATAAAAGGTTCTGGCCCGAAACAAAGAACCTCACCTTATCCAGCCGGATCTTATTTACTACCGACTGCGGCAGGGAATATCCGAGAATAACCTCGCGAAGGGAGATGTATGAGGCATCCTGGATAAGATAATCGGTAAGTATCCAGTCTCTTCCCAGTTTTTCACGGGGTTTGGTCGCCGCAAAATTCTCGTTAAACCAACGTCCTTCTACAAAATTCCGATGCAGATACCTGGGTTCGGTATAAAATCCGTCCCCGTAGAACACTTCGGCCCCGTGAGATCCCTGAAGAAGAAAGTACAGATCGAACCCCTTGAATGTAAAGGTATTGCTGAAACCCCAGGTAAAATCGGGGAACGGGCTTCCCAACGTGGTGCGGTCTTCGGCAGTGATCACGCCATCACCGTTGATATCCGCCACACGGATCCCTCCTACTGCATCTTCGGACGAGCTCGGGAGTGTAGCCAGTTCTTCGGCATTCTGCCATATCCCGGTCATCTTGTACCCGTAAAACTGTATGGCCTCTTCTCCTACCCGGGAAATATACTGCTCATTGCGTTCGCCCTGGTTGATAAACTGCTCTTCTCCTCCAAGAGAAATAAGCTTGTTGCGGTTTGCAGAAAAATTGACATTTCCGTTCCACGAAAAGTTATCCGACCCGAGGTTAGCTGCCAGAGCCAGTTCGAATCCCTGATTCTGAATTTTTCCCACATTATTCCAGTAATTATCACGACCGGTGATAAAAGACACATTCTGTTGCAAAAGAAGTTTATCGGTGATCGAGTAATAATAATCTCCTGTCAGGGTCAATTTATTCTTGAAAAAACTGATATCCAGACCGGTATCATACTGGTAGGTCTGTTCCCAGCTGATAGCCCGGTTTCCCAATGTAGGGTAGGTCTCGCCAAGCCCCGAAGTCACCGATCCGCCACTTTCACCCAACGAATAATTGGCAGGATAGAGCAAATTGGCAAAGGCATAATTTTCGATATTGTTATTTCCTGTCATACCAAAACTGGACCTGATCTTGAATTCGTTAATAAACCGGACATTATCTTTCCAGAATGTTTCTTTATGCAGGTTCCAGCCGACGGAAGCGGAGGGGAAAAAACCGTATTTGTTTTCCGGTCCAAAAAGGGAGGAGCCGTCATAGCGTGCCGCCACGGATGCCAGGTACTTCCCTTTATATTCGTAATTCATCCGGGCCAGAAAGGAGACGAGCCCTATTTCTTCTTTGTTGGTATAGGTGTCATCGGCATCGATGACCGTAGCGGCATTAATGGTTTCGATAAGATCGGTCGGGAACTGGGTTCCGCTGATCCCTGTTCGCTTTATCCCGGTATATTCGTACGTTGTTCCCAGCAATGCATCCAGGCGATGATCACCCAGTTTCTTCTTATAATTTAAGGTGTGTTCGGTGATCACCCTGTTTCGCATATAGGTCGTATTGAGTCCAAGAGATTGCCCTGTCCTGTTGGCAATAGACTTCCGGAACAGTTCGTAATCGCGGTACTGGAAATAAAATCCTACGGAACCCCGGTATTTCAGATCGTCTGTAATATTCCAGTTGGTAAAACCATCGGCGACCATCCTGTAATCGTATTGCATCCGCTCCTCGTTTTCCATACGGGCCATCGGATTGTTGTTACTGGACCCCCAGAGTGACGGTACGGTAAACGTCCGTTCCTCCCCGTTTTCATCTGTATAGTTATAGGTCGTATTGTTGAAATGGCGCGGATGTGCGTAAGATCCCAGCGGCTGGCCGGTAAGTTCGGCGGTGAAGTCGTTATGCCGCACAGGGCCCCATTGCAATGCCCTCGAAAAATCGGAAAACGGTACGGTAGACCGTCTCATACGGGAATAAGAGGGCCGGAAATTCACTCCGATCTCCAGGTCGTCCGAAAGTTTGGTACTCAGCCTTCCCTGCAGGTTGAACCGGTTATTGAAATTATCTTTCAGCAGTCCTTCATCTTCTATCCATTGCGTGGAAATATAGTAACGGGTGTTACTGTTTCCCCCGGAAACGTCAAACTGGTAATTTTTGATATGTGCTACTCCGCGCTGGGATTCCGCAGCCCAGTCGGTTCCCCCGGTACGGTCTGCGATAATCCTTTGTGCCATTTCCCTGTCGGAATGTGTCAGTACGGACGGCGTTGTCCCGTTTTGCGCAGCATTGTAGTCTTCCACCAATTGTCTTTCTCTAAGCAGCATATCGGTGTACTGGTAAGCATCCAGCACATCGATCTGTTCGTAAGCCTTCTTGAACCCGGTGAACGTTTTGAAAACATAGCGTGGCTGCAGGCTCCCGTTCTTCGTCGTGATCAGGATAACCCCGTTAGCTCCCCTGGAACCATAAAGGGCCGTAGAACTGGCATCCTTAAGTACTTCTATGGATTTTATGGTGCTGGGATTGATAAACTCCAGGGCATCCGCAATAGGAAAACCATCTACGACAATCAACGGAGACGTATTGGCACTTATAGAACTCAGTCCACGAATATTGATCTGCGGAGCAGTCCCTACTTCAGATGATACATTCTGGATCTGTACCCCCGCAATTTTTCCCTGTAACGACTGGTCGACCCTGCTGTAAGGCAGCTCGTCGAGGTTCTTGTTTTCGAGACTGGCTACCGCACCGGTGAGACTCGACTTTTTCTGCGTCCCATAGGCAATAACCACGACCTCATCGAGCTGGGCGGTATCTTCACGGAGACTGACGGTCACCGAACGCTGATCGGTAACGATAATATTTTCGGAGACATAGCCCACATAAGATATGGTGAGCACATCTTTTTCGGAAACTGATAATGAAAAATTTCCGTCGAAATCGGAGGTCGTTCCCCTCGAAGCATTCACGACAATAATATTGGCGCCAATAACAGGGAGTCCGTCTGTAGCAGAGATTACTTTGCCGGTAAGTGTAAAGGAATCCTGTGCGTACAGGAAGTTTATACTCACAAAAAAGAGGAGCATACAAAATCTGGCTTTCATAATTTAGTTTGGTTTTGAATGGTTCTGGCTTACTGCCTATTAAGCACATTTCCATTGCAAAACAGATAATTATGAAGCAGATCATTTTGTTAAAATAATCTTTTCCTTAATTTTGCAAATGGTAGTAGTACTTAATATCAGCACTATTATTATTCTTCTGACACAAGAAGTTTTTTTTAAAAAGGATGAGTAGGCAGCTCATCCTTTTTTATTTTTTACTTCATACTCACTGTTCTTTTCGGGGTTAACTGTAACAATAATTTTTCAGGTCCGCAAAATGGAGATCGATCGCTTTTTCGGCTCCTTCAGCATCCTGGGCCTGTATGGCATCGAAGATCTCCTGGTGTTCCCTGATCAATTTCCGGGCTTCTACATGGCTACATATTTTATTGCTCATAAAGTAGGTAATAATCTCCGGAACAATAATGAGCACCAAGGAGTGCATCACACTGTTATTACTGGCTTCCACCAGTTTCAGGTGGAACATCATATCTTCTTCTACGGCACTCTCCCCGGTGAGCAACTTGTTCTCAAAAGCTTTCAAAGCTTCCTCCATGTGCCGGAGATCTTCGTCGCTCCTGCGTTGCGCTGCCAGCCAGACCGCATTTTTTTCAAGCATGATCCGCGTTTCTACCAGCGATTTAAAATCGGGTCGCTGCAATTTCAGTATATCGCGCATCATCCCGTTCAGCGCCGTGACCCCGAGGTTGGAAACTACGGTACCACTTTTCGGTAATGTTTTCAGCAAACCGTAAAACTCCAGCTTCTGTATGGCCGACCGTACCTGGCTGCGGCTAACGTTAAATTTTTCCGACAGCTTACGCTCCGAAGGTAACCGGTCTCCCGGTTCGAGCTGCCGCGAAGTGATCAGGTCTTTTACCTTGTTGATAATAAGCTCCTCATCGGTCATAAACGCTTCCTGCGTGTCTGTTAAATTCTCTCTTTTTAAATCCAGCATATTCGACTAAGTAATGTGGTCAACCAATCTGGTTGACCAATTTGGTTGACCAAATGTACACATTATTTTTAATAATACAAGAACTAAGAAATATTTTTTTTGAATTATCCTTAAATATTACATTCAAATATTAGGAAATAGACATTATATGAATTTTCAGGTTTAGGGAGACACTTTTAATCATCCATAAAAAAAGCGGAAAAGAAAGGGATTTTCCCATTCTTTTCCACTTTATTACCGGTGAAACATTTCCGGCCGTAATATTGCAGATCTATTTACAGGCTGTTGATGACTTCCTGGTTGATCTGGCGCACCCGTTTTACATCTACCTTATCTTCCTTTCGGTCATAGGTCATCAATCCGTTTACCTCTCCTTCGACATCGGTCGTCTGGGTATATACAGCTCCTGAGAACCCGGAGGGCACGAGTTTTTTCAGTTTTTCCGCGAATTTCACATATTCGTCCGTAACTTCCTTACTGTTTTTAAATTGTACGTATCCCCAGTTGTTGTCGGGTTTCCATAAATGACCTTTCATAGGCAGTCCTATACCGCCGTATTCGCCCAGCACGGTTACCCTGTTGGCATCGTACAGGAAGAGATCGGGTTGCGGATAGCTATGCAGATCGAGAATATCACCGGTACGGAAGTGATTTCCTCCACTGGCGGAATTCACCAGGCGACTCGGATCGTATTCCTTGGTCCATTCGGTGATCTCTTCGGTTTTGAATTGTCCCCAGGCTTCATTAAAAGGCACCCATACCACTATGCTCGGGTAGGAATAGAGGTAATCCATGATCCCCTTCCACTCTTTGCGGTAAATGGCTTCGGAGCTCGCCGAACGGCGATACTCATTTCCTTCGAAATACGTGCGCATCTGCCATTCTTTCTGTATATCGCCATTGGGCATATCCTGCCAGACCAGCATCCCGATCTCATCGCAATGGGTGTACCATCGTGCAGGTTCTACTTTGACATGCTTACGGATCATGTTGTATCCCATTTCCTTGGTCTTCACAATATCGTACTTCAACGCTTCGTCCGATGGAGCTGTGTACAATCCGTCAGGCCACCATCCCTGATCGAGGGGACCAAAGTGAAAATAATTCTTATTGTTCAGCTGCATTCTTACCACGCCGTTCTCATCCCTTTTCACAGCGATCTTCCGCATGGCAAAATAGCTTTTGAAACTATCGGCAACCTCCTTTCCCTGATCGAGAAGTTTTATTGTCGTTCTGTAAAGAAAGGGGGATTCCGGCGACCATAATTTAGGCTGATCGAGAGTTATTTCAAACCCGGCATCGGCAACTGCCTTTACGGTGGTTACTTCTTTCTGTCCGTCAAAAACAGTGACTTCTATAATATCACCGTACTCGGCTCCTGCCACATCAGCCGTAAACTTCACGGTATTTCTGTCGATATCCGGTACTATTCTCAGGTTATTCACGTGTTTTTCCGATACGGGTTCGAGCCAGACGGTCTGCCAGATCCCGGTAACCGGTGTATACCAGATACCTTCGGGTTTCTTCACCTGTTTTCCGCGCGGCTGGTTTCCCTGATCCGACGGGTCCCAGACCCGCACTGTCAGTTTCTGATCGCCTGACTCACTGAGAAACGGGGTAATATCTACAGAAAAAGGTTCGAATCCACCGGTATGGGAAGTTATTTTAATGTCGTTAAGCCAGATATCCGCCTGCCAGTCTACGGCACCAAAATGAAGCTTAACACGTTTTCCCTTCCATTCCGCCGGAACACTGAAAGTACGGTGATACCAAAGAACCTGCTCCGGGCCGACTTCTTTCATCACTCCGGAAAGACTGGATTCTACAGCAAAAGGAACCAGTATTTTTCCCTGGCTCCCTTCGGGTTTACCACTTTCGCGGGAAGTAATGCTGTAATCCCAGAGACCATTTAGGTTTTTCCAGCTATCGCGTTTCATAATAGGACGTGGATATTCATGGAGGACGCGATCGGGGTCGATGCTTTCCGCCCATTTGGTTTTGATCTTGTTTCCGGCAGGCTTCCATTGGGCATAAGACAAGTGTCCCGCTAAACACAGGACCAAAAATAGTATGTAGCGCATACTTCTTTTGTTTTGCATGATAAAAAAGGTTTTAGAGTTAAATAATTCATATTGATAAATGTGTGAAGATCTCCCCGAACAGTCCCGGTAATACCTCCTTTTCCACGATTTTTATGACATGCCTAAAATACAGGGAGGAGGCTTATGGTATCTCCCCACTGCATATCATATTTTCCCTGAAACGATTCAAATTGATATTTCCCCGGAAAAACGAGACGATTTGCACATATCCTGACACGATCGGAAACATGCAATTCCGTATATTCTCTCACCAAATTTTTCGGATTGTGCTCCACAACATTAATTTGAAAAATTACGGTATTTCAAAATATTAAATTTTATAAAAAACAGTGATAAATTTAAAACTATTTGTAATTTAAGCCGGAATTTAAATACGTATTCTCATCGTACCGGACCATGTTGAGGAAATACCGCAACATTGATTACAGGTTTTAAAGAGATGTCCCTGCCAGGCCTCCGTATACAGAATAAACAGACGGATCAGAGGAAGGCCGGGGGTTAATGAAGAGACACCAATGACATTTGGGCTTCGGGGAAAGCCCGCAGTATATTGCCGACAACCGGGTTTACATATCCGGCCAGGCAGACTCACATTATGATCAGCAAATAAAGTTTTAACCCAAATAACAAAAACTGTTTTTATTATGGAAGAAAAGAATGGCAAAGGCCAATCCAACCCTTCAAATTCCAGGAGAAATTTTATAAAAAGTGCTTCTGTCGCCGCTGCCGGGTTCTACATCGTTCCCCGGCATGTACTGGGAGGCCCGGGCTTTGTTGCTCCGAGTGACAAATTACTTATTGCCGGTGTCGGTGCCGGGGGTAAAGGCGGGGATGATATCCGCAAGTTTGCCGAAGCAGGAAATGCAGAAATAGCATTTCTCTGTGATGTGGATGATCGCCAGGCCAAACAAAACAGGGAGCTGTTTCCGAAAGCCAAATATTATAAGGACTGGAGAGAGCTTTATGATAAGGAAAGTAAACACTTTGATGCCGTTTCGGTAGGAACTCCGGATCATACACACGCTATCATAGCTTTCCACGCTATGAAAATGGGAAAACACGTGTACGTCCAGAAGCCGCTTACCCACGACATTCATGAGGCTTACATGATGGGAGAAGCTGCAAAAAAATACAAAGTAGTTACCCAGATGGGAGATCAGGGATCTTCTAACGATGGTATCCGCACCATGAAAGAATGGTACGAAGCCGGACTCATCGGGGAAGTACATACGGTAAATTGCTGGACAAACAGACCGGTATGGCCTCAGGGTATTAAATGGCCCGAAGGAAATCCTCCGGTTCCGGCAGGACTGGACTGGGACCTGTGGTTGGGAACCGCTCCTTACCGTGATTACCAGGATATGGTTGTACCGTTCAACTGGCGTGGCTGGTGGGATTACGGTACCGGTGCACTCGGAGACATGGCATGTCATATCGTCGGCCCGGTATTCAAAGTCCTCGATCTCGGATTTCCAACCGAAGTAAACTGTAGCGTAAGTACGCCTTATGTAGACAACTTCAAGGCAGGTTATTTCCCGGACAGCGCACCGCTCTCTTCTTCCGTTCACTTCAAATACGAAGGAAAAAAAGGTGAAGAGATCAAACTGAACTGGATGGACGGAGGTATTCAGCCCGAACGCCCCGAAGAACTGGGCCCCAATGAAATCATGGGAGGACGCAACGACCTCGGTAACGGGGTTATTTTCGAAGGGACCAAAGGAAAAATGATGTGTGGGGTTTACGGAGACGATGCCCGCTTATTGCCTACAAGCCGTAACGAAGGCATTAATGTTCCGCAAAAATACAAGCGTATCCCGGGACAGGCCAACGGCCACTACAAACAATGGATCGATGCCTGTATCGCCGGTCACGGGCAACAGGAAGTAGATTCGCCTTTCGTAGGTTATGCCGTTCCGCTCACTCAGAGTATCCTTATGGGTAACCTGGCCATCCGAAGCTTTAACTACAGGGAAGAAGTGGAAGGGAAAATAAAATACCCGGGAAGAGGCATTACCCTGCAATGGGATGGTAAAAACAGAAGAGTAACCAATTTCGAACCTGCCAACCAATATGTGAAACTCGATTACAGAGAAGGATGGCCGGAATTGAAACTCTGATCCCTCAACAGCATACTAACCGGCGTAAAAACCATACAGATAAAGCAGGCCCCGGAGGATACACTTTCCGGGGCCTGTTTTTTTATTCTTCTTCTCTGCATTATCCGGTTGTTTTTCCAAAGTCTCTGTTTACCGGACAGAACCTTTTTACGACTCGTTTTTCGGATCTTTTTATAAATTTCATACAGGTTCTACCCTTCAAAAGAACAAAAAAATATATCTTCGGAATCAAGAACAAAATTATGATCACGGCAAACATACATCCGCATATCTGGCTGGTACTCTGTTGTTGTTCCCTCCATGTGAGTGCGCAGTATCAACCCGATAACGACTTCGGGCAATCTCACCCGGACCGCTATACTATTGTTTACCGGCCCCTTAGCAGGGATATTCCTTTACAGGACGATTATCCCATACCGGAAAAAACTCCCACACGCCTGTTTTATATACAGCATAGTAATAATCACAACACCTACGTATATGATGCCCGGATGAAAGGCAGGTCTATAGACCGCGAAGATCCCGTAGATGCCTATCGGATCGTCTATACCGAAGGCGGCGTTAAAAAACCCCTGAATATCGCACAGCGAAAAATGGCGTATGGTATGGTAACGGATTATGTAAGTCCCGATTTTTTTGCCCTGCATCTCGCAGCTTCCAAGAAACTTGAGTTTTACCTGACCCTGGACCGTCATGGAAAGCCAAAGGTCTATACCACCGTAAAAAACCGGAAAATATACCTGGACCGGATGTTTGTAAAACTCAAGGACAAAACAGCCGGGCTACACATCAAAGCCGACTGGATATTATTTGAAGGTAAAGATTTCCATACTGCGGAAAAGGTCAGTATAAAAATTGTACCGGAGGATTAAAACGGAAAACCCACATGATCCCCGAAGCGTACGGCGCCATAAAACAAAGCCGGAAACTATATCGTCCCCGGCTCCGCTCAAGACCATTGTAAAAAGAAATCAGTACTACGAGATGATGGGTTATTTTTTGTCGTTTTTCATAATTCCGGGATAGACGACCCCTTTAGCATCCGGCAACTCCATTTTCAATAAAAACGCTATCATCGCAGGGATATCCTCCATTTGCATATAAGTGATCCTTTTTTGACTTGAAAAACCTGCTCCGAACCCTATAAAACCGGTATATATATTATGAAAATCGGGATAGTAACCATGTTTTCCGCCTGTCTTTTCCCGGAGTAGCGAACCTTCCGATTCATTGTCGAAACAAAAACCATCATTGGCTGATATGGCCAATGAGACACCGGGAACCGTTTCCATCTTTGTCAGCATTTCCCCGGTTATCACACGAAACATGCTTCGCTGACTCATCGGTAACCCGAGGAGCATATCCTTAACCCTGGTTACGGTATTTTTATCTCCTTTATCTCTGAGGTGTAAAAAAGCAGAACCACCTGTAGAAAAGAAAAAAGCTTTGTCGTACAGACCGTTTTGTTTGAGCCAGAGGTTTGGTGAGATCGAGGTATGCGTGGTTACGAATCCGTGATCGCCTGTAATGATAATTGCCGTTTTGTCCAGGATACCTGCACGTTTCACCGCGTCGTATATCTCTCCTATGGCATGGTCCGCACCTGCAACCGCCCTTTTTACTTCTTCTCCTTCTCTCCCGCTTTTATGTTGAGCGCCATCGGTATTGGGAAGATGTACAGTCAGGAGATTGGGCCTATACTTTTCTACGAGGTAAGCAGCGATCCTTCCGAGATTCCCGTCCATGCGCAGCGAAGACAAATTATATTCGTCCCGGTCGAGTTTTCCGGTAGCTTCAGACACGACCTCTTCAAACAGCCCTTCCGGAGTAGCATATTCTGCCGTAGCTCCCCTGCGGTCTGCAGGGTTTTCAAAAGACCATATTTCCGGAATATTGTAATCGATATAGGGATTGTTTACCGTAACAGGCCACGAAACCGAAGCTGTCGACCATCCTTTTTCTTTAGCGGCCTGCCACAGTGTCCTGGCTTTCACCTGGCTGAAATCATAAAACCATTTCCCGGGTTTACCGTTGTCCATGACTTCCGTATTGTAAAAAATCCCGTGATCTGCCGGAAAAACTCCCGTAGACAATGTGGTATGTGACGGATAGGTTACCGAAGGGAAAATCGTACGGACTTCATCGGCATACACTCCTTTCTCGGCTAATATTTTCATATGGGCAGCAGGCCAGCCCTCTTCCTTATAAAACTCAGGACGAAACCCGTCCACACTTATCAAGATAACGTGTTCTACTTCCTGTGCTTTAAGCGCGGTGAAACTAAAGAACAATACGTAAACGATAGTAAAAATATAATATTTCATGATCTGTATGTTAAAAGAACGGTACTACTTCCGATGCTGTTTTGTTTTGTACGATTATCCTGTTCATATCTGTTTCTATGGCAATACTGCCGTCAGGTTCCGTACTGAAATTATCCATTCCTCCGTTTCCCGGAATAAAGGCGGGAAGCTGGGCTATAATATATGCATCGGGAACATTAGGATTATTGTCCTGCTCTGTCTGTGATACGGGATATTTGATACCCAGGTCGGTAAGCCTTCTCCCCTCTCCTATGAATATTTCCTGCCGAAGCAGGTATACCTGATATAACAGCTCATCTACTCCACCGGCATGTGCTATATCCGAAAGGGTAACACTGGTACCGGAAACCGTATGTACTGCTATATTCCCGGCCTGCCGGTCCAGGATAAGTCCCTCCCTGAAAGGGCCTGTACTGTCAAAACGAACAGGCACTGCCGTAAGCGGATAATCGGTACGGTTCCCGCCATTTCTCGTTTCACCGCTATCATCTACCCGGACTACAGGGCGTTCCCCCACAAGTATGAGCAGTTTTTGCAATACCTCCCTGGCTTTACCCGTGTTTTGTTCGGACAAATATGCCTCGGCCAGTATGAGATATGCCTCTTCTGCTTTAGCCAGAGCTACGGGTTTCTGATCTGTTGTCGGAGGTCCGACCGCATAATATTTCGGATCGAGAAAATCCAGCCGGGGTAACGGAGCCAGACGGTTGGGAAGGGCATCAAAAACGGCATTCTGCATTTCATTACGCACTCCGTTTTGTCCGTCAAATTCGATCTGATAAAGTAACGATGGGTCCGACAGCGATATCTCTGCTTCGCGTACGGCATGGGTCACATCTCCAAGACTGCGGTATGCCCGCGCTTTGAGCAGGTGATAAACCTGTATGTTTTTCGGGTCGGTCTCCAGGCTTATGGCAGCATCCAGGTTGCCCACCGCCAGGGTAAGGATCTCTCCGGACGTCAGCATTTTTCCCAGATTGGCTTCGGGCAGGCCCGTAAACAACTCTCCGCCGAGAATATTGGCATACCCGAGGCAAAAATGCATAAAAGCCTCATCTTCTGCCGTTGCCGAAGCATCTGCGGTAATCACCTTATCCAGGCCGTATACCGCCATTTCACGCAACGCCTGAACATCGGCCTGAAGACTATTGACATCCACATCGAAATAATCGATCTGGGGGATATCAAATACTTTGCTGTATTGTGAGTAATTATTGAAGTAATTATCGGAAGTGATAGCTACATTCACATTCACGGTATTCGTAGTCACGGCAAGCTGACGTTTCAGTCCTACTACCCAGCTGCTTACCGAATGAGGGTTTTCCAGGTATACATCTTCCGTCACATTAGGATTCTCCACACAGGAGAATGCACAAATGATAATAAATACTAAGTATATACTTTTCTTTCTCATGGTGCTTTATTAAAAATTAATTTTTACAGATGCCAGAAATTGTCTTGGTGCGGAATACGTGGCATACGAAATTCCTCCCGTACTTGCCCCGCCCTGTCCCTGGGCAGCCCCGCTGATCGTAGCTTCGGGATCAAATGTCGAAGACGCAAAGTTCAAGGGATTAAGCGCTGTAATTCCGAAAGTCAGCGACTTGTAGAATGCTTTTTCACGCGGAGTAAGGTAATAGCTCATTCCGATAGTGCGTATTTTCAGAAAGTCTGTCTTTTCTACAAAACGATTGGTGATATTCAACCAATTCCTCCTTCCGTTGACTTCTATTTCTCCTTCAGGGACAAACTGTTCGGAGGCGCCGTAATAATAACGGAACTGAGCATCCCAGTTTGCGGCATAAGCTCCGGTCTGGTAGGAGGCATTACTGAACAGGCTGAGGTTTTTATATGAAAAATTGAGTCCCAGGTTACCAAAAACTTCAGGTATGGTAGATCCGAGATACGATTGTGGCGTTGTTTGTTCCAGGACACCGTTATCGTCAAAAACACCGTAATTACCACGGATAAACCCAACGGGATACCCTTCCTGTACTACGGTCTGCAAGGTTCTCGAACTAAATCCGTTGATATTGAATGCCGGAGCCCCTCCTGCGTCTACAACTTCGTTATGAAGCGTATTCAGGGAGGCATTAATGCTCAGCGTTATGTCTTGGGTCTGTACCGGTACTATGACAGTACTGATTTCCAGACCATAATTCTCGATCTCGCCGATGTTGTACAACTGGCTTACCCTGTATCCTCCGGAAGGAGCAGGCGGAACGTAGAACAGGGCATCCCTGGTCAGTGCCCGGTAATAACCGGCAGACACATTGATACGGTTATTCCAGAAGCCAATATCGATACCCGCTTCTATTGTAGTGGTTTTTTCGGGTTTCAGATTATCGTTTCCGGGCTGCCCGAAAAAGGCGGCCTGCGCTCCCTTAAAACCATCAAAAGAAATTGTTTTTTCATTAGCATACGCAGGAGGCAGGTTTCCGGCAATACCATAACTGGTTCTGAATCGCAGGGAATTCAACACCCCCGGTTTAAACCAGGGCTCAGAGGATATCATATAAGAAAGTCCTGCCTTCGGATAGAATTGCGTGCCTATATTGTCCCCGAAAGCCGGGTTACGGTCTCCCCGGATCCCCAGATCCAGAAACAGTTTATCTGCATATCCTATGTTTTCCTGCAGGTAGACCCCGTAATTCAAAACTTCATTCAAATATTCATCACTGTCCTTTATAGCAGCGTCACTTATCGTCTGTGCGCCATCCCGGATATTACTTCCGCTGTAGAGTATCTGCCTGTCTCTGGTCCGGAAAAACTGCCCCCCGACAGTAGATATCAGAGAAAAGTCGCCGATTTCATAGGTATGCTGGGCGGTAAGTTCCAGGGTAACCCCGAGATAATTGCGCTGTACATTTTGTATACTGCCCTGGTCTGTGATCTCCTGTCCCCGGGTTGCCGAAAGATAGGCATTGGTCTGCACGGTATTTTGATCCTGCATCCGGAAATCGATCCCCCCGGTAAACTTTAACAGCAGATTATCTACGGGACGGTATTTAAATATCTGCGACGTAGTAAAACGGTTTACCACGATGTGATTGTCCTGGAGTTTTTCGGCATTATCCACGAATTCTCTTATCGCGGCAAACTCCTCTCCGGAGAGTTCATCGAGCCTGTTATTAAAGCCCGGCCCCGTAATGGAAGATGCTCCGTCTTCGGCAAACCAAAGCCCCGTATAACCTCCCTGGTTACCGTTACGGTTTCTTTTATACCTGTTATACACATAAATAAACGAACTCTCATAATCTATGTTATCCGCAAGTCTGGCACGAAAACCGGTACTGAAATCTGCCTTCTGGTTCTCATTCTGATCGTGTATCTGGACTCCTGAACTGTTTAAAAAACTTCCGGAAAAGTTATATCCGAACCCGCTTTCGCTTTCTCCGTTGACATTCAACCTGTATTTCTGATAGGCTCCCGTACGAAACAACAGGTCTTTAGTCCGGTTGAAATACAGAAAATCCGTAGTTGGCGTTTCAAACCCCGATTCGGCTTGCAGAGTAAGGTTCGTACCGGGCCGTCCTCCTTTTTTAGTAAATATCTGTATCACCCCGTTGGCCGCGTCAGAACCGTATAGTGTTGTGGCTGCCCCTCCGTTTATATACTCGATTTTTTCTATATTATCCATAGGAATATCAGCTAGAGCACTCATGGAAGATCCTTGTGAACTTCCGCCCAAAGCGGAACGGGTATTGAGATTGTCCAGCCGCACCCCATCGAGGTAAATTATGGGTGTTGAATTTACAAACGCAGAGTTGACTCCTCTTGCACGGATAATCGAAGTGGCTCCTGCCTGCCCTCCCGTAAGATTGATCTGGGCATTAGGCAACTTCGCCGACAATTGCTGATCTATTCGCTGCGAAGGAATTTTCTCCAGTTCTTCCGCATTGATCGTGGTTACCCTGGTAGACAACCTTTTTTTACGCACATCGGCTCCCTGACCGGTTACCACTACTTCATTAAGGCTCTCGAAAGCAGGCTCCAGTCGGATAACCATATTTTCCCGGTCTTCGGATACCCGGATTTTTTGAATTTTGTATCCCAGGTAAGATACCTGTATCTCTACGGGAAAAACATCCGTATGAAGCTCATAATTACCGTCTATATCGGTCACAGACCCCTTGTCCGTACCCGGTATGAATACACTGGCACCGAAAACCGGAACATCGTTTTCATCGAGTACTTTTCCCTTTATCAGGCCCTGCTGAAAATCTTCGGACACGGTATGTATTCGTCGCAATGCTATCGTAGAGCCTTCTATCAGGTAAGATACAGGGGCAACCTCCTCCAGGTTATCGAGGTTCTGGCGTACATTCAGGTCTTTTTCAAACCGAAAGCCGGTTACGGTGACATCCCGGAATTTTTCCGGATCGTAAACAAAGTTAATGTCCCGGTAATTCGCTTTTATCACTTCGAGAATAACACCCAGTTTCCGGGTTCCGTACAACGTATCCGTAAGATGGCTGTTAACAGCAAAAAGAGGGGTGGAAAATATGAGGATACAACATATTTTCATGCAGAAAAATTGTTTCAATTTCATTGTATTACTTGTTATTTTTGGTTTTAAAGCAACTATCGCAAGGGCCGTAAGCGGTAGTTACACATGATGGTCAGGATGACCTGGTTTACGATCATCGTTTTTCATACTTCTTTACTTGAAATTTCTCATAAGATTTGCTATGTTTGGTTTTTTATTTATTACTTGTTAATAAATTTCCGAAGAGGGAAATCGGGCCGGATTTTCCTCTTTTTTTATTTACAGGAATCGGATATGACCCGGTATTTACCTGTTGTTATTTTCTCTATATGTATATTGTGCGAAAAGCCTATGATCCTGAAAAACCCGGAAATGTCATCCTCCATTTTGAAGGTCCCTGTAATATGACAGGTTTTCACTTCCTCCGGATCGTAAACTAATGTTATTCCGTAATAGTTTTCTATTTTTATGAAGAGGTCCTCCAAAGGAGTATCATTGCACCGGATGAGAGAAGAGGTCCAGGAAACCGCATTTTCCCGGCGGAACTTCCTGACAACACCCTGGTTATTTTCAAAGTTATACTGGTACTCTTCTCCCGGGTATATCTTTTCTTCGGGACCGTTCTTCACTCCTACCGATACCTTACCCGAATACAGGGACACCCTGCTATCCGGGTTTTCGTGATAAGAATAGACATTAAACCGGGTTCCGAGAACCGTCACCCGAAGAACCTCCGTTTCTATTTCAAAAGGATGAAGGGTGTCCCTTGAAATATCAAAAAAGGCCTCCCCGCTAAGTCTTACCTTTCTTTTTCGGGAGGTGTGATAAGTCAGGGACGAATGACGGTTCAGTATCACTTTCGAGCCGTCTTCAAGGGTTATATGTCTGGGGGTATTATTTTCATTGGCGATGCGTATTTCCTCCGAACCGGGCATCAAATACCATCCAAGACCAACGGAAATAAGTACAACAAGTACTGCTGCAGCTGCTAAACGGTAAAAAGCATATCGTTCTTTCCGGATTGATTTTCGTATACGTGTCCATATCCTGTCCCGGAGTATTTCATCCTCCGGTTCCGTATTTCCGGACGATTGCCAGACCCATTCGGCCTGTCGGTGAAATTCGCTTTCCTCATAGTTACCGGAGGGTGTCGTTTTTTCTTTCATATTTTAAAAATGAATACACTTGATATTCGATTTCTAAAGCCCTTTCCCCTACCGATTTACCTTTTCTTAACGGTTTCTTTAACCTCAAAAAATATTGGTTTTACATGGATTCCACCTCTTTTCTGATAATCCTGATCGCCTTGGATATCTGGTTCTCCACAGTTTTTACCGAAATATTCTTATACGCGGCAATTTCTCCCCTGGTGAGCCCTTCCAATCTATAAAGGGTAAAGATCTCTTTACATTTGGCAGGTAGTGCTTCCATGGCTCTGAGCAGTTTTTTACGGTATATTATCCCGTTTTCCGAATCTTCATCATCGGAAAAGGTCTGAAGTTCGGATACAAAACCGGTAACATATATGTTTTTTTTCTTCTTCAGCGTGTCCAGAATATGGAATTTGGCGATCCTTACCAGCTGTGCTTCCAGGGGCACTTCGTCCGAGAGTTTATCCCTGCCCCTGTACAACCGTAGAAAAATGTCATGAACCAGATCCTCTGCTTCCGGAGGACTTCCGGTAAAGTGTAAGCTTAGAAGATATACCCTTTTATAATACCTCAGGTAGATATGTTCTAATGCCTTCTTATCTCCTTTTTTAAAACCTGACAGTAAAGACATACACCACGACATTTAAAATTCAATTTCAAATGTATGCCCGTTTATATCTTCCGGTGTTTGCAGGAACATTAAAAAACTTTAAAGTTATTGTTAGACGCTCCTTTTATGTTTTAAAATGTAAGTTTTTCCTCGATTATAACGAAAGATTTAAAGACAGGAGTTTTTCATGTAACCGAAGTCACTGTAAAATTTCATGAATTTGCAGAACTTTGTACCCATGCTAAAAAAGCATGAAAAATTCAGTAACTTTAAGTAGTACGAATATATTTTGAATATTATGAAGTTTAATGAGATCATAAACCAGGACAAGCCGGTACTAGTCGATTTTTTTGCCGAGTGGTGCGGCCCGTGTAAAATGCAGGCCCCTGCACTTAAGGAGCTTAAGGATCGCATAGGAGACACGGCAACTATTATCAAGATCGATATCGACAAAAATCCGCAGGTAGCTGCAACATACCAGGTGCGTAGTGTGCCTACGCTGATTATTTTTAAAAACGGACAGATCCGATGGCGGCAATCGGGAGTATTTCCCGCCCATGAACTGGAAAGACTTATCAGGGAAAACCTTTGATCGTTTTGTTACCGGGCTCACTCGGAAGCCCGGTAATCCTTTACAGGTATTCTTCTCTTGCTCCGAACTGCCCTGGAGAACCATTGTTTTGAAGCTTTAATGGTCAGACGCCTCCTGTACTAATCTCTTCACAAAGCAGCCGCTTTCGCCCTGATGTCAAAGCCTTTTTTTATGTCCTTTCATCTGAAGGACACCTACCGAAACACGAAAGCGGTGAAGCAATACTTTTTTCTTTTTGGAATATCCGAGGTACAAATCGTTTTAAAATGTGTATTTTAGTGAGGGTAATATCAAAGCTGTGCTATGCCCCCCACCATTGTTTTGGCTATCTTTATCTTGTCTCCGGGATCTGAAAAAGATTGCTGAGCTATAGATCATCGGCTACGGACTTTAATTTAACTATTGCTAAAAAACATTTCTCATGAAAGCGAAACGGATCATCTTCCTATGTATTCTACTGATGCTGTCTTTCAGTTATTATCAACACCTCAGCGCTTGTACACGTGTCGTCTACAAGGGCTCCGACAATACGGTGATTACAGCAAGATCGATGGATTGGAGAGATGAGATCGATGCCAATCTCTGGATGTTTCCCAGGGGAATGGAACGACAGGGCGAAGTCGGCCCTGCTTCTATCGGGTGGACCTCGAAATACGGAAGCGTGATCACAAGCGCGTGGGATATGGCTACCGTAGATGGTATGAATGAAAAGGGACTGGTGGCCAACTTACTCTGGCTGGTGGAATCGGAATACCCGGATTTTGATCCCAAAAGCGGTCAGAAAGGACTTACCATATCCGCCTGGGCACAGTACGTACTGGACAATTTTGCTACGGTCAACGAGGCTGTGGAAGCACTCGCCAGGGAAGAATTTGTTATTGTTTCCGACTATATTCCCGGGAGCAAAAAATTTACAACACTCCACCTCTCCCTTTCCGATGCCGGAGGAGATAACGCTATCTTCGAATATATCGCAGGCAAACTGGTTATTCACCACGACCCTTCGTACACCGTTATGACCAATTCACCTGTTTTTGAGCAGCAACTTTCCATCGACGGTTACTGGAAACAGATCCCCGGTACTACCATGCTTCCCGGAACAAACAGGGCTGCCGACAGGTTTGTCAGGGCTTCCTACTACATCGATGCTATTCCGAAAACCGACAATACCCGTGTCGCCGTAGCCAGTGTATTCAGTGTCATAAGAAATTGTTCGGTACCCTTTGGTATTTCTTCAGAACAGGAACCCAATATATCCAGTACGCGATGGCGCTCCGTAGCCGACCAGAAGCATAAGGTGTATTATTTCGAGACCGTACTGACCCCGGACACTTTCTGGGTAGACCTTAAAAAATTCGACTTTTCGAAAGGAAACCCCACCCGGGTACTTCGTCTCGACAATTTCAAAACATACAGCGGAGAAACATCCGCGAGCTTTGCCGTAGCCCGGCCTTTTGCATTCAAAGGTATTTAATTTCTTTCCAGGCGCTTCGCTACCACAGCCACAAGAGGCCCTACAGGCCTCTTGTTCTCTTTTTTAGGGCCATATCCAAACCGGACTCATAAAACAGTACGCCATTATTTTTTTAATTATTACCTTTCGGGCGAAAAACTTTCGTGGCATGAGGGGGAAGATTATAAATGCTGTACTGTTATTCGTTTTTCTCGCGATGACCATGCCATTGACCGCACAGGTGTCTCCTGTGGAAAAGCAGCAGGATTCTACGGAAAAAAAAGGAAAACAGCTCTACCAGAATATCGAAGATTATTCCAGGAAAAGAAAATTCACCGGTTTTCTGCACCGCCTGATATTTCGTCCTGTAAACCAGAAGAAAAAATCCAGAGACCGGGAAAAAATTCTCGGGGATGCGCCGGAAATGCGTGTAACCTATATGGGGAAAACCGGGAAAACCATCAGGAATATCGATATTACCACTCTCGATCCTTTCGGATATTCCATCGCCGACACCACTCATGTACCGGAAAAGTGGATTGAACGTGCAGGAAACAGCATCCACCTCAAAACCAAAGAGATAACCATACGCAACTTGTTGTTATTTAAGAAAAACGAACAACTCGATTCCCTTATCATCGAAGAGTCCGAACGTTTGATACGGAGACAACGCTTCGTAAGACGGGTTATCATTGTCCCCGTGGATATTCCCAACAGTCCGGACTCCGTAGATATACAGATCCGGGTACTGGATGCCTGGAGTCTGGCCCCGAGCGGATCTGCTTCTTCCTCCCGGACTTCTTTTGAATTGACAGAACGCAATTTTTTTGGTCTGGGACACGAATTCCGGAACGAATTCGAGAAAAAACTCAACACCGGGGAAACCTCATATCTCGGTCGGTACACTGTACCGAATATTATGAACACCTATGTCCAGGGCCAGTTGAATTATGAAATCTGGAGGGGGAAAAATACCCGGAAAAGTTTCGGACTCAACCGGAATTTCTTCTCACCTTACACCCGCTGGGCCGGAGGAATATATGTCGAAGAAAACCTGCTCCGCGATTCCCTGCCCGATGCTACCGGAGTTTATGCCATGCAGAATATGAAATCCGTAGCCCAGGATGTATGGGGCGGCTATGCGTTCCGGATCTTAAAGGGAAATACCGAAGAAGAGCGTACCACAAGCCTGGTCACGGCACTCCGGTACCTCAATCGCAATTACAAGGAAGTTCCGTCAATGGCCTACGACTCCGTCGGTTTCTTTTCCGACGAACAGCTCATACTGGCCAGTATAGGGATCTCTTCCCGAAAGTTTGTGCAGGACAAATTTCTTTTCAACTACGACATTGTAGAAGATGTTCCGATCGGCCGGACATACAGCATGACCTTCGGTATGCGGAATAAAAACCGGGAAAATCAGGTTTATCTCGGGGGAAAATATGCTTTCGGGAATTATTACAAATGGGGATATTTTAATATTAATGCCGAAATAGGTTCTTTTTATTATCGGAACAGAAGGCTTCAGAGCGCTTTCCGCCTGGACGGGCTGTACTTCAGTAATATAAAGGCCCTGGGGAGCTGGTATATCAGACATTTTGCCCAGCCGATACTCGTTATCGGCGACAGGCGGATGGGGATTATATCGGACCGGGTGAATATTAACGAAGAAAACGGAATTTCCGGTTTTGACAGCGAAACGCTCTTCGGTACCGGAAAATTCACCTTTACCTATCAGCTCCAGGCCTATTCGCCCTGGAATGTTGCAGGATTCCGTCTCAACCCGTTCTTTAATACCAGCATAGGATTTGTCGGCGACGAAAACCATTCGATTTTCAGCAGTTCCGTATATTCCAAGGTAGGGATCGGTTTACTTATCAATAACGACTACCTGGTGTTCAACAACTTCAGGTTTTCCCTGGCCTATTATCCGTCCATACCGGGGCAGGGATTCAACGTTATCAAAACTAACTCGATCAGCAATGACGACTTTATGTTGCCTGATTTCCAGATCGGAAAACCGGAGGTTATTCCGTATGAAGAATACCATCGGTGGTAACAAACCGGCATCGCTTCTCGCGGCTTTTTCTTATCTTTAAGGTAAAACTGCACATTTATGAAATTTTTCATCAATGATCCCCACCATGTGGTCAACGAAGGGATCGAGGGGCTCCTTACCAATCCCGAACTCACCCGGCTGGATACCTTTCCTGAAATCAAAGTGGTACTTCGCACCAAAACGGACAAGTCCCAGGTATCGGTCATTTCGGGAGGAGGCTCCGGTCACGAACCTGCGCATGCGGGTTTTGTAGGACAGGGTATGCTTACGGCCGCCGTATGCGGGGAAATCTTCGCTTCTCCTTCGGTGGAAGCTGTTCTCTCGGCTATTCTGGCCACTACCGGGGACAACGGTTGTGTACTCATCATAAAAAATTATACCGGGGACCGCCTGAATTTCGGGCTGGCAGCCGAACAGGCCCGGGCTATGGGATATAAAGTAGAAACAGTGATCGTAGGAGACGATATAGCGCTGGGAAAAGATGTCCAACGACGCGGACTTGCCGGAACACTCTTTGTGCATAAAACCGCGGGGGCTCTTGCAGCCTCGGGAGCATCACTGGAAAAGGTTGCTGCCATGGCACGGAAAGTAGCCGGGCAAACATATTCCATAGGACTGTCCCTGGAAGAAGGACAGAAATTCCGGGCCCCGGAAGCATCGAGATTAAAGCCTTCCGAAGCTGAACTCGGACTTGGTATCCACGGCGAACCGGGCGTGGAAACCATATCAATGGACAAAGCCGATGCCCTTATGAAAAAAGCCGTGGACCGGCTGACCATGTATCTTCCCGATAACAAAAAGAAATACGCACTACTACTGAACAATCTCGGAAGTGTTACCCCGGTAGAGATGAATGTACTGCGTTATGCTTTCCGACGATCCGCATTGGCCCGGCAGGTAAAATATATCGTAGGGCCTGCTCCGCTGATGACTTCGTTAAACATGAACGGATTTTCACTCTCACTGCTCGAACTTGATAACGACATTACGGAGGCTTTACTCCACAAGGCATCGCCTGCATCGTGGTGTATGGAAGAATTCGGGGAAATCACTTCGATACCGGGGCCCGAGCTCCCGGATATCATTCCTTTTACGGCATCGACAGACGAAAAAAACGCCAGGATAATCCGTGTTATTGCCGAAGAACTCATCGCTTCGGAAAAGGAACTGAACGCGCTGGATGAAAAAGTGGGAGACGGTGATGCCGGATCTACTTTTGCGACGGGGGCACGGAAAATCCTGGAACTGGAAGACCGTCTGCCTCTTGCGGATACCGAAGCATTGTTTACTTCCCTGGGGCGAATACTGGCCCGTGAGACCGGCGGATCGAGCGGCGTACTCCTCTCCATTATGTTTACCGGTGCAGGAAATGCATACCGGGAAGAACTACATCCCGGAAAAGCGCTTCTCCGTGGTTTACAACGCATGAAGGCTCTGGGAGGTGCCGAAGAAGGGCAGCGAACCATGATCGATGCGTTGCAACCGGCCTTTAATGTATTATCGGAAAACGGAAGTCTTGAACGCGCTGCACAAAAAGCAAGAGAAGGTGCCGACAAAACCCGTGAAATCGTGGATACGGATTTCGGACGTTCTTCTTACCTGTCCGAAAAATCGCTGAAAGGAATCCCCGATCCGGGTGCGGAAGCCGTAGCCAGGGTACTGGAAAAATTGGCAGAAATCAAAGCATAACCTGAAAAAGCCCCCCTCATTTCAAAATTTATAGCAATGAGGGGGTATTCTTATTGTAACGATTTCATATCAATAACAAAGCGATATTTGACATCCGCCCTGACTACCCGCTCCCAGGCTTCATTGATATTTTGTATATCGATCATCTCCACGTCGGGAAGTATGTTGTGTTCGCCGCAAAAATCGAGCATTTCCTGGGTTTCCTCAATTCCTCCTATCATGGACCCCGCAATATTTTTACGCTTCGACACGAGCATACCTCCGTGCACACTCTTCAAAGGCTCTATAGCACCCACGATAGCCATGGTCGTATCTCTCTTCATCAAAGAAATATAGGGGTTGAGATCGTGCCCTACGGGAATGGTATTCATCAGGAAATCGAAAGAATTCGCATGTTTCTGCATGGCTTTTTCGTCGGTAGACAACAGAACCTCATCGGCTCCGAGGGCTTTGGCATCTTCGGCTTTGTCCATAGAACGGGTAATCATCACAACATAAGCTCCAAGGGCATGAGCCAGTTTTATGCCCATATGTCCGAGTCCGCCCAGGCCTATTACTCCTACTTTATCGCCTTTTTTTACATTCCAGTGCCGTAACGGGGACCATGTGGTTATACCCGCACACAGCAGTGGGGCTACCCTGGCGATATCGAGATTTTCCGGGACACGCACCACAAAGGCTTCATCCACGACAATGTTCTGTGAATACCCTCCGAATGTATGTCCTCCGAGGTGTTTATCCTTACCTCCGTAAGTCATCACCGCACCATTTTCGCAATACTGCTCCAGTCCTTCCCGGCACGCGCTGCATTCGCGGCAGGAGTCGACCATACACCCCACCCCTACCAGGTCACCTTCTTTAAATGCGGTTACCCCCGGGCCTGTGGCTATAACTTTACCGACAATTTCATGTCCGGGAACTACAGGGTAGCTTGCAGGCCCCCATTCGCTTCTTGCCGTATGAATATCGCTGTGACAAACGCCGCAATACAGGATATCGATCTGTACATCGTTTCCGGTAAGATCTCTCCGGTCTATATGCATCATTTCCAGGTCTGAAGTGGCAGAGGATGCTCCATAAGCTTTTACTGTTTCCATAATGGGATTATTTTTTAGTACACATTTTTTTATATCCGGGGTTGTCTCCCCGATATACATTGTTAAACCTTCAGTGCCTTGCGGACCTCGGGTACTACTTTTGTTCCGTATAACTCTATGGTTTTCATAAGGTCTTTATGTTCCGGACCGCCTACATCGAGATGTGCTACAAAGCGGGTGAGCCCGAACATTTCGATGGCCTGCAGTATTTTATCCGTCACCTCTACAGGTTCTCCCATAAACAATGCTCCTTTGGGCCCCATTCCACCACGAAACTGCATTTTGGTATAAGGCGACCAGCCCCGGGATTTTCCTATCCTGTCCATTTGTGCGGCATAGCAGGGAAAATAGTTTTCTATGAGGGCTTCCGAAGATTCACTTACAAAGCTATGCGAATGAATGGCTACCTGCATGTCTTTTTCGTCATGCCCGTGTTCCAGATATTGCTCCCTGTAAAAATCCACCAACGGACGAAACTGCTCCGGCATACCTCCGATGATCGCAAAAATAACGGGAAGTCCCAGCTTTGCCGCCCGGAAAACCGATTCCGGGGTACCTCCGGCGGCCACCCAGACAGGAAGTTTACGTTCCGGCCGGGGATATATGGTCTGCTTGTGTATCGGTGCCCTGAATCTGCCCTCCCAGGTAACAACTTCTTCTTTGTTCAATTGTAATAATAATTCGAGTTTTTCCGTAAACAGTTCGTTGTAATCCTTCAGGTCGTATCCGAAAAGCGGAAAAGATTCGATAAAACTACCACGACCGGCAACGATCTCGGCCCTTGCACCGGATAAAAGGTCTAAGGTCGCATAATCCTGGTACACTTTTACCGGGTCTGCCGAACTCAACACCGTGACACCGCTACCGAGTTTAATGTGACGGGTTACCGGTGCCAGGGCTGCCAAGACAACTTCTGTCGACGAAACGGCATAATCCGGGCGGTGATGTTCTCCCAGCACAAAACAATCCAGTCCGAGTTCATCCGCCAGTTTTACCTGCTCTATCATTTCTTTTAGCCGTTCACCGGGTGCCTGAAACTGTTCTTTTTCCCCGTAATACGTCAGGTCGCCAAACATGCCGATACCTAATTCCATATCATTTTCTTTAGCTTTATTTCTGACACAAATTTAAGAAACTCTGTCCGGTTAAACCCTGCTGTTTTCAGGGTAACTTTACCCGGTACATCGCATAAGGGTATTCGGTCCTGTCTTCTCCTTCGTTCCATTGCGGAAGGCGCTGCAACTGGGCACAGGTAAAGTACAGGTACTCATCCGTACCTGTCCCGAGGGAGTCCGGCCAGAGTAAACGTGAATCACGAACCAGAGTATGTAGCTTTCCATCAGGACTCCGGTAAGTAATGCTATAGGACTCTGATGTGGTGAGAAAAATATTTCCACGGCTATCTGCCACCAGTCCGTGAGTTATTCCAACCGCCCCCATATCTTCCACGTTACGCCGCAATTCGGTATCCGGAAGTTCCGGATCGGCAAGATAGCGGGTTTCTATCCGGTACAGGTTCTTCTTGTTTATGGGTTTAAAATAAAAATACCGGAAGTCTTTGGTTAACGCTATTCCGTTGACATGAGAAGAAAAAGGCCTGCCACCGGAATCTCTCATTTCCCTGCCCCGGTAATTCAAAACAATAGCATCGGCAGTAGTAAACGCCGTTTTCCGGAGTACACTTCTCGTTTTTCCGGTATTCAGATCGAGTACGACGATGGCGGCCTGCCCGGGGTCGGAAAGATAGGCCATGTTCTTTTGGATATCGACCCTCACATCGTTCAGTCCGGAAATACTTTTATCGAGATCTTCGAAAGCATAGACCCTTTCTACACGATCCTTCCCCGTATTAATCTTTACCAGCTTAAAGTGTCCCTCGGTATCTTCAGTTTTATCACCGAAAACGGAACCTTGGGAAGCCGGTTTGGAATCCAGTACCCAGAGGTTATCTTCTGCATCGGCATAGAGGTCCTGTACCCGCAAAAAATGATCTTTTCCTCCCGATCGCGTATTCCATTTTTTATCCGGATAAGCGATGACCTTACCGTCTTTCTGTTCTGTTAAGGTGTATTTGCCGTCACCGTTGTAATCAGGGAAAGCGACGAAGATCCGGTTATCGGAAGTCACAGTGAGACCTATGGCCATACTTTTGCCAAAGGTTGCCACGGTCTCCAGGGCGTCACTGTGAAACTTTTCCTGGGCGGAAACTTGTGTGAAAATGGCGGCCATAATCAGAGAAATACCTGTTTTTTTCATCATTATCGTTCTTTTTGTCGGGTGTGGTCAGACCGGAACACCGGCATCGATCAGGCGGGCTTCTTTGAGTTCTGCCCAGAGATCGGACGGAACTTTTTCTGCAAATGACTTTACATTGGCCGCAGCCTGTTCTGCCGTACTCGCACCGGGAATGACGGAACCGACTACCGGGTGTGCCGCGCAAAACTGTAAGGCTACCGTGCGCAGGTCCGTATCGTATTTTTTTATGATGGTATTCATTTTATCACGTCTGGTTACCAGGTCTGCCGGCATCTCTCCACCGTAATTATATCGGTCCCTGTTAGCGAGAAAACCTGCATGGAGCGGCCCTCCTATAACAGCGGAAACCTTCCTTCTCTCCATAGCCGGAAAAACTTCTTCCAGGGCATTTTTATGGGTCATCAGCGAATATTGTATGGCGACGAGCATTACATCAGGGTCTGCTGCTTCGAGGCATTTCATTATCGGCTGTGGCGTATTCACTCCCATCCCCCAGGCTTTGATCATTCCTTCCTCACGCATGCGGCTGAGCTCCGGAAAAGCCCCCTTACGTGCTATTTCAAATTGTTCTGTCCAGTGATCACCCAGGTCTCCGTTATCCGGCGACAGATCGTGTACAAAAACAATGTCTATGGCAGACACTCCCATACGCTGTAAGCTTTCTTCTACCGACCTGCGTACTCCAGAAGCCGAATAATCATAACGGTGCTTAAAGTTCAGTTTTCCCTTCCAAAGCAGATCGGGATTGGGCGTAAATCCCGCATCCGGCTCCAGGATGCGTCCTACCTTAGTAGAAAGGATATAGTCTTCGCGTTTTTTTTCGAAGAGAAAATGTCCCATTCTCCGCTCACTCAACCCCAGCCCATACCAGGGGGAGGTATCGAAATAGCGTACCCCATTATCCCAGGCAGCACCCATGGTTGCCGTGATCTGTTCGTTCGTGTTTTCGTTAAAGCCATTTCCGGCGGCTACACCGCCCAACCCGAATTTGGAAGGAAATTCGTATCTCATAGTATTGGTTTTTTCAGATGTTTCCCGGGTAGCTTTTTCGCCTGCCCATGCAGCCGACCAATGGGTCGTAGCCAATGCGGCCGAAGCCAGGGTTGTACCGGTTATAAAATCCCGTCTTGTAATCATAATAAACAAGATTAAAACATATTATTCCGTGCCAAGACTCGTTTCCGAACACAAAAAATCATCAAAATATCTGTTGTGGTGTTTTATCGGAAGTGTTCTTTTTCGGGAAAAGAGAAAACGGCTGGCAAATAATTCCCGATACTTCCACCTCTAAATTACGAAGCTTTGCATAGATATCCCAAAAAAAGAGCCTTCTTTTTCTTGTCCTGTTTTTCGCCGAATATAACCACACCAACTTACAAGCAATTCCCTGTGGCCATTGGTACCCCCGCCTAAGTGTATAAGTCTTTAAGATCACCTGCAAAATGGACTAAAGCCCATAATCTCATATTGAGAATACATATTTTAAAAAACAACAAACTCCATACTATTCAATAAATTAATACATAGTATATAAACTATAAGTACAAGTTATTTTCAAATACACATTCCCTTTTGATTTCTGACAAAAGAGACCCTGTTTTTATATTCTCGAACCAATAAAGCCAGAGAATGAAGTGTTTTAAGGACTTCCGGATCCGAATAAAGTAAGTTTTACAGCCCGGGAAGATGTAAAAGGGCAAAGTCATTTATCAGGCGTGCGTTCTATACCCGGTCAAAGCTCCGAATAGGGCCTCAGGAGCTGCAAAAAAACTGTTTTACAAAGAGGCACCTGCTCCGTCCGGCGGGAATCAACACTTAAACTATAAGTAGAAAACACTATGCATAATCATCTGTAAAAAATAAATTTACAAAATTAAGGCTGGCTTAAAAATTCTTCTTCAGGCATAGCCAGGATCTTATACAGGCCAATCGCTACGAGAAAATAAGTGTTCTTCAGGTCGATATCGGACACTCTGGCCTTTACCAGGTTATTTTCTCTGGTATTAATGAAGAATATGGAACTCTCCCCCATTTCAAAAAGCTTCACTTCTCCTTCCAGCATTTGACGGTAGTCGCCGACGAGATCTTCATTGATAACAATTTGTCTCTGGTAAGAATTCAGTTCGTTGTATTGCGCCCTGATCTTGTTCCTGAGCGCTTCTTTTTCGAACTGTAGTCCCAGTTCGGAGCTCCGGAGTTTGATGTCGGCCAGTTTTACTTCCGCTCTTTCCTTCCTCAGAAAAATCGGGAAGGAGAAGGTGGCACCTATTTTGTAGTCTTCCATACGAAACCCATCGATATAAGAAGGCTCGGAAATATAGTTATAGCTCAGGCTAAGTTTGGGAAGCATACTGTTGGCCTTTAATTTACGGTCTACTTCCAGGATGTTGAGCTTCGTGTACAACGCATTGATCTTGGGGTGATTTTCAAGATCTGTTTCCCCGGCGAGCGGATCTATGGCCAACACATCGAGGATACGGTTTTCGAGGTCTTCTTCCGGAACCATGTCTTCGGACAGTTCCAGGGGGATATTGTCTTCGGTCCACAGGTAGTTGGAGAGTGTAAGCCTGCTCTTAGTCAGTTTCAGAAGGGCCTGCTCCCATTCCAGCTTGCGGGTCTTCAGAACAATCCCGGACTCCACACTGTCTATGGGGGGTAATTCGCCCAGTACGATGGATTTAACGATCCATTCCTGGCGTTCTACGGCATTCTGGTAGAAATCTTCATAGAGAAGGACCTTTTCGTAATCTTTCTTCCAGTTCATATAAGCTTCCGAGGCTTCCGCAATAGCCTCTACCGTAGCCAGGGTACGCTCGTAATTGCTCAGTTCCACATAGAACTTCCCCTTTCGCAGTTCGGCCATACGATCGTTAATCCACAGTCCCTGCCCCACCGGAACCGTAATCCCGAATGAAGTCAATCCGTCCTGCGGCACATAGTTTTCCGGGTTCATATACACTCCTTCGTTTTTATCAAAGGCTGCCTTGATCTCTATACCGTACCAGGTGGGTATTTTAAAACTGCCGTTGAAAAGGGAGTAATAGGTTTTATCATCGTAGTTCTTTTTGGAAAAATCGGCCTCCAGTTTCGGGTCGAACGCCCCCCTGGCCTTGAGGAGTTTGGCCTGCGATTCGGAGAGTACCAGATTGGCCTGTCTTACGATGGGATGATATTTTTTGACATGTGCGAGGAACTCCTCGTATGTAAATTCATCGGAAAGCTCCTGTGCTCCGGTAGTACCTGAAAAAACAATAACGGTAAAAAACATAAACAGGACCGGTAGTGCTCTTTTCACTCTGGGTATATGCATACGCTCTTATTTCTTTTTTTCGTTAGTACTGCCTTCCGATCCGGGTGTGGTATAGAAATTCGGGGGGAAACCGTTGAGCGTCCTCCATATCTCAAACCAGATCGGCACGTCATCGAGCAGGGCCAGGGTTTGCGATCCCGCCCCCACACTGAGTTGTTCGGGCCAGTTTTTCTCTTCGGGGTCCGGTGCTATGAGTACCCGGTATTTACCGTTCGTACTGATAAAGTTCTCTTTCGCAACAATTACACCTCCGAAGGTTCCGTAAGAAACGCCGGGCCAGCCGCTAAACACTATGGTAGGCCAGCCGTCAAACCAGATACGTACCTTCCCCCCTTTGTGCACCAACGGGTAATCCAGGGGTTCTATATAGGTCTCCACGGCAATATCGAAACTCGCCGGCATAATGCTTACGATAGCCGTTCCTTCCTTGATGGTTTCTCCTATACCCGATTGCAAGGCACGGTTTACATAACCATTCTGAGGGGCTGTAATATAATACATGCCATTACGGATCACATAGCTTGCGTATTGCGACCGGAGTTTACTCACCTGCGATTCCGTATCAAAGCGCGTACTCATCGCTGTCTGCATATCACTTTGTGCCTTGGCCAGTTTTTCCGCATAAGAGGCATTAAGTCGCGTCAGTTCCATTTCGGCATTGATCACTTCATTCTGGCTGGCCAGGTATTTGTTTTCCTGGGTGATGATCTTGGCTTGCATTTCCTGCAATTTCACTTTTTTCTCTTCTACGTAAGTCATGGGTTTCAACCCTTCTTCGTTCAGACTAAAGGCCCGGTTATACTGTGTCTCGGCAATACCGAGCTGCGTTTTTATGGCCTGGAGGTCGATACTGTCACTTTTCACTGTTAACCGACTCTGTTTTAATTTGTTTTCGGCCTGCCTGAGCTTTAAAACCTGTTCCCTTTCGATAGCTTTGATCTGAATGGTCAGTGCATTGACCTTCTCCGTATAGGACACCACAGCCCCTTCTTTGGCCTTTACCTGGTCTTCGGTATTGGCAATGAGATTAGGATCGAAATAAGAGTCTTTGGTTTCGGAAATAAACATAATGGTATCTCCTTTATTTACATACTCACCTTCCTGTACATACCATTTTTCGATCCTTCCGCCAATGACGGCATGGACGGTCTGCGGACGCTGTTCCGGACGAAGTGTCGTAACAAATCCCGATCCCTTGATATTCTGTGTCCATGGCAGGAACAAGACCAGTAGAATGACGATGGCCACTGCCCAAACCACTTTCCTGATGATCATGTAGTGCTTATTGTCCGCAAAGATCTTCGTAGAGTTATATTTGGACATATCCACAAACTTGTCGATACGGTTCTCTGAAATATTCAACATCTCCTTATCCTTTTAATTTTCCTTCACTGAGGAAGAATTTCTTATTACACTTTTCTTTCCAGTATTCATTTTTGGAAATAATCACCAAGGTCCAGGTCTTATCACCGGCTGTCAGGTAGTCGATAATTTCGCGTGCGGAAGAATCATCGACCTTTTCCAGAGGTTCTTCCAGGAAGAGTATCTTAGGATCGGATATGATACACCTGGCGAGCAATATCTTCTGAATAATCGAAGAACTCAGTTGTTTTCCTTCCGAGTGTAATACAGTATCCAACCCGTCGGGCAATGACCTTATATAATCCGTCAGCTGCAAATTGGCTATGACTTGCTGAACTTCCTGCAGGGATATACCCGGGTTTTTACAGGTAATATTTTCCATAATCGTCCCTTCGAAAACATTGTCATTAATGGTGATGGTCCCGATATTCGACCGGTAATCATCTATAGCGTACTTGCTGTAATTGGTATTGTTGATAAAAATAGTTCCGCTGGTCGGTTCGATAACCCTGCTCAGCAGACGGATGAGCGTGGTTTTCCCCGCCCCGTTGGCACCGTCGATAAGAATGCGGTCTCCCTGATCGATTTTCAGGGTAACTTCTTTCAGGGTGAAATTCTCTGCATTCGGAAATTTATAAGACAGTTTCTCTGTTTCAATACACATGGCATCCGGATCGAGCATATAATTATTGTGCTCTGCTCCCGGATTCGATTCTAGGTCCATATCCACCACCTTACCTATTTTTTCCAGTGAGGTAAGTACATCATAGAACAGTTCGATTCCGGAAAACAACTTTTCCACCGCCGTAATGATGGTAAGTATAATAATTTCTGCAGCCACAAACTGCCCGATATTCATCTGCTGATTAAGCACCAGCATTCCCCCTATAATAAGCAGTCCCGCAGTAATAATCACCTTAAAGCCCGTAAGCTGTATAAACTGTCTCCGGAGGATTCCGAAGTGATTTTCCCGCTGATCGAGATAGCTGTTTACCAGCCTGTCGTTCTTGTGCAGGGCAAAGTCGAAAAGCTTATTGTTCTTAAAACTGAGATGATTCCTTGCTATTTCCTGAAGCCAGTGCGCTACCTTGTACTTGTAGTTCGATTCTTCCAGACTGGTAGAGAGGCCGGGATAAAAATTGATCCGGAAGATCAGGTAGAGCAAAACGACCAGGAAAATTCCGAAGAATATGAAAAAAGTATGATACAGGGACAGTAACACAATTCCGAAAAGAATCTGCAATGCTGCTCCCGAAATATCCAGCAGCAGCTTGGAGAACCCTTTCTGTACGGTTAGCGTATCGAAAAAACGGTTTGCAAGCTCGGGAGGGGAATACGGATAAAGATTACTGAACCTGATCTTCGGAAAACGATAGGCAAACTCAAAAGAAGACCGTACAAAGATCTTCTGCTGAAGGTTTTCCGTGATCCGGTACTGCATGATCCTGAAAATACCCACCATCGCTACCCCGGCCACTACGATAATCACCAGTACAACCCAGGAGGTACTCACTTTACCGGCCTGGAGAAAATTCACGATAGACTGTATTCCGAGCGGGAGCGACAAACTGATAATCCCGGCCAGTATGGAATACAGGATAATCTGGTAAATATCTTTTTTATCTATACGCAACAAATTGCGAAACCGTTGCATTGGTGTCATAGCAATATTTTATTAATGTTCTGTATGTAAAATGCGGTAACATCGTTGTCTTTACCGCAAAAATCAGTAATCGTCGTAAAATGATCTTTCAGGTAGTGCTGGTGCAAAGCACCCTCGACAACCGAAGAAGCCAGACTTTTTATATACGGATAATCCGGATTTACATCTTCTATCAGGTTGGCCAGCCTGTTAACCACACTTTTATAAACCAGGAAAAAACCCTGCCTGTTTTCGGCATCCACTTCCTTGGTGAGGAATGTCTTGGTAAATTCGGAAACAACGATCCTGTTCAATACCGATTCCCTGATGAATGCGGTTTTGTCATCATCCGTTATCTCCGCAGTTATTTCTTTTATACCTATGTGTAAACGTTTCAAAGGATCCTCTACATTAAGTGTCGCAAGTACCATACGATATTCTACCCATGACCAATACCAGGAAGAAAGATAGAGCAGTAACTTATGTTTACTTTCGAAGTACCTGTAAACCGAACTTTCGTTAGACCCTATACGCTCCCCCAGTTTCTTGAAAGTGAAAGATTCGAAACCGATCTCATCGATCAAAAGAATACCGTGTCCGAGAATTTTTTTACCCAATTTTGATGTTTCCGGATCTTTAAGATACAACTTATCATTTATTCGCAACCGGATATTTTCTAATATTTTTTCCATAACATCCTGTATCTGATCAAAATGCCGGCAAAAATAACAGTAAGACTATCAACCTGTGAAAGTTTAACAATTATTTTTGAAAAGCATAAACGTATCCGGGAAATTACACATCGGGGCATACCCTGCACAATTTCTCTAAAAACCGGTGAATGTAGTCGATTTCTTTCATAAAAACAAAGGCAATACTTTGTTAATTATGAATTACTTAAGACTTCTCTACGTTCCCAAAAAATTAATCGGGTAAAGATGGGATTTTTGAAGAAAAAAGAGATTAGAATACCATTAAAATAAAATTAAGAAGCTATGGCAACAGCATATAATCTGAGATATCTGCTACTTTTCATAAACGTTTTTATTGACGACCTGTGGCATTTTTCCGCCGTGGTACACGGCAATGAGATTTTTGGCTGCCATGGTAGCCATAGCTGTCCTGGTTTCCAAGGTAGCAGACCCTATATGGGGCAATACGCATACATTCGGCATTTGTAGTAAGGGATTTTCCGGAAGCATAGGTTCCGGGTCGGTCACATCCAGTCCGGCACCCCATAGTTGTCCTTCCTGTAATGCACGGATAAGGTCTTTTTCATGATGAACCTTTCCCCTGGATGTATTGATGAATATCGCATTTTTTTTCATTTTCCGGAAACATTCGGCATCAAAACGATATTGTGTTTCCGGGGTCAGGTTGGTATGTACGGAAAGTACATCACTTTCTTCCAGAAGTTCATCAAAACTCACATACCTGGCATCCAGAAGTTCCTCTGCTTCGGCATTCCGGCTTCTGTTATGGTAAATGACAGTCATCCCATAGGCCGCTTTCGCCATTTTGGCCAGCTCCAGCCCTATCCTGCCCAGACCGAACACGCCAAGGGTTTTCCTGTTGAGTTCGATGCCCAATTCATACAAAAAACCGTTGTCCTTCCATGCTCCCCGCTCTATCTGCCGGGACCAGTAAAAAGCCTTGCGCGACGTGGCGAGCATCAGGAGAAACGCCGTGTCGGCCGTAGTTTTACTCAATACGTCAGGCGTATTGGATACCGGGATACCATACCGGGTCGCCGCATGGAGATCGGCATGATCATATCCTACACTGGTCAGCGCTATACCTTTCAGGTGTTTGCAGGATTCCATAAAAGAAGCATTCAGGTCCGCACTTCCCACGTTAAAGAGAAGGTCGGCTTCAAGACATGCTTCTACCAGTTCTTCTCGCGACAATTTACGATCGGAATTGTTATATGCTATTTCCATATTCTCCTGCTGAAGGAGCCGGACTACATCTTCCGGGATACGACGTGAGATAAATACTTTCATGCTTTACGGGTTAAGAGGGTTATAGAAACAGTATAAATTCTTTCTGCGGATTCCGGCAGGGCTCTTCCCTGCGTACTTCCGCCGCTTGTTCCGGACACGGTATACTATACGATCCGAATGCCGGTTTGCAGCACACACCATGCCATGTGGTAAAAAAATTACAGGACCGTTTCTTTATCGGGGGTCAAATTACTAAAAATCTGACACAACCAGGCACTATTTCCATAGCCTCGTTCCTAAGATGCCTATTACTTCATTTCACAAAGTATTCTCCGGCTTCGGGTTCATCCTGCCAGATCCCGGCAGGGAAAACCTAGCGGTCACATGGGGGCTCCGTGCACGTTCGGGATAATGTACCCCACTCGTATTCGAATACCACTTCCTTATCAAGAGATCTCACCCATACTCTTCCTATGAGCAGGCTACGGCTCAGTCCGTTGGTCTTATTGGTATGCATCACCGCCCTGTCAAAAATCATTTCGGTACCCGGAGGGACCACTTCTATTTCCCGGATACCCTCGGAAAGGCGGCGATCTTCCGTCAGCAAATATTCTCTGGGGGTGTGAAGTCCGGAAAGATTCCTGGCCAGGATTACCTTTCGCTTCGTTAGCAGCGTCTTGTGCAACGCAAAGCGATAGGGTTCCTTTCCACTGATATCCTGTGTATTGTTGCGCAACGAGAAATAAAATAATCCCAAAAACACCATAAGTACGATACCGCAAAAAGTCAGTATAATTTTTAGCTTCATATACTTCCGGAATTAGCAGGCCTCTCTGTTTGCTGAAATCAGTATACTGCCCCTGGATTACATCTAACGGCAAAAAGCGGAAAACCGTATTTTATTCGCCCGTTTTTTTTGGAATTTAAAACCGTAGCGGGAGTGATGTTTTGCTGTTGACAGCGCCGCCCGTCCCCCCTGTATTTGGAAAAATGCAAAAAAAGTAGTATTTTAATTACATAAAAATATCATATTATGAGTGATGCCAATAAATTAGAGGGTATGCGTAAGATTCTTTCCAAACTGGAAGACATTAAAAATACCCAGGAAAGCAGTATTGATAAGATAAACCACGTGATTACGGACTTATTCGAGGCACCTGACCCGAAACTCGAAAAAGTTATGGAAGATGCTCACCAAAGGGCTTCGGACAATGTAGACATGGTACGCGATGCTATTGAGGAGTACGAGATGCGTATCAATAAGTTATCGCTACAATAGGCCATAATTGTTTTATATAAACCTGGCGGGGCTTCCGGACTTTAGGAAACCCCGCTTTTATTTTGGGTTATTCCGGGGTTGCTTTCTACATCATACCAACCGGATTTGATTGATTTCTGTTAAATTTGTGCCTGATATCCGCACAACAGGAAAACCGATGACACGAATAAAAGACATACAGGGGTACACTACGGAAGAGACCTTATTTGTTTTTGCCCTCGAATCGGAAGCCGGTACGGCTTTTGATCATACCAACAAACTTATCACAGGTATCGGTAAAGTAAATGCCGCTTTTGAACTGACCAAGGCCATTCAGCGACAAAAACCCAAACTTATCATCAACCTGGGGTCTGCTGGAAGCAATGCATTTCCGAGAGGGGAAGTCATATGCTGCAACACGTTTATACAGCGGGATATGGATGTCCGCCCCCTTGGTTTTTCCTTATACGAAACTCCGCTTTCGGGAATACCTCCGCTGCTTGAGCACGGTATAAAATTTGGTGGCCTGCAGGAAGGAACCTGTGGTACCGGAGACAGTTTTGAGATACAACACCAGACCGACGCCTATAACGTTGTTGATATGGAAGCCTACGCCCTGGCTATGATAGCCATGAAAGAAAACATACCTTTTCTATGCCTTAAATACATTTCGGACGGTGCGGACGGCGCAGCTGCAGAAGACTGGTCCGTACAGGTACACAAGGCTTCCCGGGCATTTGCCGGAATATTGTTTCGGGAATACTAGTGATGCGCTAATTTTTAAATTCAAAATGTAAATCAATATTTATCAACAAATTACACATAGCGTTTCATTTTTACATTTGATCTTGGTTAAGGCTTGTTAGCTCCTCCCTCCCGATAGTCGGGATGATAAAGGGAGGTGATTTCGGTCTTTGATCGGAATCGGAGGGTTAGAAAGCCCAGGTCAACGGGAAATATAAAAGTTTAGGGATAATCCCGGCGCTTGGGCCAGGTCAGACTCCCCGTCCCGCTTTGCGGGACACCCTTCTTCTCCCGATCCCGATACACATCGGGACCATCGGGATGAAGAGGGGAGCTTTGATAATTTGTCGAAAATGAGAATCATATCAATGACTGAAATTTCAATGCATCAGCAGTATTTCGGGAAAATAAATAATACGATAGCGATCATTCCCAAATCGTTCCTATTTCGGGTTATTGATTTGCGGTATGAAAAAGATCAGACCATTACATTCCGGAAGAGTGCTACTATACCTGACAGCACTACTATGTACCGCTGCGAAAATCCACAGCCAGGACGTTGAAAAAGTCCGTGAACTGCCTGCAAAAGTGTCTCACGCAGAACCGCTTTATCTCGATCTGGTACGCGACCTCGGTGCCCGGAAAGGAGAAAAAGAAATCAACATAGGAGCAGACTATCGCCGTAACAGTAATTATTATACCGAAGCTTTCCTTGTCGAATATGAATTCGCCCCCGTACACCGGTTGGGACTCGAAATAGAGGCCGATTTTTCTTTTTTCCGAAACCGGGGTAACGCCTCTGAAGTTCCGGGAAACAAACTGGAAGCCCTCCGGTTTTCCTCCCAGTATTCTTTCTGGGTATCCGAAAAGCACCGTGCTACCCTTGCTCTGGGATATGCCCAAATTCTCGAACTGACGGACTTCCGAAAATACGGCAAAGAAAACCTTATAGCGGGAACGGCCTATAACCCGTTTTTCATCGCGGCGAAAAGGTGGGGTCGTCACATCCACTCCCTGTGGTATACCGGACCGGTGATCCGCACTGTTTTTAAGGAGCATACCGTTACCCTATGGCAGATCAATACCTCTTTCCATTACACTATGGGCAAAGGACACTTTGCGGGAATAGAAATAAACCAGGAAGTTAATGCCGGAAAAGTCTTTACCACCCTTCGTCCACAGGTAAAAGTCCGGCTATCTTCTTCAATGGCTATTGGCTATGTTGCCGGATTTCCCATAACACATCCCGGAGAAGGTTTCAGCTCTTTCCTCCGGCTTATCTGTGAACTTTAGCGGGATATCGCTGTTACCGATAAGATTTTTTCTTTTTTCAAAAGGTGCCGTAAAAGGATATAGCTATGCCTTAGAAGGTACTTTTACCCATATTGATCCCCCAGTTGATCCCGAAAACCGTAAAGAGATTATCCGTTCCGGCAAAGTCTTTTCCGAACCCCCCGGTAAGCGTAATGTCTTTATTGATGGCATAACTTATGTTTCCTACGGATCTTTCGCTGCTCACCGTACCATTTCTTTTGATGTACTCGTATCCGAAAGAAAAGTTTCCGAACTCCAATGCCACTTTCCCCCCGATATCCCGGTAATACAGCTTGTCCGCTGCCAATGTATAACCGTCTTCTACGTATCGTGCGATGACAAGCACATTAAAATAATTGTTCGTAGTACTACGGGTAGCACCTTTATTGAGAATAAGGCTGAACGCTGAGGTCAGCCAGGCCCCGAAGCGGTTTAATGTCCCCGAATCGATCCTGTTCTCCTTAAACAGCGTACCATACCCCAAGGCTCCGTCTACCTGGAACACCGGTTTTACAGGCTTGCTGTATTTTTTGAGTTTCTCCACATCCCAGAACTCCCGAATCATCCCTGCCTTTTCCTCCTCGTCCCCGGTTTGCTGCAGCCTCAGTAGTACTTCGACAGGATAATCTACACCGGCAAGAATTGCAGAGACCTCATCATAATACCGGATAACCTCTTCCTTATTATAAAAACGCAATAAACGGGTCCGTATCCCTATGGAAAAGGTCTTCCGCTCCCCTTCGGCGACATTTTCAAATTCTTTATTGGCATAACCAAACGAAAGCGTCGTCGTATTGAGTCCCGAAAAAGGTTTTTGCTTATACTGTTCCCCGTCTTTTTCCACTCCAATAAACCTGAAATATGTGCGATCTTCACTTTTTGTATTGATAAAATAATACGGGCTCACCTCAACGGAAAGGCTCCCACCCAGATTACTGAGTGCATGAATGGTCAGTGCTTTCAGGTTTTCAGGGACATAAATTTCACTGGGAGCTTCTCCTATAAGCACGAATGCCGGAGAAGTATTATTCTCCAATTGAAACTCACTCAGGTCTATAGTATTTGCTTCCTGTCCGAAGCACCACAAAACCGCAAGACAAGCGAATATCAGAAATACATATCTCATCGTTTAGATGTTGATCAGTTTTACAACAAAATAAGCCATGAAGATGCTGTCATTGATCTTAACAACATCCCCTCCGAACTCTTCCTCTGCTTCCGCCCACTTCAACACATACAAGACCTTGGTCTGTTTTCGGATAGCATCGGCATCCCCGAGAGCGACGAAAAAGTTTGAAGCCCCGGAGAGTTGACTTCCCGCTATATCATTACTGTTTCCCAGGTCTACATTAAAATCATATAACCCGCTTCTCTTTACAACCTGATCATCCAGGCTTACATAAGACCCGACTACAGCCTCCGAGCTGATCTTTACAAATAATTTTAAGGGCGAATTGGCATGGACACGTATTGTTTTCATCATTTACAGGAATAATATCAGGCGATAAATCAGTATTTTTATTTAACGAAAGAAAAAAGATACAAATAAAAATACGGATTTTAGTGCTATATCACATACGAAAATCCGTAATACAAAATATTTTTAGTGCCAGAGCATCCTTATGATAGTATGAACTACAAAAAAAATCATTATAAATAAGAAAACAGGTACGTCAAAAGGGGCCAAATACCACGTTGCGAATAAACTTTTGCGGTTTAAAATCATAAAATGAGTTTTTTGGAGTTATTAATTTCCGTACATCGTGATTTTTAAATATTTTTCGCAGAACCTAAATAACCAACATATACAACAATTAACGCATTCATCCGTTTGTTTGACATGACGTATGAAGGAGTCATTAATCTAAACTATTTTAAAAATGAACAGGGTACAAAAGATTGTAATCAAAAAAATGGCAGACGGCTATAATCAACAGGAAATATCCGATTACTTAAAGATGAGAGAGATCACTCCTAATAGCCTGAGTACGATAGAAAAGGAAATTAAAAAACTAAAAAAGGAATTCAAAGCACAATCGATGGTTCATCTTTTTGTTTTACTGATGCGTCAGGGTCATATAAAAATATAAAATTATGACATTCCGCATTTTGTTCTTTATTACAGGGCTTTGATTTTTAATTTCCGATGTATCTCCTGGCAAAAATTATTCGGACAGCCTAATAGTAATAGAGACCAAAACTCTCACCGATCGGCCTCTTTGGGAATACGCCCCTTGTCTTCAGGAAAAGAAAAACCGATATTTAAGGATTGTTTCAGTAAAGAGCACGTACAGGGCCTGAAAGCGCGGTAACAGCAGTGACCATGGATCAATCTCAAAAGTTGTGGGGAAATTGGCGTAAAGGTTCGATCTTTGTAAAAAAAGCACCTTGGACAATTATCTTGACTTTATAAAAATGGTTTTGCCCTCTTTCCTGGTTGATTACTTTGATTTGATAAAAAGCGAAAAGCATGGTGAAGTCATGCATCTTTATTTTGAGGAGCGTAACACCCCTCCAAAAGAGAACTCTTTCGGTCGGTTAATGTCTAAGGGCTTCCATAAAGAGATTACCATTCAAGATTTTCCCTTACGAGGACATCGTGTTTTTTTACATGTTAAGCGCAGGAGGTGGTTGGATCAGGATAGTGGACATGTGGTTGAAAGAGATTGGAATTTAGTAGCGCAGGGCACTCGTATGACAAAGGAGTTCGCTGCTTTTTTAAAA
>NZ_FPJE01000046.1 GCF_900119185.1 Sinomicrobium oceani | reverse complement strand
AAGGCCAAGGCCAAAGCACTGTTGCTCTCAGAACAGGGCATTGCCCACCGAAAAAGGAGGTGCTGGGAGGTGGAGGCTGTCTTTGGGAATATAAAGCAGAATATGGGCTTCAAGCGCTTTATGCTCAGAGGACTGGATAAAGTGGAAACCGAAATAGGGCTTGTGGCTATGGCACACAATCTTAAAAAGGTTGGGTTAAGGGCGTAATCCCACAACTTCTATTAACTCATTAACTTTTTAACACGCAACTCTTGCTCCTTGTAGGTTGAAAGCAAGAAAATAGCCTAAATATAAAAAGACCGCCTAAAACTTTTTAGACGGCCTCTTTGCTGGTGGTGCCTCCAGGAATCGAACCAGGGACACAAGGATTTTCAGTCCTTTGCTCTACCAACTGAGCTAAGGCACCAGTTGCTTTATTGCGGGTGCAAATATAGGAGCAAAATTAAATTTTCCAAAACAAAATCATAAAAAAAACGGTTTTGTAAATTAGCGGTCTTAATTTTGATTATGACTTTAGCTATAGATGCCGGAAATACGTTTGTGAAAATTGCTGTTTTTCAGTCAGATGATATTATAGATGTTCAGAAGTTCCGCGCCGGAAATTTTTTCCAAAAAATTTCGGCAGTGCTTGAAAAACATGATGAAATCACGGATATAGTCATAGCTTCGGTAAATAATACCTTCGAAAAGGAACTGTATAAACTCGGTAAAAAAGTAAGCGTGCACAAATTGGGGGACCTTCCCCGTCTCCCTTTTGAGAACAGGTACGCGACTCCGGCAACACTCGGGGCCGATCGGGTAGCCCTGGTCAGTGCAGCCTGTAAGGTATATCCCGGTAAAAATGTGTTGGTCGTTGACTCCGGAACCTGTATAACCTATGATTTTCTGACGACAGAAGGAGCTTATCTGGGGGGAGCGATTTCTCCGGGGATACAGATGCGTTTTAAGGCTTTGCATACGTTTACGGCCAGGTTGCCGCTAATAGATGCTGTGGAGTTTGAAGACTTTATAGGCGATTCCACAACAGCCTCTATTCGTTCCGGAGTGTTGAATGGTGTTGTAAATGAAATAGATGGCATTATCGGACAATACAAGCGACGATTTAAACATTTAACAGTTATTTTAACGGGGGGCGACCTCGATTTTTTGTCAAAACAATTAAAAAGTAGCATATTTGCGAATTCAAATTTCCTCCTCGAAGGGTTGAATTATATTTTGGAACTCAATAAGAACCAATGATCAGAAAGATATTTATTGTTTTAGTTGTATGTATTACCACCTGCGGTTATGCGCAAAGAGGATCTTCGTCACCTTATTCTTTTTACGGTATCGGAGACCAAAGGTTCAAAGGAACAACAGAGAATCAATCCATGGGAGGAATAAGTATGTATTCCGACAGTATCCACCTCAATCTTAATAACCCTGCGGCATATAGCGACCTTCAGCTAACAGTATATAGTGGTGGTGGTTCGTATACGAATCTCAATATGAAAACCGCAACCCAGAGCGAAAGTACGTCCAATGCATATCTCGATTACCTGGCTCTCGGATTTCCGGTAATCCGGAGTAAACTCGGGGTGGGATTCGGATTAATGCCATACACGGCCGTCGGGTACAATATGGAGCAACGGGGAGAAACTACGCTCAACCAGTATAACGGGGAAGGAGGGACCAACCGTGTTTTCGTATCGGCAGGATACAGGCTTACCAAAAACTTCAGTATAGGAGCCTCGGCCAATTACAGTTTTGGTAAGATCGAAAACGAATACAGAAGGGTAGTGCAGAATATAGAAAGGCCTACACTGGAAAATAATATATCGGAGTTGAGTGGCTTCGATTTCAAACTGGCGCTGAACTACCGGAGAAGATTACAGAATGATCTGGTTTTTCGCTCCTCGCTCACGTATTCTCCGGAAGCAACCCTTTCTTCCGACAATACAAGGACCTTCACCATCGGGAATTTTAACCCGAATACCGGGGCTTTTGTAGGAGAGACCAAAAATGTTGATCTCGATGCTCTCGGGCTGCGTAGTGTGGATCTGACCATTCCTCAGAAAGCTTCTTTAGGTGTGGGGATCGGTAAGGATTATAAATGGTTTGCCGGTGCGGAATACGAGTGGAAGAAAACCGGAGATTTTAATAACCCCTTTATTGCTGTGGCCGGAGTAGGCTATGAAGACGCCAGCAGGTTCTCTGCCGGTGGATTTTTTATTCCGGATTACAGTTCTTTTACAAGCTATTGGAAAAGAATAGTTTACAGACTTGGTGTGCGATATGAAGAGACCGGTCTGTTAGTGAAAGATATCCCTTTGAATGACTTTGGCATATCTTTTGGTTTAGGATTACCGTTGGGTGCTCCGATCCCTACGACAAACTCCCTGCAATATGCAGGAATGTTTTCTAACGTGAACATAGGTTTCGAACTGGGGAGAAGAGGTACAACGACTTACGGAAGGATCGAAGAAGATTACTTTAAAGTAAGTATCAGTTTGTCGCTCAACGATAAATGGTTTGTAAAAAGAAAGTATGATTAACCACAAATAAATTCAAAAAGATGGAAAAGAAGGGTGTATTATTTTTATTTGGCTTGGTTGGGGGAGCAGGCTTTGCATTCGCTCAGGCACAGAACCCTGAGTGTATGACAAATCTGTCGGTATTCGGTGAGCACGCAAAAGTGAAAAATTACGATGCGGCTTATGAGCCCTGGAAGATGGTGTTTGATAATTGTCCGGAAATGCATCCGGCAACCTATGTGTATGGGGAACGGATACTCAAAGATAAGATCGGTAATTCCACAGGAGAAGAGCACCAACAGTATATCAACACATTGATGTCTGTATACGATAAAGAATTGCAGTATTTCCCTAAACGATACAGCAAGGCCGATGTGCTTGCCAAGAAAGCACTTTTGATGTATGATGAAAAGACGGGGAATAGCCAGGAGATTTTCGGGCTTCTCAATGATGCTTTTCAGAACGACAGGTCTAATTTCAGTAATCCTAAAGCATTGTACCTGTATTTTTCGCTGATGGTGGATGAGTACCAGGCCGGAAATAAAGATTTACAGGAAGTATTTGATACTTACGATGCAGTGAACGAACGTATCGATGAGGAGATGGCCGGATTGTCCAAAGTGCTCGATGAGTATGTGGAGAAAGAAGAGGCCGGACAGGCTTTGAGTGCCAAAGACAAGCAGACATTCAACAATGCAAAGATCAATACGGAGTCTTATGGTAAAATAAGCAGTAGTATCGATTCCAAACTTGGAGATCTCGCCGACTGTGATAACCTTATTCCGCTGCTTCAGAAAAACTTTGATGCCAAAAAGACCGATGCGCAGTGGTTAAAAAGATCTGCTGCCCGTATGGACGGTAAGGAGTGTTCGGACGATCCGATGTTTATCAAGCTTGTAGAAGCTTTGCACCAGGTGGAGCCCTCTTCTAAATCGGCATATTACCTCGGGGTGCTGAATGATAAAAAAGGAAAGTCTTCCGATGCGATCAAATATTACAACGAGGCAGTAAGCCTGGAAAAAGACTCCTACAAAAAAGCCGATATCCTGTTTAAAATAGGATTGAAATATAAAAAAGCTGGTCAGAATACCACAGCGTATAAGTATTTCAGACAAGTGCTCGATGCGCAACCTTCCAACGGGAAAGCTTATCTGCAGATAGCTTCGCTTTATGCGGGAAGTGCAAATGATTGCGGAAGTACGACATTCGAGAAACGAGCAGTGTACTGGAAAGCCGCACAAATGGCCAGAAAAGCCGCAGAGGTAGATCCTTCCGTGAAGTCTCATGCAGCGCAGACTGCAGCCAGTTACGAAGGAAGAGCTCCCAGCAAACAGGATATATTTACTTCCGGAATGGCAGGGAAAACAATTCAGTTTAACTGTTGGATCGGTGGTAGCGTAACAGTTCCTAACCTGTAATACAGCAAGTGAAACAAAAGTTTTATCATATTCTCATAAGCATTGTCACAACATTCGTTGTGGCAATGTTTTTTTCATGCGATTCCAATTTCGAAGACATTCGTAAAATAGATACTACGGAGCGCTTTCCGGGAGGAATCGCAGAAAACTTCACCCTTATCTATACGGACTCGGCGCTTATCAAAGCAACACTTACCAGCCCGTTGAACGAAGATTATTCCAATCAGAAGTTTCCTTTTCAGGAATTTCCCGACGGCCTTCAGGTTGATTTTTTTGACAAGGAAAAAAACAAGAGTACCGTGACCGCCGATTATGGCATTATTTATCAGGCTACGGAAATGAGCGACTTGCGTGGCCATGTAGTGCTGCTTACCCATGACGGCAAGAAGCTGGAGACTTCGCAACTCTATTGGGATCAGAAGAATCAGTGGGTTTTTACTGCCGAAAAGTTTACGTTTACCAATCCGGAAGACGGTACGATAATGAATGGAGAAGGTATCGAGTTCAGCCAGGATTTTGAGAACGGTCGGGGGCAGGTCAGAGCCTACAAGGTTGATGGAGTGAAGGATATTGATGTCGAGGAAGATCAGGAGCCCTTACCGTCCGGGGAGGGATCGGAAATCAAAGAATAAATGGATGTACACCGGTATCGGTTGCCCTCTTTTCTGCGGATGATCGGGTGCTTTGTGTATCTTTGTGAGATCTACTGTGTAGTTTTTATACACACAGGCTATTAACTAAAACGAAGTCAGAATAAACATGAGATTTTTTAGAATAAGTGAGATTATTTATCTGATCGTAGCTGTTTTGTCGATTATAGAAACGGCCAGAAGGTGGAATACGGAGCGTAACATGGCTTATATTTTTGCCGGTTTTGCTATAGTTTCTATATTTATGTTTTTGTTCCGGAGACACTACCGGAAAAAATTCGAACAACGAAAAAGAGACGATAATTAATTTGTCAGTAAAATTTCCGGGATGCCGGAATATCTAATAACCATGGACTATTCCATCGTGATCATAGTAGTTTCCCTGCTTCTTTCAGCCTTTTTCTCGGGTATGGAAATAGCGTATGTTTCTTCCAACAAGATCCATATAGAATTGGAGAAAAAACAGGAGGGATTGCTGGCTAAAGTACTTACCAGATTAACCGCTAAACCTTCGAAATTTATCGCTACCATGTTGGTGGGGAACAATATTGTGCTGGTCATTTATGGCTTTTATATGGGAGAGCTCATTGTCGGTAAATTGTATCCCGACTATGTGGGGGCTGGCGAGTTGCCCTTGCGGATTATCTTTGTACAAACCCTGATATCCACGCTGGTTATACTGGTTACCGGGGAGTTTCTGCCCAAAGTGTTTTTCCAGGTATATGCGAATAAATTGCTGCGGGTATTTGCTTTTCCGGCATACGGATTTTTTATGCTGTTTTCTTTTATTTCCGAACTGGTGATAAGGGTGTCCGATTTTATTTTGCGAACCTTCTTTAAAACTAAAGGCGATGAAGTGCAGCTTACTTTTAGCAAGGTCGAGCTCGGAGATTATATTTCGGAACAGATGGAATCCGTGGAGGATGAAGATGAAATAGATTCGGAGATCCAGATTTTTCAGAATGCCCTGGAATTCTCGGAAGTGAAAGCCAGAGAGGTGATGGTTCCGCGTACCGAGATCGTTGCCGTGGAACTACATGAGTCGCCCAAAGGTCTGGCAAAGCTTTTTACCGAGACCGGATATTCCAAGATCCTCATCTATCAGGATACTATAGATAATATTATAGGTTACGTACATTCCTTCGAGTTGTTTAAAAAGCCCAAAGGAATAAAAAACGTCATGCTTCCCGTAGAATTTATTCCCGAAACCATGCTTATCAATGACATCCTCAGCACACTGACCAAAAAGCGGAAGAGTATAGCAGTTGTGCTGGACGAGTACGGAGGGACATCGGGTATCCTTACCATAGAAGATATCGTGGAAGAGCTCTTCGGTGAAATTGAGGACGAACACGATATGGTAGCCCTGCACGAAGAACAGATCGGAGATAAGGAGTATAAGTTTTCGGCCCGGCTCGAGGTAGATTATATCAATGAAGAATATAAACTCAACCTTCCCGAAAGCGAAAATTACGAAACCCTTGGCGGACTTATCGTAAATCATATCGGTGAGATTCCCGAAAAGGGAGAAGAAGTGATTATCGGGGATTACCGCTTTGAGATCCTTGAAGTAGGAAGTACCAAGATCGACCTGGTCGGGCTTCGCATTGTAGAAGAAGAATAGTAATTTCCCGCGTTTTTATACTTTTCGCTGTTTTTGAGCCCTTGGTTTGCTACCTGTCCGGGTTTGCTTTTGTGCTAACTTCCAACAAAAAAGAAACCCGGGTTTTAATTATTGCAAAAAAATGGTATTTTCGCGATCTGAATTTTATAACTTTAACGACAAATGGCAGTTCTTGAAAAAATAAGAAAGCGCTCACTGATACTGATCCTTGTTATCGGTCTTGCACTATTTTCTTTTGTTATTTCCGACCTTTTCCGAAATGGCGGAGGATTAAACAGCAATACCTCTTCCATAGGAGAAGTTAACGGAGAAGCATTGCCCAGAGCAGATTTTGCAGATGAGGTAGAATATTTTTCGCGTCAATACGGAGAACGGGCCTCTACCGTACAGGTGGTGAACCAGGTATGGGAGCGGCAGGTACGTAGTATGTTGCTCGATCAGCAATGTGAAGAGCTGGGGATCAATATCGAAAAAGATCAGATCATCAATGTGGTAAAATCCAATCCTGCCTTTGCACAGGATTCTACATTTCTGAATGATGCCGGTGTTTTTGATGAAGAAAAATTCATAGAGTTTATAGCAGATCTCCGTCTGAATAATCCGGGGGCCTACGAGCAATGGAAATTGCAGGAAGATGCATTGATAAAATCTGCAATGGAGCAGACCTATTTCAACCTGGTTAAAGCCGGTGTCGGTGCGACGCTGAAGGAAGGAGAACTCGCTTACAAACTGGAAAATGATAAAGTTGATATCCGTTACGTAAGAGTTCCTTACAACAGTATCGCAGACAGTCTGGTGAGTGTTTCTACAGGAGAGATCCAGAACTATATAGACAACCACAAAGAAGAATACAGAGATGAAGCTTCAAGAGATATCCAGTATGTGTTCTTTGAAGAGAAGCCATCCGATGAAGATGATGCAGAGATCAAAAAGAGTATCACTTCGTTGCTGAATGCACGTGTAGAGTATAACAGTGCTACGGAAAAGAACGACACACTGCCCGGCTTCAGAACCGTAACCGATGTAGAAGGTTTTGTGAATGCCAATTCCGATATTCCTTTTGATTCTACCTATGTAGCCAAAAAAGATTTACCTTCTGTTGTTGCAGATACCCTGTTTAGTCTTGGTGTAGGGCAGGTATACGGCCCTTATAAAGAAGGAAATTACTATAAGATTTCCAGAATGCTCAACAAAAGAGCAAACGGAAGTGTCAAAGCAAGCCATATCCTGATCCAGTATGCAGGTGGCAATCGTTCCAACCCGGATGTAACCAGGAGTAAAGAAGAAGCCGAGGCAAAAGCAAAAGAAGTGCTCGCAGAAGCACAAAAGAGCGGTGCTGATTTTGCACAGTTGGCCCGGGAGAATTCCGATGGTCCTACCGCATCAAGAGGTGGGGATCTCGGTTATTTTACGAAAGGGAATATGGTAAAACCTTTTGAGGATTTTGTGTTTTCCAATGCTGTGGGCAAGATAGGACTGGTAGAAACGGACTTCGGTTTCCACGTGATTAAAATCGATGATAAGCAGGATGTCGTCCAGATCGCTACCATTGCAAGACAAGTAGAGCCCTCTCAGAACACTATAAACGATTTGTTTACCGAAGCGACCAAATTTGAGATGACCGCTCTTGACAAGAACTTTACCGATGTGGCCAAAGAAATGGATTATCGTGTTCGGCCGGTAAATAACCTCAAAGCTATGGACGAGCTTTTGCCTGGACTCGGTAACCAGAGAGCTGTAGTGCAATGGGCTTTTAACGAGGAGACAGGTGCCGGAGATATCAAGCGATTCGATATTCCTACAGGATATATTATCGCCCAGCTTACAAATAAGAGAAAAGCCGGAGTAGCCAAGGCAAAAGATGTTTCTGCACTGGTAACACCGATTATAAGAAAACAAAAGAAAGCAGAACTCATCAAGGAGAAGAGCAATACAGGTTCACTTGACGAATTTGCAAAGTCCAATAACGTCAGTGTAGCCACTGCTACAGGGCTCAATATGAAGTCACCGACCATTTCCGGAGCAGGAAGAGAGCCAAAAGTCGTAGGGACGGCGTTTGCACTTTCGGAAGGTGCTACATCAGGAGTTATCGAAGGAAGAGACGGAGCCTATATGGTTACCGTAACCAAGAAAACCGAAGCACCTGCTATGGATAATTACAGTACGTATGCCAATACGCTGAAATCTACAAACAGGAATGCGGTAAACAGCCAGGTGCTTACCGCACTGAAAGATGCTGCCGAAATTAAAGATAACAGGTCTGTCTTCTATTAAGATCAGGATGAAATAATATTTAAGGTATGAGGTTGTCTAAAAAGGCAGCCTCTTTTTTTTGTTATAAGGTTTTGTGTTTGTAACTTTAAGCATGAGCCGAAAAGTCACCTGGAAGATCTACGACCAAGGGCAGTTGAGCCTGCTTCCGCCCAGTTATGATGACCTAGTTCCTCAGAACCATCCTGTACGTATTGTCAACACGATTTTGGACTCGGTAGACTTGAGCAACCTGGAAAAGACCTATCGTGGAGGCGGTACATCGAGCTATCATCCCAAAGTATTGCTAAAAATTTTAGTGTATGCCTATTTGCGCAACCTGTATTCTTCGCGTAAAATAGAGCAGGCCCTACATGAAAACATCCATTTTATAT
>NZ_FPJE01000012.1 GCF_900119185.1 Sinomicrobium oceani | reverse complement strand
CGAAGCGTACCTGTTTTAGCTTTACGAACATACCCTTTAACGGTATTCTTACTGATGGACAAGGTTCTGGCAATAGTTTTTATGCCCTTGCCCTGCTGGTGCATACGGAGTATTTGTTTTACTTGACTCATTCGTTTTGGTTTTCCGGCCATTACTTATCTTTTGATGGTATCCATCAAATAAACCAAAAACCAATTCAAAAAATGGGGGGCAGTATGATCCGGAATAATTTTACCGGAAAACCATTTTTAAATTTACAAGGGGGTCAGCATCCGCCGGAATGACAGATACCTAAAAGGTAGGCTTTAGAGGGGTCAGCTTAGTCCGGAATATCCACTTTACATTTGGCAGAATACGGAGAACATAGAAAAGTGAGGAGTTTATGGCACTAACTACTATGACCAGAAATAGCGCTTAGCGTGGCATTGTACGGGAGAAATAAGGCTTTGGCTGTAGGTTCCGTCCTTCACTCCCCTAAATCCTTCTCTATCAGATATTTTTCCAGCTTCAACTCCCTGAGTTTTTTCTCTATTTCATTTTTCCTCATAGAATAACCGATTAGATAGACTATTGCAAAAATAACTGCACTAAATATGACCGCGTTGCTATAGCCCCACGTATCTACCATAGCGGGTCTTCCATATCGTCCCGGTAAATAAGGAAACAGAAAAGCGAATACCGTTCCAATTAAGATTAAAACAGGAATCCGTTTTTTCATCCCGTACAGTTGGTTTTGATACCTGGACATTTCGGCATTCACATGATTAATTCTTTGATGTATATCCTCCAAGTAATGAGCTGATTTTTGATAGTAAAGCTTATAATCTCTTATTATCGTTAATTACAATTTTATAATTGTCGATTTAGGGTAAAAACATACATCAGCCATTCAGCAACTTCGAAACCCTATCCCCAAAAGCACCTTTTTATGTATTGTCGTAAAATTAGGGGAAGCTTACAGTTCTATACAAGAACCTTATTAAAATAGAAGCAGCCCTCAAAAAAACCTTTGGGCACCCCCTCAGCGCGGAGAATTCAAATATAGGCATATCGATAACATATAGTAAACTGCGAAGTTGCAAACTTTGCAGAGCGAAGCGATATTTCTTATTTACGCACTTTATAGGATAGGCACATTATTTTTAATATTTTTCTCTTTCCGGTATTTTCAAATTAACTAAGGAAATCAGGTAATCACAAGTGTTATAAAAATTCCCTTTACTCGGCGACCAAACACTTACAGCTCTATAATCTGTTTGATTTACACCTTCCATAATCCATTCAGAACCATCCGTCCCTATTGAGCTACGACCCAAGTCCATATTCCAAAAATCCGATTTTCCAACAAGTTGCGTAAATTCAGCCCATTCTTTTTCGGTTAGTATTTTTATTCGCTCAACTTCTATTTCTCCAGGTTCATATCCACCAGAACCAGTTAGAACTTTCCAATAAAGAATATATCCATCATTTCCTTTTTCAAATCTAAAAGTCATTGGTTTGTCAAAAGTCCTTAACCAAGTAAAGCGATAAATTTCTTTGTCAATTTTTCTATTAAACAACAAAGGTTCTTTCATTGCATGAAGATGCTTTGAATACCAATTCACAACAAATTCGTCATAAGTTCCTTCCTTGACTTTAGTTACTATTTTCGTTCCATTATCAGTTTTAATCCAATCCATTTCAACTTCAGGAAACATTTCTTTCGGAAAGTAAGGTTGTCTTAAATCAGTTGGAACATTTAGCCTATCAACTTTGATTGTCGAATCGACAAATTTTTCAATTGATTGACTAAATCCGATTTGAGTCAGAAATAGGGTCAAAATACTAATTGATAATCTTCTTCTCAAAGTTTTATTCATATTGTGCCTAACGGTTTGCATCAACACCAATATGTTTATTTATAAACACTTAACTATCAACCAAGAACAAACTTTGATAGGAGCACAAAGCTTGATTTAACCACTGAACCGCCACTTTCGGATAGCTGCTGTTAGGCTTTGTTTTTATATTCCTTTATTACTTCATCATCCCACACTTGAGCCTCAATGTATTTATCGTATTGAAGTCTTTCTTCTATTTGACACTTTTCTTCTGATGGAATCCCGTATTTATTTATTAAGCCACTTATTTCACTTAACAGAAAAATTTGTCCATTACAATTTTTTCTATATGTTTTTAATTTAGGTTCATCATAAAACTGAAATGACACCATACTGTCAGGATAAGTAAAACTTATATGATCAGGGCTAAAGTCAGTTAAAGGGATTTTTATAACACCAGGATTTATATACCAAGATTTTGCCCAATCACATTCACCAAGTGTAAAATAAAAAGGGTCATTTCTGTTCGGTTTTCCTCCTTTTAAGATAAACTGCTCTCTAATTCGCTTTTCCAATGAAAATCTTAAACCAACATAATTCTCTGGTCTTTTACTATTCCACCCTTTTAAGATTTGTTTCTGGATAATCTCGGCTTTCTCAAATCCATATTCAGTAATATTCCGGAATGGGCCGTTGTCAAGTTCGTAATAATGAAATAGGGATTTCGGTATAGTCATAATTTTCTCAAATAAAATCTAACTCCTTATATACGTATTAAATATACCATTTTATCCTCTTAACTAACCGGATAAAGCAAATAACAACGATCTTGTTTATCTTATTTCAATCTATCAAGTATTTTAGGTTTGTTATAACGGTATACATTCAAATATACATAAAACCATAAATAGAATTATTACCCATGTCAGACCGCTATGGCTCTTACACAATACTTAGCTGAAATACCCACCTACATACCATACCAGATTCAAAAGCTCACTTTCAAAACCCATTTACTAAAGTAATACCTATTCATTATATTCCGTTACGGAAAGCCACATTTTTTCGAGAAAGTTTATCTTAGAATCAGCAAAAACAGCCTATTAACGACGAGATAGCGTAAGCAAGTATTGCACATTGCCAATAAAAAAAGGACCTTAACGCGCCCCTTTAGAAAACTCCTCTACCATTCTAAAAAAATCTTGTAAAGAAATTCCCCTTTTATTACATATTTTGTGTAATGTCTTGACGGTCATGTTATACTCTACATTCGAAGTTCCTAATGCTACATTTTTAATTCTCCTAACTGTGGCTTCTTCAATATCATGGGTAGATGCAAAATCTCTTTGAGATTTAGCTTTAGAAATCCAAGTGTAATAAATATAACGAGACACTAATTTGCCTATATCTGTTTTATCATCCATAAAAACAAAGTAATCGAAACACAAAAAAAATAGTGCGTATTATTATACGCATTTGAATATTTATACCTATATTTGAATTGAAATAAATATTTTTGCAATTCTTCAAATAGAAAAATATTAGAAGCTATTGCTTAGAATCTCGTATTGAAAACTGGCACTTTTTAGACGATGAGAGGATAAGTAATTTAGCTCACGACCCGGGCGTGGGCTCTCTTATCATCGTCGGGTATGCCAGTACCTCAATGCGGTAAGTTGAGTTCCACGCCCATTTATTTTACGGTAACTCTTCTCTAAAGCAACGCCATCTACACCATTATTCTTTTGGAAAATTCGCATAAATCCTTTAGCAAGGCGTATGCCTTGTCATGTTTGGGGTAGTACGGAAAGGAACAGGGACGCCTTTTTCTTTTCTTTTTAGCACCACGTACTACCAACTCCCCTACGGAGATCGGCACACCCCGGCAAGCTGCCCGGAGTGCAGCCTGTTGTATAACCATAAAAAACATACGTCTATGAAAGCTTTAGAGATCACCAGGCTCCTGGACAGCCACGAACCCTTAGCCATTGTGCGCTATTTTGAGTGGGTAGCCCTGGCCAAAGACAACGGCACCCCCAGGTATGCCCTGCTCCACCTGAACAAAAAGAAAAATAAAATACGGGAGCTATCCGTACCCGATACCCTGGTCTCCCTGCTCACCTCCCGCCTGCACCTCTTTACCAAAGTATGCGCCGCAGACGGGGGCACCGTGTGGGAGCGTATGCACTTCCGCGATGTGGTAAAAACCTCCATACCCCAGCACGAAATCGTCCAATGGATACACAAAAATTAACCCGCCAAAAACACAAACTTATGAATACCGAAATCTCCTATATCGTCCATAAAGTCGTAGCCATCATGGATGTCACCTATGTCTACGCTTTTCCCATAGCCGGACAAACCGGGGTACTGATACTCACCGCAGCCCCCAACCGGCCCAATAAAAACCTGCCCTCCGTCTCGGATATTTTTGCGCAATACCCCGAGTATCGCTACCGGGTGTACACCGAGCATACTGCACGCACACAACTGGAACAGGGCAACCTCTTTTTCCTGCATGCCTGTATGCCCGGGCACCTGCAATACTGCGGCCCGGACACGCAGGCCCCGGAGCTGCTATCTGCAGCACAACTGCACCCCCTTCTGAGCAAGGCCAGAAGCTGTTTTGAGCACAACTACGACAAGGCGGTAAGCTTTAGCCGGGGGGCACAGTTTTTCCTGGAGGCAGGCCAGATGCCACCAACCGCCTTTATGTTGCACCAGGCCTTTGAGCTGGCCTATCGGGCTGCAGAGTGTTTGGTCATGGGCAGGGAAAAGGTATGCCACCGTATTGGCACCCACCAGCAATACATCCTTGCCCATGTGCCGCAACTCGGGCAGGTATTCGCCCCCGAAAAGGAACCCGATGCCACCCTGCTGCACCTCATCGACAGGGCCTACCACGAAGTACGCTATGGCGCCTACGAGATACGGCCCGAGCAGCTCACCGTATTGCAGGCCAAACTGGACAAGGTATTGGCCCTGACAGAAAAGCAATTCCTCCTGCGGTATTACGCCTGCAAAAAGGGGCTTGAAGATATGGTGCAGCGCCAGGCGCAAGATTGCAGGCCGTTACCGGAACTCGCAGAACGCTTCAGGGCATTGCTGGGTACAGGTGGGGAGTTGGCCCCTGTAGGTAACGAAGAAGATTTGCGCCAGGCCATACACGGCATGATAAAAAACTATTTTGCCGAAGTGCAGGGGGCTATGCAACTTCTGGACTCGCTTATAGCCTTGTATGGGGAGGTGGATAAGACCGTCGACAACCCGGGGCTTCGGTACATGCCGGCATAGCCGGAACACGCAGCCGCCTCTGCCCCGTCTATTTAACGAGGGCTGAATGCGTGTAGGGAACGGAGCACCGAAGGTATGGTGCAGTGACCGAAAGGTGTACCGAAGCCCGGTTTCCTTCGACCGTCCTTCGACATTTCTTCGGAAAAAGTACCTGTTTTCCGAAGGACTACCGAACAAGACCCGAAGAAGACCCGAAGAAAACCCGGGAAGGGGGTGACAAAAACGGACAAAAGTGGACAAAAACGGACAAAGCGGACAAAATGGACACGCCTTGCCATATCTTCGACATAGCCCCCCATGGGTAAAACAGACGCATGATCCCTGCTTTTTCCTCGTATATGTTAAAATTATGTTTTTTACTGTCGCAGGTGTAACAGTCTCCTGTAATTGCCATCTCTATAAAAAAGAATTGTGCTTTTATGAAACCGACCTTACTCCTGTTCTTCATACTCCCCGCCTTTTATATACATGCCCAAACCTCCGTACACGGTAAACTCCTGGATAAAGACACGGAGTTACCTGTTATCTATGCCAATGTTACCGTTATAGCTTCGGACAGTACCATGCTCGGGGCCGTCAGTGACGAGGAAGGCCGCTTTTCTATTGCCCGGGTACTTCCGGGTAATTATACGCTTACCGTAAATTTTATGGGATACCGCGAAGTTCAAAAACCATTGCGGGTAGACGGTAAAAACAGCAATGTGGGCACCATATACCTCGAAGAACAGGTGGAGAACCTCGAAGAAGTAGTCGTAAAATCGTCCCGTCCGGCGGTACAGTACAAGGTAGACCGGCAGATTATCAATGCGGAGGCCTTCCCTGCGGCCCATGTGGCCATAGACCTTATGGAAAACGTCCCTTCGGTAAGTGTAGACGTGGAAGGGAATATCAAATATCGGGGAGACGGCACCTTTCGCGTATTTATCAACGGGCACCCGGTGGCCAACGGGGTGGAGAAACTGAGACAGATTCCGTCATCGCAGATAGAACGCATAGAGATTATTACCAACCCGCCGGCACAGTATGCCTCCGAGGGTACGGCAGGGATTATACAGGTGATCCTCAAAAAAAACCGTATGCAGGGGTATGCCATCAATGCCAATACGTATGCCAATTCGCGTGGTGCGGTACAGGGCTATTTTTCTATCGACAAGAAAAGTGAAAAAAGCGGCTGGTATATCAATACCAACGGCGGGCACAACGTGTGGTCTAACTTTAAGCTCCAACAGGTACAGACCGTAATGGAAGACGGTGTTCCCTACCAGACCAGGCTGAACCAACGTTACAGCAACGGCGCTGACCGTATGTATGTCGAAGCCGGTTTTAATCACGACATTACGGACAAGGACTACATTGATATGGCCGTACATATCAACCCTTTTAAAATGAAAAACTTCCGCACTATCCGCGGTAACGTCAGCGCAGGGCCGCTTACGGAAACAGGAGATCTGCAAGCTGCCGAAATATACCGGCTGCGGTCTTCCGGCTTCGAAAAATTCCACTATATCGGGGGTACGCTCAATTACGAACATTATTTCAAAACAGACAAATCGCACAAGATCAGCGCCTATGCCGATGTCTCCTACTACCTCTCCCCTTACGAAGAGCAGCAAAAAGACCGTAAGCTATATACAGACAGCGTCTCGGCCGTGGGGTACGAAGGTTTTGAAAATAAGGAGCTGGTCCTGGACAGTAAGATCAATTATACCCTGCCCCTCTCGGAAAAGAGTTCGCTGGAAACAGGTATGGAGATCGAAGTACACCAGATACCGCTGCTGGGCAACGAAAACGGTACTTTCGATGCCGGGGGTAACCTCGTGCCCTATTCCGGGCAACGCACCGCACAAACCGTCGATTTCCGCAGAAACATCTACTCGGGTTATGCCACGTTTAAAAGCGGTATAGGATTGCTGGAATACCAGCTGGGATTGCGGGTAGAAAACACCTATACCAAGACCGACTACAGCTACCGCACCCCGGAAGGCGAAATCTTTTTTGTGCCCGGAACAGATAAGTTTACCCAGCTTTTCCCTACCGTACACCTGCTCTATAATATCTCGGAGCAGACCCAACTGGTAGGTAACTATTCGCGCCGGATAGACCGTCCGGGATACTGGCAGCTTACGCCCTACCGGCGCTACCAAAGCGTAACGGCCTACTTCGAGGGAAACCCGGATATCCGTCCGTCTTATATCAATGCGTATGAAGTAGGTTTCAAGCAAAACTGGAGCAATAAAAACTACCTGAGCATTCAACTCTTCCACCGCGCAGGAACCAATGTTATTAACGATATCAATACCTCCGACGCCGGGGGACTACTCCTTATAAAACCCCATAACGTAGGTACCTCCAAAAGTACGGGGATAGAGATTATGGGCAATTACAAACCCGCAGAATGGTGGGAAACCAACCTCAGCACCTCCCTGTTCGATTACAGGCTGCACATCGATTTCGAAAACGAACAGCAAACGCGGAAGCAGTTCAATTACGAATTCAAATGGAATAACACCCTTTCGCTCCCTCACGGTTTTATCCTGAAATACAACATGAACTACAACAGTCCCGTACAGGAAGTGCAGGGCACCCGCGAAGGTTTCCTCAATTCCTCGGCTTCCCTGCAAAAAGCTGTTGCAGACGACCGCTGGACCTTTACCGTTGGCGCTTACAACCTGCTGGGCACAGCGAAGTATGACTATAATACGACCGGGGAAGGCTTCTCCAACAATCAGACCTATAATTACGATACGTTTGCCTTCCTGAAAGTAGCTTTTAAGCTGGACAACCAGCAATAATACCTCCATATTGCTGTCCATAGGCGCTTTCCCGGAATACCGCACCACAGCGCTAACAGGGCTCCTGCCCCCCTGTTAGCGCCGGGCAGATGACGCTAATGTAAACTGCACCACAACATGAATTTACAATAACATAATATCCGTCCACACGATTTTTGTGTACTTTGCAACCGGTAAAAGCAAGTCAGGAAATCTTGTGTCCACCGGAAGTTGCCCGGGTTCACGGGCTTGTTTTTACCCATAGCCATGCCCCGGAACACCCAAGATTACGCCAGGGGAATACACGCAACCCTGCTGTACCGCTTATGCTCCGAATCTGCCCGCAGATGTTACCGGAGTCCGCAGACTGTGGAGACATCGTATCATCCGGGAAAAAGAACGTAACCCGTAACACACCGTTATACCTCATCGTATGACAACACCATATACTACAGAAAGTGATGCCCGTATAGACCGGTTTGCAAGACGTGTACAGAACTCCGACAAAGAAGCTTTTAATATACTCTTTAACATGCTCTGGGAACCGATGTACACCTACGCGGCCTCAATGCTCCCGGACCGTTCCGTAGCTGAGGATCTCGTGCAGGAAGTCTGGATCGACTACTGGCAGCGCCGGGAAGAAGTACAGATACGCCATATAAAACCCTACCTCTACCGCGCCATACGCTATCGGTGTTATAATGCGCTGAGAGATTCGAAATTCACCCCTTTACAGGCCGAAACAGCCCATACGATAACCACCCCGGCAGAGACCGAACTGGAAGAAGATGTTACGGAGCTTTCCAAAAAGATACAAACTATTATAGCAGACCTTCCGGAACGATGCAGGGAGATCTTTACCCTGAGCCGTATACACCACTACAGCAATACGGAAATTGCGGGGCAACTGCAGATATCCCGTCGCTCGGTAGAAAACCAGTTATCCCTTGCCCTGGCCAAATTGCGCAGAGAACTGTATGTAGTGCGCATATTCTTCTTTTAACCCCCTTATGCCACCCCTGCCTGCCCCCGCACGGCCCGCCGGAACGGTATCTTCTATCCTGTGTTTTTTACCAAAAAGTTAAGGGAATTCCCGGCAGATTAAGCAATCGTTAACACTGCATATGGCCATGTGCGTACCGTAATGTTTTTGGTACTCTAAGGTGTAACGCACGTACAATGACCGAAAACGAGATTAAAACCTTAATGAAAAAATACCAGGACGGCACCCTGAACCACAGGGAGGAACTGCTTCTGGAAGAATTTGACAGCCGGCTTCTCCACAGGCGGAAACAGGGTGTCTTTCACAATCCCCAGCACAAAAGACGTACCGGGCAAAAGCTGCAGCGCGCAATCCGCAATTCCATAGCCCGGCGCAGCATACTCCGCCGGATAGCCTGGGGTAAAGTGGCGGCTTCGGCAGTTATTCTCCTGGGTATCGGGTTTTCGCTGTATCTGAAATGGAATACACCGGCCCAGACCCATCCTGTAACCCTCCTGGAAAAGCATACGGACTGGGGACAAAAACTGAGCCTGACCCTCTCTGACGGTACGGAAGTACGGCTCAACTCGGGCAGTACCCTCAAATTTCCGGAAAGGTTTACCGGCAACATCCGCAAGGTGGAACTCTCCGGGGAAGCCTTCTTTAATGTATCCAAAAATCCCGAAAGGCCCTTTGTGATTACCTCCGGGGAAGTCCGGACCACAGTGCTGGGAACTTCTTTTAACATCAATACCTTCCCCGATAGCCCGGCAGTGACCGTTACGGTAGCTACCGGGAAAGTCAAAGTAGCTTCCGGGCAACATGCCGTATTCCTTGGACCGGACGAGCAAGGGGTGTTTGACAAAACAACCAACCGGATCTCCCGCAGAAAAACAGACATCAGCAACTTTATACAGTGGAAGGACGGGATCATCCGTTTCGAAGATACTTCGCTATCGGAGGTTACCAAAGTACTGGAAGCCTGGTATGGGGTAACTTTTGTCTTTGCCGAAGAAAAACTCAAAAACTGTCACCTTACCGCCATCTATAACAACGAGATACTGTCGGTAGTTCTGGAAAGCATAAAGTACGCCAAAAAAGGCCTGCAATACGAATACCTCGAAGACCATAAAATACTGATTAAAGGGAGATGTACCGACTGATAATCTAACCTGTCCAACACAAAAACAAAGCGTATGACATAGCATCTACACCACAAAAAAAGCAGCCTGCAACACTTTGGCGAGCATGTGCAGACTGCAAGACTTCAATAATTACAAATAACTATTAAACATGATGTGAAATTATGAAATTGCTAACTCTTAAACAATGTATTCAATTGACATTCCATACATTTTGCTTTCTGATTATCGGAACCTTACTCAACCCGGTCCTCGCGGCCGATGCAGCAGGGCAAAAACTGGAAAGCTATAAAATAGACCTGTCGGCCAGGAATGCTACCGTCGTGGAAGTCCTGAAAGACATCGAAGCACAAACCGATTTTAAGTTTGTTTACGACCGTAAGATCGAGCGTCTCGGAAAAACGCTCGATATGCACTACAGCCACGAATCGCTTCGTGCTGTACTCGAAGTTATAGCGCGCGATGCCAATCTCGCCTTCCGGAGGATCAACAACACCATTTCCATTGATGTCAACCGCAACCGGGTGGCCAAAGAAAAGGTGGTAGAGATCGTTTACCTCAACATCACGGGGACCATCACCGATGAGAACGGGGTGCCCCTGGCCGGTGCCTCGGTCGTGGAAAAAGGAACATCCAACGGTACCTCTACCGATTTTGACGGGAATTTCTCTATCAATGTAGCGGAACAGGCCGTGCTGATCGTTTCCTACCTGGGCTATAAACCACAGGAAATCGTCGTAAGCGGACGTACCGAGATCCATATTCAGATGCTGCCGGATGCTGCCCAGCTCGACGATGTGGTCGTAGTCGGATACGGTACCCAGAAAAAAACCGATGTTACCGGGTCTATCGCTTCCGTAAAAGAGGGCGACTTTAACAAGGGGATCGTAACCAACCCGGGACAGTTACTGCAAGGTAAAGTAGCCGGGGTCAACGTGGCTACGGTCAGCGGCGAACCCGGGGCTTCCCAGGATGTCATCATCCGCGGTATAGGAAGTTTACGGTCCGGAACCACCCCTTTGTATGTCGTAGACGGTTTTGCCCTGGACAATACCTCTACCGGGGTAGCTACCAATCCGCTGAACTTTATAAACCCGCACGACATCGAAAAAATAGATGTCCTCAAGGATGCTTCTGCCGCCGCCATATACGGGGCAAGGGCCGCCAACGGGGTAATTGTGATTACGACCAAAAAAGGAAAACAGGGACGCACCGAAATGAACCTTTCGGTCTCTACCGCACTATCCAAACTGGCCCGTAAAATCGATGTGTTCGGCGCCGACGAATTCCGCCGTCAGGTCACTGCCGTGGGCGGTAACCTCAGGGACGGAGGCGCCAGCACCGACTGGCAGGACACCTTTACCCGTACGGCCGTCTCCAAAAACATCAATTTTTCCATGGGTGGCGGTACCGAAAAGTTCTCGTACTTCGGCTCTGCCGGTGTCAATGACCAGGAGGGTATTCTGCGCAACAGTAACCTCAGGACGTATTCCGGGCGGGTAAACCTGTCGCAAAAGGCTTTCGACGACCGTTTTAAGGTAGAAATGAACCTTTCCGGTACCCGTACCGAAAACCAGAGACCGCTTACCACAACCATCATATCGGATATGCTGCGGTCCAACCCTACCTATCCCGCCTATACCGACGGGGAGCCCACTCCCGTAATTAACGGGGACCAGTTTAACGCCCTGGTCCGCGAAAAACTGTATGACGACTTTGCCAATAACAACCGTATCCTGGCCAACATCTCTCCTTCTCTCGAGATCGTTAAAGGTCTTACCTATAAACTGAACCTCGGTGTAGACTATTCCAATACCGAAAGGGAACAGCAAAACAAACCCTACACGGCAAGGGAAGACGAGATCGGCACCCTGGACATATCCTATACCAGCAACACCAACACCCTCGTAGAAAACTACCTGACCTACAAACTCACCCACGAGCAGCACGATATGACCTTCCTCGCAGGGCACACCTACCAGGAAACACTCTACCGGGCCCGCGGATGGTACTACCGTAATTTTCCGGACAACGGCATAGAGCCCAGGTATCAGATCGAAGCGGCCGGAAACCCCGTTTCGCAGTGGTCGGACGCCATTAAAAACGAACTGCAATCTTTCTTCGGAAGGGTTAACTACAGCTATGCCGATACATACCTGCTTACCCTGACCATGCGTGCCGACGGATCGTCCAAATTCGGGAAGAACAATAAGTACGGCTACTTTCCTTCGGTGGCTGCCGGATGGAATATCAGCAAGGAAAACTTTATGATCGATTCGCCGGTCAGCAACCTGAAGCTACGTGCCAGCTGGGGACGTACCGGGAACCAGGAAATTCCTTCCAAGATCACCCAGGCCAGTTATACCGACAGCCGGGCAGATAACGATACCTACCCGCTCAGCGATAACATCACCAGCCTGGACGACTATCCGTACGGTACGGTATATACCCGCCTGGCGAACCCGGACATCCAGTGGGAAGTGTCCACACAGACCAACATAGGACTGGACTTCGGTTTATTCAACAACCGCCTTACGGGTACGGTAGACTACTTTAACAAGATCTCCGAAAACGTACTGCTCGAAGTGGTTCCGTCCGACCCCATCCAGCCGACCAATACGTTCTGGACCAATATTCCGGATATGGAGATCCGCAACAAGGGGCTCGAAGTGGCCCTCGAATACCGAAGCAACGGCAATACCCCGGATTTCTCCTATACCATAGGAGGTAATGCCGCTTTTACCCGGAACAAGGTAGCGAATTCTCCCTACCAGGTACTCACCACCGGAGCTGCGCAGGGTGCGGGACAAACCGGGGCCACCATTAACGGTTACCTCAACGGCCAACCCATAGGCACCTTCTATATGAAAGAATTCCTCGGTATTGACGGGGAAGGATTTAGTGAGTTCCGCGATGTCAACGGCGACGGCGAGATCCTGGATAATGACAGAATGGTGGTAGGCAAGGCCCTGCCCGATGTCACCTATGCCTTCTACCTGAATTTTTTCTATAAGAAATTCGACCTGAACCTGAACTTTAACGGTGCCGCCGGAAACCAGATCTATAACCACACCGCCATGTCTAACTTTACCAAAGGAAATCTCGCCCTGTCTTTCAACACGACCGACAAAGCCATAGCCTACGAGAACGAAGGTATAAACAACACCAACGAAGTCTCTACCCGCTATCTCGAAAACGGGGATTACCTGCGGCTGAACAATGCCACACTTGGCTATAACCTGGATCCGCAAGTGCTGGGGCTCGGCGACCATGTGAGAAATATACGGCTGAGCCTTACCGGGCAAAACCTGTTTGTACTGACCAACTACAGCGGTTTCGACCCCGAGGTGAATACCGGGAACTCCTCCGGCGGTATCCAGACTTTCGGGATCGACAGGTACACCTACCCGAAAGCGAGAACATTTTTATTGGGCCTGAATGTATCCTTTTAATCATTTTGAAAAAGAAAGACCATGAAAAATAAATTCATCATAGCACTGTTAACCATAAGTTCCCTTATCGGGGCAAGCTGTACCGATCTCGAAGAAGAGGTCCTGGACGAATCCCTTACCGGGAGCGGGCAATCGGAAGCCATCAGCGGGGCCATTGCACCTGCTTACGGACTGATGCCACAGACCTTCCGGCATACCCGTTACTTCGGGCTGCAACTCATTCCGTCGGACGAAGCCATTCTCCCGGCACGTGGCGGGGACCAATGGTACGACGGGGGGCGCTTCCTCGAACTGCACACCCATAAGACCACCGCAAGCAACGGTCTTGTAGGTGATGCCTGGAACTACCTGACCACCAACATATCGCGGACCGTAACCGCTATAGAAGTCCTTACGCCACTGGCAGAAACCAATACCGAAGCACAGGAAGCCCTGTACGAAATGAAAGCGTTGCGGGCATACCTGAATATGCTGATGCTCGACAGCTGGGGGATCGCCTTTAAAAAAGAATCGTCTTCCGAAATGTCGGAAATCCTGCGTACACAGGATGCCATAGCGTATATCGAAAGCGAATTTACATCTGTTGTAGATGTTATTAATACCGATAAGGGCCCCGGCAGGATGACACAGGCCGCAGTGTGGGGGTTCCTTGCCAAACTGCACCTCAATGCTGCCGTGTACCGCGATCCCTACGGTACACCCAGCTTCACTACCGAAGATATGGACAAGGTTATCGAGTATACGGACCACATCATCAACTCGGGTGATTTCGTGATCTCTCCGGAGTATTTCGACCTGTTCAACGACGATAATCACGATAACAAGGAACTCATTTTTGCACTCGACCAGCGCGGTATACTGAATAACGACCACAGCCGCTGGGCATACTGGTCTATTTCCGGGTCCATGTTTCCACGCCCGGAATACCCCAACGCAGATGGAACGGACGGACCGGCCATTACCCCGGATTTTTACCGGACCTGGACCGAGGCCTATGGCAACGTTGACCCTGCAGAGGCCGATGCCCGTTTTTACCAGAAGAACGTGGCAGTACCTGCGGCCTTTGAAGACCTTACCGGCTATACCCCGCAGAACGACCAGGACCGTTATCTCTGTGTCGCAGCCGAAGATTTTGAAATCGACCGCGGGATCCTCAGGGGAACACCATGGGCACCACGTAAAGACGCAGACGGGAATTTCTACACCTGCGACGGCGGGTATCGTATCTATGCCGTGGGCGAAAGAAGAGAAGCCAGTATGGAATATTACGTAAACCACACGCTCGATATCGACTTTACCGGCAACAACGGTTATGCCAGCGGGTACCGCGTGTCCAAATACCAGTTTAGCCATACCTCGGATAACGGTAATAATTACAGCAGCGTAGACCTCGTACTACTGCGCTATGCGGAGATCTACCTGATGCGGGCCGAAGCCAGACTGCGAAAAGGAGATAACGCCGGGGCCCTGGCCGATGTAAACCTTATGCGAAGCGCCCGTACGGCCCGCGCCCCCATCCCGGCAGCACTACAGGCCATAGATCTGGATATCATGTACCGCGAACGCGGTTTTGAACTGTACTGGGAAATGTCCAGGCGTACCGATATGATCCGCTTCGGGCGCTATGAGGACCGATGGACGGAAAAAACGGATACGGATGTGCGCCACCGTTTGTTCCCCATACCACAGGCAGCCATAGACGGGTCCTCGAATGCCCCGGGATACCTGGAACAAAACCCCGGCTATTAATATTATCATTAAATGTTTTTACTGTTTCCTATACACGATGCGGCAGGAGCTATGCCCTGCCGTATCCTTTTTTTTCATTAAAACCTGTATACATTATGCCATACCTCTTCAAGACTTTTGCACTCGCCTCCATAAGCATGCTTACCCTGGGATGCCAATCGCCCGGAAATAAAGAAAATACCGAAACCAACCCGACTCCCGCTACCGAAGCCCCGTTGAGCATCATTCTTATGATCGGTGATGGTATGGGACTGTCTCAGGTATCCTCGGCCTCCTATTTTAAAGACACGGTTTCCAACTTCGAACGCTTCCCCGTTACGGGACTCAGCAAAACCTCGTGTACCAGCCATCGTATTACAGACTCCGCCGCAGGGGCTACTGCGCTGTCTACAGGCGAAAAGACGTATAAAAAAGCGATCGGGGTATCCGCAGACACTGTAGCATTGCCTACCATACTCGAGCTTCTGAAAGCGAAAGATTATCGTACCGGGCTCATAAGTCTTACCGCTATTACCCATGCCACACCCGCCGCTTTCTACGCCCATGTGGAAAACCGCGATATGCATGAGGCCATTGCCCTGGACATGATGAAAGCCCAGGTCGATTTCTTTGCCGGGGCAGGCCTGAAATATTTTACCGAAAGGGAAGATGGAAAAAACCTGTATGCCGGGCTACGGGACCTGGGATACCATATGGACTCTACCGGTATGGCTACCGTAGACCCCGCCGTACGAAACGGTTTCTTACTGGCCCCGGAGAGCATGCCATCCAAAACACAGGGAAGAGGCGATTTTCTGCCGGAAGCCACCGCCAAAGCCCTCGGGTATTTCGAAGAAAACGACAAACCCTTCTTTCTTATGGTCGAAGGATCGTATATCGACTGGGGCGGACATGCCAAAGACCCGGAAATGATGGTACAGGAAGTCCTCGATTTCGACAAGACCATAGGTGTGGCCCTCGACTACGTAAACACCCATCCCAACACGCTGCTCATCGTCACGGCAGACCACGAAACCGGAGGTGCCGCCGTAGGTAAATACTACGATACGGACAGCAACACCGGGAAAAAAACAGAAGACCCGGACAAGGTCGCAGTGTACTTTATCACCGACCAGCATACCGGAACACACGTACCGGTCTTTGCAACAGGAAAAGGAAAAGAACTGTTTTCCGGGATCTACGAGAACAACGAGATCTTTCACAAAATGATGAAAGCCGCAGCTATGCACTAACCCCTGTTTATTTTTATAAGATGTTTCCGGAAAAGCCCTGTGTATAAGCAGGGCTTTTGGTGGTGCGACGTGCCAGTATGCGCTTACTCCGGCACTTTGAAAATCAGGAATATTTAAGCAACTTTTCCAAATAATTGTCGGCTTCTCTTTGATTAAAACAATTGGCCATAATAGTTTACCACTACGTCTCTTTGGCAATCAATTTTTTGTGTTGTCTGTGATGCCATCAAATAGTTCCATTCTTCTTCCATCTCTGATATTTTTCCCTGAAGCAATGTCCGCATGGACGAAAACCATTTTCTTTTGCTTCCTTTTCCGATAAAAAGAAAATCCTGTTTTCCCGTTTCATTTTCTTTCCCGAAGTACATGACAAAGTGCCGTAAATTTTCAGTTTACGATTGCCACCAAAACAAATTTTCTGTTGTTTGATTTTACTTCGCAAGTCGATGTCGGATATCTCACTATGTCTTATCATTGCTAACTGATGGCATCGTGAAAGATAATGCCTAAAGTGTAACGTTCTCCGCTATGTACTTTGCTTACACCGTGTTTCATATTTACCCGGTAATAACCTTTTTCACCTTTTTCAGGTTTAAAATTGGTTGTAAAAATCAACATATCACCTTTCTTTGGTTTCAACACGATTGCTTTGGATTGCGCTCTTGGAATTTGCTGTGTCAATACAAATTCTCCACCTGTAAAATCCTGGTCGGGTTCGTTCAAAAACAAGACGATCTGTATCGGAAAATAAATTTCACCATACAGATCCTGATGTAATGTATTGAAACCTCCTTTACCATATTTCAATATCAGAACAGTCGCTTTCCGCTGCCCGTTTTGATGACATTGTTGCAGCAATTCTGCATGTTCCAATGGAAACTGTTTATTCATATTCAACACCCTAAACCAGGTATTGGCAACAGGTAAAAGGTACGGATAAATTTTTGTTCTGATTTGCTGGATAACCTCGGGTAACGGATAATTGAAATACTTGTATTCGCCCGAACCGAAACGGTAACGCTCCATAACTACCGTTTTTCTGTAAGCGTCCTGGCTGTAGTATTCCGATTTAAGTATTTCGCATTGTTCAGCCGATAACAGGTTTGGAATAATTGCATAACCATTGGTGTGCATTGTTTCGGTTATGTTTTGCCAATCTGTATTTTCTATTCTTTGGATAATATCCTTCATTATACTCTTTAGTTGGTTTTTAATACGGATAACCACAATCGGATTTGGTCAGATTATCCAAATTTGTCGGGCATCACCAATATTTCTTATCCATATCCATAACACCATAACGTTACAGATTTATTTTTGCCTGCTCCCAGCCTATTATGGCTGTTTTTCGTATGGTCCCCCAACGATACCCGGTAAATTTGCCCGAAGCCTGTATAATACGGTGGCACGGAATTAGAAATGCAATAGGATTGCTTCCGATGGCTGTTCCTACTGCTCTCGAAGCACTTGAATTGCCGATTTGTTCGGCAATGTTGCCATACGTAGACAATTGGCCCATTGGAACTTTTAAAAGCGTTTCCCAAACCTTCAACTGAAAATCAGTGCCTTTTAAATGTAGTCTTATTTCGTTGGGTTTGCTCCAGTCATTTTGAAAAACGAATAAAGCGTTTTGTTGTAACAAGTCTAATTTTCGTTGAAATACGGCATTGGGAAATTTGGATTTAAGGTCGTTCAACGCTTTTTCTTCTTCATCTTCAAATGCCATATAACAAACACCTTTTAGTGTAGATGCAACAATTAGATTACCAAAAGGACTTTCCGTAAAACTATAATTGATGAAAAGATTTTTGCCCCCGTTTTTATATTCGGCAGGTGTCATTCCCTCAATGTTTACAAATAAATCGTGTAACCGTCCCGTACCTGAAAGCCCTGTTTCAAAAGCGGTGTCCAGAAGTGTGGCCCGTTGGCTGATCAGCAATCTTTTGGCATGTTCAATGCTGATGTACTGTAAAAACTTTTTGGGTGTCGTTCCTGCCCATTCACTGAACAAACGTTGAAAATGAAACGGGCTTAAATGTACTTGTTCCGCAATTTCGTCAAGGTTGGGTTGTGCTTTGAAATTGGTTTTTATATACTCTATTGCTCCGGCAATTCTGTGATAATTAATTTGTTGTTGTTCGTTCATCGCTCTGAATTTATATTGCAAATGTCACAACTAAATCGCTGTTATAAAATCCGAAACTTGCTAAATTCTGCCTGTCGGGTACTGTGGGGCAGAATTACGGTGTGGTCTTTTGTAAAGTTGGTCATAGTCATTTCCCTCATATTCGAATTCGATAATTTTATTAAAACACTCCTTACCGATAAGGCGGCGACACGATCGACAAATCGCTGTACGTAACCAAAACAGGCGGAACCATCATCAGTATTCCCACAGGGCTGAACGAAACCGTTACGGAAAAGGCTGCTGAAATCGGGGCAAAAGGCTATACCATGCTGGTCCGTTCTTCCGGAGAGGATATGCAGGCGATAGCCGGAATGCTCGGAGAAGATAAGCTAAAAGCGCATCTGGATAAAGTTTATCCTTTTGAAAGCATGGCCGAAGCCCATACCCATGTGGAAAGTGGCAGAACTGTAGGTAAGGTTACCCTATTTCTGGAATGACTAAAAAAGCCATGGGCAGATCCTATACGCCCGGCTGCCCGTGAAAATTATTCCCTATACCGGGATCAGACATCTTTCTCTGCCCTGCGGTCGTCCTGAGACCGGTCTTCGGACACTCCCGATTTCCAGTACGAGTAGGCATAGAGCTCTTCCCGCTCCCACAACAATTCTTTTCGGAGGTAGGTACGGATTTGTTTTACGGAAGAGAATTCGGCAGCCACATACGCAAATCTCGACGACTTCCAGAGGGACTGTTGCCGCACGACTTCGGGAAGACGGCTTCCACGTTGGGGATAGGGATTGTGCAACCACACAAACCTGATATCTGCCCTGGTCTGCAGAGGTTGCTCATCTTCTTTGCCGTGAACTTCCAGAATGCAAATTCCCTGCGCGTCCGGAGGCAGCGTTTCGAGAATACTGCCCAATACGGGAATTCCCGTTGCATCCCCTACAAGGAGATAATGAGCGGCAGCAGGATAAAGTGTGCTTCTACCGTTTTTCATAAGAATTCCCAACCGATCTCCTTTTTGTGCACGGATTGCCCAGGCCGATGCCGGCCCTTCATCGCCATGAACGACAAAGTCGATCCATATTTCATGATGTTCCGGATCTATTCCGCGGTGTGTGTAGGTACGGACCGAGGGGTGGACTGCTTCATCCGGATGGAGCCACTCTCCTTTTTCGCTGTCGAATTCCGGAAAACAGACTTCCTTTACACCCGGCGGCGGGATCAGTATCTTATTATTTATCCCTACCGTGGTATTGGCTATCAGCGGAACGTCTTTTCCGGTAAAATAGACACGAAGATAATGCGGTGTTATATAGGTTTTACGGCTTACGGTAAATACCGACCTGATGATATCGGGGACAGCTGGTTTGTTCATCACCTTTTTTTATAATTAATTACGGTTTGTTAACATGGAACAGGGCTTCCTGTACTACATGGTTCTCCATATCGATACATTCGGCAAAAAACCTGAAATGTCTTATATCCGCAGAGCGGTTTCCGGAACTGACAGCCCTATGGCCCCGGAACGGATTTTCCGAATTCATATAGTAATAGACATAATAATGCCCGGCTTCTTCGGACAGAAAAACGGATTCGGCAAAGATTTCCGCCTCACCTATCCCTTCAATGATCTCTCCCCGGTTTTTGGGTTCGTTAAGATACTGCATCCACTCATAAAAGCGGGTTAGTTTGCCTTTTTTTAACGGAAAACGTACGAGACGGACTTCCTGCTGTTTTGTATTCATCCTTTTTACGAACTTATGATACCTGATATTTCCCCTGTCCGGTACTTAAAACATCAGGACAGGGCATAATAAACAATCTATTTTCGGTTATAGCGAAGCCTTCTGTGCTTTAACGATCCGGAATTTCCGGTCGGTTACTGTCCCGGCATTACTGCGGACCTGTTCGTTAAAAACCCGGGAAGTGATACCGGAGAAGCCATGCTTGTGAAGTAATTCTTCCAGTTCTGTATTACCGTATAACCTAAAACGATCATCTACGAAAGGAAGATCCTCCATAGACAAACGGTCTACTACGGCACAATAAAAACTCCTTCCCGGTGCCAGTACCCGGTAGATCTCGCGCAACTGCAATTCGGGGTTTTCCCAGAAATATACGGTGTTTACAGTAAAAATCATGTCAAAAAAAGCAGTGTCATAGGGTAATTGTATACCATCGGTACGATCAAATACAGCCATTCCTTCGCGTACATGGCTCATGTTATTTGCAGTGGCCTGTGCTACCATTACTGCAGAGGTATCAGCCCCGTAATAGGTGAGCATGGGTTGCTTCTGGTATAACATTTTCAGGTGCTTCCCGCTCCCGAAACCTATTTCGAGGACGCGGTCGCAGGGTAAAATATCCATTTGTGCCACGGTTTTACGGATCATATTACCGTTGGTACGGAACATCTGCTCTCCCACGGCGATCCCCTCTGCTCCGTCAGGGCACTTTAACTGTGCCGCCAGCGTATGAAATTCGTTTATTTCGGACATATCAATTTAGATTTATTCTAAATAATTATCTTTGTACAAATTTGGTACATTCCCGTACATTTCGTTTACAATTGCGGGATGTTTTTTTATAAAATAAGGAGCATATGCGATTCAGTTTAAGAACATCCGACCTGCAGGAGCTTATTTACGAAAGGGAGCTTGCTCCCGATTACCAGGTTTTGTCAGGGATGGCCGAAACGGAGTTTGGTTTTGACATGGTCTCGGGAAACGGCCGCTACAGGGAATTATGGTTTGAAGGCATTCATATCACCTATGGGGTTTCCCATACCATACACGACATCAAACTCAAAGCAGATTGTGACACACCGGTTATAGAAATGCACTTTGCCATATCCGGATCGAGCAGTGCCGGAAGTTCGGGAAACCCTGCTTCCTGGGCCACCTTTAACCGCGGAGAACACAACCTGTTTTACATGCCTTATTTCGACGGTTACTTTTACCATCCCCGCCAAAAGGAGCCTTCCGAAATGCTGGAAATACACCTTTCGGAAAAATTCCTCAAGCGGGTCACCGAAGGTCATTCTCAACTGACGGACCGCTTCCTCGCTGCTGTAGAAAATAAAAGGGCTTCTTTTCTCCACGGGAAGAACCGTAAGATCACTCCCGAAATGCAGATGGTACTTCACCAGATTATCCATTGCGATAAAAAAGGAACGCTCAAACGTTTTTATATCGAGGCCAAAGTTCTGGAATTACTCATGCTGCAACTTGAAGACTACCATTCGGGTATCGCCCATCCGGAAATACTGTTAAGGAGCGATGTCGAAAAACTGCATCACGTAAAAACCATGCTCGAAACTAACTTTGAAGATCATTATTCGCTACCCACCCTTGCCCGATACTCCGGTATGAACGAATTTAAGCTCAAAAAAGGTTTCAAATCGCTTTTCGGGACCACGGTATTCGGCTATTTAAGGGACATCCGGCTCCGGGAAGCCTACAGGCAACTGCTGGACGGGCAAAGCACCATACAGGAAATAGCCGAATATTGTGGCTACAGCACTCCGCAGTACTTCACCACGGCTTTCCGCAGGAAATACGGGATATCGCCGGGCAGGCTCAGGAACGGGTAACGCATAATCAGCTCAGGAATGACCGGAAGCATCATGCTCCCCGGTATCCGTAAAAAATCTCTTTGCCCTTTCCTTCCGGAACTTGTCCCGGTTGTAATCCGCCGAGGCATTCCTGGCTATGCTCAGGGTATGCCAGTGGTTACCGGATTGCATTTTGGCGATATACACGATCTGCCCGATATGATAGGGTACATGCGCGAGTTGCCTGTTTATTGCTTCCGTAACCGTGTGGCCCTCGTTGCGGATGTAAACTGTTTTGTCGAGATCGGCAGGTCCGAGATCTCCTATGGCACCAAGAAGACAGTGCCAGCCGGCTTCCCAGGCCTGCATCAATATCTCCCTGCTCCCGAAAGTATCCGTAAATTCACCGTCACGGTCACGCCATTCCTTCTCTCCGTCCGAAGTGAGGAAATCCGTCCACCGCGAACGCATATTGCCCGACAGGTGTTTTACAATAACAGCAATATTATTCGACGTCTCGTCGGGCTGATAGAACAAGGCCGGGTCCGGGACCTGTTCCATGGCTTTCTCTCCCAGCTTTTTATAGTACTCAAAAAGTTTCCGTACACTTTCCAGATAATTACTTTCTTCCATATTTCCCTGGTTTAGAGTTTATACTTCTATTGAAATGCGGCCTGCCCCGTAGCATTTAAAGATACTAAACTACGCTCACCTGAAATACACAGGTTGAGACAAGCTGTAAAATTGATATACCGGTTACTCGTCATCAGGTTATTAAGACAACGATCTAACCACTCCGTGACTTCACCATCCCCTCCCTTAAATCCGGGACTTCGTTATACTCCGGCGGAGAGCCGGAGCACGCAGCCGCCCCGGGCTCATAAAAAATCAAAGATCCTATACGGGTAGTCAATAACTGAATGCCCAAATAGGTCTGATACCCCATAACCAATTACGAACTAACCCACTAAATAACTCCATCACTTGACCCAACCCAGTCGGATCATAGCTTTTTCAGAAGCTAAAGCGGATACACTGAAGTATATAGGTTTAACTTCGAACATAACCTCCAAATTCCAAAACATCAACTCCGGATAAAACCGAATACGATGTTATCCCGGGACCAGGGCATGAATATCACGGGGCATAATGGGCATACACCTCCCGCACTTTTCCCTCGCGGTCAAAAATCATACATTCCGCAGATTTCAGATGCCGGATACTGGTATAATACAGCACTACGGAATCTACTCCCTTCAGCGCCTTGTGCAGGGTAAAACAGAGCCCGGGATACTTTTGCAAAGCCATCGAAAAATATTCTCTTAACGCCTCTTTTCCGCTAATATGACCTTTGCCTTCCGGGCTTAGCTCTGCAGCAACAGGGGAATAAAACGAAACATCGTCGGCATAATGTGCCATGATGGCGTCGAGGTTATGGCTGTTCCAGGCTTCCAGCCATACCGTTGTAAAATTTTCATGTATCATTGCTGTCTTGATTTCAGGTTAAAGTTTTATTTCGAACAGGGCTACTTCTATATTCTTATAATGCTGCTGCAGTCCTTTGGTTTCCACTATTTTTCGCGTACCGACAAGATCGAATCCCGATTTGCGGTAATACGCTGTCAATCTTTCGCTTCCCGACCAGGTATCCAGACGGATGGTACGGACATTGCACCTGACTGCTTCTTCTATCATCCACGCTTTTACGATACCGAACAAGCCCTTACCGCGAAAATCCGGATGTACCGTCAAACGATGTATATACACCGATTTGTCTTCCGGGGTATCTTCCCAGATGACAGGTTCGTTATACACGATAGAAAAAACAGCTGCCATACGATGGCCCGACATGATCTTGTAATGCCCTCTGCGACGTATTTCTCCCAGCACGTCATCGGCTGTAAAATCGGGCCAGTACACTTCTCCCCGGAGTTTTTGCAAGGCAATACCCGCCCTGTACAGTTCCAGGACCTCAGGAACATCACCGGGTTTTGTATGTACTATCCTGAATTTCTTCCGGCGCAGCGCAGCATGGACCAGGTAAACCCCGAAAAGTATAAGTACGGCAGCTACAGCACTGTTTACGGAGATCTTTTCCCCGAGAAAAGCCCATCCCAGCAGAATAGCCACCAGGGGATTGATATAGGTGTGAATGGTAACCTGTTCCAGCGGGAGATAGGTCACCGCATATACATAGGCCATAAACCCGATAAGGGACCCGAAAATTATTAGGTACAACATCGCCCAGGCCACAGCCGGGGTCACAGGGGGCAGTGCCATCCGGTTTTCCGTAGCCAGACTGAGGAGTAACAGAAAAATTCCTCCGCTAAGCAGTTGTATGGCTGTATTGAATACAGGACCGGTGGCAGACCGGTTCTTTTTACTTATCATACTTCCTGCAGCCCAGAATACTGTACAACAAAAAGCGACCAGCAGGCCCAAAGTATACGACCGGTCCGCCAACCGCGGCAGGCTGTCTCCGAAAATAAGCAAAACACCCACAAAACCGGTAACGATCCCGGCAATTCCGGCCTTCGGGAATACTTCTCTTTTTTCGACAAACAGGTTATACCCCACCACATATACGGGTACAAGTGCAAAGAGTATAGCGATGATCCCCGTAGGCACGTATTGTTCTACCCATCCGAGCAGCCCGTTTCCCAGGCCTACCATGAATATTCCGGGAAGTACCTGGGGCCTCACGGTTTTACGTGAAAACGAAATATCCTTTCTCCGGAAAAACCACATCCCCAGTAAGAGTAACAGTCCGGCCGAAGTATGGCGAATACCCAGGAAAGCAAAAGGCGGAAAATGATCTATCCCGATCTTTATGGCAAAATAAGTGGTTCCCCACACTATACATACCAGCAACAGTGCTATATAAGCCTTTGTTTTCATTGGTTATCTTCTGTTTTTTAGTATTCTCACCGGTCATAACATCCCCGGACAACCTATCGCGGGGCCGGTAAATGTGTTAACGCACATTTCCCAGCCGTCCTTTAAACGATTTGATTTTTCAAAAATAATAGCGTTTTTAATTCAAAAACAGATTCAGATTTATAATTTTACAGCATAACAGATGACACCATATCCATGAAAAGCGACCCTTTTTTATACCAGGACATCGCACGGCAGCTCGAAACACTTATTTTGTCCGGAGCTTTGCGCATCGGCGAACGCTTACCTTCGGTACGGCAACTGAGCAAAGAAAAGAAAGTGAGCATCAGCAGTGTGTATAAGGCCTATATAGAACTGGAAAGCAGAGGGTTGGTGGAAGCCCGGCCAAAATCGGGTTATTACGTCCGGTTCAGTACCAAACAGATCCAAAAGATCACACATATCAGGCAACAGGCAGTAACCCGCCGTCAGAAAGTTAAATCGCTCCAGGAAGAAGTTTATGTACCGCTCAGCGATCCTACGCTGATCAAACTTTCCATCAATAAGCCCGATACCTCCATACTACCGGTAACCAAGCTGAAAAATTCCCTGTTGCACACTGTTCGCGAACGGCCGGACAGGCTGGTCAACTACAACAATCTCCAGGGCGATGAGGAACTTCGCAGACAGATAGCGAGGATATCCTATGCTGCAGGCCTGCTGTTGTATCCGGACGATATCATTACCACCTCCGGTTGCCTGGAAGCCATACACTATGCACTTCTGGCTACCACCAGCCCCGGCGATACCGTGGCCATAGAAAGTCCTACCTATTTCGGCCTGCTTAAGGCCATAGAAGCCCACGGCCGTATCCCGGTAGAAGTACTTACCGATCCGGTAACGGGAATAGATATTCCCAGCCTGGAAACCTGTATTACACAGCACCATGTCAAGGCCTGTATTGTAACCAGTAGTTTTTCAAATCCCACGGGGGCCCATCTTACCGAAGAGAAGCGAAAGGCCCTGGTTGCCCTGGTGACCCGTAAGGATATTGTGCTTATCGAAGATGATATTTACGGCGAACTCCATTTTGATCCTCACCGCCTGAATGCCTGTAAGGCTTATGACCTGCAGCAAAATGTGATCTTGTGTTCTTCCTTTTCCAAATCTGTTGCTCCGGGATATCGCGTAGGCTGGCTTATCGCGGGAAAATACCGGAGTGAGATTTTCGAATACAAGATGAACCACTCCGTAACAACGGCTTCCGTTACCGAAATGGCCATGGCCCATTTTCTGAAAAACGGCAGGTACGACCTGCATATAAGACAACTCAGAAAAGATCTTCATACCCAATGCCTGCAATACCTCCAGGCCATTTACGAATATTTTCCCGGCCCTATTGAAGTCTCTGCCCCGAAAGGGGGTTTTGTGATCTGGGTAGCGCTCCCGATGGGATGTGACAGTGTAAAACTCTACCGGAAACTGATAAAAAAGAAGATCAGTATTGCCCCCGGACAATTGTTTTCTCAAAAGCTGGATCTCAGAACGTATTTCAGGGTCAGTTTCGGTTCTCCTTTTACCCCCGAGATCGACGATGCCCTGAAGCAGATAGGAGCCACATTACAACAAATGATCTGATTTCCGTACCGTTACCGGGCAAATACTTCTACGATCGGCGATGATGTCGGAAATGTCTATTCTACCCTCCCGAAACCTGCCCGATATGCCTTTTCATACCCCAAACAGATACCAGTTGCCCTAAAAAACGTGTTATCTGTCGTAAATACTGCAAATACACAGGCTTTCTATGCTACTCATGTTTTCAAAATTATTTATTTTCGCCTCTCATTGTATAAATTCAAATTCAAATGAAAGAGTTATTAGAAAAAATCCAAACAGAGATTGAAACGTTCAACACTGAAGCGCAGGCTCAGGTGGAAAAAGGAAACAAGGCTGCAGGAACAAGAGCTCGTAAAGCTGCCCTGGAGATCAGCAAGCTTATGAAAGATTTCCGTAAAGTATCTTTGGAAGAGTCTAAAAAGTAATTTTTTGACCTGCAGTATACCCGGAAATACAATCGCACCGGATTACTGTACTTCAAAGCTTAGAAACAATTCCGGGGCTTTTCGTATAGCTCCGGGATTTTTTTACCTCCTCACTTACCATAAAACCATTAATTTCCTTCAATCCTCCACTTTTTCACTACATGGCTTTATAAAGAGACATCCTGTATTTCGGTCCGGGTGAGGCTATGCTCAACCTGTTAAAAGTGTTAAACAACCCTTAACAAATTCGGGGTAAAGCAAATTATCCGTATCTTATTGGAGCAATTAGAAATACACTGACAAATCATTAACTAAACTAAACTTATTATGCCAGCTTTTAACATTACAGTCAATGGTAAGGCACATACGGTGCATGCCGACAGCGACACCCCGTTGTTGTGGGTGCTGCGTGATGAACTGCAACTGGTGGGTACCAAATTCGGTTGCGGGATCGGACAATGCGGCGCGTGTACCGTGCATGTGGACGGTGAAGCTACCCGAAGTTGTCTGCTAACCATAGGACAGGCCGGGGAACGGAAAATTACAACGATCGAAGGGCTTTCGGAAGACAACTCACATCCGGTACAGCAGGCCTGGAAAGAAATAGATGTTCCGCAATGCGGATATTGCCAGGCCGGACAGATCATGACAGCTTCTGCATTTCTGCACAGCAATCCCAATCCGACAAGCGAAGATATCCGGGGTGCCATGCAGGGAAATATATGCCGGTGTGCCACCTATACACGTATTGAAAAAGCGGTATCTCTTGCCGCAGAAAAAATGAGTTAACCCCAAAACCTGATCCTTATGAAAAACGAAATCACTCTCCCTGCCTTTAGCAGACGCTCTTTCATGCGTACGACTGCACTTGCCGGCGGAGGTCTCCTTATTGGTGTTAACTTCCTGAATTCGTGTAAACCGGAAGCGAAAATGCCCGAAGATATCTCTCAACTGAATTTCAATAATTTTAATGCATACATAAAAATTGCCGACAACGGTAAGGTCACCATTTTCTCTCCCAACCCCGAGATCGGCCAGGGGGTAAAAACGTCCATGCCCATGATCGTCGCCGAAGAACTCGATGTGGCCTGGAAAGACGTTTATGTGGAACAGGCGCCTCTCGATACGAAAAATTTTACCCGCCAGGTAGCCGGGGGAAGCCAGTCCATAAGACACGGATGGGATATTCTCCGACAAACCGGGGCCAATGCCAGGCAGATGCTCATACACGCCGCCGCAAAACAATGGGAGATCTCTCCTGCCGACTGTAAGGTTTCGGAAGGTGTGATCTCCGATAGCAAAGGCAACCAACTGGGATACGGTGATGTGGTAAAGGCTGCTGCTGCCCTCGACATCCAGGACAACGCTCCACTGAAAGATCCGTCTCAATACAAAATCATCGGCAGGGATGCCATTAATGTGGATATCGATAAGATTATCAGTGGCAAACCGCTTTTCGGACTCGATTACAGCAAGCCGGGTATGCACTATGCCTGTGTATTGCGCCCGCCTGCATTTGGCCGTAAACTGGTTTCCTTTGACGATTCCGAAACGAAAAAGGTGACCGGAGTTACCGATGTGTTCCGGTTTGAAGATAAGATCGCCGTGGTAGCCACGAATACCTGGGCGGCAAAAAAAGGTAAAGAAAAGCTACAGGCACGATGGGACGACGAAAAACTGGAGAGTACGGAAGACCACGACCGGATTCTGCTGGGACTCCTGGACGGAAAGGATTTTGAAACACTCCGTGCGGACGGTGATGTTAAAAAAGCATTTGCAGAAGCCGACCGGGTGATCGAACGTACTTACGAATCGCCTTTTCTCCCCCACTCCTGTATGGAACCCATGAATTTCTTTGCCGATGTCACGGACGAGGAGGTAGAACTCACCGGCCCGATACAAACCCCGGAAGGAAGCCAGAAAGCAGTGGCCGAAGCCCTGGGTGTTGATATTGCTAAAGTCCGGGTAAACATGACGCGTATGGGTGGCGGTTTCGGAAGACGACTTATAGGTGATTTTGTACTGGAAGCCGCTAAAATATCGGATGTGGTACGCAAACCGGTAAAATTGTTCTACACCCGCGAGGACGATATGACCTGCGGACAATACCGCCCTGCTATAAAATACAGGATTGCAGCTTCCCTGAAGGATGGAAAAATAACGGGATATCACCTTAAAGAGGCTGCTGTTAACAGTAATATGTATGGTCTTATCCCCAACTTCTTTCCGGCAGGAGCTATCGAAAATTACCAGGTCGATGTGGCCAACTACAAAAGCCACATCACTACCGCACCGTGGCGTGCACCTTATACCAATTTTCTGGCTTTTGCCGAACAGAGTTTCCTGGACGAACTCTTTGAGATTATGGAAACGGACCCGATACAGGCCCGGCTCGACCTACTGGACAACGTAAAAGGTACTACAGACGAAAGGATACAGTATTCGCCGGAACGCATGCAGGAAGTAATCCGTACCGCCGTTACCAAGTCGGGCTGGAATGTCCCTGCTTCTCCGGGAGTTTTCCGTGGGTTTTCTGCCTACTACTGTCACAACAGTCATGTTGCGGAAGTAGTGGATGTTACCATGAACGGAAACGGAATGCCTTCGGTAAAAAAGGTGACCTGCGTCGTAGATTGCGGGATCGTGGTTAACCCTACAGGAGCCAGAAACCAGGTAGAAGGTGGTGTTATTGATGGTATAGGACATGCCATGTATGGCGACCTGTCTTTCGAAAACGGTACCCCGGGAGTAAAAAACTTCGGGGCCTACAGACTTATCCGTATGGAAGAAGCGCCGGAGGTCGACGTTCACTTTATACAGAACGGCCTCTCTCCCACCGGACTCGGGGAACCTGCCTTGCCTCCCGCAGGAGCGGCCCTGGCCAATGCCATAAAAAAAGCTACGGGAAAAAGAATACTGGCACAGCCCTTTACCAAATATCTCGGAACCGAAGAAAAAGTGATCGGTTAAGACTTGAAGCTTTTTCCTGCTCTATAATGTATGAGGTTGTCCGTAGCGACAACCTTTATCCTTATAAATCGGTAACCTGTATTTATTTTCTTTAAAAGAAAGGGCTGTTGATCACATCCTGTTTCCTGTACTTTCACAGCCGTATCGCACGGTCTGTAAACTTTAAATGTCATGATACACAAATTAATATCCGGAGGGGTCTCCTTCTTCATCATCTTTATGCTGTATGTTCCACCCGTTTTCGGACAGGAAAAACTCCTCCGCGTAGCCGTCGCAGGTATGAGCCATGATCATATCCATGTGCTCTTACAGCAATACAAACAAAAAAGGGTTGTTATTACGGGTATAGCGGAACCCGACAAAACACGGATAGCGAATCTCCGTAAACACTATATGCTTCCGGATTCGCTCTTTTATGATACGGTAGCAGAAATGTTAAGCGCTACCAGACCGGATGTGGTACTCGCTTACAACCCCATTTCCGAACATGTTTCCGTAGCGGAAGCCTGTTTGCCGCAAAAGATTCCGTTAATGGTAGAAAAACCTCTGGCCATAACTAATAAGCAGGCCCGGAAGATCTCTGACCTTTCGAAAAGGTACGGTACTCCTGTATTTACAAACTATGAAACTACCTGGTACGGCAGCAATCATGCCCTGAAACAACATCTGGAACAATCGGGTTCGGGACCGTTGAAACGTATGATTGCCAAAGACGGCCACCAGGGTCCGAGGGAAATAGGTTGCAGTGAAATTTTCCTGGACTGGCTCACCGATCCGGAAAAAAACGGTGGCGGGGCACTCATCGATTTCGGGTGTTACGGTGCAAACCTCATGACCTGGCTCATGAACGGGGAACGCCCCGTAGCCGTAACCGCCGTTACACGACAGGTTAAACCCGCTGTATACCCGGATGTAGATGATGATGCCACCATACTGCTCGAATATAAAAACGGGGCTACCGGTATTATAGAAGCTTCCTGGAACTGGCCTTATGGGATAAAGAGTTTTGAAGTCTACGGAACACAACTGTCGCTCCATGCCACGGACGCCAATACGCTCATCAGGGCCGAAAGCATAGAAAATGTGCAGAAACTACAGGTTTCCGATGCGTATTTTAAAGACCAGATCGCCTATCTCGAAGCCGTATTTACGGGAGAAGCGGTTACAAAAAATGACCTTTCTTCATTGGAAAACAACCTTATCGTTGTCGAAATCCTGCAGGCCGCCCGTCAATCGGCAAAAGAAGGAAAGCGTATCGTACTGTAAACAGCCGTTTCTGTTTTTTGGCTTTGAGGATCATTACGGCAGGAGCGTAACTTTTTTTGACGAACCCTCTCCAGGGTTTTTGATTGTAGTGAAAAATGTTGATTTTTGTACTACGTGCTATTTTTAGCATCACATTTTTACGCTCAGAGCACCCTAAAAGTAAAATTTCAATTTGAGGAAAAATTTCAGAACATTCAATATAGTACCCATATTAGTATCACAACAGCAATTCAGAAAAACTTAAAAACAACGCTTTTTATGAAAAAACAATTCTCCTCCTCATGGTGGTATATTCCGGTGGTCACGGCATTCACATTAGGTACTTTGTCGTGTTCGGATAAAGAAGATAAAAAAAATGATAACGGAGATATTATACCGGATAAGAATAATGCGGCATTGACCCTTCCCGAAGGTTTCGGGGCTCTTATCGTGGCTGACAGTGTCGGCGAAGCAAGGCATCTTGCCGTAAATAAAAACGGAGATGTTCTCGTAAAGCTCAACAAACCCAAGGACGGTAAAGGGATACTCATCCTTTCGGACAAAGACGGGGACGGTAAAGCGGAAAGCAAAACAGGTTTTGGAAATTACGGCGGAACGGGAATTACCTTAAAAGGCAATTACCTGTATGCTTCTTCCAATACCTCCGTATTCCGCTATGCCCTTGATGAGAATGAGCTCCCCGAAAATACCAATACCCCGGATACGATTGTCCATGGTCTTATCGATCGCCGCCAGCACAACTCCAAATCGATCACTCTCGATGACAACAATAACCTCTATGTAAATATCGGGGCCTACTCCAATGCCTGCCAGGAACGGGACCGTACCAAGGATTCTCCCGGCATGTATCCCTGTACTATTCTCGATTCCGCCGGGGGTATCTGGAAATTCAGGGCCAATGCCATGAAGCAGTCTTATGGAGAGGGCGCACGTTACGCTACAGGATTGCGAAACGTGGTAGGGCTCGACTGGAACAAAGAAGACAACACGCTTTACGTCATGCAGCATGGCAGGGATAACCTCCATGACCTGTTTCCGGATTTATACGATGCGCAGGCCTCTGCAGATCTTCCTGCGGAGACCCTTTACAAAATAGAAGAAGGTGACGATGCCGGATGGCCATACATCTATTACGACCAGAACCAGGGAAAAAAGATACTGAGCCCGGAATACGGTGGGGACGGACAAAAAGAACCGGAAGAGGGCAAGGGTAAAAATGCCATAGATCCTCTTGTAGCTTTCCCTGCACACATGGCCCCGAACGGTTTATTGTTTTACACCGGGTCTATGTTTCCGGAGAAATACAAAAACGGGGCTTTTGTCGCTTTCCATGGTTCGTGGAACCGCGCTCCGGAAGAGCAGGAAGGTTTTATGGTTGCTTTTGTTCCGTTCAAGGGCGGAAAACCGGCCGGAGAATGGGAAGTTTTTGCCAAAGGTTTTGCCGGGGTCGATCCGGTATTATCGCCCGGAGATGCCAAACACCGCCCTTGCGGACTGGCACAGGGCCCTGATGGCTCGCTCTACGTTTCGGACGATGCGGGAGGTACGATATACAGGATCGTGTATAACGGAAAGTAAACTACCTCGGTGCAAGCACACGAGGCATTCCTACGAAACTGAATTTTAATTTCCAGGCAAGTCTCGGGGTATTAAACCCTTTGGCGGCGCCAATAAATTCCGGCCTTGTATATGAAAAACCTTAGGTATTTGAAAGTACTTACCATCGTGTTTGCCCTGATGGTATCCGCATGCGGCGAAAAAGATAAAAAAGAAAAAACAGATCCCGTAACCCCTGCTGCAACGGTAAAAAAAGCAGCCCCTGAAATAGAGGAAACAGCGTATCCGGAAGGGAAAAAACTCTACGGACAGTATTGTGCTACCTGCCATCAGCGCAATGGTAGCGGAGTGCCTAACCTCAATCCACCGTTACGAAATACAGATTATGTGACAGGCAACACATCCCGGCTCATCCGTATTATCCTGAAAGGCTCGGACGAGGGGTTGGAGGTCGATGGGCAAACGTATGCCAATACCATGCCTGCCCATGACTTTCTCGACGACACTCAGGTTGCGGAGCTGTTAGCCTACATACGAACCGCTTTTGGTAATACGGCAGGACCGGTGACAGCAGAAGAAGTCCGGACGGTTCGCCATGAGATTTTGAAGTAACCGGTCTGAAACGCGTTACGGAAAGCTCAACAAACACACCGTAAATAAATTGAAAACGTATAAACAACAGTTATGAAGTACAGAAAATTAGGCCAGACGGATCTGAATATATCTGCAGTTACCTTCGGCGCATGGGCTGCCGGAGGATGGATGTGGGGAGGTACGGAACGCAACGATGCCATACGGGCCATAAAAGCTTCTTATGACCATGGTGTAACCTCTATAGATACTGCTCCCATATACGGACAGGGCACCAGTGAGGAGATCGTAGGAGAAGCTATAAAAGATATTCCGAGAGATCAGGTACAGATCCTCACCAAATACGGTATGCGCTGGGACCTTAAAAAAGGAAATTTCGGGTTCAGCAGCAAGAATAACGACGGTAAGGATATAGACATCTATAAATACGCAGGAAAGGAGAGTATTATTAAAGAATGTGAGGACAGTCTCCGAAGGTTAGGCACGGACTACATTGATCTTTACCAGATACACTGGCCCGATGTGACGACTCCCATACAGGAAACGATGGAAGCTGTGGCACAGCTCATCGAACAGGGAAAAGTGCGACATGCCGGGGTCTGTAACTACGATGCCGTACAAATGGCCGAAGCCGAAAACTATGTTTCCCTGGCCTCGAACCAGGTTCCCTACAGCATGGTGCAGAGAGACATCGAAAAAGACGTCGTACCCTACTGCCAGGAACATCATAAAGGGATACTGGCATACAGCCCTATGCAGAGAGGGTTACTCACAGGCAAACTGAAACCCGGACACCGGTTTGCAGAAGGTGACCACAGGGCTTCAAATCCATATTTCAAGGATACGAACCTAAAGAAAACCAACGCTTTCCTGGAAAGCATCAAACCTATAGCCGATGCCAAAGGCCTGAGCCTCGGACAGCTGGCCATACTCTGGACGCTGGAACAACCCGCCATCACTATTGCGCTTGTGGGGGCCAGAAACGAGTCTCAGGCTGTACAAAATGCCAAAGCCATGGAAAAATCCCTTTCCAAAAGCGAGATTTCCGAGATTACAGCAAAACTTAATAAACTCGAGCTCGATCTGTAATAAACAGGCTAATAAACAAAAAGCTCCGGAAGCAATAATATAGTGTGCCTCCGGGGCTTTTCTTAGCGATCTAATTCCATATAGACCCCAACTTTATACTTTTCAAATCCAAAGGTTTTCCGTAATAAGACGGGGTTTTACCCATCTCCAGCGTACTTTTCATATTCACCTTGGGCTTTGCCATTGTTTTCTTGATATTGTTATAGCTCAACGGCTTCATCCTGCCTCCGTAAGAAAGCAGCTCCAGGTAATTTTTAAGCGTGTAGTTGTTCATATCTGCCGAAGAGAGATCATTCAGTACACGGTCTCTGCTTGCCTGTTGCCTCGGCAGCTCGCTTATTTCGATATACGTATACTTATCGTACCTCTTTAGCTTTTTTTGGTCTGAAGATTCCTGAGAGAAAACAACAAAGCTGCATATCATGCAACCTGTGAGTAGTAATTTTTTTTTCATTTTACGGGGTTATTATTGATTAGGTATATGTTTAATGTTTGGATCGGAAGGTGCTTCTTACTATCCGTACCGGAGATTTTCAGGAAGCAGTAAGCAAGCTGCAGATCGGATTATAACGGCGGAATAAAGTGAATTGACAGATTTCATAGCATGCCCCGAAACAGGTCCGGGTTGTTCTTTTTTGATCATCGGAAAGCAAGTAATTATTATCCGGGAGAGGAATTAGTCGGAAAGTATCTGCATGTATTAAAGCAAATCCTTTTTCATACCACATATTCCATACAGCCTCAGGCATTGTCATTCAGAACAATGTGTTTTACTTTCCACACTTCTACGACGTCTTTCAGGCTCATTTTTATTTTATTTCCGACCATCCACCTGCTGTCTCCCAGAACATAAATAATGTCGGGGTCATCGGCATCGCGCTCTATAAGTCCTGTAAATATCCCTTTGACCTTATTGACGATGACATAGACATTTCCGACCCTGATATTCTTTGACAAGCTGCTTATGGCATAAAAAGCGCCTTTAAACGCGTACCAAGAGTTAAGGTCCGAAACCTGAAATGCACGTAGTTTTTCTTCGCCCGTAACTATCGAAAAATGATGTTTCGGAAGTTTTTTAAAAAAAACATCATTCTTAAACGCTGTTACGTACTCGTACTGATATTCTAACGGGACCGTCACCAATCTTTGCTCGCTCTTCACTATTTTGTGACAATGCGATTCGTCAAAGAAGAATTTGTTAAGGTCTCCCCTGGCCTCCCGGATAATCGTAATGAGCTTTTCATAGTCCGGGCTGTTCCTGGTTTTCCATGTGGAAATCGTGTTGGGCTGCACATCGAGCAAAACTGCAAGTTCTTTATTGGTTTTTATACCAAGATGTTTTTTCACATTCTTCAGGATGTCCGCTACGGACAGCTCTCTTTTTTCATATACCTTCTCCATGTCATATACAAAAGAAGTGTTTTACACCTATCGCGTTTTGTCCGCTCCCTGCCGGGGAAAGGCAGCTATATTTTTCATTATTCACAGATAAATATCTGTAGGCCGGGGTGGTTGCTCTCATGTTTATAATGTGTTACACAAGGTTAAAAGGGTTGTTTAGGATTGTCCTGTCAAAAATGCATATAAAGTGTCAGGTACACCAAATACAAAGGGTTACACATGTACTGCATCACTTCAGAAACAAATTTCTGAGCATTACCGCGGATTACAGGTTTTTAATCCATATATAAATATCTTCATCACGGGGAATTTTCAGCTTTTTACGTAAACGATACTTTTTTATCTGTACTGTTTTGGGTTGTATAAAAGTGTAACGGGCAATTTCCTTACTGGAAAAGTTCAACCAGATCATGGCACAAAAACTAAGCTCTGTATTGACCAGTTTCGGATTGACCTCCAGTAATTTTTCGCAAACTTCCGGGTAAACCTCCTGGAAACGGGCCAGAAAAGACGGGGAGTTTTTCTTGGCAAGCGTCACCACTTCCTTAAAAGCAAGGTTCAGTTTCTTCTTCAGAGCTTCGTGCTCTTCTTCTTTTTCTTTTATAATCCGCCTTTGTTCCCGTATGATTTCCAGGTGATGTAAATGCTCTCTCCTGTTTAACATGATCAATAAAAGAAAAGTTACCGACCAGAAAATAAGCCCTCCGGCAATGATGTAATACACCATTGTCTTTACGACCATGTGTTCCTTTTCCGGATGGTTTGAAATGGCATCCTTCCCCTCCATACTATTATTATCTCTGACTACATTTTCCTGTCTTGGCTGGGGTACCATATCGTTTTTCGGATTCTTATGAAGCTCACTTTCGTCAGTCCGGATGCCACAGAACAGCTTTACAGCCCGATACGCCCGCCACCCAAAGGTTTCAGGACAATGCACTTTAACTTCTTCTAAAAGACTTGTATCCCAAACCAGAAGAAGCTCATACTCTGTATGGAAGGTCAGGAACAAGGAGTTATACTCGGGTGAATTATCCCACACATTTTCATACTCCTTACCGAAAGAAAGTAAGGGAAATAAAAAGCATAATAATACCATGAGGCAACCATACCTACTTATAATGAAAAGGAATTTCATCAAACGACAGGATCAGTACATATTCATTTAACTCATTATTGGTTGAATAGCGTTCGAATGTTGTTTTATCTCTTTTTTGTTTCACGAGATTCATACATTAAAATCAGGTATATGATATTCCGGGATGCAGAGCACCATACCTATTACATAAAAGCATAAGCTTCGTGTATACCCGGAAGTTTTGTTGAATTTTTAATAGTCCTGCCTTATCCTACCGGTACTTATATTTAACTAAAAAAACACCTTTTCGGTATGTGCAGATATTCAACGGATAAAGGTGAAAAAAAAATCATAAGGTATCGTGCATTGAAGGTTACACATATACTACACCTTGCCAAATGAGACCAAATCAATGCCTGAGAACAATTTTCAATCAACATATACATGAATGCCATGAAGAAACAGGTATCCATTGTCCGGAGAAAACACGTGGTAAAAACGGGTTCTGACGAAGATCAACACTTTGTCAGGAAGCTTTAGCCGTTCAAAAAAAGACCGGAACGCCAACCATTATCGACAGACTTATACTTAGCTCATTACCCCGGTATGACCGGAAAAGTCCGGAATAACCAGCCGATATATCTGTCGTGATGCTTTTGACGGATTAATGAATTGCCCGGGATTATTACTAATTCTCAAGACTCTAAAACTTTTTGCCATGTTACAATTCTTATTGTACTTTCCTCGCAACTACTCGGTTTTATCGCGTGTCCGGAGCGACTCGATATGGTCAACAGCATCATATTACTATCCTCCGTATAGGCATCCTTGTCATCACACCGGAACATGCACGGGCCAGGAAAGTATCACGGGGTGAAGGTTTACGGGTTTTATAACGGTACAAAATTAGTATTATGGCTCACATAAGCCCGCCAGATACTCCCTAAGTTTTCAACACTTTACGCTTGACGAAGCGCAAAAAGACATTATTGAAAACCTGTAAATCTCGATCTGAGTAATCCTGTAAAGAGTCCGGAAAGCCCACCTCTCAAAAAGACACCAAAAGCATTATAAAAAAGATGAAAAACAACATAAGAACCTATGTAAATCAATGAAATACTGTGATATAAGAATAAAATCACACAAATATAGGTCCCGTGAAGTATCCTGCTGCCCGGAGATCGGGTAAAAACATACCGCTAAACCAAGGTGTACATAGTTCCGACCAGCATAACCAGGTATAACCGGAAAAGCATCGTCATAGCTTCCGATGCGGCTATATATCCTTATCTGGCTGTGATCTCAGCACTTCGTTTTCTGATCTCCCGGATCAGCAAAGGCAAAGCAGGTTTTACCATATTATGTCCGTAACCTTCCAGTTCATAAAGTTCGGTATGCTGATGTCCTGAGATCTCCATCATCCGCTTTAAATAGGCATTTTCCTCATACCTCCCGAGCATTTCCATATCCCGGTCTCCTGTAATGAGCAGCATAGGAGGTGCATCGGCGCGTACGTGCCATAACGGAGCAAAACGATCTATTACCGGCTGTGTGTCCTGTATCCCTGCTTCTTTGCGTACATTAAAATGCGTAATAGCCTGTCCGCTGAAAGGTACGATCCCCGCAATATTATCGGCATCCACACCGTGTTCCCCGAGATATGATTTGTCTAAGGCGGTCATCATGGCGAGATACCCACCTGCAGAATGTCCGGAAACAAAGATCTGTTTCGGATCTCCCCCGTATTCCCGGATATGTTGAAACACCCATGCTATCGCAGCGGCAGCATCTTTGATACATTGTTCCGACCTCACTACCGGGGAAAGCCTGTATCCGACACCCACCACGGCAAAACCACGGTTTTTTAAATCTTCGGGGATTTCTTTACTCCCTCCGGTAAGACCACCGCCGTGAAACCATAACACTACCGGAAAATCCCTTGTCGCTTCGGGATAGTAGACATCGAGCCTGCACATTTCCGATCTGTAAGCATCCTCGTCCTTCCCTGTATTTTTATAATACAATATATCGGAATCCGAATTATACGTAGCCTGGCCATAGCCCGTAAATCTTCCTGTAACCAGAAAAAAAACAATACTCATGACATAAAGATGAATCCCCTTCATAATTTATTTTTTCAGTACTGCCCTGGGACGCAGTCCTATGATTTACCCTGCTAATATACCCTTTTCCACCCTAAAATATCCGAAAAACAGGTGGAAAAAGTAACGAAGGAAATTACGGATTGCAAATAGATATTCCCAAAAACAATGGTGTTTTCTCTAACGAAAGGATAAAAAACAGGAGTGCTGTTTTCCACCCTTCCCCCTACCTTTATGAAACAAAGAAAATAATTCCGCAGAGCGATAAAACAGCTGTGAAAATCCAGAGTACGAGTCCCAGCAGAAGCAACTTCCCCCCTACGGTCCCTATCACTTTGCGGGTTAGACCACAACCTATAAGAAACAGGGTAAGTGTTAATCCGGAGGAAGCTATGGACGTAATATACGGACTTACATGCCGGACAGCAGGCACATACGTATGAAGCAACATACCAAGAATAAATAATCCTATGAAATAGGGTATCTTTATTTTGCTTTTCCTGCCTTTTTTGCCAAAAGCCATCGAAGAAATCAGGGCCAGCGGAATGATCCATAAAGCTCTTGCCAGTTTTACGGTCGTTGCGGTTTCCAGGGCCATAGCACCATACCTGCCTGCGGCCCCTACTACCGAACTGGTATCATGAATAGCTACCGCACTCCATAACCCGAATGCCTCCTGCGACATTCCGAGGGCATGTCCTATGAGGGGAAATACAAAAAGAGCAAGAGCATTGAGCATAAACACTACGCCAAGTGCTACCGATACCTGTTTTTCTTTTGCACGGATCACGGGAGCAATAGCTGCTATAGCACTTCCTCCGCAGATTGCAGTACCTACCGTTACCAGGTAGGCTGTCTTCTTATCGATAGCAAATAACCTGCATAGCAGATATCCCATGATCAGTGTCACCAAAATGGACGCTATGGTAAACATTATGCCTTCCTGCCCCGCTTTAAAGGCATTACCGGCATCCATACCAAAACCGAGTCCTACTACGGAAGCCTGAAGCAGAAAATGAGTGATCTTATGATTCAGATGCAGGTAAGGATGTCCTATAAACCAGGCGGTCAGTATCCCGAATAGTAATGCCATAGGCGGAGATACCAGGGAAGAAATACAAAGTATGGCCAGTCCTGCAAATACAAGTTCCCGGACACTTATCCGTTTGTTCAGTGTTTTTCGGAGATAATCGTTATAATGAACCCGCCGGTCTCTTAATTTGTGGTGCATGATTTTATGATTTCTGAATACAAAGTTCCGGGTCTTCGGAAAATTTCGGAAATCACTAATAGCTATGCATTATAACCTGTAGTTATGATGAAGGGCGAAATCCATAAACAGGCCGGAAAGCGGATCGGCCTGTCCCTGCAACTGCATGAAATAAAAATACCTCTCGATCTCCAGTCCGTTTACATCGATAATACTCAGGCTCCCGTTCCTCAATTCGTGAAGAATAGTATATACGGATAAGAAGGCAAAACTATCGGAATGCAAAAGGTATTCGCGGATACTCTCACTACTGCTAAGTTGCATGGACACGCGAAGATCGGCAGGGTTTATCCGAATTCCGCGAAGGGCGTGTTCTACGACTTCAAGAGTTCCCGAACCCGGTTCCCGGAGCAATAGCGGAAGTGTTTTCAATACTTCGGGATTTATCGTTTCTTCTTTGGTCAACGGATGTCCGGCACCGGTGGTAAGTACAATCTCATCACGCAGAAAAGACGTATATCTGAAAGCGGGAAGTTTGGAAAATCCTTCGGTGATCCCAAGGTCGACCGCTTTGTCCTGTAATAGTTGCTCCACCTGTTCTGTGTTCCCGGAGCGTAGCTCGATCTCCATATCCGGATATTTCTTCAGGAAAGCGGGTAACACCCTCGGGAGAATATAACTTGCAATGGTCGTACTGGCTCCTATACGCAATTTACCGGTATGTTTACCGGATAAGGCATGCAGAGACATTTCCAGTTTCCGGTGTATTTCAAAAAGGCGTTCGGTATGTTGCAGAAACAATTTACCTGCATAGGTAAGTTGTATTTTGGTGCCGTTACGATCAAATAAACGCGTGCTATACTCTTCTTCAAGGGCCTTGATATGCTTGGTCACGGCAGGCTGCGATATATAGAGTTCACGGGCAGCCCGGGTAAAATTGAGCCGCCTGGCTACGGTATGAAACACCTTTAAACGAAAATCAAGCATGATGTAAAAGTATAAATTTAAATTTTACTACGTTATTTTTTACCGTATCTCCCGGTATTAAAGCAATCGACCAAAATAAATGCATTTTATGAATTTATGATATGCTACCCCTTTACTTAATTTTATCCTAAACATCATCGATTTATGGTCGGAAAGTTTAACTTTGCACATAAACCTTTTAAAATTACAGATGAATGAAAAAGATCGGCGTATTATTTCTCATGGCGCTAATTGCAGCTTCCTGTGGCCAACAACATAAAGACAGCTACACAATTACCGTTAAAATAGACGGTGTGGAAGACGGCAAAACCGTGTTCATGAAAAAAGCGGATGTAAACAACCAGCCGGTGGATGTCGATTCCACAACAGTGCAGCAGGGGCAGTTTACCTTTACGGGAAAAGCAGACACTCCTGAAATTCACTTTCTTCTCATAGACCAGGTAGGTAACATTCCTGTTATTGTAGAAAACGGAGACATCGAAATAGAAGCTTATAAAGACAGTATCAACTTCTCCAAGATGGGTGGTTCCCCGTCTAATGATGATTTTTACGAATTTATTTCAGGTACCCGCGGTATCGGTGAGCGTATCAATGCATTGCGTCAGCAAATGATGAAAGCTTCTCAGGAAAGAGATACCGTAACTATTGCAACTCTGCAGGACACTTACGGAGATATCCAGGAAGAGGCCAAGGAGTATGAGGTTAATTTTGTCGAAGGACATCCGGATTCGTATATTTCCGCTCTTGTACTGGAAAAAATGCTGATGTCACAGTCGCAGACTCCCGAAGAGCTCAAAGAACTTTATTCTTCCTTGTCCGAAGACGTAAAGAAAACAGCAGTTGCCGAAAGGGTTGCCAAGCAGATAGAAAACCTCACCAAGGTTTCCGTAGGGGCTACAGCTCCCGAATTCTCCGCTCCTACTCCGGAAGGTGAAGAGCTTGCTCTGAAAGATATCAAAGGAAAAATAACGATCATAGATTTCTGGGCTGCATGGTGCAAACCCTGTCGTGCCGAAAACCCTCATGTCGTAAAACTTTATGAAAAATATAAAGATCAGGGACTCAGCATCATCGGTGTTTCTCTCGACAGAAAAAAAGAGGACTGGGAAAAGGCTATCGCCGAAGATCAGCTTCCCTGGCACCATGTGTCTAACCTCAAGTTCTGGCAGGACCCTATAGCTCAGCTATATAACGTAAAGGCAATCCCCGCTACTTTTATACTTGATGAAAACGGAAAAATCATCGCTAAAGATCTCCGTGGTGAAGCACTCGATGCCAAACTGGCTGAACTTTTTGAAATGTAACCGGTTTCCGGAACAAACCATCATATAAGTAAAAAAGCGAAGGCTGTACCTTATCGGACAGCCTTCGCTTTTTTTGATCGTATGGTAATCCTTTTGTCTTTCCTTCTTTAAATCAATACAGGATTACGGCCAGTTCTTTTGCTCCCTGTGCCCCTTTTACAAGGGTTTGCTCGATATCGGCTGTTTTGGATGCTCCCGCCATAAAGAGCCCGAAACCGAAAGGATCATTTTCAGCGATAATAGCATAGGCCTGGTGCATGGTAGACACCAGAGACCCGGCTTTGAGCAATACGACAATACGTTCGGGGATAAAAGCCAGTAAACGGGCACGAAGTTCGCTGTCCGTAAGCCACAGCGCTGCATTTTCGATCACCCCGAAAGCAGCTTCGGCAACAAAGACTTCCGGCATTTTCTCCCGGTCGAAAGGTATTTGTTCGTCAAATATCAAAGGAAACTCATCCTGTAAGCCGGGAACACAGGACTGTATGTCTCCCCCTCTGCTCCACTTCCGGACGGTATCGGCAACCGTGTCGGGGGTAGCGAGAAATACCTCCGTTCCCGATGCTTCTGCTATCCGTACAAAATCCTCCACCAGAACCTCAGGAGGATACTGCAGCTCTATTTCGGGTCTGGGAAGCGCGTCCCTGCTAACCTTGTTCAGCGTGTTTAATATTCTTTCCTTACTGTTCATCATTTCTGTGCGATTACTCCTGATTTTTTTTGTACCATTCCCTGAAACTCTCCCCGGGCACATCCGGAAATATGCGTTCTTTATGCCCGTTTTTCGCCGTGACATTCCAAGGGTTCAGGCCGGATTGCAGTACGCTTCCGGGGACCCAGCGAAAGGCTCTGGTCGCCAGGCTGTAAGTTGTACGGCTTTTTAGTATTTTGCTCCCGATATCCATCCCTATCTTTTTGGACAGGTCGGGTGATGTTTCGTCCGTAAGTTTTTGTCTCCACCGGTACAAGAGGCCTGCAAGATCTATTTTCACCGGGCATACATTATTACAGGAGCCACATAATGTCGAAGCAAAGGGAAGATCTTTATTTTTTTCTTTCCCGTAAAAAGGAGCGAGCACACTGCCTATAGGCCCCGGAACAGTATGGTGATAGGAATGCCCGCCCGAGCGCCGGTACACCGGACAGGTATTCATACAGGCGCCACAACGGATACAACGCATGGCCTGCCGGAATTCCGGATCTTCAAAAATATCGGTACGCTTGTTATTTACTATAATAATATGTTCGGTAGTTTCCGGACGGGGTTTTCTGTAATGTGAGGTAAAAACGGTAACGGGTTGTCCCGTAGCGGAACGCGCGAGCAAACGCGTAAAAACCGCCAGTTCTTTATACCCGGGCACCAGTTTCTCCATCCCCATACAGTGAATGACCGTTTTTTTACTGTGTACTCCCATATCGGCGTTCCCCTCATTGGTACACACTACCACCGTACCGGATTCAGCCACTCCGAAATTAACCCCGGTAATAGCGGCATCGGCCCTCATAAAATCCTTACGAAGTGCTTCCCGTGCGGCGGAAGCCAGATAATCGGGATCCGAATTTCCTTTCTCCGTATTCATTTTTTCGTGAAACGTATCACTCACCTCTTCTTTTTTCAGGTGAATGGCAGGCACCACAATGTGGCTCGGATGCTCTTTTCGCAACTGTACGATCCGCTCTCCCAGATCGGTATCTACGACATCGAATCCCTCTTTTTCCAGGTAAGGGTTCAGGCCGCACTCTTCTGTGAGCATGGACTTACTCTTTACTACGGATTTTGCGTTGTTTTCCCGGAGAATAGAAGCTGTAATCTCACGAAGTTCAGCATCGTCCCATGCCCAGTGTACCTGTATACCGTTCTTTATGGCATTTTCCTCGAAACGTTGGAGGTATTCCGGTAAACGCGACAGGGTATGGTCTTTTATTGCAGCGGCAGTGGCTCGTAATTTTTCCCAGTCGGGAATCGTATCCCGTTGCATATCTCTTTTGGCCCTTAAAAACCAGAGTGCATTATTATGCCAGTCCGTCTTCTCGGAGCCGGTTATAAACCCCTTACTCAGATTCGCATGTGTTCCTTTCATCAGTTTGTTCTTTCGTCGGTTAAACAAAATGTTTACGCTCCTGCATTGAGTATCTCTGCGATATGCATCACTTTCATAGTACTTTCTTCGGCACGAAAAACACCTTCGAGATGCATAAGACAGGACATGTCGGTTGCGGCAACATACGATACTTCCGCCCCGGACATCGTCTTCATCTTATCACATCCCATTTTTACAGATACGGCCGATTCGAAAACTGCAAAACTTCCCCCGAATCCGCAACACTCATCGGCTTTGGAAGGGACCACCAGATCAAGTCCGTCCACAGCAGCAAGCACTTTCTCTATTTTGGAATAATAGGGCACCTTTAGCTCGGAAGGTGTACCGAGATTGAGCCCGCGTAAACCATGGCAGGACAGGTGCAGACCTACCCTATACGGAAAAGAAGCATGAATTTTATCCGGTCCTATTATATCATGCAGAAACTCCGTCAGTTCTTTTACCTTGGCAAGTTCTTCTGCTGCTACAAAGGGTTTCAACAAGTGATGGGACAAATGATATGAGCAACTGGCCGATGGCGTTACGAGATAATCTACCTCGGGCAGTACTTTGAGAAAAGGTTTTTCAAAATCCCGGGTCTTGCTTTCATATCCGCTGTTCGCCATAGGCTGTCCGCAACACAACGGATCCTGCAAAAAAACGACTTTACAACCTGCTTTTTCCAGAACTTCCAGTGTATCTCTCCCTACTTTGGGATATAGCTGATCTATGTAACAGGGGACAAATAATCCTACGGTCATTACAATGCTGTTTTAAAATCAAAGATCTTATTCATCAGGCGCCATTTTTCACCGGGTTTGCTTCCCGGAATAGCCTGCTGGTACTTCCACATGAGCTTTTCCCACTCCTGAACAGTTTCACTGGCCGCATCGAGTTCTTCTTTTTGCTCAAAACTGAAACCGTCATCTGTCTCCATCAACATCAACAACCGGTTTTCAATACGGTATATTTCCATATCGATAATACCGCTTTTACAAATATTTTTCAGCACCTCGGGCCAAACTTTTTGATGATGTGTTTCATATTCGGCAATCAGCCGTTCATCATCTTTTAAATCTAAAGCTAAACAATACCGTTTCATCTTTTTTCACTGTTCGGGATTCTCCACAATTTATAGTTCAGTTATCTGTTCGTGTAGTATCACAGTCTCTCTCCTCCGTTTTATTCAAAGTCCGGAGCTACGAAGCCCCATAAATACAATAGTGTTCTCCGATTCTTATGTTGCCTTCCCGAATACTGCCTACTACACCTCGGTTGGTTCCCGGTGTACTAATATACCTTGTTGTGTACCCATTTTCCGTACACACTGATATACACAAAGCACAACAAAGGCAATATAAACGAAAAATTAACCTCAGGTACTCCGGCAATAGTGACATCTGCCACCCCGGAACCTCCTATATCGATGATAAGAGCCTGCAACTGCGGCATCAAAGCACCTCCTACAATAGCCATAACCAGACCCGCTGCACCTATCTTGGATTCTTCTTCACTCAGTCCTTCCAGAGCAATCCCGTAAATGGTGGGGAACATCAAAGACATGGCAAAAGATATTCCTACGATACAATATATTCCTAAAGTTCCTTCTATCCAGATGGCTCCTGCAGCAAATGCTATCCCTAAGAAAGCGAATAACATCAGTAACTTTCCGGAACTCATAAAACGAAGCATATAGGTTCCTATGGCACGTCCTACCAGGAAGAGAATAAAGGCTATAAACTGGTAATAAGCCGCATCATCACTACTCACATTGATAGCTTCCGCATACTGGTAGATATAGGTCCAGCACATAATCTGTGCTCCTACATAGAGTACCTGGGCCAGTACGCCGAGGGTATATTTTTTATTCTTAAAAAGTCCGGAAAACGTATCGGCAAGCCCCGGAATACCACCTTCGTCCTTGACCTGAGGCATTTTACTGACAAATATGAACACAAATACGGCGAGAATCACCAGGCCGAGAGCTACATACGGATCGCGTATTACCATAAGATCGGAGGTACGGATCATCACTTTGGAAGCCTCGTCCAGCGCCCCGAAATCTTGCACATCCACAGATTGCAGCTTTCTGAGCACAAACTGCTGAGCTACCAATAGGCCGAGTACCAGTCCCAGCGGATTGAAGGCCTGAGCCAGGTTGAGTCGCTGTGTAGCTGTCCTGCTATCTCCCATAGCAAGAATATAAGGATTTGCCGTAGTTTCGAGAAAAGCCAGTCCGAATGTCAGGATATACAATCCCAGGCAAAAAAACCAGAATTTTTCGGTGATGGCTGCAGGATAAAACAACAAAGCTCCACCTGCATACAAAGCGAGCCCTATAAGTACTCCTGTTTTATAAGAGTATTTTCGGACAAAAAGCGCAGCGGGCAGGGCCATACAAAAATATCCTCCGTAAAATGCCATCTGTACCCAGGCAGCCTGTGAATTACTGAGTTCAAGGACTTTCTTGAAAGCCTGTACCATGGGATCCGTAACCGCATTGGCAAAGCCCCAGAGGGCAAATAAAGAGGTTACTAAAATAAATGGAATGAGGTTTTTCCGCGAAACCACAGGAGGTAATGTGTCTTTCTTCACTATGTTATGAGTTTTAATTAAATTGATTGATATTGGGTGTAATTACGGGTAATCTAATAAGCGGGTTTGGGGATGCTCCGGGGAGCATCCGGAAACTATTTCCTGTTTTTTCAGGTCAGTGCCCTGTCCAGATGTACATAGCCTCCATCGACAAACAAGAGCTGCCCGGTGGTATGACTCGATTTTTCGGATAACAGAAAAGCTACGGCATCGGCAATTTCCGTTGCGGTAGTCATCCTGTGACCTAATGGGATTTTTTCTGTTATGGTGTTCAGCTTTTCTTTGGGATCCGGAAAGGTATTGATCCACTTTTCGTAGAGGGGCGTATAGCATTCCGCAACGATCACGGCATTGACCCGGATTCCATACGGCAGCAGTTCCACAGCCCATTCCCTGGTCAGCGCATTACGTCCGCCATTAGCGGCAGCATAACCGGAAGTCCCGCCCTGGCCGGTCAGCGATGTTTTGGAACCTATGTTTACAATTGCCCCTTTTGTCTTTTTGAGTTCGGGCAAGGCATGATGTGCCATAAGGTAATAATGTGTCAGGTTCTTCTGTATGGAGGCCGTAAAAAGCTCATACGATCCGTTTTCGAGCCCCACACCGTCATTAACCCCCGCATTATTGACCAAACCATCTATTTTACCGTATCGGGACACTACCTGTGCTACCGCGTTCCTACAGGCTTCCGGGTCGGTGAGTTCACCTATGACCGAATCAGCCTGCCCTCCGTTGTCAAGAATAGCCCGCACAGCCTTCTCGTTATCTGCCTCATTTCTTCCTACTAATACCGGGATCGCCCCTTCAGCCGCCAAAACTTCACATATACCCAAACCTATCCCCTTGGCTCCACCGGTAACGATGATCACTTTTTTATCTAAATGTAAGTTCATACCTTCATTTTCCTATTTCCGACACAATTTAAGGGCTAAAATTAGCTTAAAAAAAATTTCCACACCCTAATATTAAGGATTTAACATTTGCATTTTATATTGTTTTATTCTCCTCCCATGATATGCTTCGCAAAATTTGGGCCCTTGATTTCCTGATTACAGAAAACCGACCTTTAGCTACCCTATTCTATTTCCGGGTCTCTATCTTAAATGTCCAGGCAGGTGTCTCTCCTACTTGCTCTAAAACGGTTGCGGGAACGGAAATGGCGAGTCCGGAATCTTCCTGGTAATCCCATGTCAGCGGCTGTTCATATCCGAGCAGCCTGATTTCCGATCCGGCTTCGGGTTTCAGATTTTTAAGACGGAAAGTATTCTCTGGTCTTTTAAAGGTCACCGCATAACAGAAAGGCGTACTCTTCTTGGCCGTAAACCGTATATCGTCTCCTTCTTCAAAACCGGATTCCGGGCTTTCCGTACCGTAAACCGCTTCCCCGTTCACTTTCATCCAGCGCCCTATATCGTCCAGTCTTTCCAAACTGGCTTCAGGAATATTACCCGCCGCATCGGGCCCTATATTTAACAGATAGTTTCCGCCTTTGGCTGCAGCATCTACCAGGTGACGGATAAGATTCTGTGAAGATTTCCAGTTCTTATCATCTGTCTTATACCCCCAGGTATCGTTCATGGTCATACACGATTCCCAGTCGAGCGCAGAGGTCCCTGCCAGAACTTCCTGTTCCGGGGTTCCGAAATCTCCGGCATAATCACTGTCTTCCTTATTCATGCCCTGCATTCCCTTTCTCCCTTTGTCTACCCGGTTATTAATGATAATTTCGGGTTTCAACGTCCTTACGTACTGATAAAGTTCCTGTCCCTGGCGGTGTGTAAACTCTTTCTCCCACTCCCCGTCGAACCAGAGAATTGCAGGATCGTAATTTTCCACCAGTTCCTTGAGTTGCGGCTTCAGGTAATTTTCCAGGTAATTTGCAAAACGGGCTTCGTTATTTTCCGAGGGCGTTCCTCCTGCGTAAGTATCGGCATGTGAATCGGGATGATGCCAGTCCATTATAGAATGATAAAGCCCGAATTTTATGCCCTGCTTCTTACAGGCCTCGGAAAGAGCCTTCAGAATATCTTTTCCGTAAGGAGAATAATCCACGATATCGTAGTCGGTTACCTCCGAATCCCAAAGACAGAACCCATCGTGATGCTTTGAGGTAATCACCATATATTTCATTCCCGCATCTTTTGCTGTAGCAACCCATTTTTCGGCATCAAACGAAGTCGGGTTAAACTTCCGGGCATATTCTTCGTATTCTTCTATCGGTATTTTGGCATTTTGCATAATCCACTCTCCCACGCTTGCCACTTCTTTCCCCTGGTACCTTCCTGCCGGAACGGCATAAGCCCCCCAGTGAATAAACATTCCGAACCTCGCGTCTCTCCACCAGGCCATACGTTCGTCAAAATCTTCTTCGGACTCCTCCAGGTAATTGACACTTTTTTCGGGAACAACCTTTTCAGTTGTAGTGTTTGCCGCCGGTTTTTGTTTGCAGCTTGCCATCCATAAGACGATCAATACTGTCCATCGTAAAGTTTTCATATATCGGGTTTTTAATTTATGGTTGGTTCATACTTTTAAATAGCTGTAATCCCGTAAAAATCCGCTGCATTCTTTCCCATAACTTTAGGAAGTTCATCTTCGCTGTAAAATGCCCGGACAATATTTATGACTTCTGCATAGGATGCAGCCAGCAGGCATACCGGCCAATCCGATCCGTACATGACCCGGTCTGTTCCGAAGGCCTCGGTTACAACCTCCATAAAAGGTGTAAACTCCTCTTGTTTCCATGTCCGGTCCGTAGCTTCCGTTACCATCCCCGACACCTTACAGCACACATTATCATGCCCGGCAAGAATACGAATATGATCTGCCCAGGCTTTATCAGGCTCTGCAGAGATAACCGGTTTGGCGATATGGTCCAGTACGAAACGCTGTTTCGGGAACCGGCGTACGAGATCTATGGCGGCAGGCAATTGCCTGGCAAAAACGAGAATATCATAAGTAAGCCCCAGGGGCTCGAGTTCTTCAATTCCCCTCCGGAAGGCCGGACGGTACATAAAATCGTCCGGTTCACCCTGTACGACATGGCGTACACCCCGAAAACGGTTATGCTCCGAAAACCGGAGTAACGTTTCTTTAATATTATCTCCCTGAAGATCTGCCCAGCCAACTACCGCTTTTATGAACGGATTTTTATCGGCACATTCCAAAAGAAAAGACGTTTCTTCTTCAGATTGACTGGCCTGAACCGCTACACATCCCGAGACCCCATTGGCATGAAGAACGGGCTCAAGATCGGAAGGCATAAAGTCCCGGCGTATGGCCTGCATGGTTTTGTCTATCCAGGCATCCTTCTCCGGGTGATATTGCCAGAAATGCTGATGTGAATCGATATACATTCTGATTGATCTTTTAGGTGTTAGATACTATACAAAAGGCTCCGGAAACACATCTCCTGAGCCTTTTACCGGATTTATTTTGCTTTATAAGCGACAGCTTCCTGTCTTGAGGAACCGAGCCCTTCTATTCCGAGTTCTACCACATCGCCGGCCTTGAGATACCGCGGTGGTTGAAAACCGAGTCCCACTCCCGCAGGCGTCCCCGTAGAGATCACATCTCCGGGAAGCAGCGTCATGAATTCACTGAGGTGACTTATTACCGTAGGGATATCAAAAATAAAATCGGAAGTATTGGAATTCTGTAATGTTTCTCCGTTGACTTTCAACCAGAGATTGAGATGGTGCGGGTCGAGTTTTTCATCAGCCGTAACCAGGTATGGCCCGAGCGGAGCAAAAGTATCACAACTCTTTCCCCTTACCCACTGTCCTCCGCGTTCGAGCTGATAAGCTCTTTCACTGTAGTCGTTGTGCAGCGCATATCCGGCAACATAATCCATAGCTTCTTCTTTATTCACATAAGAAGCTTTTTTACCGATAACTACGGCCAGTTCGACTTCCCAATCGGTCTTTTCCGAACCTCTCGGAATAATAACCGGATCGTTGGGCCCTGTGATCGAAGAAGTGGCTTTGAAGAAAACCACCGGTTCTTTGGGCACATCCATTCCGCTTTCCGCAGCGTGCTTTGCATAGTTCAGCCCAATACAGATCAATTTGGAAGGTCGTTTGACTACAGGACCGAAACGGAATTCTCCCTCAACTACCGGGCAGTTGTCTTTGTGTTGTTCTAACCAGGCCCCCAGTTTGCGGACACCGTCTCCGGCAAAAAAATCTTCATCGTAATCCTGTCCGAAGGCGCTTACGTCCAGCGCAGTGCCATCCTGCAATTCCACTCCGGGTTTCTCCTCGCCTTCCGGTCCAAATCTGAATAATCTCATTCGTTGTGTATTTATGAATTTATGTAATTGAACTTTTTTTTCCTTAGCTGTTTAGTCTTATAAATCCGCCATCCAGAGGATAATCGGTACCGGTTGTAAAAGAAGCATCTTCGGAACACAGGAAATAGGCAAGTTTACCGACTTCCTCCGGCTTGGCCATTCGCCCGATGGGCTGGGTTTTGGAAAGCTTATCGTACATCTCTTTTTCTTTTCCCGGGTAATTCTTTGCCAGAAAACCGTCTACGAAAGGGGTATGCACCCTTGCCGGAGAAATACTGTTGCAACGAATACCATCGGCTACATAATCTTTAGCCACGGAGTATGTCATGGCCAATACGGCTCCTTTGGTCATCGAATAGGCAAAACGATCGGCTATCCCTACATGAGATGCGATAGATGCCATATTGAGTATGACCCCTCCTCCGTTCTTTTTCATGTGAGGTATAGCGGCATGGATACAGTTATAAACTCCTTTTACATTGACGGCAAATACGTTATCCATATCCTGTTCGGAAGTCGTTTCGACCGTACCTATATGAGATACCCCGGCATTATTGATAAGAATATCTATGGTCGTTTTACCAGCTATCCCGTTGATAATTTCTACCACCTGTGCCTGGTTGCTTACATCACAGGGAATAATCTGCAGCCGGGTGTCTTCGGTTCCGGCAAAAGCCTCTTTTGCCCCCCCGGTATTTCTCTCGAGCATAAAAACCTTGTGCCCTTTTTCGAGAAATATCCTGGTTATCGCTGCTCCTATACCGGATCCACCTCCGGTTATAATTACATTTTTTGACATATTCTGTTAATTTTATCTGAATTCAACGGCTATTCTCTCCCCGGAATCTCCAGGTTTCCGAACTCTGTGATATATCCGGAGTCTTTACAAAGATATTCCTCTTTTCCACGGAATGAAATCGTCTTGCTGTAACTTTTGTGCACAGGTCTGCTTCTCTCCGCCTGCTACTGCTATAATCAGCTCCATAAGCTCATCGGCTAACAGTTCCTGAGATATCCCTTCGGAAAAAAGTCTTCCCGCATCAAAGTCGATAATATCGTTTATTTTTTCGGGAAGCATAGAATTGGATGCAATTTTCACAACCGGACATACCGGGTTTCCGGTAGGTGTCCCCAGTCCGGTAGAAAAGAGAATCATATTGGCTCCTGCACCTGCCAGTCCTGTGGTAGACTCCACATCGTTTCCTGGGGTACAGAGCAGGTTCAGCCCTTCCCGGGTTGCATACTCTCCATAATCGAGTACATCGGCAACTGCACTTCTTCCACCTTTCGTCGCCGCTCCTGCCGATTTAATGGCATCGGTGATCAGTCCGTCCCTGATATTTCCCGGAGACGGGTTCATATCAAACCCTGAACCTACTTCCTGGGCCCTGGCTTCATAGTTTTCCATCAGGCGGACAAATTTCTCCGCTGTTTCTTTTCGTTCGCAACGATCGATAAGGTCTTGCTCTACCCCGCACAATTCCGGGAATTCCGAGAGGATACTTTTACCCCGAAGCGCATTGATCCGGTCGGCTATAACGCCGATCAGCGGATTGGCTGAAATTCCGGAAAAACCATCCGATCCCCCACATTCGAGCCCGATAGTCAGTTTTTCTAATGGTGCGGGTTTTCTCGAATTTTCATTGGCTTCCTTCAGGCCTTCGAAAGTGTCCCGGATAATATCCTGAAGCATCGCATGCTCCGAAGGATATTTCTGTTGCTCAAAAAACAACAGAGGTTTTCCGAGCTCCTGCCTATGCCTGGCGATAGCCTCTTCGAGCATCGTCATCTGGGCGTGCTGACACCCCAGACTCAGCACCGTAGCACCTGCTACGTTGGGATGCCGGATATATCCGGCAAGAAGATCTACCAGCAACTGCGCATCCTGTCGCGTTCCTCCGCAACCTCCTTCGTGGAGCAGGAATTTAATTCCGTCTATATTCGGGAAGAGTTTCGGGCTCTTTTTCGTTTCGTAATGACCTTCCTTTTCCCCACCTTTGAATTTATCCGCAAGATCCCTGACGAGAAGCTTATACGGATTTTCTTTCCGGAAACCGAGTTCGGTTTCCAGAGCTTCCTGCAGCACTTTCAGGTTCCGGTTCTGACAGAATACCAGGGGCACGAACAACCAGTAATTCCCGGTACCTACCTGACCGTCCTTACGGTGAAACCCGTTGAAAGTACGGTTCAGATACCGATCTACATCCGGTTTTTCATGGGTATAGTTCTGTAAACCTATTGCATAAGGAGCGGCTACATGCCTGGTATTCTCCGTAGTGAGAAGGCTCCCGGCAGATAAATCCGTTACGACCTTACCTACAGGAACTCCATACATAAAAACAGTATCTCCTTCCCGCATAGGTTCGAGTGTAAACTTGTGTTTTACCGGAACCGCCTCGCGCAATCGAAGCGCTTTTCCGGCTACGACAACATCAGCATCTTTGTCCAGATCCGTAAGGGCTACAACAACGTTGTCCCCCGGATGAATTCTTAAAATTTTTTCCAACCGGATATAAAATAATATAGTATTAAAAAATAAGACCTGCATAACGGACTATCCCTAAATGTCATCTTCCTTCAAGAGGCTTTATCATGCCATTATAAGTCGTTATGACTCCATTTCAGGAAAACACCATTTCCCGAATATCAAAAGTAAATAGTTTTCGTAACGAAAAGTTCTTATATCTTTGCCATCAATTGTACAATATTTGCTCAAAACGTATTGTCGTTAAAAAATGGTATATGGATTTACATTTCCTGCATAAAAACCTGGAAACAAATCTTAAAGTTGCACTTCACCGGGAAAAAGAATTTTTGAAACTCTGGCATTACCACCCGGAATACGAACTGGTTTACATCTCCAGGGGACGGGGCACGATCTACGCAGGAGACTATATAGGCCCGTATCAGCCCGGTAATGTTTTCCTGATCGGAGCACACCTGCCTCACATGTTCGAATCGTCTCCGGCCTCTCTAAACCCGGATGATGAGGAAATCTCCGAAGCCTATGTCGTGCATTTCGGAGATCCCTTTATCAGGAGCTTCTTCGAAAACAATGTCGAATTCGGATATATCCCATCTTTGGTCAAACATGCCGTCACAGGATTACTCTTCCCCGATCCCGGTAAAAAAGCCTTTAAAATATTCCGGAAAACCCTGAAAGGCGGCATACAGGAAAGTACCTTACATTTTATGCGAATATTGTACCATCTTCAGCACAAAGAAAAGGTTCATCTCGCCACCCCGGCATGGATAGACCAGTTTAATTCGAGCGACAGAAAACTGAACAAAATCCTCCAGTATATCATGCTTCATTTTCATGAAGAACTGAGCCTGGCTGATATCGCTTCTTACGCCGGGATGAATAAAACCGCTTTTTGCAGGTATTTTAAAGCAAAGACCGGTAAGTCCTTTGTATCATTTCTGAATGATATCCGTGTGGGGTTTGCCTGTAAATCGTTACTCGATGCGCATAATTCGCTCACGATCTCGGACGTATGCTATGCTTCCGGTTTTAACAGTCTTTCTTATTTCCACCGCATCTTCAAACGGAGTAAGGGTGTTTCCCCGTCCGAGTACCGCGAAGGCTGAGCCTTGTCTTCAGGTATTCAACAGGTACAGCCCGTATCTTATTTTCCAATAGGGCATATTTCCGTCAAAGTGATCGAAATACGGCTTCAAAGCATCCGTATCACCGATTTCCTTTAAGGCTTCACCTACAGCGGTAACCTCTTCGGGTGTCATAAACTCCATAAGATCTATGGCAGTTCCTTCTTCTTCTTTCTTTTTAAGCAAATGCCCCATAATCGTATCTATACGGAGTTCGCGCTGTGCCGCAATCGCCTCGGGCGGTATGTTTTTTTGATACAACACATAGGTTTCTTCGTGTGTGGGAAGCTTTTTTTGCCGGGATGCTTTATAGACACGGATTACATGGAGGAAACGATCGGCATATTTCTCTTTTTTGATTTTCCCGACCCCGGTTATACCCTCAAAAGCATCTGTATCTTCCGGTTGTTTTTCTTCCATATCGCGTAAAGTGGCATCATTAAAAACAGCGTAGGCAGGGACGTGCTCTTCTACGGCTATTTCCGATCTCAAGGCACGAAGTTTTCCGAAAAGTGTCTCTCCTTCCTTCTTTTTTTGCTGCTTTTTCCGGGAAGTCTCTTTATCCGGACGAACCAATCTGGCCAGTCTTACCGGTCTGCTTTCAAAAAGGATCTCCCTGGCCAAAGATGTAAGGACCAGCCTGCTGTTTTCCTGAAACCGTACATCGAGTATCCCCTGGTTGATCATCTGTATAATATACTGTTGCAGATCTTTCCAGGATACCTCTTTCACGGCTCCATACGTCTTTATTTTATCGTACCCTCTTTCCAGAACGGCTGCATTCTGTGCTCCGCGAAGCACATCGGCAAGCATTCCGAGCGATTCGCTTTCTTTTAACCGCACTACCGCCGAACATACTTTCTGGGCCAGTACAGTGCCATCAAAATATTCGGGAGGCGACATACATACATCGCAGTTTCCGCAATCCTGCGGCAACTGCTCACCGAAATAATTGAGCAAAGTCCCTCTCCTGCAATGCAGCGTTTCGGCAAATTGCTGCATACGTTCGAGTTTGGCAAGCTGAACGTCCTTTGCTGAAGAATCGTCTATAAACTTCCGCTGTTGTACGACATCCGCAAAGCTATAGAACAATAGCGCATGTGCCGGGAGTCCGTCCCTTCCGCTACGTCCTATTTCCTGGTAATATCCTTCGATATTTTTGGGCATATTATAATGAATAACCCATCGCACATTACTCTTATCTATTCCCATCCCAAAGGCAATAGTAGCCACGACCACATGAATCCTGTCGTTGATAAAATCCTCCTGTACGGAAATACGTTCCTCAGGAGGCATGCCGGCGTGATAAGCTCCTGCCTCATAACCGTTCTTTTGTAAACGGGCGGCAAGTTTTTCGGTAGATTTACGGCTTGTACAATAAATAATTCCGCTCTCCTCCTTTCTGTTGTCCAGGAAACTGAGAATCTGTTTCAGACGGTCTGTTCCCGGCCGGACTTCAAGACAGATGTTTTTCCGATCGAAAGAAGCCATATACCGTACTGCTGCAGGGATATTCAATTGCCGTACGATATCTTCTCTCGTAGCAGCATCTGCCGTTGCTGTAAAAGCAGCTACCGGCACCCCGGGGAAATGGTCTTTCAGATCGTGAAGCCTGGTATAGGCCGGACGGAAATCGTGGCCCCAGGCAGATATACAATGTGCTTCATCGACCGCGACCATACTTATTTTACAACCGGACAACAACGGTATAAGCTGCGACAGGCTCTCGGGAGCCACATATAAAAGTTTCAGGTTTCCGTCGCGCAGGCTTTCCCATAATCCGGATTGCGCTTCGGAAGAAAGGCTACTGTTGTAACAAGCCGCTTCCACCCCATTGACACGCAAACCGTCAACCTGGTCTTTCATCAAAGCTATAAGTGGGGAAATGACTACGGCAGTTCCTTCCAGCATCAGAGCCGGCAACTGGAAACACAGCGATTTCCCTCCCCCGGTGGGCATAATAGCGAGAACATCCCTACCCTCGCAGATATCCGTTACGATTTCTTCCTGGTTAGGGCGGAACGTATCATAACCAAAATAGGTTTTCAGGCACTCATATACGGTCTTTTTCTCTATCATGTATAATACTTTGATGTTAATTTGTGTCCGGAGTATGGCTTCAAAGTTCCGGATTATTTCATAAACCCGGAAAGGTCCCCGGAACCACGCCCGCTAAAGTAAAATTTACATTTCAAAATAACGGGCATTTCCGGAGCTTCTTTTACTTACCGAGCAGGAGCAGCTCATTACAGATGACTTCGGTAATATACCGCTTGATGCCCTTATCATCTTCCCAGGAACGCGTAGCCAGCTTACCTTCTATCGCAATTTCCTTTCCCTTGGACACAAAGCTTTCCACAACCTGTACAAGGCCTCCCCGAACAACTACATTATGCCAGTATGTACGCTCTACCTTTTCGCCATCTTTACTCTTGTAACTATCATCTATAGCCAGCGCAAACCTGGCCATACGGCCACCATCCTTAAAGTTTACGTATTCGGGGTCCTGCCCCAGTCTTCCGATCAATTGTACTTTGTTTCTGATTGCATTCATTGTAATATAATTTTAAAGTTAAACAGTTGATATTAATGACACTATTGGTTTGACAGGACAAACTTAGACCCCGCCGGATCTCATAGTCGGTTAATAAACATTTACTTTCGTTTGTACCCGTTTGAAATCAAGTACAAATGGTTATAAACTTTTTTAAACCTAAATATCAGTCATTTACAAAAAATGCGTTTGAATTATTTTTTTAGAGAAATTCTATTTGTTTGAGACCTAAACAAGTGAAGTATGGTGAAAATAGCTTTTAAAGGCTTTATCAATGGAGAAGAAAGGACTTACCAACAAAAATCCCCATGGCTTTGTGCCATGGGGACCTAATATTACGTTCCGTAGTACGATACGACTACATCTTTTCGTACATTGACCTGAGTTTTCCGGGTGTAATAACTTTTTTCCAGTCCTTCCCCATAGCATTTTCCCATAGCGGGACCATCCCCATGGAGACATTGATCATAGTATCGAATTCGGCATCACTAAGTGCGCCACACAATCCTCTGGGGATCTCTATTTCATACCTGTCTGTCATCTGCTTGAAGTTTTTGACACCTTCCGGGTAGAATTCTTCGAGCTGATCGAAGACAATACAGTTTCCAACACCATGTCTTGTTCCCAGAAGATAAGACAGACCGTAGCTCATGGCATGGGCAACTCCTACCTGAGAATACGCGATACTCATCCCTCCGTGCCATGAAGCCATCATCAGTTTATCTCTCGATTCCTCTTCGGAGAGTGCTCCATTGAGGAATACTTCATGGCAAAGTTCCAATGCTTTTTCCCCGTAACTCTGACTGAAAGCATTCAGATAAGTTCCCGTCAGCGATTCAATACAGTGTATAAAGCAATCCATACCCGTATAAAACCATTGATTCCGGGGAACGCCGGTACACAAATCGGGATCCAATACAACCTGATCGAAAGGCGTATAATCGGAATTGATCCCCAGTTTTTTTTCCGGTCCCGTAAGTACGGTAGTTCTCGATACTTCAGCTCCGGTACCGCTTATCGTAGGGATACCAACATGATATAACGCAGGTTTGTTCACGAGATCCCATCCCTGGTAATCGGCCGAAGATCCGGGATTAGCCAGCATTATGGCTACTGCCTTGGCCAGGTCCATCAAAGTTCCGCCCCCGATCCCCAAAACACCGGAAGGCAATGCTCCGAACTCCTGTACTATAGTATCCCGAAGGGTATCGACCTGGAAAGTTTTCGGTTCGGTATCGGAATTGACGAAGATAATCTTGTCGTTATGCTTTAAGGGAATTTTCTTTTCGAGTCCGGTATCTTTAAAAATATCATCTACCAGAAAGATAAAAGGGGCATTATCGCTTTTCCTTTTAGGACTGATAATTTCGTCCAACTGGTCAAAACTTCCACGGCCAAAAACAACTCTTGGTACCATTGGAAAATTTCTAAAATTCATAAGTCTTGCTTTTTTTATTCTGTACTATCCGGCTTTTCCCTGGCCGGAAATGCTCTTTCATGTTTTTTACACTTTTGAACACCGACAAGGGATTTCCGGTTTTCCGATAGCCGTCCTAAAACCTAAATATGCGGTATCTGGAAAATGAGATTATAAAAACTCCAGGATTTCCCGGATGTTACCGATGGTATGATATCCACCATTATTATCGTCAGCCTCCACTATTTCATGAACCCAGGTAGTATGAAAAGGCACATGTATGGCCCTGGCCCCTATATTCACCAATGGAAGCACATCCGATTTCAGGGAATTCCCTACCATGAGAAACTCTCCTGTGCTTATTTGCAGATGTTCCAGCAGATTCTGATAATTCTCTTCTTTCTTGTCGCTCAGCACTTCGATATGATGAAAATACTCCGAAAGTCCGGAACGTTCCATCTTTCGTTCCTGATCGAGCAAATCGCCTTTGGTCAGTACAATGAGCCGGTATTTCCCGCTGAGTTCACGAAGCACATCCTCTACACCGTCCAGCAGTTCTACAGGTTTCGCGATCATCTCTTTTCCAAGATGCAGGATTTCCGATATGGTTGCAGTATTAATTTTCCCGTTGGAAAGATCTATGGCACTTTCTATCATAGACAATACAAACCCCTTGATCCCGTAGCCATATAATTCGAGATTACTGATCTCTGTTTTAAACAATTCCTGATCTACCTTGTTTTCGGTTTCGTACTGCGATAGCAGGCGGGCGAATTTCTGTTCGGTTTCCCTGAAATAAGTTTCGTTAACCCAGAGCGTATCGTCCGCATCAAAACCGATGACTTTTATTCCTTTGTATTTCACTTCCATGCTTTTTTGGCGCGTTCGAGATCTTCCGGAGTATCTATTTCGATACCTCCTACCCCGGTTTCTACCATTTTTATTTTTTTCCCGTATTCCAGATATCGTATAGCTTCGATCTTTTCAGATGCTTCAAGGGGTAGCATCGGTAAACGATAGAAATCCATAATCGCACTTTTACGGAATGCATACACTCCTTTGTGTTTAAAATACCTTGCCCCTGCATCCTTTGCCCTCGGATAGGGTATGGGGGAACGTGAAAAATAAAGTGCAAAATTCCGGTGATCGACAATCACTTTTACCATATTGGGATTGTTTATTTCGTCCCAGTCCCTGATCTCGGTCATCAGTGAGGCCAGATCGATCTCTTTATCGGGGTCGTCCCGAAACACTTCAATCACCTTACCGAGACTTTCCCGTTCGGTAAACGGCTCGTCTCCCTGAACATTAACCACAATATCCACGTCCAGGTTTTCCACGGCTTCGGCTATCCTGTCACTTCCGCACTCATGTTCTTTTATACTCATTACGGCCTTTCCTCCGTTACCGGTAATCTCTTTATAAATGATATCGCTGTCGGTGACCACAAAGACATCATCAAAAAGGCCCGTGGCTACCGTAGCTTCGTACGTCCGCAGAATTACGGGTTTACCATTGAGGTCCTGCATCAGCTTGGCAGGAAAACGTGTAGCGGCATAACGCGCCGGTATCATAGCTATGATCTTCATACGATATTGTCGAATAAGCGGAATTTATATCAAAAAGAAAACCCGAAATTCTGTTTGCGGGTCGTCGCTGCCTGTTTCTCTGAAAGAAAAACAGCGTACTGCTGTTCGGATATTTCCGGATTTAAAGGATCAAAAATAATTATTTCCGTCCAGTTCCGAAAATTATTGCATCCTGTTTTACGGGAAATTAGGGCTGTCTCCCTTTTAAACCTATCCAGCGGTTATTTTGCTTTTCTCCCCGGCCGAATCCTGTTGTAAAACCTCAACACCATAAAGAGAATAATAATCACCAGAATAATAGCTATGACGGGAAGCAGCACGGAAAGCACGGATAAGACTGCCGAGATTATAGTTTCTATAGTAGAGAGGATCGGATTACCAAAGCCGGCCGTTGTTACGGAAGAGGTCAGTCTTGTCGCAGAGGATGCTCCTTTAATGGCTGCTGCCGTACCTCCCCCGGCTATCAATGCAATGGTCCAGGTCATAGCAGGATCCATTCCGGCAGCGGTAGACACCACGGCAAGCGTACCGGCTATCCCGGCCAGCGGAAGAGCTATACTGTCGAGCAGGTTGTCCACCCAGGGAATATAGTATGCGAATATCTCGGCAATTACGGCGACACCCCATATCGTAAGCGCGGGGATACTACCTATCCACCGCCAGCTCTCATTGAGTTCCCACAGACCGAAATGAGATGCCATTCCCAGTACGAGAAGTGGCAAAAACACTCTGAAGCCAACACTTGCGGCCAGTCCGACTCCCAAAAAAATACTGACAATTGTTCCGGTATCCATTCCCTGAGTTTTTCAATAGCTATCCTCAAAAATAAGAAATCATTCTTCTATAAAAAAGTCGTCTTTAAATCCTATGAGATATACTTTACGCCTCGCACGGGTTACTGCCGTATACAACCAGCGCAGATAATCTCTTGTTATACCATCGGGCAGATAAGGCTGCTCTATAAATACGGTATCCCATTGCCCGCCCTGGCTTTTATGACAGGTAATCGCATAGGAAAATTTAACCTGCAAAGCATTAAAATACTTGTTATTCTTTACTTTCAGGAATTTTTTGTATTTGGCGGTTTCTTCTTCGTAGTCCTTCATCACTTCCTGGTACAGCCTGTTGGAATCTTCATAGGACAGCGAAGGGGTTTCGGCATCTATCGTATCGAGCAGTAATACGGTCTCCAGCGGTGGCATATCCGGATAATCCACCATACGCACTTTTACTTCTGCAAACTTAAACCCGTAAAGTTCCTTTATCGCAAAGATCTCCAGTACTTCTATAATATCCCCGTTAGCAATAAAACCGGCTTCACTGGTTGCTTTTACCCAGAAATAATTGTTTTTCACGACCATAAGATAATCTCCTGTGGCCAGTTCGTTATCGAGAAAAAGAATGCGCCCCCTGATCTGCTGATTATAGAGGTTTGCTCTTTTGTTTGACCGGACAATGATAGCTGTTTCTTCCTTTCCGCTATGGCCATACGCTTCATCTATGGCATTCTGAATGTCGTACCCGTCGGTGAGCCTGACCATATCTTTAAAGCCGCTGAGCTCGAACTTAAAATCAAAAGAACTGTCCCCGGACAGGCATTCTCTTATATTGGTGGCATTATACAATATACCGGAATCCAGTTGCTGCCGCACGACTTCATCGAGCTCCACCTTATTCACCTCCTTGTTATAATGTAAGGAAAGGGTATTTTCATCGAGTGCAGGGCTGATATCGAGATTTACCGGGGGAAGCTGGGCCGTATCCCCGATGAGCATCAATTTACAGTTGTAGCCGGAATACACATAATACATAAGATCGTCGAGAAGCGATCCGTTCTCGAAAAGTTTGGAATCGCCCGGCAGGTCCGGTATCATCGATGCTTCATCTACGATAAATAAGGTGTCTCTGTGTTTATTGGGCTGCAGTACGAATTTCACTCCGCCACCTTTTTCCTTCTTCGGAAAATATATTTTCTTATGAATCGTAAAAGCCGTGGTGCCCGCGTACGAAGTGATCACCTTTGCCGCCCTTCCGGTTGGTGCAAGCAGAACGGTCTTTTTAAAATTGCCCCGCATATTTTCTACCAGGGCACCTATAATAGTCGTTTTTCCGGTACCCGCATATCCTTTGAGCAGGAACAGCCTGTCTTTCGACACCGAAAAAATATACTCCGATAACTGTTGCAATGCCATCTCCTGTTTCAGGGTCGGACTATGCGGAAAGGTTTTGATTACGGTTCGATAAAACAAAGGTGCATCCATACGAAAGTACTTCTTTTGCCAAAAGTACAAATTGATTTAGGATTAGCCAGATCATCATACGCATACATCACCTTATTAAAAAAAATAAAGATTTTTAAGAATTAAACCGGGAAAGGTATAGTTTTTGTAATCATATTATACAATTTTTCAAGTTTTGAAAGTCAAACTCATTTTTAATGGGAAAAACTTTTCCGAATAAAAAAAAATTGTAGTTTTGCGTAAAACCTCTTTAAACTAAAATCAAAAGATTAAAATGAAAACAGCGATACAAATTGCTTTATGGCTTCTGAGTATTTTCTTCGCCTACAAAATTTACAGGTCCGTTAACGACCCTATAGAATTTGATAAAGTGAAAAAAGAACGTTATGCCAAGGTTATTGACAAACTGAAAGACATCAGGGATTCACAGGAAGCATACAGAGCTGTTACCGGTAAATTCGCCAAAGATTTCAATAGTCTGATTACGTTTATAGATACTGCGGAATTCGCTATTACTACGCAACGAGACACAAGTTGGGTAGAATACGATCCGGTATATCGTATTGACATGCCAAAAGAGGGAAAAATCATCGATACTTTAGGTTTTGTTTCCGTGAAAGATTCGCTGTTTAAAAACTCCGACAGTTATAAAAACCTCGCTAAAGTTCCTTATGCTACCGGCGATGAGCAATTTGCCATGAAAGCCGGAACAATAAGCAGAAGTGGTTTTCAGGCTGCTGTTTTCGAAGCTAAAGTAGATAAGAGTGTTATACTCCACGATCAGCCCAAAGCTCTCGTTGCTAAAGAAAAGCAGGTCATCTCTGTGGATGATGTTAACGGTCCGGAAATCATCGTAGGTTCTATGGATGAAGTGAAAACAACAGGTAACTGGCCAATGATCTATGACTCTAAAAAGAGAAAGTAGCACATATCCTACAACAAATTATAACGAATTGTCCATTCAGGTAAGCTTGAGTGGACTTTCTTTTTGTATCCTGGACGGTCTCAGCAAAACCATCTTTGCCCTGGAGCGGCACTCCTTTTCCGATGCCGGTACTCCGCAGGCCATGCTCAGGGAAACCGAAAAAATATTCGACGGACCGGACATTCTCGATCAACCTTTTAAAAAGGTACATGTCATACACGACAATAACCTTTCTGCATTGGTTCCCCAACCCATTTTCAGCGAGAAACACCTTGCAGAATACCTGAAATTTAATGTGAAGATATTCGAAACCGATTTTATCACCTACGATGATATCGGAACATTGGGGCTCATCAATGTGTATATTCCCTTTGTAAATATCAATAACTACATTTTTGACCGTTTCGGAGAGTTCGAATACCGTCATTTCTCTACCGTATTGGTAGAGAGCCTGTTGCAAAACTACACGGAAGAAGAGACTACCATGTATGTGCATGTAGAAAAAGAGCATTTTGAGATCGTGGTGACAGACCGTAAAAAACTGCTTCTTTACAATACATTTCACTACACCAATAAAGAAGATTTCATTTACTACATCCTGTTTACGGCCGAGCAACTCGAACTCGATCCCGAAGTATTCCCGCTATATTTCCTCGGGGATATCGCGGAAGGCGATCCGCTATTCGACATGGTATATACTTATATCAGAAACATCCGCTTCGGCAGAAATTACTGTAAATATCAACAAACCGGGGGACTGGAATTACTGGAACCTCACCGGGAATTTATTTCCTTAAATTCTTTTTAGCATGCGAATCATCTCGGGAAAATACCGCGGAAAAAGATTAATGGCTCCGAAAAAACTACCTGTACGTCCTACTACGGATGTCGCCAAGGAAGCGCTTTTCAATATTCTCGAAAATCATTTCTACCTTCAGGACGTTTCGGTTCTCGATCTGTTTTCGGGTACGGGCAATATCAGTTATGAATTTGCCAGCCGCGGAGCTCATTCCATTACCTGCGTGGATATGCATGCAGGATGTATACAATTTATACAGAAAACATCAAAGGAGCTCGATATGCCCCTTCGGGTGATCAGGAGTGATGTCTTCCGGTTTCTCGACAAATCGCGTTCCGGCACGGATATTATTTTTGCTGATCCGCCTTATGATATGTCCCATGAGGAATTTGCAAAAATACCCGAACTGGTCTTTGCCAATGAACTCCTCGAGGAAGAAGGTTTTCTCATTGTCGAACATTCCAAATTCACTAATATGGAACACCTTCCCTTTTTCAGTTTTGCAAGAAAATACGGAAACTGCGTATTCAGTTTTTTTGAATGGCCGGATGAAGATGAAAGCGATGAGGAGGAAGAAAACCAGGAAAAATCTCCCCTTAGAATAGTGTAACAAAAAAGGCATAAAAAAACGCGGGCTCTTCGGATCCCGCGTTTTTACTTTATAACCGATTCTTCCGAATCCTAAAATTCGGAAGGCCAGGTATTATTGGAAATATTGCTGTCCGGCAATTCTTTTCCGGGATCTATCTCTATTTTTCTGATCTCTTTGGTAGTTTGCAGTAAGTGTGTCCACTCCGCACCACGTTGCCATACTTCTACGGGCAATGTCTTGGTTTCCTTGCTTCCGTCTGAGTATGTTACTTCAAAAACAACGGGCATCGGAAGTCCGCCACGATTGCCAAAATTAAGCAGGTATCCTCCGTCTACCGGACGTACTCCATCCATGGAAAGATCTATATTTTCATTACCGTAGAACCATCCTTTCCAGAACCAGTTCAGGTTTTCACCGGCAACATTCTCCACAATATTAAAAAAGTCCGATGGCTGCGGGTGCTTGTAAGCCCAGGCATTGATATACGCTTTGAAGGCATTGTCGAAACGCTCATGTCCGAGAATATACTCACGCAGCATTTTCAGGCCTATGGCAGGCTTATAATAAGCAACCATTCCAAGGTTTTGGCTCTGTACCACATCCGGGTAGGTGGAAATACTTTCGCGTCCTTTGTCGGTAAGCCATCCTACGAGCCTTCTGGCTTCAAGTCTTGAAGGGTATTCGCCTTTGTTAAAGTTCAGGGTACTGTAATGGTTGATAAAAGTATTGAACCCTTCATCCATCCATGCATACAATCTTTCGTTACTCCCTACGATCATCGGAAACCATATATGTCCGAATTCATGATCGGTAACTCCCCACAGCCCGGCAGTTTTTGCCTTATACCCACAGAATACAATTCCGGGATACTCCATACCGCCTACGTTGGAAGCAACGTTCACGGCTACCGGATAAGGATATTCGTACCACATGTTGGAATAGTGTTCTATAGAAGCTTTAGTGTATTCGGTAGAGCGTGTCCATGCCATCTCGCCATCACTCTCATCGGTATAGACCGACTGGGCCATAGCCTTTTTCCCGCTTGGCAGGTTGATACGGGCCGCATCCCATATAAATGCCTTAGAGCTTGCAAAAGCAATATCCCTGGAGTTTTTCATTTTAAAATGCCAGGTAATTTTGCCATCCTGTTTAGGCCTCGTTACTGTAGTATTTCCTACTTCTTCGGGCTTTACGATATACACGGTCTTATCGCTTCCTGCAGCTTCTTTCATACGGTTCTGCTGTTCTTTGGTGAGCACATCTCCCGCATTTACCAGTTCTCCGGACCCCACTACGATATGATCGTAAGGAACGGTAACTTTATAATCGAAATCGCCGTATTCCAGGTAAAACTCACCTGCCCCCAGATAAGGTTCCACATTCCATCCTTTGATATCATCAAAAACAGCGACTCTCGGGTACCATTGTGCCATAGAATACACTTCTCCTTTTTTCATATTCAGGCGCCCCATTCTGTCCATCCCCTTTTCGGGGATCTTAAACTCGAAATTCATCGAAACCGTGGCTTCCCCACCTTTTGCGGGAACAGGTTCGTTAAAGAAAACCTGCATACGGGTGTCTGTAATGATATATCGTGAAGAGGTTTTACCCCTGCGCCCGGTTTTTGCGGAAACTTCGGATACTTTATACCCTCCGTCCACATCACCGGAATACCTGTTTCCTTCTACTGGTGTAGTCAGTGTTCCCCTGGAATCTTCCATAAAACGGTTCTGATCCATCTGAAGCCAGATAAAATCGAGAGGCTCCGGGCTATTGTTATGATATGTGATCGTTATTTTTCCTTTCAGGTAATTGGTCTGGTCATCGAGTTCCGCTTCAATTTTATAATCGGCGCCGTTCTGCCAGTATTCCGGTCCCGGAACCCCCGAAGCAGATCGGTATGTATTCCCCCGGTTAAACATGAATTCGTCAAACAGTCCCTGATTGTTATCGCCCGGCTGCTGTGCATACGCACTCATAGAGAACAAAGCAATAACCACGAGGACTTTTTCCAATAAGTGTCTCATCATTTCGTTTGTGGTTTAAGTGATTATTTTAGTCAATTAGAAACTTTCGTGCTAAAATACACAAACATTCGGAGTCTACGTAAGAGATTTAACAAAGGGTTAACTCCGCTTCCGGAATTTCCGAAGCACACTTTTGTTAGTATTGTATTTTTCCACCCGGGAAACCAGATCACCCTGCTGCTTTTTTCACACATCCTGCATTGGCCCTGTCTTCAAATCCCGGTATATTGCATAATTTATCTTACTTTTGAACTATGATAAGAAGCTTTACCATTTGCCTGTTTTTCGGCCTTTTACTGTTTTCTTGTAAGGGTGAAAAACAACAGGAATCTGCTCCGGAAGGAACAGAGGTTTCCATAAAATATGCAAAAGGATTCCGTATTACCCGTTTTGATGGCTATACGCTTGTCGAAGTCCGTACGCCCTGGCCCGATGCCAAAAAAGGAATTACTTATCTGCTTACGGAAAAAGGGGCCGATGTACCGGAAAATCTTGATTATGATCTTAAAATAAATGTTCCGATACAAAGTCTCGTGGTTACTTCCACTACGCATATTCCTTCCCTCGAAGCCCTCGGGGTCGAAGACCGGCTAACAGGTTTTCCCTCCACAAAATATATTTCTTCCGAAAAAACCAGGAAAAATGTCGACGAAGGACGCGTCAAAGAGCTTGGAAATAACGAAAGTATCAATACCGAGATGCTGCTTGATCTACAGCCGGATGTCGTTATAGGTTTTGCACTGGACACGAATAACAAAGCTTACGAAACGATAAAAAACTCCGGAATCCCGGTAGTTTTCAACGCGGACTGGGTGGAAGAAACACCACTTGGAAAAGCCGAATGGATTAAATTCTTTGCTCCGTTTTTTGATAAACAGGCAGAGGCAGACCGTATTTTTGCTCATATCGAAAGTGAATATTCCAGGGCCAGGGCACTTACGCAGGATATAAAAGAAAGGCCTGTGGTACTTAGCGGAGCCATGCACAAAGCCGTGTGGATATTACCGGGAGGGAAAAGCTGGGCTGCACAGTTTATAAAAGATGCCGGGGGGAGTTATCCCTGGGCCGATACGGAAGATACCGGCAGTTTATTCCTCAGCATGGAAAGTGTGCTGGACAAAGCCGCTCCGGCCGATTTCTGGATATCGCCTACCCTTTTTGACAGCTATACGGCTTTGGAAAAAGCCAATCCGCATTATACGCAGTTCAAACCCTTTCAGAATAAAACCATATATACCTACAGCAAGACCAAAGGGGATGGCATCGGTATGCTGTATTTTGAACTGGGACCGAATCGTCCGGATATTATCCTGAAAGACCTGATCCGCATTTTCCATCCGGACAAGCTCCCGGACTACGAGCCTTTTTTCTTTAAGCCCCTGAACCCTTAAAAACAATCGGTTTGCCTGCAGTACGATCATACAAAATCCCATTTATACTGTTTTCCTTATTGCTCCTGCTGTGTTTTCTCACGAACATCAGCATGGGATCGGTCCGTATTCCGTTTTCCCAGATCTTATCCGTATTGCTTGGCGGAGAGACCGAAAAACCATCCTGGACCTATATCGTACTGAACTATCGCCTTCCGAAAGCCGTTATGGCCGTGCTGACAGGCGCCGGGCTTGCGGTAAGCGGATTGCTGATGCAAACCCTGTTCCGAAATCCCCTGGCCGGTCCGTTTGTACTGGGTATAAGTTCCGGAGCAAGTCTCGGGGTCGCTATACTTATTATGGGAGCAGCCACACTGGGGATTTCGGTGTTTCTGAGCAGTACCGTTTTTGCCATCGCTGCCACAGCAGGTAGTTTTCTTGTGCTCCTGGCCGTTATCTCCGTTTCCCTGAGAGTGCGCGATACGATGGCCATACTCATTATAGGATTGATGTTTGGGAGTATAACTTCTGCTGTGGTCGGTGTATTGTCTTATTTCAGCAGTGCCGAAAAATTACAACAGTATATCTTCTGGTCTTTCGGCAGCCTGGGAAATATGAGCTGGAATGAACTTTTGCTGCTTTTCATAATCCTTTCGACCGGTATACTGATGAGCATCGCTGCATTAAAAAGCCTTAATGCATTGCTACTCGGTGAAAATTATGCGCGAAGTATGGGAACCAACATCAGGCAGAGCCGTCTGCTCATCATAGGAGCAACAAGTCTCCTTGCCGGAAGTATCACCGCTTTTGCCGGACCGGTTGCTTTTATAGGTCTTGCGGTACCGCACCTTACCCGGCAGGTTTTTAACACGACCAATCATCGTATCCTGCTACCTGCCGTTATCCTTTACGGTGCAGTACTGATGCTCATCTGCGATACTATCGCACAGTGGCCGGCAAGCGAACATACCATGCCCATCAATGCGATCACTTCGATCGTAGGAGCACCGGTAGTGATCTGGTTATTGGTACGAAAGAAAAAAATGATTTTTTAAAGCGAAAGAAAAAAGGGACTTCCTATGACCACAGCTATGACATCCATCACCGGACATCCGGTTTTACGGGCAGAAAAACTCGCTATCGGTTATCTTTCCCGAAAAGCAACTACGACCATCGCCCGCGACATATCGTTCGAACTCAGCCGGGGAGAACTTACCGCCGTCATAGGAGCCAACGGGATCGGAAAATCCACCTTACTGCGAACGCTTTCCAAAATACAGTCCGCACTGTCCGGAACACTAACCCTCTCCGGAAAAACCCTGGACAGCTACAGCAATATCCGACTGGCACAGGAAATAAGCCTCGTGCTCACCGAACAAATACCTTCCCGCAACCTTACCGTTGCCGAAACCATTGCCCTGGGAAGGCAACCTTATACCAACTGGATAGGCAATCTCACTGCCGAGGATACCCGCAAAGTCAGGGAAGCCATTACCCTGCTCCATCTCGAAACTCTACAGCACAAAAAGTGTTATACATTGAGCGACGGACAGTTTCAAAAAGTTATGATAGCCCGGGCTATCGCTCAGGATACCTCACTGGTTATCCTCGACGAACCCACTACACACCTCGATGTGTACCACAAGACCTATATACTGAAGCTCCTCCGCGACCTGGCCCACACAACACAAAAGAGTATATTGTACTCTTCACACGAAATTGATCTTTCTATCCAGCTTTGTGATAAAATGCTGGTTATGCTCGGGCAAAGAGCCGATTTCGGAACGCCCTGCGAACTGATCGAACGTGGAACTTTCCGGGAACTCTTTCCACCTGACCTCATCGAATTCGACCCGAATACCGGAACTTTCCGTATCCGGTAAACACGTCTTTCTTTTTAGAACACCTCCGTACATACCGGGAAAAATTCTATCTTTGGAACATCATTATCCTATTACAAAACAGCAATCCCAATGCCTGAAAGCTTACTTCTTTTTATCATCGCCATTGTCGCTGCCGTTGCAGGTGTATTCATCGGTATATACATACAGGGGCTGAAGTCCAAAACCCGTATGAGCACCTGGACCGAAAGAGAACAGCAGTTACAGGCTGCACTCAGCGGACTTCGTCAGGACCTGGAAAAACTGCATAGTGAAAAAGCGGATATCGCCCGCGAGAAGGAAGCTACCGGATTGCAACTCGCCCGAAGGGAAGCCGAGCTCGACAACCTTCGGCAAAAGAATGAAGAACAAAAAGAAGAAGTAGAAAAACTCCAGGAAAAATTCACCCGGGAATTCGAAAACCTGGCCAATAAAATCCTGGATGAAAAAAGTAATAAATTCACGCTGCAGAACCGGGAAAACATCAAAAACATACTCACTCCCCTGCAGGAAAAAATACTGCTTTTCGAGAAAAAGGTAGAAGAGAGCCAGAAAGAAAGCATCAGTATCCATTCCGCATTACGCGAACAGCTTATACATCTGCAAAATCAGAACCTTAAAATAACCCAGGAAGCGGAAAATCTGACAAGGGCCCTGAAAGGAGACAGCAAAATGCAGGGGAACTGGGGAGAACTTGTTCTGGAACGCGTACTGGAGAAAAGCGGTCTCGAAAAAGGGCGCGAATACGAAATCCAGCAAAGTTTTACCAAAGAAGACGGGTCGCGGGTACTGCCCGACGTGATCATCCATCTTCCGGACGGTAAAAAAATGATCATAGACTCCAAAGTATCGCTAACGGCTTACGAACGCTTTGTCAATGCGGATGACGACCAGAAAGAGTTGTTTATGAAAGAACATGTCAACTCTATAAAACGCCATATAGAGCAGCTGTCCGATAAAAAATACGAGGATCTGTATGAAATGGAAAGTCCGGATTTTGTACTGATGTTTATTCCCATAGAACCTGCATTTGCCATAGCGGTAAACCAGGACAATTCGCTATACAACAAAGCTTTTGACAAAAATATTGTTATCGTCACACCCTCTACCCTGCTGGCTACATTACGTACCATAGACACCATGTGGAACAACGAAAAACAGCAGCGTAATGCCATCGAAATAGCCCGGCAGGCAGGAGCCCTGTACGATAAATTCGAAGGATTGATCACCGACCTGACCAAAGTGGGTAAAAAGATGGACGAAGCCAAAATCGAGTATAAAGGAGCCATGAACAAACTCTTCGAAGGCCGTGGCAATATTATCACCAGCATAGAGAAACTGAAAAAAATGGGGGCCAAAGCCAAAAAGTCCCTGCCCGAAGCCATTGTCAAACGGGCCGGAGAAATCGAAGAAGAAGAATAACACCTGTAAAACTTTACCTGTGCATATATGAAAAAAGCCGCTATTATCGTCCTGCTATCTGTCGTAGCACTCTTCCTCATCTATTATGCTTTTATCTATTTCGTTCCCTACAGTACCGGGGTACGTTCGGGGGAACTCATCAAAATAAGTCATAAAGGGGTCATGGTAAAAACATGGGAAGGCGAAATCAGTCAGGGCATTTCAGGTGCCCAGATCTTCAGCTTTTCGGTATTGCCCGGAGACAAGGAAGTTATAGAAGATCTGAAAGAACTACAGGGACGCTATGTCAAAGTAGATTATGTAGAACGTATGACAACTTTTTTCTGGCTTGGTGATACCAAATATTTTGTGACCAGTGTTGTCGAAGAACCCTCTCCGCACCAAAGAAAATTCTAAATATGACGACTATGTTCAAGACCGTAGCAGAATCGGAAGTAACGCTTTCGGTACTGATGCTCCCTTCGCATACCAATTTCAGTGGAAAAATTCACGGAGGCTATGTCTTATCCCTTCTGGATCAGATTGCCTTTGCATGTGCTTCCAAACATTCCGGAGCCTATTGTGTAACCGCTTCGGTAGATACCGTCGACTTTCTGAAACCAATCGAAGTCGGCGAACTTGTTACCCTGAAGGCCTCCATTAACTTTACAGGAAACTCTTCTATGATCGTAGGCATCCGTGTAGAAGCCGAAAATATACAGACCGGAAATGTAAAACACTGTAATTCTTCCTATTTTACCATGGTAGCCAAAGACGATAAGGGTAATAATGTAGATGTACCGGGAGTCATCATCCGCTCTGATAAAGAATTGCAACGTTTTCACAAAAGTATCAAACGCATAGAACTCCGCAAGGAAAGAAAAGCACATGCCTCTACGGTTCACCTGACTACCGGCCCGGATGATATTTCGAAAAAATATAAAGTAAAAATAAATCTCACCGATTAATCACTCCATATCGTTTTATTTAACGATAAAGGCAAATATCGCCTTATTACACGATAATCAAAAATATCGTTCTTTAAAACGATATTTGCTTTTATCGCTTTTTTAATTGATATTTGTGATATGACCAGTGTTATAACAGGAGATATTATCAATTCCCGGGGTGTTTCATCTCCGGCGACATGGCTTACGGTGCTTAAAGAGGCCTTAGCCCATATTGCTTCGGGTCCCAAATACTGGGAAATATTCCGGGGCGACAGTTTCCAGGTAGAGGTACAGGATTATCGCAAAGCCTTCCGGACCACCGTTTACCTCAAGGCATGTCTCAAGGAAATCAAAGATCTCGACGTGCGTATGGCCATAGGTATAGGAGACAAAACACACGAAGGAGCAACTATTTCCGAATCGAACGGACAAGCCTTTGTGTTTTCGGGAGAATTGTTTGAAACCCTGAAGAAAGAGAAAAGAAACCTCGCTATAAAAACGGGGGTACAGGAAACGGATGATGACCTCAATCTATTTTTTCGTCTCGGACTTATCGCTATGGACAACTGGACACCCAACTCTGCGGAAATCGTGAAACTGAGTATGGATCATCCGGATCTCTCACAGCAGGAACTCGGAGATCTGATCGGTATCCGGCAAAACACCGTAAGCGAACGACAAAAAAGAGCATACCTCGATGAAATTATGGCCCTCGACCGTATGTATAGAAAAAAGGCGGACGGAATTACCTGATCTCTATCCTGCCCGCCCCCGACAAATCCTGAAAACTTTACCTTATGGTTCTATTACTAAAACTGTTACTGGCCCATCTTATCGGCGATTTCATACTCCAATCCGATCGCTGGGTCAAAGAGAAAGAAGAGAAGAAACTCGCTTCGGGCAAGCTTTACATTCATGCGCTGCTGCATGCCCTGCTGACATTTCTCTTTTTATGGGACATTACATTCTGGTATATTCCCGTAATCATCGGTATTACCCATTTTTTTATCGATGCCGCCAAACTTTTATTGCAGCGCCCGGGTAACAAAAGGTTCCTTTTTTTTGCCGATCAGCTATTACACCTCCTTGTTATTTTTATCATGTGGTGCCTTATGCTCGGAGCACCTCCTGCATTTTCATGGTCCGCAAAACAACTGCTTCTCCTCACGGGAGCGTTGTTCCTTACCTTTCCTACTTCCATCATCATCAAAGTCATAATCTCCGTCTACACTCCGAAAACGGAAATGGAGAAGGACGATTCCCTCGAAAATGCCGGGAAATATATAGGCATACTGGAACGCCTGCTGGTATTTGTATTTATCGTAAGTGGTCACTGGGAAGGTGTCGGCTTCCTCATCGCCGCCAAGTCGATATTCCGGTTCAGCGATCTTACCCAGGCAAAAGACCGGAAACTTACGGAGTATATTCTTATCGGCACGCTACTCAGTTTCGGAACAGCCATTCTCTCCGCCATAGTATGTCTCTCGCTACTTTAAAAAGATCTGCATTTTACCGAACCGTGCGGCTGTCGTATTTTTACCGTTATATCCCTGACGTATGACAACAGCTTATGAACACTATATGATCACCCTGCGAGCAGCTATAGAAAGCTATGTCCCGCTTTCCGACCCTGCCTGGAATGCCTTACAATCTATTACCCGGTTTCGGGAACTGAAAAAAGGAGAAACACTGCTCAGGGAAGGACAGATCGCAAAATACCTGCACTTTATCTGTAAAGGAGCACTACGCACGTACTTTACGGATAAAGATGGGAATGTCTATAATAAAAATCTGTTTATGGAAGGCCGTTTTGCAGCTTCCAAAGTTTCTTTACTACAACACTCCCCTTCCTATTTTGCCATAGAAGCCCTCGAAGACACCGTACTTATAAATATAGCGTATAGCAGTTACCGGAAGCTTATCCATGAAAATCCAGATATCCGGAACTTCTATATTGCCTATATTGAGAAAAACTGGATTATAGAAAAAGAACAGCAGGAAATATCCCTGGTCATGGAAAACGCGACCGAACGATACCTCAAACTGCTCGAAAAACATCCCGATATAGATCAGCGTATTCCCAAACTGCATATCGCTTCCCATCTCGGGATTACCCCTACCCAGCTCAGCCGGATACGAAAAAAATTAAAATAAAACGGCAGAATCAACCTATGTAAAGGCATACCTCATCACCCGGGATTAATTTTGTCCCGATGCATTGATACTTGTTTACCGGTAATCCTAAAGCTAAACAAATAAAACCAAGGTATGTTACTCACAGAAAATCTGAAGTGGCGTTATGCCACCAAAAAATTCGATCCGTCAAAGAAAGTTTCCCCGGAAAATATCGAACGGATCAAAGAAGCCATCAGCCTGTCTGCAACTTCTTACGGATTACAGCTTTACAAAGTGTGTATCGTTTCCGATCCGGTACTACGCAGGAAATTACTCCCCGCGTCCTGGAATCAAAGACAGGTTACGGAAGCTTCTCATCTGCTGATTCTATGCCATTACCTGGAAGCAAACCGGAAACATGTGGATGATTATATAAAACTCCGTGCTTCCGTTCAGAAAATCACCTCCGAAGATTTAAAAGACTACGGTGATTTCGTAACCGGGAAATTGCTTGAAAAGCCAGATAGGGAACGTAAAGAATGGAATGTACGGCAAACCTATATCGTGCTGGGAAACCTGCTTGCTGCCTGTGCGGAACTCCGGATAGATACCTGTCCTATGGAGGGGTTTGACTCCGAAGCCTACGACCGTATGCTCGGACTATCCGCTATGGGGCTGCGGGCTTCACTGGTCATCCCCATCGGGTATCGTGCTGCCGGAGACCTTACACAACACCTCCCTAAAGTGCGAAAGCCTTTGGATGAATTATTCATAACCTGGTAAAATATGAATCAGTTCTCATTATCCGCACTGGCTTTTTTAGGCGGTATATTCCTCGCTATACAGGGAGGATATAATGCCCGTCTGGGCGTATTGCTCAAAAATCCCTTACTCGCCTCGGTTATGGCTTTTTTCTTCAGTATGCTGTTTGCCGTCGTACTGGCTGCCATAAGTATAAAGAAGTTTCCCGACAGCGAAACGCTTCGCCAAATTCCTTTTTACCTCTGGTTCACCGGCGGATTATTTTCGGTATTCGGAATCAGCCTGTATTATTATACGATCCCAAAACTGGGAGTTTCCACCATGATATCCCTCGGGTTGTGCGGCCAACTGATCTTTGCGGTTATCGCAGGGCATTTCGGATGGTTGCATCTTCCTTCCGAACCGCTTACCACAAAAAGGGTCTTCGGAATATTAGCTATGCTCACAGGAATTTTATTAATTAATCTGAAATAGACATGACCACACCACAAAACATACGTATTGCAGAAGCCAACATCCAAAACCTGACCTCCCTGTGGGCCACCGTAAGTTCTAATGCCGGATCGTATCATCCGGGAAGCGCATTTGATTATGCCCTGATACCGGACTCGGACTGGCCCAACCGGATATGGCACAAAGGAATACATACACCCGGGGATGTAGAAAATATCTCAAGGATCATCCGCTCCGTACCGCAAAAGCTGACCTTTCCGTGTTGGGATATTTACGGCGGGATTCCGAAAGCATTGTTGGCGCAACACGGTTTCATCAGGACTTTCGAACAAGTCGGGATGTCCATGCCCCTGGAGCAGGAACTTCCCCAACTTCATCGCCTTGATATACGACCGGTATCCGATGCCTATGAAGCGAGAAGCTGGGCCAGCCTGTATCCCAAAGCATTCGGATATCGCATCGCAGACCATATACTCCGGGCAGCACCGGAACACACAGACTTCTATATAGCCTATTATCAGCACAAGCCTGTTGGCACGGCCATACTACATTATACGGGTAGCATTGCAGGGATACACGGTGTAGGTATTATTCCGGAAATGCGGAGAAACGGGTTTGCCGGGGAAATCATGAATAGCGTGCTCAACATCGCCCGGAGCAAGGGAGCCAAAACTGCTACTTTACAGGCCTCCTCCATGGGAAAAGGATTGTATGTAAAAATGGGATTTGCCACGCAGTTTATCATGGAGAATTACCAGTTAACCTAAACATTCGGGAAGCAGATAACATCAATTACGGTTTTACGATGTAGGTTGTTCCCTGTCTTTTACAGTTTTCTTTGGGAGCATACAGTTTATAAAGATTACTACCTGAATCACAACTTTTACACAATGCCCATTAATTTTAAAAACTTTCCGTCAGCTGATAAATTTTTATTTCAGGTAGCTATCCCGTAAATAGCTGCATTAACGATCCGAAACTTCAGGTGACTGACTGACTCCCAACATAGCTCCCGGAAGCATCCGGGCTATTTGGGTAAATTCTTCCACGACACTACCGGCACTATCTATCTGCAACGTATCGATAATTGTTATTTTTCCTCCGGTACTGCACATACATTCGGAATCGTTGAACAAAAACTTTTTGTGTTTTCCCAAAGTGGTTTTGCTACTTGTCTTCGTCCATTTTTGAAGGGCAGGCGAACACGGTAAATAATCGCTACTTTTAGGCTTGAGTTTACATTTACCAAAAGTCTGGGGTACCTGCCTGTCCATATCCGTGGCTTTCAGCTTACCCTGTACCCTTATTTTGCTGTTTTCCGTTACTTTGAGTTTCGCCGGATTGAATCCCTGGTCACACTGCAGGACAGCTCCGTCGCATACGTAGATCTTGTTACTCATCTTCCAAAAGTTTTAAGTCGATTTCCGTTTCTTTCTTATAAATCCGGCCGATAGCAATCCGGGTTTGCATCGCTCCGCCTTTAATTATTCCCGACCTGGGTTTCAGGTCGTAATATCCTTTGTTTTCAAATATCAGGCTGTGCTGACTGCCTTCGTCTGCAAGCTCTCCTAACAGCATATTCAGTCGCTTTCGCGGAAAATCTTTATGGTCGGCTTGCAATACACCTTCGAACTCCAATTTACCGGAGTCGAGAATACGATAAAAATCCTGCAGCCTGGCCTTGTGAGCCACAGGAAGGGATACCTCTTCGATCGCGTTGTGGTACATAAAAGTTTCTCCTTCCCGGAAACGTTCGGAATAGGACGTTCCGAATATGGCAGGGAAAAGGAACCGGAATAAGGTATCTTCCGTATAACACCGCTGTATGTTCTCGTCTTTCAGCTGCCATTCGAAATCGGTAATACTTTTTCCCAGATCGGGATAGCGGCTTTCCAGACCGGGTCTCAGCCCTTTCCATTTCTCCCGTACTTCTTCCGGATTTTCCAACTGCAGTATTTTCATAGCCGGGCTCACATGAAAGACAAGATCGTCGTTTATCGCTGTGATCCGGAGTGCCAGCTGCATGGCTTTCGATAGCTTTTTCAGAGGAAACCCTTTCGGATCTACAGGAACCTTCTCTTTACAAAACAATCGGTACCGCAATGTTCCGGTATTGAAATATCCCTGGCACTGCAGGACATATCGCATTTTCATCCCGGAAAAAAAGGAACGTTTCCCTTTGCGGACCTCAGACGCTATACGAACCTCATAATGATACTCTCCGGGTTCCGTACAATGCTGAAGTTTATATGTGGTTGTTCCGGATTCCGTAACGTTCATATACTTATCTATTTAGAAACAGGATAGAGTTTCAGATCTGCTTTGTTTACCGGTATTTCTTCCTCTTTTCCTCGAAAAAAGATCCGGGCATCCCTGCTTCCTTTAGCTACGCGGATCAATAACGGAAGCCGATCCTCTTCAGAATCCCCGAAAGCCTTCCTGAAAACCCCGAATATTTCCTGTTCATCAAAATCTGTTTTTAACCTGTACCGGTTCTCCTGCTCATCTTTCCAGGTAACCAGGATATGTTTGGGTACTGCTCTTTCCTCATATACAGAAAGTTCCGGATTATTACCCGTTGTAAAGAGATCTTCACCGTTATAAAAAGTAATGAGTACTTCCTCTACGGTATTTTTTTTATCTTCAAAATCCAATTCCGGATACCACAGATATCGCTTCCTGTACGTTTCCCATTGTTCGTAGGGAATACGTTGCTCTACTTCCGAGGCCTCCACATCTTCGGCTATAGTACTGCGAATGTGTTCTTCCAGGGACACCGCAGAACCGGGCATAAATTCTTCCGCCGTCAGTAAGGTATCCTTAGCCTGGAACCATCCTATTTCCACCTTTTTACCACTTCCGGCCAGCCACACGGCAACCTTTCCTCCCGGGGCCATTCCTACATTGATCACCGTATAGCTTTTCTGCCTCCCCTTTCGATCTTCGAAGCCCTTCTTAAACAGTCTGTTTATCGTATCTTCCGGAAGTGGAAAACGACCAGTATAAAACTTGTTTTCCCGGTAAGACAACCACGTAATTTCCAAAGCTTCCGGGACTTCATGAAAGTCATTGCCGGCATAATGGGCAGGGCCGGGCATTCCCCAGTCCTGTCCGTTTTTGGCACCCAGCGTATGTCCGGCAGGAATACGTACTTCCCCGTCCCTTGCAATAAATCTTCCCCTGTACACTTCTGCAGGATAATTTTTGGGTGCATTTACCGAAGGTATCCATTCATATTTTTCCATTGGAATCTGGCTTGTACAGGAAAATATTCCTGTAGTGAGTATTATAACTATCCGTTGTTTTAATCTGTCTGCTTGCATCCTTATACCTATCCGTTATGTATGACACGCTTTCTCTGGCCGTTTTCCCAGTTGGGGCGCATAACCGATGCCGGGCCGGGAAGCCAGTTACTGTAATGTGCCGAAAAATGCAGGTACCTGTTTCTCAACCATCTCAATAATTCCCTGTCTTCGGCATTTTCGAAAATCATCGGTCCCTGTTCTCCTTTCACATAGGCATCCAAACGGGATTTTATATTCCTTAGCTCCCCCGTAACCGTATGTTTTCTGCTGAGTTTGGACAGATCTATAACCACTTTTTTATCTATACTGAATTCGGCCATAATATGTAAAGGGATATCTCCGTACTTTCCACTGACGCCAACCCGATTTCCATGAAGGTTTCCCCAAAACGTATTTATAGCAATCTCTTCCGGCCGGTACCAACCTTGTGCGATGAGAAAATCGCGATCGGCTTCGAGATTAGCTATGGAAGCATTCCGGTTTAGGAAACATTCCTCATCGGTCGTATCCGGATACCCTCCTCCGATATCGGAATGCATTCCCGGAAGTGACTTTTCCGTTCCCTTCCCCCCGGTGCTTGCGATATTGGTGAGGCTGAAATTCACACGGTGTTCGTCTGCAGCAGCCAGTTGAAAAGTATTCCTGGCTTTTTTTATCGCATCCAGACTCAGTTCCTGCGTATCATTACTGTGAATCAGCCCATAAGAGGCCACGGTATCATAGAGTCCGACAAAACGTACGACGATCATCTTTACCTCAATCCCTTCTTCGAGCAACGCTTCTCCCAAAGCGCCACTGTCTGCCGCATACCTGATAATTTGCGGGGGTGTACGGGGATTCCCCTGTATAACCTGTTTGATGTCACCTTCTTTCCGGGTGACTTCGTGCACAAAGTTTCGTGCAGCAGCCGCTCCCCGGCTGAATCCGTAGGTATCCAGAACCAGTAAATCAATTTCAAAAAGATTTCTCTGGCCTATGTTCTCTACGATCTTTTCACAGGCTTTATGGACCTTAGGACGAATTCCTGCGCTTCCCGTTCCGAATCCCCCTCCGAAAGTAGTGTCTTTTTCATAGTCTTCCGTACCTATACCTTCGATATAAATGGCCAGTTGCTTCTGTTTTTCTTCATTGATAATCTCATAAAAAGGTTCCAGCCGCGCTACGTTGGAATGATAGTTCTCAAAACTGTTTTCTCCTGCTATGTATTTATCGGCAAGACTGGCATCGAAAGGTTGGTTTTGCTGTCTTTTTTCATGTTCCAGCCTGGTATCGGTATTATTCCTGTTATTCCAGGTTCCGTCAAAAAACACACCGACCGTTACATTGACAGCATCTTCCGAAAGATGTTCTTCATAACTGGAATCTCCGACATAAACCCGGGAAGACTGCACCTGCACACCACTGAACACATTTACCGGTTCTTCCTGCGGAGTATCTGCTCTTTCTGCTATTAATACGATAGAATTTGAGGTTTCCATAACGTTCTGTTATTTTTTATTCTCCGTAATCCACACCCTCCGCACTGGCAATAGTGATGAGTCCACCTGCATTGGTCTTGATCTCTCCACTGGTATCGGTAGCTATTTCCTGTGCCTGTTGCCTGTAGGTAGTACTGAGTATTTTGATCTCTTCGTTAACTTTTATATCCTGATTGTTGGCTCTGAACATGCAATCGTTGGTCACTATTTCCGACTTGTTATTTCCCACCTGTATATCCATGTCTTCTTCGACATTGATCTGCATATTTTTAGCATTCAGGGTCATGGTTTCATTAGCGGTAATATCGATATTATTTCCTACGGTATCGATAAAAATAGTGTTCTTGTTCTTATCCGTAATCGTAATGCTTTCCGCTCCCTGGGCATCACTGAGTTTAATAATGTGGCCGCTGCGGGTATGGATGACCTTAAAATCGTTTTCGGCAGTGGCATATCCGCTCGATTGTCCGCCATTATAGAGTGTCCCTGTGATATAAGGTTTCTCGGCATTACCTCCTTCGAAAGCCACCTGTACTTCTTCTCCCACTTCCGGAATAAAATAAAATCCTTTATTCCCCCCGCCGTGCGGTTGTACCATGCGTATCCACGGGCTCTCATAATCCCAGTGAAATTTCACTTTAACCCTTCCCAAACCTTTCGGGTCGTTATTATCCGTCACTACGGCAGATTGGGTCTCTGCTACAGGCGGAGCAAAAATGTCGGTATAGGGAGGTACGTCTACCGAATCGGGGACCGCAGTGAAATCATTACTGTAATTCCCCTTTCCGTCACAGTGATGATGTAACGTTATGACATAATAATTCCCGTAATACTTTTCCTGGACCAGATCACTCGGGTTTTGTGTAAGTCCGAATTTAGGTTCCTTGATACCGATAATGTCCCCGATACGGAACCGGGTATCCTCGGATATACCGGTAGCCATAACGAGGCGTGCCTCTTTACCCCTTCGCTGGATCTTCACCCTGTCCAGCAAATGATTACGCGCGTTTCCTTCCGAGATGGGATGGTGATAGTACAATCCTGTTTCTCCTTCGGGATACATTTTTTCGGACATTTCTACCATATGTTGTAATACGCCCTGAAAATTCTTTTGTAGTTCCGAAGAACGGGCCTGTTGTACCTCCGCTGCGGTAGCTTCATAACCCGAATACCGGAATCCCAGGGGACGCGCACTAACCCGGATGTCGAACTCCTCCAGCGTATGCCCGTATTCCAGTGACACCTGTTTTCCACGGGGTTTTCCGAAAATGAGCTCTTCCCCGTTAAAATAAAACCAATGCCCTTTTTTCTGTGCCAGTCTTCGCAGAAAATCGAAATCACTTTCTTTGTACTGCACGATATAATCCGGTTGTTCGTCTTCCGCATTCTGGCTGAATTTCACCTTTCCCGTATGCGAACGGGTCACTTCATGAATGATCTTGGAAAAGCTATCGCCTACAAAGTTCCGGGTGCGGGGTATCCCGTCCATATACACGGTGGGACTGTGACCGGAGATCACAATTCCCCCCGCATCACCTCCGGCACGTGCAAGACTGGCATCCGTCACGACCCCGTGAAAGACATGTGCTTCTCCGGCAGCAAAATTTTTGGGAACAATTTCGATATAGGCCATGCAACCGATATAGCGCTGCATCCTGTCGAGCGCATTCTGAGAGAACCCCTTGTTAAATATTTCGACAAAGGAGAACGTATGATGTCCGTGAATCTGCTGGGTTATTTCGAGGTTATCAAACTCGATGACATCTTCACCGTCTATACGGATCTTTACACTGGTTTGAGTAGCCATAGCTGTTATTTTTGGTTCATGTTTTCTATATAATTCGGGGCGTTTCTTTAGTTTTTTATCAAAACAATCATAAAAGGCTGTTTCTCGCTTTCATTATTTATAACAATTTAGTTTGCAGTATCTTTCACATCAATCCCTACATGAAGAAAGACATATCTTTTATCTATATCGGAAAAACCGGTCGTACCCGGCCTTGAGATCATATTATAAGACAATTTTCCCGACACAAGACCCCATAACACTTATCCACATTGTGAGTAATGCGTATATCTCGCCAACGGTGTAAGGGTTATGCTTCATGCTGGTTTTACTCCAATCTGTTTAATGTCGCTCTACTACCGGTTTCGGTTGTATAAAGCTTTAATTTCTTCCAGCGTAACGCAGGTTTATACTTCGAGCATCTTTTGCCACATTTCCACGGTAAAAAGATAAACGGGTATTCCTGCCGGTATCCGTATTACGACCCTCAATACCTGTAGCTGTCAAGGTCATAACCGTCTCCGGAGATTTTCCCAACCCGGACATATACTGCTTTTGCATTCTACTGATCTGCCAGGGGATTTCGGAACCTGAAAAGCAACCTTTTAACCATGACCTCAGCCGCCTGGTATTATTTTCTATATGGTTTAGCATATCACTGCTATCCGTGCAGATATGTAGTTTAATAACCTGCTCCCTGTTCAACCTTCCGGGTACAACCACAATAACCTCTTCCCGTGTCGTAACTCCGAATTTTTCCTCGCTCCGGTCGTAGGGATCGTTCATAATATCCGGCATATTATTTTCCATACTATACAATGCATCGTCATAAACTTCTTCTGCGAGTGGATCCCGACAGACATGACGATGCCCGGTCATCAGCATCGGTCGCTGATGATGATCTGCTGTTATCCGAAGTAATCTTTGTGTCAGGGCATCATTCATAATGCTGTAAATTAAAGTAGTGTTATGTTCGTAAAGCCCAGTTTTTAGTAAAAGGAATACTGTTAATTACTATTTCTCTGGCAGAAATAAGGATCTGCACCCGCAAGGGTTTATCGCTGTCGGCAGAAAACCGCTCGCGATAATTCAGACAATAACCGTGTCTGAACTCCACTTCGCGCAGCTTGCTCAGGGCATCCCGTTTGTAAAAGATAATCCTGCCGTTCTTGGTTTGCGAACTGCTGATCATCCATTCGTAAAGCATCGTACTCCTGGTCAGTTCTACGACAAGACGTATTTTTCCGCCACGGGGATCGGAAGACGGTTTATCGCTGATATCCGAATCCTGGTCGAACATGATTTCGTAGTCAAGTACGTTCATCTCCTGTCCGTCCAAAGCAAATTTTGATAAAAAACTCATGATTTGAAGCTGATTTTAATCGTTTCTTACAATATACCGATCGTTACATAAATATGCATCACATTCAGAGGTACTGTTGGAGAAGACTGTAATATCCACACGGATTGGACTTCTGCATACAACACATACCTTGTTCAAAAGCTTCAGGAGTAAGAAAGGGATCTTTTCGTATCCTGATCGATTAGTATTGTCCGGGAAAGAATCTTAAAAAATACAGGGGAAGTTTCGGCACCTCCCCTGTGCAACATTTGATTTGATCTTCTATATAAATAATATCAGATCGGGGAAAGTGTGCTTACACCCATTCGTTGACATGTTCTCCGCCTCCGCTGGAGATCATACGACACGAAATGGTAAACGTTTCCGTCAGGGGATTTCTCCCTGCAGCCTCGAAATTTTCTTTGTATTTTACGAGATACCCTTCGGTAAAGTGTACTTCCCTGAGTTTGGCATCGGTATCCCGCTTAATATAGGTGATAACACCGTTTTTACGTTCGAAATTGTTGGTCATCCACTCAAAAAAGAAAGAGTCTCCGGAAGATTCAACAGTTAAATATATTCTTCCTCCGCGCGTTACGGAAGATGGTCGTCCTGTGGCATCTACTTCTTGTGCCAGATCGTAGTTTGCGTGTAAAATGTTTACTTTTTTACCGCCTACTTCTAAAGTTGCTTTAAATGACATAACTAACTAAAATTTAAAAATTAAGGTTAAAAAAAAGGTATACCAAATCAAATATTGAATTATTTACTTTTGCAATATATTAAAAATTAAGACATTCTGCAATTTTAAACGCCGTATTTTCCCTCATCGCGCAGGAATTAACCTTCCGGAAAACTATGAAACACATCCGTCGTAAAGATCTTATACAAAAATTACCTATTTTTGAACATATCAATACGAGTTACCGATGTAAAATCCGGGTTTTACACCTTTCGGTCACATGCAGAACAACTATGATATGCTCAAAGCTATTCACCCGAAATTACCCATGCGAAACAAAAATCAAACCAGAGATTTTTATCTGCGTAAACTCGGTTTTAAAGAATTCGGACAGGCCGATTTCGAAGGTTATCTCATGATAGAGAAAGACAGCGTTCAGCTTCATTTTTTTGAATTCGTCGATCTTGATCCGAAAGAAAATTACGGACAGGTTTATATCAGAACCGATACTATTGATGCCTTGTACCAGCAATTGCTGGAAAGAAATATAAGTATCCATCCGAATGGGGCGCTGGAAAACAAGTTATGGGGACAACGGGAATTTTCTATACTCGATCCTGATAACAATCTGTTGACATTCGGGCAGGATATAAAGAAACACAGATATTAAATCGATCTTCCTCATGATAAAAAAAGTAGTCTTTCTCGTTACGTGTTCCCTGGTACTAATGGCATGTAAGGAAAAAAAAAATAAAACTGAGAAGTCTTCGGATCCCGAAAAAGGCCTCACAGCAGTTATGCCCCGAGAAGCTTCCTATGCTTTTGTAGGTACGTACACCCGCGACGAAGGTTTTGTCAACGGGCAGGCCGAAGGGGTTTATTTACTGAAACGCAACGAAGATGACGCCTCCCTGCTAAAACAAAAAGTAGCCGCAGAAGTCACCAATCCGTCATACCTCGCCGTTTCGCCAGACCGCAACAACCTGTATGTGGTGAGCGAAGTTGGCAGGGAAGGGGAAATCGGTGCTGTACATGTCTATGACCTCAGCGATTTCCGGAACCCGGTACATCTACAGGAAATATCCACGGATGCCAAGGCTCCCTGCTATGTGGGACTTGACAGGAAGGGCGATTATGTCTTTGCCGTGAATTATGCCGGCGGTGTGGTAAAAATGTATAAACGAGACAAAAAAGGAATGCTCACACCTGTAGATGCCGTGCAGTTACACGGTTCCGGACCGGATAAAGGCAGACAAGCCGAATCGCACCCGCATTCTCTTTTTCTTTCCCCCGATAATCGCTTTGCCTATGTCCCCGACCTGGGCAGTGATAAAATATGGACGTTCCGGATAGACCGTGAACAACATAAACTCCTTCCGCTTTCCGATGGGTTCGTAGCCACCAGACCCGGGGCCGGACCTCGTCATATCGCATTTCATCCAAACGGTAAATACGCATATCTTATCAATGAGCTCGACAATACCGTTAACGCTTATGCGTTTGACAGTGAAACAGGAATTCTCTCCGAAATACAAACCCTATCCACATTACCGGAAGATTTTAAAGGAACCAGCAGTGGTGCGGACATCCATATACATCCCAACGGGAGATTCCTCTATGGCTCCAACCGCGGTGACGACAGTATTGTGGTCTATGCCATACACCCGGAAAACGGGAAATTATCTGTCGTGCAGTTTCAACCTGTTCACGGAAAATTCCCTCGGAATTTCGCCATCCATCCTTCCGGAAAAACACTGTATGCAGCCAATCAGAATTCCGGGAATATTGCCCGGTTTACTATCGATGAAAACACCGGAAAACTGGAATACGCTTCCGAAACAGCAGTGAACACCCCGGTTTGTATTAAATTTTATCCGTAGATTCCGAAATTTTAACTAATTTTGAACACTGTAAAATCAGTGGCAATGGTGTCTGCCCTGAACCGCCCTTTTACAAGGGATAATGGCGCCTGTTATCGTGACCATCACCACAGTGGTGCATGGCATTTCATGTGTAATTTATAACAGGTACTATTCATGACCAGACAAGAAGTTTCCCGAAAGCTGCGTTCCGTAGAACAACTCCCTTCCTTATTTTTTATCGGTAAGTGGATCATATTATCTGCCCTGGTAGGTATTCTGGCCGGATCGGCTTCTGCCCTTCTCTTATTTTCATTGCAATGGGCTACCGATTTCCGCGAAACCCATACCTGGATTATATGGTTATTACCTTTTGGCGGACTACTCATCGGGTTTAGCTATCATTACTGGGGGCAGGACGTAGTAAAAGGCAACAACCAGCTCCTGGAGGAGTTTCACAGTCCGAAACAGATTATTCCGCTCAAAATGGCCCCTCTTGTACTTTTTGGTACGGTAGCCACACACTTTTTCGGTGGTTCTGCCGGACGGGAAGGTACGGCAGTACAGATGGGCGGAGCCATTGCCGACCAGTTTACCCGGATATTCCGGCTGCGGCCCAGGGACCGGAAAATCCTTTTGGTCATCGGGATCAGTGCCGGATTTGCCTCCGTTTTCGGCACACCTCTCGCCGGGGCTATTTTTGCACTTGAGGTCCTGGTTATCGGGAGAATGCGCTACGAAGCCCTGCTTCCCAGTTTTATCACGGCTGTAATTGCCGATTATGCCTGCCGTTGGTGGCAGGTGGAACACACCCATTATCACGTGGACCTCGTCCCCGACATGCAATTGCCTTTTCTGCTCTGGGCCGTATGTGCAGGCATTATTTTCGGCCTGGCTGCTTTACTGTTTTCCCGGTCTACCCATTTTTTCAGTGCCCTTTTTGGTTCGGGAATAAAATATCCGCCATTACGACCTGTCGTCGGAGGAGCGGTTCTCGCTGTTGTTGTTTATTTTATAGGGACTACAAAATACATAGGGCTGGGTATCCCCACTATTGTGGAGGCTTTCGAAAACCAGCTTCCTCCTTACGATTTTCTGCTTAAAATACTCTTTACGGCATTTACGCTGGGAGCAGGCTTCAAAGGAGGGGAAGTAACCCCCTTGTTCTTTATCGGGGCTACCCTCGGAAATGCACTGGCCCTGTTTATTCCGCTTCCGGCAGCCCTTCTGGCCGGAATGGGATTCGTAGCCGTATTTTCCGGTGCTACCAATACCCCTATCGCCTGTACCATTATGGGCATTGAACTCTTCGGTATCGAAAGCGGGGTCTTTATAGCCCTGGCCTGTGTAACCGCCTATTTGTTTTCCGGGCATTCCGGTATTTATTCGGCACAGATCATCGGAAGTCCCAAACACCTTTTTTACGGCAGGGACCGGGGCAAAACCCTTACCGAAATCGACAAAAAGCATCAGAAAAAAAACCGAAAAACCGAAAAACCCGGATAAACGACGTATTGTTAAACCTCTTCCGGTGTATGGAATCCTGAAAACAATGGCTTAACTTGCACCTTTTAATCCTTTGATTATGGAAGATAAGGCCAACAAAGAGCAATACCGGCAGTCTGTAGAAATACCGAGTTCGATTAAATACACCGGTAAATTTCTGCAATCGATGTCTCCTGCCCTGGCTACAAAATTTGCGACCAGGCTCTTTACCACGCCATTAAAGTACAAACTCCCGAAACGGGAACAACACATGGATGAGGAAAGTACGCAAACCAGGGAAACCGTCCCCGGTCTCCAAAAGGAAATCGTGGTATACACATACGGTAAGGGAGCTAAAAAAGCATTGCTCGTCCACGGCTGGAGCGGCCGGGGTACACAACTCGTCAAAATTGCCGATACCCTGGTCCGGCAAGGTTATACCACCATAAGTTTTGATGCACCGGCACATGGAAAAGCAGCCGGAAAAACATCCAATATGTCCGAATTTATAGATGCGGTCCTGTTTCTCGAAGAAAAATACGGACCGTTCGATATCGCTATCGGGCACTCTCTCGGGGGAATGACGGTACTCAATGCCTTAAAAAGAGGATTACAGGCCAGGAAGGCCGTAATCATCGGTGCCGGAGATATGGTATCGGATATCGCTGTCGATTTTGTAAAAACCCTCGGGCTCAAACCGGAAATCGGGCACAATCTCAAAACCTCTTTTGACCAGCGTGTAGGATTTGACATAAACCAGCTCTCTGCCAGCATCGCAGCCCGTGATGTTCATATCCCCGTTCTTGTTATCCATGACAAAGAAGACAAAGATGTACCCCTGAGTGCCGCAAAACACATCGTACAGCATCTGAACAAAGGAGAATTGATGATTACGGAAGGGCTGGGACATAGAAAAATTCTCGGCGACACCAGGGTAATAGAGAAAATTATTAACTTTAACGAAATTTAAAACGAAAAAGCGATGAAAAAAATTCTTGCATTAGTATTGGTAAGCGCACTGGTTTTTGTTTCCTGTGAAGGAGATCAGGGACCTCCCGGACAGGACGGGTTGGATGGCCTGAACGGTCATATATTTGAAGCAGGCCCTGTTGATCTTTCCTATGATCCGGCTACAAATTTATACTCTGCAATAATAAATTTCGCAGATGAGACAGATTTTGAAATACTCGATACTGATGCTGTTCTTGTCTATAGGCTCCAGGGCAGTGTAGAGTTTAATGATGGTACTACAGCCGATTCGTGGGCTCTTCTTCCTCTCACTTACACTCCGGATGAGGGCACTTTTTACTACACCTTTGAGCATAATTACATAGATACGGAAATTTTTATAGATGGGAATTTTGATTTATCCGGTTTAGCATCAGAATATACCCAAGATCAGATTTTCAGAATTGTAATCATCCCCAATCCGGATGCCCAAGGTCTGAATGTTTCCAATTTCGATGAAGTTTTAAAAGCTTTGAACCCAGAGCAAATCAAACAAATCGAAATTAAAAATTAATTTTGACCTTTATCTGAAGATAAAAAAGTTCAAATCAAAATTTAAGGCCGACCAATCAATTTTTTTTAGTCGGCTTTATTTTTTATATCTTTAAATTATAAACTCTTTTATGTACTGATCATGTCCAACACAGAGTACCCCATACATAAATCCGAAGACGAATGGAAAGCCGAGCTTTCCCCGGAAGCCTACCGGGTACTCCGCCGGGGAGGTACCGAATTTCCACATTCCGGAGCCTACAACCTGCATTTCGAAAATGGCACCTATTGTTGTGCTGCCTGTAAAACACCTTTGTTCGAAAGCACACATAAATTCCGGAGTGGTTGCGGATGGCCCAGTTTTGACAAAGCTATCGACGGTACTATCGAGTACCTGAAAGATACCTCACACGGTATGATCCGCACCGAGATACGCTGTGCAAATTGCGGCGGGCATCTGGGACATGTCTTTGACGATGGTCCTACAGAGACCGGAACACGGTACTGCGTGAATTCGGCCAGCCTCGATTTCGAATAAACTTTACAGGACCTGCCGGCATTCGTCATCTTTCAAACCCTTCCCGAAATGGGGGGAACGTTTGTATTTTACGGTTTACGAAAGCCTTCACACCCCTTGTGAAATTTCTTTGTTAAATGCTCTTCTAACCCTTTGCTATTTATTACCTTTGGCTGCATATTGTCCATTTACACAATATTTCCTGCCCTGTCGGGGCGCAAAAAAGATACACTAAACGCTTAAAATTAATCTGAGAAATGGGAAAAGGTTTTTTTCACGTTCCTGTGGCGGTCAATGAACCCGTAAAGTCATACGCCCCCGGGAGCCCGGAAAGAGAAGAGGTGTTAAATCAGTATAAGACGTATTTCAACGGATCGGAAGATATCCCGCTGTATATAGGTAACGAGGAGATCCGTACCGGAAATACGAAGTCTATTACACCACCGCATGATCATCAGCATGTGGTCGGGAAATACCACCTTGCCGAAAAGTCACATATAGAAAAAGCTATAGCTACAGCATTGGAAGCCCGTACGCAATGGGCCGCACTTACCTGGGAACAACGCGCTGCCGTTTTCCTTCGTGCCGCAGACCTTATCGCGGGACCGTACAGGGCAAAGATGAACGCTGCTACGATGATAGCACAATCCAAAAACATACACCAGGCCGAAATAGACTCCGCTTGTGAGATCGTAGACTTCCTGAGGTTTAATGTCGAATACATGACCCAGATATACAACGATCAGCCCGAATCTTCCGAAGGGGTATGGAACCGTGTGGAATATCGTCCGCTCGAAGGATTCGTCTATGCCATAACGCCGTTCAACTTTACCGCCATTGCCGGTAACCTTCCTGCAAGTGCTGCCATGATGGGTAATGTTGTGGTTTGGAAACCCAGTGACAGTCAGATATTCTCTGCCAAGGTTATCGTCGATGTTTTCAGGGAAGCCGGCGTACCTGACGGCGTTATCAATGTCGTGTACGGTGATCCGGCCATGATTACGGATACGGTACTGGCAAGCCCCGATTTTACAGGGATACACTTCACCGGGTCGACCAATGTATTTAAGAATATCTGGGCCAAGATAGGAGCTAATATTCACACGTATAAAACCTATCCGAGGATCGTCGGGGAAACAGGCGGAAAAGATTTTATCATCGCTCATCCCGATTCCAGGCCCAAACAGGTGGCTACGGCGATCTCCCGGGGTGCTTTTGAGTTCCAGGGACAAAAATGTAGTGCGGCCTCGAGAGTATATCTGCCCGAATCTATTGCGCAGGAAGTACTCGATTTTGTAAAAGCAGATGTAGAATCCTTTAAAATGGGTTCACCGGAAGACATGAATAACTTCATCAACGCAGTGATCCACGAAGGTTCGTTTGATAAACTGGCCAGCTATATCGATCAGGCTAAAGCCGACAGTGATGCAGAAGTGATCATCGGTGGAGATTACGACAAATCCAAGGGGTATTTTATAAAACCCACCGTTATCCTCACCACCAATCCGAAATACAAAACCATGACTACAGAGCTCTTTGGCCCCGTGGTTACCGTTTATGTCTATAAAGACGAGGACTGGAAGGAAACCCTGCAACTGGTAGACAACACTTCGGAATACGGACTAACAGGTGCGGTATTCTCCCGAGACCGTTATGCCATAGACGAGGCTACCAAAGCATTGCAGAACAGTGCAGGTAACTTCTATATCAACGACAAACCTACCGGTGCTGTCGTAGGACAACAACCCTTCGGGGGTGCACGGGCTTCCGGAACCAATGATAAGGCCGGTTCCATGCTCAACCTGCTGCGATGGGCATCCCCGAGACTTATCAAGGAAACTTTTGTCTCTCCGGAAGACTATCGTTACCCTTTCCTGGGATAATTCCCGGTTCAGGTTATACGAAATATAAAGGACCGCCGCCGCGTTTAAACGCGGCGGTTATTTTTTGCGTTATCTCCAATAAAACAAAGGGTTTACAGCCTTAAGTGTTAAATTTTACATTTAACAAACATTTAACCAAATGCCCTTAAACCTTGACCTACTTTTACGATCTAACTAAAAAAACCTTAAAAAAGTAACTCACCCAAGTAATGAAAAAATTCTTATTATTACTGAGTATTTTCCTTTTGCAATACTCTTTTGCCCAAAATTCGGTCACACTCACGGGGACGGTCGTCGATGAAGAAACACAGGAACCCCTGGAATTTGCCACTCTGGTTCTCAAAAGCCTTGACGATCCTGATATTGTTACCGGAGGGATGACCGATTTGGATGGAAAATTCAATGTAACAGTAAGCCCCGGAAACTATGACATCAGTGTAGAATTCATTTCTTACCGCCCCTTCACACTAAAAAATCAATCCATCACCAAATCCAGGGATTTCGGTGTTATCCCGCTTTCTCTCGATATCGCGCAACTCGATGAAGTAGAAGTCGTAGGCCAGCGAACCACGGTAGAATTACGACTGGATAAAAAAATATACAATGTCGGACAGGACCTCACCACACGCGGTGGTACCGTATCGGATGTTCTCGATAATGTGCCCTCGGTCTCTGTCGATGCAGAAGGGAACGTCAGCCTGCGCGGAAACGATGACGTTCGTATTCTTATCAACGGGAGGCCTTCCAGTATGGTAGGGCAAAGTGCTACCCAGGTATTACAGCAATTACCCTCGGATGCCATTGAAAAAGTAGAAGTCATTACCAGCCCTTCCGCCAGATATGATGCCCAGGGAACAGGTGGAATTCTGAATATTATCCTTAAAAAAGGAAAGCTGAGCGGTTTTAACGGATCTTTTGTGGCCAATACCGGTACCCCGGATAATCACGGGATCTCTGCCAACCTGAACTATCGTACCGGGAAGTTCAATTTCTTTACGACAACAGGATATAACTACAGGGATTCTCCGGGGAATTCCTTCGACAGGACACAATATCTTTCGGATACTATTCCGAACAGGTTTCTCAACGAAACCCGGGAACGCAACAGGAAACGGAATTCCTTCAACTCCAACTTCGGTATCGAATATGATATCGATGATAAAAACTCTATCGTAGGTTCGGTATTTTTCCGCAATAACGACGGTGATAATACTACCCGGAACTATACGGACAAGTTCAATGCAGACCGCGAACTCACCAGCCACGTTTTCCGTAACACTTCGGAGGACGAACTGGACAAGACCATAGAATTCAACCTCAACTACATCCATAAATTCAACGAGGACGGGCATGAACTCTCGGTAATGTTACAGCACAGTGACAACAAGGAAGACGAGCGTTCCCTGATCAGGGAACATACCACGATGCCCGTCGACTCCACGGTTTTCGAAAGACTGAGCACTCTCGAAGACCAGCGGAATATACTGTTGCAGGCCGATTATGTTTATCCCATAGGAGAAAATACCCAGTTCGAAGCCGGGTACCGTGGTGAACTTATGGACATGTCCAACGATTACCGGGTTGAAAACCAGGATGCCAACGGCGACTTTTTTCTCAACCAGGATCTGACCAACCTGTTTGACTACACCCAGGATGTCCATGCCTTTTACGTACAATACGGCACCAAGTTCTTCGGCAAAATGAATGTCTTACTCGGGCTTCGTACGGAGATCACCGATATTTCCGTGGCCGTGGAAGGCTACGACCTCGATGCCAAAAAGAACTATAGCAAACTGTTCCCTACCGTCAATTTAGGATATGAAGTCGGCGAGAACGAAACCGTAACACTCGGCTATAACCGCCGTATCAGACGTCCGTGGTCGCGTTTTCTCAACCCTTTCCCTTCCAGGGAGAGCAAGACCAACTTTTTTGAGGGGAATCCCGATCTCGATCCCAGCTATTCCGATGTTTTCGACATAGGTTATCTCAAGCAATGGCAGCATGTTACTTTCAACACTTCCGTGTATTATCAGCATGCTACCGATGTATTCCAGTTTATCAGTGAAGCCACCGGTGAGCTGACCAATGAAGGCGACCCTATACTGCGACGTACGCCCATCAACCTGGCGACTGACAGCCGCTACGGCTTGGAATTTGCCGTCATGTATTCGCCTTTCCGTTGGTGGAGACTGAATACCGACCTCAATATCTTCCGTTCCGAACTCAGAGGTAGTTATAATGATCAGAGCTTTGATGCGGACAATACCAGCTGGTTTACACGGCTCAACTCCAAGGTAAATCTCCCGTGGAAAGTCGATTTTCAGACAGTATTGTTTTACCGTGGCCCTTCCCGGAACTCACAGAACGAAAACCAGGGAATGTTTTCTACCAACCTGGCATTCAGCAAGGATATTCTCAAGGATAAAGGAACGGTTTCACTTAACGTAAGTGATCTTTTCAACTCGCGAAAAATGCGCACGGATACCACCACCGAGACCTTCCTCAGGGAAAGTGAAAACCAATGGAGAGAGCGACAGTTTACGCTGTCTTTCACCTATCGCTTCAATCAGCCCAACAAAAAGGAACGCGAAAGAGGCCAGCGAGGCGGTAACGGCGATGATGACATGGGAGGATTCGAAGGTTAAAGTTCCCTTCATTCCAACCGGAAAAAATGATATATAAAAAAAACCGTCTGATATTATTCAGGCGGTTTTTTTATGGAAACCGTTTTCCATATTTACTTTTTGAGGATAAAAAAGCAAGAAAGAATTAAAAAATCTGAGGTCCATATCCCAGGAATCAGAGCGCCTTTTCGCCTATACTCTTCATGGTTTTCTCAAGGCGCCCGATGGCTTCCCGGATCTCATCCGTATTCAGGGAAGCGAATCCCATACGTGTGCCGGGGTAAGGAGGTTCGACAGGATCGTTTTCATCTCCGCAGGAGCCCCCGATCCGCAAGCCGTTCTTCAGGGCTTCTTCTTTTATTTCATCCCATGAATAATTACCGCGCAACCGTACCCATACGGCCATCCCCCCTTCCGGAGTCTGAAAATCGAAATAACAGTGCAGTTTTTTCCGGAGCAGGGAACAAAAGAGGTTCCGGCGTTCGTGGTACATTTTCAGGGCTTTCTTACTATGCCGCTGTATCTCTCCGTCACGGAACATATGGGCAAGTGTGAGTTCCAGTAACGGATCGCCCTGTCTGTCGATCACCCTTCGTAACCGTGAAGCTTCGTCTGTAAAATCCTGCGGCGCCACCATATATCCCACACGTATGGCCGGGGCCACGATCTTGCACAAAGCTCCTATATAAATAACATTTCCCCCCGTATCACTGCTGGCCAGGGGCAAAATAGGAGCATTGCTGTAGTGAAAATCATAATCGTAATCGTCTTCTACAATAGCAAAACCGTATTTCTTTGACAGTTCCAGCAGGTGCATTCTCCGGTTTGCAGAAAGTGTAACCGTGGTAGGATGGTGGTGATGAGAAGTGACATATACACCACTGATCTTTCTGCTCCTGCATATTTTCTCTACATCGTCCGTAACGATACCACACTCGTCTACGCGGATACGCTCCAGTTTCCCTCCCGCTTCTGTAAACACCTTATTGGCCGACCTGTAATTGGTCTCCCCAACCACCATGATACCGCCTTCTCCAAGAAGCAACCTCGCCGACAGGTAGATCCCCATCTGGCTTCCCCTGGTTATCAGTATATTCTCCGGAGTGGTATGCAACCCTCTTGTATCATTGAGGTAAGCGGCCAAAGCTTCCCGGAGTTCCCTGTTGCCGTAAACCGAACCATAAGACAAATGTTTCCGGTTATAGGATTTTCGCGCAACATTCCGGTATGCTCTGGCAATCTCCTCAATAGGGGCAATCCGGTTGTCCGGGACACCATCGTCAAATACGATGAGCCCTTCCTCCGGAAACCTGGCATCGGTGCTGTCCAGGTGTTTTCGATGTACGAAGGAGAAGCCGGAAGTCTGCTGTATTTTGAGCGTATCCTCCCCCCATTTTTCCCCGGGTATAGGACGTTTTTCCACAATGGGAAGTAAGCTGTTTACGAATGTTCCCCTGGCCGGTGAGGCTTCCGTCCATCCCTGGGTGACCAGTTCGTCATAAGCCGCAATCACCGTTTTTCGGTGAATACCAAGCGTGTCCGACATCCACCGTGTTCCGGGAAGTCTGGAAGAAGGCGGTAGAACTCCACATTTGATCAGTTGTATCAACTGGTTACACAACTGGATGTACAAGGGAGTACAGGATTTTTTATCTAATCGGATAATCGTTTTGTAAGGAATCATAACCGGACTACTTTATATATCAAAACCGGACCACTAAAACACCCCATAAAACTACTACTTTTGAATAAACAAATCAAAATTTTCGGGTTAAACATCTATCGACAATATAAAAAGATGAGTAAAACACATGAATATCAAACCCTTGTAGAATGGACAGGAAATGAGGGGTCCGGTACCACCGATTATCGTTCCTATAACCGTAATCACAGGATTATATGCGAGGGCAAAGCAGCTATTAGCGGTTCTTCCGATCCTGCATTCCGCGGAGATGCATCGCGTCATAACCCGGAAGAACTTCTCGTAGCCTCCATAGCCTCCTGCCACATGCTCTGGTTTTTACATCTGTGTTCGCAGGCCGGAGTGGTCGTTACGGCTTATGAGGACGGGGCGACAGGCTTTATGAAGGAAACGGCAGACGGTGGCGGGCACTTTACCTGTGTTACCCTACGTCCCAGGGTTACTATACGTGAAAAGTCTATGGAAGCCAAGGTGAACGACCTGCACCACCAGGCAGGTAAACTGTGTTTTATTGCCAACTCGTGTAATTTTCCCGTACGCCACGAAGCCATAACACTCATCGAAGAACATCCCTATACCTAATAGTTTTCCGGGGATACCCAGAAAACCACACCGGATAAATACGGGCAGAAAAACGGAACCGTAGCCGGTAAAGTAAAACCACAATCTTAAAACAGACATGTTATGTCCGATTACAACATCTCCGCTCTGAACAAAGTCACCCGTGGCCCGAAAAGAGCTACCTACGACCAGGAACAAATATACCGTATTCTCGACGATACTTTTTTGTGCCATATCGCCTATATCTGGCAGGGTCAGGCTCTTGTGATCCCTACGGCTTACGGACGCGACGGAGACAAACTTTACATACACGGTTCGCTGAAAAACCGGATGATGGCCTGTTTGCTCGAAGCGGAAAAAGCCTGTGTATCGGTCACCCGCCTCGACGGACTGGTACTGGCCCGTTCGGCATTTCATCATTCGGCCAATTACAGGTCGGTCAATATATTCGGGAGTGTCCGGGCCGTAGAAGATGACACGGAAAAAATGCATGCACTCCGGTATATTATCAATCATATGGTTCCGGATCACTGGGATCACGTCAGGCAGCCCAACGACAAAGAACTCCGTGCCACACGCGTTCTGGAGATAAGCATAGACACGGCCTCTGCCAAAATACGTGCAGAAGGCGTTGTCGACGATAAAGAAGACCATCTACTTCCGCTATGGGCCGGGGTCATCCCGGTAACCGAAGTTATGGAAACTCCCGTCAGTGACCCTTTACTTCCGCCGGGCATCGAAATTCCCGGATCGGTCGAAAAATATGTTAACCGGTAAACGCCTTCGGGCCGGCACCGGAATATGCTAACCTCAAAAAACAAATAACTATGTCCTCATCTGCATCATGTACCTGTTGTGACGCCGGGTACCGGGAACACCGCCGTTCCGGATCCCTGACCATAATCGCAAAAAATCTTATGGCTAATACCCGGGATAAAATTGCGATACTGCAACCGGAGTTCCTGGTTTTCAGTAAGTAAAAAAGGCCCGGGATCATCTCCGGGCCTTTACAAACATTATAGGTTAAGCATATCAATATACCGTAACTTCTGCCAATGCAGCAAATTGAAGTCCGTCGTAGGCAGATTTCATAATTACTTTAAAATACCGGAACGATCTGCTTTCCGGCAAATCTATGTTTTGGGCCATTTCGGTGTCATCCAGCACATAATCACCGATACTTTCCCAATTATTGTTGTCATTGCTTACCTGCAATTCTATATCCTTCACTTTGCGCTGTCCGTCACGCTGTGTCAGTGTAAAACCGTTTAGGGTGGTTACTTCTTTCATGTCCACTGCTATATAATGCGGGTACACTGCAGGGTTATCTCCCGACCATTGCGAATGCCAGTATGTAGCCGGATCTCCGTCTATGGCATTAGAAGCTCTACCATTTTCGCCTCCCGTTTCCTGCGAGCTGTAACCGGCAATGAGCCATCTGCTTTCCCAGTCCGGATCATCGGTGAGTTTTGTAAGATCTTCTTCAGGAGCAGGAAGGTTCAATGCCGATATCTCATCATAAACGGACGAACTGACCTTCAATCCCCATTTCCGGAAAAATTCTCCAAGATCGTTTCCGGTGATCTCACATGTTTTCAGCATAAAATAGCGCATTTTTGCTTCCGTGCTCCCCGGATCCGCCTGTTCTTCCCGTGTCTCCTTATGCAACTGCTGAAAAAAACTGTCTCCGTAGGCCAACCACAATTGCTGAAACATTCCGAGCCTTACAAACAGTCCGGCAGCACTACTGTTAAAGTCCCGTTCTTCATCGGGAAGCGCAAGATAATCTGTCACCGCATACCAGACTCCATCCCTCACCAGCCGGGAAGGAGTTACCCCCATGGCTCTTTCCGCAGCGAGGGAATAGATGTTAACCGTAACTTCTCCCAGTCCGTCCCAGGTCCAGGATCCCTGTTGGTGCATGTGTCCCAGTTCATGCCAGGGACCCCATCCATCCTGTCCGAGTCCTTCTACCGTAAGGATGTTATTGACAACATCCCTGTGATACCAGGTCCGGTACCATGTAGCAGCCATGAATGTGTCTTCCATATCGGTTTCGGTCATCAACAGACGATGTACATTTCTTTGATGTTCCGGAGCAGAACCGTCGAGACCGCTTATTGCTGCTTCCGCATCCAGTATCTGTTCTGCAATGGCAAGCAAGCTGTTCTGATCTTCATCGCGGTATTCCAAGGCCTTATCCCTTGATGCTACGATCATAGCCTTATTGCTTACCAGAAGTACATCCGGAGCTTCCGTCCAGGTATCGAGCATGGTCTGCCACTGCCCGTTGGTCGTTTCTCCGTAAACGAAATACGGCATGGGCTGATGCCCGTTCATAAATTCGATACGGACTTTTCCGGAGGCCGCACTACCTTCGCCGGCATGATATCTCACGTATATTATACCACCGTATTCGTCTCCGGTTATCGTATTGATACCTGCTGTCAATGAAACTTGTGTCGGATTCCACTTGGCTTCATACCGGGAATACGACCCGATGAGCAATACCGGTGTTCCGCTCCCGGACGCTACGGGATCGACCTTTACCACCAGTTCGGTATCCGGCGGAAGATAAAAACCTGTAGGCAAAAAATCAGAGGCCGGGTTCGATTGTCCCAATCTTGCGGCCTCTGCCGTTCCGGAAGGTGTTTCTTCAAACTCCAGGACCCCTTCGGCAGTAATCTCTTCTTCACCGGGAACCGAGGGTTCTTCCGGTTCGTTTGCGGAGGGTACGTCACAGGAAAATATGCTCCCGGCAATGACCAGGAACAATACAAACCACTTTAGTTTTTCATAAGAACATTTCATAAGTATTTGGATTAAGGGTTAATAATAGGATCCGGGCTGTAAAACAGCATTATTATCAGTGATATACGCCGATCTCTGCCAACGCAGCAAACGGTTCCCCGTCATGAGAGGATTTTGCGGTAAAACGGAAATAACGGAATTTCGTTTCCCCGGCAAGTGTTATCACCTGTTCATAAGTATCCTCCAATGAACCTTCTGCCAGGGTTTCCCAGGCCATACTATCGCTGCTTACTTCTATTTCATATGCATTGATGGCACGCCTTCCTACTCTCTGGTATATAACAAATCCCTTTGACTGAAGTTCTTCTTTCATATCTACTACGAAATAATGAGGATATCCGGGCGTATCCGTATTCCAGCGGGAATGCCAGTAGGTCTGGGGGTTTCCGTCCAGTACATGGGCAACCGCTCCGTTTTCATTTACGGTTTCCTCGGAACTAACATCAATTATCTGCCAATTTGTTTTGTCATATACATTTTGCTGTCCGATACTTATATGGATATCCGGAATATCCGATTGAAAAGCATAGCTAAAATCAGTCCAGGTATTGTTTCCGTTTTCGTGATGGAGAATAATGCTAAACGTATATTCCTCATTTCCCCTTTCCTGAAATTCGGATATGGGCATTCTCATTTGAAAGCTTTGTTCTCCGGTAGGTTCTCCTACCCATGTTATGGCCCGGTATCCCCCGGAGTCTGTGCCGACTTTATGATAATACGTAATATCAGTCACCGGAACATCACTCACATAAGATCCGGTAACGATAATATCACCATTTTCATAACCGGCACTCAATCTGTCTATATATGCATTTGTATCCGTATAAAACATTCCGTTCTCTTCAGAGAAAACCTGACAGTTATTCACTATGGCTGCACTGGATTGTGCCAGGAAAGTAGGACTGATACCAAATGTGGAATTACCTGCCCCCATAAGCGACGTACCGTAATCATCACTTTCGGATTCGCTTACCTTCGAACCGCAATGCGGAAGGTTCAGTCCATGTCCCATTTCATGATACAACCCTCCTATCCATACTGTTGCTTTCCAGCCCACATCTCCCCCCACACCGAGATTGTCATAACTCATTCCAGGATAATCGAGGGCATAAGCATCTCTGCCTATCCCGTAAAAAGGAACGCCAACTTCCATGTCTTCTCCTTCATCAAGCTTCTCGTTTACAGCACAGATAATGAGGTTATGATCACTGGTTTTTTCTTCCGGATGTTCCGAAAAATAGGCCTCTACTTCTTCTTTTACAGCAGAAGCTCCACCCTCGTAAGGGTAACTGTCAGAACTCTTTGTTCCATGGATAAGATGTATTTTTACACGCTGCATATTTTCATCCCTGAGCAACCCGAACGTTTTGGAACCATAGCCCCAGTGTTCCATCCAGTCCGCAAAAAAACGCTGCCCTTCGAGCATAATTTTACTGATCCGTTGCTCATAGTCCGCATTCACTTCCCGATCATTCGAAACAAAGTATATGACATTGAGATTATAAGGATGTTCCGAAGAAAAAACAGGTTCTTCAGGATTTCCCGAGTGTTCCGGAACAGCATCGTCCGGTACGCAGGAATAAAATAAAACCATAGCCAAGCAAGCTATTACACTGAAAATGGTGTTTGTTTTCATAATTATAATGTTTAGTGGTTAAATTTTTCACAGGTAGTATGATAAGGGAAATTCCATTCGGGGTTAAAAACCACCTCCCGTCAACTGGCAGGAGGTGGTTTCTCAACGAACTAACTCTGAACCGGCAATCCGGCCCATTCTAATCTGTTTTTACGTTTTTTATCAATATCCCGGATTCTGTTCCAGCAGGTTATCAGACAAATCGCGTTGCGATTGTGGTACGGGCATAAGATATAATTTGTCATCCCACACACGGTCCTGTGCAACAGTATTCCTCAGGTTTTTGATATCCTTCATGACCTGTGGGGCAATCTGCCATCTTCTGATATCCATATAGCGATGTCCTTCCAGGGCAAGCTCTACCCTGCGTTCATTACGGATAAATTCGCGCAATTTCTCACGGGTATTGTATAAATTACGATCCACCGGGGGCATTCCGGATCTCTGCCTGATATCATCCAAAGCATCATATATTGTAGCGTCCGGCCCACTCCATTCGTTTCTGGCCTCGGCATAGGTCAGTAAGACTTCGGCATAACGGAGGAGGATCACATTCGTATAGTTTCCGATATTTTCGCGGTATATCTTAGGGTCTACCAGCTTTCTGAAATTATACCCGGTCTGGGACATATTGGAGGCTCCCTGTATCCACTCGAAAGTAAAATCGTCTTCTATCGCATTCCAAGGTGATCCCGGAAACATAATGGTAGCATATAACCGCGGATCACGGTTTCGGAATTCTTCTCTGAACTCCGGATTATCATTATCATACCAGGTTGCTCTTTGTTCTGCAGAAGGGAGCTCCGCCGGTTCGCCGGTCTTATAACTTTCATAGCTGTTTACCAGTTCCTGTGTCGGGGTCACGGAACTCCATCCGCCGATAGAACCTGGCGGCAGATAAGTGTTTAGAAAATTATCATCGATCTGTGCTATACGCTGCCTGTCCAGGATCACTTCACTGTTTCCCTCATATTCTTCGTGAAAAAGTGCTTCGTAACTACGTAATCCCAGCCTGAAGTTGTTCCTGTCTTCTTCACCGTCAAAATCTACCCATTCGTCGTAATTGTCCTTCAAATCGCTTTCACTTTCCGAATCGATTTTGAACAACTCGTAAATTCCCAGATTCATTACCTTCTCTGCGGCACCGACAGCAGCCTCCCATTGTCCCTCGTAAAGGTGTACCCTCGCTTTAAGGGCCAGGGCAGCCCCCCTGGTAATTCTCCCCTTTTCGTCAGGTTTTCCTCCGGCATAAGTAACCGGCAGCATTTCGGAGATATCTTCCAGTTCGGTTATGATAAAATCCAGGACTTCGGCCCTCGGTGTCCGGGGAATATTTACATCTTCTATATCCAGCGTACTGGTTACTAAAGGAATATCACCGAACTTACACATCATCCTGAAATAAGAGTACGCCCGGATAAAACGGACTTCGGCTTTATACCTGTTCAGCAAATCCGGATCGGCGTTTTCCACGGCGTCCGCATTTTCCAGGAAGTAATTACAACGACGTTTATCTTCATAATTCCATCCGGCATCATCCGCCGTAATAATACTTCCGGCAGAAACCACAGTTGCTGTACTTTCCCATGGATACTGGGCATGGGCGTTATCGGAGGCTCCGTCATCGTAGATAAAACCTTCTGCCGGTAACTGGCTGTAAACACCGTTTACCGCTTTGTACAGGTCTTCTTCTGTTTTCCAGAAGGTTTCTTCCGAAACATCATCAAGGGGTGGTCTCTCCAGAAAATCATCGGAACAGGATACGGTAAGCATCAGCAGCACTGTTCCCATATATAGTATTGTCTTTTTCATTTTTTTACGCTTTATACCATTAATAAGAGGTTAAAATCTGAAATTGAATCCGAGGGAAAAGGTTTTGATCCCGGGATATCCACCTCTTCCGGAGGATAGTTCCGGATCGTAATCTGCCAGGCGTTTATCGGCCATAAAAGTGAGCGGATTATTTGACGTACCGTAAACACGAAGCATCTTCATTCCCAGTTTTTTGCTGATTTCTTCCGGAAACGTATACCCCAGGGTAATGGAACGCACCCGGAAGTATGCCCCGTTAAAGAGCCAGAACGAAGAAATGTTATTGTAGTTCTGTGTTCCGTCCTGGGATAACAGAAGTCTGGGGAAATCTGCGTCCGGATCGGGGTTTTCAGTAGTCCAGCGATTTTTCAATTCTTCTTTTACCCCTGCTCCGTTAAAGAAGGGAAAAGAGGCTTCGTTGGCCAGGTACGTTTTGACATTTCCCACACCGTAAGTAAGCACTTCCAGGCTAATGCCTTTGTACTCCGCACTCAGGTTAAAGCCATAATTAAACCAGGGAACATCATTACCTATGACTGTACGATCCTCTTCGTTGATAACCCCATCCCCGTTGATATCTCTGTATTTGATATCTCCCGGGGCCGTTGCTGCGGACTGGTAGGCATGGTTTTCCACATCGGCAGCATCACGGAACAACCCATCGGCTTTATAACCGTAAAAATCCCCGACTGATCCGCCGACCCGTTCTATCCAGTAACTGCTTATCCGCTCTTGTACTCCCTGTCCCAGGCTCAGAATCTCATTATCTATGGTAGAGAGGTTACCGCCTACGGTAAATCTAAAATGTTCCCCGATCCGGTCGGAATAATTAACGGCAAATTCAAATCCCCGGTTACGGGTTTCGGCAGCATTGACATAAGGAATTCCGCTATCCGGAAATCCGTATGTACGAAGTACGGGTAACTGTGTGAGTATACCTTCTGTTTTCTTTACATAATAATCGGTGACTATACTTACCCTGTTCCCAAACAGATTAATATCAAGACCGATATCCAGCATCTTTACCTTTTCCCAGGTTGCGGAAATGTTAGATCCGCTACTCTGCCAGGCCCCGCCCTGAGCGGTATCTTCGAAATTATAGGCATAATCCACATTGAGTACATCAAAGTAATTACCTATTCGTACGACATTCTGGTTTCCCAGTGATCCCCATGAACCACGGACCTTCAGGTAATCCAGCCAGGAAATATTATTCATGAAAGACTCCCGGGAAACGATCCAGCCTGCAGAAAAAGAAGGGAAGACCGCCCGTCTTTGATCGGGGTGAAAACGGGAAGAATAATCTATACGCGTATTAGCCTCGAGAAGATACCTGTCTGCAAACGTGTAATTCAGCCTCCCGAAAAAGGAACGCATGGCCCATTCCTCCTGGTTGCTCCTGTTAGCTTGCCCATCACTGTCCGAACTGATGTCTTCCGCATTTCCGGAACCACTGCCAACAGTCTCCATATCGTTATTCGGAAAATTCTTCCTTCCTATAAATGCCGTTCGATAAATATTGCTTTCCTGGCTTGCTCCCAATGTGATCTTCGCATAATGGTCTTCTGCGAAACGACGCTCGTAATCTACGGTTCCCTGAATAAGGAACTCCTGCCGTTTACGCCAGTATTCTGTCATTTCGTTAGGTGTTACCCTTGTAGAATTTATAGGGGCCCCGGTGAGAAAGTTATTTATAGGATCTATAGTGCTTGTAAAAGACCAGGAATTGGAATGGGTATATTTGAGGGATGTTAATCCGTTAACAGACAATCCCTCAAGGGGTGTCAGCGAGGCATTGGCTGCGAGCTGGAGATAATTATCCCTGTCCCAGCCACTTCCTCCTTCTTCCAGAATACGGAGCTGATTGCGTTGTGCCGTCTGGGCATTGACCACCCCTCCGTCTACCGATCCCCATTCCCCGTTGGACTGACGTACTACTGACGTAGGCAGCGATCTGTTGAGTTCTATCCAACTCATATTTCCACCATCGCGGTCGAAATCCTGTTTTATAAATGAAAAGTTTGTACCAACCTTCAATATATCCTCAACAATATTACTTTCGGTATTCAATTTGGCGACAATACGATCCTGCTTTTTTCCCGGAATGAGAGATTCCTGGTCAAAGTAGGTGAGTCCGAGATAGTAATTGGTGACTTTTCCCGGAGCACTAATGCTCAAACTGGCTTCTTTTTGCGGTGCGGCAGCGTGAAGAACGGTTTTGTACCAGTTCGTATCCGGGTAAAGATCGGGCTCGGAACCATCGGCAAACTTCCGGATCTGATCGGGGGTATAGAACGGATCTCTACCTGCATTTCCAAGCGCCTCATTATATAAAGCAGCATAATCGGCTGCGTTGGTGTATTGAGGTAATTTTGTCGCAGACTGCCATCCGTAACTGGTATTGAACTGTATGGTCGCTTTCTCTCCCCCACCTCTATTGGTGGTAACTACGATAACGCCATTTGCAGCACGGGAGCCGTAAAGCGCCGCCGAAGAAGCGTCTTTCAGCACGGACATATTGGCAATATCATTGGCATTCAAAGAAGCAAATTCCTGGGACGTAGCGGGAATACCGTCTATGATATACATAGGACCCGGAGACCCCAGATTGCTTCGACCCCTGATAGTTATCCCTCCGGTATTACCGCTGGTTCCGTCCGAATTTCTCCCCACGTCTCCGGGACGTTGCAATACAGTAACACCCGGTGCAATTCCCTGAAGTGCATTCTGCGTAGAAGCCACTGGCCTGTTAGCAAGTTTCTCGCTGCTTACCGACACAACTGCACCGGTAAGATTCTCCTTTTTCTGTGTACCGTAGGCCACAACAATAACCTCATCCAATTCGGATATATCTTCCTTAAGTACCACATCCATGACTGTCTCCTGCCCGACAGTAACATTCTGGGTCACGAACCCGATGTAACTGAATGATAATACCGTTCCGGATCCGGAAACCGACAGCTCGTAATTTCCGTCAAAATCGGTTGACGTACCGTTCTGTGTGCCCTTCTCTATGACAGAAACCCCGGGAAGGGCCGTCCCGTTTTCATCTTTTACCATCCCGCTCACCCGGAGCTCCTGGTTTGTTATCGAACGGTCTTCCTGCTTTTTTTCCGTTTTACCGGCCGTAAGAAATATTTGTTTCTTCACAATACGATACACCGTTCCCGTATTTACGAACACCCGGTCGAGTATCGAAGTGATGTCTTCATCAATCGCTTTAACGGATACTTTACGTTCGAGATCTACTTCCTTTGTTTTGTATACAAAATGATAGTCGCTCCGGCCTTCTACAGCATCTATGAAGTGTGCTATGGTAATATCGTTCATGTCCAGGGTAACCCTGCTTTTCTGAGAATAGGAAGTATTGGCCTGTGCTGTTGCAAGTACGATGCTCAACAGTATCGTGCTGATCCTGATCTTTGCTTTGAATTTGACATACAGCATCCTGCCCTTCCTTTCGGAAAGATTTTTTTTCATACCTTTAATCGTGTTTAAGTGTGGTTAAATTTTGATTGAATCACCTTTCTGCAAATCGGGAAATGGCCCAACATTTTCCGATTTTTATGTATTGTGAAATGGCTTCTCTGCTTGCGGACAAAGACTAACCTCCTGATACTTGTTTCATAATTTTTGAGTTTTAAATGTTAGTTTATAATGATGTGCTGACCTTCCGTTTCATAACGCACCCCGTATGTGATCCTGAAGTATTCGAGAACTTCTTCTATAGGTTCCCGTTCAAAACTGGCACTGAATTCTTCCCCGGCCAGGGTTTTATTTTTTATGGTGATCTGAACGCCATACTGCCTTTCAAGTTTCTTCATCATATTTTCAAAGGTCATATGACGAAAAACGAGTCCTCCCGCTATCCAGGATGTGTACACCGAAGTTTCCACAAGACTCACATCCGTCTCCTTATCGCTCTTGCTGAAACTTCCTTTATGCCCCGGCGTGAGTATGGTAGCCTGCTCCTCAACATATCTGCCTTCATACATTCCTACCGAACCTTCTACAAGCACCACATCAGCCAGGTTGTCTTCGGGATATGCCATAACATTAAAGCGCGTACCGAAAACCTTTACATTCACTCCCTCGGTATGTACTATAAAGGGGCGCTCCTTATCTTCCGCGACTTCAAAAAATGCTTCTCCGGTAAGTTCTACCTTTCGTTTTCCCCTTTCCGGAAAGTACTCGGGATATTTCAGAGAGGTTCCGGAATTCAGATAAACCACCGTACCATCCGAGAGTTTTACATCAAAGCGCTTTCCGTAGGGGACCCTGATCGTATTGTATACCATTTCACCGGTATTACTCTTTTTTTCGGAATATGATATCCTGTTATTCTCCTGTTGCCCCACCACTTTTCCCGATGCATTACGAACTTGCCCGGAACTTGCTGTTTCTATAACCCGGACTTTTCCGTCGCCGAGCTCCAGCGTAATTTCATTCGCAGCTTCAGGTATCGTACCGACAGGTAAAAGATAATTCTTCAGAAAAACACTGCCACAGGAAATCACGACAAGTAAAGTTGCAGCTATAACCATATATTTTCTATGCGACCTCCTTTTTGCCCGCCGCCTTTCTATCGTTCCTGCTTCTGCCAATACCTGCCGGAATATCAATTCGTTCTTCCCGGCATCCAGACGCGGAACAGCTCCGGACGTACTTGTTACAAAAGATACATCCGGAAATTCATCATGATTTCCTTCCCTTTTAAAATACGCAATCACCTCTGCTATCTCTTCGGCAGAACACTTTCCCTCTACGTATTTTTCCAGAAGTAAACGTATGTTATCAGAATCTTCCATTAAAAATGTTTTCGAACACATTTATATATAATACAGTTGTAAACTCCTTTAGTACTATTCTTTGGGGAATATTTTTTGATTTTTTTCGGAGAGCAATCTTTCCTCAAGGTGTTTAAAACTGATAATCAACACCATATAAAGATATCGGAAAGACTTTTTACGATAGCCCGAAAAGTAGGAAAACAATGATAAAAGTGACATCGCCATGAGAAAAGAGAAAATTCCGGATGGTTTCCAGGGCGCTGCTCATCTGGTTTTTCACCGTACTGACAGAGATTCCCAGCTCGTTGCTTATTTCCTCATAGCTCTTACCTTCTTTGCGGGATAATTCGAAAATTCGTCTTCTTTTCGGCGGAAGCTTGGCTATCGCCAGAAGTTCGATCTTTTTATAATATGCATCATCCATACGATTTTCTCCCTGATTGTAAACTTCCTGTCTGCCATAGAATATCTCCCTTCGCAATTTGTGGTCGTTAGCGGCCCGGTGCAGAAAATTAATGGCCAGATTCCTGGTTATCGTAAAGATATAGGATCGGAAAGAAAGTTCCGGATTGAGCGTTGCTCTGTTGAGCCAGATTTTAAGAAAGACATCCTGTACCATTTCTTCGGCATACACATCATATCTGAGAATGCTTTTACCGTATGCAAACACCTCATGGCTATACATTTCGAAAAGACGGCGAAAAGCTGCTTCACTGTGTTTTGTGAGCTCTTTCACTAATGCTACTTCCCGGTTATTTTCTTTTGCATGCATGAGTCTTACATTCTTCCGATTACTGTGATCATGTTGCTATCCCTTATATTTACAACTCATCCCTAAAGGAAAATTCTATAAATCAAAAACGGGTACGAACACATTTTTAATCATACCGATGGATAAAAAGGGCTTTCTGTTGCAGAATTCTATGTAAATAATCTTAAATAATTCTTAAAAAGCATGGCTAATATATGATTTTTTTCGTATATAGAAAATATTTTTCCATTTCTATCTCCTTATTTCCCATAAAATTATATAAAATCAAAAACCCGTTTAATTCCTTTTTTTAAGGAAAAAAACGGGTTTTGCCACCTGTCAGGTTCGTCGACCGGATTATACGAATCAGGTCTTTGCCTTCTGATAATGTCCTTCATCCGAAGCGGAACCTGTAGTTTCCATAACAATGACAAAGGGCTTATCTGATGGGGTATCCGGTTGGTAATGTATAAAATACTCATTCCGGTGTATTTCTTCGATAGCGATATCCGCATCGGGGTTTTCCAGTAAATACACGGTCTCCAATTTGGTTTTGGACGGTGTTTTTACACGGAGGGCCCCGGAAACAGGGGTATTAAAAACGACCATATACTTTTTACCTGTTTTCCGGTTTACGGTATAATACCCCCAATCCTGCTTTTTCCAGTCCAGGTATCCGCAACCGTAAATAACCTCGTGGTTTTTATCCATCCATGCGCCCATTTCTGCAGCAAGGCGTGTTTCTTCCGGCCGGATGTTTCCTTGGCCATCCGGTCCGAAGTTGAGCACGAAATTACCGTCGAGGGCAACGGCCTTCACCAGCATTTCTATCAATTCGTTTCCGGTTTTTACATGGCCTTTCCAATCGGAATGATATCCCCACTGGTTTTCGGGAATCGTCATCACACAGTCCCAGTCATTACCATGAGTATCTGCTATGGTTTCCGGCATTTTCCGTTCCCATCCCTGTTCGTAATCGCCCATCATATCACCATTCGTATCGAAATGACGATTGCCGTTTTCATCGGCCCGGAAGCGGCTTCCGATAATCAGTCCGGGGACCATATCCCGTAATTCTCTTCCCAATTCGTCTGCAAAAGCGGCCTGTTCTATCCAGGCCTTATCCCAGCTTCCGTCAAACCACAACCCTTTGGTAGAAGGGTAGCGCTCAAGCAATTCCACGAGCTGATTGCGGGTAAACGTTTTGAACGTTTCGTACTCCTTGCGATCGGCATCATCTTTAAGACTGCTACGGTATCCGGGATGGTTCCAGTCTATGATGGAGAAATAGAGATATACATCGATCCCCCTGGCATCATAGGCCTCTACGAGCTGTCCTATAATGTCTTTCCCATAAGGACTTTTGGCGATGGTATAATCGGTATATTTACTGGGCCACAGACAAAAGCCGTCATGGTGTTTTGTGGTGATGATCACGTACTTTGCCCCCATATCCTTTGCCTGATCCGCCCATTTCCCGGCATCAAATGCCTTGGGATCGAACTGCTTGTAAAGGTTGTCGTAGGCATCCTTGGGCATTTCCTTCCAGGAGCGTATCCACTCGGCAGCACCGGGATAGTATTTTCCGTCCCAATGGCCACCCGGGATGGCATACACCCCCCAGTGGATAAACTGCCCCAATCCGTAATTTCTCCAGGTTTCCATAAACGTATCCGAACGTTTACCGAGTCGATGTGCCCCGTGTTCCAGGGCTACGGAATTTCTTTTTTCGGGTGATGTCTGTGCCGTCGTAAATGTCGAATGCGTCAGGAACGCAGTCAACAATGCTATTAATGTTGTTCTTTTCATGTTTTAGTTTTTCTTTTTAGGATAAACCGGTTCCGGGGTTTCCCCGGGATTTTCCGGGTTGTAATAATATAATCCTGCTTGTTGGTACCATCTGAAGTGGCTATTCAATCGGTTCGTGAAGTCTTTAAAATTTTTGCGGTCACGCGTCCAGGCCGATTCGGAGAGGGCTGCCATTCTCGGAAACAACAGATAATCCACCCGTTCCGTTGCGGTCACGGTTTCTGTCCAGAGATTGGCCTGTACCCCGAGTACCTTACTGGCATCGGCGCCCTTTGCCAGGTCCCGTACCGAAAACGAATAGACATCGTACAGTGCATTGTACTTTCCGTTCCATGTTCTTCCGGACCGGTGTGTACTGTCCTGGACAAAATCGAAATAATAGGGTAATCGCGGACAGATCACGGTCCGGTAACCTTTTTCCAGGGCTTTGTATAACTGCTCCGGCTTATCGTGCCGCCACCAGAAAATAATGGTTTTATCCACAGAAAGTTCTGTTTCGGCGAGTTCGTCCCAGGCCGCTATGCGGGCTCCCATGGCCAGAACAGTATCGGCCATGCGGCGCATAAAACCGAGCTCTACCTGTTTTACATCTTTCCAGCCATTTTCCTGCATCTTCTTTAAAACTCCCTTATCATTCAACCACTTATCGTTACCGAAGCTTACCTCATCGCCACCGAGGTGCAATATTCCGGAAGGGAAAAGTGCCCGGGTCTCCCGTAATATGTCCCCCAGGTATGTATAGGTTTCTTCTTTTCCGGGGTTAAAGGTAAATTCGGGATGTTTCTCACTGCCTCCACCGCTGTATTCGGGGTAGGCCCTGTTCGCTGCCGTGGCATGTCCCGGCATATCTATTTCGGGGATCACGGTAATATTCCTGGAAGCAGCATAGTTTACGATCTGCAGGATATCCCGCTGTGAATAATACCGTGCGGGTTTGTCCGGGTCGTTATAATCGCCCTGTCCGCCGATCTCAGCCAGCCTCGGGTACTTTTTGATTTCGAGGCGCCAGGCCGGTTCGTCCGTAAGGTGAAGGTGCAGATGATTGAGCTTATAAAATGCCATCCAGTCGATAAGCGACAGAAGCTTTGGCTTCGGGATAAAGTAACGGGAAACATCGAGCATAAGTCCTCTCCACGAATATGCAGGGCTGTCGCTGATATTCCAGGCTTCAACAGCTATACGCTCTCCGTCGGTCTGCGAATTTAAAGCCAGGTGCAATAAACTTACGGTACCGTTAAACATACCTGCAAGGGTCTTTGCCCTTACCGATATACCTTCCGTAGTTACCTGCAATGTATAGGATTCATCAGGCGCCAAAGGATCACCCTCCTCCAGTTCGAATGTTATAACCGGGGTTTTCCCGGTTATTTTCTCCACAGCCAGCGGAATTCCGGTTTTCTCCAGGAGTGCTGCCTTAAAATAAGCGACTGTTTCCCGGATGAGTCCGGAATTGAATCTAACCGGTGTCTTTCTGCCCAGAACAAAAGTTCCGGTTCCCGGTTCGGCCTCAAGAGGAAGTGGTATCACCGGACAGGAGGTCTGCGCGGGTAAACCTGAAAGGCACCAAAGGTTGAGGATCATAAATAGTGCGGCATGCTTCATGTGATACGTCTTTTACTATTCCAAATTCCACTCCATACGGTCCCCGAGGCGTTTCCCCCCTGCATTGCCGTATGCTTCTATGCTATTGTTACCTTTTTGCAATTCTATGTCAAATACATGGTGCTTTGTATTAACGCCTTCCCTGCCATGTACTTTTTTGCCGTTCACAGTCAGTACAATATCGCCGAGATTGGAGAATACCTGAACACGGGTATGGGCTTCGGTACGTTTATCATCTCTCCTGTTCGCCAGATAGATCATGGGTTCCGGATTCCAGTTGGCCTTATACCAGTAAAAAGCGTCCTTTTTCCTTTTTCTGTCAAACGTTATGAGTCCTTTGAGGTTCCGGGCATTTACTCCTCCCCTGTTCCACATAGGAACGGCAAATTCGAACATATTCCACAGGTAAGATGCCGTGATGTACGGATGCTTTTCGATAATGGCCCATTGTTGTATGTGCGTTTCTGTCTGGTAATTCTCCGGGAAGAACGTGCCGCTTACCGGGTTCCGGTTTTCCGGTAATTTTTCGGCCCCCTGGTCCATATTGCCATCGGCACCGTATTCGGCCAGTACGACTTTATAGGCCGGATATTCTTCTTCGAGCCTGCTTACCCAATCTTCCAGGTCTCCTATTTTTCCTTCGTACCAGCCGTAATAGCGATTCATTCCCTGTACGTCACCCGCCAGGTTTGCCGGTTTGTCCATATCCCCGTATCCGCTTACCGCTCCCGTAAGCCTGTCCGGATCATTGGTTTTGGCAATATCATTGAGTTCACGGGTTAGTACTGCAACATAATCGTCCGGGTTTTTGGCATACACCTCATTGTGCATCCCCCATATATATATGGAAGGATGATTGAAATTTTGCCGGATCAGTTCGGTAAACTGCTGTTTGGCATTGGCGGCTTCTTCCCCGCTGTAATTATTGACAAAGGGAATTTCGGCCCAGATCAGGAAGCCCATTTGATCAGCCAGTGCATATATGTTATCGGATTGCTGGTAATGAGCCAGGCGGATCGTGGTAGCCCCCATGTCACGGATGAGTTCCATATCTTCCTTTTCCTGTTCGGGGGAAAGCGCATTGCCGTATTGCCAGCGGTCCTGGTGGCGGGTTACCCCGTGCATCGGATATTTTTTGCCATTGAGGAACATCCCTTCACCGCCCTTAAGCTCGAACTTCCGGATTCCAAGGGACTGGGTTACGGCATCAGTTTCTTTACCTCCCCTTTTTACGGAAGTGGTTAGTGAATACAGATAAGGATCGTAAACACCCTGCCACAGATGCGGGGTACGTACCGTAAGATGCTGCCCGGCCATGGTCATGCCCTGAGGGGCTACGGTAACTTCGTTCTCTTCCTTCGCTACCTGTTTGCCATCGGCATCGCGGATAACAGTTTGCAGCACAACTTTCTCTGCTGCTTCCCGGTTGTTTTCCAGCTTAACCTTTACGGTAATGTCCGCCTTTTTACGGGATACATCCTGTTGTGTGATATAGATACCGGAAGCGGCATGATCGGTGACCGCAATATTGATATTATCGGTAATAATCAGGCTTACAGGACGATAAATTCCGCCATAGATAGGGAAAAGAAAATGATTTATAGGGAGAACATCCGGCCTTGCTTCATTATTTACCTTAACTTCGATACTATTGTCTATGCCATAATCGACACTATGCGTAATCTCGAAAGCGAATGCCGAATAGCTTCCCTCATGACTGCCCATATATCTCCCGTTGACATAGAGCGAAGCTACCGACCCTACACCTTCGAAGCGGAGAAAAAGCCGCTTCCCTCTCCAGGTTTCTTTAACGTGTAGTTTTTTGCGGTAAAAACCATCCCCGGTGTAAAAGTTCTTTCCGAGTTGCATATCTTCTTTATTGTAGGAATGGGGAATATCCACATCTTCCCATTCACGGTCTATAAAGCTGATACTTTGATCATAATCTTTCTCGCCCTTCTTGAACTCCCATGCCTTATTGATATTGATAACCTCCCGCTGCTGTGCGAATCCGCAGGATATGCACATGAGCCAAAGCCCCATAAAGATCATACGCTTCGAAAGGATTTTTTTTTGACATACGGCAACGGACCGAAAAACGCTTTCTGTCAACTTCTCTGCTGTCCAATACTGTTTTATTTTCATGTTAACGGTTAAATTTAGTCAGGTTATTTCTGCAATATATAAAGTAATTTTCAAAATGGGTTCGAACACAAAAGTATTTATGTTTACATAAGGCTCCCCTCCCGGATCAAAAGGAGGAGAGCCATGGAAATAAACTAACTAACTCAAAATCTTATAGGATCCGAGTTTATCTTCCTGCTTTTCTTTTCGGCACATACGACGGAAAGCAGTATCATCGGGACAGCTGTTATTCGTCCCGCAATAAGGTCAGGTCTTCTCCTGGGGCTGGCAGGTTCAGAGCTTCTATTTCGTTATAAACGCTGTTCGCTACCGGCAATCCCCACTTCCGGAAAAAATCGCTCAGATCGTTGCCGGATATCGTACAGGATTTCAGCATAAAATACCGCATCCTGTCATTATCGTCACCCGCATCCGGGTTTTCTTCGCGGGTTTCTTTATGTAACTGCTTGTAAAAAGTATCTCCGTATGCCAGCCATAACTGGTGGAACAGGGCCATACGTACACCATTGGAGGCTACCGATGCGTTAAAGTTCCGGTCCGTATCCGGAAGCGAGAGAAATGTCTCCACAGCGGGCCACTCCCCATTGACACTTACTCTCGATGGCGACAATCCGAACGCTCTTTCGGCCGCCAGTGCATAGATGTTAACCGTAGACTCTACCACGGCAGACCAGGTCCAGGCCGCCTGCTGATGCACGTGTCCGGCTTCATGCCAGGGCCCCCAGCCGTTGCTTCCTCCGAGTTTTTCCGGCATAAGCAACCTGTCTATAATACCTTGTGTAAAATAAAGAGCAATACTCGCTGCCATATATCCGCCCGCATCCGGATCGCGTACGGTGAGCAGGAATTTATATTCCCTGTTTTCATGTACCGGAGCCGATCCGTCGAGTCCGCTTATCGCAGCTTCAGCCTCCATAATATCGTCCAGGTACTCGCACATAAGGTCCTGGTCTTCTTCCTGGTAGGTTACGGCATCTTCGAGGCCCACGGTGAGCATGGTGTGATCCGTTACAAACATAACATCCCTGACATCGTCAAAAATATCCAGCATCTGCAGCCACTCGCTCTTCGTTGTTTGTCCTTTTATATAATAAGGGACTTTTTTAAACCCCTCACCGAATTCGATCTCAGCGGAACTATCGGGCGTATCGGTGGTAACGTAGCGCACATACACCGTCCCTCCATATTCGTCAGCAATAAACATATTTTCTCCCTGAACGACATCGTAATAGGTCCTTATCGGCCTTATATTGTCCCGAAAAGGCGTTCCTACCACCACTTGCGGCATGCTGGTACCTGAGAGCCGGTTTACTGTCACTTTCAGCGTATCAAAAGGGTCCACATGAAACCCGGTGGGCAGCATATCATTGTGATTTCCACGTTGTGCCAGGCGTTCTTTTACCTGCCCCTGGGTGGGGCCTTCATAGAAAGTTTGCAGGCGATCGGCCCCGAGTGTTTCCTCTATGGGAATACTGTCTCCGGGTTGCGGAAGATCGTCGCTGCCCCCGGTTGGAAAATCACAGGATACTGCAACTACAGACCATATACCGCAGTACATCAGGGCTTTCATTTTTCTCACATAAGTTTTCATAGTTTATCCTATTTTAATGGGTTAAGAATGGGTTATATCTCAATACGGGTTGTTCCTGTTTCTCAATGGGTTTCTACAATGATGGAAGAAGTCTTGTCGTTAAAAGCCGACAGGAAGGAAACATTCCCGGTAGTGATCTCATAGGAATCTCCTGCAAAGTTATCTTCGGAAAAGAGGGTGACTTTGAGGCCAAGGGGAACTTTAACGGAGCTGATATCATTATCTACGCCACCAAGAGCCGTTAACTGGGCTGTGGTGTACGAACCCGCTTCCAGCTCTACGCCCCAGCCGTTGTAGCTGGAATGCTGGTAGACCCCTACTTTGGTGTTTACAGTGTATTCGCCATCTACGAAGGCAAAAGAATAGGTATGGGTCTTTATGGTTCCGTTCTGCATAAGCAGTTTCACCTTGAGTTCATACGGCCAGTCTCCGTGATCCTGGATTTGCTGTACAGGCAGGTTTATACTATAGGTATTGCCGCTCAGGATTGTTCCTCGCCATCCCACGGAATTGTAATCCCTGTTTACCCCTGTTCCCTCGTTGTTCACATTAGGGTCCAGCCAGAACAGGATATCACTCACCGCCTTATCACTGGTAAAGCTTCCTTGTACATGAAGGTTCTGTGTCGTATCATCAAAACTCAGTTGCGGATTTACCGCAGTTGTAGCTCCTTCGTAAATACCGGCTACCGCAGCTGCCTGAAATATCTGGTTCCTGTTGAGAATTGCACAATCTACTTCGGTGATAAAGGTAGGTTGCCTGCCAAAAGTCGTATTGCCCGACCCCATAAGCGAAGTTCCCAGGGTCTGCTGTTCGGTTACCGTAGCTTTGTTATGTGAAAGTCCGAGCCCGTGTCCGAGTTCGTGGAGCATTCCCCCGATAAGGTTGGAGGAAGTTACCGGTATTTCTTCTACTTTGATATTGGGATTATCCACCGCAAAACAGTTTCGTCCGGAACCGTAAAAGGGCTGGCTTCCGCCGTCGGTACGTTGCGGAAGAATGATCAGGGTGTGTTCGCTGCTGAAGTCTTCCGGGTGATTTTGTCTGTAAGCATTGATCTCACTGATAATCGTACTTCCGCTCCCGTAGTCGTAAGTAGCCTGGTCCTGCTGTCCCTGGACAGTTACCAGTTTTACCCGGTTATAGATCGTATCTACCGGGAGACCGAAGGTTTTCTGACCGAAACCGTTACGGTCCATTTCCGATTTTACATAGTCCTGAAAATAAATGAGAAGTTCACTCAATCGTTCTTCGTAATCCGCTACTGCGGGGTTATCGGTGGGAACAAAATATACGATATTCAGGTTTTCCGGATGCGTTACAAACCCGGGGGTCGGTTCTTCTGGAAAAACTTCTTCTCCTTCCTCCGGAAAATCGCAGGAAAAGGTGAGGAACAAGGCGCTCCATAGCACTACGGACAATGTCCATTTATACATAGTCTTCATAATTTAAAGGTTTTGGTTATTGATTAAGGTTAAGATCTCCTTTGATTTGTTTACCGAAGCCGGATGACATCATACTCTAAGGATTTACAGTATATGTTGTCCCTGCCGTATAAGATTGCCCCCCATAGGTAAATTGTACATAGACACCTACTACAAACGGGCGTGGAGTGGTATTATCCCATTGTACTCCTATACTGGGTGTACAGGTATCTTCTTGTCCCGGACGAACACTTGCAGCTCCCATGTCTACAACCCATTCCACATCCGAAATAGGAATATAAAACTGGCTGCCGGGGTCACATATGTCTATATAAGCCCCGTTGTGAAGTAATCTGAAACGATTATTATACGGATATTGGGTTGATCCTTCCACTACAACGGTAAATTCTTCCTGTGGTAAATTTTCTGTTGTTCCACTATCTTCCTTGCTTCCGAAGGACAGACATAAAAAAGAAACGAGTAAAATAAAAACTGTTTTTTTCATCTTTAAAGTTTTAAAAGGTTGTACAATAGTTGGTTAAAAGGACTTTTACCGAGTAAAGCCGTGGTAATGTGGGATTAAAAATCATAATTCGGACCATAGCAGACCTGCCCGTTTTACACAGGGTTTTAAAAAATGCTTTTACAGGAAAATCTGCTGTTTGCCTCGTATTAGTTCGATTCCCAGTCCGGGTTTTGTTTCAGTTCGGGATTGAGCACCAGGTCTTCTATGGGAATCGGGAACAGGTATTGCCGGTCATCCCAGGTACGTCCGTCGGGCAGCACCTGGAAATACGGTAAAATATAGCCTTCGGAGCTCAGAAACACATCGGTCCCGACGACTACGGAAGGGAATTGTTCCTGTACAAACTTGATACCTTCTACCGGTTTTTCAAGAAATTTTCCTGCCTTCCAGCGCATCAGGTCATCCCATCTGAAATTTTCAAAAGCCAGTTCTATACGTCTTTCCCTGCGTATCTCACGAAGTACGGGTTCGGGGATATAATCGCAATAGGTCGCATAATCCTGGTCCAAAACCGGATCGGATGGTATATTTCCCAACTGCAGCGCAGGCATATTTACCCTTGATCTTATCACGTTTATGGTCTGGTCTATAACACCCTGTGATAGTTGCCCCAGTTCATACCTGGCTTCGGCATAATTGAGCAGAATTTCAGCATAGCGGAATACGGGAGCGGCCTGCATACCATTCGTAAGTCGCCCCCAGTCATCCGGTTCATTAAAGAACCATTTACCGACCCGGTATCCCGTGGGGCATTTGTTCCCGCTAAGGCCGGGAATATTGGGCAAGGGAGCATTATCGGCTCCCATTGCTCCTTCGGCCAGGGCATATTCTCCGAAATTACATATCGTTTGCCGCAATCTCGGGTCGCGATGGAGCATTTCCTGTTGTATGGAATCCTTTCCCTCGAAAAGGGGACTGTTCGCAATCGGTTGCCCGTCAATACACAAATAAGAATCCACGAGATCCCGGGTAGCTCCGTGACGATGACGAAGGTTTTGGGCGTAATACCTGCTGAAAGCTACCCCCAGGTTTTCATTGGCACTATATTCTTTCCACAGAATAATTTCCGGGTTATCGGCATAAGAATACTGTGCGAAAAGCGCATTGTAATCCGCATCGGTATTTCCCGTAGTATATATAGAATATCCGGAGGCCATCAACGTTTCCGAAGCTTTTACACTGGCTTCCAGAAATGCGCTGCCATCAAGACCGAGCTCATTGTGATATTTCCGGTACGTCCCTTCGAAAAGTCCTATACGTGATTTGAGATGCAAAGCGACATCTTTATTGATCCTTCCTTGCTTTTGTGCTCCTTTTTCCGGCAGGTAGGCAATGGCATCATCGAGTATTTTCATTACGGAATCCATCACTTCCGCTCTCGGGGTACGCGGTGCATATAATTCTTCCGAATCGGTCTCCAGAACATGGTTGTACCAGGGTACATTACCAAAAAGCTTTACTTTTTCGAAATAATCCCATGCCTTAAAGAAAAGCACTTCACCCAGATATACATTTCTCACTTCCGGATCGACGTCTCCCCGCTGATAATTGTCGAGAAAATAATTGAGTTTTCTCATATTTCCCCAGCTCCAGCCACCGCTTCCGCTCCCTCCGGTAATATGGCCGTTGTATTCATTGTTCGTTACCCGCGAATACGAATCCGGAGCTGCATTGTCGGTAATGACATCTCCATAGGGAATAGTGGCTTCGTTATACCCATAAGGGCTGACGTTATTCTGCCCCCATCCGTAGCTGAACCCTCGGATATACTGGGCATAGAGATCGTTACAATACAATTCGAGATCTTCTCCTGTCTGCCAGAAGTTTTCATCGGTGATCTGATCGAGAGGATATCTCTCCATAAAATCATCGTTGCAACTCCCTACAAAAAACCCGGTACACAGTGTCAGGATAATATATAGTTTCTTCATTGAAAAATGTTTTAGACGTTGTTAAAAGGTTACCTGTAAGCCAAGTGCAAAAGAGCGCATCATGGGGTAATCCGCACTCATCAGTTCGGGGTCGAATACGTCAGGGACTTTGGTATATTCCCAGATGTTATAGGCAGAAGCGGACAACCGTAATCGTTCTACCCGGATTTTCTCACTGATCTCCCGGGGTAGCGTATATCCTATAGCAAGGTTTTTCAGTCGTATATAAGCTGCGTTCTGGATAAACCTCGTCTGTGTCAGCCTGTTTGCCGATTTGTTCTTGTATACCGGAAAATGGGCATCTCTTCGCTCGGGAGTCCAGGTGTTGTTGTAAACCTCCCAGGTCCCTGCCCCGTTGGACAATCCTCCCCAGTACAGACTCTGATTGCCATCAATCCAGTAATCTCTTTTCCCTACGCCCTGGAAAAAGATATTCAGGTCAAAATTTTTCCAGAAAGCGTTCATCGTAAATCCGAATTGATAGCGGGGTGTGTTGTTACCGATGATTTTACGGTCTCCCGGATTATCCACCGTATTTTCACCCGGGCTGATCTCACCGTCCCCGTTCCGATCGGTATAACGGATATCTCCGGGGAACCATTGAGAATTCAGCAGGTGCTGGCTCGGAGCAGCTTCTATTTCTGCTTCGGTCTGGAAAATCCCGGAAGTTTCGTACCCCCAGATCTCTCCCATTTTCTGACCTTCGTATAACGTGCTCAGCAGTTTATTCGGGTTTCCGTTAAAAGCCACTACTTTACTTTGATAGTCCCAGAGGTTAAGTGCTACATCATACCGGAAACCGGACCGAAACTGGTCGCGCCACTTCACTTCCAGCTCCCAGCCTTCGGTTTGCATGGCTCCCGAGTTTTTGGTGGGTGAGGAAGCTCCCAGTACAGCAGGGAATTTATCTCCGGCGATGAGTATATCCGTTGTCTTTCTCCTGTACCAGTCGAATGAAAGGCCCAGCCTGTTATTAAAAAGCGCCATATCCATCCCGAAATCGAGGGTTGTCGATGTTTCCCAGGTCAGGTTAGGATCTACCAGTCCCGGGGGAGTGATCCCTATGGGGCGTATGCCACCAAACAAATGTTGTACCTGGGATACCGTCCCATACGAAGGAATATAGATATAATTGGTTACGTTCTGGTTACCGAGACTACCGTAACTTGCCCTGAATTTCAGTTCGTCAAATACGGGTTTCAGGAATCCGCTAAACGCCTCTTCCGAAAATCTCCACGCCCCGGAAATGGACGGGAAGAACTTGAATCTCCGATCGGCCGGAAACCTCGACGTTCCGTCGTACCTTCCGTTGGATTCCAGTAAATAACGATTATCATAATTGTAAGTTATCCGGTAAAACGCCCCCCTAACGGCCCAATGACTTTCTCCGTCATAAGCATATTCATTTCCGGTTGTCTGATTGATCACGGGAATATTGGGCGACAGGATTCCTTCTCCCCTGCCCCTGAGGTGTTCATACTTCAACCACTCCTGGTTAAATCCGGCCAGCAGGGAGATATCGTGTTTTCCGAGCGATACGTCGTAATTGGAATACACATTGAGCGTGTACTGATCGGTACGGTCGCTCGTCTTGTCGATGTAGGAAGGATTGGTATGTGCATTGGTCAGGTTGTTCCAGTCGGTATCCACCCGCCACAATTCGGGTAATACTTCTTTTGTTCTGTAGTTCCTGGACATATATGAGAAATCAGCTTTCAGGTTCCAGCCATCCAGGAGTTTTACCGTAGGGGCTATCTTCATCAGCAAGCGCTCATTCACGGTTTTTCTGTTGGAACCATAACTCATAAAAGAAAGAATATTATCCGTGTACATCTCGCCTACGGGAGAATCCGCAGAGGTTTTAACCGGCATATTGATATTGCGGAAGGGCTCCTGGGCCATGGCATACCACCAGCTTCCCTTTCCGCCGGGACTGATCGGCTCTTTATACACGGTGTTGTTCCAGGATACCTGGTAGTCCATACCGAGCCAGTCATTGACTTCAGATCCTACATTGACCAGCACATTATATCTTTTGAACTTGTCCGTATTTATTTTGTATATCCCTTCCTGATCCTGGTATCCGAGCGATATCATATACGTGTTTTTCTCCGATCCTCCGCGCAGGCTCAGGTTGTGCTTCATCATGGGCGAAGCACTGCGCACCGCCTCATCATAGGGTCTTGTATTGGCGACCCATATAATGCTTCCTCCCGGGCTCATAATGTAAGGTGGTGTTTCCTGCGGATTGTCCATATACGCCCGAATGGCGTCAAGCTTGTCATACATATCACCGGAAGGGGTCCGGTTTTCATATTCTACTGCTTTTATAGCGGCCTCCTGTATGGTGTAGGCATCCAACAGATCCGGACGGGCCGAAGGGCGGTTGAACTGGAAGGAATTACTATAGGTGATCTGCGATTTTTGCGATTTTTTTCCTTTTTTTGTGGTTACCAGAACAACTCCGTTGGCTGCACGGGCACCGTAGATTGCTGCGGAAGCGGCATCTTTAAGCACGGTAATGCTCTCTATATCTTCCGGGTTCAGCATATTGATATCCATCTGTACACCGTCTACCAGGACAAAAGGTGACCCGTTGACAAATTCACTACCGGATAATGAAGTACCTCCCCTCACATTAAAAGAGGGTGTAGCATTGGGATTTCCGTTAGGAATATTGATGTTCAGGTTGGGAAGTACACCTTGCAAAGCCTGCCCCATATTGGCCACAGGACGGTTCTCAATAGCTTCTGCCGTAACCTGGCTTACCGCACCGGTAAGGTTTACTTTTTTCTGGGTACCATAACCCACGACAACAACCTCCTCAAGATCGGAAACATCCTCCTGTAATGTAATATCTATTTCGGTCTGCCCGGCTACGGGAACCTCCCTGCTGATGAACCCCATATAAGAAACGAGCAATACGGCGTCTTCCCCGGAGACCGTTAGGGTATAATTTCCGTCAAAATCGGTTTGTACCCCGTGGGTTGTTCCCTTTTCCAGAACATTGGCTCCGGCCAACGGCACACCTTCCGGATCTTTTATACTACCGGAAACCTCTATCCCCTGAAATTCACGCTCGGATTCCGGTATTTTTGCCGGCTTCTTGCGTACGATCACCTGTCTTCCGTCCAGTTCATAAGTAAGATCAGTATTCCCGAAAAGTATGGTCAATATCTCTTCTACTGTTGCTTCTTTAGCGGTGAGAGACACTTTTTTATCATCGTTGAGCGTTCCGTCTTTATAAAAGAAGATGTATTCGCTGTTTTGCTGTATTTCCTCGAACACTTCCCTGATGGTAAGCTCTTTGACATTCATATCCAACCGGGTCTGGGCGGAAGAATGACTGGCATAGACCGATGACAGTCCGATCGAGATAAAGAGAAGAAAAGTTTTCATTGCAGTCCACAAGTATCTCCATAAGGGAAACTCCCCCGTGAAGCCGAGGTTAGCATTTTTATTCATACTTTTGTTGTGTTTGTTGATTAATTTTTACTGGTTAAGCACAGTAAGGTTAATTTCTTTCTACCGGGAGGTGTTGGCGCATCTTCCGGTTTCTTTGTATACAATTACAGTTTCATAATCCTATTTTTGGTTAATAATCCATTTATTGTTCTCTTCGGTAGCAAAGTAGCGGATATCCGTGGTTTTACCGATAGTGCTGATGACACTTTCTACACTTTCCTTAAGGTCGAGATACCCGGAAAACGTCTCCTTTGCAAGATCTTCATCTCCTATTTCTATAGCGATATTATAATACCTGGAGAGCTTCTTCACGATATCCCCCAATTTGCAGTTGCGCAGTATAAGCACTCCCTCTTTCCAGGAAAAATAGTCCTCTATATTGACCTTTTCGGAGATCATCCTTCCGGTACTCTTTTCATATACCGTCATGGTCCCGGGTTCGATCCTTATGGTTTGTTTCTGTTTTAAAATTCCCGTTCCTTTATACTCCACCGCTACACTACCGCTCTTCAATACTGTTTTCAATGTCTTGTCTTCCGCATAATTACTCACATTAAAAACAGTTCCCAGAACGCGTATACGGTGATTGTCCGCAAGGACCATAAAAGGTTTCTCCTTATTGTGGGCCACTTCAAAAATACCTTCTCCCTCCAGGTAGACTTCCCTGGTATTTCCGGAAAAAGCCACCGGGTAGACCAGCCTGGAACCGGAATTGAGCCAGACAACAGTACTGTCGGACAGTACAACCCTCGACCGTTTTCCGTAAGGTACTGTTAGCGTATTATAAGCTATTGCTCCTTCCTCCTCTTCTCCTTGCTCAACAGTTTTCGAATTTCCTATCGTTACCTGTTGTCCGTTTCTCGAATAGGCAATAGTCGAATCTGCTGCTCCGAGCGCAATACGGTCTCCTTTACCGAGAAAAAGCTCTATTTCTCCACTACCCTGCGGATGATTTTCCGGAAGCGTTAAAGCGTATTTATAAACAGGAGACGAACCGAAACGGTCACCATACCACCATCCCGAAACGGCTAATACCAGGATTACGCAAGCGCTAATCATGCCTATCCGCTGTCTTTTCTTCCGCCTTCGGTAATGCTGTACAGATCGCATGATCCGATTTTTCAATGCCTTTTTTTCTTCGTTCAGGATATCCACTGCTTATCGTACTTTTTTAGTCCTAATGACATAAATTTCAAATTGTCCTCGAGCACAAAATAAAATGTATGCCCTTTATTATATAAGAGAAAGATCCGGGTAGTGTATAGACATTATTTTTACATTTTTTTTAACAAAACTTAACACCTGAATCACAAAACACTAAAAACAAGACGATTAAGAAAAATAAATATGTAGAAAAATCACTATTACCTTATGTTTTATCCGGGGCTATACGCTGCTTTTTTTCACTTTTTCGATCGCAACGGGGTAACATTCCTCACCTGTTACGGATATATGACTAAAAGAATAACTGTTTAATCAAAAGAAAATACCATGAAAAAATGTATTGTAAACCTCGCGATCGCCGGGATCTTTTCCGGATTGTTTATCTCCTGTTCAGATGATCATCTGGATACGGAAGGTATTGATGATACACCGACCCCGATAGAAGCGGATGCTTTCTTCGAAGAGCACGGTCAGTCCCTGCAAGCTTTTACCGGGGATGCTTCTTCCGGTTTTACGGTTACAGGAGCAGGCGGAACGGAAATCAGTTTTCCTGCGGATGCTTTTGTGGATGAAGACGGAAATATCATCTCCGGAGCTGTTGAGATCGGTATTATAGAGATCCTGACCAAAAAAGACCTGTTACTCTCCGGGGTAGCTACGGAATCCAACGGTCAGTTACTGGAATCGGGCGGAGAATTGTATATCGAAGCGCTTCAAAACGGAGAAACACTGTACCTGAACCCCGCCAACCATCATTTCGGCAGTAATCCGGTGACCGTAAAACTCCCGAGGGATACCGATATAGACCCTACGGATATGATCCTCTTCAACCAGGGAGCAAGGTGGGATGACGGGCTGGAGGATGATTCGTTCACCTGGCTGGTGTTCAACGAATCGCCTGATGCTATGGTACAACCCTATTCCTACGACTTTACCATTCCGAATTTTGGCTGGATCAACGTAGACAAGTTTCTGAATTTTCCTCAGGATGAACTCACTTTCGTACACGTCAACCTCACGGCAGGGTCGGCCGGCGGATTACAGGACGTGGCCGTACTCATGGTCTTTGAAAACCTCAATGCCGTTATCGGGCTCAATTACGATCCTGTCCAGGAATGGTTCGGAACAGAAAACTTTTCCGTAAACCCGAACCTTCCGATAGGAGAACAGATTGCAGTAGTGATTATCGCCAAAAATGCCCAGGGCGACCTGTATTTTGATAAACAGGAAAACCTGACCATCACGGCGAATGCCCTTTATACCCTGACTCCACAACAGGCCACACCACAGGATATCGACTGGATAAATAACCTGTAGCCCGGTATGCACAGCACCGTAAAGAGGGGTACTTTTTCAGAAAAGTGTCCCTCTTCACTTATGGTTGTTCCCGGTTATCTTCTGAAAAAAAGGTTTGCAAGAATAAAGAGGCAAGGAAGTAAATGTCCTCTAAGCACCTTAACCGCACGGTAAATGAGCGTCCGGGATGTCTCAATAGAAATATTCATGATCTCCGCAATTTCCTCATAGGGCTTTTCTTCCCTGAATTTCAGAAATAAGGCTTGTCGTTGCCTCTCGGTCAGCCGTTCAAAAGACGACTCCATACGTATGATCTTTTCCGAATGCATTTCCCTGACAATCTGCTCTTCTTCTGCGGAATGTATGACTTCTGCAGCCATGGAAGGATGCGCTTCACTATGTGCTACAAAAACAGTTTTATCTGCCACCTTGTATTGTTGATGGATCTTCCGCTGTAGCGACCGGACCAGGTAAGACTGGATGTTAGTGCATGATGTGAGTGTCTTGCGGTATTTGTACAAGTCCAGAAAAAGATCGTGAATAGCATCGAGGACCTTCTCCCTGTTGCCGGACATCCGCATCCCGTACGAAAAAAGAATATCGGCATAGCCGTCATAAACAGCTCCCAAAGCGGCAGTACTCCCTTTCCGGAGCTCTTCCCATACAACTTCTATGTCTTTACCTGCTTTCAAAATATCCGAAATCTGTTCTGCTGTGGTACACTTTTACAAAACCCGATCCGTATCCCGGTAAGTTTATGATCAATTGTTTTTGAAAAGTGCTGTTTGCAATTTCTTACAAAAGCGTTATTACTTTTATGTTATCGAACACATAGCCAAGAGTAAAGTTAACATAATTTTCACAAAAACAAATTTTAACAGATAAAAATTAATTTTCGATGACAGATAAGCCAAAAAAGAAAACATTTTTCCTTTATTGGGGAGTTCCAGTTATTTTTTAAATAAAATCGCTGTATGCCCGCCCTGTCACCACCCCGACACTAAGGCTTTTACCGTATAAATACTTCCCATTCCGGCTGTACTTCTTTCATGGCATCAACAGCAAGACGAGCGACCTCCGTAGCACCTTTTACAGATAAGTGCGTATCATCCTGCTTACCTTCCGGGTAGATATCCAGCTCGCCTGCTGCGTACCACAAGTGAAGTACTTTGGATTTTTCAGGGCCATACGAGATCTCCAGGTTTTCGGTGAGCCGCTGTAAGTCTACCAAAGGGACATCCATCGCATCTGCTACCAACCGGACCACCAAAGGATAATTGCCATGGGTAGCTATCAGGGTGCCGTGCGCATTGAAATTTCTGCGCACAATAGACGTGAAAAGTATCGGAACAGCTCCTTTTTCCCGCGTTTCTCTTACAAATTTCTCCAGGTTTTGCCGGTACCCGGTATACGGATTGGTAAATCTTGCAGGGTCTTCGGATTTTTGGTCATTGTGCCCGAACTGTATAAATACATAGTCCCCTGGTTTGAGCAGTGAACGTACTTTTGCCCAGCGCCCTTCTGATATAAAACTTTTGGAGCTCCTGCCGTTGACCGCATGGTTCTCAACGATGATACTCCCCGTCAGGAATTCCGGAAGAAGCTGGCACCATCCCCGTTCGGGGTTATCGTTTTCCAGCGGTTTATCTGCCATGGTCGAATCTCCTATCGTAAAGACAGTAACCGGTGGATGCCGTAACGTATCCGACACCTGCCCCCGGCAAATACTTACAAAGAGTACAACACAGATACCGAAGCAGATTTTCCTGCCCGTTCTGCTATTTTTTTTCATCTGTCACTGTTTTTAATCCTTAATAACAAGTAGCTAACGGGTTATACGGAACCAATCGATATCGGCAAAACCGGAATCATTGATCTGTGCGTTCCGCAGGGCAAAAACACCGACTTTAGCTCCGATCCATTTTCCGGGAACCGCCGTAAAGGATGCGCCCAGAACCTCGAATTTCCTGCCATCGGTACTATAGCTGAACGTACATTTACCGCCTGCCGATACTTCAACACGAAATTGTACTTTGGCGCCTTTCAATCTTGCGGTTCCGGCGACCTTTTCCGGTTTACCGTGTTCCGCATCTTCACAGACGACCTGGCTGATGCGTATTTCTCCGTCATGGTGTTCCAGGGCGATATAAGCATAGCTCATCCCCATAACAATAAGTCCTGCTTTCTCCTGTTCCAGTTTGGGATTCGGATGAAATTCCAGTGCGGTCGTAGCGCTAAACACTTCTGCCGGAAACTTTTGCAACAGTAAGTTCGGAGCATCCCAAAGATTTCGGGCATCCTCTGGCCATGGAGCCGTAAACAATCGCAGTTGGCCTTTGGCCGGATTGGCAAAAGCCCATGTAGCGTTGGGATTGGCATGCCATTGCCATTGCAGCCCGATATCACTGCCCTCGAACTCATCGGAATCCGCAGGGGTTTCCACAGGATAAGTCTTGCCTACATCGGGCTTCTTATAGCTTAGAACGGGTTGTCCTTTTCCGTCCCCGTCGCGATCTTCCCCGATAACCGGCCAGTCATTTTTCCATGTCATGGGCTGGAGGTGTACAATACGTCCGTAAGCCTCTTTATCCTGAAAATGTACAAACCAGTTTTCGCCGTTATCCAGTGCTATCCATCCGCCCTGGTGCGGACCGTTAATAGCGGTTTTTCCCTGGTCCATGACTATTCTTTCTTCATAAGGCCCATACGGATGCTTTGCCCTCATGGCCAGTTGCCACCCGGTAGAAACGCCCCCGGCCGGGGCAAATATGTAGTAATAGCCGTTCCTCTTGTAAAATTTGGTTCCTTCTACGGTGGGATGGGCATCGTGACCGTCAAAAACCAGTTTACCCGCCCCGGTAACTTTTGTTCCTTCGGGGTTCATGGGTTTTACGACAACAACACTTTTTATCCCGGCTCGGCTTCCTGCGTAAGCATGCACCAGGTAGGCTTTTCCGTCGTCATCCCAAAGCGGGCAGGCATCGATGAGACCTTTCCCCTCTTCGACCAGTACGGGCTCTTCCCACGGTCCGGCCGGATCTTCTGATTTTATCATGTAAATGCCAAAATCCGGGTCGCCATAGTAGATGTAAAATTCTCCATTATGATGTCTGATGGCCGGCGCCCATACCCCGTTACCGTGCTGCGGTTTGCTGAAGTGCTCGAAAGGTGGCTGGCGGTCCAGCGCATGACCTATCAGCTTCCAATTGACCAGGTCCTTCGAATGCAATATGGGCAACCCGGGAATGGCATTAAAACTGGATGCCGTCATATAAAAATCATCCCCTACCTTACATATATCCGGATCGGAATAATCGGCATGTAAAACAGGATTGATGTAGGTGCCATCTCCCTGGTCGGATACCCAGACTTCGGATACGAATTCCTGGGCGAACAGAACAGGCTGCTGTGAAAGGAAAATGCTCAATAACGCTATAGCTGTACTTATTTTATGCATCGGTAATATTTTATTTTTTATATCTGGTCTAAAAGTGTCATCCGTCCTGCAGAAAGACCTTGGTACCTCACAATTCCGGAACTATTGGTCCAGTTCCAGGCTGGCCAGGATGAACGGGCCTGTCCCTTTCGGATCATTGGACCTTATTTTTTCGTTCACGTAATATTCATAGGTACCATCGCGATAGGGATTTCCGCCAAGACCGGCTACGGCACATACCTGTGTAAGGTTTACCACACCATTGTCTTCCACTTCTATAAGGTGGTCCAACACTCCCTGATATCCTTTTTTTGCTACATCCATGTAAGATTGTGGCAGATAACCTTTTCGCACACCCTTGGCCAGGGAATAAATGAACATACAGGAGCCCGAAGCTTCCAGGTAATTCCCTTCCCTGTCCCCTTGATCTGTAACCTGGTACCAGAGTCCTGAATCTTTATCCTGGAAATCTGCCAATGCCACGGCAAGCTGGTTCAGGTAACGGATAAGGTCTTTACTTGCAGGGTGATCTTCCGGGAAATCATCCAGTACGTCCACCAGGGCCATAGCATACCAGCCGAGAGCTCTCGACCAGAAATGCGGTGATGTCCCCGTTTTCTTATCTGCCCATTGCTGTTTGCGGCTTTCGTCCCATCCGTGGTATAAAAGCCCCGTTTTTTCATCCCGGGAATGTTGCTGTATCTGCTGAAATTGCAGGGCAATATCGTCAAAAGCTTTTTTTGCGGCTTCTCCTTTGTCAAAAGTCCTGGTGTATTCGGCATAGAACGGTTGTCCCATATAGAGACCGTCCAGCCACATTTGCGACGGGTATATTTTCTTATGCCAGAAGCCTCCACCGGATGTTCTCGGGTGCTTGTCGAGTTGTTGCCTCAGCGTTTCGATAGCCGTGCGATATCTTTCCTCTCCGGTTTTCTCATAGAGATAAAGCAATACCCTGCCGGGATTGATCATATCGATATTATATTTCTGCATATCATACGTCAGTATCTCCCCCCGGGCGTTGACCATAGTGTCTCCGAAAGCCTTTATATAATCATAATAGGTTTCCTTACCGGTTTTCTTATACAGTTCTTCAAATCCCTTCAAAACCAATCCCTGGGTATAGCTCCATTTGGGTTTGGTATGAAAATCGAGTTGCCAGGCTTCGGGGAAACGCTCCATTTCGGAAAGTGCCATCCTTTCCGACCATTTCAGGTTTTTCGGTATGGTATAGGCCTCTTGTTTTGATTCTTGTTTTGATTTTTCCTGTGCTTCTTTTTTCTCTTCCCCGGATTTACAGGAAAAAACAGTTATAGAAAGTAGCGACAGAAAAGTTATTTTTAAAGGTTTTATCATGGTTATGCTAAAAAATGGTTAATATGGTTGTAGTACAATAAAACGGCTCCTCCTACTCAAGTCTGCCGGCGGTATCCAGGCGGGACAACAATTCGTCCAGATGCCCGGTAAATTCTTCTTCATCGGTGATTCCTTCTTTTTCCTGGTCCCATGCAGCAAGCAGGTAATATGTAATCTTGGCTGCCGGTTTAAAAATTACCAGGTGGTCATCTGTTCCCGTAGTGAGTTCTGCGGCTTCCGAAAGTTTATAGAAAATGGCCATACCGAGTTGATCATCAGCACCCGATAACGATTGTTTTCCATACGTAGCTATATACCCCCATTGTTTTCCCTTCTTTCGGAGAAAATCTATATCATCGAACTTTACGATACCGGTACACAACCCTTCCGTCATTTCGGAAGGCTTCAGCACAACTTTCATATACCGCCCTTCGGGATACATGCTCAGCGCACTCTGCAGATCGATAGTGGCGCCGGGAGTTTCCCAACCCTTGTAGTCAATAATTACCCGGGCTTCCTTATCCGTATTTTTAACTTCGGCAGCGGTATTGGCGACTACGTTAAAATGGTGGGTCTTCCCATCTACCTGTCTTCCGTAGCTCCCTACCCCAAGGCCTTTGGCCACCTTAAGGACATCCATCCCCCAGTCGGCAGGTTTGTGGTAAGAGTCAAATCCGTCCTGTCCCACATAAGGCAGTACGAGCGTGTCCACTTTTTTTCCCCACACATCAATAGCATTACGCCAATCGAGATACAAACGGTATCCCACATTGCTGTTTTCCCAGCCCGGGCCTTCATAACGGATATACCAGGTATGATCGGTATGCTCGGCGGGGACATCCAGCCTGTCTACATTCCGGAAGGTTCCTCCCGTATATTCCTTGTGGTCACGCGGACCGTCCTGCCAGGTCCCGCCTTCTTTTACGGATATCTCGGCATACACCTTTCCGGAAGGTGCCGATACCTCCCCGGCAGGCGTGGTTATTACGGCCTTTTCTTTTTTTTCACTGTCTTTGCAGGCAACAAGTGCCAGAAAAGACAAAGCCATATATATGCTCTTTTTTTTCATAGTCAATATTTTTTTCCGGAAAAAGGAGCCCGTTACATCACACACTAACCGGGCTCCGATTCAACACTAAACTCTATTTTTATGGAAACACCTTATCTCGTGTAACCGTCATTTTGCTGAAATTCACTTTTATTGGTTACCGCATCCAGTTGTGCCTGCGGTATAGGTCTTAACCGGTGGTAAGACTGAATATTTGGGGATGCATCGGGGTTCCAGGCCCTTACACGCTCCACGAGTTTATCTGTGCGCTTCAGATCGAACCAGCGGAGTTGCTCCCCGGCAAATTCTCTCGCCCTTTCATCGAGTATCATATCGATATCGAGCGCGCCTTCTGCAATCTCCATATCGTCTTCGTGTCCCGGTAATGCGGCCCTTCTCCGGACTTCATTAAAATATTCCGTAGCATCGCCCATATTGCCCAGGTTTAATTCGGCCTCGGCCACAATCAGGTACATTTCGGCAAGACGGATAACAAAGGCATCTCTCTTTCCCTGCTGCTGGGATATGGTTTGCCTCGAAGGATCGAGAAACTTTTTCAGTGAGACATACCGGTCCCTCACCCGGGGGGCATCATTGTCGTCATAGGTCCGGCTCCTGTCGATAACCGTATAGGTCTTACTGTCCTTTTCCGCCTGCGGGATCGTGTATTTGGTAGCGTATATCGCCGTATCTCCCACTTGCATCCCTTCCGGGGCATTGTCTGCATTATTACAGTACCATACCCGCTGAAAGGTCGCATCGAAACGCGAGTCCATATTTTCGTCAAACAGGTCGAGCAGGTGTGCCGTAGGCATAAACCTGGCAAAAGGACGCCCGTTCTGTATATCGCGCTTCATTCCGGGCAACTGGTCATAGGTCATCAGGAAGAACAAGTGGGAGTTATTGCCCCCGTCCCGGAGCAAGATTTCATCATCATCATCATCATCATCACCATCATCGGGAGTCTCCAGTTCCAGGTTCAGCACCAGGTCGGCCGTAAAGTTTACCAGCCACACGATCTCCGGATTTCTGACATTGTCGATATCCCAAAGATCCGCATAATTGTCCACCAGGGAAAAGCCATAATCACTGATCACGTTCCTGGCATGCCGGGAGGCAAGGGCATCTTCTCCCCGGGTCAGGTACATCCTGGCCAGGAAGGCTTCTGCCGCAGCCTTGTTTGCCCTTCCGTAATCTTCCGAGGAAGGCGGCAGGTTGTTTACGGCAAATTCGAGATCCTCGAATATCTGGTCATAAAACTGTGCTATCGGCGTACGGGTCGCGGTTTCCTGTATACTCTTTACTTCTTCGGTAAAAAGATGTACATCGCCCCAGGTCTCTACGATATGCCACAGGTAAAATGCACGAAGAAACCGGGCTTCTCCTTCTCTCACAGGTTTCAGATTTTCCGCAAGCGGGGAATCCGGTATACGTTCTACTGCCGCATTGCAGGTATTCAATGCCGAGTAGAAACGGGTCCAGTAAAACTCTATGGGATCATTGGCACCCGACAAATCGGAATTATACAAGGCTACCGGCGGGTTTTCCATACCGTTCCCCCGGGTAAAAATGTCGGTTCCGGTTTCGGTCAGGGCTATTCCGTTTTCCTTACCGTACCAGAATCTCATCGGGGTATAACAGGAATTTACCAGCGCTTCTATACCTTCCAGGGTAGCATAATAGGCATCTGCCGTAAGGCCCGACTTATTATCTTCTTCCAGGAAGCTTTCGCAGGAAGCGAATACCCCGGCAAGGAGCGAGCATACTATAATTTTTATTTTGATCTTCATTTTTTTCGGCTTTTGGTGGTTTGTTATAATTCCAGATTGATCCCGAATACCAATTGTCTTGTCATCGGGAAACTGAGATTTCCGCCTCTCTCGGGATCATAAGGGTCTATATCACTAAATACAAAATAATTCTTGGCGGTAGCATAACAACGAAGTTTTGCTATTTTCAGATAGTCTGTCACGGATTGCGGAAAGTTGTAAGCCAGGGTAATATCCCTGATCTTCACAAAAGAACCGTCTACATATTGCAAGGTAGAATAATACTGTGTACTTGCACGGCTGGTGCCTGCATCCGGTCTCGGATAGGCATTGGTGGGGTTTTCCGGGGTCCAGTAATCTACTTTGGGACCGTTTTCGAGAGCATCTACTTTATAAGAGCCTGCCGCCTCACTGATAATGGTCTGCCCCTGCCTTGCATATACGAATACATTTAGTTCCAGACCTCGGTAACTGAACCTGTTGTTAAACCCAAGGGTAAAATCGGGCACGGTACTTCCTATGATAACCCTGTCTTCGGGAGTGATCACCCCGTCGCCGTCCTGGTCCCTGACTTTGATATCTCCGGGTTCCTGTCCGTATGACGCAGCCTGGTCGGCTTCGTCGAGTTGCCAGATCCCCAATTTCTCATAATCGTAAAAAGAGGATATCGGTTGTCCGACAAACCAGCCATTGGCCAGGTCACGGTCGCCCTCGGGAAGTTCCCGTATTTCTTCCTTGTTTGTCGTAAAGGTAATATCCGAACTCCAGCCGAAACCATTGTCCTGTGAAACAATATTCCGGGTATTGACATACAGTTCGAGTCCCCTGTTGCGTGTTTTACCTATATTATCCCATGCTGTGCTAAACCCGGAAGATGTAGGTAATGCCCTTTGCATCAAGAGGTCGCTCGTGTTTTGCTGGTACAGATCGAGTGACCCGGATATGCGGTTGTTAAAAAATCCGAAATCGAGTCCGAGGTTGGTCGTTGCCGTGGTTTCCCAGCTCAGGTTATTGGAAGCTATGAGTGACGGGTAATATCCGAATGCCGGGGTTTCATCTGTTCCGCGATCATACGCATACGTACTTTTGGAGAGACTTCCCAGGGTCTGGTAAGGTGATACCGCACTGTTCCCGGATATCCCGTAACTTACCCGTGCCTTTAGCTGTGATACGGTCTGGCTGTCTTTCAGGAAATTCTCCTCTTTAAGTACCCACGATAAGGCGGCAGAAGGAAAATATCCCCACTTGTTGCCCGGGGCCAGTACGGAAGAACCGTCTGCCCGCATTAACAGGGTAACGAGGTATTTATCTGCATATTTATAATTGACCCTACCGAAAAAAGAAGCCAGTTGCTTTTCTTCCAGGCTGCTGTTTACACGGATCTGGGTCTGTAATCCGCCCAGGTTATGAAACAACATGGTCGCCGAGGCCAGGTCTCTTCCTTCGGCCCTGTAATTTTCTTCCGTGGTTTTCCAGATACTGGTCCCCAGCAATCCGGAAATCTCGTGTTTTCCTGTGGTATAGGTATAATTGGCAAAGTTTTCCCAGGTGGTGCGGTTGAAAGTTCCGTTCTCGGCACTGGCCAGTGACAGACCATCCGCACCTACTTCGAGCGTATTGGTCGCGGAAAATACCCCTCTGCGAAAATTCATGTGATCCACACCGAGACGGGACGTAAACGTAAGATTTTCCAAAGGTGTCCAGTCCAGACTGATATTTCCGAAGAATCGCTTGTTGTCTTCGTTATCCTTGTAGTTGCCGGGTAACTGGTCGACCAGCGGGTTGAGTGTAGAACTGTCCCCGACAGGAAAAGTAATAAGGTCTCCCTGGTCGTCATAGGGCCTGCCGAGCGGGCTCATCTTGTTAGCCTGGTTAAGCGGGTCCCTTCTGCGGTCGTGGTCTTTCATGGTATACATGATATTGGTAGAAAGCTTCAGGTTATCGAGTACTTTATGGTCTACCGTAAGACGTCCGCTATAACGGTCCAGGTTGTCGTTCTCCAGCAGTCCTTCCTCCCGAAAATATTCCATGGAAAAATAATATGTAGTCTTTTCGGAGCCTCCGGAAACACTCACCTGGTGGTTTTGCTGGCTCCCGGTACCGAGCAACTGGTCTGCCCAGTCGGTCCAGATACCTTGCTGAAAATTCTCCAGTTGGGTCGGGTTAAAGATATTGGCATCGTCTGCCGGACTGCTCCACTCGCCCACGGTCCTCCTCGATTCTCTTCGCAGTTGCACCCATTCGGGTCCGTTCATAATATCGGCATATCCCCCGAGGCTCTGTACACTGTAATAACTGTTGAAAGAGACTTTACTTTTGCCGGAGCGTCCTCTTTTGGTCGTAATAAGCACTACCCCGTTTGCCCCCAATGTACCATAAATAGCCGTTGCCGAAGCATCTTTGAGAATTTCTACCGATGCGATATCGTTGGGGTTAACATCGAGTGTAGACCCGTAAATCATGCCGTCTACCACGACAAGAGGACCATTATCGGCATTCAGGGAGCGGTTTCCCCGAATGGAGAAATTAAGTCCTGCTCCGGCCTGTCCGCTCGATTTGGTCAGATCTACCCCGGGGACCTTTCCCTGCATGGTTTCGAGGGCATTGGTAACCGGTATAGACGTCAGGTCACGTTCTTTCACAGAGGCTACGGCCCCGGTAAGATCGGATTTCTTTACAGCTCCGTAACCGATGACCACTACCTCGTCCAGGGCTTCGGCATCCTCACTCATTTTAAGGTCTAAAGTATTGGCATTCCCTACGGTCCGCTCTTCTTTCTTCAAACCGATATAGGTAAATACCAATACCTGTCCGGGGGCCGCATTAATCGCATAATTACCGTCAAAATCGGTCTGGGTTCCGTTGGCCGTACCTTTCACCAGGATATTTACTCCTGGTAATGGCACGCCTTGCTGATCGGTGATCGTACCTGTAATCTGCTTTTCCTGGGCATAAAGTGCCGGCGACATCAAGAAGAGTCCGAACACGAAAAAAGCCCACAGCATTTTTACGGGAATCATGAAAAGTAGTTTAAAGTCCATTATAATAAAGAAATTAGTTGGTAAATGATTAAAATCTTGTAATCGATTGCACTAAAATATATATATTTTATCAATTATAACAATTTTAACACGTTAAAATATTAAAAACATAGAATTGTAGCAAAAAATATACAGTTTTACAAGAAAATAAAGGAGATCAGGAAACAATATTTCAATCGATTACAAGACAAAAAGAGAAAGAATCGTATTATTCTTTCTCTTTTTTATATTTCGGTATTCACATGTCAAATGCAGCTTTTGTAGTACTCAGATAGGCCCCATATCTCATTACTACCATATAAAACGGCGATTGCCCCCCGTATGTCCGGGCCCTTTTACCGGTTTTACGTGTGGCCTTGCAACGGCCAAAGAAGTATGTTGTTGCTTATGGACATCATAGAAATCCTATTGCGGCAACAGCGGAGGATCTTCCCTCCTGCTCCGTGAGGTAAGCGTAAGCAAAAACGCCTGTAATGCTATTTTTTCCTTATCGGTCAGATCCAGTTTTTTTAACAGTGGTGAGGTCTCAGGAAAAAGGGAGTCGTTTTGTTGATGGGGTTTCCGTGCGGGACGCGGCATTCCGGCATTATACAGGTTGATTATCCCCCTCAGATTCGGGAAGATCCCGTTGTGCATATAGGGAGCGGTGCGGGCGATTTCCCTTAAAGTTACCGTACGGAACCTTCCTACATCTTCCTTTTTGCCCGTATGTTCATACCGGCCCAGATCTTCATATTTACGACCGTAATACGTAAGTCCGGTATTGTGAAATTTGTTATCGGAAAACAGCGGAGTATTATGACAATTGATACATCTCGCCTTGGTACGGAATAAGTGCAGCCCCAGTACTTCGCGGTCCGAAAGCCGGGAGGTATCGCCCTGGACAAACAGGTCGAAACGGCTTGTTCCGCTCACTATGGTCCTCTCAAAGGTAGCCAGGGCCTTCCTTATCCTGTCAAAAGATACCATCGTGTCACCGAAAGCTTTAAAAAATTCTATTCGGTATCCGGCTATCCTTCGGATATTTCCAACGGCGATCTTATGATCGGAATGCATTTCGAGTGTGTCTGTCAACGGAAAATCAACCTGTTCTTCCAGTGATGCCGCTCTTCCATCCCAGAACAGGCTGTCGGCATACCCTACATTCAGCAAGGTCATGGAATTTCTCTTGCCTAACTGCCGGTCATGCCCGTAAGAAAGCCTGCGTCCGTCTCCCCATCCCAGTTCGGAATCGTGACAGGAAGCACAGGCGATCTGACCGGAACCGGAAAGACGGGGGTCGAAAAAGAGCATTTTTCCGAGTTCTTTTTTGGCATCGGAATACGGATTATCTTCCGGGAACTTCATTTCCGGAAGCACTCCTATTTCTTTAAAACCGGCTGCCACACTACTATCGAGAAAAGCCTCCGGCCAACGCGAAGTATCGCCGCTTCCGTAACGCTCCCTGAGCTCCGGAAGGGTGTAATACGAACTCTGAACCGCCGTAGACCGGAACGATACAATTACAATAATGACCATACACAAAATGATGGTGGTAAGCAGCTTTTTCAATAGTATTGTTTTTATTATTTACCGTTTATCCCCGGAGAAACATCAAAGCCCTCCGGTTTTTCGATGATACCGTTTGTTCCGGGGAGGATTTATATTCGGAATTCCCCGACGTATCTACTAATAATCCAACACTACAGCTATCCCTGTAGTCCAGCGTTGCATACCGGTTTGTACAGCCTGCTGTACTTCGGTCCTGATCCTGAGCGTGAGATCGAAATTCCTGATCTCCCTAAACCGAAGGTCAACACCTGCCCCGGCCAGCCATACATTTTGAGACCAAATTTCATGATCGTGATACACCACATCTTCATAAAACCGCTTTAATGCGAGCCCGGCATAATCACTTTCCGTTATGTGCCCGAGGTAGGATGCGGAGCCGTTGGCCAGCATATTGTCCAGCGTATGACGATAACCTCCTTTTATTCCGGGCGTCAGTATCATACTGTTATTCAATATATAGTCCTTTAAAAAATAAAGTTGTGCATGCAGCAAGGAATTATCGGTAGCAGTCTGCGATAATCGATCCTGCTGTTGAACCCCGAGATACGTCAATGTCATCCCCGTATCGTAGCGGATGCGTGTATCCCGGTATCGTATCAGGGAAGCTCCGAGGCCCAGCTTTGTCTGTTCCATAGTATAATTCTTTCCGTCCTTTGCCGTCAGAAAATTATCTCCTTGTCGCCGTATACCGGAAAGATGTACCTTAAAAGCTCTGTCCTGGTCCGGAAAACGGAGCAGCATCAGGTTATTTTCCATCTCATCGGTATGATATATCCCATAAATGTTCTCGCTTGCGTAACGATCGTCACTATTATCCTTGAATGTATCGGTACGGGACCCGGAATAGCGAAACTGACAGAGCAGGCGCCATCCCGTATCCTGATAACTATACCCTGCAACTACCGACCAGTGCGTGTTGCGCCGTTTGATTGCATGGGATGCACTGTTAGCCATAGTTCCATAGCCGGTGACCCAACGGATATAACGGTCGTAATTATAGGGGATATTAGCCCCGTTATTATTGAATTTGGCGCTGTTGCTCACATGAAAATACCCCAGGGCTCCCCCGGCGCTCAGCTGATGTTTTTCCAGAAAAGTATATCCGACGGTGGTTTTGAAGTGCAGGCGATTATACGTCACTTCCGTTCGTGGGTCGAGATCCGTACGGTATTTGTTAAAGGCATCGTATTCTGCTTCGAGGGAAACGTCCAGCCTGTCGGCAATAACAGGCAGTGTAAATCCTCCCCCCAGTTCGTAATACTGGTTGCTCCAGTTGGCCGGCCTGGCCACCGCAAGATAATGCGGGTCTTCCATAACCCCGTCCCTGAGCCCACCGTACGACAATCCCCATCCCTGGTCGTCCATATACTCCTTGCGGATATCTATCCCTCCGAAAAACATAATTTTTTTCCCCCGGTACAATCCCCGGGTACTGATACCTACATGCTGCACGCTTTCCGCCTCCTGTCCCTGCCGCAGATCTCCCGCTGTATTCCGGTAATACAATGAAGAAGCCGTATAATCCCCCACCGGTACGTATTTCATTTGTACCCCTATATTTTTATAAACTTCGTATACTTCCGGATAAAACACATTGTCATGGGCCGTACCGGGTGTTTTTCTGTCCTGGGCATAAAGCCCGGACAGCGTCAGCGCCAAGATTATGGCCAGGAGAATATACTGCTTCTTCATCATTCCTGTTTTATTTAATCGATCTCTACAAGGGGATGGTCGAGCACCTCGAAGTCCTCGGAGGAATTGTTGGTATCCTGATAGATCACCCGATCACCGATGATCCTGGCCTGTTTGCGTATTACGGATTGTGAAGAGTAACGGCCCTTCGGCACCGAGATCTCCCCGGCATCGGCAACATCGGGCAAGCGCTTGGGCTTTTGTCGTGCGGGATCTGACTGCTGCACCTCCACGGCATCGATCAGTACCGATACGGGAACCTGCAGGTACCTGGTAGTCTTATCTTCTATATCATCTATGGGTTTATCCGGGCCGGTCAGGCGGTCCCAGGAAGAAATGATCTCGTCATCCCCATAAAACAGGGCAAAAGCATCCCGGCCATTGGCATCGAGTATCAGATCTTTGCCGGAATAGGACTTAAAGGCCACTTCCACATTGACCGAATTTGGGTTATCGATATCCGAATCCAGGAAACTTCCTCCGTTCTCGACCAGGTAATCACGGAAATATACCTCAAAAGGCGCCCCGCTCAGATCAACAGTCAGATCAGGATTTTCCACCTGGTAGACTTTTTCCTCTCCCTCATCATCTACAATAGTTAAGGGTGCTTTATGATTCACGGCAGTGCCTGCTACTATAGCACTTTTACCGGGAGCCAGTGGGTACTCGTTCCCGGTACCGGGAATGCGTATCACTTCATCGGCATACACATAGTCGGTATTGGATTTATCTCCTTTGGACTGCCCTACTGATTTGCTCCAGTCCAATTGTCCGTTCGGCAGGTGATATGATTGAAGTGAGGAGGGCGTACTGGCCGAACCGAAAAGCTGCGCAAAGCACAGGCCGTCCAGGTAGAGGGTATCGTTGGAATTATTGTGGATCTCAAAAAACTGGTCCCTGTATATGGCCCCCAGCTTGGTATCCGAGCCGGCGTAATAAATCTGTTTCAGCAACAGGTTACCGATAGTCCCCGTCACCAAACGAAGTACGGCACTTTCGTTCTGCTCTGCAGTAATAGCTATATTTTGCAGGGAAGCATTAAATTGTACATCCCCTTCTACCCCCTGTCCCGTAAAGGTCTCGAAATCTTCCTTGCTCATCGTAAGCGACGCCGTCAGGTTATAATTTCCGGGCACAATATCCACGGTAGCCAGACCGGAATCTCCGGTAGTACTCGCATAACTCCTGCCGTCCTCAAGGTTAAGAAAGGTAACCTTTGCGCCGGCAGCACCTTCGCCTCCGTAAGTTTCATCATAGTTTACCCGGATCTCATATGACATGACGCTGACAAAATTATCATCGTCATTGCTACAACTCAGCAAGAGGCTGAAAAACAGCGTGTACATAATGGTTTTTCTCATATTGATATTTATTTCATTGGTTATTAATCAGGTTAAAAAACAAATTTTACGTTACCGCCGAATGACACTTTCTGATTCCTTATACTATATGCATCAAGTATTTTAACATAAGGCCTGTAATTCAGAAAATTATATGCGTAAAAGGACAGGCTGAGCCCGTTGAGCATTTCCTTGGTAACTCTCAGGTGAAAATTGTGATATGCCGGGTAGGTCCGGTCTTGTGTGACCGACATATCCTTCCACAACGGACTGTACTTCTGGTTATCCCGCTCTGCCTCGGGGATCTCGAAATATTCGAGATTGGCATTGGCGTAAGCAAAAGGACGATTATCCCTGAGCACAGCATAACTGGTGGTCCGGGTAAACTGTTCGGCAGTCAGGGAAATCAATAGCCCTATATCCGGAATATGATGGGTCGCGGTCAGGCGTAACCTCAGGGCATCAAACTTGTCATTAGCCTTATGGTAATATCCGTAGAGGTATTCTTTTTCGAGGGGATCATCAGTCTTTTCCACGAGATCAACCCCGTTAGACGAATCACTGAAGGTATAGGCCCCGGAAAATGCGAATGACGTATTAATCGCCCTGATCTTTTTGAGATGCATCATAAATTCCAGTCCGAAATCCCGTGCAACACTGGAATTCACGGACAGACTGTGCTTGATAATAGTAGGATCATAACCGCTAATCGTATATGTGGGGGCACCATGCTCTTCGGGAAAATCAAATTCGAGCCGGGGAAGTTGACGGAGTTCACGGACATCTACTGCCATAAAACCGTCGTAGCTCCTGTTATAATAAGAGGTAAGACTGATATTTCCTATTGCCGTATTAATGTCTGCTCCGACTTCGAATTTCCAGGATTTGGAAGGTTTCAGTTCTTGTTTATCTATTTTCTTTACAAAGGTCTGTACCAGGTTATAGGAATAGTAATTGGTTCGGAAATCGGCCATGACGTAATCAAAATACTTATCCCCCGGAAAGAGGTTGGAGAGCGATGGCGCTTTGGAGGCAAAACCGGTACCGAAACGCACTTTCACCTTATCGGAGAGCTCATAGCCCAGGTTGACACGCGGACTGAAACCGGAATATCCGCTCTGGTTGTCATAACGCATCCCGATATTGGCGTATAGCTTTCTGTCATTGGCAAACGTATATCGTATATTATCCTGAAAATAGACGCCGTACCTCTTCTGAGACTGTACGTATTTGTTAAAATCAAGCGGGCGGACCCCTTCATCACCGGTTGATTGTCCGCTGAGCACTACCTGGGCATTAGCTGAAGAAGGATCGTATATCCTTCCCCGGCCGAGATTATCGCTTAGGCTGAAATCGGCACCGTAACTTATGCTGTGTCCCCAGCCGCCGGTATTGATATATTTGTCAATGTCCAGCCGCGCTGATACATTGAGAGGTTTACCGAAAACCTGCTTTTTCATGAGATAGGCCACCGGAGTGTAGGCCCCGGGTTGTAATGCGGTTTCCATAGCCAGGGGAACTACCTTACCCCCGTTATTCACAAACTGCTGATCATAGGATTCCTGTGAAGCATAGGAAATTCCCGCCTGAAACCCCAGATTATCCATCCATCGGGACTGTAAAGCCCATTTGGCACGGTTACTCAGTAAGATACCCGTTTCCTTTTTGTATTTGGCCACCTGGCCGCCATCGTTATTATCCTTATCATAATTCATGTCGTCCAGGTTCTTGCGAAGGGTTACGGATAGTGTATTCTTAAAAACCTGATTCTGGTTGACAGTACTCCAGATCAGGCCGGTTGTAATGCGATCAAATTGCTCCAGGCTATTCCGCGGATCGGCATTGGAGTTCAGGTAATCGGCAGAAAGGCTTAGCGTGTTACGGTCGTCCAGCCGCAGCCCCTTATCTATACTTACGGAAGTTTTCCCCTGTCGTATGTTTGCCGAAACCCTATAAGGAGAAACCCCTGCTCTACGGTCTATTTTAATGATCCCACTGGTAAGATTACCGTACTTTGCATCAGGGATCCCGGCAATGACTTCCACACTTTCGATGTTGGAAGCCGGGATACTCCGGAGATCATAACCCGTATTCACATTATCATAAGTTGTTACCCCGGATGCCTTTGTATTATATAGCTGCATATTCTCATCGTTGGAAAGCTGCATACCGTCCAGGACGTAAGAAACACCAAAGGCATTGTTTTTCTTTGCCATGGCCGTTCGAAGAGAAATGGTCTGGGGCTCGTTCAGTACGGAAGGTCTTATTTCACTGCCCGGTAATTGTTGTAATATTTCTGCAAGACTGAAGGCCTGTACCTGGCTGATGGCATATTTGTCGAAAAGGATGGAAGAGCCTGCCCGGTCCCTTTTCCGTACTCCTGTTACCTCCACTTCATCGAGTCTCAGATTTTTGTCTTTCAGTACAATGGAAAGCTTCATGAGATCAAGACCATCCGCCCCCTCATTGTCCAGTACATAAGTCTCTTTTCCAAGGATCTGAAAATGGAGCTCAAATTGTCGGGCTGAAGTTTCTATGGTAAAAGCACCGTCATCTCCGGAAATAGTCCATTGCCCCGAAACAAGGTCTATAATGTTTACCCCCGCCATGAGATTCCCGGTATCGGCATCGGAAACCGTTCCCGAGATGTATTGTTGTGCCGACAATGGCAGGCAGGTACCCAATAAAAGTAATACTATAAACCGCATGGATCTTTCGTACAGGTGAATATTGCGGTACAAATTTAAATTTATTTAGATTTGATAAAAATAAAAAACATGTTTATTTCCGGTTAATTTCATGGACAGGACAAACACGTTCAATACGTGAAAGTTTTTACTTATAGCTCATTAAGGACTCTAACTCCAAAATATAAGATGCAGCGTTTTTCACAAATCCCGGAAGTAATTTCCGGAACGACAATGAACCTCCGGTAATATCAAACAGAGTTTAAATCGTATAAAAAAATACCGGTCCCAAAAACTGAGGATATCAGAGTAAACGATGCTACAGGACGATGTTTCATCAACCCCATGGTGCTACTGTCCGAAATCTGTCATACTTACGGCCAAAAAGTAAGGGCAGGTATAAACAAGGTTTTCCCGGGTATAATAAAAGGATGGTAATCGCTCCAATAAAATAATGACCCTTTTTACACCCCTCCCGGCAACAGAAGTCCATAAAAGAAAGCCTATAGGGATATCCCGATTAAAAACCCCAAAAACTGTGCATAAACATAACCCTGTTAACACCGAATAGGGTTATGTTGACTGCTGACAGGGTTATGTTGACTGCTGACAGGCTTATGTTAACCGCTAACAGGACTGGGTTGACTGCTAAAAGGGTTATGTCAACCGCCAACAGGGTTGTGTTGACTGCTAAAAGGGTTGGGTTGACCGCGAACAGGATTGGGTTGACCGCGAACAGGGTTGTATTAACAGCGAACAGGGCTATGCTGCCTGCGAACAGGGTTATGCCGACCGCTAAAAGGGTTGGGTTAACTGCGAACAGGATTGTGTTGACCGCAAACAGGGTTGTGTTGACCGCAAACAGGGTTGTGTTGACCGCGAACAGGGTTGTGTTGACCGCGAACAGGGTTGTGTTAACAGCGAACAGGGTTGGGTTGACTGCGAACAGGGTTGTATTAACAGCAAACAGGATTGGGTTGACTGCGAACAGGGTTGTATTAACAGCAAACAGGGTTAGGTTGACTGTGAACAGGATTGGGTTGACCGCGAACAGGATTAGGTTGACCGCGAACAGGACTGGGTTGGTCGTCAACACAATCCCTTAAATGGCATTATTCGCACATGCCGGGGGCGTAAAAACTTTGGCCGTTGCCCCGGCTCGCCTTCTACCTATAGTATATAAAACCGGAATTTCCGATCGGTATAAGCTCAAAAGGTCCTTTAATGATATTGCCTTGCGCCTAAATGCCTGAACAACAAAGGAGGGGAAATACCCCTCCTTTGTTGTAGTATTCGTTATGAGTTGTGATTATTATTCAATAGCCTTTATAACAGCTTTCGGAGCTTCTTTACGACTGCCGTCAAAACCGTCCACACCACTTACCGTGGTATATTTCATTACGTATTTTTTCCCCGGATTAACAATCTGGTAGGCACTTTGGCACATCAGTGTGGCCTCGTGGAAACCGCACAAAATAAGTTTCAGCTTCCCGGGATAGGTATTTACATCCCCAATAGCAAATATACCCGGTATATTGGTCTGGTAATCCAGTGCGTTGTTTACCTTGATGGCATTCTTTTCAATTTCCAGTCCCCAATCGGCGATAGGACCGAGTTTCGGAGCCAGACCAAACAGCGGAATAAAGTGGTCCGCTTCGAGAAATGCTGTCTCTCCGTTACGGTTAATAGAAAGGGCCTCGAGTTTATCTGTCCCGTGCAGGGCGGTTATTTCTGCAGGGGTCACCAGGTTTATTTTCCCCAGTTTTTTAAGTTCCTGAACCTTTTCGACAGAATCGAGCGCTCCGCGGAATTCATTTCTGCGGTGCACCAGCGTTACTTCCGAAGCAACATCGGCCAGAAAAATACTCCAGTCCAGTGCCGAATCTCCTCCTCCGGCAATGACCACACGTTGATCGCGGTACACTTCCGGGTTTTTTATAAAGTAGGCCACCCCGCGATCTTCATAGAAATCGATATTCTCCAACGGGGGTTTACGAGGTTCAAAGCTTCCCAGGCCACCTGCAATGGCGATAACGGGTGCGTGATGGCGGGTACCTTTATTGGTTGTTACGATAAAGCTGCCATCGTCGAGCGTTTCAATGGTTTCCGCCCGTTCGCCCAGGGTAAATCCGGGTTCGAACGATTTGATCTGGTTCATCAGATTATCGACAAGATCTCCTGCCAGAACATCCGGAAAACCGGGAATATCGTAAATGGGTTTCTTAGGGTAAATTTCGGATAATTGTCCGCCGGGTTGCGGAAGCGCATCGATAATATGGCATTTCAGCTTTAATAATCCGGCTTCAAAAACTGCAAACAATCCCGTAGGACCGGCACCGATAATCAGTATATCTGTTTTAATCATTGTATAGTAAATTAGGATTTCCAGACTCTTTCCCGGTTTCCGGGAAAACAGGGGTAATAACCGGCGTTTTCCCTTTACCCCAAGCATAAAGAGAACGGTATATTACCTCGTAGTGCCCTAACTGACGCCTATTACCCTTTCGATCTGGGGAGCGTACTTTTTTATCGTAGTTTCTACCCCGGCTTTCAATGTCATGTGATTGACGTGACAATCGGTACAGGCTCCTTCGAGACGGACTTTTACAAGTTTTCCGTCATCAATGGAAACCAGGGATATATCACCGCCATCACTTTTCAGAAAGGGACGGATCTCGTCCAGGGCTTTCTCTACGTTCAGTTTTAATTCTTCTTTTGTCATCTTTTTGAGTTTATGGTACTGCGGAACGGCCTTCAGTGGTTTCTCTCCACGTATTATCTTTTTTTCGCCGCCGAGCACCCGGCCATTGTTGTTATTTTGATCGCTTCGGTCGGGGGTAGATTTTCATTACGATCCACAACCTCCTGCACCACACTCTTCGTGAGTTCTTCAAAGGCTTCTTCCAGCGGAGTAGCCGTCTGCAATGCCGCAGGCCGCCCTACGTCTCCGGCTTCCCTGATACTCTGTACCAGCGGGATCTCTCCGAGGAAAGGAACTCCCAGGTCTTCCGCCAGGTTTCGTGCTCCTTCTTTCCCGAAGATATAATATTTATGCTCCGGAAGTTCTTCCGGGGTAAAATAGGCCATATTTTCTACGATCCCCAGTACGGGAACACTGATACTTTCCTGCTGGAACATCGCCACACCTTTCCTGGCATCGGCAAGAGCCACATTTTGCGGCGTACTTACCACAACGGCTCCGGTAACGGGAAGGGACTGCATAATACTCAGGTGAATATCGCCTGTTCCCGGAGGCAGGTCTACCAGAAGGAAATCGAGTTCGCCCCAGGCGGCATCGAATATCATCTGGTTAAGGGCTTTCGAAGCCATCGGCCCACGCCATATTACCGCCTGATCGGGCTGGGTAAAAAAGCCGATAGACAATACCTTAACCCCATAGTTTTCCACAGGCTTCATTTTGGATTTTCCGTCTACCTGTATGGCCAATGGCCTTTCCCGCTCCACATCGAGCATAATAGGGGCCGAGGGGCCATAAATATCCGCATCGAGCAACCCGACATGAAACCCCATTCTGGCCAGGGTAACCGCGAGGTTTACCGTAACCGTAGATTTCCCGACGCCACCTTTTCCGGAAGCTACCGCGATGACGTTCTTGATCCCTGGAATCGATTTTCCCTTGATCTGGGGTTTCTTTTCCGGGGTATCTACCTTGAGGTTGACCTTTATTTTTGCTTTTTCATAAACTTCTTTATGAATGGCCTTCAGGATTTCAACCTCGGTCTTCTTCCGGGCCTGCAAACTCGGATTGTTTATAGTTACATCGACAACGACCTCATCTCCGAAAGTCATTACATTGGTCACAGCTCCGCTTTCCACCATGTTTTTACCTTCTCCGGGCACCGTGATCTTTTCCAATGCTTTTACTATTTCTTTTTTATCTAACTTCATTAGTAAAGACTCATTCTAAATTAAATTCATTCTAAATTACAAAGATAAGGTTTCACTTTCATATTTTAAAACCTTTATATAGAAATACTCAATCTGCGGATAGGGATCTCCTATCATACGGTATTCCCTTTTTTCTCCGCTATTCCGTCGTATCCAACTCGTCCGACGGGTCCCAGAACAGGATGTCAAAATCTATGATCTGGTTATCTTCTACCTCCACGCCTTCGTTTTCCAGGAGTTGCTGCATCAGGTTAGTCCCTTCGAAGTGATGCTTGCCGGTAAGCACCCCTTTGCGGTTGACCACCCGGTGTGCCGGTACGTCCTCTCTTCCGTTACAGGCATTCATAGCCCAGCCGACCATCCGTGCAGAGCGTGCGGCTCCGAGATAACGGGCAATGGCTCCGTAGGACGTTACCCTGCCCGAAGGAATTTTCCGGGCTACGGCATATACTTTTTCAAAAAAGTTCTCTTCTTCCATCACTGCTTTTTCAGGCGGATATATCAGGCAACGGCCCTGCCGTAAAAGATACGGATCAGGGTGATAATGACCAGAACGAGCATCAATCCGCTCAATATATAATCGGAATACTTGGTAAACCTTCCGGTTTTGTTCTCGAGTTTATTGAAATACGCAACGTACATGTACAGGGTAGCAAATGTCCCCATCCCTGCGGCCATGATAAAAATAAGGATATCTGCAAGCTGAAACTTAATCCAGCCGGAAACATTCCATGCCGCATTGAGTCCGCAAAAATACGGTATGGGCAAAAGATTAACCGAGGAGAGCAGCACGCCTTTGAAAAAACTCTTTCTTTTGCTGACCACATACACGGTACGCATCTTTTTTTCTTTGCGCCGCTTACCGGTAACAAAAAAGTAGATAGCAAAAAAAGCAAACACGGCCACCGCCACCTTCAGTAAGAGGTCTATAATATGCGGGTTACGGTACAGGTATTTGGACGCAAGCACCCCTATATAAGCCTGTCCGATAACAATAAGGGAAGCGCCCAGAGAAAACAGCATACCATTTGTTTTGCCTTTCTGAGCACTGGTCTTTGCCGCTGTCATATTGACCAGTCCGGGTAACATCACCCCGAGGGCTGCTGCAGAAAATGTGGCGAAAAATAGAATCACTGAATGTGTCATCTCAGATCGGTCGGTTTTTTCGGGATATCTCCCGTACAAATTTATTCCGGCAGGTTATTGATGCGGAATTTAATATACGTTATCGGTTTCTGTTGCTCAAGATACTGCTTTTCGTAGAAAGTCTGAATAGCGGTAACTTCCTCCGGTGTATAATCGTTGCCATATACGTCGTGATGCGCATAGACCACTTCACATCCCGCCCCGTGCAGAAGTCCCAGAGTATACCCGTGCATAAACTCACTGTCCGTCTTCAGGTGTACAAAACCTCCTTCCCGGAGTACGGTTTTATACTTCCCCAGGAATTCCGCATTGGTAAGCCGGTGCTTTGTCCTCTTGTACTTGATCTGCGGATCGGGGAAGGTAATCCATATTTCGTCCACTTCTCCCCGGTCAAAAAACAGGTCGATAAGTTCTATCTGTGTGCGCAGAAAAGCTACATTGTCCAGACCTTCTTCGAGCGCTGTCTTGGCACCTCTCCAGAACCGGGCTCCTTTGATATCGACCCCGATAAAATTTTTACCGGGATACCTGCGTGCGAGATTTACCGAATATTCTCCTTTACCACATCCGAGTTCCAGGACGATCGGGTTTTCATTCTTAAAAAATCCGGATCGCCATGTTCCTTTTAACGGAAATCCCCCGGAGATCACATCATTGCGCTCCGGTTGTATAACATTGGAAAATGTTTCGTTCTCCCTGAATCGCTTTAGCTTGTTTTTGCTGCCCACAACAATAATTTAATTTTTTGGCAAAATTAAGGAAATATTTATCTGTTTGGGAAATCCTTATTTTGTAATCATGAACAACCGGATACTTGTTGCTCCTCTCAACTGGGGTTTGGGACATGCCACCAGGTGTATTCCCATTATACGGGCACTGCTAAAAAACGGTTTTTGCCCTGTCATCGCATCGGACGGCATTGCCCTGGAATTGCTCAGAAAAGAATTCCCGGAGCTGGAAAACCTTTACCTCCCTTCCTACCAGATAGAATATGCCAAAGAAGGCAAATTTTTTAAACTGAAAATGATCCGGGACTCGCCGAAAATGGTCAAAGCGATTGCAAAAGAGAAGAAACTGGTCAAAAAAATTATCAGGGAGCGGAATATCTCGGGGATTATTTCCGACAATCGTCTGGGCGTGTACCACAAACACGTCCCATCGGTCTTTATCACACATCAACTCAACGTCCTGACCGGGAGTACATCATGGCTCAGTTCTTCCGTTCACCGGAAATTTATACGCAAATTCGACCAGTGCTGGGTACCCGATGCGGAAGGCAAACCCAACCTCAGCGGAAAGCTCGGGCACCTGAAAAACAACAGCCTTCCCGTACGGTATATCGGTCCGCTGAGCCGGCTCGAAAAAAAAGAAACGGAATTGCGTTATGACCTGGCCATCATTCTATCCGGTCCGGAACCACAACGTACCCTGCTCGAAAACAAACTGATCCGGGAAATCACAGGGTTCCGGGGAAGCATTCTCTTTGTAAGGGGAGAGATCGAAGCTACACAGCATGTCGAAAAGAAAGATAATCTCACGGTTTATAATTTTATGAGATCGGACGAACTCGGGCATGCTCTCAACCAAAGTGCCATGGTGCTGTCCCGTTCGGGTTACACCACTATTATGGACCTGGCCAAACTGGGAAAAAAAGCTTTTTTTATCCCTACACCCGGGCAGTACGAACAGGAATACCTGGCCAGACGCCTGGACAAAAAAGGAATGGTGCCGCATGCCACACAAAAAAAATTCGGCATTCACATGCTGACGGATATCGAAAAATACAAAGGACTTCCGTATTGGTCTCCTCATGAAACAGATTTCACCAACCTTTTCGATATTTTTCTCTCGCCTACGGAAAACAAGGTACTTTAAGAGACTAACTACCGGAGATACTATTTTACTGCCCGGGGAGGCTCAACCTCCTTTTCCAGGGTAAAGGAAAATTCAGAACCTATACCGTAGACACTTTCCACATAGATCTTTTCGTTATGCGCCTCCATAATGTGCTTAACGATAGAGAGGCCAAGGCCCGAACCACCTTCCTTACGGCTTCCGCTTTTATCTACTCGGAAGAAGCGTTCGAACAACCTCGGGATGTATTGTTTTTCGATCCCCTCACCATTATCCGTAACCCTGACAATAACTTTATTTTTTATCAGGTTCTCAATACTTATTTCGGTAGTTCCGTCCGGTTTGCCATATTTGATAGAGTTGACCACGAGGTTGGTCACCACCTGCTGGATCCGCTCCTTATCGGCATAGACCATAACGGGTTCTTCATAGTTCATATCGAAAGTGAGGGTAATGTTCTTTTTCGCCGCTTTCATCTCCAGGAGATCAAAAGAATTTTCGACGACTTCAACGATGTTGAATGTACTGTAATCGAGATGCAGATCGCCCACTTCCAGTTTGGTAATCATATCCAGGTCGCGAACAATATAAATAAGCCGCTCCACGCCTTTGGCCGCTCTTTGCAGGTACTTTTTCCGGATTGCCTTGTCCTTGATCCCTCCGTCGAGCAGGGTGAGAATATACCCCTGTACCGTAAACAAAGGCGTTTTCAGCTCGTGTGAAACATTCCCGATAAATTCTTTACGATAGGTCTCCCGGACCTTTAAGGTTTCTATTTCCAGTTTTTTGCCCTGTGCAAACTTTTCAATTTCCCGGGTCAGGGTAGCCATGTCTGTGGTTATGGGTTGCTGATGAAAAGAAGTAGATTCGAGCAAAGACACATCGTCATAGATTTTTTTCACCCTTCGGTAAATAAACCGTTCTACACGGAACTGAATGATAAAAAAACAAAAGAAAAAATTGGTCACTGCAAAAATGAGCAACAACCGCCCGTAACTCCCTCCCCTCGCCCCGGAAAGCGCCGGGATATAGAGCAGAAGTGCAATAAACGCAGTAGAAACCAAGGTAATATACAGCGAAGAACGCAGGGCAAACTTATAAGATTTCTTTAACTTGGTCGGCATTTGTCAGGGTTGATCGTTTCTTCCGTACAAAGAAACGGAAAGTTTTGAAAATGAGCATATCCGTGCAGACAGGTGGCAGATACGGGACAAAGAAAGGATCCTCCGCTGTCTCCGGCATCTCCCCTGAAGGGGAGCGCTCATTGTTATATCTATTTTATTTTTACCCTGGTACAGGGTACACGATCGTTCCGTTTCCTAATGAAATGACCGGATGATGCTGTGGTCGAACAGGCTCTCAGCGGCAGTTTATAATACAAATTTATATCCGACGCCTTTCACGGTATTGAAGTGATCATCTCCTATTTTTTCACGGAGCTTACGGATATGAACGTCTATGGTCCGCCCGCCTACGATAACTTCGTTACCCCACACTTTATCCAGAATCTCTTCCCGTTTAAAGACTTTTCCGGGCCTGGAAGCCAGCAGCGATAACAGTTCGAATTCTTTACGGGGCAGTATGATCTCATTTCCTTTCTGTACGATCTTGTATTCATCCCTGTTGATGGTGATATCCCCTACCTTAACTACGGTTTCCTCGGGCTCCTGCTGATCTTTTAAACGCCGTAACAACGCCTTTACCTTGCTGACAAGAACTTTGGGTTTAACTGGCTTGGTGATATAATCGTCCGCTCCGGCATCAAAACCGGCTACCTGCGAATAATCCTCTCCCCTGGCCGTGAGAAAAGTAATGATCGTGCTGGACAATTCCGGGATCTTACGGAGTTGTTCACAAGCCTCAATACCATCCATTTCGGGCATCATCACATCCAGGATTACCAGGTGAGGGCGTTCTTTTTTGGCCTTGGCTATAGCTTCTATACCATTCCCTGCCGTAGACACGTTATACCCCTCCGAAGAAAGATTATAACCGACTATCTCCAGTATATCCGGTTCATCGTCTACCAATAAAATCCGGATGTCTCTTTTTTTCATCTGCGTGTTAATTTTCGTGGTGTTATTTCATGCCAAAAGTAAAGATAATATTAAAAAAGCAAAGCGGTTAACATTCTTTTAATCTCATAACATAAATGTAACATAGAGCTTACATATTTTTAATTTCCAAGTAACATCATCTTTACAAAGCCCTCCTTTCTTTGCCCCGGAACATGAAAACAGATAGTGTTCTGTAAAATAATTTCAGTAAACGCAAAGAAATTAATTAAACCTGATTAAAATGAAGAAAATCAATTTTTTACCAATTATTGTACTTGCAGCCATGTTTGCTGTTGCCTGTTCGGGTGACGATGACTCTTCATCACAACCTGCAACGTGTTCCGACGGTATTCAAAATGGAGACGAGACAGGAGTTGACTGCGGAGGATCTTGTGAGCCTTGTGAAGCAGGAAGTGAAGTAACAAAAAGTGGTATTCTGGAAGAAGACGAAACATGGACTGCCGACAAAATTTACTTTCTTGAAGGAAAAGTAGTTGTTGGTGAAGATGTAACACTAACTATTGAGCCTGGAACCATTATAAAGGGTAAGCCCGGCCAGGAATCTCTTGCTTCTGCATTGGTTGTGGATCAGGGAGGAAAATTGATGGCTGAAGGTACAGCAGATAACCCCATTATCTTTACTGCCGAATCAGACAATATTCAACCCGGTGAATTATATGGTACTAATCTCGACCAGAATGACGTAGGTCTTTGGGGAGGGGTTATCGTACTGGGAAAAGCTCCGATCTCAGCTCCCGGTGATAATGAAACAGCTCAGATAGAGGGTATTCCTGCATCTGAATCTTTTGGTCAGTACGGAGGTACCGATCCCGAAGATAATTCTGGAGTGATCAAATACATTTCTATTCGTCACGGGGGAATCACTATTGGTCAGGATAATGAAATTAACGGACTTACTCTCGGAGGAGTCGGACGTGGAACTACCATTGAAAACGTAGAAATAGTAGCCAACCAGGACGATGGTATCGAATGGTTCGGTGGTACTGTAAATGTAACCAATGCTTTGGTTTGGGCTCAGGGCGATGACGGTTTTGATACCGATCAGGGATGGTCCGGAACTATGGATAACGGCATTGTTATCATGAGTAGCATATCCGGAACCGCTCTCGAAATGGACGGACCTGAAGGAACTACAGGTGCTGACATGACGCATACCTTAAAAAACATCACCCTGATCGGCGCGGGGACCACCAGTGGCTATGCGGACCTGAGGGACGGTCTTCTGGTTAACCTGGAAAACGTATTGGCCTATGGTTTCGGAGCAGAAGCTACCGTGAAGATCAATGGAGCAGACTCCGCTACCGAACTTGCCAATGACAATATCACATTCCTGGACTGGCAAATCGTATTACCGGAAAATGTCAACTGGGAAAATATTTTTGCAGGTGATTTCGAGCCAGGTGATGACACCAAATTTTACAACAACGCTGAAGCTATTGACGCAGCTGACGCAACAAGTGGAGCAAATGCTTCTGTATTCGACTGGACCTATGCCGCTTCAATGGGAGTTGAGTTCTAATCACAGAATACAAAATCCTATATTTCAGTACAAAATGTCCAAGGGTATTCTTCCCTTGGGCATTTTGCTTAATTTAAAAAAAACTAAAATTACCATTTGACTGATGTTAAAGAAACTTTTTTCAGTTGTTGTTATCTCCGCCATAACCCAGTTTTTATCTGCCCAATCGGGTACGGTTACCGGAAAAATAATGGACGGTGAGTTTAATGACGTACTGCCCTTTGCCAATGTAGTGATAAAGGGCACCACTAACGGGACCACTTCCGATTTTGACGGGCTTTACTCCCTGGATGTCGAAGCCGGTACTCATACGGTTATCTTTTCGTTTATAGGTTATGAAACCAAAGCAATCACAGGAGTAAAGGTAACCTCCGGCGAAACCGTGGAACTAAACGTTACCCTCAACCAGTCTTCCACGGCTTTAGAAGAAGTAGTAGTCACCACCACTACCCGGAAAAACACCGAGGCTTCGGTACTCAGTATCCAAAAGAATTCCGTCACTTTGCTGGACGGACTATCTTCCGAAGGGATCAAAAAAACCGGGGCCGGTGACATTGCCTCGGCAGTAAAACGGGTTCCGGGAGTATCCGTACAAGAAGGGAAATACGTATACGTACGTGGCTTGGGAGATCGTTATACCAAATCTACCTTGAACGGTATGGATATCCCGGGTCTGGATCCGGACAAAAACACAGTACAAATGGATATTTTCCCCACCAATATCCTGGAAAATCTGATCGTACAAAAATCAGCTGCCGCCGAACTTCCGGCCGATTTTACGGGGGGAATGGTCAATATCGTAACCAAGGATTTCCCAACTTCGAAGCAGATGTCTCTTTCTGTATCGGGAGGTTTTAACCCGGACATGCACTTTAAAGATAATTTCCTGACCTATGACGGCGGAGGCACCGACTTTCTGGGGTTTGATGACGGTACCAGGAAACTGCCCGTTTCATCTACTGCCAACATTCCTCTTCCTCCATCCGACAACGGTACTCTGGAAGGGATTACACGCTCTTTTGATCCGCAAATGGCGGCACAACGGAAAAACTCCATGCCCAACTTCGGTCTGAGTTTTAGCTACGGAAATCAGTTTGATGTAGGTAATGATAACAAACTGGGGCTTATTGCCTCTATAGACTACAAAAACACCACTTCCTTCTATGAAAATTTTGACCAAGGGGTATACCAAAAGTGGAGTGAATCTGATAATTACGAAATGAGATACGATCGCAGGAGAGTTGGTGATTTAGGCATAAACAATGTGTTACTTTCCGGATTAGCAGGATTATCTTATAAGACAGAAAGATCTAAATATCGCTTTAATATCCTCCGTCTTCAAAATGGAGAAAACCAGGCCTCTATCTACAATCAAGACACACAAGTTTCCAATTCCATACAAGTAGTAAAAGATTACCTGGAATACACGGAACGCTCGGTGACCAGTCTGTTGTTTTCCGGTAAACACACCAATAAAGATGCCTCATTCACTACCGAATGGAATGTAGCCCCCACCCGGGCCAGTGTTCAGGACAAAGACGCCAGGCTAACTACCTTTATTATTAACAATGACGGAACTTACAGCATAAGTTCCGATGCCGGTTACCCTGTACGCCTCTGGAGAGATCTCGTTGAAAATAATATTGTAGGAAAACTGGATTTTACCAAAAACTTTTCCCTGTTCAACAGAAAATCACTTCTAAAATTCGGAGGCCTGTACAGCTATAAACAACGAGACTATAGTATTTACAGTTATGATATCGGATTTCGGGCAGTTAATACTGTTGATTTCAACGGAAATCCCAACGCTATCCTGGCCCCGGAGCATATATGGACTCCTCAAACTAACTCCGGATCATTCATAAGAGGAAATTTTCAACCTGCAAACACTTTTAATGCAAGTCAAAATACGGCAGCATTGTACATTTCCGGTGAATTTAAACCTCTTGAAAAGCTCAGGGCTGTTATCGGATTACGGGGAGAGTACTTTACACACTTCTTTACAGGACAAAATAATAATGGAACCAGAGAACTGGATGATGAAAAAGTTCTTGACAACCTGGACCTTTTTCCCTCAGCAAACCTTATTTACAGCCTAAATGATCATATGAATATCCGTAGTTCCTATTCCAGAACGATCGCCCGCCCGAGTTTTAAAGAAAAATCGCTGGTGGAAATCGCCGATCTACTCACCGGATTGGTTTTTATAGGTAATCTGGATCTCGAACCTACCGAAATTGACAATGTCGATCTCCGTTGGGAATTGTTCGGGGAAGATGCTCAGATGTTTGCTGTTAGCGGATTTTATAAGTATTTTAAAAACCCGATAGAAATTGTCGCCTACAACAATACGGCTCCTAACAATCTCACTCCTCGAAATTCGCCTTCCGCACAGGTTTTTGGTATAGAATTCGAAGCACGTAAACATTTCGGTTTTATTACTGAGGGCTTGAAAAAGCTATCCTTAAACCTGAATGTTTCCCTGATAGACTCTAAAATTGATATGGCCCCTCAGGAATATGAAGGCCGTAATAATTTTCGTAAGGAAGGTGAGACTATTGATGATACAAGGGAACTTCAGGGGCAATCCCCTTATTTGATCAATGCCGGATTAAATTATAAAAATGAAGAAATAGGGTTGGAAAGCGGGCTATTCTATAATGTTCAGGGCAAAACCCTGGAGGTAGTAGGTTCTGCCGGACTAAACCCCGACGTGTATACCATGCCCTTTAACAGCCTAAACTTTAATTTTTCCAAGATGTTTGGCAAAGATCAACGTTCTAAAATAAGTATCAAAGTAGATAACTTACTGGACGATGATAGAGAAAGCCAGTATGAGTCCTTCCGCGCCGAAAACCAGAACTTCTCGTTTCGTGCACCGAGAAGAGAATTTTCGATAGGTTACAGTTACCAGTTCTAACATTTTGGTATAATTTCTCAAGAGGGTATTCGAAAATTAATACAAAAATCTAAAAATAAAACACTTAACCCCTAACCAGGTACTTGCCCAAATAAAAAGAGGATGCCCAAAAAGTCGGGGTATCCTCTTTTTATTTTCATAACATAATAGTAAACTTACAAAAATATACATTATTCATTTTTATCCTAATTTGAGAATGTTGAATTCCCAAATCATTAATTATGAAAAAAAATGTTTACTTATTTATTTTTATTTTCTTTCTCATTTCAAAAGGGGTAGCTCAAACCAATTATAAATACCATGAATTTGCGGAATTAGGAGGTACTTTCCAGCAAGCTAAAAACAATTATTGTGATAATATCAGAGTCCAGTCTTATAAAATAAATGTCAATATTGACTCTCCTTTACCCATAGGTAATATATATCAGGTAGACCTGGGCTTTGGTAAAGGTTTAAAATATTATAAAGTTACTAAAGCTTTTGATTTCCCCACTAACGATTCGGATGAAGATGCCGTTAATGGTAATATTTTTTCTTTATCCTTTACCATTACCTGTCCAGGTCCGGATTCTGATGGAGACGGCGTTCCCGATAATCAGGACGAGTGCCCTAACCAACCCGGACCACCTTCCAATAACGGTTGTCCCGAGGACCAAGGAGAGCCGGATCTGGTGCTGGATAAAAACGGGACCATAATAACAAGTGAATGTTCCGGATGTTCTCCGTTTCTAAATAATCTCGGATCAGGCAGGCATATTCTATCCCGTAACGGCGGAAGTATTAATTTTCAACTTATTGTTATAACAAATGCGGGAGATGGAAATTCAGGTTCATCAAAAACAGGAATTTACCTTTCCGATGACACCGAATTAAGTAGCGATGATTTCAAATTCAAAAGCCTTTCCGTCAGTTCCATATCAGCGGGAAATTCAAAAGATACTTCTACGAATATTTTAGGAGCTGATTTCGATTATAATCAGGCATTCGGCAATTATTATTTACTCATCGTTCTCGATGATGAAAAATCAATATCCGAAAGCAATGAAAACAATAATACAACTGCAATACCTATAAGATATAGAGAAAACTTTTAATATCACAGAATTAATTAAACTTAACTGAAAATGAAAACAATAAACATTCGACATACCACAATTCTTATATTGAGTATGTTTTTTTTCATAGCCTGTTCCAATGATGACAACCACGTTACTGCCGGCCCTGTTATCAGTACAAATGGCGATGCGGTTTTATATAACTACCGGGAGTTACATTTCAAAGACAGCCTTACCCTGCAAATTATCCTGCCTTCTTCAACAGATGCGGATTCAGATGAGGAACAATTATATATATATACCGGTTTTTACAATTCCGAAGGAGATGACCAATGGTATCCCATCCCGGGGGTAAGAACAGACAAAGATTACCAAATATATAGAGAGCACCACAAAGACACTTTAAATCCTAATCTCGTAAATCTCAGTATTTATACAAAAAAAGTCACAAGCAGGGAGTTTTTCGGAAACACATTATCCTTTGATCAATTAAAAATTGTAGCTGTAAATTCGGAAGCCCTACGCGGGCTCACACCTGCCGATCTGGATCTTAAAGACTATCAGGCTGTGATGGTTTATTTCGGATTGGATCCATAACGATCAACTTTACGAAAACCGGAAAAGCCACAATCTGATGATTCAATTGTGGCTTTTCCGTATTATTATTCTTTTATATATTATCTTATACTCTCTCATTAGCATAAGATAACGAAACTTTCATACCTCCCCTTTTCAAGCTCCGATAAGTTTCTTCAGATCGCCCAGCTTCCCATCGTCGATATCCGATTTTTCGATAAGTTTTACAAATTCCATCATTTTATCCGGGTTCATACCGTCACCGAGGATCCGCACCAGGATAAACCCCCGATCGGGATCGGTACCGAAAAACACCACTTCATCTATGGCATTTTCATTTCCCAGGTATTTGAGTACGGCCCTTTTGTTTTTGTCGGACATCCGGAAGAGCTCTTCAAAATCACTACCGGAAAGGATCGTATTGATTTTGTTTTTTTCCGTTTCGAAAACTTCTTTGTTATCTTCTTTGACCGGAAAAGCGAGAACGTTGAGTTTTTTTACCGATTGATAAGCTTCTCTCTGGGCTTCGGTAAGGTCTGCCTTCGAAATATCGAGCATACTCGACGGGATATCCAGATTGATAAACCCCTCTTTTTCCGCACTGTCTACATAATAGCGCTGTAACGATTCTTTATTGGAACACGCGCCCAGGACAACGACGGAAAAAACGAGCAATACTCCCCTGTATATTTTTCTTGATATTCTCATTGATCTATGGTTTTTAGGTCCTTTTTTCTTGATAAGGAATGGGAAGACCCGGAAACCCGGTCTTCCCATCGGCCTGTTTTATTTGTTTTTATTACCGGCCTCGTCCAGTTCGGAGGGCAGGTTCATTTTTTTGGTGAGCATACTGATCTTGTTGAGATCTATATCACCGGTCAACGACAACAGCACCGTTTCTATCTTGGAGCCTCCCACTTCCACACCCTGCATGTCCGAGACGAACATGAGCAATTCGCTCACGTGATCTTCATCTTTACCCGGACGGATATAAAACCGTACATTCGATCCTTTGTCTTTTACACGCATCAATTCTTCGAGTGATGATTTCTTCACGTAATCATTCATCGTCGACTGCATTTCCCTGGCTATGGCTTTGTTTTCGGTAGAGAATACCTTGAGGTTTTTCAGGGATTTCACCATACTCATAAATTCACGCGCTTCCGGATCGTCAGCTTCAATTCTCGAAAACAGTTTAAACATATTCTGGTTCACTATGACGGCAGAAACATCGTCCATCACCTCAAAGCGATCGAATGCCGACTGGGATGATCCCAGTGCGGGTAATATCGCGAGAACCGCGAGGACAAGCCATTTTCCGGCAGTCATTGAAACCAAAGGTTTGTTGTTTCCGTATTTCTCCTGGCCTTTCGAACGGGAAAGCTCCAGGAATGTTCTCCACTTTTTCATTTTTTCTATTTGTTCTAAATCGTTATCTTTTTTCTTGTTACTTTTTTAACGCGTTGTGCATTATGCATAAAAATCGTTGTTTACGTCATGTTGAGCGTAGTCGAAACATCTCCTGCTGTCCGTAAAGATCCTTCCACAGGACTCCGGATGACGTCTTTCAAACTATAATACACAACGGGTTCTTTTATTTCTGATTCACCGGTAAAATCTTATTCCGGGTTTGTTCGAACTCGTTCAGGTATTCCATTTTATCGGCTCCCTTGTTCAGGTTCTCTCCTACCATATACAAAGCCTGCATCGTCTCGTGATAGGCCAGCAGGGCCTCTTCGTCTTTGGCAGAAGGCTTGTTGGAAAACCACAGCCCCAAAGCTATGGCTACCGTAGCGGCTACGGAGAGCCAGGTATAGCTGCGTTTCCTGCGCGGATGTATCCGGATATCTTTTTCTGAAGTTTCCTTTTTTGCTTCCGAGAAAAACCGGAACATCGGCTGGTATGCGGCCAGGTGTGGCGCTACCTCATGCTGTGAAAAATACGTTCTCAACGCTTTTTCTTCAGCGACCGTAGTCGTACCCTCAAAGTACTTGTCTACCAACTTTTCTATCCTATCCAACTCCATAATTATGTTTTTTTATCAGTTCTTCCCTCACCGTTTTTCGTGCTCTCGACAGGGCCACGCGTACAGCCGTAGGGTTCATATCCAGCATTTCGCTTATTTCCTCAAATTCGTACTGTTCCACATCCCGCAATTGCAATATGATCTTTTGCTGTTCCGGAAGGTGGTCCATAATTTTCTGCATCAGGGATACGCTGTCCCTGGCTTCCACTTCCCGTTGCAGGGAGGTATTTTCGTCTGTATAATTACTATGTACCAGCTTCAGGTTACCTGCCTGTTTGGAACGCAACCGGTCCAGACAATAGTTTTTGGTTGCCGTGACCGCAAAGGCTTCCACACTACGGTACCCTTCCATCTTGCCCTTATTGGTCCATAATTTCAGCAACACTTCCTGCGTGGCATCTTCCGCTTCCTCCGTCGATACGAGGAGTCGTTTGGCGAGCCGGAACAGTTTGTCCTTAAAAGGCATTACGGTTTGTAAAAATTCTGCCTGTTTCATTTTTCGTCGGTTAGCCTGATCCCCCTCCCGGAAGATCCATGCCTTTTGGTTATTTCGGTTTTACGTTCCGCTTCTTTTTTAAAGTACCTTACAGCGGTCTTTCAATAAGGAGACGAACCACCTTAAAAAATGTTACAAAAAATTTTCAATAGTCAATAATTCGATTAATTTTAACGTTTTATAAACACATACCCCTTACCTACGCATAGTGAACTGCTGAACGGAAACTGATTTGCAAATAACAAAAAACGCAATATTTAAATCCTAACAACACAAAAGACAATCCCCCCTTGCCTTTTGTCCTATGACTAAAACATAAATGTATGAAAAAGCTTTTTTACCTTTTTGTATCGGGTGTGCTATTATGGAGTTGCTCCGATAAAGACGATGATGCTTTTGTGCCTGATCCTTCCGAAGACCTCGAGATTCACGATTTTGTGTGGAAAGGTATGAACACCTGGTATTTCTGGCAGGAAGAAGTTAATGACCTCGGCGATGACCGTTTTGCTTCCAGCGAGGAATATGAAGATTTTCTGAATAATTATGCAACCCCGGAAGGATTATTCGATCATTTGATCTATGAAGACGGAACTGTTGACCGCTTCTCCTGGATCGTTGACGATTATGAGGTTTTGCTAAGTTCGTTCCGTGGAGAAAGTGACTCTTTCGGATTTGAGATAGGCGGATTGGTCCAGGTTAATGATGCCAATGACGTTATTCTTTATGTCGGTTATGTAGTTCCGGATTCTCCAGCCGATGACGCCGGGATGAGCAGAGGAGATATCGTCTATAAATTTGACAACGTAGCGCTGAATACTTCCAATTATCAGGTAGTTAATAATTTTTATTCCAACGAATCCATCAGGCTGGAATTTGCGACTGTCAGCAATGGTATTATTACGCCTACGGGAAAATCTTCTACTTTAAATCTTCGCTCCGTCCAGGAAAATCCCGTACACTTTTCGGAAGTACTAAACTACGGCGGAAGAAAAATAGGCTACCTGGTATATCATGCCTTCAGAAACACCTATAACAAAGAATTAAATGATGTTTTTGAGGATTTCAAAAATTCGGGTATAGAAGAATTAGTTCTGGATTTGAGGTATAACGGGGGAGGCTCCGTATCGACTTCTGCCTATCTGGCCAGCATGATTTACGGAGATGCCGCCGCGGAGAAAGAAGTATTCGCCACCCTCGCCTACAACAGTAAAAACCCAAGAGAAGGCGGATCATATCCCTTCTTTGACAAAGCAGATACTTATGACAAATCAACGGGAAAGAATAATGGAACTATAACTATAAACCGCTTAAATTCCCTGACCCGGGTTTACGTATTGACTTCGGGAGACACCGCTTCTGCCAGTGAAATGATCATCAATGGCTTAAAACCATTTATGGAAGTTATAGTCATCGGGGAAACCACGTACGGGAAAAATGTAGGTTCGCAAACTCTTTTCGATTCCTCTGATTTCGGTACACGCAATATCAACCCGAACCATAAATATGCCATGCAGCCTATTACCTTTAAAATATATAATAAGAACGGGGAAAGTGACTATACCCACGGCTTCGATCCTGACATACTGGTTGAAGAATATCATTCTTACGAAAATATACGGGCATTCGGGGACACGGAAGAATCGCTGCTTTCTGCTGCGTTAAATGATATATCAGGTTTCAGTGCGAGATCAATGGTTTCTCCTTCGGAAACAGATATCAAAGCACTAAAAGGATTAAAAGAACAAAGGTTTTCCAAGGAAATGTATATTGTACCGGGAGAAATACAACCGTAATCCTTTACCAACACACATGACTATAAACTAAACAGTCATGATAAAAAAAGGTCCCGAATTCTAATCTGAAATACGGGACCTTTTTGTCTGTAATTTTTTAGTACTAAAACATCAGGCTAAATCCGAGCCTTACATTTCTGCCCCGGGTCGTATATCCCACGAGTTCTACATAATCTTCATTAAAAATATTGCTCACATTGGCAAAAAGCTTCATTTTGTTATTCAGGATCGTATGGCTGATATAAGCATCGAAAACAGAAAAACTGTCCATCGCTATTCCACCGGCATCCAGTCTGTCATCCATATACTGGTAACTCACCGATACAAAAGTATCTGGACATACGTCAAACCCTGCAGTCGCATTGATTTTGTGTTTGGGGATTCGCAAGGTCACTTCGTCTTTTTTCTCGGTAAAGGTGTAGTTGGCATCCAGACGGATAAAGTCCACAGGTTTCAGGGATAACTCGGTCTCTACGCCATGCACGGTAAAATCGCCGGACACATTACGGTACTGGTACACGTAATTCTCCGGATCGATCAGCAGGTAATCGATACGGTTCTCTTCATTCCTGTTAAAGTACAATGCACTGAGCCGAAACATCTTCGATCCGAATTCCAGTCCTCCTTCCAGGGTACGGTCTTCTTCCGGGTCGAGGTCGGGATTGGCCCCGTAAAATCCGTACAGTTGCGAAAGGTTCGGCGCGATATACGAAGTACTGAAAGACCCCAGTGCTTTCAGGTAACGGTTTTCCTCCAGTTTAAATGTAAAAGAGGGGTTCAGGTTATAGGTAAAATGCGTCCCGTAATCGCTGTGGTTATTCAGTCTTGCCCCTGCATTCATGTTGAGTCCGAAACCGGAAACCCAGACGACATTGGCATACGGATCGGTAATGGAAAAATCTTTATCCCCGTCAAACCCGGCCTCATTACGGATGTAATTCAATCCTACGATGGTGTAAAACCTGTCGTTAAAGTTGTATTTGTTATACACATCCACAACGAGGCTATTGGCGTTGTATTCCGATGAATATTCGGCTATGGTTTCGCGTTCGATCTTATTATACGCTACACTGGCCCGGACACTTCCGTTTCCGTAGTCGAAACGGGGAGCAATCCCGGCCCGGTACTGCGTACTGATACTCTGGTCGTCCGTATCCGTAAAACTGAAATCTATCGGGGAGAACCCGTCTATATCCGCCTTGTACTTATCGTAATTACCGAAGACAGCTACCGAAAACCGTTCCGTGGCCTGGTATCCTATTTTCACATCGGTGTTAAACCTGGAAAAAGGATCGCGTTCCGTTCCGGAAGCCGCCGCCGAAAGTCCGTCCGTATATTGCTGTGCAAATCCTGCACGGTAAGTCACTTTCCCGGAAGTTCCGCTTACGCCCACACTATTCGAGAAATCGGCAGGATTATAATTCTTGTCATCCCGGGACTGGTTGGTTCCTATACTCGAACGGAAAGTAGCTGCAAGGGGTTTGTCCGATGCTTTTTTGGTGGTAATACTGATCACTGCCGTAGCGGCGGCATTTCCGTATAATGTACTGGCCGCCCCTTTAACGATCTCAATAGATTCGATCTGGCTGAGATCTACCAGTCGCAGGTCAAAATCATTGTTTATGGCCGAAGGGTCCGTAACCTGCACCCCATCTATCAGTACCAGGACCTGCCGGTTTGCCCCTCCCCGGATATAATACCCCAGGTTTTGTCCCGCATTGCTACGGCTTCCTCCTATTTCTATACCGCTTTTGGTATTGATAACCTCGGCCAGGCTTTTGCCCTGGTTCTTATCGAGTTCTTCCGAAGTGATCTTGATCACCGTTTTTCCCGAATTTTCACGTTTGAGTTCAAAACGTGAATCGGTAACGACTACCTCGTCCAGTTCCTGTACCTGCTGGGCATAGCCCAGCGTACATAATAGTGCCATGGCACCAAAAGAAAGTGTTCTTTTGTTCATTGTTTTTTGTAATACATGGGAAAAAGTATGGCCGTGCATACGCAAACTTTTATCCCGAAAGTTTGACATCGATTCGCGTTCTGGCAGGTCTCCTGGCTTACGTCCTGTTGCAGGCCTTCCCATTCCATGTACTCCCGTCATTATCGGGGGCGGAACAGTGGCAACGCAGTAATTACAACAGGCATCCCTACAGACTCCTCAAACGGAGCGGGACTAAGTTTACAGTTGCGGGTACAGCCCGGGTTTTACACCCGGTTCCCTTTTCATCGGCAAAGCCGAACCAGATTTCGCCGCGAATATACAAAGATTCCCCTTTACACAGCCTATTTACATACAAACTCCACCAGTCCGGGGCTTCGGTATATTCCGGCGCAGCCGGAACACTCAGCCGCCTCTATGTTGTCTGATACCGGGGATTAAAGCTATATAGTACTCATCAACTCAATAACCAAATAACTTATTCCTCCCTAACCAACTACGAACTAAAAAACTACCAACTATTTCAAAACAATCAGCCGCCTGTGTGCCCTCTCCAATCTCAAACTCGAAACTCCCCTCATAGCTTTCTGTTTTCCATTTATGATTTAAGGATATAAAACAGGCATTTACATCATTGTTACGGGGATATTAGCTACCTTTATGGTGTTCATACATACTATTTCCCATTATAAGTGAAGTTGTACCCGTACTTCGGGGCTGCTTCTTAAAAAGGAACCGTGTGAAAATCACGGGCTGACGCGCAACTGTAAGTAACTTAAAGTTGCTGCCGCATCACAATCCATTGTCCGGAAGGATGAGAAGGATGGCAGTAATGTTACAAGCCAGGAGACTTGCTTATAATGTAGAGACGTATGCTTTCGCGATTTTGAAGCAGTAGTCGGGATATTTTAGCGGGGTATAGTCACAGAGTGACATCTGCTGCCGTTATATGGGTATATCCGCTCTTCTACGATTCTTCTAAGGCATACGGAAAAATGGTTGGTAAGGAACATTAATGTATTTGATGTTTAACTTAATGCTATTTTAAAATGCAAAAAAACAATTTGGGCTACCCTCGTATCGGCGCCCGGCGTGAACTGAAAAGGGCATGCGAACAGTACTGGTCTGGAAAGATCGGCAGGGAGGAACTCCTCTCGGTTGCCGAAGGACTTCGCAAACAAAATCTGAGAGTACAGCAGGAAGCAGGGATCGACCTCATTCCATGCAATGATTTTAGTTTTTACGACCAGGTCCTGGACATGTCCCTGGCCCTCGGAGCAATCCCGAAACGTTATACGCCCGTCCTTACCCAAAACAACGCAAATATCGAACTCGACCTGTATTTTGCCATGGCAAGGGGGTATCAGAAAGACGGACTGGACATTACGGCTATGGAAATGACCAAGTGGTTCGATACCAATTATCATTACATCGTCCCCGAGTTTCACAACGGTCAGACCTTTACATGGTTTTCTTCCAAGATAACCGAAGAATTCACCGAAGCCCGTAAAGTACTGAACCAATCCCCAAAGCCAGTAATTATCGGTCCGGTCTCCTACCTGTTGTCAGGAAAAGAAAAAGAAGCCGGATTTCACCGTATAGAACTCCTGAAAAACCTGCTCCCGGTCTACATAGAAATTCTGAACAAACTCCGGGAAGAGGGTGCGGAATGGATACAGCTGGACGAACCCTTTTTGTCGCTCGATCTTACCGAACAGGAAAAAAATGCCTACAAAGAAGCCTATGCTGCGATTTCAAAGGCCTGCAAGGGTGTAAACATCATGGTAGCCACATATTTCGAGGCCCTCGGAGACAATACCGCCCTGGCAACCTCACTTCCTGTACAAGCCCTGCATATAGACCTCGTACGTGCACAGGAACAACTGGATGAAGTACTCCATGCCGCTCCGGAATCCCTCTCCCTGTCTCTCGGTGTTGTAGACGGACGTAATATCTGGAAAAACGATTACGAAAAATCGCTTCGCCTTATAAAGAAGGCCATAGCCGTATTGGGTGAAGAAAGAGTATTTATCGCGCCTTCGTCTTCCTTGTTGCACACCCCCTACGACCTGGATGCAGAAACCGATCTCGATCCGGAAGTCAGGAACTGGCTGGCTTTTGCAAAACAAAAACTGAACGAGATCTCCGATCTGTACGACATTCTGAACGGTCACAGCGAACTGCTCGACAAAAACAAACAGGCCCTGGAGAGCAGACGGACATCTACCCGTATCCACAAACCCGGAGTTAAAGACCGTGTAGCAGCGATTACGGAGAAAGGTGCTACCAGAAATTCACCGTTCCAAATCCGGCAAAGGCTACAGGAAGAACGTTTCGCACTGCCCCTCTACCCTACGACCACCATCGGTTCGTTTCCCCAGACCCCGGATATCCGTAAACTCCGCGCTTTACTCAAAAAAGGAGAGCTGACGCCAACCGAATACGAGCAAAAGATCGAAGCGGCTACCATAGAAGCCATCCGTATACAGGAACGTATCGGGCTGGATGTCCTGGTTCACGGCGAATTCGAACGCAATGATATGGTCGAATATTTCGGCGAATTACTGGACGGGTTCGTATTTACCAAAAACGGGTGGGTACAGAGCTACGGAAGCCGTTGTGTAAAACCTCCCATCATTTTCGGAGACATCAGCAGACCGGAAGATATGACTGTACGATGGAGCAGGTTTGCCCAGGAGCATACGAACAAGATCGTAAAAGGGATGCTCACCGGACCGGTAACCATCCTTCAGTGGTCTTTTGTACGGGACGATCAGCCGCGTAAAAGCACGACGTTCCAGATCGCCCTGGCGATACGCGACGAGGTTGTCGCCCTGGAAAAGGCAGGTATTTCTATGATACAAATCGATGAACCGGCCATCCGGGAAGGTTTACCGCTTCGGAAAAAGGACTGGCCGGCCTACCTCGACTGGGCGATCACCGCATTCCGCCTCTCTGCAAGTGGCGTTCTGGACGAAACCCAGATACATACCCACATGTGTTATAGCGAATTCAATGACATCATAGCGCATATTGCGGCGATGGATGCGGATGTGATCACCATAGAAACCTCCAGGTCACAAATGGAACTCCTCGAAGCTTTCTCGGATTTTAAGTATCCCAATGAAATAGGCCCGGGAGTCTATGATATACATTCACCCCGGGTACCATCCGTAGAAGAGATGGTAGCATTACTGGAAAAAGCAGCTAAACTGCTCCCCGCCCGAAACCTTTGGGTAAACCCCGATTGCGGACTCAAGACCCGCAAGTGGGAAGAAACAGAAGCTGCGCTCGGCAATATGGTAAAAGCCGCTGCTAAGATCAGGAAAAACGCAAACCAACCGGTATCCTGATCCTGTAAATAACACACGATGTAAAGGCCGTTGATTCCTCCCGGAACCAACGGCCTTTGCTTTCTTCACTGCCCCATAAACCATAAATGATTTACAATATCCACACTTCAACCCTGTTTTAAATGAATTATTTTCATAATACACATCAAAAACACCTTTTAAATTATCAATACACAAAAAATAAGCTTGTAAGAATCTCAGGATTTGGTTAGATTGCAGCACCAATTATAAAATCTGTTCTTATGGCATTCGATCCGGCAAACAACATCCAGGACCTGCAATATTTCGGGGAGTTCGGCGGGGTAAACCCTTCGGTTTCCGATTCTTCCACCTATACTTTTTTATCGGCCAAGACCATGTTCGATACCTTCGAAGGTAATACGGAGGGTTGTTACCTCTATTCGAGGCATTCCTCTCCTTCCAACCTCTATCTCGGTGAAGCTCTCGCCGCTATGGAAGGAACGGAGACCGCCAATGTCACTGCGAGCGGTATGGGGGCTATTACGGCGGTTATTCTGCAATACTGCGATGCCGGAAGCCATATCGTATCGGGAAGGACCGTATACGGGGGCACCTATGCCTTCATGAAGAATTTTCTGCCGCGACTGGACATCAGTACGTCCTTCGTAGATATGACGGCCACCGAAAAAGTAGAAGCGGCCATCACGGAAAAAACAAAAATGTTGTATTGTGAGGTCGTCAGTAATCCTTTGCTGGAGATTGCCGATATGCAATCGCTGTCCGCCATTGCCAAAAAACACGGTATTCCGCTGGTGGTAGACAATACCTTCTCTCCGCTGACCATTGCACCCGCCCGGCACGGAGCCGATGTGGTTATTCACAGTCTGACCAAATTCATCAACGGTAGCAGTGACTGTGTCGGAGGTGTGGTATGCGGCAGTAAGGAATTCTGCCTGTCACTCAAAGACGTAAACGATGGAGCGGGAATGCTTCTGGGAAGCACCATGGACAGCCTCCGGGCCGCATCCATACTCAAAAACCTGCGTACGCTGCACATCCGTATCAAAAAGCACAGTGAAAATGCACTTTTTCTGGCAGAAAGATTCCGGGAAGACGGCCGCAAAGTGGTCTATCCCGGACTGGAATCGCACCGCGGACATCAAACGCTGAAAAAACAGATGAACCCGGAATACGGTTATGGCGGTATGATGACACTCGATGTCGGCTCCCTCGACAAGGCCAACGCCCTCATGGAACGTATGCAAAACGAAAATCTCGGGTACCTGGCCGTAAGTCTCGGCTTTTACAAAACACTGTTCAGTGCGCCCGGCACATCCACTTCTTCCGAAATCTCCCGGGAAGAACAGGAAGAAATGGGACTGACAGACGGGCTCATCCGCTTTTCTATCGGCCTGGACAATGATATCGAACGTACATACGATACGATGAAAGCCTGCATGCAAAAGCTCGGGATATAAGTTTTTGACCATAAGACATGATCCTGCCGGGGCCGGATGGTACACAACCTGCCCCGGTCCGAAAAAGAGGTATGCCGCCATACTGCCAACTCCATGTAAACCTTAGGGCTGCACAGCCAGAAAGCATGTGCGTGTAACGCAGATATTTAATCGCGAATCCCCGCCAGTCCCGATAAATACTCTTGTGTCTTCTGTTACAGAACAACGCTTCGTTGCATTCCGGTGTGCCCTGTGCATATAAAATTTGTAAACGTTTGCGCAAAATCGTATTATTACAACGTCTAAAAAACCGGTATTCCGGAAGGAAAAAATATCCGGAACAACTTAAATTCTATGGAAGAAAACAGGGTCATTGAAAACAGGGAATTATCGATTTGGGAAGCACTTATTCCCGTATTTGCGCTTATAGGAATGCTGGCCTATAATGTCCTCTTTGTTTATAAGGATGATGCCCTGTCCGGATCCAACCAGTTTATTCTTCTCATAGGGGCAGCCGTAGCTGCCATCGTAGGTTTCTTCAATAAGGTTTCTTACGAGACCATGATGGAAGAGGTGGCACAAAACGTAAAATCGACTACCGGGGCCATTCTCATATTACTTATGGTAGGAGCACTTTCCGGAACATGGCTCATCAGTGGTATTATCCCTTCTATGATCTATTACGGCCTGCAGATTCTCAACCCGACGATCTTTCTCGCGGCCTGTGTTATTATATGTGCTATCATTTCCGTAGCAACCGGTAGTAGCTGGACTACCTCTGCCACTGTCGGGATTGCTCTCATAGGTATCGGTGATGCCCTCGGGATCTCTCTGGGTATGACGGCAGGAGCCGTACTTTCGGGCGCCTATTTCGGCGATAAGATGTCCCCCCTCAGCGATACGACCAATCTTGCCCCGGCTATGGCAGGGACCGACCTGTTCACACATATCCGTTATATGTCACTCACTACCGTACCGACCATTACCGTGACACTGATCGTATTTATCATACTCGGTTTTACCATCGACACCACAGGAAAACCCGATACCGAAGGAATTCTCGCCGCTATAGACCAATCGTTTTACATATCGCCCTGGTTATTTGTCGTACCGGCATTGGTGATCCTGATGATCGTACGAAAAACCCAGCCACTTATAGCACTCCTTACCGGAACGCTCCTGGGTGGTGTTTTTGCCATTATTTTTCAGCCCGATATCGTTTCGGGCATCGCCGGGGAAACCAGCCTTACCTTCCATTCGGCATACCGCGGCGTCATGGACGCCATAACCATCGACACCATGGTGGAGACTACCAACCCTGCACTGAACGATCTGTTTTCGGCCGGAGGAATGTCCGGAATGCTCGGTACGATATGGCTCATTATATGTGCCATGGTTTTTGGCGGGGTCATGGAAGCCATTGGGGCTCTGGCACGGATCACCGATAGCCTGCTCAGATTGTTTCACACGACATTCGGACTCTTTGCCAGTACCGTAGCCAGTTGCCTTGCACTTAATGCCACAGCTTCCGATCAGTACCTCGCTATCGTGGTTCCGGGAAAAATGTTTGCCAAAGCTTACAGAGACAAAGGCCTTGCCCCCGAAAATCTGAGCAGAAGCCTCGAAGATTCCGGTACGGTAACCTCCGTACTTATCCCATGGAATACCTGCGGAGCTTATCACAGCAGCGTATTAGGGGTTTCTCCCGCAGCCTATGCCGGCTATGCCGTATTCAACTATCTCAGTCCGTTTATGACCCTGCTTTTTGCCGCATTCCGCATCAAGATCAAACAACTGGCCGAAAAATAGATGATAAATACAAAAAAACAGTATGGTCAGAAGCTAACTACCATTAAAATTAATATCCCATGAATATCAACTTAAAGTTGATATTCCTACATTTTAAATATGGTATTTTTACCAACTTCCCAAAAAAAACACTGCTTTATTACAGTCATTAAGAACCTCTATTAAACTATAAAATATTATAATCCATCTCGATGTGTGAGGTCCGGATACTATACTATTTTTGTATCAGAAAATTATTAATTCAATAAAAATAACAACTATGGCATTAGTAGGTAAAAAGTTTCCTAACATAGCAGTAGACGCTATGAACGACATGGGCGATACATTTAAAGTGAATGTATTGGAAGAAGCGACAAAAAACAACAAGAAAGTGATCCTGTTCTGGTATCCGAAAGACTTTACTTTCGTTTGTCCTACGGAATTACATGCTTTTCAGGCCGCTTTACCGGAGTTCGAGAAGCGAAACACCATTGTTATCGGTGCTTCGTGTGACACTGCCGAAGTTCACTTTGCCTGGTTGAACACCGCCAAAGATAACGGTGGTATCGAGGGCGTTACTTACCCGCTTCTCGCAGACAGCAACAGAAACCTGGCCAACATGCTGCGTATTCTCGACATTCAATCGGAGTCCTATAACGAAGAGACCGATTCTATTGTCTACGAAGGCGATAACGTAACGTACAGGGCTACTTTCCTGATCGACGAAGAAGGTACGGTATTCCACGAGAGTGTTAACCACATGCCTGTAGGACGTAACGTCAGCGAATTCCTTAGACTGATCGATGCTTATGCACACGTTCAGACACACGGAGAAGTTTGTCCTGCTAACTGGGAAAACGGGAAAGAAGCTATGTCTGCCAACAGACAAGGTGTTGCCGAATACCTGAGTGCCAACTAATATATAGGAACTCGCGTTTCTGTTTTTTTGGTGTTTGGTTCCCGACTTTGTTTACCGATCGTATTCACAAACAAAGTCGGGATACTTCTGCCGGGGTTCCGAACTCCTCTTCTCTTCTTGGCAATCGTCCCGGTACAAAGAATAAAGTCGAATATAATTTATAGTGTATTATGGTACAGGAATTAGAAAAAGACAACCTCTCTGAAGTTGTCTCAGGAAATAACACGGTATTTGTTCAGTATTCCGCAGGATGGTGCGGGAATTGCCGGATCATGAAGCCGAAATTCAAAAAGTTTGCTTCCGAGGCAGAAGGCGCAGCCTTTGTCGTTGCCGATGCCGAAAAGTTCCCGGAATCCAGAAAACTGGCCAATGTGGACAACCTGCCTACTTTTGCCGCCTTCAGAAACGGAGAACTCGTTAACCAGGTGCAAACCAATAAGGCCGATGTTTTAAAATCGTTTATCGAAGAAAACAAATAACAACCACTACAGGGTACCCCCTGTCTATACAACAAAAGCATGAAGTTACCCGTTATAAAACATCTGGCTAATTTTATAGAAGAAAACGACCAGGACTATGTTTTAGAAACCATAGAAACCCTGGAAGCACTTACGGAAGTTCCGTCGCTCAAAGATGAGGAACTGGACGTAATAGGAGAACTGATCTCCAACATGTATGGTGCCGTGGAAGTGGATAAAATGGTTAAAGAAGGCATGTCACAAAAAGAAGCCCTGAACACGTTTATGAGCAGGGTACTCGGCTCCATAGACAAATAAGACGTACCCGGTTGGGAAAAAATTGCTGATGATCCTCTTTCTCTTTAACGGGAAGGAGGATTTTTTTGTGATGCACCCCGGGGATTTTCCTCAAAGATGGTTATCTTTACCATTCACCGTACTCGTTTGCGGATAGCAATTCAAATACATAAAAACAAAGAAAAAAATGGCAACTGTAACGCTAAAAGGAAATGCGATAAAAACAGCTGGTGAACTTCCCGGAGTTCACACTAAAGCACCCGAATTTTCACTGGTTAAAAACGATCTTTCTTCTGCATCGCTCGGCGACTTCAAAGGAAAAAAAGTGGTCCTGAACATTTTTCCGAGTGTCGATACCGGTACCTGTGCGGCTTCGGTACGTAAATTCAACCAGGAAGCTTCCAAACTCGACAATACCGTAGTGCTCTGTATTTCACGGGACCTCCCGTTCGCCCAGGCGAGATTCTGCGGCGCAGAAGGTCTGGACAACGTGGTGACCCTCTCCGATTTCCGTGAGCGTAAGTTCGGAAAAGATTACGGAGTGGAATTTACAGACGGTCCGCTGACCGGATTGCTCTCCAGAGCTGTAGTCGTTGTCGATACCGACGGAAAGGTTATCCATACCGAACAGGTTTCGGAAACTGTAGACGAACCGGATTACGATGCTGCCCTCAAAGTCCTGAAATAATATACTGCATGTAAAGACGGCAGTATAGCCTGAAATGAATGGGGTTATACTGCCGCTTTTTAACTCTTGCCGACTCCATGGACATCTACGCTTTTCTGAAAAGAAGACTAAAAAGTATCGGGTATGCGGCCAAAGGCGCATGGCTTCTCATCCGTACCGAAGATAGCCTTCAGGTACAGTTTACCATTGCAGCCTTCGTTACGGCAGCAGGTTTTTACTTTCGTATCTCTGCTGTCGAGTGGATATTACAGCTGCTTACCATCGCAGTTATTATGGGAGTCGAAGGTATAAACACCGCCATCGAGAAAATGGCAGACTTCATCCATCCCGACCATCACCATAAAATAGGTATTATAAAAGATGTCGCCGCCGGAGCCGTATTTATCGTTGCTGTCGCGGCAATTATCATCGGCTGCATAATCTACATTCCCAAAATATTTTAAAAATATATTTTAATCCTGTACGTTTGTAATTTGTATTTTTGCTCTTAAACTTGCCCGGCAAGTACTATAAACTGAACGTATATAATGGCTCAAAAAAGGAACAGGAAAAAAGCTACCTCAACACAGCCCAAAACTCCAAGATTTACTTTTTCAAAACAAAACAAGATCATTCTCGGAAGCCTTGGTATGTTATTGAGCGTTGCCTTGTGCATTGCTTTTATATCTTTCTTTTTCACCTGGCAACAGGACCAGAGCCTGCTATCGGAATTCAGTGACAGAAATGCCCTGGCCGAGAACTGGCTGAACAAATTCGGGGCTTCTGTCAGCTACTTTTTTATCTATAAAGGTTTCGGCCTTGCCGCATTTATATTTATCTACCTGTTTTTTCTCACGGGACTGCACTGGTTTATCGGCCTGGACAAAAAAAAGCTGGCCAATCGCTGGGTCTGGGGAATTCTGGCTATTATCTGGTTTTCTATCCTTTTCGGGTTCTTTGCCGCAAAAGCTCCCTTACTGGGAGGTATCGTAGGCTATGAAATGAACGACTTCCTCCAGGATTATATCGGGAAGATCGGAATTATATTGCTGTTGCTCTTCGGGTTTATCGTCTTTGCTGTTAAGAAGCTACAGGTGACTCCCGAGAAAGTAGGTTCGCAGGTTGCCGGGATACGCGAAAGCATGAAAAGAGATTTTCATAAAGCACAGCGGGAAGCCGTAGCAAACAAAACCGAAAAAGACGAAAAGGAAGAAGAGCCTCTGATACACCCTACCGGAAGCGACACCCCCTCTCCTTTTGAGATTGCCCTTGAAAACAGGGAAAAGCAAACCAAAACGTCCGATTTTTCGCGAATCGACAAGACTTCCGATGTGGATATTGAAAATTCGTTCGAAATTAAAATTGCAGAAGGTGAGGATGATGAAGACATTCCGGAACCTACCCTAAAAACCGCCCCGGCAGAACATAAAACTGATGACGACATCCGTATAGAAGTCGAAAAAATAGAAGAAGAAAAAGAAGCGACGGAAATCCTTTCGGATAAGCTCGTGAAAGATTTCGGTGAATTCGACCCTAAACTCGAACTCGGCAAATATCAGTACCCTCCCCTCGACCTGCTCAACGATCACGGCGGGCAAAGCGGTATTACTATCAACCAGGAAGAACTGGAAGAAAATAAAAACAGAATCGTCGAGACCCTCAAGCACTACAAGATCGATATTTCGCAGATCAAGGCGACTATAGGCCCTACGGTGACCCTTTACGAAATCGTACCGCAGGCGGGAGTCCGTATTTCTAAGATCAAGAACCTCGAAGATGATATAGCCCTGTCACTGGCCGCATTGGGCATACGTATTATAGCCCCTATTCCCGGTAAAGGAACCATCGGTATCGAAGTACCTAATAAAAACCCTACGACAGTTTCCATGCGTTCCGTGATTGCATCGACCCGTTTTCAGAATGCCGAGATGGAACTGCCGATTGCACTGGGTAAAAACATCAGTAACGAAACCTTTGTCGTCGACCTTGCCAAGATGCCTCACCTGCTTATGGCAGGAGCAACCGGCCAGGGTAAATCGGTCGGGCTCAATGCCATTCTTACCTCCCTGCTATATAAAAAGCACCCGGCAGAGGTGAAATTTGTCCTGGTTGACCCCAAAAAGGTGGAACTGACCCTCTTTAATAAAATAGAACGACACTACCTGGCCAAACTTCCGGATACCGAAGAAGCCATTATCACCGATAACACCAAAGTGATCAATACCCTGAACTCTCTGTGTATCGAAATGGACAACCGCTATGAGCTTCTCAAAGATGCCATGGTACGAAATATCAAAGAATACAACACCAAGTTCAGGGCCAGGAAACTCAACCCGGCCAACGGGCATAAGTTTCTCCCTTATATCGTGCTGGTTGTCGATGAATTTGCAGATCTTATTATGACAGCCGGTAAAGAAGTGGAAACGCCCATTGCCAGATTGGCACAGCTGGCAAGGGCCATAGGGATACACCTTATTATTGCTACCCAAAGACCATCCGTGAACGTAATTACAGGAATCATCAAAGCAAACTTCCCGGCACGTATTGCTTTCCGGGTAACCTCCAAAATAGACTCCAGGACTATCCTGGACAGCCAGGGAGCCGATCAGCTTATCGGGCGCGGGGACATGCTCTACACCCAAGGTAACGATCTCGTACGGTTACAGTGTGCTTTTGTCGACACTCCCGAGGTCAGCAAGATCACTGATTTTATAGGTTCCCAAAAGGCATATCCCGATGCACACCTGCTCCCGGAATATGTCGGAGAAGAATCTGGCACGAGTCTTGATGTAAATCCCGAAGAAAGGGATGCGCTCTTCAAGGAGGCCGCAGAGGTCATTGTCATTGCCCAACAGGGATCGGCATCGCTGCTGCAACGAAAACTCAAACTCGGATATAACCGGGCCGGAAGAATTATCGATCAGTTGGAAGCCGCAGGCATTGTCGGGCCTTTTGAGGGAAGTAAAGCACGGCAGGTGCTTATTCCCGATACCTATGCCCTTGAGCAGTTTTTCAATAACGAACAGGAAAACAGCAGGTCCTGAGGTCATTGAAAAAGAAATCGTCGAACACAGAAATGAAACAGAATAGTATGAAAACCATAGTTCAAATAAGACAAGTAGCTGTTGTAGTAGCTTTATTACTCACAGGACTGGGACACGCACAAAATTCGGACAAAGCCAAAACACTGCTGGATGAAGTGTACAAGAAAGTGAAAAGCTATGATAATATTTATGTAGACTTTAAGTACGCCCTGGAAAACAAAGCGGAAAATATCAAGCAGGAAACCCGTGGCGATGTTACCATACAGGGAGAAAAGTATCTTTTCAACTACCTCGGGGCTACCAAGATCTTCGATGGCAAAAAAGTGATCACTATCATCCCGGAGAATGAGGAAGTCGTCATTGAGAGCCCGGATACGGAAGATGAAAACACCATTACCCCTTCCAAAATGCTTACCTTCTATCGTAGTGGTTACAACTACAGTTGGGATATGCTGCAAAATGTCAGGGGCAGACAAATACAATATGTAAAACTGGTGCCTATAGATACGAATTCCGAAGCCAAGGAAATCCTGCTGGGCATAGATGCACAGACCAAGCATATCTACAACCTGATACAGACCGGACAAAACGGTACCAGGACAACTATTACCGTAAACGCGTTCAAAACAGATCAGCCCCTCTCCGGCAACCTGTTTAAATTCAACGCCAAGAAGTACGAAGACGAAGGGTATTATATTATAGAACAATAATTACGCTTACCGCACCTTTCCGGAGGTCCGGTAGCAGAATTGGAATTTCCCGACATTGAAGATCTTAGACCGATATATTTTATCCCGATTCCTGTTTAACTTCATCAGTTGTTTTACCATACTGATGATCATCTTTATTTTCCAGGCGATATGGCTCTTTATCGATGACCTTGCAGGAAAGGGTCTCGACCTTTGGGTTATCGGGAAATTCCTGTTGTACTATTCCCCCAGCCTCGTTCCGACGGTTCTCCCGTTTACGGTACTGCTCGCTTCGTTAATGACCTTCGGTAGTTTTGCCGAAAACTACGAGTTTGCCGCGATGAAATCTTCCGGGATCTCTTTGTATCGTGCCATGAGAAGCCTTATCATCTTTATGATCGCTCTCGGGGCCTTTACCTTCTATTTTGCCAACAGTATTATTCCGAGGGCAGAATTCAAAGCCTATAACCTCAAGCGGAATATCGCCAAGGTCAAACCGGCCATGGCCATATCCGAAGGTATGTTCAACGATATCCAGGACATGAACATCAAAGTGGAGAAAAAACACGGAAAGGACGACAGGCTCCTGGACAATGTTATCCTCCACCAGAAAAACTCCAAAGGAGAAAACAAAACGGTGATCAAGGCCAAAAAAGGAGAGCTGATCAGTAATGAGAAGTCAGACATCCTGAAACTGAAGCTTATCGACGGTTACTATTACGAGGACCAGTCGCCCTCCAATCCTAAAAACCAGGAAAACTACCCGCATGCCAAAGCCAAGTTCGAGGTGTACACTATTAACGTCGACCTGTCGGAAATGAACGAAATAGATCTGGAAGACGAGAGTCATAACACCTATAAGATGTATAACGTAACCGAACTCGGGTATCTTATCGACTCCATAGAAGACAACAATACGACCACCATTCGCAACTTCAGCGATAATATCTACAAGCGTTCCGGAATTACCACAATGAACCGTTCGTACGAAAACGACACGGTAAAAGACAGTACGAAGCAACAGGTTGAAGAAGATAAGACCCCCGCATCCCCGGCACCGGATAACATTCTCGATATTTTCGAGGGCCGGAAGAAAGAACAGGTCGTGGAAACCGCACTCAGTAATGTAACCAATATTGTCAATACCATAGACAGCAGGAAACCGGAACTACAGCGAAAAGACATGGTTCTCAACTATTATATCATGGCCATGCACAGCAAGTATGCCCTGGCTTTTGCCTGCGTTATCCTCTTTTTCGTAGGAGCACCGTTAGGGGCCATTATCCGCAAGGGCGGACTGGGATTGCCCATGGTAGTTGGAATAGCCCTGTTCCTTACCTATCACTTTCTGGGTATGTTTGCGAGGAACTACGCCAAGGACGCCAGCATTCCCCCTATTTTGGGTTCATGGCTATCGACCATTATTATGCTTCCCCTTGGCATATTCCTTACGCGAAGGGCGACGGCAGATAAAGGCCTGCTCAATGTGGACAGTTTTATGGATCCTATCCGCAGGCTTATCCAAAGATTCAGAAAGAAAGACGAACAATAATATCCTTATCACGAACTTTCTTCGTAGGCTCCTGGAAATATTTCATATTCCGGATGCGGGGAAAAGCAGTAAACTTTACAGCGTCTTAAGCCGATAAAAATGGGTATCTTTGTACTTTTAAATTCATGCAAAGATGAACACTACAACAATGGAACACCCCGAAATAAAATTAAATACCATCGAAGAAGCCATTGCCGACATCCGTAACGGAAAGGTCGTAATTGTCGTGGACGATGAGGACCGGGAAAATGAAGGAGATTTTGTCGCTGCTGCCGAAATGGTTTCTCCGGAAATGATAAACTTTATGGCCACGCATGGCCGCGGGCTTATTTGTGCCCCGCTTACCGAAAAGCGTTGCAAGGAACTCGGGCTTACCGCTATGGTACACAACAACACCGATCCTATGGAAACTGCTTTTACCGTTTCCGTAGACCTTCGCGGACAAGGTGTTACCACCGGGATATCCGCATCGGACCGGGCCAAAACCGTAAAAGCCCTGATAGACCCCGAGACCAAACCCTTTGAGCTTGCCCGCCCGGGACATATATTTCCGCTTATTGCCAAAGAAGGCGGCGTTCTCCGCCGTACGGGACATACGGAAGCAGCTATAGATCTGGCCCGCCTTGCCGGACTGGCTCCCGCAGGGGTCATCGTGGAGGTTATGAACGAAGACGGATCTATGGCCCGTCTCCCCCAGTTGCTGGATATTGCCAAAAAGAGAGATCTCAAGATCGTATCCATAGAAGATCTCATCGCATACCGGATGCAGCACGACAGCCTCATTGAGAAAAAAGAAGATTTCGATATACAGACACGTTTCGGTACTTTTCGCCTGAGGGCTTATGTACAGACGACAAACAAGCAGGTACACATTGCCCTGACCAAAGGAAGCTGGAAACTGGGAGACCCCGTACTTACCAGGATCAACTCTACGCTGGTCAACAATGATATTCTGGGTACACTGACCAATAACCTCGATCAGAAACTGGACAGCATGTTCCGCGTGATCAATGAAGAGGGCCGGGGCGCTATCGTATTCATCAATCAGCAAAACCAGTCGCTCAATCTTTTACAGCGCCTGGGTGACCTCAAGGAATTACAGAAAAAGGGTATTGTAAAAGCCCCTAAAGTTGTTCTTGATAAAAAAGATTTCGGCGTCGGTGCACAAATACTGCACGATCTCGATATCTCAAGAATTCGCCTGGTATCCAACTCGGAGCAGACCAAGCGCGTGGGTATTATAGGATACGGGCTTGATATTGTCGAATACGTCAATTACTGACAGCCGGATATTCCGCATACCCAAAAAAGGTATCGGCAGTGTTGTACAGAACACATTGCCGATACCTTTTTATTTTAAAGTTTTCACGGAAAAGCTGTATCGGTTGAATACTACGCTTTTATAGAGATAATCAAAGAAGTCAGGTAACGATTTGGCAACGGTGCTTATTGCTTTGTTTTTCAACGTGTTTCCGCTAACTCAAAACAAATATGCATAAATTACACTAAAGATTAGAATTCAACTTTCTAAATCTAAATGATGGTTATGATCAATAATACATATTCCATCATTTATCTTTTCCATCTTTTATGTTTCCATAACCAACCGTAAGGTTCTTCTTTGATATTTTCGGTTAGCAAGTCGATATATTTTTTGGTTATTTCTCCTTCATCGACAAATCCAGCATCCGAGCATATTGGCATACAAATTATTTGATAATGACCTTTTGACTTTTGTGTAATATGAAGATAGATTACAGCTGATCTACTTGTGCGAGCCAGTTTTTCCATACCAGAAAAAATATAAGTTTCCTGATTCAACAAATTGAATCTGTATTTTTCTTCGTTTATTCTAGGGCATTGATCTGTTAGAAATAAATAAACCGAGGGAGATATTTTCTTTGATAGAATATGACGTACAACTGACCTGTCCTTTATTAGTTCCATGCCAAAACGGGAACGTATTCGAATCATTAATCTATTAATTGTTTCTGACTGAAGTGGCTTATAAATTGCATATATTTCATATTCTGTTTTGTAAGGCAAAAAATTTAATATCTCCCAATTTCCACAATGCCCCATACAGGCAATTACGTTTTTTCCGGAGTTTATATACTGGTCTATTAATTCCAAGTTTTCAAATGTAATTTTCTTATCAAGTATTTCCACCGGAGCAGAAACAGCTTTTATAATCTCGGCAAAATATGCTGTAAAGCAACTATAGAATTTTTTTGAAATTGCCTGAATTTCACCATACCGCTTATCTGGAAAGGAGCGCGCAATATTCTGAATTACTACTTCTTTTCTATACCTAATAACATAATAAGCAATAATAAAAGTAAAATAACTAATTGCGTATAAAAGTTTTATGGGCAGAAGGCTTGCAGTATAAGTAATAGCATAAAGGATCCTATATGAAAGAAACTGGAATGCCTGCTTTATTTTCATAGATTAAAATTTCTTTTTTAAACCGACTGACGCATATGGTGAAACATTAAAATAATAATCATTGTCAGATGCAAATACTCCTTTTAATGTTCTGTTGCTGTATGAAGCAGGTCTATAAAGATTCAGTCCTGCCATCCCTGTTAGAGATAAGCCACTTTCTCCTAATTTTAGCTCGGGACGGAATCCTGTAACAATATATTGATGAGAGAATATCATATCCTTTCCATCTTTTTCAAGTAATGCTACCTGCCCATTCATTTCAAATGCATAAGAAAGCTTAAACCTATCATTGAAATCATATCCTGCTGATATTTCGAGACCTTCAACAAGTTCAACATTGATATCAAATTTTCCATCGAGTTTCCATTTAACATACACAGCAGGAAAGACCATTGGATAACCCAATGAACTGTTTAAGGCTACACCTCCGCCAATATCAAGATTAGGATTTATATGGCGAATAAAAACTACTCCTCCGCTTCCAAGTACATTTTTAAAGCTGATTTTGGATAAATCAGTAAATGGCGTAAATACTCCCATTCCCAGACTTGCTTTCATAGACCATTTATCATTTAATGGTCGTAAGTGGTAAATACCTACTTGCAAGTTCATGATTTCAGACACCATATTATCCTCGAAACCTTTGTTGTTAAGCGATACATACGATCCGCCAAAGCCAACACCCCACGCTGTTGGTCGATTGTTTTCATTCAACTTCACCGATAATGGAATACCAACAGATCCTTGGTAAACCATAGCAGATCCTTTTCCATCTCCAATTTTTTCTTTTGGTTTTTCGCCTGGCGGAAGATAATAATAGCCTGAGTTTCCTATGTATTCTGCTTTAAGCGACACCTCCTGTGCTTTCATTTCCAGACCTAGTAATATTGCTATTACTGCTAAAAATAATGAAATTGATTTCATGTGATTTTATATTTTATTGATAATATTTTGTACAAAAAAAATAATCAATGATTTGGAACAGAAAGCAGCAAATTATAGGGTTCAGAATATAGACTACGAAATTTAGAATGTGGAGAATCAAATTAATTTTGACAAGTAGAATATTATCTTCGATCCGTATAAATTAAAAAAGACTTACAGTGGATAATGGATTTTATTTTTTGCATGTTCTATAGAAACTTCCACTATTTCTAATATAATCCTTGTTCCATTCTTTTAGCTTCCCATCAATAAAAACAAGTTTATATATACCATTATTAGAACTTTTATATCCTAATACAAAGGTTTTATCTCTGGAAGAAGTTATCTCATAATCATCACCTAGAATGGAGACTACTTTTCTTTTTTCAGGGTGGCTTTGTGCTGATAACTGAGAGTAAAAAATAGATGCTCCACTAATAAAACAAATGTTTTTAAGCTTTTTTCATTGTTCTAAATATTAATTTGTTTATAAATTTTAGAGCAAAAAAATGACGAATAAGCTAATAACAAAAGGTTTAAAAGATAGATTTTAGAATTTACTTTATGAGATTAAGAATGAGAAGAATGAAATATTTAAAGATATTAATCCATAATCCCGTCCATCCATTTCAAAAAGTCAGGAACGCGCACACGGCTGACCAGAACTTCGTGGGGACATTCGTGCATATTCCGCTTAAAACGGACACCCATTCCGCTGGAAAGCGGACAGTCATTCCGGATTAATACGGACACCCGTTCCGTTTCAAAACGGACAGTGATTCCGTTTTAAAGCGGACAGCCATTCCGGAGCAAAACGGACACTTTTCTCATCTTGGAGCCATTAACTTATAAAACGAAGGATAATGGCCAACATTCCGATAGGTATGAGAGAAGTACGCGAACTATTACGTTTATATTTTGAGCAAGGGCTTAGTGGCCGAAAGGCGGCTAAAATTGTAGGCATCGGTAAAACCGCAGCCAGCCAGTATATTGCGGGTTTTAAAAGCAGTGGTCTTCCCATTAGGGGAATCTCCGGGATGAGTGACAGTGAGCTCATCCACTTACTCAATATCAGGAAGCAAACCCAAAATCCCCGATACATTGTTTTAGAAAAGCTTTTCCCTTATTTTGAAAAGGAGCTTAAAAAGGTAGGGGTAACCCTGCAACTGCTTTGGGAAGAATACCGGCAGATCCATAAAGAAGGCTATGAATACAGCCAATTTTGCCATCATTATTATCATTGGCGTAAAGAGAGCAAAGTCAGTATGCATATGGAGCATAAGGCTGGCGATAAGCTCTTTGTGGATTTTGCAGGACAGAAACTTTATATCACGGATCGGACCACTGGTAAACGAAAAGCTTGTGAAATTTTTGTCAGTGTTCTTGGCTGTAGCCAGTTGTGTTATATTGAAGCAGTCCCCTCGCAAAAGAAAGCCGATTGGGTGGCCGTAAATCAAAATGCCCTTCGTTTTTATAAAGGTGCTCCGGCAGCCATTGTCCCGGATTGTTTACGTGCTGCGGTGAGTAAATCCCATAAATACGAACCTGAAATCAATCAGACCTATCAGGATTTTGCCGCGCATTACGGAACCGTTATTTTACCGGCCAGAGCTTTACACCCAAAAGACAAGGCCTTAGCGGAGAACTTTGTGCGCATTGCCTATCAGCGTATCTATGCCCCTTTGCGCAATCAGGTCTTTTATTCTATAGAAGAACTCAATGAAGCCCTTTGGGATCAGTTGGATAAACACAATCAAAAGTCTTTTCAAAACAAACCCTTTAGCCGGCAAATGCTCTTTGACCAGGTGGAGAAAAAAGAGTTAAAGCCGCTGCCCACTACATGGTATGAATTAAAACACTTTTGCAAACTCAAGGTGCAATACAATCATCATATTTATTTAAAAGAAGACAAACATTATTATAGTGTCCCTTTTCAGTATACGGGAAAACAGCTCAGGGTCATCTATACCGACCGTTACCTGGAGGCTTATTTTGATCACCAAAGGATTGCGCTGCACCGGCGCGACCACACCCCCTATAAATATACCACAAAGAGTAAACATCGCCCGGCCCATCATCACTTCCAGGCCGCATGGACCCCGGATCGTTTTATCCGCTGGGGCCGATCCATTGGCCCTGAAGTAGAACAACTCATCACTAAGGTCCTGGACAGTCGCGATCATCCCGAACAGGCTTACCGAAGCTGTATGGGACTGTTGAATCTGGCCAAAAAACACCCCAAGTCCAACTATATAAAAACCTGCAAAAAGGCACTTGAACTGAACTGCTTGCAGTATAAGTTTATCAAAAACACCCTGAACAACAAAACCTTTGATCTGGAAGAAGAACCTTTAGACTTATTCCAGTTACCAGTACACACCAACATCAGAGGAAAAGAACATTTTAATTAAAACCAATAGATATGAATATTAATGCCACTTTTGAAAAGCTGCATACCATGCGCTTAAACGGGTTTGCACAAGCCTACCGGGAACTTACCGAAAATGCCTTGGAGAAGAACTTCTCCTTAGATGAGCTTATCGCTCATCTTATCGAAGCAGAGTACGAGAATCGGTACAATAAAAAACTAAAACGCCTGATCACTCAGGCCCGATTTAAACAACAAGCATCTTTTGAACAAATCAATTTTCATCAACCCAGAGGAATGGATAAAAACATGCTTTTGCGTTTGCAGCAGGGGGACTGGATCAAAAAATCAAAAGACCTGATCATTACAGGACCCACCGGAGTCGGCAAATCGTTTATTGCTTGTGCTTTAGGCTTCCAAGCTTGTAGCCAGGAACTCAAAACCATCTATTATACCGCTAATAAGCTACTGGATCGTATGACACTGGCCAAGGCTGATGGCAGCTATTTTGAGTTTATGGACAAATTAGCCAAGACAAAACTCTTAATTATCGATGACTTTGGGCTCAAACAAATTGATCATAAACAATGTAATATGCTTTTGGACCTGGTGGATGAGCGCCATGGAAGTTCATCCACAATAATCACCTCACAACTACCTGTAAAGGCTTGGTTTGACTGCTTTAAGGAACCCACTATTGCCGATGCAATATTAGATAGATTAACTAATGGTTCTTACAGAATAGAATTGCAAGGGGAATCCATGAGAAAATTTAGAAAAGAACAGTAAAAAAAATTTAATTAATTTAACCGAAAGTTTTTGAGAAAAGTGTCCGTTTTGAAACGGAACACCTGTCCGTTTTCAGCGGAATATGCA
>NZ_FPJE01000043.1 GCF_900119185.1 Sinomicrobium oceani | reverse complement strand
TAGCCCGATGCAGTAATCGCATAGGTGTCTACATCTTCACCGGGTTCACGGGTCAGGTTTAATGTACCGCCAAGGGACGTCTCCTCATCACCGTTTACAAAACCACTGTACGTGACTGTAAAGGCAGGATCGCTCTCCCCATACACCTTGGTCTTATCCTCTGCCGTAACCATAAGTGCGGCAGGGGTGATTTCCAATGTACCGGCCGTGTAACTGATCGTATAGTTACCGGAGGTATAGCCCAATGCAGTAATCGCATAGGTATCTACATCTTCGCCGGATTCACGGGTGATATCCAGCGTACCGCCAAGGGCCGTCTCCTCATCACCGTTTACAAAACCACTGTACGTGACCGTAAAGGCAGGGTCTTCCTCACCGTACACCTTGGTCTTGTCATCCGCCGTCACAGTCAGTTCGGCCTTGTTTATGGTAAGGGTATGCTCTACCGGGGTTGCGGCAAAGTACTGATCGTCTCCTTCCTGGGTTGCCGTAATTTTTACGGTTCCGGATTTCAGGATAGTGGCCTGGTTTCCGGAAATACTTACTATAGAAGTATCTTCCGAAGTATAGGTTACCGTAAGTCCCTGATCGGTTTGTTCATCTCCAAGGGTAAAGGCATCGTCCCCGTATGTTTTCTCAGCTATTTCCGGGAAGGTAATCTCCTGGGCCAGTTTATTTACCGTTGTAAATCTCCACGTACCGGAAGCAGCAGTAAACCCTGCAAACGTATTATCGTGCTCATCTTCTACAAAACCAGCCGATATTTCTACGGCCACCAGGGTATTCACCGGCAGTGTAGTATCTACATCAAAAGAAAAACTCAATCCGTCCGATGCAACGGTGATCTTACTACGGTCGTCCGTGTCGGACAGATCCAGCGAAAACAATACGGTCGTACCGTCGTACAGGTTCACCACTCCGCTATTTCCTAAAATGATCTTTTCATCAAAAGTAAGGGTCAGTGTGGGTTCAAGGGATACCTCGGTGGCGTTGTTCGCAGGAGCGAACGCCGCAGTTACCGGTGCGGTCTCATCGGTTACCGTAATGGTAAAGGCCTGCTCCGTGTATCCGGACGCATTCTGGGCCCTGATAACCACAGGGTGATCTCCCAATTGGGATTTATCCGGTGTACCGCTTAATATGGCTCCGGTCTGAAGTCTGTACACCTCGTTCGATCCATAACGTGCATATACCAAAGCACCCGACGTCGTAAAGGATAAACTCCAGATATTATCGTTAGCATTTTGAGAAATCGTCTCGAAGGTAGACCAGGAAGCATCGTACTTGCGTACCCCTCCCCCGGCCATAGAAAGGTAAAAATTACCGGTGGCATCCTGTTTTACAGATGTCACAGCGGACGGAAGGCTCGAAAGTACCGTAGTCAATGAGGTGCCGTCATATTTCAGGATACTTCGGTTACCATAGGTTGCAATATACAGATTATCGTCATCATCCATAACCATCCCGAAAGGTCCTCCTCCCGGCAGACCGTCTGTATTGTTCAGCAACACCTCAAAGGATTTGGTGGTCTCATTAATTTTCAGGATCTCCGTGGCTCCGTAATTCGCGGCGTAGAGAAAACCATCCTTATCGGTAAGGGACAAAACACCACCGTTCCTGGCAATCACAAGCTCCTCAGCAACTGCCGGGTTGTTAAGCGGCACCCGTGTCAGCGAAGAAGTTGCGTTGGCATACCTGGGTATATAGATATATGCTCCGGAAATATGCAAAGCATACACACTACCGACAGTCAGTCCTGATCTCCAGGAAGTCGTAGTGCCATCCGGAGCTATTTTAAAGATCTCCGTACCATTCTGTCTTATGGCATAAATATTACCGCTATCATCTCCCGCTACCCCGGAGAGCTGTGTTCCCTCAGGGAAATCTCCGAATAATGTAGCTCCGTTTTGTCCGTCGGTACTAAAGGTAAGCCAGTCCGGTAAGGTTGGTGCGGAAAGCGTAGTTTCCAGGTCACCTTCCGTGCTGGCTACGATACCATACGAATATGCGGTATTATAAGGAACCGAAGTTATAGGGGTACTGGTAATGGTAGGTGCGGGCACTGCTCCATCTGCGATTGTTACGGAGGTTGTAGCGGTACAACCGTTATTGTCCGTAACCAGTACGCTATAATTACCCGCAGACAATCCGTTTGCCGTAGCCGTCGTAGCCCCACCGGGAGACCAGATATACGAATACGTACCGGTTCCGCCGCTTACGGATACCGTAGCGCTACCATCCGAACCTCCGTTGGTACTTACATTGGTATACGATGTGATGACCGCCTGCAATGCCGAAGGTTGGGATATCGTAAAGCTCCTTTGGGACGTACATCCTATATCATCGGTGACCGTTACGGTATAAGTCCCTGCGGAAAGCCCTGTTGCAGTGGAGCCCGTGCCCCCGGCAGGTGACCAGGAATAATAATAAGGCGCTACGCCACCCGTAGGAGAAACTGTAGCCGTACCGTTAGCTCCCCCGTTACAGCTCACATCGGTCTGGGAACCGGAATCCAGTACTATAGCAGAAACCGTTAGGGTTGCCGTACCGGAAGTAGCCGAGCCACTGCCATTACTTGCTACACAACGATACACATAGCCATTAAAGGCTGCAGTTGCTCCGGTTACGGACAAAGTAGCCGTTGTAGCCCCGGAATAGGGGGCACCGTTGGCTATATCCGAAAAACCTGACCCGGTATCCACCTGCCATTGGTAACTCGTAGCATCTGAAGCTGTGATAGAAAAGGTCGTATTCGAACCCGTACACAGGTATCGGTTGGGAGGGTTTGCCGTAATTACCGGTGATGCCGCAGGTGGTGTATCTTCTACCGAACCGCTAAGTTCGCCATGTGTAGCATCCAACGGGTCACAACCATAATCGTCCCCGTTGGTCCAATTGCCTATGGCGATGTTTGGCGGGTTGGGAGCTGTAGCTACATCACTGAAATAGAACAACTCGCTACCGGGACCATCATCACCATCTGTAGCATTAAAATAGATTTCCCAACGGCTGTCGGCTGTACTCCACTTTATAATAATCAGTTCCCCGAAAGCGCCGTTCGCAGGATTGCTTTTATACACGTTTCGGCTCACCCCACTGCCATCGGTAATATTACCGTCCACATTCAGGGTATAGGAAGGCGCAAGGCCGATGTTTTCACATCCTCTGAAGGTTATTTGCCCGAAGGCCTCTGACCACCAGCCGGAACATAAAAAAAGAAAAGAAAGCAGTAAAAGTTTTTTCATATACAATCTATTAGTATTTTTCTGATATGCCCGATTAATTTCTTGGAGGATAAATACCGTAGAGACAGATGATATAATTAAGCCCCAGGTAGGGTTGCATGTTATTCACGGGAATTCCCCCTCCTGTAAGACCGGTCATTTGTATATTCATAGTGGTATTGGCCGTATCGCTGTACTCTTTGTCTACGGCCCCGGTATTTGCGGGATAGTTATTGGAAGGATCGGCTGAATTTCCGGCCTGATTATTCGCCCGGATAGCATGGTTATGCGGCGGGATATTAGAGGTCAGCAGCGTATTCGTATTAGTACCTCCGGCTTCACCAAGATCTACATACTGTAATCCCGGCCCCTGACTATCACCATTATGTACGGGTACTCTCCCCCTCAGGTCTGGCAGGGCAAAAGTTGTTATTCCATCACCTCCGTAAGTAGTGCCAAGGATACTGAAAAGCGCACTGTTACTGGCAATAGAAAGTAACTGTCCGTTACAGAAAGCCCAGTCCTTGGGAGGAAAGTTTCCTGCAAATAATTTGATAACTCCGATAAATTCATCCATGATTTTTGTTTTTATAGTTCTAAGATTCGTTAGTATTCAACAATTGAGAAGGACTCCCCTGCATATCACCCGGTAGCCGCCGGAAAACCGGAATCCGTACCGCCGGAAAACAACAAGCCTTAACCGGTATACAACCGTCCGGAGAACGTGCGTGACATAAAATCACATACGATCCTGGGGTGTACGGCCATCTTATAGCCATACACTTCCTTTTCGAAAAGTTCCGGGAATGTTACATTAAAAAATACTCGGGAATGTACACGGTATGATCGAAGACTTCAGATCATCGTGTTCCGGGGTGTAAAGGTTTTTCATGATAGGTTGATTTTTTCAGATGATTGTTTGTGTAGTACTGTCCGGAATGGTAAAGACCGGATAGAACGCAGAGGCTAAGCCGGAAAAGGTGGGGATCTGTCTTTCCGGTATGGTGTTCGGTACCGTATACATCAAAGAAGTATGCAATGCATAGCTGAAAACAATCTTCTTTTTAAAGATCGCCTGTCTGAAACCCATAATTTGTCCGGGAGTATTATAACAAACGGTGAAATAAGGACAGGGTAGCATTTTAAGCATACGGGTAGTTTTGATGTTAAAAATAGTATCATATACGATGTTGCATCCTGTCCTCATGGTATAGTTTTGCGAAAAAACATACCTGTACCCTGGTACAGGTTTACATATAAAACACTATATACAAATACATTAACCATTCACAAATTGTAACACTTCCGTACGGTTCTTAATGTCGAGTTTGGTATATAAATTACCCGTATGGAACTTTACGGTACTTACGGAAACATATAATTTATCGGCTATTTCACGGTTAGTTTTGCCTTCCAGAATATACATCAGCACTTCGGTTTCTCTTTCGGTAAGCTGAAATTCTTCGCGGATGCCGTCGATATCCGGAATACCGTGCTGGGACTGCTGCTGCAAAAACATTTTTTCCTGATCGCTGAGTTCTTTCACATACCTGTTGATCTCCCTTTTATAAAAACTGTTCTGCAGCATCACCCGTTTTACCTCGTATATTATAGCAAAACTTATAGTCATAATCTCAAATAAACTCACGAGCTTAAACGTACTCCGCCCGAAATGATCTCCCTGAAACACCCCGTATTGATGCAGGTTATACGCCACTCCAAACAAGAGAACTATCCCCAGTGTTATAATCAGAAAACGCGCCAGTACATTAACGCGAAACAGCCTGATAGCTGCCCAGCAACACAAAGCCACCACAAGAAAATTACTGCTATGCAATATGTGCAACATCATATCGCCAGGGTAGATAAGATAGATCGCCAGGCACAGTGCAGCGACGGACAACACGATTACGGAATGCCATACAAATTCGGGATAGCGATATTTCAGTTCCAGAAAATGATAGGTAAACATGCAGGCAAACACTACATTGAGCAAGGCCGTGATCATCATATAATTGTCCAGCAACCAGGTATTGAAAATCAACGCACCTACAATGCCATCTTCGTACAGAAACATAAGGCTTATCCCCGATAGCAATAAGGTGTAGGTGAGAAAACGCCTGTCTTTAAAAACAATAAAGAATATGAGGTTAAATACCACGGCCATCAGTACAATGCCGTAATATATTCCCAATCCGAGAAAGTTGAGCCGCTCCCTGCTGCTAAATACCGGCTCCGGTAATACCGAGAACTCGATCATACTATACAGGGCTACATCGGCCTTAAAATAGATATAAGAAGCCTGCGTACGTATCTCAAGCTGATTGTACCTGTAAAAAGAACCGGTCTCTTCCTTATACCTATTACCCGATCTGCCGATGAGCCGGAGTCTGCCGTTTACATATTCGTAAAAGCAAACAGCCCGGAAATTGGTATTCGATATCGTAAGTATAAGGTCTGTATTCTTTTCTTCGGGCCGGAGATGATATCGGAACCAGTAGATATTGTCACCGGCTTTATACTGATCCAGCCGCTCATACCTCGTAGGCAGAAATTCTTTGCCCGCTATATCCTCCGGCAGGCCATCCTGCAATATGGCAGCATGCGACATGGCTTCCCCGGGAGTCAATAACAGCGTTATGAATACTATACCGAAATAAAAATAACGCATACTCCCCGATGCTTCCCTTTCTGAGAAAAGAAATGTACAGGTTATATTTTTTAAAATACGGAACACAATAAAATAAACAATATTTAGAAAACCTATCAAAAAACAGGCTGCATCAATAACTCGCCGTTTTATCAGATTTCTATACAAACTCCGTAATAGGAAGAAATACCGGAAGGGTAGTAAATGTGCATGTTTATAAAGTTTCAGTTAGGGTCGGATTATACAGGCAAAGAAAATGAAAAGCTCTCATAATAGCAACTTCCACGTATAAAAACACAACAAAGCGTAGTATTTTATAGCAATTAAACCGTAAAAAAAAGACACCTTTCTCTATTTGTGATGTTTACCTTTACGATACATTCCCAATTCTTTCCCAAATCTCTTTTCAATTTTGTACGGTAAAACATAAAAAACCTATAGATATGCGTACAAAAAAGAATGTTATAGCGCTCTTTACATTGATGATCACTGCCCTGTCTGCAACAGCTGCGTTTGCCCAGGAGCGCGTTATTTCAAAAGCCGATCTTCCGCAGCCCGCAAAGACGTTCCTCGATAGTAATTTCAAAGAACAAAAGGTTATACAAGTCGTAAAAGACACCGAATATCTCGTAAAAACAACCTACGAGGTATTGCTGGACAACGCTATGGAACTGGAATTTGACGGTAAGGGAAACTGGAAGGAAATAGACGGTAATCACAACCCCATTCCCGAGTCCCTGGTACCGGAAAAAATAGGACAGTACGTCCAACAGAATTTCCCCATGCAAACAATAAATAAAATAGAAAAGAGTTCTGTTAAATACGAAGTAGAACTCGCAAACGACCTGGACCTGGAGTTTTCGCTGAACGGGGAGTTTCTGCGAATAGATGATTAATCTTAAAAACAAGTATCATGAAAAAACGTTTTGTAAAAGGATTGACCGTATTAGGAATGATCTGTGCCTTTGTGGCCTGTAGCAGTGATGATGACAACAATAACGAAAACCAGATCGATGCTTCCGATCTGCCCGCTGCCGGGATTGCCCTGCTCGAGGTAAACTTCGAAGGTGCTACCGTAACACGGGCGGAAAAGAAAAAAACACCGGACGAAGACGGTACCTTATATGAAGTAACCCTGAGTAACGGTTTTGAAATAGACCTCGATGCCCAAGGCAACTGGACGGATATCGATGGTAACGGACAGCAGGTCCCCGATGCCCTGGTTCCGGACCTGATCTTGTCGTACACCCAGGAAAACTACCAGAGCCTTTTTATAGAAAGTATCGATATGGAAGTCACCGGGTATGACGTAGAACTGTCCGACGGTACCGATCTCGAATTTGATACCGAAGGTAATTTTGTTCGTGTAGACTCTTAAATCTTTAGTTATAGTTAAACACTGCAAAGGAGTTGTCTGAAAAGGCAGCTCCTTTTTTTATGATCCGGCAGGAGGAAAAACGGCTCCTGCACTTCACCATATATCAGAATCAACGTGTTTTTAAGCCGGGTTTTTCCAGGAGTTTCTATGGAGTATCCCCACAACCATTGGCCCGGGTTTTGCCCCTATCAGAGCTCATAATTCTCCCCCGGCTCCAGAGGCGCAAAGGCTCTTTGCTTTTTAACGGGACGGAGCGGGTTCCGGGAATTTACGTAGCGGGGAATACCTTTTATAACGATCGAAAATTTCCTTGTCTGGACCTACCACTCTTGGGTCCTCCGTACGCTTTAGTTCATCAGTCAGTTCCTGTCTCAACTTTTGTTCGTCTGCTGCAAATTCCGGCATCCCCGCAAGGTTTTCCAGGCAATACGGATCTGTCTTTATCGCATAGAGTTCAAATTCGGGTCTTTTGCGTACGGCCAAATCCAGAAAGGGTTTTATAGCTTCATCCCCGGCATGTTCCAGGAGATACGTTTTGGCAGGGCAATCGTCTATATCCGTATACGCGCTTTGCGGTATATATTTTCCGTCGTCTCCCACTCCGTTTACAGGAAGCAGTTGCAAGGTATCTTTCGGGTCGTACTTTCGGGGGGCTCCTGCCGGCCATCGCTCCGGCCGCATGTTCCAGATATATAAAAAATCCCTGCTCCGAATAGCACGTTGCGGATAGCCCCGATTTTTATACCTGGACGAGGAATGCCGCTCTCTTCCCGAAAAGGCATACGTATCCGCTTCTTTGACATATCCTTCCCGGTCGGAGGTGAGTATTCCCAGAAAACTCTTTCCCGTTATCGGCATCATAGCTCCCGGATTGGTACGGGCAACCTCCAGAATGGTCGGAGCAATATCTACAAAAGACACCGGGTCTTCGACTATCCTTCCCCCGGGAAATTTGGCGGGGTAACGGATAGCCATGGGTACATGTATCCCATATTCGTAGGTGTTGGCCTTGGCTCTCGGAAAAGGTTTACCATTGTCTGACGTAACGATGACCATGGTATTTTCCAGTTCTCCCGTATCTGCCAGGTACTTTAGAATATAGCCAAGGTGGCGGTCAAACCACTCTATCTCTACGGCATAATCCAGCAGATCGCCCCGAACCTCCTCGTTGTCCGGAAGAAACCCGGGAACCTGCACATCTTCCGGACGCTTTCCCATTCTTTTCCAGGAACCTTTTTCATAAGCCCTGTGGGGTTCGTGCGCTCCATACCAAAAGAAAAAAGGCTTATCCCCCTTTATGTTTTCCATAAAGTACCTGAAATTTTCGTAATAGTCCGTGGCGCTAATTTTATCGGTATAGCCTTCCAGGTTTTCCTTTTTATCGTGTTTTATATCGGAATGGGCAATTCCCCCCGCATTCGTAGCCCGCCATAACGAGTCGTGCTCATCTCGTGCATACTGAAAAGGCCCTACACCTTTCCCGGTGCGGCCGGTGCTGTATCCTCCTTTTTCCAACGCATCGATAAACGGAATATACTTCCTGGACCAGGAAGATGCATGCTGTCCGGATTGTTCGTTTTGCCACGGGTACCGCCCGGTGACAATAGAGCTTCTCGACGGGGCACATCCCGGTGATCCTGCAATGCAGTTGGAAAAATATACCCCTTCACGGGCTATACGGTCAAAAGCAGGGGTATTTACAAAGGTACTCCCTGTAAAACTCGTATGGGCAAAAGACTGGTCGTCACTGATCACAAAAAGGATATTGGGCCGTTCGGCAGCGGTTTTCTTATGCTGACAACTCCATCCCTGTAGTACTACCCCTATCAAAATAACAAACCGAACATTTTTTAACATCATATTGTATTACTTGGTTATGGCATGCCCCGAACCCCAATACCGATCATTCTTACAATCGGGGAAGAGCATTTATGTTACAGCCCGCTTAGCAGCAAAAAACAGCTATGCCCTACCTGCGGCACACCACCCTTATACCATATCTCATGGACTACCGTACTTCTCCTTCTCCTGTTATCAGCAATGCTCTCCGGTATCGTACCATACGCACAATGAGGTCTTTCGGCAAGGGCTTATCCAGCGGAAACTGTACCGACCCCTTGCCTTTGGTATACCCGCTCAATGCCCTGTCGAACTTTTCCATCGTTGTCGGGTGCGGATAAAAGCCTACATGTTTTTTATATCCTGCAATCATTACCTGCTGTTCTCTTTTGCCGTTCTTCACCAGAGCATAGGCCGGAATGTTATAATTGATGAGCTCGGCAGCATCCGGCACTGCTTCCAGGATACATGCTTTAAGTATAGACAATGCCTTTCTGGTAGCTTCGGGCTGGGCGTCAAAATAGGCATTGACGGATTGATATGTTTTAGAATCACGCATACGATCTCAATGGCAGGATGATCAGAACCATTTTAACAAAGGGTACCCCAATATAATACATTATTCCCATCTCCACAAAGGGGCAACGGCAAACCGGCTTACGATCTGTTTTGTGGCGCATACGCCAACTCCACCACGCCAGACCGAAAGGTCCGGGTTCCGGTACATCGAAGTTACAGACGATGGTCCAGGGCTTCGAACAACGGTTTTCCCTTTCCGAGAGCTACGGGATGTACGGAAATCGTATAGACATCCACAAGGTCCAGCCGGATAAAAGTGCTGATAAGGCTGGCGCCGCCATACAGCCAGATATCTTTGCCATCCTGCTGTCGGAGCACCCGTATTGCCTTCGGAATACCGGAAGTGATAAAAGTAGCACCGGTGTCCTTCCTTTCGGTATGGGAAAACACCTATTTGTCCATGGTATGCAGGTGTCGCCACATGGATTTTTCGGCTTCGGGAGCATCATCCCCGGGCTGGTAGTTTCCCCAGGCATCATAGCTTACCCGCCCGTACAACACGGTATCCACGCGGTCCAAAAAAGCCCCGAAGTCCATATCATCTTCCATAATACACCAATCTACCTCGCCCCCGGGCCCCTCGATAAAACCATCGAAGCTCACCGCAAGGTTCAAAATAACTTTTCTCATGCTTATATGCCTAATGTTTTTTGTGTTCTATCCGACCGTCTTTTGCTAACAGCATACGGGTTTTAAAATTAAAAAATATTGCCACGTATAGCACCCTAACTAATGATCATAGCGCAACTTTAGCAGAGCTTACAGCGAAAAAACCCGAATATTTATGCTATATTTAATGTAACCCGTTGTGCATTATGAATACAAATCGTTGTTTACGTCGTGCTGAACGCAGTCGGAACCTCTCCTGCTGTCCGTAAAGATCCTTCGACAGGGCCCTGGATGACGTCTTTCAAACTATAATGCACAACGGATTTAATGTAATATCACGGGGCGTATTATACCATCTCCACCTTGGTTGATCGGCTCAGTAAAAATAACCGGATATAAACAACCTGATCACAAAAATATACAACAGTATGGCAGTTACTGCAATTTTAGAGCAACTTCACTTAAAAAGAATCTGGCGCAAATTAACCCATAGTATCGGGTTTATCCCGGTAATCATGGGACTTTGCGGTGTGTTAACGGCCTACCTCTTGGGGTTCCTGGAAGACTGGGGGATCAGCCGGTTTTTAAATGAAAATTTCGAAAGCGTTTTGATCCGTAGTGCCGGTACGGCAACTTCGGTAATGACATACCTGGCCGGGGGCATTATTTCCATCATGGTATTTAGTTTTTCCATGGTTATGCTTTTGCTCAATCAGGCATCGAGCAATTTTTCGCCCCGTGTGCTCCCCGGACTTATTTCGGTAAAAAAACATCAATACATTATCGGCAATTTTTTATTCTCTTTGTTGTTTATCACCTTCGTTGCCGTAAAAATCAAACCCAATGACGATACGTATGAGTTGCCGGGATTTTCCATGTTGGTCGGTATTGTCCTTACCGTAAATTGCCTCTTTAGTTTTATTTACTTTATAGACTCCATTTCCAAAGCCATACAGATCGATAATATTTTAAAGAACATTCGGCGTCTGGTCATTCAAAGTATAAAATCGGATTCAGCAATGCGCTCGGACCACGGAAGCTTTGAAACAGGTCCGGACTGGAAGGTTTATGCCTCGGAAGAATTCGGATATTACAAGGGGATCAACCAGGAAGCGATGTTAAACCTGTCCAAAGAACATCATTTCCAGATTGCGTTTTTGGCGTATCAGGGAAAATATATCTCGCCCGGTGAAGCGCTTTTTTCGTGTTCGCAGGCCTTGGAAAAAGAAGTGATAGCGTCTGTACGCCACAACATCTACATCAATCTCGATCCGGAAGATGTGATGGAAAATTACGTTTACGGATTCAAACAGGTTGCGGAAGTAGGCGTCAGGGCCATGTCTCCGGGGGTCAACGACCCGGCAACAGCCATGACCACGATCGATTACCTGTCGGAATTCTTCTGCCTGATATTGCCATTGAATACCCTGAAGTTTTTGGAAAAGGACGATTACGTAGGTGTGTCTTTACACGTTATTTCGTTCGGGGAATTGCTGTCCGAGTTGATGATGGAATACAGGATGTACTGTAAGGGAGATGTTATCGTAAGTCAAAAACTGGTACTTATGTTACAGCAAATATCCAAACATCCGGATTGTACCAAAACCCATACAGCCATCTTAAAAGAGGAATTGGAAAAGTTGCTGTTCGACGTAGAAAAATCCATTGAAAATCCGAAAGACCTGGAATCGATCAGAGGAATCATCCGTTTGGGGATACATTAATTGTAGGGGGAAATTTTATAACCCTTTAAAAATAAACTATGAACTAAAATCATAAATCCATTGGTAATCCAATGATTTAATTCATTCATTTCCTCCTCACAATGCTATCCACTCTACAAACTTCAAGTCTGCTGAAATCATTCGAGCCAAAATCCGGAACCACTGTAAACGGTATACTCGGTTTTGGCTCGACTATTTTTTACATTGTTAGTATTAATATATTTGTTTATATTGTAAGTATTCAAATAAATTTAGATGCAGTTACTTCATACCATTGAAGATGTTCACAAAATTATTGAAACTCAAGGAAGTAGTCCTCTACTTGTAACATGCAATGATTTCAGAGATTGGGTATGCAAGTATGACAAGTTTCCTGCATATCTATTTAATGAGTTAATAGCATCTGAATTTGCCAAATTGTGGAAGATAAAAACGCCGGAGACTTGTTTTATTAAAGTTAAAAGCGAACATATTCCTCATGATAAATATCCACGATTACAATCAGACTGGTTTGAAAAGGAATGTTTCGGATCTTTATATCTGGAAGCATCAAAAGAACTGGACCATACTACACTGTCCATGTTTCAAGAAAAATCTTTTAGAGATAAAATTGGGGATAAGACTGACTTTTTAAAAATAGCGTTGTTTGATATTTGGATATCTAATGAAGATAGAAATCACAATAACTTTAATCTACTTTTATATGCTTCTTTAAATAAAATGATTTTTTTCTATGCCATTGACCATGTCAATATTTTTAATTCTACATTTCTTGATTACGGAATCACACAATTAACTGAAGATGAGTCTATAATCAAATCAGATATAGCAAAAATTTTGTTTGGAAAAGACAGGAAATTGACAGACATTGTGAATACCTTGGTTGAAATGTTATACCTTTGTAGCAAAGCATGTGAAAATAAATTAGATGATATTCTAAATTTAGTTCCTGTTTCCTGGCATATTGATAAGAACCTGATTAAGAAAAGAATAACGGATAATTTATTTTCAGATGATTGGAAGAAACAATGTGCGCTAAACTTTAGAGCGTTTGTACAATCTTTTATTATTAATTAAAATGAGAACTATTTATTCGATACTTTATGTCAACCTAAATGCTGCTCTGAATGAAAGAGTGAGTATAGGACTGCTTGTATCCAATGGTTCTAAAAATTATTTTAAATTCTCTTCCGATAAGCTTTTGGCTCTAAAAGGAATTTTAAGTGATGAGCGATATCGTCTGATTAAGAGTTATCTAAAATCAATAGAAAAGGATCTCGGTAAGGCTGCCGCCGACGCTAATAAATTAATTAGTGAGAGAGACTTTAAAAATGATTGGATTAATGAAAGGTATTTAGGATATCTTTCCAAGTATTCAAATAATATTATTCAGTTCTCCGAACCCAAAGTAATAGATATAAATTTAGAGGACAACACATTTAAAAGAATTTTTGAAAAGTATATTTTCAAGTACGCTGAAGAAACAAACATAGCTCCTGCATTTAATGTTCATGCCATAGTTAAAAAGAAGTTGTTTCCTAAAATTGCTGAAAGAGTAAATATTGAAAAAACATTAACTTCTACTGATTTTGAAAATTTGTTTGCACCAATAGATATAGATTTCATAGGTGTAAATGGGATTCCTGTGGCGGGACAAACTATAGATTTTGAAAAACAACACTATTTTCTCGAAAATGATGTAGCCAGATTTGTGTCTCTTACAAAAGCTATAGAATTGGAAGATAATTCAAGAGGAAAGTATTTTGTTTTGGGAAGAGAACCTCAAAAGAAAACAAACAAAAATCACTTACTTTGGGAACAGATCAGAGATACTGAATTTTTAGAGTTTGTCGATGTTGATGAAGTAGGAATTATTGAAGAATACATTCAAAAAAATAATGTAAAACCTTTTTTTGAATAGTATTAAATATTCAAAAACTTAACATCTTAGAGGGCATTCCCACTCTGTTATCTCATCTTTTAAGACTTTTGCAATGGTTGCTTAGGCTCACCTAATTTTAAATTGATACCTCCTGTTTTTTAAGTACAACCAAGGGCCATGAAGTATGAAGTACATAAAAAGATTTGCACTCATATATTCATTTTGAATACCCTCAAAACAGGGACACGTATTTGCCTATACTTTTAAAGTGCAAATCCTCTGACCTCACACTCACAGTGCTTTACATGGATATTCCGGTGATGCTGACCCCTCATTCCGGCCATACTGACCCTCTAAGGATTTTGGTCAAAAAAATAAGTTACTGACAATATTACAGTTTTTTTCTTAGACTTTCCCCCTTGAGTTCTATTCGATGTGAGGTGTGTACCAATCGGTCTAAAATAGCATCGGCTATGGTTGCTTCTCCAATAATATCATACCAGCTTCCCACCGGTAATTGGCTGGCTATAATAGTTGAGGATTTTCCGTGCCTGTCCTCAATGATTTCCATCAGATCCATTTGTTGTTTCTTGTCCAGGTGGGCCAGACCAAAGTCATCGAGGATTAGCAGATG
>NZ_FPJE01000009.1 GCF_900119185.1 Sinomicrobium oceani | reverse complement strand
CTAAGTACATGACAAAAAATTTATGAAATTGATTTTCAATTTGTTAAAATTTGTCAGCAACCAATTAGATAGGCAATCCAGTCCATTTTTAAAGACACTCACGGCCCTTCGCCCATGTTTTTTGATGGTAATGGGTTTAATGTTCCTATCGATAAAGTCCCCAATTTTGTAACACCATACAAAGGCAATCATAGTAAGCATAAAAAGCTTTTCCACCCTGTCTAATTGTGTTACATGGGTGTCCTCAATATTGAACCCGCTTGATTTGAGTGCTTTAAACAAGGTTTCAATTTGCCATCTTTCCCGATAATATTCCAAAGCTTCTTCAGGTTTGTTATAAGAGACAATGATCAGGTATTCTATGTTCCCGTTCCTTACGGTCTTAACCCCTGAAAGGTAGCACAATTCCCCATGCATCCTGACTATTTTCGGGGAATGGCAACATTGGTTTATCTTCAGATGGTGGAACCAATGAAAGGCCGTTACCTTCCTGTTCTTTTTAAAGCAATAGACCTTAAAATTGTTCCGGATACGGATGTGATACCGAATGCCATTTTCATTGAGGAACCCTATCCAATGTTGGCCAACAAACTCCCTATCAGCTAACAGGCAATCGATACGCTCGCGGCCAAACCACTGGATAAACCGCTTCACAAGCGCAATGCGTTCTTCCTCGTTGGAATTTCCCCTTTTGTCCAGCATAGTGAACATCAGTGGGAAAGCCACATTCCGGTAACTCACTCCCAACATTAGTATATTGATGTTTTTTTGGCCGAACTTCCAATTGGTCCTATCCATGACCAATGTAAGGGCACTTTTTTCAGGCAATAGCTCAAAGATGAACTTAGCCACCATTTCCATAGAAAGGCTGGACTCAGCCATGAAGCGTTGAATACGCCTAAAACAGCTTAAAGTCGAGGCCTTACTGTCAAATCCAACACTAAGTTTGGAATAATTGACAGACTTTACCTTGCATAAAGCCGTGATAAAATGACAGATCAGGCGGATCCTGGACAAATGGAGTTCCCCTTTAAAATGGGCTTTAAATATTGATAGCAATTGCGTATCTTCCGTGCGGAGACTGGTATTCTTTTTTAAAGGCAATTTGTGGTGAATTTTCCTTTAATATACTGAATATCAGTCTTTTTGACAAATTATCAAAGAGCTATTTTATTGGTTTTTAATCAATTAGAGTGTTTTGTCATGTACTAAAACCAAATTTACTTTCTTCATTAGAAGTATTCACCTGTATCAATACTTCTATGATCTTGTTTTCAAACTGTAAGCGTTTGTGTAATTTCTCTGCCAAATCCAAACGGTCAAGCGACTGAATGCAGGACACATTATATTTCAACAGGTCTTTAATTTTATTGGTTTGCAAATGCCCGATAAAGTGATTGGTATGCGGAACTTCTTTTAATGCTCCGTATTTTTCTTTTAGTTCCTGCACCTTGTTTTCGGCTATTAGTGTATATCCTGCCTGCAATGCAATTTTGATACGTTCCGAAGGAATGGTTTTGGTTGCCAATAGTAATTTTATTTCGTTAGGATTTCTGTTACTTTTTATGCAGGCATTGTTTATTCGTTCTTGTATAACGGCAATGTTTTGTAAAATTTCTTCGTTCATACTTCCATACATATTTTTTCTTCCAAGGTTCTTATCAGTTCTGATTTTACCAGTGTAAACGTATGGTCTTTCGCTTCGGCAAATGAGATATTGTATTTACGTTTTATACTTTGCAATACTGTTGGAAACTGGGACAACAGTTTGTTGTAATACTCGTCTAAAACCTGTGATTATCTCCGTGTAAATCAAAACTCATCATAGTTTATTTTAATGCGATCACTTACAGGAACAGAAACGCAAGCTAAAATCAAACCCTGCTGTATATGGGCTTCAGACAAAACAAAATTTCGCTTTAAACGTACTTCGCCCTCTTCCAATTTGCATACACAGGTGCCACACGTACCTCTGCAACAGGAATATGGTGCTTCAATCCCTTCGTTTAGTAGTGCATCAAGTAAGGGAATCTGTTTGTTCCACTGAATATGTTTTGTATCACCTTGCAATGTCAATGTTACTTCCACGTTTTCCGATCGCCCGTCTTGAATTTCAGCAAGTTTAGTTTTTTCTTTAAGAGACATATTAATTCGGTTGTTTTAAACTCATTACTAAAACCATATTTATAAAAGCCCGAAAGTTCTTTATCACTTTCGGGCTTTTGAAGGATGGCTACTTCAAATCTTCAATCGAAGCTCCAAAGTTGATGTGTAATACATTTCCGTTAGATAGCACCAATGCCGGAACAGATTGTACACCTGCCACTTCTGCATCCTTTACTTTGGCTTTATCTTCTCCCAAATGAATTACTTCTACCTGGTTCTCTGGAATGAAACTTAAAATATCCTGTTCTGCACTTACACATACGGGACAACCTGCGTGATAAAAAGTTGCTTTTGTCATTTTGTCTTGTTTTTAGCGATTTAACTTTGATAAACTTGGTTTTCTATGGCGGAAAGGATACCGTCCAGTTCCGCTATTTCATTTTGACTAAGTGGTTGAATGGGGCTTTTAAAGCCTCCACCGCCTACACCCAATAAATCCAGACCTGCTTTGATAGAACGTGGCAATCCTTTGGCTACAATGAATTTCAAGAGATCAACTTGGTTGTAGAATACCGTTCTCGCTTTCTCCAGATCGTTTTCCTGTATGGTATCATAGAGTGCCAAATTCAGCTCGGGTATCAGGTTGGGAGCAGCTGTACACCAGCCTCGTGCTCCGGCAGAAAATGCGGCTAATGCCAGCGGATTGGAGCCGTTGAAAAATGCGACCTCTTCGCCCAATTCCTTCCTCAGGTAGTGCATACGCTGGATATCGCCTGTACTTTCTTTTATCATCGTTACGTTCGGGATTTCCTGTAGACGCTTCAGCAATGCAGGTGACATATCCACACCACCAGTAGCCGGATTGTTGTACGCCATAATAGGAATGGAAATTTTGGAGGCTACTTCGTCATAGTGTTTCACAATTTCATCATCGGTTAGTTTCCAATAACTCATCGGGATGATCATTACGGCTGTAGCGCCTGCTTTTTCAGCAAATTTTGCGTGATAAACAGTTCGCTCGGTCGTCAGGTTTGAAACGCCTACCAATATGGGGACTCTGCCTGCCACCTGTTGCATCGTTGCCTCGGTTACGGCTTCTTTTTCGGCATCATTCAGGTAAGGCATTACACCTGTACTTCCAAGCGGGGCAATACCGTGGGCACCTGTGGTGACCAACCGTTCCACCTGTTTTTTGAATAAGGCAATATCTATCTGCTCATTATTATCAAAAGGTGTAATCGGATAGGCGATCACACCTTTAAATGGTACGTTATTCATTTTATGATCTTATTTAAAAGGTTAAAAATCTCGGCCCTCTTCCTCACGTAATGCTACGCCAAGGTTTTGGAGTTGCGGAGCATTTTCGCAAGCGATGTATTTGGCCGGTTCGCTATCGCTCAAATTCTGGTGCTGGTGCCAGGCCCAGGACGGAATGTATACTGCATCACCCGCTTCCCATTCTACGATTTCATCCTCTACTTTTGTCCAGCCCTTACCTTCGAGCACATACAAAACAGTTTCATAGGTGTGGCGGTGCAGATGTGTTTTTTGTCCGGGCAATAAACCACCGATGGTCATACTTACATTTTTACTCGGCAGGTCAACGAAGAACACCGGGTGTTTTCTTTCCTCCGAAAACTGGTTGTGTACACCTGCATTTTCAACGTTCTTGTGAATAACGTGAGAGGGCTTTACATAGGTTGGCCTGGCAAAGGTCTGATGAAAATCTTTTGAGCTGAATTGCTTTTGCTCAGTGTGGGTTGATTTCTTTACGGCCGCTGCTGCTAATTTTGACATAACTGAAATTATTACTGATTCTTTGCACTATTGCGATACAAAAGTACCGTACCTTTGGACTACCAAACTGATACAGTTTTCATAAAAACAGATAGTCCAGATGTTAAGAGGTTGGAAGTTTGAAATACAGTTAGATGAAAAATTGGACAAGGCTATTTACCTGCAAATAGCCGATGCCATTATAAAAGATATTCACTCGGGAAGGTTAAAGCCCGGTGATGCTTTACCCGGCAGTAGAAACCTTTCACAACTTTTAAAGGTCAACCGGAATACGGTGGTCGAAGCCCTTAATGTATTGCTTATTGAGGGCTGGTTAATTTCCAAAGAAAGACAGGGCACTTTTGTTTCCGATACATTGCCCGATTTCAAAAGCACACAAAAAACCAATCAGGAAACTTCCGTTATAAAAAATACGTCAATCAAACATTACCATTTGCAGATTGATGACGGAAACCCTGACAGCAAAATTGCACCCATCACGGAGCTGGCAAGGGCATACCGCCAAATCTTCAACCAAAAAGCAAGGTGGCAGATGATGGGATACGGTAATGAATTGGGCGATTTGGAATTTAGAACATCTATTGTACAAATGCTCAATCATCAAAGAGGTATGCAGATAAACGAACAAGATATTTGTATTACCCGTGGCAGTCAAATGGCCATGTATATGACAGCACAATGCTTATTCGTAAAAGATGATTATGTACTCATTGAAAATCCGGGATATAAACCTGCTTGGTCTGCCTTTGAAAATGCAGGCGCAAAGCTGTTGCCTGTCAGGGTAGATAAAGACGGGCTACTGACAGCTGATGTTATTTATTATCTCAAATCGGGCAAAAAGATAAAAGCAATTTATGTTACACCGCATCGACAATATCCGACTACTGCAACATTAAGTTTGAAAAGAAGACTGGAGCTCATAAGGCTTTCCAACAAATACGGTTTTACGATTATTGAAGATGATTACGATAATGAGTTTCATTTTGGTTATCGTCCTGTCTTGCCTTTGTCAAGTTTTACGGAACTGAAAAACTACGTTTACATTGGCACAATGAGCAAGGTTGTTGCTCCTGCTTTGCGTATCGGTTACTTGGCCAGTAATGACGGTTGCCTGGTCGAAAAAATAGGCAGTTTACGAAAGATTATTGATGTGCAGGGCGACAGTATTATGGAACAGGCTGTTTTGCAACTTATCAAAGACGGTACAATAAAACGGCATATCAAAAAGGCAACAAATCACTACAGATCCAAAAGGGATTTTACAGCAATCCTGTTAAAAAAACATCTTAGAGGCAAGGCAACTTATACTATTCCTGAAGGTGGTCTGGCATTTTGGATTGTTTCTAACAAGCAAGTGGACTGGTTACAGGTCTCCGAAAAACTGGAAAGCAAAGGCATCAAAATCATTACGCCCGATACTTATAGCCTCGATAAAACCGTAAACGGTATAAGATTGGGCTATGGCTCACTTTCTGAAAAAGAATTGGAAGAGGGGATTATTGCTCTGGGTAAAATGTTGTGATATTCAGATGGAGTAAAACAAAAAACCATTGGTCTTACTTATCATCCCAATTTATTTACTATGGAAATATCCAACTTTGTACTAAATGCAGACTGATTACCGTTTACACTAATCCCAGACATCATGGCTGCTTTTCCGCTTTCCTTAGGAGCATTCTTTTGAGGTGGAACAATACCTTAAACATTGATTTTTCTGTCGTTTCCATACCCGTAATTCTTAATCATAAAATGAAACTTATGTAAGCTAAGAAACCATACAAACAACTAAAAAACAACAGAATAAAAAGCTTCGTTTCGAGATTTAAAAGTGACGAAACAGTAACCTTACACTTTCTGAGTCTCGCTGATTACTGCCTGTGTTTCATCATCGAAAAAAGCCGTAAAACCTCTTATTCTTTGATATATTTTTGCTGAAAATTTATTTTAATGTCATATCACAGGCCGGTGTCAGGACATTTCCGGGACAGCGCGAATGGCATCGGCCATCTTTACCGCTCTTTCCTCTACTTCTTGGGCCGTCCAGCTCAGTTTTATCAATACGGAGATCGTACGGCCCATAATGGCATCGGAAGCAGGAAAACCGATCTTACTGTAATCCGGCATTCCCTTTACAAGCTCTGCAGGTAGTTTACCCAATGCTTTTAATTGCTTCAGATGATCCCATTTTTTGATGTAATGCCAATTGTTGTCATACCAGTAAAAACAACCGTCCACACCTGAGTCTCCAAGCGCTTTATGTACCTTCCGGGTCGTACTTTCGTCCGGCAGGAAGAAACTCAGAAAAGAATAATTTTCTTCCGCTTCTTCAGGGACTCTTCGGAAAGTAACCCCCGGAATACCCTGTAAAGCCGTTCTCAACACCGTATAATTCTTTTTTTGTATGGACAGAAAATCATCCAGTCGCGAAAGCTGTGCCAGCCCTACAGCCGCATGCAGTTCGGAAATCCGGTAATTATAGCCTAAAAACGGATGTTGCTCCGCACCCCGGTCATTACCTTCATGATCGTGTCCATGATCGGAATAATGATCGGCATGTTTCGCGTATTCCGCATTATCCGTAATAATTCCCCCACCTTCACCACAGGTGATGGTTTTTACATAATCGAAAGAAAAACATCCCAGATCTCCGTAACTTCCCAGCGGTTTACCGTCATAAGTTCCTCCTATAGCCTGGCAGGCATCCTCTAACAATAGCAGGTTATGCCTGTCGCAAAGGGCTTTCAGTTCGCGTAACTGCGCCGAAGAGCCGCACATATGTACCGGCATCACTACCCTGGTACGGGGTGTTATCGCTTTTTCCACAGCGGCAGGGTCCAGTGTAAGTGTATCGTCAATATCTACCAGTACCGGAACAGCCCCCACGGCCATGAGCGATTCAAAACTGGCTACAAAAGTAAATACGGGCATAATCACTTCATCACCTGCCCCTACCCCTGCACTGGCCAGGGCCACGGTAAGTGCGGCTGTTCCGCTGCTTACGAGTTTCGCATGTTTTGCATGCATTCTTTCACATAATGCAGCTTCCAGTTCCCTGGCTTTCCAGTGTCCTTTACGCATACCGTCAAAACCGTAACGCATCAGGACGCCATTGTCCAGAACATCATTAAGATGTTTCCTTTCCGTATCTCCGAAGAGTTCAAATCCGGGCATAAAATCGTATTGTTATATCGTTTGGTATTCTATTTGCTGTAGCTATTTGATCTCGATAACGCTTTCGCTGATTTCCTTCCGTACCTTTTCCATCGTCGAAAAAATATCGTCATCCGCACGGTATCCGACAGGCATGATCAGTACGGACTTCAGGCCCTCATGTCCCAGTCCCAGTACGTTATCGAACTTCTCGGGCATAAAACCTTCCATAGGGCAGGCATCTATGCCTTCCATGGCACATACCGTAAGCAGGTTTCCCAATGCCAGATAAGCCTGGTTTTTTGCCCAGGCCTCGATTTCCTCGCTGGTTTTCTTGTTAAAATCGGCAATGAGAAAATCCCGGTAAGGCTTCAGTATCTCCTCGGAGGTATTGCGTACCGCCTTGACCTTATCAAAATAACAACGGATAAATTCTTCATCGATCACGGTTTCGATGCAAAACAATAAAAGATGGGAAGCTTCCGTCACCTGCTTCTGGTCAAAAGCATGCGGAAGCAGTTCCGCCCGCTTCGCATCATCACTGACTATGACGAGCTTTACCGGCTGCAGTCCGAAAGAAAGTGCCGTAAGATTAAAAGCTTCTTTTAGCACCGCTACCTGGTCGTCGTTCAATTTGCGCGTAGTATCAAACTTTTTGGTAGCATAGCGCCACCGTAGCTGCTCTATAGTATTCATATTATTTTTTTTGGATAATGCCGGGGCTTAACAAGATGGTTTTATCCTTGACCTTTTACAGGAGCCCCGTACGGATAAATACGTAACAAATGTAAGAATAATGACCAAAGAAATAGTATTTTTGGGCTTCAATTTAACAATAATAACATCATGAACGATCATATAAAGGAACGGATCCAAAAGGCGGAAACCCGGATTTTTAAGGCTGTATTTCCGAATACCACCAATCATTACGATACCCTTTTCGGAGGAACTGCGCTGCAACTTATGGATGAGGCCTCTTTTATATGTGCCACCAGGTTCAGCCGTAAAAAAGTAGTCACCGTATCTACCGATAAAATAGACTTTACCAAGCCCATCCCACAGGGAACACTTATAGAACTCATTGCCCACATTACCAAAGTAGGCCGGACAAGCTGTATTGTACAGGTTGATATATTTATGGAAAACATGTATGAAGATGTCCGCGAAAAAGCCGTTTCGGGGAACTTTACCTTTGTGGCCGTAGATGACGACAAAAACCCCACACCTATCATAGATGCGTGGAGTTAGGGAAACCCCGCTTGCGGTGAATATGAATTCACCGGGCATTCCGGGATGATCTTACGGATTAACCATTTATTAATCCGCAGATACCGGTAAATTAAAATAAAAGAAATAACTTACAGGGAAATTACAAAATTTAATACGTTATGAAAAAATTAGTTGTATTAATGGCCCTGTTCCTGGGAACGTCGCTTTCCTGTCAGGGAAAAGTCATGGCAAAAGATCCTGTAGAAGGACAAATTGCCGTAGAAACTCACGATATCCGCCTGGGACTTGTCTCGCTTTCCGGCACCCCGACACTATCCGGAAGTTATGACCTCGGAGGGTTTTATGCCATGAATGTAGAAACAGGTGTCTATTATTATTCCCGGCACGACAGGGTAAACGGTTTTTTACGCTTGCCCGCTTTTATCGATGACCTTCCCGAAGGCACCTACGAATTCGGTGCGTTCCAGGGGCAGGGTGGCTGGATGGCTGTAAGTTCCAAGGTTGTAACGATCGGTCCGGGAATGGAAGACGAATCCGGGTATGTGACCTTGTATCTCGACATCGCCTGGGAAGAATAACACCGTCTGCCCCCAAAACCAGACATGAAAAAGACCTACCCGTTGTTACTGCACAACGGGTTTTTATATGACCTTTAGCCGGGTTGTTCACCTTTTTCCTATACATGAAAAAGAAAACCATTAAATCCGGAGCACGCCTATAACAAGAACGGCTATACTGATAAGTGCGGTAAGCATACATCCCGTACTACGCCGCTGCGATCTTAGTCCGGTGTTCTTCTCCGCATTCTTTTTCCCTTCTGCTTTTGAAGGGCTGTCTTCTTCACGATGGTCCGTTGCCCTTTTTATATAGATAAACAAGGCCAGGATAACCAGGATAATCATACCCGGTATTCCCCAGTTTTCGAATCGCAGTACGACCGTTGATAAAATGTCATGCAGTATTTCCATAATTACCAGTATTACACAAGAGTTTCCGAAACCTTTACGTTATGCTATACGCTTTTTTTCTCCGCTTTTTCCATCCCGTCATTCACATATTCCGTAGGGGTCATCCCGAAGTGCTTCTGAAAATTTCTCCCGAAACTCGTCTGGGATTTATATCCGACGCTTTCCGAAACCTCATAGATCTTCATATCGGTGGTCTTCAGGAGTTCTGCTGCTTTCTTCAGCCTGCTGATATTAATGAGTTCATGCGGGGACAGATTCGATACCTCCTTGATCTTCCTGTACAGGGTAGAGCGGCTCATGTGCAGGTTTTCCGCAAGCAGGTCTATATTGAGTTCGGGGTCCCTGATATTTTTATCGATCACCTTATCCAGCCTGGTGATAAAACTCTTATCCACATTCGATGTGGCCAGCGATTTCAGGTGTGCCAGTGGCGAACTCGAATAGTGTCCCAGGATGGTTTTACGGTTCTTCAGCAGATTAGATACCTGCACCCTGAGGTAATGTATGGAAAACGGCTTGGAAATATAGGCATCAGCTCCCGATTCCAGTCCTTCGATCCGCGCATTGAGGGCGCTTTTGGCGGTTAACAGGATGACGGGGATATGGCTCGTTTCCATACGCTCCTTGATTCGTTTGCACAATGTTACCCCGTCCGACAAAGGCATCATTACATCGCTGATAACCAACTGCACTTCGTGATCCCTGACCAGATCCCAGGCTTCTTTTCCATTCGGGGCCAGGATCACATTGTAGCTGTCGGACAATTCTTCCCGGATAAACCCGGCCATTTCCTTATTATCTTCTGCAATGAGAATAAGGGGAAGCTTTTTATCGAATGCAGGAATAGCGTGTTCACGTGCCGTATCGGCCTGTTCGTGCCCGGCGGCCAGCGTCTTGAATTCTTCTGCCTGATGTAGCGGCACTTCCAGGACAAAAGCATTTACCGACTGCTTGTTTTCATCGATATAAAGTGTGCCACCGTGCAGCTCCGCCAGAGAATGAGCCAGAGACAGCCCGATTCCGGTCCCGGTATTTCCCGCATCTCCGGGGAGACGGAAAAACGGCTCGAAAATTCTTTTTTTCAACGGTGCCGGTATTACAGGTCCGTCGTTTTCCACCTGGATGGAAAACTTCGTTTCGTGCTGTTCCAGGCTTACCTTTACGCGGCTTTTAGAGTATTTAACCGCATTGCTGAAGAGGTTACTCAGTATCTTTTTGATAGCCTCCTCATCTACCGAAGCATACACATCACCTTCCGGTTTTACCAGGTCGAACAGCAATCCCTTTTCCTGGATCAACTGGCTGAAGCGGACATAAGTATCCTCCAGCAGTTCGCTGATGTTTACTTTGATAAAACTCAGCTTCACATGCTTCATCTCCGTTTTCCTGAAATCCAGCAGTTCATTGACCAGGTTGAGCAAACGAGAGGTATTTTTCTGCATAATCCCGAGGTTTTTCGGAATTTCGGGAGATCTGTAAGTCTTGCCCAGCAATTTTTCGAGGGGGGCCGTAATCAGTGTCAGCGGCGTACGGATCTCGTGGGCAATATTGGTAAAGAATTCGATCTTAGCCTGGTAGATTTCCTTTTCCTTTTCGTTTTCGAGCTGCCTGATCTTCCTGTTGTTCTTATGCTTTGTATAACTGTGATAATACTGCAAAAGCAGGTACACCATAAGCAGAAACATCAAGGTATAGATGGTATAAGCCGCAGGGCTGGCCAGAAAAGGGGGCAGCACTTTTATCCGCAGTGCATTATTTTCCCCGCTCCAGACCCCGTGATTGTTAAGAGCTTTGACCTTAAAACTGTATTCGCCTGCCGGGAGCTCGGTAAAATTGACCTCGTGTTTTTTTTCCAGGGCAATCCAGTCGTCATTCAATCCTTCCAGCTTGTACCAGTACCGTGTCATTCCCGGTGCGGTATAACTGAGTGAAGCAAATTCCAGCGTAAATGTGGATTCGCCGGGATCGAGCGTAATATGATCGGAAAACGAAATGGATTTTTCCAGGGGAGAATCTTCCGCTCCCACCGGGACTTCACGATTGTGCAATCTCATTCCTGTCAGGTAGACAGGCGGATGCGAATTGTCGGTGAGAAACGTATCCGGATTAAAACTTATCATCCCGTAAACCCCTCCGAAATACATTTCACCGTCTTCGTCCTTAAATGCAGAACTGTAGTTGAACTGGTCGCTCAGCAAGCCGTTGGCCTTGGTAAATATCTTCAGTTTTTCCGTCTCCGGATCAAATTCCACCAGGCCGTTGGACGTACTGATCCAGAGTTTTTTATTTTCATCTTCGAGTATAGAATACGTTACATTTGCCGGAAACCCGTCTTTTTTGGAGAACCTCCGGAAATCAGAAGTTCCCCTGCGGAAAAGGTTTAGCCCGTTTTCCGTGGTAATCCACAGACGGTTCTCGGAATCTTCAAAAATACCGTTCACCACATTAGAGCTGATGCTGTCCGGATTTCCCGCTGCATACCTGTACACTCCTTTATCGCCGGTTTTCGGGTCGTAAAAGAATAAACCGTCCCAGTAGGTTCCGGCCCAAAGTACCCCGTTATGGTCTTCGGTAAGGTAGGTATAATGATATTCTTCCGGGAAACCCTCCACGACTTCGAAAGTATCGGTCCCGGGAAGATAACGATGAATTCCAGAAGAGGTCAGCACATAAATATCGCTGTTCCGGCCTTCGTATATAAAAAATATAAAATCGCTGCGAAGATGTCCTTCATCGTCTCCCGACCCGTAGTGCCTTACGATCCTGCGCGACGGGATATCCATAATATCGAGTCCGTGTTCGAAAGTACCGATCCACAATTTATCATCAACAGGTAGCAATCCGTGAATATTATAATTGGACAAAGGCCCTTTTTCGCCGACCGAAGAAAAATTCTCGAATGTTCCGGTTTCCGGATCAAAACGGTTGAGCCCGGCATCTTCTGTTCCTATCCAAAGATCCCCATAACGGTCCTTCTTGATCTCCCGAACGGCATTACCGCTGATAGAATTCTCCCCGACCCTCGGAAAATACCGTGCTATAGGCGTATATGGCTTCGGGTAATAGTTGATCCCCCCGAAATAAGTCCCAATCCACACGCCTTCTTCCTTGTCGAGTACCAGCGTGTAAATGGCATTGTCGGAGAGGGAATATGGGTTGTTATAACTTTTTTTAAGGTTTTTATAGTTTTTCGTACGGAGGTTGTAAATATAGAGCCCCGACTCACTGGCTATCCACAGCTCATCATCTCCTTTTTTCAGAAAATCCCTCACATACAGCGGGTTTTCGCGTTCTTGCAACAAGGCGGTCAATTGTTTTACAGATTCCCTGTATACCATGGCTCCGCGGTTTTTCGTGCCTATCCATAAGGTATCCTTTCCCCCGGCCGACAATGCAGTGATCTCAAGATCTTCTCCGGCATAAGGTCCTTCGGTAAAATCAATTTTCTGAAACGAATTATTATCAGGCACAAAGCGGTATAGCGCTTCCGACGAAGCCACGAAAACTTCCCCGGCCTCATTACCGGTAAGGAAGGTCACCGAAAATCGACTGAACTTCTCCTCTTTTCCCGTTCTGGTGTTCAGACGATACAGGTTACCGGAAGCAATAAACCAGAGGTTTCCGTAAAGATCTCCTTCAATATCAAGTACAGGCTGATTTAATGTACTTTCTACCGGGGTAAAAGATTCCGTAAGCTCTTCATAACGAAAGAGTCCCGTATCGGTACCCACCCAGAGGTAACCGTCGTATTCGTGTAAACAACGGATAAAATTACTCCCCAGGCTTTTGTCATTTCCGGCCTCGTACTGGAAAAGTTTAAAGTTATATCCGTCGTAGCGGTTCAAGCCGTCCTTGGTACCAAACCACAAAAAGCCACGTTGGTCCTGAAGCATAGAGACCACCGCATTATGGGACAAACCGTCTTCGACTCTCAGCTTCTTAAACGTGTAGTCCTGGCCCTGTACCCCCACTGTCAGAAGACAGCATATCAATAACAGATAAATTGTTTTCATATACCTGCAAATCAATTCATTTCGGATAAAATACACCTATACAAATCATCTCATTTTTCCACATATCATTTCAATTCCCTGGTTTCGAACGCATTTTTCAGCGGATTGAACTTTTTTGAATAAAAATTGGAACATCAGCCCCGCATATTTTCAAAATAAAATAATCTACTTTGAAAAAAAAATAATTTAACAATAAGAAACTACTTTTTTTTGAGAATTACTAAAAATAATACCTGATTTTTAAACAAAAGATAGTTGCCCACAAATCTCTTCCGCTCAAAAGTTTAGAAATCAAAGTATTGGTTCCACAAATTAATTCATAACGGTTCCGATACATTAAAGAAATAAAAATGATGTGGTCCATCTGAGTTACGATCCGGTAAAACCGCTCCTCCATGGGACACCATATAAATATAACGGCCTGTGAAGGATAGATACCTCCCCGGATTACGGGAGCCGGACAATCTCCACAAGGGCAAAAAGCAGATCAAATCAATAAGCAGGATAACCGCCCCCGGAAAAGCGGGGCCATTACATACCATTAACATGAGAATGATATCACACAACAGTGTAAGCAGGCTATGGATACCGATCCTTGCCTTAACCGTTTTGGCAGGCTGTAAAAACAAGGAAAAAGAAACCCGGAACCCGGAAGTTATCCGGACAGAGAAACCGGTTGAAAAAAAAGCAAGAGCTGTCTGGACCAAAGACCGGGCCCATCAATGGTATGAAGAACAACCCTGGCTCGTAGGGGCCAATTTCAATCCGAGTACATCGATTAACCAGCTCGAAATGTGGCAGGAAGATTCTTTCGATCCGGAAACTATAGACCGCGAGTTGGGATGGGCAGAAGCTATAGGGATGAATACCATGCGGGTTTACCTGCACGACCTGCTTCACAAACAGGACAAGGAAGGATTTTATGACCGGGTAGATCAATATCTCGATATAGCCGATAAACACCATATACGTACACTCTTTGTCCTGTTCGACTCCTGCTGGGACCCGTTCCCGGAAACCGGAAAACAACGCGACCCTAAACCCCATGTTCACAATTCGGGATGGGTACAGAGCCCGGGGCAAAAAGTATTGCAGGACAGTACCCGGTACAGCAGGCTGGAACGCTATGTTAAGGAAACCGTTGGCAGGTTTAAAGATGATAAGCGGATACTCGGCTGGGATGTGTGGAACGAGCCGGATAATATGACCGGTCCCTCCTATGAAAAAGTGGAAATTTCCAATAAGGTCGACCTCGTACTTCCCCTACTAAAAAAAGTCTTCATCTGGGCTCGTGAAGCCAACCCCAGCCAGCCGCTTACCTCCGGGGTATGGACCGGCGACTGGAGCGTTCATGAAGAGATGCACCCTATGCATATACTCCAACTCGAACAATCGGACGTGATTTCTTTTCACAATTACGATCATCCCGAAGATCTCGAGAAAAAGATCAAACAGTTACAGCGTTACGGCCGGCCGATGCTCTGCACCGAATATATGGCACGCCCCAACGGCAGTACTTTCGAAGGTTTCCTGCCCATCGCCCGAAAATATAACGTAGGCATGTACAACTGGGGACTCGTAGACGGAAAAACACAGACCAAGTACCCGTGGGACAGCTGGACAAAAACCTATACATCGGAGCCTAAAGTATGGTTCCACGAAGTTTTTCATACCGATGGAAAACCCTATAAAAAGTCAGAAACCGAATTGATCTCAAAACTCACTACCGAAGCCAATGCGCGGTAAAATCGATAAAGACGAATGAAAAAAATTATATTCCTTTTAGCATTGTTCGGCTTTGGTCTTGTTACCGCCCAGGAAAACATGTTTACCAATCCGTTACTACCTTCGGGAGCTGACCCCTACAGCACCTATTACAACGGATATTACTATTACACGCATACCCTCGGCAACCGGTTAATGCTATGGAAAACCAAAAACCTGGCCGACCTTAAAAATGCGGAAAGCAAACTGATCTGGACCCCGCCCCCGGGCACTGCATACTCCAAAGAGATATGGGCACCGGAATTCCACATCATAGACGGGAAATGGTACGTGTACTTTGCCGCCGATGACGGGGATAATAATAACCACCGTATGTACGTCCTGGAAAACACTTCCGAAGATCCGTTTAAAGGCCACTGGGAGTTTAAAGGCAAAGTTGCTGCATGGCCGGATCGCTGGGCTATCGACGGCAATGTATTTACGTACAAGAATAAATTATACATGATATGGTCGGGCTGGGAAGGAGATACCAATCATCAACAGAATATTTATATCGCCAAAATGAAAAACCCCTGGACCATAGAAGGCAAACGCGTGCTCATCGCAGAACCCACCTATGCCTGGGAAAAACAGGGAGACCTGCAGGATGCTAAAAATCCACCACATGTCAATGTCAACGAAGGACCTCAATACCTGGAACGCAACGGCAATATTTTTATCGTCTTCTCTGCCAGCGGTTGCTGGACAGACTATTATGCTCTCGGGCTGATAAAGCTGAAAGGCGACGATCTCCTGAACCCTTCTTCCTGGGTAAAACATCCGGAACCGGTTTTCGGCAAATCCGAAACCAATAGCGTTTATGCACCGGGACATAACTCCTTTTTCAAATCGCCGGATGGTACGGAAGACTGGATCCTATACCACGCCAACAGCAATCCCGGAGAAGGATGCGGGACAAAACGCTCCCCGAGAATGCAGAAAATACGGTGGAATGCCGATGGTACACCCGATTTTGGCACACCTGTCCCCGAAAACGAATATCTCACTATTCCTGCAATCCGTCAACAGGAGCAAAAATAACCGATAGACACCATAAAAAATAACAATATGAACTAACCACTTTACAGCTCAATAAACGCAATCGATTGTGTAAACTAAAAATCAACACTTTATTTTCTGAAATGTATTAACCTCCAAAAACCCGATACCCATGAAAATGCATATTCTTTACTTCCTACCTGCTATGGCATTGCTGTGCAATGCCTGTGACCAGTACCTCCAGGGCGGTTCGCCCGGGAAAGAAAAGACAGCGACCCGGCAGGTTTATCTTGCCGATCCTACCGTTTTTGAAAGTAACGGCACCTATTACCTCTATGGTACGAAAAACGACCCTGATATTACGGGTGAAGGCTTCCTGGTGTACACCTCACAAGACCTGCAGCACTGGGAGGGCCCTGCCGGCGCTACCGATGGGTTTGCCCTGAAAAAAGGAGATGCGTTCGGGAACGGCGGGTTCTGGGCTCCCCAGGTATTTTATCACAACGCCACATACTATATGGCTTATACGGCAGACGAACATATTGCCATAGCCACGGCAGACAGTCCCCTCGGACCATTTACCAATGACGGATCGGATATCGATGCCCCGGTAAAGCAGATCGACCCTTTTGTTTTTTTCGATAACGGAAAAGCTTATCTGTATCACGTTCGCCTGCAAAACGGGAACAGGATATTCGTCGCCGAGATGACTACGGATCTTTCTGCCCTGAAAACCGAAACGTTACAGGAATGTATTTATGCCGAAGAGCCCTGGGAAAATACAGAAAATGCCTCCTGGTCGGTCGCAGAAGGGCCTACGGTAGTAAAAAAACAGGGAACCTATTACCTGCTATATTCTGCCAACGACTTCAGAAACCCTGATTATGCCGTGGGTTATGCTACAAGCAATTCGCCGCTCGGGCCATGGCAGAAATCGACCACCAACCCGATCATTTCCGAACAACAGACCGGCCAACCCGGTTCCGGCCACGGCGATATCATCACCGATACCAACGGGAATGCACATTATGTACTGCACACCCACAATTCCGGACAGGACGTCCACCCGAGAAAAACCGCACTGGTCACCCTTAACTTTCAGAACGGGCACTACACCATGCTCCCTGACAGTTTCCGGTGGATACAGCGTACAATAGAAAATTAATTCCTAAAAACCCAATATATATGAACAGGTACATATACAAGATCGTTGCAGCAACACTTTAACCACGGAAATACGCCCCCCGGATCTTCTTCTGTATTTTTCCAGTTACACCACCTGCGAAACCAACGCAGTTTTTCAGAAAGCTACGGTACCCGAAAACACCGGGCTTTCTGTACCTACATCAACCATAACCAAAAGACCGTGCTTTGACGATAACCATGAGGTTTATTTGTGAAAGCCCGGTAAAATTAAATGAGAACTACATGAAAAAAACACTACATGACCATGCTTTATCGCCGGATAGAGACATGCCCGGGTACCTGATCGTATTTGTCATGCTCTGCATGATGACGAGTACTATAGCGGCTAAGGATCTCATACCGGCCAACGACAACACCAAGGATTCGGTACATCAGCAAAAAGAAGTGATTACCGGAACCGTAATAGACGGCCAGGGTGTACCACTCATCGGCGTTAACGTCATAGAAAAAGGCGTGCGAAACGGTACAACAACCGATTTTGACGGGAATTTCAGCCTTAGAATAAGCAAGATCCCTGCTACACTGGTATTCAGCTATGTGGGCTTTACTACCGTAGAAAAAGCGGTTACGGACGACAGGTCCCTGTTTGTAACCTTAAATGAAAATATGGATCAACTCGACGAAGTAGTTGTCACGGCTTTCGGACAGCAACAGAAAAAATCGGATCTTATCGGGGCGGTGACTTCCATAAAACCCGAAGAACTCCGGATGCCGATGAGTAACCTTACCGGGGCCATGCAGGGACGGGTAGCCGGTATGATCTCTTTTCAGCGCAGTGGGGAACCCGGTCTTGACAACGCCGATTTTTTTATCCGCGGCGTCGGAACCTTCGGTGTCAACAAAAGGCCGTTGATCCTGGTGGACAACATGGAAGTCTCTGCCGATGATCTGGCCCGTATCCCTGTGGATGATATCGCGAGCTTTACGATCCTTAAAGATGCCACCTCTTCGGCCGTGTACGGTTCGCGAGGAGCAAACGGTGTTATTCTCGTAACGACCAAATTAGGAACCGAAGGACGTCCACGGATCACGGTACGTGCGGAACAGCGCTATTCCTCGCCCACCCGAATGCCCGAAATAGCCGATCCGATAACCTTTATGAAACTGCATAATGAAGCCATACTTACCCGCGACCCTTTGGCGCTGACTTTATATTCCGAAGAAAAAATAGCAAGGACACTTGCCGGGGAAGATCCTATACGATACCCGTCGGTAGACTGGCTCCGGGAAGTAACCAAGAAAGGCACCCATACCCAAAACTATAATCTGAGTATACGCGGGGGCGGGCAGGTAGCCACCTACCTGGTAAGCGGAAACCTTACCCAGGATAACGGGCTTATCCGTGTAAACCCCATTAATAACTTCAACAATAACGTGGATTTCAAGGTGTACAATCTGCGAAGTAACATCAATATCAATGTTACCCCGAGTACCCAGCTCATGGTACGGGCCATTGTAAGTTCACGCAACTACAGCGGTCCTCCCGAAGGAGGAAGTTCATCCTTCCGGAATGCACTCCGTGCCAACCCGGTATTATTTCAGCCTATTTACGAACCGGGGCCGCAACAATCGTATATCGGTCATCCGATGTTCGGAAATTTTGACGACGGGAGCGGGAACCTCTACCTGAATCCCTATGCCGAAATAGTCCGCGGATATTCGGAATGGACAGATAGCAGAATGCAGGTACAGGTAGAGCTCACACAGGATTTTTCGCAATGGGTAGAAGGCCTCAGTTTTCGGGGGTTGGCCAATACTTCCCGTAAAGCCGTTATGCGCTACCGCAGGCAGTACAATCCTTTTTACTATATGCCCACGAGTATTAACCCTTCTACCGGTAAATATTCTTTCCTGAACCTCAATCCGCTCACTGGTACCGAACACCTCGATTACAGGGATGACGGAAGAGGACAGGAATCTACGTTCTATATGCAAAATGCCCTGCATTACGACCGTACTTTCAACGAAAAACACAAAGTAACCGGTATGTTTATCAATACCCTCAGGAGCAGTGTAGAACTCCCGCGTTACGAGGGCGGGTCCGTACTCAACACTTTGCCCTACAGGAATATCAGTTTTTCGGGAAACTTCACTTATGCCTTCGATGACAGGTACCATGCACAGTTTACTTTCGGTTATAACGGCTCCGAAGTATTTGCCAGAAATCACCGCTGGGGCTTCTTCCCTTCCGCAGGACTGGCATGGACCATACATAACGAATCGTTTATGGAACCTCTTAAGGACGTCATCAGTACAGCCCGTCTGAGACTTACCCATGGGTTGGTCGGTAATGACAATATCAGTGACACCCGGTTTTTCTACCTCTCGGATATGGAACTTAACGAAGGAGGTCGAAACCATGTTTTCGGGATAGGTCAGGGAGGTGAAAACTACAAACGAAACGGTATCAGAGTTAACCGTTATGCAAATCCTTATGTGACCTGGGAAGTTTCCAGACAGACCAACCTCGGGATAGACCTCGGATTTTTTAATGGCAAACTGACCTTTACCGGTGACTTTTTCCGACAGATACGGAGCAAAATTGTACAGGACCGTGCATCACTGCCTTCTATTATGGGCCTTGCGGCAGACGTAAAAGCCAATATAGGAAAATATAAAAGTTACGGATTTGATGGCGAAATCGTGTACAACCACAGCATTAACGAAAACCTGTGGTTGCAGGGCCGGGGGACATTTACCTTTGCCAGGGGGGAATATCTCGAATACGAAGAACCCAACTACGATTATGACTATCTCAGCCGTATCGGGCTGGATGTAAACCAACGTCGCGGCTATATCGCAGAACGTTTGTTTATAGACGATGAAGAGGTTTTTAACAGTCCCCGGCAATCCTTTGCAGGTATGGTCATGGGCGGAGATATCAAATATCTCGATGTCAACGGTGATGGTGTGGTAGACGACAACGACATCGTCCCTATCGGCTACCCGACTGTTCCGGAAATCAACTATGGCTTCGGACTCACTTCGGGCTATAAAAATTTCGAAGCATCATTCTTTTTCACCGGGGCAGCAAGGACCTCCCTGTTTATCAATCCGGGCCTTGGAGATTCGGAAAACAGCGGCTCCGCTCCTTTCGGAAGCATTACATCCCCGAATGCCGTATTACAGGCCTGGGCAGACAGCCACTGGTCTGAGGACAACAGGGATGTCTATGCTTTATGGCCCAGGCTCAGCCAGAACCCGCTTTCGAACAATACGGAAACCAGCACACACTGGATGCGAAACGGGGCATTCCTCCGCCTGAAACAAGTGGAGATTGCCTATACCCTAAACCAGGATTTTACCCGCAAATATAAAATTGACAGGTTCAGGATCTACATCAGCGGAACCAACCTGTTCAACATCAGTGCTTTTAAACTCTGGGATCCCGAAATGGGGGGCTCGGGTCTGAGGTATCCGATACAACGGGTACTCAACCTGGGGGTACTCATGTCATTATAACCTTTGACCACATTAACCAAACCAAGTAATAACCATAAAACAGTTCCAATGAAGAAGATATTAAGCATCATACTGTTAGCAGCGCTGCTGGTTTTACCAGGAGCCTGTAATAAATATATTGATATTGTCCCGGATAATATCGCAGAGCTACATATGGCATTTGCCTCAAGAACCATGGCCGAAAGATATTTGCACACTTGCTACAGCTGGATTCCGAAGGGACACAACCTCTCTACCAATGCAGCTATGCTGGCCGGAGACGAGTTCTGGATGAACTCTACCACAAATTTCAGTCAGGGCGGATGGCCCAATTGGTACATTGCCATGAGCGGGCAAAACAGTAATAGTCCCCTGCTCAATTACTGGGACGGAAACAACGGCGGTTTTAGTATATGGCAAGGCATCAGAGACTGTAATATTTTTATCGAAAATATACAAGGCGTGGAGGAAATGGAGCAGCAGGAAAAAGATCGCTGGCAGGCCGAAGTCAGTTTTCTGAAAGCCTATTACCATTATTATCTTCTCCGTATGTACGGTCCTGTTCCTATAGTGGATGTCAATACCGATACCTTCGAAGACCCTGAAAATATTCATTACGAAAGGCAATCCACGGATAAGGTTTTTACCTACATCATCAATACCATAGACGAAGCTATCCCTGCACTCATGGAAAATGTAATGCAACCGGCCGAAGAAAACGGCCGTGTTACCCAGGTGGTCGCCAAAGCTATGAAAGCAGAGATCCTGGTTACGGCAGCCAGTCCTTTATTTAACGGGAACAGCGATTATCCCGGTTATATCGATGCAGCCGGCGAACCATTGTTCAACGCTTCATACGATCCGGAAAAGTGGAGTATTGCCGCAGAGGCGTGCCGCGAAGCTATAACACTTGCCGAGGGGTCCGGTATATCCCTCTACAAATGGGTTCCACCTACCAATATGGCCCAGGTACCTCAGCAAAGTACTATTTACCAGATGAGCATACGCGGGGCTGTTACGGCACGCCAGGACCTCAATCACGAAGCGATATGGGTAAACAACAGTAGTATGGCCGGAGCCTCCGAGCAGGGCCATGCTTTTATGGTAAGAAGCCCCGATCCCGAAAAGATAGCCAATACGTCCACAGGAGGATATATGGCACCTACACTGAATATCGTTGAAAAATTCTATTCCAAAAACGGGGTACCTATAGAAGAAGATTACACCTACGACTATGCCAACCGGTACGAGCTCCGGGAAGTTCCCCTCGGCGATTCTCCTTACCAGTACGATCTCACTCCTGGCTATACGACCATAAATCTTCATTTCGATCGCGAAGACCGATTTTACGGTTCTGTTTCTTTTGACGGGGGACGCTATTTTATGAGTAACCACGGAAGTGATAAAGATGCCTGGTCTACCAATTACCGACCCGGTGGAAACTGTGCGGCAACCAACTCCCCTACCCGATACAGCGGTACAGGCTACACGCCGAAAAAACTGGTGAGTTACCGTTCCGTTATCGGTAATGACAACAATTATACCGCCTATGAATATCCCTATACCATGATGCGTCTTGCCAACCTTTACCTGTTGTATGCCGAAGCACTTAATGAGGTTAATGGTCCGTCCGAAGAAGTATTCCGCTATCTCGATGCAATTCGCGAACGCAGCGGACTCCGGGGCGTAAGAGAATCCTGGCTGGACTACTCCGTACAACCGAACAAGCCGAATTCGCAGGACGGACTCCGGGAAATCATACGCCGCGAGCGAACCATCGAACTCGCTTTTGAGGCGCAGCGTTTCTGGGATCTCAGACGGTGGAAAACGGCCCAGGTGGAGCTGAATACGCCGATTTACGGATGGGATATCCTCCAGGGCGATCCGCAAACCTATTACAGAAGAAGAGTGCTCTTTTCCAGATCTTTTACGCTTCGTGAATATTTCTGGCCGATCAGCAATAACGAAATACGAAGGAATGACGGTCTTCTGCAATCGCCTCTTTGGTAAAACTTAAAACAGAAAAGATGATCACAAATTACATACAAAAACTGATATACACTGCAGCATGGTGTGCTGTATGTGTCCTGCCCTTGAGTTGCTCCGACGATCTCGAACCTTCTCCCTCCCGACAGGGCAACAAACCCGACCCTATTACTTCCTATACGGTAAAGAGCATTGCGGGCGGAGCCGTAATCACATACGAACTCCCCGACAACAGTGATCTTCGCTACGTAAAAGCCGCGTACAGATTATCAGACGGAAGCCTTCGCGAAAACAAGGCATCCGTGTATCACAATTCCATATTGGTCGACGGTTTTGCCGAAGCAGGAGAATATGAGGTAGACCTGATTGCGGTGAGTGTCGGGGAAGTTAATTCCGATCCCACTCCCCTCGAAATTACCACGCTGACCCCTCCGTATCTTAAAACGCTCGAATCTATCGCAAAAGAAGGTAATATGAAAGCTACTTTCGGCGGAGTACAATTGCGTTTTGAAAATGAAACAGAAGCCCCCCTGGTCCTTCATGTGGTGGCTAAAGACAGTGTCGGACAATGGAATGCCGAACGCGATTTTTACACCCAGCTTTCTTCCGGAACATTCAATGTAAGGGGCTTTCCTTCGGAAGAACGGGAATTCGGTGTGTATATCACAGACCGCTGGAACAACCGTTCGGACACCCTGTCTAACGTATTCCTGCCGATCTTTGAGGAACAGATGGACAAATCCCTTTTCCAGGAATACAATCTGCCCACGGATACCTGGGAAGCACACAGCGGATTCAAAACCCCGAAAGTACTCTGGGACGGAGCAGACTGGGTTTCCTCCACCATCCTTCATACCAAACCCGGAACCGGCATCCCACAGCATTTCACTTTTGATATGGGTGTTGCTGCTACACTAAGTCGTTTTCTGATGTATTCCAGGCTTAACCACGAATACCGGTGGAACCATCCCAAAGTGTTCGAACTGTGGGGGTCTAACGCTCCCGATCCCGATGGCAGCTGGGGCGCCTGGACACTGGTCGGCACCTTTACTTCGATAAAACCTTCCGGTTCACCGGGAACAGAATACACCGCAGACGATATCGCCTATGCCCGTGCCGGGGAAGAATTTAATGTGGAAAACCAGGAAGAACCCTATCGCTACTGGCGGTGGCGGACATTGGATACCTGGGGAGGAAATTCGGACGTAGCCCTGGGTGAGCTCACATTTTTCGGCACGGTAGCCGATTAACTCCTCACCCTGAAGAAATGTTTTAATACGATCATCAAAACCATGTGAAATGAAATTCAATACAAACCATATTATACGGATATTCTGGGTTCTTGCTGTAGCATTGCTTACCCGGTGTACCCCCATAGACCATCATTACAGCGACTACCTGGACAATGCCGAAAAGGCTTATCCGGGACGGGTGGATTCCCTGGTTTTCCTGCCCGGAAATAACCGGGGCGGTATCCGCTCACTGATCAGTACCGATGCCCGTGTAAAACGCATGAGGATTACCTGGGGCCAGGACGGTAGTTTCGAAACCGATATCCTTCCGGAAGATATAGCGGGTTATAAAGACGTTATTATTCCCGAAATCGAGGAAGGGGTCTACACCTTTGACGTACGTACGCTGGACAAAGACGGTAACCAGTCCATGCGCTCCGAAATATTCGGCAGGGTCTATGGCGAAACCTATACCGCAGACCTCAACAACAGGATCATAGAAAGTATTACAAAAAAGAGCGACAGTATCGTAGTCAACTGGTTTGCCGAATCGACTTCCGATACGACCCTGCTGGGTACTGTGGTTTCCTACGAGACCGAAACCGGGGGGCAACAAGAGATATTTGCTGCCGCGGCCACAGATTCTACCGTGCTTCCGAAATATAAAACAGGAACAACTTTTAATTACAATACGCTCTATAAGCCCGGAAGTATGGCTATCGATACATTTTATGCAGCTTCCCGTATCATCGACCCGGCAGATTACATCACTCCCGAACGCACGCTTTACGACAGGGAAAACTGGTCCATAGCCGGGGTGAGTGCGGAGGAAACCAGGGGAGACCGCCTGGCTGTTAAGGTGCTGGACGGTGACGTCGGTACCTTCTGGATCGCCAACTGGTCCGGAGACAGCGGTCCCATACCCACATATCCCGATCATTGGCTGACCGTAGACATGGGGGAAGTCCGGAACGTTGACGGTTTCTTCTTCGCACAGAAAAACGGGGACAGGAAGATCCGGGAAATGGAGATCCATATCAGCGACGATAACGAATCGTGGGAAAACCTCGGGCTGTTCGGACTGGCAGATATCAACAGGGAATATCAATACCTGGACCTGGATGCCCGAAAGACCTTCCGCTACTTTAAGATCGTCCCCACGGCCGGCCACGATTCGCAGCAGCAGCCCGGACTCGCCGAAGCGGGAACTTATTATTATTAACTCTTGAAATAACTTCTTAAAAAACAATGTATGTATAGAAAAACATTAATACTGGTATTTCTTTCCCTGCAATTTGCAACGGCGCAACAAAGTATGCTGAAAGACTTTCCGGAAGGATATCATCCCGAAGAGATAGGAAAACTCATCGCCTACAGGTTTGTGTATGCCAAACATGCCCTGCATGCCGGAAAATGGATCGGTTACCCGGAAACATTCTATTGGAACGGTACCCTGCGTTTTGCCGAACTGACAGATGATGCATTTCTTCTCAAGGCCATGAAAAACAGGTTCGAGCCCTTGTTCACTACGGAAAAGGCATTGCTGCCCATTAAAAATCACGTGGACCTGAACATGTTTGGCAGCCTGCCATTAACGCTTTACAGCATAACCAAAGACCAGCGCTACAAGGAACTCGGAATCCCTTATGCCGACACGCAATGGGAAGTTCCGGAAAACGCCAGACCGGAAGAAAAAGCCTGGACCGAAAAAGGATATACCTGGCAGACACGTCTTTGGATCGACGATATGTATATGATTACCATAGTACAGACCAATGCCTATAAAGTAACGGGCGACAAGAAGTATATCGATCGTGCTGCGAGGGAAATGGTGATGTACCTCGATGAACTTCAGCGTCCCAACGGCCTTTTCTATCACGCTCCCGACGTGCCCTACTACTGGGCCCGGGGCAATGGCTGGATGGCTGCCGGAGTTACGGAACTGCTCCGCTACCTTCCGGAAAATCATAAAGACCGTCCGAGGATCATGAAAGGCTATCTGAAAATGATGAAAAGCCTGAAAGATTTCCAGACTCCCGAGGGTATGTGGAACCAGCTTATCGACGAACCCGATTACTGGGCTGAGACTTCAGGATCGGCCATGTTCGCATACGCCTTTATTACAGGGGTGAAACAAGGATGGCTGGATGCCGGAACCTATGCCCCTGCGGCCCGTAAGGCATGGATGGCACTGGTTCCTTACGTCAATGCACAAGGAGCCGTATCGGAAGTATGTGTGGGTACCAACAAAAAGAACGATAAGCAGTATTACTACGACCGTCCGCGCCGAACCGGTGATTATCACGGTCAGGCCCCTTACCTGTGGTGTATTAACGCCCTGATGGAAAAATAATTTAACCTTAAATCAATATCATATGAAACGATCAATCTTTTATGCATGCGTCGCAGGTTGTACACTGCTGCTCCATGCGTGCGACAAATTACCGGGATGGTCCGAAGACCCCGAAACCCCGGCCGAAACCCTTGCCGGACTGGAAGCAGACAGTACGTTTACCAATCCTGTGCTCCCGGGAGGACCGGACCCCTGGGTAGTCCAGAAAAACGACAAATATTACTATACCTACACCCAGGGCAGTAAGCTGGTTATCCTGGAAGCCGACTATATGTCGGAACTGGCTTCCGCCACCCGACATGAAGTCTGGACCCCGCCTTCCGGAATGCCTTATTCCAAAAACCTCTGGGCACCGGAACTCCATCAAATAGACGGCAAATGGTATTTCTACTTCGCTGCCGATAACGGGCAAAATGCCAATCACCGGATGTATGTCCTGGAAAATACCTCCGCCAGCCCCGTAGAAGGAAACTGGGTGTTTAAAGGCAAAGTTGCTGATACTACCGATAAGTGGGCGATAGACGGCACGATCCTGGAACACAATGGCCAGCTCTACATGCTGTGGTCCGGAGGCAATGCAGGAGCACCCCCGCAGGAGATCTATATCGCCGAAATGAGTGATCCCTGGACGATTTCAGGACCGAAAGTGGTGATCTCCTCTCCTACCTATAACTGGGAGCAAAACGGCAATCCCATCAACGAAGGTCCGCAAGTGCTTATCAATCCCGACGGACAGGTCTTCGTAGTGTATTCCGGTAGCGGTTATTGGGTAGACACCTATTGTCTTGGCCTGTTGACCCTCAGCGAAAACGGTGATCCGATGAACCCGGCAGACTGGACCAAAAAACCGGAACCCGTTTTATCTATGAAAGCCGAGAGTAATGCATACGGGCCGGGTCATAACGGTTTCTTCAAGTCTCCCGACGGTACCGAAGACTGGATTATCTATCACGCGAGAAGCCAGGTAGGTGGCGGTGGAAGAAATCCCCGTATCCAGCGTTTTACCTGGAACACCGACGGTTCTCCTTACTTCGGAGATCCCGTGCCTATAAATACACCATTAACGAGACCTTCCGGGGATGTCATACGATACAGGCATCAAAAAGACAACTGGACTATCGCCGGGTTCAGTTCGGAAGAAGTAAACAACAGCCGACTGGCTATCCGCCTGATCGACGATGAAGCTTCTACCTACTGGATTACCCGTTACTCCTCCAACCCTACCAGCTATCCCGATCACTGGATCACCGTGGATATGGGAGAAGTATCTACCGTTGACGGTTTTATCATCGCCCAGAAAAACGGGGACCGTAAAGTAAAAGAACTGGAAATCCTGGTAAGTGATGACAACCAGAACTGGGAAAGCCTCGGAGACTTCAAGCTCAACGATATCGGACTTATGGACCAGTATGTCGATCTGCCCCAGCAGGAACAGTTCCGCTATTTCAAGATCGTTCCCACAGTAGGTTATGACAGCCAGCCACAACCCGGACTCGCAGAAGTGGGGACCTTCCGGATGGCTCCGTAACATAGAAGTCAAAGCCTAAATAACCAACCTGACCACCGTAGTAAATAGAACCAATTAATTATTAAAACGTAAAAATGACATGAAAAAAGAAAAAGATGGTGATTTTTTGCGATGGCACACAGGATTTCCCAAACAAGGTATCCTGGTAACACTATTATGTCTTATTGCAAACCAAATGTTCGGAAAGGATCCCGGTGACAACGTAAGTGCCGTGTACGGTACGTATCCGCAGGAAATAACTGTAACCGGGACAGTTCTGGACAAGGACGGGGTTCCGCTTATCGGGGTGAATGTCCTGGAAAAAGATGCCCGGAACGGTACCTCAACCGATTTTGACGGAAATTTTAGTCTCACCGTAAAGCAAACACCTACTATACTCGTATTCAGTTACGTAGGTTTTGCTACGGTAGAGCAAACTGTAACAGACAATCAGCCCTTGTCCGTGACCATGGAAGAAGACATGGGAAAACTCGACGAAGTCGTTGTCATCGGATACGGAACACAGAAGAAAAAAGACCTTACCGGTGCGGTTTCGAGGGCTAACCTGGAAGATTTCAGGGAAGCCCCCGTAACCAATATGGGACAACTTTTGCAGGGAAATGTTCCCGGGCTCAACGTAGGCCAGGTCAACAGTGCAGGATCGACCCCTTCGATATCCATACGGGGAAGATCGACGATTAACGGTAAAAATGACGTATTGATCGTTCTCGACGGGATACAGTACAACGGCTCGCTGGAATCGATCAACCCCAACGACATCGCATCGATAGATGTGCTTAAAGATGCCAGTTCAACGGCAGTTTACGGAGCACAGGCTGCCAACGGTGTTATCCTCATCACTACCAAAGACGGAGGCAGAAACCGTAACCCGAAAATTACAATTTCGGCTTCCTACACCGCTATGGAACCGACGACCAATCTCCGGCCACTGAAACGACAGGCTTACCTGGACCGGCTGAAAACCCTGTACTATGAAGATGCTTATCTGGGACCCGATTATACACAACCCAATCCCGCTTTCGACTATGCCGATTATATCGACCCTACCATGCTCGATAGTGAACAAAAGCTGGTAAATACCGATTTCGATTGGTGGGATGCCGGGACCAATACCGGTTTTATCAATGAACAGAAAGTCAGTGTCACCGGCGGATCGGAAAAGACCAGTTATCTCATCTCTCTCGAACATACCGACCAGGAAGGTTTTATTGTCGGTGATAAATTCCAGCGTAAGGGAGCCCGGGTCAACCTGAATACACAAGCCACCGACTGGTGGAAAGTAGGGGTACAATCTTTTGCTTCCTTTGTTAAAAAAGACGGAGCAGAACCCAAAATGAGTGACCTTGTACGCTCGTCTCCGATGTTATCTCCTTATGATGACGAGGGAAATCTCATCCCCAGTCCTTTCAACTCGCTCGATCTGAACCCCTTTCTCGCTTCGGATATCGACGATATGGAGAGACACGATTACTTCTTCGCCAATTTCTTTTCCGAAATTCAGTTTCCTTTTCTCGAAGGGCTTTCCTACCGTGTGAATTTCGGTAACAATTACCGGATCAACAGGTATTACAGGGCAAGTGAATATGCTGCGGGATTCATCGGTGAAGCCTATAAAAACCAGGATTTTTACTATGATTATACCCTGGATAATATCATTAACTACAAAAAGACCTTCGGAAAACACAGCATTGATGCTACGTTTGTCTATGGTGCTATCGAACGTAAATTCGAAAAAACAACAGCCCGTGCCACAGGATTTTCCCGTATGGATCTTGGGTTTAACGGCCTGGATCAGGGTGCAAACCAGTTTACCAATTCCGAGGCATGGAGCGAAGCCCTGAACTACCAGATGGCCAGGGTTAACTATAAATTCGATGAGCGCTACCTGATTACGGGAACCATACGCCGTGACGGATTCTCGGGCTTTTCCGAAGACAACAAATTCAGTTATTTCCCTTCCGTGGCTGTAGCCTGGAACATCGATAACGAATCTTTCTTTAACGAAGACTGGGTAGATAACCTGAAGCTCAGAGCAGGTTACGGGATCAGTGGAAACCAGACCGACAGGTACAAATCGCTGGCCAGGGTGCTGTTACGCCCTGCCTATGTATTTGGCGATGGGGGATCTACCGAATTCGGACAACAGCTCAACTCTCTGGCAAACAACAACCTGAGATGGGAAAAAACGGCAGGTATCAATATCGGTATAGATTTCGCCATACTGAAAAACAGGATACAGGGAACGGCAGAATTCTATCATTCCAACACCAACGACCTGTTGTTTGATGTTGCTATTCCCGACATCACCGGTTTCGAGACCATCAGTACCAACATCGGAAAGATCGAGAATCAGGGATTCGAACTCACCCTGTCCACACACAATATCAGGAGTGAGGGCTTTAACTGGCATTCTACGTTTAACTTTTCTACCAACTCCAACAAGATCAAAGAGCTCATCGGGCGTGATGCCGACGGTGACGGTATCGAGGATGATCTTATTTCAAGTAACCTCTTTATCGGTAAATCCATCGGGGCCATTTACGGTTATCAAACCGACGGACTATACCAGATAGGCGATGATATACCCGATGGCTATTTTCCGGGAACCCGTCGTATCATAGATCAGAACGGCGATGGCACAATTACCCCTGCAGATGACCGTGTAATCCTCGGAAGAACAGAACCGGCTTACAGGTTTAGCGTCCTGAACACCTTTAAGTATAAAGGCTTGAGTCTACGGGTTTTCATCAACGCTATTCAGGGTGGTAAAAACGGGTATATGGATTCCAGTACCAATTCGATCTTTGTCAATGACAATGCCGTGAGGTATAACTGGCTTAACGATATCGACTATTGGTCTCCGGCCAATCCGGGAGGAGACAGTCCGGTCTTCAGGAGTTCTCCTGTCATCAACCCCGAAGTGTACAGATCCCGTAGTTTCGTAAGACTTCAGGATGTGAGCCTCAGCTACCAGTTCGACAAAAATATCATAGAGAAACTGGGGATGGACGAACTGCAAATATTCGTCAGCGGTAAAAACCTGGCTACCTGGACCAAATGGAAAGGCTGGGACCCTGAGCCCAACGAGCCAAGAGATCGCAGACTGAGTATAGAAGGAAGACCCGTACTCAAAAGTTATTCCCTCGGACTTAACATCACATTTTAAATTCAAGAGACATGAAAAAAATAACCTTATATACCCTCATCGTACTTTTGGCTTTCAGCTCGTGTCAAAAAGATTTTCTGGACGAAAAACCACTCGATTTTCTGAGCTCCACCAATGCCTATCAGAATTACGATGGGCTGAATGCTACCATAAACAACCTGTACTGGTTTACACGACGGGTATTTTTTAACCGGGACGAATCCAGACCTTTTGACTTCCTGTATGGCACCGACATCATTTACGACGGAGAACAGAGTACCAACCGTCATTCGAACATGATCGCTGCCTATGACCCTACTTCCGGGATTCCGGCTACGCACTGGGACAACCTCTATACTATGGTCGTAGAATCCAATCTCGTTATCAGTCGTGCTCCCGAGGCGGATCTTACCGAAGAAGAATATACCGACGTCGTGGCACAAGCACATTTTTTCCGGGCTTTTGCCTACCGTACCCTGGTCTACCTGTTTGGCGGGGTTCCCCTGGTTCTGGAAGAAGTATCCACGCCTCGTACCGATTTTGTCAGGGCTTCGAAAGCGGAAGTGCTCAATCAGATTATCGAAGACCTGAACTATGCGGCGAAGCATCTTCCGGCCATTAATCAGGTTAAAGACGGGAAACTGAGCAATCTCGCGGCGCAGCACCTGCTCGCGGAAGTATATCTCGCCGCAGGGCGTCCGCAGGATGCGGTAGATGCCGCAACCATTGTCATTGATGATCCGGCAACAGGATTGATGCAAAGCCGTTTCGGATCACGCTCCGGAGAACCCGGTGATGTGTACTGGGACCTGTTTCGCAAAAACAACCAGAACAGGGCTTCCGGAAATACCGAAGGTATATGGGTTATACAATTTGAAACCGATGTCATCGGAGGAGGTTCCGTATCCAGCGGCAAAGACGGTTCCTTTGCTCTCGAAAGGCACCACGTACCGTTTTTACGCGACACCAAAGTTAACGGTATTAACCTTTTCGTGTGGCCCGTCAGTGGCCTTACCGGAGGAAGAGGTATTGGCTGGGGGATCTCTACCAAATATTTCAGCGATGAAATCTGGGAAAGCGATTTCGACAACGATATGCGTAATTCCGAATACAATTTTATCCGGGAGTTCCTGGTTACCAATCCGGCTTCTCCCCTATATGGCGATACCATATCTACCCAGAACCCTCCGGCAGGGCTCGTCGTCCCGAGCCGTCCTTTTTATGCCTACCAATCCAAGGCCACAACACCGTTCAACCACCCTGACGGATTGTACGCGGACAAAGACAATTACCTGCTAAACAACTCCGCCGGAGCTACCTATACCGATCAATACATGTTCAGGCTTGCCGAAACCTATTTGTTGCGTGCCGAAGCATATCTCGGTCTCGGCAATACTTCCAAAGCCGCCGAAGACATCAATGAAATAAGATCCAGGGCCCATGCCAATCCGGTAGCTGCCGCCAATGTGGATATCGACTATATCCTCGATGAAAGAATGCGTGAGCTCGGCGTGGAAGAAAAAAGAAGACTCACCCTGATGCGGCTGGGACTATTATATGACCGGGTTAAAGCACACAACCCGTATTATGCGGATGAAATTCAGCCGGCATATAACCTGTGGCCCATACCTGCCGAAGAGATAGAACGAAATATTGATGCGGAATTGGAACAAAATCCCGGATATAATCAATAACTTTCCGAAAAATTAACTATAAAAATGAATTATAGGAATATTCATAGCATTCCAATCACCATCGGGATTCTGATGTTTTTGCTCGCGACAAAGGCTTTTGCCTTTCAGACGGGTAAAAACAGGCTCCCTAATGTGTTATTTATTTTTGTAGATGATTTGCGTACCGACCTCGGATGTTACGGCAATACTGTGATCAAAACACCGAATATCGATAAACTGGCATCCGGGGCCGGTGTCTTCAGGCACCATTATGTACAGGTTCCCACTTGCGGAGCTTCACGTTGCTCCATGCTTACGGGGATGGCACCCAAAACCAGGGATCACCTGAGTAATGAGGCCATCCGTAACCATATTTCCGGAAAAAGTGAAAAAGAAGCTCCGGAAACCTTTATACATCACTTAAAGCGCAACGGTTACACTACCGTGGGTATCGGTAAGATAAGCCATTACATAGACGGACTATACGATTACACGGAAAGTTCCGAAGGTACTCCTCCGGAACTTCCTTACAGTTGGGATAGGTTTCTCTTTGATCCGGGCCAATGGAAAGACGGTTGGGATGCCTTTTTTGCGTATGCAGACGGTTCCAGCAGAATAACAAGGAAAAGACAGGTCAGGCCATACGAAATGGCTGAAGTTTCCGACGAAGGATATCCGGACGGGCTTTCGGCCAAACTCGCCATAAAGCAAATAGACAATCTCAGTAAAGGGGAAAAGCCGTTTTTTCTTGCCGTCGGATTCTTTAAACCGCACCTGCCGTTTAATGCTCCTAAAAAATACTGGGACTTGTATCGCAGGAATGCTATCCCGCTCACCCCGTCTCCCATGGTTCCGGAAAAGGTGAACAGCGCCAGCCTTCACAATAACAAGGAATTCAACCGCTATCTGCTTGGAGAGGAAAAACCCACCCCCGATACCCCTGCCTCCCGAGAATACTCCCGGAAAATAAGGCATGCTTATTATGCTGCGGTAAGCTATACCGATGCACTGATCGGGAAATTATTGGACAAACTTCAAAGCAAAGGGCTGGATAAAAACACCATTATTGTGTTGTGGGGAGATCACGGTTGGCAACTGGGTGACCATCGGATATGGGGAAAACACACGCTATTCGAAAAAGCACTGAAAAGTCCGCTTATTATCAGTGTACCTTCTATAACCCGGCAAAGACGGAATATCGATGAGATTGTGAGTAGTGTGGATATCTATCCGACACTTATAGAACTCTGCCAGGCCGAGATGCCACATAAAACTTCGGGTAAAAGTATGGTCGGACTCCTCCGGGGTGAAGATCCGGAATGGGAGGAAGCCGCTTACGGTTATTATAACAACGGTATTACTGTAAGGGTCCCCGGTTATCGTTATACCCGGTACTACCGGAACGAAAAACCTGTGGTTGAACTTTACGATCATCATAATGACCCGGAAGAAAATCACAATATCGCATCTGACGTTCCGGAGCTGCTATTAAAATTTGATAAAATACTCGAAAAAGGAAATACAGGATTATATCTAAATTAAAACAAAATGAAAATTTTAAGTAAAAACACTTCAATTATCGCATTATGCTTTGCTTCACTTACCATAACAGGCTGTGCAGACCGTGAAAAAGACGATACGCCCTGGCAGGATCTTTTTGACGGGAAAAGCCTGAGTGGCTGGGACCAGAAAAACGGGGAAGCCAAATACGAAGTCAGGGACGGAATGATCATAGGAACCACAAAACACGATACACCGAATTCCTTTCTCACCACAGCCAAAAATTACGGAGATTTTATTCTGGAACTCGATTTTAAGGTAGATCCGAGTATGAATTCCGGGATACAGATCAGGAGCAACAGCGATTCCGGTTATATGAATGGCCGCGTTCACGGGTACCAGGTAGAAATAGACCCTTCCGACCGTGCCTGGAGCGGTGGCATTTATGACGAAGCCCGTCGCGGATGGTTATATCCCCTCTCGGTAAATACCGCCGCAAAAAGCGCTTTTAAGCAGAACGAGTGGAACCACTACAGGGTCGAGGCCATAGGAGATACCATACAAACCTGGGTAAACGGGGTAGCTGCCGCCAACCTCGTCGATGATAAAACCCGTGAAGGCTTTATCGCACTGCAGGTACATGGCATCGGAAAAGATGATGAAGCCGGAAAACAGATCATGTGGAAAAACGTGAGGATTCTTACGGACAACCTGCACAAGTACAACCAAAAAAGTGATGCCCCGGTATTCAATACCAGAAACCAACTTACCGAAGCCGAGAAAAAAGACGGATGGAAACTGCTCTGGGATGGGAAAACGACAAAGGGATGGCGTGGTGCCAAAATAGAAAAGTTTCCCGAAAGCGGTTGGAAAATAGAAGACGGTACCCTCATTGTCCTGGCATCGGACGGTAAGGAATCTGCTGCCGGAGGTGATATCGTCACCCTCGACAACTACGGGGATTTTGACCTTAAAGCAGATTTTAAAATCACCAAAGGAGCCAACAGCGGTATCAAGTATTACGTAGACGCCGATCTCAACCAGGGAAAAGGCTCTGCCATAGGACTGGAATACCAGGTACTCGACGATGACAATCATCCCGATGCCAAACTTGGTAACCACGAAGGCAGCCGGACGGTAGCTTCGCTTTACGACCTGATTCAGGCAGACCCGAAAAAGCCTATTCACCCCGTAGGCGAATGGAATACGGCACGTATCGTCTCTAAAAACAATCATGTCGAGCACTGGCTCAACGGAGTCAAAGTGTTGGAATACGAGCGTGGCAGTGAAGCGTTCCGCAAACTCGTTTCGGAGAGCAAATACAAGAAATGGCCAGGCTTCGGCGAACTCGAAACCGGAAAGATCCTTTTACAGGATCACGGAAATGAAGTATATTTCAGGAATATTAAAATCAAACCTTTAAATAAATAAACCCATGACATCGAGAAGAAATTTCATATCCAAAACATTACTGGGTACCGCTGCCGTAACCATGAGCAATCCGCTGATGGGTATGTCTGCCGAAAGCTATCGCAGGATTATAGGCGCTAACGACAGGTTGAACGTAGCTATAGCCGGGCTGGGCCGAAGGGTCGGGGCTTTTTACCCGCCCATTGCCAAAAAAGAGGCCAATGCCCGCTTGCTCTACCTTTGTGATGTTATGAAAAGTCAGCGGGAAAGAGCCCTGAAAAATGTATCGGAGCACTTGGATTACACCCCTAAAACAGAGAATGATATTCGTAAGGTACTCGACGATAAAAAAGTAGATATCCTGATCAATGCCACACCCGATCACTGGCACACCCCCGGATCGGTTATGGCCATGCAGGCCGGTAAACACGTGTACGTGGAAAAACCGTGTAGTCATAACATGAATGAGAATGAGCTCCTTGTACAGGCTGCCGGAAAATACGATAAAGTCGTGCAGATGGGCAACCAGCAACGGTCGTCACAGCATACGACCAAAATTATTACGGAAATTCATAACGGGGCTATCGGAACACCGTATAAAGCTGTCGCTTTCTATACCAACTCACGTGGTGAAGTTCCCGTACAAAAATCAGCTCCCGTACCGGATGGACTGGACTGGGAACTGTGGCAGGGACCAGCCGTACGACGGGCCTACACCGACAATACCTGGGATTATAACTGGCATTGGTATGGCTGGAATTACGGTACTGCCGAAGCCGGTAACAATGCCACTCACGAACTGGACGTGGCACGATGGGCACTGGGCGTCGACTATCCGCATTATGCAGAAACCGAAGGAGCAAAAAGGCATTTCGAAAAAGACGGATGGGAGATGTACGACACCATGCTGGCCACATTTAAATTCAAAGATAACAAGATCATACAATGGGACGGAAAAAGTCGTAACGGTTACGATACTTACGGAGCCGGAAGAGGAACTATCGTTTATGGCAGCGAAGGTTCCGTATTTATGGACCGCGGACAATACCGCCGGTACGACCGTGCCGGAAAACTTGTGGACAGTTTCGACAGCAATAACAATGAAGCCGGTACCGCACTCGGTGGCGGAGGCAGCCTTACCACAGCACATATGATCAACTTCTTTGACACCATCCGGGGAAAAGCCAAACTAACCGCCCCTATAGACGATGCGAGTATCAGTATGGCCATGGTTCATTATACGAATATCGCCTACCGTACAGGCAAAGGGTTTTCTATCGATGAAAATACCGGCCGTATATACGATCGCGAAGCTATGCAGCTATGGGGCCGTACCTATGCCCCGGGCTGGGAACCCAAAATATAAGCTATCGGGAGAAGCCGCCGTGTTATAAGGCGGCTTCTCCTATTTATCCCGGTCCCGTACCCGAGCCTCCGGTTTCTCAGAATAACACACTCCACTCCACTCCGCTTTACGTACTAATTACTCCCTTTGGCGTAACCCCCCACCTCCCGGATTGTATATTTTTGCCGTTCGATTTATTATTTAGAATCAGTTTAAACAAATTGATCGAGTTATGGCACATCTTTCCGTACAATCACTGTTTTGGTTTATCCTTCTGACTATTTTTACCGTCAACATATATGCTCAGGCTCCTCTTACCATTGAGATAAGCGGCACCGTAACCGACCGTTCCGGTCTCCCGCTGGCTTATGCCAACATCGTAGCCCTGCGTAACACGGACAACAGTCCCGTTACAGGGACTACTTCTTCGGAAGACGGTACATTCTCCGTACGCATAACGGAAAAGGATTTTTACCTCAACATAAGTGTTATAGGTTTTGAAAACCGGGTGCTGAGAGATTTTGCTCCCGAAACCACGACCGTAAACCTCGGTACGATAATCCTCGACGAAAACAGGGAACAACTCGAAGAGATCGTAGTTAGCGCGGAGCGTAGCAGTACCGAATTCCGACTCGACAAAAGAGTGTTTAACATCGGAAAAGATATCAGCAATACCGGTGTCGGAGCATTACAGGTACTCAATACCATTCCTTCGGTCACCGTTAATATGGAAGGACGTATAAGCCTCCGCGGAAGCCAGGGCGTACAGATTCTGATCAACGGTAAGCCTTCCGTGCTTACCAGTGGCGACAGTAATGCTTTGGGGACCATCACGTCCGACCGGATAGACCGCATCGAAGTTATTACCAATCCGTCTGCAAAATACGATGCCGAGGGTACATCGGGTATTATCAATATCATCCTCAAAAAAGATGAAAAGCAGGGTATGCACGGTGCAGTGACCCTCAATACCGGGATACCGGATAATCACAGTATAGGGCTCAGCATGAACCGAAGAACGGAAAAATGGAATATCTTCGGGCAACTCGGAATCGGGCGGCGCTCTTTTCCCCAGGAATCGGATATCCGAAGCCACGACCTCGTCAACCGTACGGAACTGTATATGAACGGAGCGGAAACCCACAATGAGAAATTCTACCAGCTGAATCTGGGAGCCGATTTTCATCCGGATAAAACCTCGGTCATTACCCTTTCCGGCCGGTATGCCCTGGAAAAAGAAAGCGGCGGGTCCGATTTTTTATACACGCTCTACGAAGAGAACACCGATGCGCTCAGTAGCTGGAAGCGCGATGAAGATACAGAGGCCGATAACCCAAAGTTTGAATATGAACTCCAGTACAAAAAAGATTTCGATAAGACGGGAGATCATACCCTGCTGCTCAGTGCACTCGGGTCTTACTTCCGTAAAGACCAGGAATCTTTATACCGAAATACCCGGGTAGCCGGCAATTATGAGAACACGCTACAGCAAATGCAAACCGACTACGAGATGGCCGAATACACTTTTAAGGCCGATTATACGCTTGCCCTGGCTACAAATGCCATCCTGGAAGCAGGCTCCCAATATGTACTCACCTCCGTCACCAACGACTATGAAGTGCTCGAAACCCGCAACGACACCTGGGTTCCCGACCCCGATTACACCAATATTTTCGAATACCGGCAGCATGTACTGGCCCTCTACAGTACGGTGGCTTATGAAAAAGACCGATGGGGAGTCAAACTCGGACTTCGTATGGAAGCCACGGACCTGAATACCTTGCTTAAGAACGATCAACGCAAAAACGACAGGAAGTATCATAACTTTTTCCCCACCGTCCATACATCGTTATCCATCTCGGAGCAGCTTTCACTGCAGGCCGGATATTCCAGACGCATCAAACGCCCGGACCTATGGGAACTCAATCCCTTTTATGCCATCCGTAACGATTATGACGTTTATGTAGGAAACCCCGATCTTGACCCCGAATACACCGATGCTTTCGAGATTACAGCGATCAGTAAATGGCAGGGAGTTTCCTTTAACCTTGGTGCCTATTATCGCTATACGACCGACGTCATGGAAACCGTTATGCATTTCGAAGAAAATGTTACCGTGGTCACCCCGGATAATATCGGTTCCAGTGCTACGACAGGTATAGAGGCCAATGCCAAATACAACCTGTCCGACCGGGCTTCCCTGCATTGGGACCTCAACTATAACTATCTGGAGCGCAACGGATCGTTTCAGGACAGGTCTTTTGACTTTAATACCACCCAGTGGCAGACACGCCTGCTATCCAAATTCCGGATTCCGGGCGGGCTGGACCTGGAACTTACCGGTAATTACGAATCCGGTTTCCGGAATGTTCAATACCGGATGCGTGAAAAGTGTTATATGGATGCAGGACTCCGAAAAAAGATCTTTAAAGGTCGCCTGGTAATGAACCTGAGTGTTCGTGATGTCTTTGCTTCCAAAAGATTTAGCCCGGTTACCATTACGGATAGTTATACCCTGCTCAAAGAAGAACGCAACGGGCGGTTTGTCACATTCGGTCTTAGTTTTGGCTTTGGTAAAGGAGATGCTATGGAATACTCCGCTCAGAAACAATTCTGACCCTGTTGAACATCATTTAATGCTCCGGAAGAGCATACTCCTGTTTGACCCGAAAAGCGCAAACGAAAACTTTATTTGCCTGCCCTACCCGCTTCGGGTCCATGAATGATTCTTAATATTTATTAAGATTTTTCATGTCTTTTAAGGCTTCAAAATACCTATTCCCTTTAGTATCTACAAAAAAATCCCTTATAGATAAGAAATAATCCCTCTCAGATAAGCATTTGTTAAAACAAGCTGTTAATTTAGATCCGTTTTTACGGATTTCCTTTTTTAAGAAATCTTTTATCCGATTACCTTGTACCATAAAAACCAACGTAATATCTACCCCTTAAAACAAAACGATGAAGTACTTTATTTTCTTTCGGGCAATCCGTGCTTCCGATACCGACGGAAAACGGAACATTCACTACGAATGGTATATTGCACCTCCCGGAAGTTCATTCGGGAAAAGGAATGATAGATTTGAACTTCACAAACCCTGTATTAATACGGAAGCCGCATGGCAAAAACTTAAAAAACGCTTGAAACTCGATTCGGATCTCTGACCTCTTTTCTTCCAAACAACCCGGAAAACAGTGGAGATCTGCTTCATTAGGCCGAAAGGCCTCACCAGCCACGAATACACGAGATACCCCGTACTGCCCCATATACCCATCGTGTATTTGTGGCTATTTTTAAGCTGCTTTCAGGCTCCCATAATAGTCCTTATAACCGCAAAAAGGCTGTGTTTTTGAGATAATCTCCTCGTTTTTTTACTTTTCCTTACTTACAATACATTTTTAACAAAGTGGTCTCAGCCCTTTGTTTCATTACATCTATAAGAATTTTCTCCTGTATTTGAGTGTGCTTTTTTAGGATGGAAATCGAAATAATGTAAAATTAGGATATATTTTAATTTTTCTTTCCTGAATTTTATATTATCAAAATGAGATGGTTACGTCAATGTTTGCTCCTTGGACCGGAACAAAACCTACGAAGATACGATCCTCAAAGTATCTGCCCAGCTCGCCCGCGACCCAACGGCCAGACCATAACTAACCATTCTATCTATATAAAGTTTTGGTGATCGGAGTTATGGTGTACAGGCTAAATTGGTTTGGTGTTAGGTACCGTAACTCCACCCAAAACAATATAAATCTGCCCCAAAAGATGAAAAATACTGTTTTAATTATACCCGGTTTTTTACAAGGTACAGAAATGTAGGTATAGAAGTTATTTGTTTTATTACCCCCTCTTTACGCAAGATTTTCGATTATTGGTGATGCATTAATTTTAAAAATTTAAGTATAACACATTGAATACAAAAATATTGAATACTGTTTTGGATTTTACATTTGATTTTATAAAACCTGATAAGGCCCCTCCCTCCCGATAGTCGGGATGATAAAGGGAGGTGGTCAAACTTTAGTTTGGACGGAGGGTTAGAAAGCCCGGAGCACTGGTAAAACATAAAAGTTTAGGATTAAATCCCAAGGCTTGGGCCTGGTCAAACTTCCCGACCCACCGAAGGTGGCCCACCCCTCTTCATCTGAAGAAGGGAGCTTATAAAAGCTGTTATAACTAAGATCATCCCAAGGACTAAAATTTTAACGCATCAGCAATAATTTTCGATGGTAAAAATGTTCGGGCCCGGCCCGGTCAGGCCAATCCCCTCTGTTGACCGCCTTTGCCGAATGGGTACCGTAAATGTTAAATGTAAAATCCGGGAATAGTGCGACAACAAGACCCCGGGAATAATCTGCCATTGTTAAGAAAGGCATAAAGACCGGTGCGTTCCTGCCTTATTCTACGATAACTGTTTTACCTTCGACCCGGAAATTCAGGTCTTCATTGATTGCGGACAGGGCATTGAGAATATGCTGTAAACTCTGTTTACGGCTTAACATCCCACCCAAACGGCGTGACATCAGACTTTTATTTTTAAATTCTACCTGTACATCATACCAGCGGCCCAGCACGTCCATCACTTCGTTCAGGGTTTTATTCTCGAATCCGAAAAGCCCTTCTTTCCACGCCATGGCATTATATACATCTACTTTACTAATAACGATATCGGGATCGCGTTCGGTCACTACGGACTGTTGCCCGGGAACGAGCTGCTTGTGCCGTTCTCCGTTGTTTATGGCTACTTTACCTTCTATGAGTGTACTGGTGACGGCCGTATCTTCACGATATGCCGAAACATTAAACTGTGTGCCAAGTACTTCTATTTCCTGGTTTCGCGTGGTTACGCGAAACGCACTTCCCCCATGAGCTTCTGCCGGAGAAACCTCAAAAAAGGCCTCTCCGTATACCAGATCTACTATTCTGGGCTGCCCATCCGCAAAGGATTCCGGATAACGGATCCTGGAATCGGAATTGAGCCATACCCTTGTACCATCGCCAAGCTGAAGCATAAACTCTCCGCCCCGCGGAACGGTAAGTTCGTTGAAGGACACGCTGGATTCAGGTGCGTTTTTCCCCGTGTAGGTTACGGATATCCCGTCACTGCTTGCAGTAGCAGAAGAGTACTCCTCCCCTGCTCTGAGCGCTACCTCTGTACCATCGCCAAGCGTTAAAACAGCCTTACTGCTTCCCATCTCTATAACAGCCTGAGGCATATCCTGCTGTGTCTGCATGTCCTTGTAGAAATACACGCTCAACGAAATGAGCAAAGCCATTCCGGCTGCTACCATATAAGGAGCAAAGGACACCTTCTTACGTCTTTTGCGATAGCCCGGAGCCGCAAGGTGTAATCGTCTGGAAATTTTACCCCATGCTTTCACAGTATCTATATCGCTATGCGGAAGATTACCGGTACGTAAAAAGCGCTTTCGCTGCCTTTCGAAATATTCCCTGTTGCTACGGGACTGCCCGTACCATTCGTCAAAAACCTCTTTCTCCTCAGGATTAAGCGTTCCCTCGAGTTTCTTAATAATTAGTACAAATTCCATCTCTCTCTACCCTTTTTAAGGGTTAATCCTGCTTTAAGTGTTCAATTCAACGGGAAATCATTCATTCGCAAATAATACCCCTTTATCTTTTCGAAATAAGCGACATGTTCCGGGGATTCTTCATACCAGTGATTGAAGATGACTTCCTCTTCGATAGTCAGGTCACCTTCCAGCTTTTTTAAAATGAGTATAAACTCCATTTACTATTGGTTTATCATGTATATACTCTACTCCTGCCGGGTACACTCTTGTTCTTTTTCCGTACTGGTTACATCGTCCCGATCTGTCCCCCTATTCGTATGTCGTCACAGTTTTTACATATTATCACTGCCCAGATAATTATCCCGAAACCTTTGATAATAGCTTCGGTTAAATTCGCTACTGTTATACCATTGGTCAAAGATCTTTTCTTCATTGACGGTGAGTTTACCGTCAAGTTGTTTAAGTAACACTAAAAATTCCATAGCATATTATATTTGAGGTTGTTTATACTTTCCTGTGCTCCATGTTCTTTTCTCCGAAAGCGTTCTTCTTCTCAAAATATACGCCGCATACTATCGCTTTTCTGTAATTTAAAAGATCCCCTCCTGCGTTTGCGAAATGAGGCGCAGAGACATTGCGACCTACGCCCCACCCAATCCTAACTCAAATAACCCTAACTACCATGAGCAACCGAAAACCTCCGATGCCCTTCCCGGATATAACCTTTTTGTTCACAGTTTTCCACAGCTATTTCCACTTTTCAACTACGCATCCCTGTCCGGGAAAAAAGCGGGTATTGCCTTAAAGAAAGCTGCACAAAAAGTGAATATCCTTGTGGTAACAATCATTTAATCCTAAGATAAATTTAGGTGGAAATTGTTGACAAAACATAGTCTTCCAAACGATCACAGCCGCATCTCTTTGTCCTTATCAGTCGGACACAAAACATAAAAGACATTTATGCACAACATTTTATATACACAGGAGTTTATAAAAAACAACCTGATAAAACTGATTTTTTCAATTCTCCCGAAGCCTTCGGTCTCTTCCGGATCTCTTAAATACCGGGCAGATATAGCCTATACCTACCATATTCAACCTTTTCAAAAACAGACATGAATCGCATTTTATCACGGTGCTTACGATCACAAAAAATAGCCCCGGTGAATGCTGTACGCTTATCACCGGGGCCGGGGGGTTAAGCAGAAAAAATTCCTGCCGTTATGATTATGGTAAACTTTAACGAAAAAAGGATCCCAGGAGCACAAAGATGGAGATCGCTTTATGAATATCTGCCCTGGCCCTGCTGATTTGTTTTTTAACCGAACCTATGGATATATTCAATGCCTCGGCAATTTCCCGGTATTTGTAGTTCTCAAAAAAACGCATTTTAAAGATCTGCTGCATTTGTGCCGGAAAAGTATCTACGATATCCAGTACACGGCTGTAGAGTACTTTGTCATATTCCTCTTCTTCAGGGGTACTTTCATATTCGCTATGCAGCGTTGCATAGAGCTGTAAAAATTCCTTTTCATCCGTAACATTCTTCTTTTTCAATGCCTGGAGACTATGGTTCCTGACCATCTTGAACATGTAGGATTTCAACGATACCCGGATCTCGAGATAATGTATGTTTTCCCATAAGATAACAAAGGCCTCCTGTACAACATCTTCACTTTGATCTCTGTCGCATAGGTAGCTGTCTGCGTATAGTACCAACCTTTTATAAAGGAGATCGAAAAGTCTCCGGAAGGCCAGTTGATTCTTCTTTCTTATTTCCCTGATAAAAAAATCCGTATCTTCCATATTTACCCATTAAAGCCCTGTCTTAGTTAATTTTCGGGTGTTCACTCCCATACCTGTTTTCATAACGAAAAGGAATAGTCATTGAAAAAGATAAGGGCCATTAAGAACACCGTATGTCATGCATTTTACGGATATAACGTATACAGGACAACAAAAAAACCGCCTTGTATAAGGTATAATCGTATCCACTGGTATTATAAACCAGGTGCACAAAAATTTTAGGGAATGGTACCGGATCTGGCGTAGTTTTCCAATCCGAAACCGTGTCAGGAATTCCCTCTTGTAACCTCAAATATCAAAAGGGATAAGGGTGGACTGTGTTCTGATAACTCGTTTACTGTTCGTACAATTTTAAAAAACCAAAGGGGATGTTTGGATCAAGCCGTAATTGTAATATGACTACAAATTACCAAAATTTTACGAAAAAAAATAAAAATTTTACCATACACCATACCTGACCGGAAATTTTATTCCCTATATCATGTTGCCGACCCCGGAAAACGAGGAAAATCCCCTCTTATACCCCAATACACTATTCCCCTGTTTTCCGGGACTTTATGTATAAACTCACCATACATAAAATCGGCTTAGCATGACTTATTGCCATACTTACGTAAAAACTTTAGGAGAGGTTTTTATTTTTTTATTTTTTCTGCTCCGGGATCAAAAAGTGATGATATAACCTGAACATACAGACTGCCTTTCAGGATTTTTATCACGGTTAATCTTAAAAATGGGTGTCCGGTCGTTTATATAAGGAATGATTAAGATTATTTCGATGATGCGGCTAATATACAAAATTCTTTTAAATATGGATTATAGTCCATTGAAGACTATAATTTTTATGCGGCTATTTGTATAGATGCATGATTCGCTGACAGAAATAGAAAAGTATATTATCCAAAAGGTAAAAGAGATACGTGAAGAACGTGGCGTTACCCAGGAAGACCTTTCGCTGGAACTCGGCAAGGGAAGCTCTTTTATAGCACATATAGAAGCTCCTTCGAAAACGGCAAAATACAATATCAAGCACCTCAATGATATCGCACGTATTCTCAAATGCTCACCAAAAGATTTCTGGCCCGATAAAGCATACTAACACCCGGGTGTTCTTACTGCAATAATTTTCAAGAAGCACGAAACCTTAGTAGACAGTCTTCTTTAAGACACGGAACAAACAGCGTCCGGATGCCGAATTATGTCCAATTTGTTTCAACCTCCAAAAATCAGGTTGACGACTTGAGGTTTACCTTCCTTCATACGGAACAGAAAGGCTATGGTGGTTTCCGAAAAATATTGTTCTCCCTCCTCTTCCACCATTTCGGCTCTTACAAACAATACATTAAAATCACCACATTGTCCGTTCTTATCATCGGGACGAAATTCATACCGGATGTCCTTACTGTGCATAGATTCTCTGAGTGCAGATTTGAGCTGCGTATACGAATAGTGTTTAATGACTTCCCCGGTTACAAAAGTTTTTAAGGATGTCGTATCATCCTCCTGATAAGCTGCCTGCATTTTATGCACGATGTCTTTAATCTGTACCGAATCGGCCTCGGCGAGACAGGGACCGGCATTAATACTAAAATCCCCCGAAAAAGATACGGGACTGTCACTTTTTCCGTTTTCGTTTTTTTTACATTGTATGAAGAGCAGAACCAGGAAGATCAGCAGTATGTTTTTCATGGTCAATATATTTAATAAAGATGCTATAACCTAAAAAATCTGGTTGTAGCACTGGTTACTTCTTCCGGTTTTTTGTTCATGGTATCGACTTCGGAATGTCGGAAATAATTTATCGTCGATCACAATGATCACTCGATATGCCCGGTACTATATCCTCACGGGATACCAGATTTTAAATCCGGATATGCCAACCGTAAATCATGCCGTCAGGAAAAATATTTCAAGGCATTTATTCCGGAAACCGCTGATAACCGGATCACGAAACCGGCAGACACAGGTTTACTGCGGGAAAAGAATATCGGGATCAAATAAATACAGGGGATGATATGTGCCATCCCCTGTGGCAATATTTGATTTGCTCGTTTACGTTAATGAATACTAATAAAGGGGCAGGTACTTATACCCACTCATTGGTATGATTACCTCCACCGCAGTCGAGCATTCTGCAGGACACCGTAAAGGTTTCCGTAAGGGGATTGTCTCCGGATGCATCAAAGTTCTCTTTGTACTTTACCAGATAACCTTCGGTAAAATTAACTTCCTTGAGTTTGGCATCCGTATCACGTTTAAGATAAGTGATCGTTCCGTTCTTTCGTTCGAAGTTGTTTGTCATCCACTCGAAGAAAAAAGAATCTCCTGTAGATTCAACTGTAAAATAAATGCGCCCTCCGCGTGTAACGGAAGAAGGGCGTCCTGTGGCATCTACTTCCTGTGCCAGATCGTAATTGACGTTCAAGACATTTACTTTCTTGCCGCCAACATTTAATGTTGCTTTAAATGACATAATACTAAAAATTAAGGTTAAATAAATAAAAATACCAAATCAAATATTGAATAAATACAGTAGGCAAGATATTAAAATATAACCTTTTACGCAAGAAAATATGTATAAATACCAGTTTTCAGGGATAAAAAAAGTATTATTATACGGTCTCCCGAAAACCGATCAACGCTCATAAATAGTATTATAATACCCTATGAAATGTAAGAAAAAATCGATAAAAAAATTCCTGCAGCTCTCGTTATTTCCTCGATCTGAAATTCAGCAAACGTCAGGGAAAACAGTTCTCCTTAAAAATACCCGGAGTTATTACCTGAATGAGCTCCCCGGAACAAACGGAAACATACCGCAACTACATATACTCACAACATACAAATAGTTGGTTCTGCTACACTAATCGACTCCAGAACAACAAAGCGCTTTATCCCGGCTTTTTCCGATTATGGTTTAAACGGGTTCGTCCTCCTGTTATCGGAATTCATATTTCAGGGTAACGCCATAAGTAAGCGGGTCTCCGAGTACGGCCGCATAATGCCCTGCACTTCCGCTGGCCGGCAGTAACTGCTCAAAATAATCTTTATCGAGTATATTGCGCCCCCATACAAAAACCGTCAGTCCCTCCTCCGCCCGAAATCCGAACCTGGCATTTAGGATACCGTACCCCGGGATATTGAGATAGCGGGAAGGTGACGGACTTGAAGAAAACCCGGAGCGGAAAAAAGAATCAAAGCCGAAGAAAAAACTACCGCTCTGTTTGCGGAATGTTATACGGTCCGAGTGCAGTTCTCCCCCGACAGTTCCGGCCCAATTGGATATTCCGGGTAATCTTCCCCCGGAAACATCTTTAAAAGCCTGCGTTCCTCCAACCTCTTCCAGAGGTACCGGGGCGTTTTCGAATTTTATATACTTCCCCTCCGTATAGGCTACAGAACCAAAAAGGGAAAGGTGCTCACCATAATAAACATGCCCCTCCAGCTCTGCTCCCCTGACCCTTACTTTACCGGCATTGGACAGGTAACCGCGATTTACACCCAGTTCGGGTGTTTGTACGACGGTCTGAAAATCTCTGATAGCCGTGTTGTAAAACGTAACATTCAAAGCCGTACCGGGAGTAGGTTTCGATTTGAACCCCGCTTCGATATGGGTCACATATTCCGGTTTTACTTCGGCAAGGTCGAGAAGCGGCTCTCCGTTTTCGGTAGGAAGCCCTCCCAGATTGACGCCTATAGGTTTATAACTGGTCGAAAACGTACCATAGGTATTAAAAGATTTCACCGGTTGATATTTCAGGGTCAACTGACCGGAAAAATTGGTATTACTGACGTCAGTAGTAAACTGCTGATCGGAATACACCCGGTTTTTCAATGCGAGCAGTTCGGGATCATCTGTTGGCAATCCGCCATAGGTTTCCCTTGTGTAGTCTACATCCTTGGTGTCGTAGTTGAACCGTATTCCCGGTAATACGTGAAACGTTTCACCGATTTTCCAGTCGACATTGGCAAATACGGCCCCACTGAAACTTTTCAGACGGTTTGTGGTCTTAATACCGTATGCCTCCAGAAGCCCGGGTGTTTCCCATAACGGATCCTGGGTATTTTGCACGAACCTCCATTGAGCCGCCCCGGATTCCTGGGTATGTACGGGATCGGATCTCAGGTTTTGTGCCAATACGAAGACTCCGATCACAGCACTTAAACGGGTGGTGAAATCTCCTGCATACCGGATTTCCTGAGACCACTGATCGTGACGAGAAGGAGCCTGAGAGAGGTTCAGTACCGGGAGGCCTGTAAAGTCCCGGTCGTTAGAAGGCCCCCAGTTCCAATACCTCCAGGCCGTGGTAGAGGTCAGTGTTCCCCCGGCAAAGTGAACATCGGCATTCAGGGAGAGTCCCCCCAATTGGTTCAGCGAACGCCAGGGGGTATCGTGGTCTATCACCCGGTCAAAGGGATTACGGCTCGGTAATTCATATCCCAGATCGGCAATAATCCGGTCGAATTGCCGGAATTCCGGACGCTGTGTCTTCACTACCCCTGCAAAAACCTGGGCATAGCCATTGGGTTTCTGGCTGGACAGATCCCCGATAAGGGTAATATCAATATCTTCGTGAGGTGTAAATAATAGCTGTCCGCGAAACCCGATGTTATTCAGCGTATTGACGTGTTCGTCCCGTGCTACGTTATACACCGTACCGTTGCGCTGTGTCCCGGAAAACGATATCCTTCCGGCCAGTCTATTAGCTATCAATCCCCCGGTCACCGAACTTTTTGCCTGGACAAAACCATATTTACCAAAGCTGGTTTCAAAAACAGAAGACGGGTCAAAAGAAGCTTTACGCGTGGTGATATTAAAGGCTCCCGCCGTAGTGTTCTTACCAAAAAGCGTTCCCTGGGGTCCCCGTAATACCTCAATACGGTCGATATCGATAAAATCGAGCGTAGTGACTGCCGGACGGGCATAATACACCCCGTCCACATAAAAACCGACCCCGGGGTCGATCCCGTCATTCGTCAGCCCGAATGTAGATCCGAGCCCCCGTATATTCAAAGTCGTATTCCTCGGATTGGAAGAATACAACTGCACCGAAGGTACCAGTTCCTTAATCCGGTTCACGTTAAATGCCCCGGTCTCTTCTATTTTCCCTCCCCCGATCACCGATACCGGAATGGGAACTTCCAGGGCACTTTCATTTCTCCTTCTTGCCGATACGACGACCTCGGCCAGGAATGCCGAAGAAGGCAAAAGTGTTACATTCAGGAAACCCGCTCCTGTAACAGTAAATTCTTTAGTCGTGTAGCCGAGATAAGAGAACTCCAGACGTACGGGAAGTTCACCTGTAAATTCCAATAGAAAATTCCCCTCATCATCGGTTGTGACGCCTACGGAAGTTCCTTTCACCCGTATAGAAGCACCGGGCAAAGGCTGCCCGTCATCATTATCGGTGACCCTCCCTCGTATAAGATGCTGGGCTTCTGCACCAAATCCGCCGAGCAGTAAAAAAACGGTAAAAAATGTAACGATCTTTTTCATAGTTTAAATTCACATTATTCCTATATAATTAATAGGTTTTTTGGTTAAAAAAATTTAGAAACGAAATAGGTTTTCCTTCGGTGAACGGAAGATATATCCCGCCCACCGGATTTTCGGAAAACTGTTATTGTAGTGAGGGTGCACTGCGTTAGCGGTGCAAAACCCTGCTATTTTGTATTGATCTTTGCAAAAGCCTGTTGCAGGTCTGCTTTGAGGTCTCCGATATCTTCGAGACCTACGGAGAGCCTGATGAGATCTGCGGTTACTCCCGTGGTTTCCTGTTGTGCTTCGGAAAGTTGCTGATGGGTGGTACTGGCCGGATGAATGATCAGCGATTTGGTATCTCCTATGTTGGCAAGCAGCGAAAAGAGTTTTGTATGGTCTGCTATGATCTTGGCAGATTCATAACCTCCTACTGCACCGAAGGTAAGCAAACCGCTTTGTCCCTTATCGAGGTATTTCTGTGCGAGGCCGTGATACGGGCTGCTTTCCAGTCCGGGGTAGTTTACCCAGGCCACTTCCGCTCTCGACTCCAACCATTTCGCGAGCTCCAGAGCATTCTCGCTATGCTTCTTGATCCGTATCTCCAGAGTCTCTAACCCCTGAATGATCTGGAAAGCGTTGAAAGGGCTCAGGGCCGACCCGAGATCCCGGAGTCCTTCTACCCGTACCTTGGCTATAAAAGCGGCCGGTCCGAGTGCTTCGTGATACACCAGCCCGTGATATCCCGGCGAAGGTTCTGTAAATTCCGGGAATTTTCCACTGCTCCAGTCAAACGTACCGGCATCGATTATAGCCCCGCCGAGCGATGTTCCGTTACCACTGATATATTTGGTGAGCGAATGGATGACGATGTTCGCTCCATATTTGATAGGATTGATAAGTGCAGGCGAAGCTACCGTATTATCCACAATAAGTGGTATCTGGAATGCTTTGGCCTCTTTGGAAACCGCTTCTATATCTACCACATCCAGTTTTGGGTTACCGAGGGATTCCAGAAAATAAACCCTGGTATTATCGCGGGTGGCCTCACGGAAGTTCTTCGGATCGGAGGGATCGACAAATGTGGTGGTGATACCGAGCCTGGGCAGGGTGACGTTAAGCAGGTTATATGTCCCGCCGTACAGACTGCTCGATGCCACGATATGATCGCCGGCTTTAAGCAGAATGAGTAAAGCCGTACTCAGGGCTGCCGTACCAGAGGAAGTCACTACTGCCCCGATACCACCTTCGAGCGCCGCAAGACGTTGTTCCAGTACATCGTTGGTCGGGTTGTTGAGACGGGTATAAATATAACCCGGCTCCGTAAGACTGAACAGGTTGGCCGCATGATCGGAATTATTGAAGACATATGATGTGGACTGGTAGATCGGTACTGCCCTGGTGCCTCCGTGTGCACGGAAATCATGTCCGGCATGCAGGGCATTCGTTGAAAATTTCTGATCGCTCATAATTCTGTTTTTTGTTCTGAGTTTTTGGTTTTATATGTTCGTATTATACTTTTGATCTATCTGAATTTCTTCTCGCCGGCGGTTACCGCTACCTGCAGGATATTTTGCTGTGGTGGCAACGGACAGGTCGCGTAAGGGGTAAAAGCACAAGGCGGGTTTACAGCCCTGTTAAAGTCCAGCCAGGTAGACCTCACGCCTCCGGGCAACATCTTCCGGCACCGATTCCTGTCCCGGCCCTTTCCTGCAGGAAAAAAATGAGGCAAGCACAACTAATAATATTCCGGAAAACACGCGGTTCGTATCGCAATATTTCATCGTTAAAGATTTATCCGTTGCCCAGGGCGGATTCGAACCGCCGTAAAAGCCTTTGCAGGGCTTCACCTCGCCACTCGGTCACAAGGCAATATATTCATATTTTTTACATTTTACACCCGGCCTGTTTTTTCTAACAAGACTTTGTCTCCATACTGTTTTTCTAACACATATCTTCTGTTTGCCCATACGGAGAAGCAAAAAAATCCCCATGATAAACACGGGGAGTAAAAGGCAAACAATTATAGAAACAGCATACCGCTATCCTTACGGTTCCTTTTAACTCCCCCGATCGTTCATACAACACATTATTTTCTTCATCACTGGTATCATTTGTTCGCCACAATGCTCTGTTATGGGACAAATGTATACAATTTTATTTAAAACCACAAAACCTATGGATTAAATAGGATTAATATTTTAATGGATATAATATCAGGGAACACACCACTTCTATATTCGTTAAAAACGAAATATCAACATTTTAAACCTAATACAAAACAGGAATTATTCTAAATAAAATATTTATTCCTACTAAATCTATAGAATTAATTATTTTATATTTACCTTCGCCCCGTGTTCCTGTTTCTTCCAAAACAGAACATTGTCGTCATACCGGAACCACAAGCACCTGAAACCATAATTTGTAAGGTTCCCGAATTTTTAAACTAAGAATATAATGACCGCTTTGCACATGATTAAAGACCGGCTCTCCAAGATAAGCTTCAAGCAGATAGGAATTGCCATTCTGGTACTCAAACTCCTGCTTGTTATCTATTTTGTTTATATTATCAGTACCGGTGAAGGCAATGTATTTTCTTTTGACAGCACATTTTTTACTTTTGTCGCCATCGGTTTTTTTGCCCAGCTTATCGATGGAGCACTGGGAATGGCTTACGGAGCCAGCAGTAATGCCCTGCTCCTTCATTTCGGCGTATCACCGAGGATTGCTTCTGCCAGTATTCACACTGCGGAAGTATTTACCACAGGAGTTTCGGGGCTTTCCCATCTGCGGTTTAAGAATATCGATAAAGCTTTACTGATCCGCCTGGTCATACCGGGTGTTATCGGGGCTGTTGCCGGAGCGTACCTGCTTTCCGATATTCTGGACGGTGGTATGGTAAAACCCTATATTTCTGCCTATCTCCTCATTCTCGGAAGCATGATCCTTTACAAAGGTATCCGCAACAAACACAAAGAGAAAAAAGAAGTCAAACGGGCCGGGCTGCTCGCCTTTATCGGAGGGCTTTTAGACGCCATAGGCGGCGGAGGCTGGGGCCCCATAGTCACATCCAATATTATCAACCAGGGAAAAAGTCCACGTGAAACCATAGGCACCGTTAATACCGCAGAATTTTTTATTACTTTTTTCGCCACCGGTATTTTTCTGTACTACGTGGGTATCGACAGCTGGCAGGTAGTTCTCGGGCTTATTATAGGAGGGGTTTTTGCTGCTCCGATCGGGGCTTTTCTGGCCTCACGGATCAATAAAAAAGTACTGTTTATCGTTGTGGGAATGGTTGTTATACTCACTTCATTACTTACCATATACAAAACGATAGGCGAGTATTCTCACTTCATTGTATCTCTTATAAGTTAACTGTTTTTACGCTATTTCAGGCTCGTTTCCCGGGACGGCCGGCTATTTCCCTATTTCATAAATGCACGGAATGGACTGCTTCATCTCATCATTTTTTTGAGTACGTAAAGTTATCTTCTTATTATTGCATATATTTTACCTGTATATATGCTATCCAGAAAAGCCAAATACGCTCTTAAGGCTCTTGTTTATATTCATGAGCATCCGGAATTAGTACCGGTTTCCACCAAGGAAATATCGGAGGCGGAAAAAATTCCGTATAAATTCCTGGAAGCGATCATGAACACCCTGAAACAAAGCCGGGTCGTGAAAAGCCGACGCGGCCCAAAAGGTGGTTACAGCTTTGCCAGGCCGCCGGAAGAAATTACGGTAGCCGCCGTAATGCGTATCATAGACGGCCCTATAGCACTTACCACCTGTACTTCGGAAAATTTTTATGAAACCTGCGAAGAGTGCGTAGATGAAAAAACATGTAAAGTCCGTAAAATGTTTTTACAGTTGCGGACATCCATGCTGCCTGTTCTGGAAAAATCTATCGTGGACATGTAAAACAGTTCCTATCCGACCGATATTATGAGATCGTACCTTCCGTCTTTTCTCTTCTTCCTTCTGCTCTTCCCTGTTCCCCGTATATTTTCGCAATCAGGGGCTGATCCGGAAGCAACCAGGATAGCATTTCTCGCCGATGTACATCTGCAGGACCTTTACGGTACATTTACAGATACCGGATACCGGGGTATTATAAACCCGGAAACGGGCAAATATACCTTGCTGCGCACTATGGGTGCCCAGTTGCACTCTACCCGTATATTTAACGAGAATTACTTTGCTTTCCTTACAGCACTTCAGGATATTGCAGCACGGGGCATACGCCTGGTAGCCCTTCCCGGTGACTACTCCGATGACGGGCAGCCCATACATGTCAATGGACTCCGGCATATCCTGGACCATTATTCCGGGCAGTACGGTATGCAATTTTTTATCACCACAGGAAATCACGATCCGGTAGGGCCATTCCGGCAGGAAGCCGGAAAATCTGATTTTCTGGGAGCGGGTGGCAAAAACCAGCTTATTACCAGTATCGCAAAAGACACGGTCCGGAATACAACAACGGCCCTTCCCCCGGTTTTTTCCCGGGATATTGCCAAATCGGGATACGCGGATATTATGAAAACCCTGGAGCATTTCGGGTTCTACCCTTCCCCTGATAATCTCTATTGGGCTACGCCTTTCAGCACCTATACCCCGGATTCCTATACCATCGAAAAAGCACGGGAAGCCGGAAGACTCCAAAACCGCATGTACGATGTTCTCCCGGGTTATCCCGTACCGGATGCAAGTTATGTCGTAGAGCCCGTACCCGGACTATGGCTCCTTGCCCTGGACGGCGATGTACATATCCCCGAAGACCCCACCGTTTCCCCGGAGCACGCCGGAAACTACAGCGGGGCCGGAACGGGATATAAAAATGTACTTTCTCATAAGCAGCATCTCATCGGCTGGGTCAAAGAGATCACCGCCCTGGCCAGAAAGTACCATAAAACGCTTATTGCCTTCAGTCATTTTCCAATGATCGATTTTAACGATGATGCCTCCCCCCTGCTCGAAAAACTGTTCGGTGGCAAAAAATGGCAACTGGGCCGTGTTCCCCCCGAGGCAGTAGCAGAGACCTTTGCAAAGGCCGGACTACGCGTCCACGTAGGCGGGCACATGCATATCAACGACACCGGTATCCGCAATTACGATACCGGCGACTGGCTCGTCAATATTCAATCTCCTTCTCCAGCGGCTTATATGCCCGGGTATAAAATACTCACCATACATGATGAAGACATAGAAGTAGAGACCGTTTCCCTATCGGACGTCACCGAGTTCAGGGCGCTTTTCCCGCTATATGAAACCGAATACGAATATCTGCAAAACCGGGAACAGCCACTGTGGGATAAGAGCATCCTGCGGAGCAAGACCTATAAGGATTTTACCCTGTGGCACCTCCGCGAACTGGTACGTCTGCGTTTTTTAAAAGACTGGCCCGAAGAACTCCGGGAAGCGATCCTCGCCCGGAAGGGAACCGATTTTATAGCTATGATCAGTAATCCGCAACACAAGAAAGAACTGCGCAAATCAGGACTGCGTTATCGCGATTTCCGGAAATGGGACGGCAGGGATCTCCTGTACGACTTTTACAAACTCCGCAATGCGGACGAACTCGCCTTTGCGGATATCCCGGAAAAACGTATAGCCCAGTACAATTATCTCGCGGAACACTATAGAAAACTCCCGTATAACTCCCCCTTACATTCCCGGTTGCAACTCGTTTTCGAATGTCTCCACCACTTCTTGCACGGCGCTCCGGCAGCCCATTTTCGCATCGATATGGTATCGGGAACATTGAAAGCCCTTCCCTGATCTCCGGTGTGCGGCCCTGATCTGAAAAATAAAGCATCCGTTAAAAGAGTCTCCATGTTCTCCCCGTTGGTCATCGGAAACAAGTAGTTGATTTTCAGACATAAGAATATTTTTTTTCATTTTGGCACAGCATTTGGTATATGCTAATCAGTAATTGTGGCCACAACAAAAACAATTGCTGACATTTAAAAAGAACATTATGAAAAATCTGTTTATACTATTTGCTACCATGCTCCTGGGTACGGACATGGAGGCATCGGAGGAGCTTACCAACTATTACAGCAGGTATAGCGGAGATTCTTATATATTTACGGAAGGTAACGTTGAATTTTCCGTATATCCCGACGGACAGTTCGACTTCAGTTACCTCGGCAACCGCAGAACACAGCTCAATATCAATACTCCCGGAATGTCCTTTAGCTTTAATTCGGGCTATAATTACGACCCGTACGTGCAATACGACAACTACGGAGCAGTGATACAAATAGAAAATATCCCTGTTTTCTATGATGACTACGGGCGTATCATCCAGGCCGGAAATGTTTTCATCCGTTACAATAACGGGTATCTCGTACAATTGGGAGGCATGGTTATCCACTATGACAACTACTGGCATTTCACGCACTATACCGGGTATATCAACACCTTAAACAGGCGGTATATTTACAGACCCTGGCATACCTATTACACGATGCCTTACTATACGTACAGTGTGGTTTATACCACACCTTACCGCAGGTATTATACACCCGTACGTTATACCTATGCATATCATAGCACCCATTATAACGGAAGCAGATCATATGCCAACAGCAGAAGGGATTTTTACCTTCCCGGAACACGCACACATTACCAGGACGGCAGAACCGTAGTTAACAGTTCGTACAACAGAAGCACGGACCGAAGGGCAAGCAACGCTATTACGTACAGAAGAGAAGACCAGGTACTGAAAAACAATGCTTCTACTTCAAGGAGAACCTCAACACCTGTAACTTCGAACAACGCTTCCGGACGTTCTTCTGCCACAGACCGGCAGTCAGAGAACAAAAGCAGGAAAAGTACAACCGCTACAGCAACAGACCGTCGAAGTGCCAATACTTCCGGTACGACTCGCAGCAGCAGTACACCTGTTACAACCCGCACATCCGCGAGAACTTCGCAAGAGCGAAGTGACAATAGCACAACAGCCCGGAGCAATTCCGCTTCCCAAAGCAGCCGGACTTCCGTGACCAGAGGTACTTCAGGAGTACAGCGCCAGACCACTCCGGTACGACAAAGCTCCGCCACAAGCCGTACCTCCGGGAACAGCAACAGGCAAAGCAGTAGTACTTCGAGAAGCAGAAGTTAGACAGAGGTAACGAAAAACGGGGCTACCCAAAGTGGTGGCCCCGTTTTTTATTAAAGTGAGAACTATTGCCTTACTTTAGGATATTGCATACATAAATCCGGGCTTACCTCATGGCCTGATATGCCGGATTATCGGTTTACCGGTAACATAAAAAAATTACAAACAAACAGGTCTTGTGCGAAAAGACTCCCTGTTGTTTTGGCGAACGGTATAAAAACCATACTTTTGAAACTGACCGGCATCCCCGCCGTCTTTTAAGGAATTCCTGCTATGTTTGGCAATAAAAAAACATCACAGATCATTATGATCATCGCTGCGGCCATCACCGTTTTCGGGGTGATCACTGGCCGGTTTTTCTTCCTGTTCCTCATCCTTCCGCTGGGATTTCTTTTCAACAAGAAAGAGGATTAATTTTTCGGCTGTACAACGGTTATGTTTTTCTTTATTAAGCCCCTCTTTTAAATTCGCTTAAAAGTATGGCTGTCGCCGTTGCGACATTCAGGCTTTCTGTCTTTTGCAACTTCCCGAAACGGGGAATGGACAGCGTTCGGTCTGCCAGTTTCCTGATGTTTTCGGAGAGCCCGTTGGCTTCATTGCCCATAACCAGTATACCCTTATCCGGAAGTGTTGCTCCGTAGACATTCTCTCCGTCCATATCGGCGACAAACACGGGCAGGTCTGTTGTCCTGATCAGGTCTTCTATTTCGGTATAAGCGACATTTACCCGTGCCAGCGATCCCATGGTAGCCTGTATGACCTTGCTGTTATAGCAATCTACGGTACCACGACTGCAAACGAGATGTTCTATACCAAACCAGTCGCATAACCTGATGATGGTTCCCAGGTTTCCCGGATCCCGGATATCGTCAAGCGCTACGATAAGCCCGGAAGGAACCACAGATTCGGATTGTGGAATTTCAAAAAGGGCCAGTGCTGTATTGGGAGTTTTCAACTGGCTTATTTTTTTCAGTTCCTGTTCCGAAATTTCCCGGACAAGACCGGTGGCAAGGTCGAACTGCGTTGTAGATGTAGTATACAGTGCTTTCAGTGGCACTCCGGCCTCCAGAAGTTCCCGGATAACCTTTATCCCCTCGGCGATAAACATTCCGTGTTTGCTCCTGTACTTTTTTTGGTGTAAACCCGTTATTAGCTTAATTTCGTTCTTACTAATCATCCGTTACCGTGTATTTTTTCCGTACAGCTTCAGTACCGATCCCGGAACAATGCTATAAAAAATAGGTTTTACTCCTATTTTACGGGAGGAATTCACACATTTTTTTTTCATCTTTGTTTCTGCATTATACAGTGCTGTAAACTTTAAGTATCCGGGATCGATAATCTGTTAAACCTGTCTCTTTTCTATTGAAAACTCTGATCACAAAAATAGCGGTAATCTTTTTAATACTGTCTATAGTATCGTGTAATGCTGTAAAAAGGGTAGAAGACGATCAGTTACTGCTCACCAGAAACAATATTTATGTCAACGGTGAACAGGAAAAAGACGAGACCCTGAAAAACCTGGTCTTACAGCATCCCAACAGTTCGCTGCTCGGTTTTCACCTTAAACTTCATATTTATAATCTCGCTACTCCGAAATCGGACTCCGCTTACCTCGCATGGTTACACCGTAAAGCGAAGCGGGAGAAACACATGATAAACCTGCTCTCGGAAAAGCAGGTCATCGAACTGGGACGGTCCGTAGCAGGGTTTAACAACTGGCTCAAAGAAACGGGAGAAGCCCCGGTGATCGTCAACGAGATCAAAGCCGGAAAATCGAGAGAACGCCTGAACCTATATTACAACAGCAAAGGCTATTTTAACAATAAGGTTACTTATACCGTAGACTCGGTACCGAATAAAAAGAAACGCGGCGAAGTCAATTACCGTGTCACCACCGGGAAACCCTATTTTCTGGACAGTATTTCCAAGAGAATAGAGTCTCCGGATGTCGATTCTATTTACTCCCGTTACGATTCGAGGATGCTTATCAAAAAAGGAGAACAATTCGATCTCGCCCATTTCGAAGCGGAACGGGAACGAATAAATTCCATACTGATCAACTCCGGGATCTACCAGTTCCAGCCCAATTCGTCTATCCGTTTCAATGTACTCCGGGATACCCTGACGGCTAACGAAGATTATAAAATGCCGGTGGAAATACAAATAGACAACCGGCATGAAAGGGTGGGCGATTCGGTAAAGGAGATCCCATATAAGATACACCGTATAAAAAATGTGAACATCTATGCCGATTACACTTTTGGTATGGACCGTGATTCCCTCGATTCGATATCTTATGATAAATTCACCATCTATTTCAGGAACAAACTGCGGTACAAACCCAAGGCATTGACCGATGCGGTGGCTATCGCCCCGGGAAACCTTTACCGCGAGATCGATCGTACACGCACCTACAGGCAGATCAGCAACCTCAATACCTTTAAGTACCCGAACATCGAATACCTGTATGAGAACGGGACAAACGACACCCTGAATACCAATATATACCTCACCCACCGTCCCAAATTTTCGCTGGGACTCAATACGGATATATCACATTCCAACATCCAGGATATCGGTATATCGTTCAGTACCTCCCTCATCAGCCGGAATGTTTTCCGGGGGGCGGAAACCCTGGAAGTATCGGCACGGGGAACCGTAGGTTCATCCAGGGAAGCCAGTAACCCCAATGACCGCTTTTTTAATATTTCCGAATTCGGAGGAGATATACGGCTGAATTTTCCGCGGATATTTTTCCTGTTCGATACCCGGAAGTTTATTCCTAAATACATGTTGCCGGAGACCCGTATCTCGGTAGGTAGTTCCTTTCAGAAGAATATAGGGCTGGACAAACAGAGTTTCAATACCATACTGCGGTACAACTGGACGCCTTCTTTCCAGAAGAAACACACTTTTGAACTGGTGAATATCGAATTTATACGTAACCTCAATGTGGACCGTTACTTCAGGGTGTACCAGAACAGTTATGAAAGGCTGAACAATATCGCGGAAAATTATACGGTAGATCCGGCTTATTTCGATGATAACGGGAATCTTCTCATCCCTTCGGGAACCGACCAGTTCACCCGCGATGCATTATCCGGTGCCATCACGGGGCTGACTCCGAATTCGGACGATTTCCGGAGTATCTCCAGTATCGACGAACGAAGGAGACGACTGAGCGCTAATAACCTCATCTTTGCTTCTAATTTCACCTACACGAAAAATACCAGGCGCGGGGCCAGCGACAATACGTTCTCACAGTTCAAAACCAAACTGGAAATTGCCGGAAACGTGCTTTCCGCTGCATCGCAACTCATCAAATTCAACAAGAACGACAATGGCAAAAAACTGGTATTCGACGTACAGTACTCCCAGTACGTAAAAACAGAACTGGACTTTATAAAGCATCAGCAGATCTCCCGGCAGGGCATTCTTGCTTTCCGGGGCTTTTTTGGTTTTGCCATTCCGTATGGCAATGCGACCAATATTCCGTTTTCCCGAAGTTATTTTGCCGGGGGAACCAATGACAACAGGGCATGGCAGGCCTACTCTCTCGGCCCGGGAAGAACAGATGCCCGAAATGATTTTAACGAAGCTAACCTGAAAATTGCGCTGAATCTCGAATATCGTTTTAACATCATGGGGAGTCTTAACGGAGCTATTTTTGCCGATGCGGGTAACATCTGGAACGCTTTGGATGACGTGGCAAATGAAGAAGCTATCTTCAAAGACTTTTCTTCGTTGAAAGATATCGCCCTCGGAACAGGTTTCGGTTTTCGTTACGATTTCGGTTTCTTCGTCATCCGCCTCGATACCGGCTTTAAAACCTATAACCCCGCCGAGCAGATGTCCAGGCGCTGGTTCCGGGATTATAATTTCGGAAATGCCGTGTACAACATCGGTATCAATTATCCTTTCTGACAGGCTCACTCCGCTCCGATCGTCATAGATGGCCCGCTATGCTAATTTAGACAGCGATTTTGGGTTTTAGCCATTGAAATTTATTATTTTTGCTCTTTACTAATTTTCAAATTCTGGAAAACTTAAAAACTATGAGTCATAACATTAAGCCCGGGGTAGCTACCGGCGATGAAGTACAGGACATATTTGCCTATGCAAAAAGCAAAGGTTTTGCTTTGCCGGCAGTAAACGTAATCGGTTCGGACAGTATCAACGGGGTGCTGGAAACTGCAGCAACACTGAACGCTCCGGTTATCCTTCAGTTTTCAAACGGAGGAGCTCAGTTCAACGCCGGAAAAGGACTTTCCAATGACGGACAAAAAGCTGCGATCCTCGGAGCCGTAGCCGGCGCCAAGCATGTACACGAACTCGCGGAAGCTTACGGAGCTACTGTTATCCTACATACGGACCACTGTGCCAAAAAACTGCTTCCCTGGATAGACGGCCTGCTCGATGCCAGTGAAAAACACTTTGCAGAAACAGGAAAACCGCTTTTCAGTTCTCACATGATAGACCTTTCGGAAGAACCTCTGGAAGAGAACATCGAGATCTGTAAAAAGTACCTGGAGCGCATGAGTAAAATGGGTATGACTCTCGAAATAGAACTGGGTGTTACCGGTGGTGAAGAAGACGGTGTGGATAATACCGATGTAGATTCTTCCAAACTTTATACCCAACCCGAAGAAGTAGCTTTCGCTTATGAAGAGCTGATGAAAATAAGCCCTAAGTTTACTATTGCCGCTGCTTTCGGAAACGTACACGGGGTTTATAAGCCCGGAAATGTAAAACTTACTCCCAAGATCCTGAAAAACTCCCAGGAATTCGTATCCGAAAAATACAATGTTCCTGCCAACAGCATCGATTTCGTATTCCACGGAGGATCCGGGTCTACGATCGAAGAAATCCGTGAAGCTATCGGTTACGGGGTTATCAAAATGAATATCGATACGGATCTTCAATACGCTTTCCTCGAAGGAATACGAGATTATATCCAGGATAAAAAAGATTATCTTCAGGCTCAGATCGGAAATCCGGACGGAGAAGATCAGCCCAATAAAAAATTCTATGATCCGAGAGTTTGGCTTCGTGAGGGAGAAAAGACGTTTATCGCACGTCTGAAGAAAGCTTTCGAAGACCTTAATAATGTAAATACCTTGTAGAGAGGTTAAAGAGTATAATCGCTTACCGGGGTTTATGTCGTGCATATTTTTTAAATTGCGCCCAAAAACCCCGGTAAACGGGTACTCAACAACACTTTATTATAACGAAAAACAAAAACATGGCTTGGTTCAAACGAAAAGAAAAAGGTATCCAGACCACCACGGAGGAAAAGAAAGACACGCCTAAGGGACTTTGGTATAAGTCTCCTACCGGAAAAATTGTCGGAGCCGAAGAACTGGAGAAAAACTTTTACGTCAGCCCGGAGGACGACTATCATGTCAGGATAGGAAGCAAGGAATATTTTTCGATCTTGTTTGACGATAACACTTATGAAGAACTCGATCCCGACCTCACTTCCAAAGATCCGCTGAAGTTTGTCGACACCAAAAAATATACGGACCGCCTGAAAGAAGCCCAGGAAAAGACCCACCTCAAAGATGCGGTTCGTACCGCAGTAGGGAAATCTATGGGTAAAGACCTGGTTATTGCCTGTATGGACTTTGCCTTTATCGGGGGGTCGATGGGAAGCGTTGTCGGAGAAAAAATTGCCAGAGCTATCGACTACTCCATAAAAAACAACATTCCTTTTCTGATGATATCCAAATCCGGTGGTGCCCGGATGATGGAAGCTGCCCTTTCGCTCATGCAGCTGGCCAAGACATCAGCCAAACTGGCACAACTGGCCGAAGCACGTATTCCCTACATTTCGCTTTGTACGGACCCTACTACCGGAGGAACTACGGCATCGTATGCCATGCTCGGTGACATTAATATTGCAGAACCCGGAGCACTTATTGGTTTTGCAGGCCCCAGGGTTGTAAAAGAAGCTACCGGACAGGATCTGCCCGCAGGCTTTCAAACCTCAGAATTCTTACAGGAACACGGTTTCCTCGATTTTATATCGCACCGTAAAAACCTCAAGAAAAAAATAAACCTCTACCTCGACCTGATCCTGAATCAGGAAGTCAGAGACTAACACACATCAAGAGGCTGCCCGAAAAGACAGCCTCTTTTTTTATATTCTTACACAACGATTACAAAACTACAAACTAAAAAACTCCCCCCTCCGTTCATCCGGCATCCGGGAGAATTTTTCCGGCATAGTCTGCTGTTGTCGGCGTAGTTGTTGCGTCCGTATTACTCCCGCTGAGCTTAAACGTCTGCTTTCCACCGTTAATATGATATTCCGTAAGTTTACCCTCCGCTATACGGCACCTCACCTGTTTTACCGAACGACTGTAAAAACGCTCCGGATACCATAACGATTTCACCAGGGGAACCGGGCGGATACCCTGGAACGAAACCTGGTTTTCCCCGTTATCATTTTTCGATATCCGAACCTTTATCCCGTTGAGTTCGTATACGGCCGGGGAAAGTCCTTTTACTTTTCGTCCCAATATATGTGCCATATAGGAATCGATAGCAAATCCGGCTTTTTTCAGCCCCGGAAGGCAGGTATTACGGATAAAACTATGGATTTTTCCCCGGACGGACCGGGTGGAATATCGCCGTATCGTATACCTGTCGATATAAAAGGTATCGGGAATCTCTTTCCATACCTTTTTTCGGGTGTAACGATTGGCTTTATATAAAATCAGGTGATGCATTAAGACTTCATATTCATTTTTAAAAGACAGTACACCGCTGTCCCACTTCAGCGCTCCGGGGAGTCCTTCGATGATGAGAAAATCAAAATGAACTGCCAATCCTTTCTGCTCTTCCTTTTTAAGGACATGATGCATACTTTCGATATCGCAATGTGTCTTAAAAATATCCCCTCCTTCCTGCAGATAATAATGCTTGAAGTTGCATTCGTCGAAACAGTAGTGCTTTTCCGAGGCAAACACCTTTTGATAATCTCTGCTCAGGGTGTAAAGTCTGTTGATCTTATCCGTATTTCTGAAGAGCATAAAACTGCCCGTGGGATAATCGTCCCTTACCGAAACAACCTCGTACGTATGAAGTAATGCCGTAGTCATAAATTCGCGTATACGCCCGAATACGATATCGATATCCGTTATACCCCAGAAATCATACCCTTCGATGTAGTCTGAAAAGATAACGCCATAAGCCGGTTTAAAATCGCATAACTTGTAGGCTTCCCGAATACGGATATCCAATCCCAGTTTACGGGTGGCAAGCCGGTTAAATTCATCGATACCGAAAGGCACCAATGTCACATTCGGAGGCAGGTCATATCCCGGATCAGCATCGGAAAAAATCAGGAATTCTACGGTAGGATTATATCGGCAGGATTTTATGAAGAGCCTGAAATACCAGGGAAAACGACCGAAATAACAGGTTATGAGAATAATCTTGTGCATGCACTTTAATAATTTGGCGGATTATTACTTCTTCGCGGAAGCCTTAAGAGCTTTCAGTTTCGGCAACACATCGCTCTTATACGTTTCGGGGTCCCATTCCATACCAAAAGCCTGTTTCAGATATACTTCCATAGGCGGCAATCCCACTTCGGCCCGCCGCTCATCCACATGATCCGGGTCGGATAACAGGTCTACATAGTGTGTATTGGTTACGGGGTCTACCCATACCTGGCTTCCGTAAATCTGCTCCCTGCCTTCGCGGATGGCAATACGGTCTTCGAGCAGCGCGAGATTGCTCTTACTGGTTTCTCCCTTTTCAGCAGCCTCCCGGATAAGCGGCAGGTATTTTTTCTGAACATCGATATCCGCATGCTGTATCACCAGGAACATAGCCTGACTGGCTTGTCCGCCTATTTTTCCGGGGCCGAGCCAGCCGTATTCATCAATAATAGCCCTTACCGCCCTGAGGTTCATAGAATCATTCTTTTGCATCGTCAGGATAGAAGCTGCAAATTCCTGTTGCAACGCCACCTTTTCCTGTCCGGTAGCCTTATCCAGTTTGCTCTTCAAAGCCATCAGCTCGAACCGTACTTTCTGATCGCTCTGGTAAATCGAATCGAGCTGTCCGGAAACTTTGCCGTAATCCTTCATGTCATCATCTTCCTGGGCAGTTAACATATTCCCCCAGAATATCAGGAGGATTAAAAAAACAGGTGTCATTTTCATAGTATTGCTTTTTGGTGTTCATGCATTGTTTCTTCCCATTGCCCGGTATAAGGATCGTAACTGCATTTCAAAGGTTTCGAATAGATATCGGAAGGATCTTCCACATACGCCCGGCAATCCGAACAGATATAGCGAAATTCGCAATCTTTACATACCTTGATCTGGTCTTTACGGATATCCCACAACCCTGTGAAGGCCCTGTCTTTTAAAACCTCGGCCAACGGAACGTTATCTGCATCCCCGTAATCCTTTTTCATGGAAGGACAGTTCTTTATCCTCCCGGATTCGTCAATTGAAATTTTCCGGTTCAGACAGCTGTTGTGATTTTTATGCTCCATAAAGCTGCTCAGCCCCGGAAGGCTCATGCTCTTTTTATTGATAATACCGCACTGCTCACACGAACTAAAAGTCTGTTTTATAAAGGACATCCGGTGATGTGCGATCTCCCGATCGTTTTTAGAAGCGTAAAACGTAAGAGAGACCATCCTGTAATCGGATAGGATATTGCGATAACCATTTTCATCGAAGTCTTCCGGATATTTCAGAACAATCTCTATATGTCTGAATTCGGATAGCTTATCATACGCGGAAAGTATAGCGTTCAGCGCTTCGGGAGACTGCTCCGCATACGAACGGATTTGCACGTAAGGGCATAACAATGCATTGAGCTGGTCGAAGAGCCCATTATAATCGTGTTGTTTATCCCGGATATCGATAATGGCGTCCGTGATCCTGAACGGGCTGTCCCATTCTTCGGCGATAGGCGGAAAAAGCCCGGGATCTTCGACAAAAGTCCCCAGATCACCCGCTGTCATTTGTTCCAGAAAGGTTGCGAATTCGGGGAGGTCGTCTTCCCCAAGCATCGCTGCAACCTCTCCTATGGTTAGTTCCCTCAGTTCCAGGATCAGGTCGTAATAGGTGTTATCTACAAAAAACAGTTCTCCATTGGCCGTATCGCAAATCATGGTCCGCGTATATCCCTTCACGGGGATACAGTCGGCATAGAGCATAAAAAAATTATTCCTGTTGGTATCGATGATATGTCCTTCCATGTTCAGTCTTTTGAAAAATCTATGAATTTTGAAATGATCTTTTCCGGAGGTGTGTGATCCTGGTAACAGTTGAGCTTTTCATTGAAACTCACACATTCCTCAACCCCGGCATCCGCTTCGGGAAAATCGTTGTAGAGAATATAATTGTAGAAGAGTGGCAAACTCTCCAGCTTTTTCTTTTCTATTTCGAATTTCTGTAGTTTTATACTCATAATGTTTCTGCAATTTTCTTTTCCAGGTAGTAGTTACACGGAAAGGAGGTCATACTGAATTGCCCCAGAGGGTTCACTTCGAGAAAAATATAATTATTGTCGGTATCCACGATCATATCAAAAGACCCGGTATCCAGCCGGAGTTTTGCCGCAACTTCTATCAGCTTTTCCCGGATGTGCTCCGGAAGGCGATAAGGTACATTTCTCACCTGGCTGTCTTCGGTCTTCTTTCTGAAATCCACTTCGGTTTTGGAGTCATTCTGAGAAAAAATAGCCATAGCATAGTATTCTTCTTTCAGAAAAAATATCCTGAGTTCATATTTCTTTTTTATTTCGGCCTGTAACAGGGATGGAAAGAATACATCGGGTAATTGCCTTACAGCATCGGGGGTAAGCCGTTCGGTATAGGAATAGTAATGCCGCTTACGGGTAAAGAAATATATCCCCTGACTCATGGCCTTGGTGACGACATTCCCTTCTTTTTCCATGATCTTCAGGATTTCGTCTTTGGAGGTCACTACAAATGTCCTGGGTATTTTCAGTCCGCAATCGCGGGCCAGGTCAAGGACCTTGAATTTATTCACGGCCGATGTCATATGCCCTCCCAGTTGCCTGGTACTTTTTTTCTCCACGATATGGTGTGCATAGGCAATGAGTTCTTTCAGCTCTTCGTTGACATGCCTTTTATGATAATGTTCGTTATCTGTAAAAAGTACCTCATTCAGCAATCCCGTATCGGCCTGTGTGTTTTTGATGGACATCCCCCTTCGACGGTACCATACGGAATCAAAATCGAAAAGGTTGAATGTATTGCCGTTCTCTTCCAGGATAAACGCATCGCTTTGCATATCGACACCCACGATTTTTACCCGGTCGGTATCACCGTTCAGTCTTTTATATTTTTTGTTCAGGTACAGAAGCCATTGCACAACAAATGCAGTACTTCCGTCATCCTGCCTGCTCAATAGTAATATCATGATCGTAGTTTGTTGGTTTTTAACCGCTTTTCCCGGTAAGATTCTGTTCCGGACGTATGCTCCGGATATTAAAAACAATATCCTCTAAACAAATTAGAGGATATTGATATACCGGAAACTACCATTCGGCCTCTCCCTCTGCCTCGACTTCTACATCGACCTCGGTATAACCAAGGCTTAAGCTGGCAGAAAGTGAAGCTGAAGCGGAGAAACTTCCTCCTCCGGATCCTCCCTGAATGTTTCTCAGGTCTTTAGAATCGAGCTTCTTTAAATCAAACTTGTTTAGCTTTTTCATATTGAACAAGATTAAGGGTTAAAAATCGTCCCGGACTTTTACGGACACCCGGGAATATGTCCACCTTTCGCGAAAATGGTATTTTTGTATTTTGTCATAAATATATCCGCACAACAGTTCCGAAAAGACAACGTTTCGGATATTACGATATACACTTTACATTAATGACCGGGAAGACCCTTCAAAGGGTTTTTGTTCGCGAACGCGGATTGAAGAAATACAGGTCTTGTACCCCGTTATCAAGAAAGCGTCTTTAACGGGACTACAGCATTTATTTTTTCATTTCAGAAGTCGGTTCGGTATAACAGGTTTGTCAAAAGTCTTCAGGTTAAGTTTTGGTATTTCAGTAATGGGACCGGTTATTTGTTGTCAAAGTACCATGTGTACCCCGTATATTTTCAATATCTCAATAATATTCTTTCCAAAAATTGTCATTTTATATTAAAAACTACACACAAAAACCTGACATTTTTTGAATTTTTTCTGACATTTTCGTATTTTTGATAAAAACACCCTATGAAGATCGGAGCAAGAATCAAAGCATTACGGGAGGCTCGGGGCATTACCCAGAAAGAGATGGAGGAGTCTATAGGCGTCTCCCACGGCACGTATTGTAACTGGGAAAGTGATCTCCACGAAATAAAACTTTCCAAACTCCTGATCATTGCCAAAATCCTGAACGTGGAAATACAGGCTCTGCTGGAAGACAAACAGGAAAATACGACACATCTTCAATTCAGGGATCTCGACATCAACGGCGGGGCAATCATCATCCTCACAGACAGGAAAGCCGTGGACAAATTGGTAGAGGCACTCAAAGATCAGCTTTAACCCACTCCCCGCTGTCCTTTCCCGTACCCTCTAATGTACATAGTTCTTATCACATCATCATAACGCATACCCTGTACCGGTCGCCGCGGATCACTACTACGACATCATCTGAAAACACCGACTACGGTACGGGTGAGCTATCAGGTTCCGGAACGCTCCTCAAAATATCTTTTACAAAAAAAGATTATTACAACTATTTCCCCTATATTTGCGCCCGTAATAGACGAGCTATTACCATACATAAGAATCATTTAAACAATATTGGCATGTATTTGAACAAAGAAGTCAAAGAAGACATTTTTAAAAAGCACGGAGGTTCCGGGAAAAACACAGGATCTGCCGAAGGTCAAATAGCCCTGTTTACATTCAGGATTTCACACCTTACGGAGCACCTGAAAAGAAACCGTAAAGATTTCAACACCGAAAGAGCGCTGGTTAGCCTGGTAGGTAAAAGAAGAAGCCTTCTCGACTACCTCAAGAAAAAAGATATCGAGAGATATCGTGCTATCGTGAAAGAATTAGGACTTAGAAAATAATTCCGAAAGAGGCCTTAGTGCCTCTTTTTTGTTTTATTCATACCCGGTTTAGGCCGGAATATTTTCTCAGGGCGAAGTAATTTTCATTGGGTTAACTACAACAACACAACAACCCCGTCTGCCGGACGGAACCCTTTGTATAAATTAATTTTAAGAAGAACTATGATTCCTGAAGTAAAAAAAGAGATTATTGATTTGGGCGATGGCAGGACCATCTCCATAGAAACAGGAAAGCTGGCTAAACAAGCCGACGGGTCTGTTGTTGTTCGCATGGGAGATGCAATGCTGCTCGCTACCGTGGTTTCTGCACGTGAAGCGAAGCCCGATGTGGATTTTTTACCTTTAACCGTGGATTACCGCGAAAAGTTTGCCGCTGCCGGAAGATTCCCCGGCGGATTCTTTAAACGTGAAGCGCGTCCGAGCGACAGCGAGGTCCTTACCATGCGATTGGTAGACCGTGTTTTACGTCCGTTATTCCCTAAAGATTATCATGCAGAGACTCAGGTCATGATACAGTTGATGTCTCACGACAACAACGTTATGCCCGATGCCCTTGCAGGGCTTGCTGCCTCTGCCTGTATCGCTATTTCAGATATTCCTTTCGAATATCCGATATCCGAAGTACGGGTAGCACGGATAGACGGTGAATTTATCATCAACCCGAGCAAAACCCAACTGGCTGCTGCTGACATCGACCTTATGGTAGGTGCTTCTGTAGACTCTGTTGCGATGGTAGAAGGAGAAATGCATGAAGTTTCCGAAAAGGAAATGGCAGAAGCGATCAAAGTTGCCCACGAAGCCATTAAATTACAGTGCGAAGCCCAGTTCAGACTGGCTGAAAAAGTCGGTAAAAAAGCCATTCGCGAATATGCAGGAGAGCCTGAAGACGAGGCTATCGCAGCCAAAATACATGAATTTGCCTATGAGCAGTGCTATGCCATAGCCAAAGCTAATACATCAAAACAAGAACGTACTCAACAGTTTTCGGAACTGAAAGAACGTTGTGCCGAACTCTTCACAGAAGAAGAACTTCTGGAAAGTGCCCCCCTTATCGGGAAATACTTCGGTAAAGCACAGAAAGAAGCGGTAAGAAACCTCATCCTTGACGAGAACATCCGCCTGGATGGCAGAAAAACCACAGACATCCGCCCTATCTGGTGTGAAGTGAATTACCTGCCTTCCACACACGGATCATCGATATTTACCAGGGGAGAAACACAGGCTCTGGCTACAGTAACCCTGGGAACATCAAGAGAGGCCAATGTTATAGACCTCCCTACCGATCAGGGTGAAGAAAAATTCTATCTGCATTACAACTTCCCTCCTTTCTCTACCGGAGAAGCAAGACCGATACGCGGTACGTCCCGAAGAGAAGTAGGACACGGAAACCTGGCACAACGTGCCCTTAAAAATATGATCCCTTCGGATTGTCCTTACACTGTAAGAGTTGTCTCTGAAGTACTGGAATCTAACGGTTCTTCTTCTATGGCAACCGTTTGTTCGGGTACTATGGCACTTATGGATGCCGGTGTACAACTAAAAAAACCGGTTTCGGGTATCGCCATGGGACTGATCTCCGAAGGAGAGAAATACGCCGTGCTTTCGGATATTCTCGGCGATGAAGACCACCTCGGTGATATGGACTTTAAAGTAACCGGAACTGCCGACGGTATTACCGCATGCCAGATGGACATCAAGATCAAGGGGCTCTCTTATGAGATTCTCGAAAAAGCTCTTGACCAGGCCCGCGAAGGACGTCTGCATATCCTGAACAAACTTACGGAAACAATCCCGGCCCCTGCCGAAAGCGTAAAAGCTCATGCTCCGAAGATCATTAAAATGACTATTCCGAAAGAATATATCGGTGCGGTTATAGGACCAGGTGGTAAAAACATTCAGGCATTACAGGAAAGCACACAGACCACTATCGTTATCGAGGAAGAAGGAAACCTCGGTATCGTAGAGATCCTCGGTGTGGATCAGGAAGGTATAGACAAGGCTATAGCTGCCGTAGATGCTTATACGTTTGAGCCTGTAGAGGGAGACACCTATACGGTAAAGGTTATCAAGGTTCTCGATTTCGGTGCCGTTATCGAATTTGTTCCCGGTAAAGAGTCCCTGCTGCACATTTCCGAGCTGGCATGGGATCGCACCAATAATGTAACCGATGTGGTTAATGTAGGTGATGTTATCGATGTAAAATACATCGGTCTGGACCCAAGGACAAAAAAACCGAAGGTATCCAGAAAAGCTTTGTTACCAAGACCCGAAAGAAAAGAGTCTAAAAACAGATCTTAATCAAGTGTTATATATTTTCAATTGTTAATAAAAACACCCCGTTCGAATGAACGGGGTGTTTTTTTATATCCCTGAAGCTACCTCAAAGCTCTCGGTATCCGCATGTCCAGGTGTTTCCTATTCGGTTTTCAATTCGAAAGTATGCGTAAACGGCATATCGGAATGTCCTCCTACAAAGAGTTCGAACATTCCGGGTTCGTATATCCATTCCAGCTCAGGATTGAAAAACTTAAGGTCTTCTGCAGTGAGTTCGAATTTCACAGACTTTGTTTCTCCCTTCTTCAGAAATATCTTTTCGAATCCTTTCAGCGCCTTGACCGGCGGTGTAACGGAAGCCACTTTATCATGTACATACAACTGCACGATCTCTTCTCCGTCCCGCTCACCGGTGTTCGTTACTTTTGCAGTAATCGTCAGTGTCTCTCCGGGAACAAGCGTTTGTTTGTCCGTGCTTACTTCGTAGGCAAACGAAGTGTAGCTGAGTCCGTATCCGAAAGGATATAAAGGGGTGTTAGGCGTATAGAGATATCGCGATACGTATTTCTGATCGGGATCCTCCGGTTGTATCGGTCTTCCGGTGTTTTTGTGATTGTAGTACAAGGGCAGCTGTCCTACAGCTCTCGGAAAGCTCACGGTGAGTTTCCCGGCAGGGTTATAATCTCCGTAAAGCACATCGGCAACGGCATACCCGCCCATAGTCCCGGGCCACCAGGCCTCCAGTATCGCGTCGGCGGTCTTGTTCTCCCATTCCAGTGTAAGAGGTCTTCCGTTCATCAGCACCAGGATAACAGGCTTCCCGGTCTCCTTAACTGCTTTTATGAGTTCTTTCTGCTTCCCCGGAATATTGATATCTGTTCTGCTTGCGGCTTCCCCTGTCATACCTTCCAGCTCACCTACCACCATAACCACCACATCGGCTTTTCGGGCTACGGCAATGGCATCTTTAAAACCGGAAGTATCTTCTCCGAGCACCTTACACCCTTCGGCATAAAGCACATTATCTTTTCCGAGGCGCTCTTCGAAAGCTTCGAATACGCTTACTGCCGTACCTTCACGATCTCCGGCAGCAGCCCAGTTTCCTATAATATTTTTTTCGTCCTTAACCAAGGGGCCGACAAGCGCTATCCTGGCTCCCTGTTTCAGGGGCAGTACCTCCTTGTCGTTTTTCAGCAGTACCATGGATTTCCGTGCGGCATCCCGGGCAACCTCCAGGTGCTCTTCACTGAGGACCTCTTCCTTCTCGCGGGTTTTATCCATATAACGATAGGGATCTTCAAAAAGACCCAGACGAAATTTCATATCCAGTATTCTCCGTACGGCATCGTTAAGGTCTTTTTCACTTACTTTTCCTTCTTGTATGGATTGTTTCAGGTATTTCATATAAATACCACCCTGCATATCCATATCCACCCCGGCATTCATGGCTATTTCTCCGGCATGCTTTTCGTCGCGGGCATAACCGTGAGGAACCATTTCGTTTATAGAGGTATAATCGGTGACGACAAAACCGTCAAAATCCCAGTCGCCTTTCAGGATATCCCGGAGTAAAAAAGAGTTTCCGGTGGCGGGCACACCGTTGAGATCGTTAAAGGAATTCATAAACGTGGCCACTCCCACATCATGAGCGGCTTTGAAAGGAGGTAGATATGTCGTCCGGAATTCGTTTTCGGACATATCCACGGTGTTGTAATCTCTTCCTGCGAGGGCTGCCCCATAAGCAGCATAGTGCTTGGCACAAGCCAGTATGGTATTGTTTGCCGCAAGGTCATCGCCCTGAAACCCTTTCACTCTTGCTTTAGCTATCAGCGAGCCGAGGTAGGTGTCTTCCCCGGCTCCTTCTGCAATACGTCCCCAACGGGCATCTCTGGCAACGTCTACCATAGGTGCAAAAGTCCAGTTTATCCCCTCTGCCGAAGCCTCTACTGCGGCTATCCGGGCCGTTTTTTCCATGAGCCCGAGATCCCAGCTTGCCGATTCTCCAAGCGGAATAGGAAATATCGTCCGGTGTCCGTGAATAACATCATAACCAAAAAGCAACGGAATACCGAGGCGCGTATGTTCCACGGCAACCTGCTGCAATTCCCGGTTATATGTTGTCGTAAAGGCATTAAACACTGCCCCGACGCTGCCATTTTCTATATATTCCCGGTAGTTATCATCCATGGAAGGCCCGGTAACATCCCATCCGCTGGTAAAAAGTACGGTTTGTCCGATCTTCTCTTCAAGGGTCATAAGCCCCAGGACAGAATCTACCTGGGCTGTAAAAGAATCTTTTTCTTTTTCCTCCCGCACCGGGGTATCGGTACAAGAGATTAAAACCGGTAGCAAAAGAGACAACACACCGGCTTTTCTGGTTATAGCAATCATTTTTTCTTAGTTTTTCTTCGTCTTCGAAAACAACCAGGGCAAGAGGTCGGGTTCGGCAAAAGCGGGATCCCAACTGTTGTGATTGGCATTTTCATACAAGGTAAATTTCGGGTTTGCCCCTTCTTTCAACAACCTCTCCACCATATGCACCGAAAGTAAAGGGTCTACCACATTATCCTTGGCACCATGAAATATCCACAGGGGCAGTTTTACTGCATAGTTTTTTACCGATGCTGCTTTCCCGCCGCCGCAAATAGGAATTGCTGCCGCAAACATATCCGGCTTTCTGTACAGGAGCTCAAACGTTCCCATACCTCCCATGGAAAGCCCCATTACATACACCTGTTCCTGTTTTACGGAAGGTGTCTGTACCATACTGTCCATTAAAGCCATGACCAGCCCGAGAGGCCTGGTAGGCTTACGCCCGTACCTGAATTTTATCTTTAAAGGGGTTCTTCCTCTTTTTACTTTGGCATTGGCCCAATAGTCCGCTTTGGGACATTGCGGAAAAATAACGATAGCCGGAAATTGTGCACGGATACTGTCTTTCAGAAAAAGAGCACTTCCGTGGGTGAGTTGCGAGCGATTGTCATGACCTCGTTCTCCCGCTCCGTGCAGAAATAACACTACGGGATATTCCCGATCGGACGTATAATCATCCGGATAGAGGATCCTGTACTTCAGGGTATCGCCCTGACTCACAAATTCTTTTTCCAGATATTCTTCTCCTGTCTGTGCAAAAGCCATGGTACAGGTAAAAACCAGCAGCGCTAAAATAATTCGGGGATGTCTCATGTTTTTTGTTTTCAATTTAGCAAAATAATCCGGACAGACCGGATCTGCAGGATACGCGAAAATAGTATCCTGCAAATCCGGGAGGAATTATGTTCCACATTACTTCTTATCCGATATTCCGGGAGCGCTGAACCCTAATTTTATCAGGCCTTTCCGTACATCCTTATTTTCCATAAACAAGTTCCAGAGCAAGCCACTGCGATAATTTTCGATCATTACCGGGATCGGTCCCTGGTCTATGGCGAGGTAACGCTGTACGTACCAGTTTTCTTCCTGGCTATACGCATCGTAGGGACCGTATTTCCCGACCAGACTATCCGCATCCTGATACAGATATCTCAGCATCTGCATACTCTCATCCGGGGTGTAGGGAAACGAAGAAAGGGCAGCGGTAGGCGAAATTACCCCACGGTCATTTCCGGGACGGTGGCCCGCATAACCGTTAATGGAATAACTCGATGTGAGTCCCCAGCTTTCCGGACCATATCCCTTGTGGTTTTCCGGGTTATCCACAGCATACTTATAATTGATAAGAGCGTGATTTTTATTGAGCTCCCAGTAATCACCGTATCTATCGGACAGCCCTTTGGGATTCAGTCCGAGATACGAATAATGAGCCCAGAACAAAGGTCCCACAGGCGCGTCGTCATGCTCATAATGATCGAGAACAGTTTTGAGTCCGTAATACGCTTTATCGGTGCTGATGGCTCCGTCTCTGGCCCATCCATGATGATAAGCTTCCGGTTTTATCGGATGTGTCGGAGATGCTGCCGCAAGGACATACATAATCAGACATTCGTTATATCCTCCCACAGGGAAGTTCATTTTCCAGCCGTGTTCGGGAGACCAGTGCCAATAGAGGACATCTTCTCCTCCCTTGGTGTACCAGTCCCACTCCACTTCATGCCATAGTTTTTCTATGCGGCCAACCAGTTCTTTTTCTCTTTCCGATCCGTCTTTGAAATATTCGGCTACGGTGAGCATCCCCTGTACCATAAAGGCGGTTTCTACGAGGTCTCCCCCGTCATCTTCCGCACTGAAGGGTTTTACTTTACCGGTTTTACCGTACAACCAGTGCGGCCATACCCCGTGAAAACGATCTGCCTTTTCCAGGAACCCGATGATTTTCTCATAGCGTTCCAGAGCCTGTTCGCGGGTAATGAACCCTCTTTCCACACCGACAAGGATCGCCATCAGCCCGAAGCCAGAACCTCCGATGGTAACGACATCCTCATCGTTCTGCGGGTAGTCCCCATCGATATGAATTCGTTCCGGGGCCATCCCTGAATTGGGCTCCGCACCATCCCAGAAATAATCGAAGGTCTGCCTTTGTACCAGGTTTAGTATTTCCTCATCTTTCAGTTCATTTTCTTCAATGTGCCCTTCTTTGCCTTTTCCCGCCACTTCCGAAGTAGCAGACGATTTGTCTGATGATGTTTTCTTTGGGTTACAGCTCCAGAGAAGCATTACGGAAAAAACAAAAATTAAATTTCGCATGATCAATACTATGTATGGTTTAGATTTAAAAAAATTCAGCTATAGCAGTCCGGGATTCAGAACCGCATAATCCTAATGTTCCTTGAAACGATAATTACCACTGAGGGTTCTGGGTCATATCCGGTGTCTGGATACGCTGGTCATTAGGAATGGGAAACAACTCGTGTTTTCCGTCTATAAAAGGTTTTCCATGGGCTCTCATTACGTCTCCGGCCTGTCCGGTACGGATAATGTCAAACCAGCGATCGTGTTCCATGGCCAGTTCCAGCCTTCGTTCTTTCCATATCAACATTCTCAGCTCGCCCTGGTCCGTCGTAGAAACAGCTCCGAGATTTACACGGTCTCGAACATCGTTGAGCGGAATAATGGCTTCCGAAGACCGCCCGAGTTCATTGAGTGCTTCGGCACGGATAAGGAGTACTTCGGCAAACCGGATCACCCTGATATTTTTGTCGGTATCGTTATTCCCTGCATTGGCACTGGAATATGCTTTCTCGTTGTACATGGCATTCTGTACGGCCGGATCTACCTGTCTGCCATCCCAAAGGGTTTCGCCACGGAATATAATGGTAGCGTCTCTCCTGATCGTATCACCTTCTTCATTGAACGCATTGAGCAGATCCTCGGAAGGCGTGTTAAAGCCCCAACCCCAGCCATTGGGTCCGGAAGCCCCCTGGGTCTGAGAGTATTGCTGAACACCGTGAGCGATGATATCTCCCCTGGCCTGGATCTCGAAAACGGATTCTCTCCCGTTTTCCGTGGAAGCTCTCCACAACGTGGCGTAATCTTCTTCTAAGCCGTATTCACCGGAATTGATAACCTCCTGTGCCATGTCGGCTGCTTCCTGCCATTTTTCCTGGTACAGGTATACTTTGGCCAGCAGGGACTGTGCGGCTCCCTGGGTTGCCCTTCCCAAATCGGAAGATGCGTATTCGCTTTTCAGAGGCAGTACCTCTATAGCTTCTTTCAGGTCCTGCTCTATAAAAGCGTAAACTTCAGAGACGGGGGCTCTTTCCACAAGGTCTACATGCTGTAAGGTAACCTCACCGAAAGAACGGACCAGCCAGAAATAATTCAGGGCTCTCAAAAATTTGCACTCTCCGATAAGCCTCGCCCTGAGACTTTCATTGGTCATCTCGTATTCTTCGGTATATTCTATGGCCAGACTGGCTCTACCTATCGTTTTGTACCACTGTGTCCACATGGCCCGTATAGAAGGCGTAGAAGCATTGTGCTCCAGGCCGTCCAGGAGGTGTTTGTCCGTTCCGGTATCCGTAGGAGAACTTCCCTTATCGGCATTATCCGAAATAATCTCCGTAATTCCCAGGTACGAAAATGCAAAGGCAAAATCCGTATGCCTGCCGTAAACCCCGGTAACAAACTGTACCGGCTCAAATATCTCTCCGCTTTCTTCTGCCGTAGGATCTACGATCTCTACTTCTTTCACAAAGTCATCACAACCGGCCAAACCTACCAGAGCCAGAACGTAAAGACCATACCAATATTTATATCTCAGATTCATAATGTGTTTCTTATTTGGTTTATTACAACTGTAAATTAACGCCGAAGATGAATGTTCGCGTCGTAGGATACGCTGAGAGTTCCATACCTGTAGTCCCTACAGGGTTTCCGTATTCGTTGTCGCCACTGCGGTTGAGTTCGGGGGTAAACCCGGAATACCGTGTAAACATAAAGGGGTTCTGGGCGGTGACATAAAAACGCACACGATTAAAGAACGACAGGTCTTCGAAAGCATAGCCTACGGTAATGTTATTGATCCGGAAAAAGTCACCGTCTTCCAGCCAGTACGAAGATGGCAAAGCATCGCGATAAGCTCCCGGATGTGAATTGGTCGATCCTTCCCCGGTCCACCGGTTTTTAAAAGTTTCTGCTGTAACATTCTCTCCCCCGAGCCTCGTGTTGGCCAGTCCGTTGTAAACTTTATTCCCGCCGAGACCGAATCCGTCAATACTGAGGTCGAATTTTTTGTACTGTATCCCGATATTCACACCATAGTTGAAGGTAGGTATATACGAACCGAAATACTTCTTGTCCCGATCGTCGATAACACCATCGCCGTTCTGATCTTTATATCTCAGGTGTCCGGGTGCAGCTCCGCCTACGGAAGGATTATTATCGATTTCTTCCTGGTTCTGCCATATTCCATCAGCTTCATACATCCACCAGGCAAACAGCGGTTCACCATCCTTCAGTCTCTTGGTGATCTGCCCGTTGCTCAGGCTTCCACCGGTAGCTCCGTCATATCCCGTAGGCACGTTCTGTACCCTGTTTTTATTGGTAGAGAAATTTACACTCAGGTTATAACTGAAATCATCACTGATATTATCACGCCAGCTCAGTAATGCTTCAAAACCGGTATTGGTAACTTCCGCGGCATGGGCCCGGAAATCATCCTCCGCAGCGGAGTTCAGTATATTTTTAACCAGAACGATCGTATTGGTATTCTTACGGTTATAATAGTCCAGGGTACCTGTTAACCTTCTGTCAAAAAGCTCAAAGTCGAAACCGGCTTCCCACTCTTCGGTAACTTCCCACCGCAATGGCACTACCGGGCTACCGAAAGACGACCCGAAAATCAGGCTCTGGGTAGGCCCGAACACATAATTCTGATTTCCGCTGCCCGCATTGGTCTTTATCTGCTGTATATTGATAGGCACATTGGCATTCCCCAGTTTTCCCCAACCCGCAAACAGTTTCAAATGGTTGAGAAATGAAACTTTTTCCAGGAAACTCTCTTTGGAGATAGTCCATCCCAAACTCACAGCCGGGAAATTCTCAAAGTAGTTGTCTCCGGTAATAAAATCACTGGTCCCGTCACGTCGCAATACGGCCCTGACAAAATATTTTTTATCGAAATCGTATTCTACCCGGGCAAAATAAGACTGTAGGTTTGTAGACTGGTTGAACTCCTGCTCTACCGTATTATCAAAAAAGGCGGAAGTTCTTCTCCCGAGGCTCCGCAATCTCTTTTCTTCATAAACGTCATAGGCAAGGGCTTCCATTTTTTCCCTTCCTCCGTAATTTTCACGGCTCAATCCCAAGGTCGCGGAAAGGTTATGCTTATCGAAAGAATCGTTATAGGTTACGAACCCTTCCAGGTTCCAGCGGAAAAATTCTTCATCTATAACCCGGTACGAATTATTGGCAAATTCCGTAGATATGGTACCGTCTTCTTCGTCCGGCACCCTGCCGGCTTCGAATTGCTCCAGGGTCCTTCTCGGGTCTGCATTGAGCCATCGCTCCCGAATAGGATTGTAATTATTGTTTTTGGAATAAAACTTGGTTGCACCGAAACGCCCCGTGGCCGTAATTTTATCGGTGATATCGAGTTCTGCGGTAATCTGCCCCTGCAGGGTTGTCGTATTGATATCCTGGTCCTGGTAATACACATCGGCAACCGGGTTTCCATGCGGATACAGGCGCCCCACGGACTCACCTGCCTGCGAACGATAACCTACAACACCGGTAGTCTGGTTTACGAACGACTGGCCGAACCTTCCGTTATCGTAGTACACCGGCACCAGCGGCGACTGCCGATAGGCATTGTTGAAGGCCGAAAAAGGTTTCGGAGCTTCATTGGTGTAGGTGATATTGATATTCTGTGTAATGCGGAACTTATCGTCAAAAAGGTGATAGGTATTATTGTTCCTGATCGTACCCCTGCTGTATTTGTTATCTTTTAAGATCCCTTCTTCTTCATAGAAGTTATAACTAAAAAAGTAATCTATGGCCTCACCCGCACCGGAAATAGACAGGCTGTTACTACTGATGCTTCCCAATTGTAGCAACTCGTCATACCAGTCGGTATTGAACTGTTGGTCTTCACTGAGCATAAAGCCGCCCAGGGAAGCGCTCTCTTCGTTAAAGTAAGTGATATACTGGCTGGCATTGGCCATATCTACCCGGTTCAGCGTGCTGCGAACGCCATAAAAAGAATCCACATTGATCTTGGCTTTTCCCTTTTTTCCTTTCTTTGTCGTAATAAGGATCACACCATTGGCCGCCCGGATACCATAAATATTGGCATACGAAGCGCCCTTAAGAAAGTCGATCGACTCGATATCCGAAGGGTTAATACTTCGGATATCCTGGGTCGGCTGTCCGTCCACTACATAAAACGGTTCTCTTCCGCCTTCTGCCGTTCCTATTCCCCGTACCATTACCGTAGGTGTAGAACCCGGGGCATCACTGGACACTATATTTACACCGGCCACTTTTCCCTGTATGGATTGTACTGCGGTCAATGCCGGTTGTTTGACAATATCTTCGGCTTTTACGGAAGCTACAGCACCGGTAATATCACTTTTTTTCTGAACCCCGTACCCCACAACCACGACTTCATCCAGTTCGGAAGTATCTTCCTCCAGCATAACAGTGAGCGTTTGTTCGTTTCCTATAGTGACGTTCCTGGTACGGAACCCCACATAAGAAATCTGTAAAACCTCCCCGGACGAAGCTTCAATACTGAAGTTCCCGTCAAAATCGGTCACAGCATACCTGTTGGTGCCTTCTACTAAGATATTAGCTCCCGGCAACGGTTGATTATCCGCATCCATTACGGTACCCGTTATGGCGTCCTGCGCAAAAACTCCTGCAGGAATTAAGGCTATATAACATATAAGCCAACACAATTTTACCTTCATAATAAAAGATTTGATTTAGTCGAAGATAAAATTAGACACTGCAGTACTATTTCGTTGTAGTAGTAGCACTACATCCTCATAGCAAAGAAGCAAAACAAACACAAACAACTAAAAAACAACACATTAAATAATTAATAAATCATATCATTATCTTAAAATTTAACATATTGATGTAGGGATGATGAGTTGTTTTATAGCAAAAACAAAGGTAGTTAATTGCAAATATCCTAAATAAGCAGCAGGAATTTTACCAAATCCTGATCCTTTTCCAGTACGAGCTTTTTCCGGAGTCGGTATCTGTGGATTTCAACACCTCTTGACGTTATCCCCATAAGCGGGGCTATTTCCTTTGAGGTAAGATTCATCTTCAGGTAACCACATAGCTTAATGTCTTTGGAAGTCAATTTGGGATAACGTTTTACAAGTCTCTTAAAAAAGTCATCATGCAGGTCGTTAAAATTGGTTTCGAAAACCTGCCAGTCTTCCTGGTTATGTATGGCTTCCGTAGTTTTGCCGATAAGGCTTTTTACCCGGTATTCATTGACATTATCTTTGCGAATGCGTTTTAATTCGTTTTGTATTTCCAGTAACAATTCGTTTTTCTTACTGATCATCAGGGTGGAATTCATCAATTCTTTCCTTTTCATCTTCACTTCGCGTTCCAGGTTCTGCCGTTCGAGAGCCTCCATTTTTTGCTGGCTGTCCCGGTACATCCTCCGGGTGAGTTTGCGCTGATGATCCCGAATAAGTTTCCTGTTCCAATGGAAGAGCAGGTATATCGTCAGTAAAAACAATAAAAGATACACGCCTTTCATCGTATCGGACAAGTACCAGGGAGGATAAATGCGAAAATTATAACGGAGCCGGACCGGGGTGTCCATACCGTGAGAAAAAGGTGCTACCTCCAGTTGGTACACTCCGTAATCCAGATTTTGCAGATCGATAACCCCGTTGCTCACATAGCCTTCCTGAGTAATAGGACCGAGTAAACGATATTGAAAATCCTGTGCAAAATGATTGGGGTAGTACACAAAAAACCGGATATGCGATGCATCGGCGAAGGGGATTCCCGGGTTTTGCGAAAAATCGTAGAGCGTATCTGCGGTCTCTGCCCGGTCTATCCGCACCTTATCGGTATATCTTTTTTGGTGTTCCTGGCGGTATTTGTAAAAATTAAACGTTGCAAAACCATCGTTCAGGGTAAAGTAGTAGAGCGAATCATTTCTTTTCACCACTTTTTCAAAAAGCGGGGTCAGCCTTTTGCCCAGTTCACGCTGTACGATAACCGTATCCTTTTTGAGATCGGTATAAATGATGCCGTTTTTGCCCGTATCGGTAAACCAGAAATGTCCGTTATCCTGGTAAAGCAGTTTCTTGTCTTTATATTTTCTGAAAGGAATAAACGTTTCCAGCCGATCCCTGTCGGGATTAAAGGTGTACCAGTCACCCGAATTGTACAATGCAATATCGTTTCCCACCCGAAAAACCTGGGTTCTCAATCCTTTCATCTGCCCCTGTCCGAACGTCTTTACCGAGGTTACTTTTTTGTAATCGTCGCTCAGACCGATCCGAAAAAAACCTTTGTACGGATGTGAGGCCCATGCGGTATGCCGGTTCTCAAAAACGATATTGTCCAGGGGCGACTGTATCCCGTCGACAAGTGTTACCTCCCAGTCGTCGCCTTTATACGTATACAGAACCAGTCCGACATAGGTACATTGCAAAAAGAGATTTTCCCTGCCCGGCACGGATCGTATGGCATACCCCCCGGAAATCCCGGAAATACGTTCGAAGGTATTGTCGCTAATGTCATAGGTACCCGAATTGTGCCCGCACAGCAACCTTCCGTGAACTACGGAAAGATCCCAGACATGCCCCTGGGAATTTTCGAGAAAGACCATGTTCCCGTCCCGGAAATAATAAACACCCGTATTGCTTCCCATATAGACCGTGTTGTTGTAAAAAGCAATATCGTATACGGTACCCAGTTCGCCGGTGTCGTCCTTAAAAAAAGTAAACTCAGAATTGATCTTTACTACATCGATGCCTTTGTCCAGTGCAATCCAGAGGTTATCTCTACGCATATCCAGCCCGAGGACCGTATTATTCTGTAATCCGAGATGACGGTTGATAAACCTGATCTTACGGGTATTCCTGTCATAAATTACGACCCCGTTCTTTATCGTTCCGAAAACCACACGGTTGTTTCCCGCAAGACAGATCTTGTTGAGTTCGTATGCCGAAAGCATTCTGTTGATCCCGGGATCCCATTTTTCCAGCCGGTAGTCTTCGGGTGTATAGGTAAAGCAACCTTCGGACTTTGTCCCTATGATGAGCTTATCGCCGTCTACAACGATATCCGCAACGGGATTATCGATATGTTCTGTTTCCGGGAAGGGCAGCAAACCATCCTCTTCGGTGTACCGGTGTATCCTGCCGTTATTCTCGCCGATAATGAGGGCGTCTTTGTACACCGTAACCTTGGTAACGATAAAATCCGGGCTGAGCACTACGATCTTTTCACCGTCGTACATATATATGGTCGTAAATGAGCGAAAAACGATCTTTTTGCCCCAACGGGTGATTTCCCAGAATTCTTCGTTGTGGAATTCATGGGTCGGATCTACCTGTGAAGTCAGGGACGTATATTCGAAAATCCCGAAACCATTTTTCTTCCAGTATCCGAACTCCTCGTACGAACCGGTATAAATGCGCTCCCCGTCCCTGTATACCGACCGGATGATGGTCTTGTTGGGCAGGGTATACAGATGCCAGTCCTGGCCGTTAAACACCAGCAGTCCCTGATGATTGGCTACAAAGGTAAGACCGTCTTCATCGGTCGTAATTCCCCAGTTCTGATTGGCCGCGTGATAATCGTTTACCGAAAAATTACTTACGGGCAACACCGCCTGCTGTGCGTAAAAAAAGTGACCGCACGTCACTAAAAAAAGGAAGAAGAAAAATGTAACAAGTTGCTTCATAAGAAGTCTATATCATAAATAAAGTTTTTTTTAAGCACAATGACACAGGTTGTAAAAACGTTCTTACACCGGAGGCACGAACCTGAAAAACCATGAAATCCGGAAAATAATGGAATTTTAATTAAACCTTTTGTAACATTTAACGTCAATATTACGTATAACCTACTGCATAAGCAATTATACACATAAAAAAATCAAGGAGAAGATTAAATGAGACAGCTTAAGATTACGAAGCAGGTAACCAACAGGGAAACTGCTTCCCTGGATAAGTATCTTCAGGAGATAGGGAAAGTAGACTTAATTACTGCAGATGAAGAGGTAGAATTGGCACAGCGGATCAAAGCGGGAGATCAACGCGCTCTTGAAAAGCTTACCAAAGCCAACCTGCGTTTCGTGGTTTCCGTAGCAAAGCAGTACCAGAACCAGGGGCTTACCCTTCCCGATCTTATCAACGAAGGTAACCTGGGATTGATAAAAGCCGCACAGCGTTTCGATGAAACCCGTGGTTTTAAATTTATTTCCTATGCGGTATGGTGGATTCGCCAGTCTATACTACAGGCTTTGGCAGAACAGTCGCGTATCGTACGTCTACCGCTGAACAAGATCGGTTCTATAAACAAAATCAATAAGACCTATGCCTTCCTGGAGCAGGCACACGAACGTGTTCCTTCTGCGGAAGAGATTGCCAAGGAACTGGACATGACCGTCAATGATGTTAAGGAATCCATGAAGAACTCCGGGCGCCACGTTTCTATGGATGCCCCCCTTGTAGAGGGAGAAGATTCTAACCTCTATGACGTATTGCGAAGCGGAGAGTCGCCCAATCCGGACAAAGACCTGCTTCACGAATCGCTGCGTACGGAGATCGAAAGAGCTCTGGAAACGCTTACCCCGAGAGAAGCTGATGTAATCCGCCTGTATTTCGGACTCGGAGACCAGCACCCGATGACACTCGAGGAAATAGGCGAAACTTTCGACCTTACCCGCGAGCGCGTTCGTCAGATCAAGGAAAAAGCCATCCGCAGGCTGAAGCATACCTCCAGAAGTAAAATATTAAAAACGTATTTGGGTTAATTCCCACACATGCCGGTCAATGCATCGGTATATGGTACGATGACAACAGTTTATCATAACTGTTCGTTTTTTGATTGATGGATGAACTCCGGCCTCGTGCCGGAGTTTTTCTTTGTCCCTGCTCAGCCTTCAAGTCAAAGATTTACCCTATTTTTACCGCTGTAAATACAACACTATACCATGGATCAGAAACTTATAGCTCCTTCGGTGCTGGCGGCAGACTTTGCCAATCTTCAACGCGACATCGAAATGGTCAACGCGAGTGAAGCCGACTGGTTTCATATCGATATTATGGATGGCGTATTCGTTCCGAATATCTCTTTCGGAATGCCCGTACTCGAAGCCATAGCAAAACACGCAAAGAAAACCATAGATGTGCACCTGATGATCGTGGATCCCGATCGCTATATCAAAACCTTTGCGGATCTTGGTGCCAATAACCTTACGGTACACTATGAGGCATGCACCCACCTGCACCGTACCCTCCAGGCCATTAAAGCGGAAGGCATGAAAGCCGGTGTGGCCCTTAACCCTCATACCCCGGTATCCCTCCTCCAAGACATTATCAATGATCTGGACCAGGTATGTATCATGAGTGTTAACCCCGGATTCGGCGGACAGTCTTTTATAGAAAACACATATAAAAAAGTTTCCGAACTGAAGGAGATGATCCTGAAGAACAACGCAAAAACAAAAATAGAAATCGACGGTGGTGTAACCTCAAAAAATGCAAAGCAACTTACCGAAGCGGGGGCAGATATCCTCGTAGCCGGTAGCTTTGTCTTTAAAAGCAAAACACCTCTGCAAACCATAAAAGAACTGAGGGCGATAGCAAACAGCTAAAAACCGGTCTCAAAAAAAAACGGGATATACCTCATACGGCTGTATCCCTTTTTATTTCAACATTCAGATCTCCCACCGGCACGTACTCCCTCCGCATCACTTAGCAATGCTTCCATAATATCCTTTACGGTTCCCCCGGAGTACCCGTAATCGGCCTGTCCGGTCCAGATACTTACAAACTCCGTATGGTTAACCGATTTCGCCAGTTTCCGCAACGCGGAAGTCAACTTGTTCTGGTAAGGATAAGGCAGAATATACGGCGATTTTTCAAGCGTATCCGTAAACAGATTCCGAATACCACGGGCATAACGTCCCGAAAAACTCCTGGTCAACACCACATCTGTTTTATCCGCCGCAAGCAACCGATCTTTTTCGAATGGTTCCAACGCACTTTCTTCGGATCCCAGCAACAGGCTACCCACCTGTACTCCTTGTGCACCGAGGTCCCGGGCCATATTTAATGTGCTACCGTCACATATACCTCCGGCATAAATAAGCGGAGTATTTACACCATCCCGGACCCGCGGCAAAAGAGAAAACCCTTCGGTCCCGGACATCTCCGTCCCGAAACTTCCGCGATGCCCTCCTGCTTCGATCCCTTGTACACAAATAATATCAATCCCCGATTTTTCCAGGGTAACCGCTTCATCCGGCGTGGTACAGGTACCGATAAGCAGTACCCCCTTCTCCTTCAACCGGTCAATACTTTGTGCATCGAGGTTGCCGAAAGTAAAACTCAATATCCTTATGCCCTCCGCAACAAGGGCGTCTATCTGCTCGTGGTAATCCACGGGCCTGATCTCCCCGACCTCCGGTAACTGCACATACAGCTCATGCTGCCTTGCCAGGTTTTCTATAAAAGCTTTGGCCGCTTTATATTCCTGCTCCAGACGACTGTCCAGTTCAGGGATTTCATGAACAAAAATATTCGCGGCAAAGGGCTGATCTGTAAGTTTATGCACCTTACGGATCAGTCCGATACAATCCTCCGGAGGAAGATCTCCCAGCGAAATCGACCCCAGGCAACCCGCCATTCCTGCCCCCGCAACCATTTCCGGGGTGGTTACCCCCATCATCGGAGCCTGTACTACCGGATACGTCACCCCTAACATCCTTGTCAGATCATTTTCCCATATACTGCACGTTGTCGCCATAACATTCGGATTTCAGTTTTTTCAACTACAAAATTACAGCCAATTTCAGAGCTTTAAAAACAATAAATAATCACACATATTAATGATTAAAAATGATTAATATAGCAACTTCAAAAAATAAAACAATGAATATCAACGATCTGAGAATTTTTATCGCTCTTGCAGAATACGAAAATTTCACCAGGGCCGCTACGGCCACCAATACTGTACAATCCAATGTTTCGGCAAGGATAAAAGCGCTTGAAAAATCTCTGAACACCAAACTACTGTATCGAACTACACGTTCCGTAACCCTGACACCGCAGGGGATCGACTTTCTGAAGATTGCCAGGGAAATCACGATGGCTATCGACAACTTTAAATTTTCCATCCATAAACAAGAAGGCCTGAACGGACAGGTCAGACTCGGTTGTATACACTCCGCAGCTACCCTTAGAGCCTCTTCCGTATTGGAAAAATTTATCCGGGATTATCCGGATGTTGATTTTACTTTAAAAACAGGAACGACATCCGATCTTATCGCACAGGTTACCGAATATAAACTCGACGGAGCTTTTATAACCGGCCCGGTCCGTCATCCGGATCTTGATACACAGACTATTGTTTTCGAAGAACTTCACATTGTCCTTGCTTCCGGAACTCCCGATCCGGAAACTTTAATCAGAGGGGACAAACCTGTAAAACTGGCGGTATTCAACAGAGGTTGCTCCTATCGGGACCTTCTCACTCATTTTCTGAATACCACACCGGCAGGTATAAAATACATCGAAACAGATACCCTGGAAAACATTCTTAATGTTGTAGAAAACGGAACGGCCATTACCCTGCTCCCCAAAGAACTTATTACAAGGCATTACCCCTTCAGAAAGCTTCGGACAATCCCGTTACCCGAAAGTCATGCCAAAATACCTACGGTTTTCATCAAACGTAAAGATTTTCCCATGAGCCATGCTTATTCCTTGTTTTTTGATTCTGTTATAAACGGCTATGGTTAATTGCCGATACGATGGTAGTGCAACGAAGCACCGACCTGGACTTTTTTGTACACCGGGCCATAGCGCATCTCAAAACTAATCACTATATTATAATACCAAATCTTTGATATCATGAAAACAAAATCTATGCTTACAGGAATTGTCCTGTTGTTTTTTGCCTGTAGTCCAGGTGAAACAGAACACGTATTATTAACTCCCGAATCGTCTACTGCGACCGTTTGGCATCAGGCTAACCTGACGAATTTCGAATCCTATCCCGATCCGAATAGTGAAGAATGTATTGTCTATAACGGGTGCCAGTGGGCCGGACAATTTGCTTTCGTATCCGGGGTGATGCCCGAAAGCTGGGTACAGGCCAACAATATTATTGCGCTGCACTCCAAAGATGCCTACCAGTACAAATTGAAAACACTACGGATACGGCAGGGTGACAAACAGATTGATGCTGTTGTCTATGATTTTTGTGCAGACAGTGATTGCGATGGTTGCTGCACGGCCAATGCCAACCAGAACGATATCGGGTTCCTGATCGATATTGAAAAATATACCATGCAACGTTTCGGCTCCGGTTCCGGGATTGTAGAATGGACATGTCTCGATTGTGACTGATCTCCTTGCTCCCGATATGCTATCCGAGGCCTGTTTTATCCGAAGCAGGCTTCGCTTTTTTCACCTCATTCAGCCAAACCACACTCATCATTACCACATCACTTTGTTAAAACCCTTCAGATAAACAAGCCTTCAAGAACTAATTAAAATACTTAGAAACAATGGAATAAAACTCAAAAGACGCTACATTCAAGAGTAATCCTGTTTCTCGCACCCCATATTCGTTCCCGGATTTTTAATTTTATACCGGATTAACCGGAAAACAACTGCCATGCATACCAAAATCTTATTTTTACTCTTACCTGCCTTATGCTGTCTTATGTCCTGCAAGGATAAAAAAGCCGAAACGCAGGCCTCCCCGGGCGAAAGACCGAACATTATCTTTATCATGGCCGACGATCATGCCCAACAGGCCATAAGTGCTTACGGACATCCTATAGCACAGATCGCTCCCACCCCTAACATCGATCGTATTGCACGGAACGGAGCCATATTTCGCAATAATTTCTGTACCAATTCTATATGCGGACCAAGCCGGGCCGTTATACTCACCGGCAAGCACAGCCATGAAAACGGTTTTCGTAAAAACGGTGACAGGTTTGACGGCAGCCAGCCCACCCTTCCCAAATACCTGAAAGCAGAAGGATACCGGACTGCCATGATCGGCAAATGGCATCTTTACGGTGCTCCTACAGGCTTCGATTACTGGGATATTCTCAACGACCAGGGCAACTACTACAACCCGGAGTTTATCAGGGGGAGGGACACTGTGGTTACTCCCGGTTATGCCACAGACCTCATTACCGATAAAGCACTTTCGTGGCTCAAAGAAACGGCAAAACAGGATAAGCCTTTCTTTGTCATGATGCATCACAAAGCCCCGCACCGTAACTGGATGCCGGCGCTGCGTCATGCCGCGATGTACGATTCGGTAAAATTCCCGCTCCCGGACAATTATTTTTCCGAACATCAAAACCAGTTAGCGGCACAGCAACAATTGATGACAGTGTATGAGGATATGTACGAAGGGCATGACCTTAAAATGAGTGTTGCCGAAGGAAGTACGGAGCTCGCCAGTAATCCGTGGACCAATGATTTCGACAGGATGTCGCCCGAACAACGACAAACATGGGACAGTATTTACCTCCCTAAAAACAATGCCATGCACCGTGCCGGGCTAAAAGGCAAAGCCATGGCCGAATGGAAAGCACAACGCTATTTACAGGATTATATGGCTACGATTGCCTCGGTAGACGAAAGCGTCGGCCGTGTCCTCGATTATCTCGAAGCTAACGATCTCGACAAAAACACCATAGTGATCTATACTTCCGATCAGGGTTTTTACCTCGGGGAACACGGCTGGTTCGACAAGCGTTTTATGTATGAGGAATCACTACGGATGCCATTGCTCATACAATACCCGGGGCATATCCCGGAAAGGACGAATGTCGCGGCACTTACCCAAAACCTGGATTTTGCCGCAACTTTTCTCGATTTTGCAGGAGTTGCCATCCCGGAAGACATGCAGGGCAAATCATTCCGGTCCCTGGCAGAAGGAACACACGATGAAAATTTCCGGGATGCCGTTTATTACCATTACTACGGATATCCTGACTTCCATATGGTAAAAAAACATTACGGCGTACGAACGCGTAGATACAAACTCATGCATTTCTATGATGATATCGACACCTGGGAAATGTATGATCTCGAAACCGATCCCGGGGAAAACAACAACATTTACGGAAATCCGAAATACGACAGCATCCGGGAACAGCTCATGGTAACCATGGACTCGCTACAGGGAATTTACGGCATTACCGACAAGGAATACGAACACTCGACCGAAAAACAAGTTCAAAAAGCTTACGACTTTTTCCAAGGTATCCGCGGTACTCCTATGAAATAAAGACACGGTGTAGCACATTCCGGATACGTATTATTTTTGGTATCTTTATAGTTTCCAAAACCCAATTACATGTATGCTATTGTCGATGTCGAAACCACCGGTCTCGGTGGCGATGCCAACCGGATCACGGAAATTGCTATTGCCATACACGACGGAAAAAAAGTGGTCGATGAATTCCACTCACTGGTCAACCCGGAAGTTCCCATATCTCCCTATGTTACCGGGCTGACGGGTATTGACAACGACATGGTAAGAGATGCTCCCGTATTTGCAGCTATAGCCGAAACGGTACTCGAATATACCGAGGATAAAATATTCGTAGCACATAACGTTGGGTTCGATTACAATGTGATCCGCAGGGAATTTCAGCGGGCCGGAAAAGATTTTCGCAGAAAAAAACTGTGTACGGTACGCCTGTCCAGGCAAATATTTCCCGGACTGAAATCGTATAGCCTCGGGCAACTTTGCAGCAGTCTTAATATTCCTGTTTATGACAGGCACAGGGCAAAAGGCGATACGGACGCCACTGCCATTTTGTTTGGCAAGCTTCTGGAAAACGATACGAAGGGTATCTTCGGCAGGCAACTCCATCCGCGCTCCGGGGAGATGGCGCTTCCTCCCCTGCTTCCGGGACATGTGGTGAACAAACTTCCGGAAAGCCCCGGGGTTTATTATTTCCTGGATGAAAAAGGACAAATTATATATGTAGGGAAGGCCATTAATATCAAAAAAAGAGTACTCGGACATTTCTATGATAAAACAGCCAGGGAAATAGCCATGGCCAGGGAAACTGCCGATATCCACTGCGAAGAAACCGGAAACGAACTGCTGGCTCTTATCCGCGAATCCACAAAGATCAAACAGCATTTTCCCAAGTTCAATAAGGCACAGAAAAAACCTTCGAAAGGATATGGCATTACGGCATATACCGACAGGAAAGGTATCCTACACCTGGGGTATAACCAGCTTCGGCTGGTTACCGACCCTATCGGTGTTTTTTACAGTGTTACCGAGTGTATCGCCTTCCTGGAGCAATGCTGTGCACAATACGACCTCTGCCCGCGCTTTACACACCTGCAACACAACGTATCGCAGTGTTCCCATTACAAACTGAATAATTGCCGGGGGATATGCCGGGGTGAGGAACAGCCGGAAACATACAACCTAAGGGTTCGCCAGGCTATCGAAGATATACTGTCCCTCCGCGAAAACTTTTTCATCCTGGAAAAAGGCCGGACACCGGACGAGAAAGTACTCATTGAAGTAAGAGACGGGAATTATGCGGGATACGGATTTATAACCGAAGAAGAATCCGTAACCCGCTACGATGCTTTCCGGAATTTTATTATCCCCCAGAAGTACAACAGGGACATTCAGCAAATCATCAATACCTATATCGCCAAAAACTCAAAAAACAATGTCATTTATGCCGGCGATGATCCCGGAACAGACGACTGATATGGCGCTTCGGTCATAAAATACCACGGAGTGTCAGGAGAGGTCTTTTATCATCCATATGGTACAGGAAGGATGTCCGGAATTCCCCAGAGGATGGTCCAGTCTATGAAAACCCGATTTCTCATACCAGCTCACGGCATTCGCAAATTCGGGCAAACTTTCGAGATAGAGTTTACCGTAACCGAATTGCAGGGCCGACTGAATATTCAGTTCCATAAACTTCTTCCCCAGCCCTTTTCCCCTGGCTTCATCCGAAATGTAAAATTTCACCAGTTCCGCACAGCCTTCGGGTAAGCCTTCGGTGGGATAGATACCACAGCAACCTGTAACTTTCCCTTCTTCTTCCGCTACCCACAGTACGGATTTCTCCCGACGGAAAAATTCATAAAGCCTGTTCGTCACCGGATCGGAATATACAGTCCCTTCCTTTGGTGCATGGTGCTCCTCAAAAACGGTTTTGATAAGATCGGCTAAGACCCGGTTATCCGTATTTTTTACTTTTCTGATGTCCATCTGTCCAATTTCAGTTTCATATAGCGATGCGGAATACCGACTTCCGTAAAAGTTGATCCGTATGTTACAAATCCGGATTTTTCATAAAACCGGACCGCATATTGCCTCGAATGGCATCTAATCTCCTTCAGCTCGCGGGCAGCTGCAAACCTTATCACCTCACGGAGCAATAATTTCCCTGTTCCCTTTCCCTGGATATCCGGATCTACGGCCATCTGGATCAATTGAGCCATCCCTTCGTCATTATCCGAAGGCACCAATACGGCACACCCGACAACTTCATCTCCTTCAAGAGCCACAAAATGCCAGGATCTGTGATCGTGCATTTCCCAGGAATGATCAGGGATCCCCAAAGGACGTAACAATACCCTGTTGCGCAACTCCCTCATCGCCTGATACTGGGGCTCATCGGTAGTTATATTTTTTATTTCGGTCATTTTTAACGCTATATGTACTGTATTTTGTATATTACTTGACAAAAGCAAATATAATTAAAAATACTTGATTAAAGCAAGTAAACAGCATGAAGGAAATCGAAGTTATCAGCGAAATAAGAAAATTCAACCGCAGCTATGTCCGGAGTATAGGTCTGTTACAAAAAACTTTTCTGGACACAAACTACTCGCTCACCGAGTCTCAGGTTATTTTCCTGGTAAAAGAACAGGGTAAAACCACCGCTACGGCCATTAATAAGGTTCTGCAACTGGATGAAGGGTATTTGAGCCGTATCATAAAAAAACTTATATCGGACTCCCTGCTTATCAAAGAACAGTCTCAGACCGATAAAAGATGTTTCGAAATCATGCTGAGCCCAAAGGGTATCGAAGAACAGCGGAAAATGGATAAATTATCATCGGAATCCGTCCGGGCTATTATTTCTCATTTATCCGAAACCGAACAACAGGAACTGGCGGGCTCATTTCAACGCATCATGGCATTGTTATACAAAGAAAACAGGCACAAGACTTCTTAATCTACCGTCTAATCCGCGTCATAAAAGACCAGAAAGGTTCTGTCTGCACTTATGAAGCTACCGAAAGAAGAGCGACTTTCTGACTCTGTCCTGTTAGGGCAACCACTATAAACATCACTCCCCAAAACTATTTTCCTCCTTTGAAAATTTGCGTATATTGTTTGCATAAATAGTCTCCGGAAAGTCCGGGGAAGACTTGTCTGATCACAGTCAGCTATACATCCCGTTCATCGGGTAAACCACTTCATATACCATTTGCTAAACGAAAAAGATGGAGGAACAGGTATCTAAATTCGAAATGGCTATCGCACAGATAGATGCGGAAAATGCAGAAGACCCGAACAAGGAGATCATAGGAAATGCAGAATTTCCTAAAGAACTCTTGTATTCCAGAAGAATGACGGAAAAGCTTCTCGATTTTTGTCCGGATGCTTCCGCCGAGCTTCAGATCGCGGCCCGTGCCCAGCACATCTGCCGTTGGAAAATAGACAGGAATACCTATCCCATGGACAGGACCGGGTACCTGAAATGGCGGGAAGCTCTTAAAAAGTTTCACGCTGATAAAATATCGGAAATCTTAAAAGATCTCGGATATGACGAAACCTTTACAGCACGGGTAACGGTACTTATACGCAAAAAACAGCTCAAAAAAGACCCGGAGAGCCAGATCCTCGAAGATGTTGTCTGTCTCGTTTTTCTACAGTACTATTTTAAGGATTTTGCCGCCGGCCATCCGGAAGAAAAAGTTATTGATATCGTACGCAAGACCTGGGCAAAAATGTCGGAATCCGGACATCGTGCCGCACTCAGGCTTCGGTTATCCCCGGAAGCATCGGCTCTGATAGAAAAGGCATTAGGAGGAGACTGACCCTTCTTCATCATGCCTTTGGCCTCCCGTCACTTTAAAAAGATGAAGAATATGAGGAAATACGGCATCCACGGACTCCGCAGCTCCTTTGGACGATCCGGGTAAGGCCAATACCAGGCAGTCCCCTGCCATTCCGGCTACACTTCTGGAGAGCATGGCATAAGGCATTCGCTGCTGTCCGTAATTCCGGATAGCCTCTTCTACCCCGGGAATCCTGCGCTCAATGACCGGCAATAAGGCCTCTGGTGTCACATCTCTTGACGACAGCCCCGTACCCCCGGTAAAAATGAGCAGATCATAATCTTTCGTATACTGTTCTGCCTTTTTGCGAATAACATCCATTTCATCCGGAACAATATCATAGACGGGGACTTCCACACCGAATTCTCCCAGTTTACCAATAATAATTTTTCCGGCATTATCTGCTTTCTCTCCCGCTGATATCGTATCGGAGCAGACCACCACTACTGCCCGTAACGGGCGCGAAGGTAGTCCCGAAAACGAAGATTTTCCGCCCTTTTTCTCCAGGAGCTTTATGTGTCCTATCTCAATCTGTTTATCTATGGGCTTCAGCATATCGTACATGGTCAGGGCGACCACCGAAGCGCCGTGCATCGCTTCGACCTCTACCCCTGTCTTATAGACTGTTTTCACGGTAAATACTATACGTACGGACATTTCTCCTATTTCGTAATCTACCGCCGTATACTCGATAGGCAGCGGATGGCAGTCCGGGATAACAAGGCTCGTATTCTTCACAGCAAACAGTCCCGCGGCCCTGGCCATTTCCAGGACATTGCCTTTGGGCACGAGTTGATCGCGTATAGCCGCGATAGTTTCTTTTTTACCTGCTTTTACTTCTGCCTGGGCCGTCGCCGTACGCAGGGTCATAACCTTATGTGTGATATCTACCATGATTGCTGTTTTCTTTTTTTGGCAAGGATCAAAATACAAAAATAAAAAGGTTTTCCCCGCTTTTCGGTATTTAGAATTCACACCCCCGAATAAAGACGTTCTGACACTGCTTTTCAATGACATTTTAACAAAAATCACCACAACGTATACTAATATTCGCCATTTTGCGTATATATTAGCATATGCGAAAGATCAAATCCAAATGGTTACGTTGGTCCTTATGGGGAATTGCCGGGCTGACTCTGGCTTTTTTACTGTTTTACTGGAGTATATACTTCGGTCTTTGGGGGCACATTCCCGGCAGGGAAGAACTGGGAGAGATCGTACAGACCGAAGCATCGGAAGTTTACGGACAGGACGATGAACTCATTGGAAAATACTACCTGTACGACAGGCAGTCCATACCCTTCGATGATATTCCCGAAAACCTCATCAATGCACTGATCGCTACGGAAGACTTTCGTTTTTACGATCACAGCGGTATTGACTTTCGAAGTTTCTTCCGGGTATTCTTCAAAAGTATATTGCTCCGCGACGACTCCTCCGGCGGAGGAAGCACCATTACCCAACAACTTGCCAAAAACCTGTATAAACGTAAAAATTACGGGCGCCTGGGGATCGCGGTAAACAAAATACGCGAAATGATTATTGCAAGACGCATAGAAAAAGTCTATGACAAGGATGAAATCCTGACACTTTATCTCAATACGGTCCCGTTTAGTGATAATACATACGGCATAGAAAGTGCTTCATACAAATTCTTCGGAAAAAGGGCGCGACTGCTCACGATAGATGAGGCCGCAACCCTGGTGGGGATGCTCAAGGCCAACTATTATTACAATCCCAGGCTATTCCCGGATAAAAGCCAGATACGCCGGAATACGGTACTACACCAGATGGTAAAGTATGAGTATCTCGACAAAGATGTGTACGACAGTCTGAAATCCGTCTCTACCGAACTGAAATATACGGCATATACGCATGACGAGGGTATTGCCCCATATTTCCGCGAACAGGTAAAGAAAGAGGTAGAAGCCTGGTGCAAGGCAAACCCGGACGCGGAAGGAAATACATACGACATTTATCGCGACGGACTCCGCATATACACCACAATGGATACCGGAATGCAGGCTTACGCCGAAGCAGCCATGCAGGAACACCTTTCCGCATTGCAGGAGCAGTTCGAAAAAAGCTATGGCCAAAGAGCTCCGTGGAATACCGACTCAAAGGTTGCCGGTGAGGCCGTAAAAAAATCACCACAATACCTCTCGCTGCAACAAAAGGGCTGGGACGAAAAAAAGATCATGGACTCCCTGAGCAAACCCCGGAAAATAGAACTTTTTGACTGGAAAGAAAATACGATCTCAGACGGCAGTACAATAGACAGTATAAAACATTACCTGAAATTCCTCAATACGGGGATGATCAGTGTGGACCCTCATACCGGTGCCATACGCACGTGGATAGGCGGTATCAACTACAAGTATTTCAAATACGACCACGTGAGACAGAGCAAGCGGCAGGTGGGTTCTACTTTTAAACCTATCGTATATACCGCCGCCCTCGAAAAGGGGCTTCCGCCCTGTGCTTACTTTTCTCCGAAAAAAGTGGTCTATGAAGAATATGATGGCTGGAGCCCTTCGAATGCCAACGATAAGGAAGAGGAGGAGCACGTCAGTTACTCCATCAAATACGCACTGAGCCGATCCATCAATACGGTAGCCGTTAAAGTACTCGATTATGCCGGTATCCCCAATGCCATAGCCATGGCTAAAAAAATGGGAATCGTCTCCCCATTACCGGAAGTGCCATCACTTGCTTTGGGAACAGCAGGCATCAGCGTGGAGGAAATGGCAGGTGCTTACACCTCTTATGTCAATAAAGGGAAGCCTGTAAAGCCCTATTTCATTACCCGTATCGAAGATAACGATGGTAATGTGCTGGTGGAATTTGAGCCTGAGAACACTGCCAAACCCGCATTTTCGGAGCATACCCGCCAGGTGATGCTCGAAATCATGAAAGCAACCGTAAATGAAGGAACTGCCTCGAGATTACGGTATTCCTATAAACTGCAAAATGCCATTGCAGGGAAGACCGGGACTACACAGTCCAATAAGGATGGCTGGTTTGTAGGGATCACCCCGAACCTCGTCACCGTAACCTGGGTAGGATCGGATGATCACCGTATCGGGTTCCGGAGTACCAGTATGGGCCAGGGAGCCAATTCTGCTCTACCTGTTTTTGCACGCTTTCTCCGGAAGATGAACCAGGATAGTACATACACCCGCTACACGGCCGCAAGCTTCCCTCCGACGTATGCTACCGTGATGGAAGAACTCAACTGTGACAATATCAGGGAAGATACCTTCCTGGAGAAAATATTCGGGAATTCCGATGTCGTCCGGAAAAAGGAGATCCGGGAAGAAAAGAAAGAGAAAAAGAAGAAAAAAGAAGGTTTCTTCAAACGACTTTTCAAACGGAAGAAAAAGGACAAAGAATAGCTCAAAAGCGGATATCGCAGACCAGTATGATATCCGCTTTTCCTTTTTTTGGCCTTATCCCCCGGAGGAAGACAGGCAGAACACATGTAATTATAGTTTTACAATCTCTCCGTCCGTAATCGCATAGACGGGTTTACCTTCCCTCGCCAGAAAGAAATACCCGGGCCTGCCAATATACAACCCCTCGGACAGGTTCCCTTTTTCCTCCAGCACCAGTAAGGGGAGATTCGTTTTTTCCCGGCCTTCCGTGTTCTTCACCCGGATCGCAGCATATCCTTTTTTGAGCAGGGACATCGCTTCTTCCGGATTGATGTCGCGTACAGACTGAAAAGTTTTCTCATACACCTTACCTGGCATCCAGGTGTACCCGGATGCGTCGAGTTCTTTGTAACCGTAAAATACGGAAAGATCTCCAAGATCTGTAATACGCGGACGTTCCTCTCCGCTACGGATATTGATATCGGTTTTGAAATGCTCCCCGTTCCTGCCGATAACGTCTACATTGCGTATCAGCAGATCGGTCAGTTTAGAATCGTTGTCCGGTATACGGAAATAATCGTCCGTATCGTATTTTTCATACGCTCCGGAAGCAATGCTTTCGAGGGCATGGAGGATCACGGCAAAATTCAGCTTCCGTATGTATTGTTTCTCGGGATCATCCGGGTAACCTCCCGACTCGATGAGGATGGTACTGGTGCCCCATTTCTGAAAGTTATCGCCAAAAGCGCGGGGTTCGAACGTGTCGTCGTACTTACCTACGCCGCCTGGTATATACAACTGAAGCAGTTCGTCCATAGCCACAATGACCTGCATAGCCTTTTTGCGTACGGCATTGATCTCACGTTCGCGGTTATACGCGGGGGCCAGTACCGAGATCGTGGCCGGTGTAGCCGTGCCCGAAACGTTGTAATAAATGTTCTGGTCGTGAAGGTTAAAGCCAAATTCCGGAAGTACCCGGCTTCTCGCCTCTCCCAGGATCACGGATTCCGGGGCAGCGGCGCGAACAGCGTCACGGTTCAGGTCAAAATCATAACTGTTCCTTCTCCGGAAACGTTCGGCTCCGTCCGGATTGAGCATCGGTATAAAATAAAGGGTAAGGTGTTCGTTCAAAGCATTACGAAGATCGTCAAAACCGTCATTACGTCCTTCCAGAAAATTAAAGATATCGAAGAGGGCCATGGTGGCCGTGCTCTCGTTGCCGTGCATCTGTGACCACAACATTACCTTGGTCTTACCGCCACCGCTCTGCAATTGGTAAATAGCTCTGCCTTCTACCGACGCTCCGAGTTTGCTGACTTCAAACAGACCGTTTCCTTCACGTTTCCGGATGAGCGGTTCTATATCGGCGTGGGTAAATTGTCTTTGTGTAATACTTTTCTCCCGGTACGTATCGAAAGCCTTATCCAGCTCTTCCCGGGCTGTCCGGCGCTCCTGCTGGCCGCTCAGGCTCCAGCCCCACAATACCAATAACGGCAGCAGTACAAAAGATCTTTTCATCAGGTCGTTAATTTTGAGTTATACAGGATACCCGCTCCGCTCCCGAACAAAAAACGGTCAGGCTACCGTAAAGGCTTTCTGATAGATAGCTTCATACAGCGGAACGATCTGCCCGATATCGAATTTGGTGGCTTCTTCCCGGGCATTTTTCTTGAATATATTAAGCCTGTTTTCGTCCTTCAGCAGTCCTATGGCATTCTCGGCCATGCTCTGCACGTCGCCAACATCGCTTAAAAAACCGGTTACTCCTTGCCTGTTTACTTCCGGTATTCCACCGGTATTACTGGATATCACAGGAACACCGTTCGCCATGGCTTCCAACGCCACGAGCCCGAAACTTTCGGTTTCGGAAGGCAATAAAAAGAGGTCGGAGAAACAGAGTATGCGATCTATTTCATTACTGTTACCCAGGTACAGCACTTTCTCCGGTATGCCCAGCTCTTCACACAGCAGTTCCGCTCCTTCTTTTTCGGGGCCCTCACCGATCATCAGTAGTTTTGCCGGTATTTCCTTCTGTACCTCATAAAACACCCGGATCACATCCCGGATGCGTTTCACTTTCCGGAAATTACTGATGTGGGTTATGATCCGTTCCCCTTCTCCCGCCATCATGCTCCTGCGGCAATCTTCGAACGTTTTGCTGTACTTGCTCATATCTATAAAATTGGGCACAACATGAATATCTTTTTTTACATCAAAAAGACGCAGGGTATCTTCGCGAAGGCTCTCCGAAACAGAAGTAACCACGTCGGATTTATTGATGCTGAACGTCACTGCAGGTTTGTAGAAAGGATGGCTTCCTACCAGAGTGATATCCGTACCGTGCAAGGTAGTCACCATGGGGATACTGATTCCCTCTTCTGCCAGCATCTGCTTTGCCATATATCCGGCATACGCATGAGGGATGGCATAATGTACGTGTAGAACTTCGATCTTGTGAAGCTTTACCATATCCACCAGCTTACTGGACAAGGCCAGTTCGTAAGGCTGATAGTGGAACAGCGGGTATTTGGGTACATGAACTTCATGGAAGTGGATGTTACTGTTCAGTAAAGCCAGGCGTACGGGTTGCCTGTAGGTTATAAAGTGTACTTCGTGCCCCCTGTTGGCCAGGGCTATTCCCAACTCGGTCGCCACTACGCCGCTTCCCCCGAACGTAGGGTAACATACTATAGCTATTTTCATGTGTGTCTTCTTTTTGATTCTGTACGGGGTCCGCTGTTCTCTTAGTTCTTCAGAGCATCGTAAATCACCCCGAGGATTTCGGTCCTCGTCCCCATAGTTATGAGTTTTCTGTTGCTCGCCGTGGGGTAGGTACGATTGGACAGGAAAACATATACCAGTTCGTTTTCCGGGTCTGCCCATGCGTAAGTTCCCGTAAAACCGGAATGGGAAAAACAGCTTTTAGGCACCCTGTCGTACATCTTTTTACCGAGGCTTTCCGGCCGGGGTTTATCAAACCCAAGCCCCCGTTCTACGCCTTTGTTGCAATAGTAACAGGTATTAAATTCGTCTACCGTTCCTTCGGCAAAATAATTTTTCCCTCCGTAATATCCCTTCTGCAGAAACATCTGCATGATCTTGGCAATATCATTCGCATCCGAAAACAGCCCGGCATGTCCGGACACTCCGCCTTTCATAGCCGCAGCCATATCGTGCACATATCCCTGCACTACCTCATGCCGGAAATAATCATCGGCTTCCGAGGGCACGATCTGCTCCTTTCTCACTCCTCGCTCCAGAGGATTAAACATCGTACGATTGGCTCCCAGCGGGCTGTAGACCAATGCATCTGCCAGCGAATCCAGGGTAGCCGAATAGGTTTTCTCTGCGGATTTCTGCAACATAAAATAGCCGAGATCGCTGTAACGGTATTCTTTTTTGGACAGGAGATCACTATCTACGATATTCTGAAATATCGAGTCTTTATAATCTTCCCGCATATACAGGTGTTCCGTTACTTTGACGTTAAACTTCCCCTGCGGGGTTTTGCTGTAGTATTTCTCCAGTGGCATGTGGGTATCCTTATCCAGTGTATACCGGTAAAAGGGAATCCACGGTTTTACCCTGGCGTAATGGAGCAACAGGTCTTTAACCGTTAGATCCTGTTTGTTGGTCCCCTTGAGTTCGGGCAGGATACTGCCCAATGTCGAGTCTATGGCAATTTTACCTTCATCCTGCATTTTCATGACCACGGGGAGCGTAGCCAGTATCTTGGTCAGTGATGCCACATCGTAGAGATCATCATTCCGTACCGGTGTATTCCCGGTGTACGTATGTCTTCCGAAGCTCTTATGATACACCACGGTGCCCTTCCGGGCAACGAGGACCTGGGCTCCCGGCATAGCCAGTACCTTAATGGCATCTTTGGTAATGGAATCGATCTTTTTCAGGATATCCGAGTCCATTCCGACGCTTTCCGGAATGCCATATTGCAATCTTCCGAGCGGTACGGTTTCTATCCCTGTATTGACCAGAAGCTCCTTATTGGCTGTAACGGGAAGGGTTCCCCGTGCTCCTATGGCACCGAAGATCACTTCAGCGGCTTTCTGCTGTGCGACAGGGCTGTTCTGATAAGCCACTACAATGCTTTCTATAGGCTCCAGCGTACTCAACTTCAGTAAGCTGTATGGTTTTACAAATGTGGTGAGGACGACGCGCTTCTTTTTGGCAATCTCCAAAAGCCAGCTAAGTTCTTTTACTGTAAAATCATGAGACTTCCACGGAGAGGCATTGGATCTGTGGTGCCCTATGATAACGGTATTATAGGGCTCCAGGTTTTTAAGAAGTTCCTCGGGTGTATTCCCCGTAATATAATCTACCCGGGTGTAAAGATTTAACGTATTTAAAAAATCACCTCCCCGGTCATCACCGAAATGCACATATGCAATTTTCTTATTTTCCAGTTCCTTCAGCGGAAGTATGCTGTCCTGATTTTTTGCCACCGTAATGGCCATAGCATACACTTCGGCTTCCAGCATACTGTCTCTGCGGGTGTTCAGATCTTCATAGAGATTTTCGGTCTTTATCGGGGCATACTTATGTAAGCCTGCTTTGTACTTTGCCTTTAATATCTTCTTCACGGAATAGGCCAGCCGCTCTTCGGTGATTTCTCCTTTCTCATACGCCTCGGTAAGTTTCAGGCTCGCTTTGGGAACATCGAGAGACATCACCAACATATCATTTCCGGCCATAAAGGCTGCGAGGTCTATATCTCCGGGTGTTGTAAAGTTGGATGCCCCTTTCATGTTGAGTGCATCAGTAAAGATCAGGCCTTTAAAGCCCAGTTCCTCCCTGAGCAGCCCCGTAATAATATTCCGCGATATGGAAGACGGGTATCCCGATCGCGATTCCAGTGCGGGAACGTCGAGATGTGCCACCATCACACTTTCGAGGTTTTCGGAGATCAGACGATTGTAGGGGTACAGTTCGACATTGGATATCCTCGTTTTACTGAAGGAAATAACAGGTAGTGTTTTGTGAGAATCAGTCTGGGTATCGCCATGTCCCGGGAAGTGCTTGCCACAGGCCAAAACACCGGCATTGCGCATTCCACGGGCAAAAGCAGCCCCTTTTTCGGCTACGTTAAACTTGTCTTCTCCGAAAGACCTGTTTCCTATAATAGGATTTTCCGGATTGGTATTGATATCGATATCGGGGGCAAAATTGATATGTACGCCAAGCCTTCGGGCATGTTTTCCGATCTGGTATCCCACCTGCTCGATGAGTTTGTTATCTTTTACCGCCCCAAGCGTCATATTCCAGGGATAAGCAAATGTGGAATCGAGCCGCATGGCCAGCCCCCATTCGGCATCCATACCGACCATAAGCGGAACTTTTGAGGTCGCTTGAAGTTTGTTGGTAAGCAGTGCCTGCTGATACGGATTGCCTTTAAAGAAAATTACACCTCCGACATGATATTCACGGATGAGCTTTTCTGCTTTTTCAATTTGTTTCTCTCCTTTTTCCGGAAAAATATCTATCATAAACAACTGTCCGACTTTTTCTTTCAGCGTCATTTTTTTATAGATACTATCCACCCATTTTTGCTGCAGATATTCATTACCTACCGATAAAGGATCTGTTTCCTGTGCAAGACACCAAACCGGAAGGAGAAGCAGCAACACCAAAATTTTCTTCATAAATCACCTTGTTTTCTGGAAAACACAGGCAAGATACGGTTATATCGCTAAATTAAAAAGACAAAATTACTGACAGGATTATTAACAATACCTACAGGTGTGTTCAAACACTTTTATGAAACAGGCAAAACTAAAAGCATTAAAACACTGTAAATAAAAAACTTAAACACGACCCACACCGTTACCGAAAGCAGCTTCCGGAAGGCTTCACCGGTGTAAAGGGGAAAGAAAAAGTCCCGCCAAAGCGGGACCTGAAAAGTATTATTTTACAAAACGGGAATGCCAGCTTTCTTCGGCAGGCACCTCCCAGTGTTCCTCATACTCCTGCTTGGTAGCTACCAGGTTGTTAAATACGATGGTCTTTCCGGACACGGCGCGGTCCTTGGCCATTTTCCTGAATTCTATCAATGGTTTATAGGCGATGTATTCGCCCTGCTTGTAGGACACATTCATTTTATCCAGCAGATCTACATCATACGCTTTCTCCAATTCCTGAATAAAATGCACCGAGGCATCGATAGAACATCCGGAAGCAGCATGTACTTCCTGGTTCAGGCCGATAACGATAAAACGGTTGTAGCGTATTTCAAATCCGGCCTGAAGGGCAGTTCCATGCGCCGTCCATGCTTTCAGAAAAGTTTCTACCCTGGTATTGAGTTCTGCCAGTTCTTCTTCCGTAAAACTACGGTTCGCCTGATATATCCATATCCGAGATGTCTCCGGAAGGTCACTAAAGGGAATATACATAAATAATGGAATTTTCGGTTTGAGTTATGACTGAGCCATCCGCTACGTGCCCCGTAAGTTTATCATGATAAAAAACTACGAATGGCCATACCGGTAGGGCTAACAAAATGAGACTTTAAAGGTCTTCTGCATTGGCGATGAGTTCCGCAACATCCATCACCCCGACTTCAGCTTCTTTTTCTTTTCCTTTCACACCATCGGTCAGCATGGTATTACAAAAGGGGCAACCTGCTGCGATGATATCAGGCTGTGTCTCCAGGGCCTGTTCAGTTCTTTCGATATTGACGTCCTTATCTCCTTTTTCAGGCTCCTTGAACATCTGGGCTCCTCCCGCGCCACAGCAAAGGCCTGCTTTTTTGCATTTACGCATTTCCACCAGTTCCACATCCAGTTTGCGGATAAGGTCACGCGGAGCCTCATATACTCCGTTGGCACGACCGAGATAACAGGGATCGTGATAGGTGATCTTTTTCCCTTTGAACTTCCCGCCTTCGATGGCCAGTCTTCCTTCTTCCAATAGGGATTTTAAAAACTGGGTATGGTGCATCACCTCATAGTTTCCTCCGAGAGATGGATATTCGTTCTTCAACGTATTGAAACAATGCGGACAAGCCGTCACTATCTTCTTGATTTCGTATGCATTGAGCACCTCTATATTGGTCACGGCCTGCATCTGGAAGAGAAATTCGTTACCCGCTCTTTTGGCAGGGTCTCCCGTGCAGCTTTCTTCCGTTCCGAGCACCGCAAATTCCACCCCGGCTTTGTCGAGTAATTTTACCAGTGCTTTGGTAATCTTCTTCGCCCTGTCATCGAAACTTCCGGCACATCCGACCCAAAACAAAACTTCGGGCTGTTTTCCTTCCGCCATCATTTCGGCCATGGTAGGTACTTTTATCATAGATTACGGTTTTAGAACTGCGGTTTATGATTGCAGAAATTCTCCGTACGATCATAAACCGCACTTACTGTACTGTTTAGTCGTGTTCTCCGTCATCGAATACTTCGATGGTCACTTCTTTTTCTATAAGATCGGTAAATTTACCGTTATATCGCGTGGCCCGTACCAGATGATTATCGATCCAATGATAATTTCCTCCTCTGGGTTTTCCCATCAACAAGCCATGATATTTAAACCCGTGTTTATCCAGCCATTCTTCGGTCACCTTTCTGTGATCTTCCGTACGGGAAGTGAAAAAGGTTATCACGTGTCCCTCTTCATACCATTTGTTCAGCGTTGCAAGGGCATCCGGAAACGGTTCGCAGGTCGCCATTCTTTCCGGTTCTTCATTAGGCACATCTTCGGTTACTGTTCCGTCGATATCAATGAGGTAATTTTTAATTCCCTCGGGCAATACCGGACTCACATGCTCACCTGCTTCTACTTTGTCGTGCAACAGCCTTTCTACGTCTTCCTTTTTCATAGTTTCTGTGTCCTTCACGGACTCATTTGGATTGGTTATACTTTGTTTACTTGTTATTATTCATTTTTCCAGTTCAACCTGTCCATCTGGTTATAAGGCCAGGGGGCGCCATTGTTTTCTATATTGGTCATCATGTTATTCAGTTCTGCCGGAGCTGCAGATTGCTCCATCACCAGATAACGTCTCATATCCAATATAATAGACAGCGGATTGATACTCACCGGGCAGGCCTCCACACAGGCATTACACGATGTACATGCCCACAGTTCTTCCCTGGTGATATAATCATCCAGCAACGACTTATTGTCTGCTACAAAAGTACCATTATTATCTATATTTTTACCAACTTCCTCAAGTCTATCCCGGGTATCCATCATGATTTTCCTGGGAGACAATTTTTTACCTGTCTGGTTTGCCGGACACTCACTGGTACATCTTCCACATTCGGTACAGGTATAGGCACCGAGCAATTGCACCCAACTGAGATCGGCCACATCGGATGCCCCGAACTTTTCCGGGGCGGCAGTATCTCCTTCCGCCGGGGCGGCAAAGGGATCGGCATTAGGATCCATCATCAGCTTCACCTCATTGGTAACCGATTCCAGGTTATCCATTTCCCCTTTGGGTTTCAGACTGGCAAAATAGGTATTCGGAAAAGCGAGTAATATATGTAAATGCTTGGAGTAATAGAGATAGTTCAGAAAGATGAGTATCCCGGTGATGTGAAGCCACCAGGCACTTCGCTCTATCGTGTAAAGTACAGACTGTGGTAAGCCTTCAAATAATGGTGCAATAATACCGCTCACCACATTTCCGGACTGCATTTGCTGAAAAGGCACATCCGTGGCGTTCATCACCAGGAACAGTATCATAAGTACCATTTCGAAGTAGAGGATAAAATTCCCGTCATGCTTCGGCCATCCTTTCATTTCCGGCTTCCAGAAACGCTGTAAGCGAATCATATTACGCCGTATCCAGAATACGATCACAGACACCAGCACCAACAAGGCCAGTACCTCAAAGGAACCGATAAGAAAACCATAAAACCCTCCGAGAAATTCAAAAATCCGGTGTGTTCCGAAAAGACCGTCTATAATGATCTCCAAAACTTCGATATTGATAATAATAAACCCCAGATAAACTATAATATGCAGGATTCCCGCTACGGGCCTTACCACCATTTTCTGCTGTCCCAATGCAATCCGGGCCATATTTCTGAAACGCTCCGGTTTGTTATCCGACCTATCCGTCGCTTTTCCCATTCGAATATTACGAATCAGCTTTCTGACATTCCTGACAAAAAAGAATATCCCTGCAAAAAGGATTACGGCAAAAATTATATTAGGTATGACAGCCATTATATATCTGAATTAAAACGCTAACCAACTTCGGTCGCCGGCCTATTGCTCGCCGGTCTCCGTCTCTGTTTCATCTTCATCCGGGACCTCGTAGGGCTTAGGTCGTTTCCCGAAAAGGGAAAAATGGACATACCGCTTGGGATTGAGTTTCATGTCCTGTAAAAGCTGTTCCAGTTGCAAGGAGGCTCCCGTAAGGTTATCGTAGAGTTCCTCGTCTTTCAGCAACTTTCCAACAGAACCTTCCCCGTTTTCCAACCGGGCAACCACCTGGTGAAAACCATTAATGGTTTGCTGAAGTTCTTCCATGGTACGGCCCAGATCGGCATCGGCCAATGTACCCGAAACTTCCTTGAGATTACCACTTAATCCTTCGATATTATCCAGAGAATTATCGAGCTTTTTCTTATTGTCCTGTAAAATCTTATTCAGGGTTACGGAACTTTGCTTGAAATTCTCCGTTATTTCCCTGATATTGGCCACGGTTGATTTCAAATCCCCCGTCATTTCCTCATCCAGCGTCTTGTTTACTCCGGAAAGTACCGAATCGGCATGTTCCAGCATACTGCCGAGCTGCGCTTGTAAAGGTGTCAGTTTCTGAGTAACGAGTTCCGTAAGACCGGGTTTTATAAATGAAGGAAGCGTATCGCCGGAAACAGAATTGGAACTACCGTCAAATACCGGTACGATCTGGATACCTTTACCCCCGATAATCCCCGTATCGAAAAGCACGGCTTTACTGCTTTTGGAAAATTCGAAATCGTTTTCCACGGAAAAGGTCACCAGCAATTTCCCTCGTTCATCCACAAAACGAATATCCAGAATCTTCCCTACCGGGAAACCGTTGATACTCACCGAGGTTCCTGTAGCCAGCCCTCCCACATGGTCATACACAGCATAATAAGTACGGTATGACTTGAAAATGGGGTTGGATTTTAAAAAGCTAAATCCGAGGATGAACAACAATATGCCCCCTAAAACGATGATCGCTGTCTTTAATTCTCTTGATATTTTCAAATGTTTTCACTTTTACGTTGTGAACAAATTTAGAAATAATTTTATTAAGACGCTCTTTAGATTACATATAATAAAAAACGTACTTTTCGCAAAATGTCACGTACAGACTTCTTTTATCCGGGCTCTGACACTTCGGTCCGGACTCCTTAAAACAAGAGGAATACATCGTAAAACGTTCTCTGTCCACTGACAATGCCGTTATCTGCCTTTGCGTGCTTCATCTACCGATATGCGTTCGCCATTGCGGTACGCTACGATATAGGCTTCTTTATATCCCTTTTCTTTGGCCTCTCTCTGGAGTTTTCTGGCTTCTTCGTAATTGGTGGTGTTTCCGTAGAAATACCGGTACACACTTCCGGCCTGCTCCAGTGAGATCGGGTCCAGCCCTCTGAAATTATAACGCTTTGGCTCTATTCTATTGGCTCCTGCAGCGACCTGGACTTTAAACACCACTCCCGAAGCTGGTACAACCCCGGTATCGGGGTCCGGGATCAGGGGCAGGTCATCTACCGCAATATTACTGGTCAGCTCTTTCTTGTATTCGATAATGGCACCGGCGATATTGGCAGCCACTTCCGACTTTCCTTTGGTAGAAGCCAGATAGCTCTTTTCCGTTTTATTGGTAATAAATCCTGTTTCTATAAGCACACTTGGCATAAAGGTCTGGTGCAGCACGATAAACCCGGCCTGCTTAACACCCCGGTTTTTTCTTTTGAGCTTTACCGAAAAATTGTCCTGAAGTTTTTTGGCCAGTTGTATACTTTGCCCGAGAAACTCTTCCTGCATAATGGTGAGCCCGATAACCGACTCCGGGGAATTGATATCATACCCGGCGTAGTTGGCTTCATGATTCTCTTCGAGGTAAATCACCTCGTTTTCCGCTTTGGCCACCTCAAAATTCTGCCGGTTGGCATGCAGACCGAGTACGTAAGTCTCGCTTCCCGAAGCATTGGAATGATGTGCATTACAGTGTACGGAAACAAAAAGATCGGCATTGGCCTCATTGGCGATCTTACCCCGGACGTACAGGTTCACGAATTTGTCGGTCTTCCGGGTATATACCACTTTGATGTCGTCGTATTTTTCGAGTTCCTTACCAATGCGGAGCACAATATCGAGTGCAATGTCCTTTTCATTGACACCGTTGGCCACTTTTCCGGGATCATGGCCGCCATGGCCCGCATCGAGCACTACGGTAAAAACCTTTTTTTTCACTTCTTTTTCCTCATTCCCTCCCCGGAAAGCACTCAACCATACCAATCCGGCTACCAATACCGGGATCAACCAAATCTTTCTTATCATCTGCTTTTGTTTTACGGTAAAAAAACCGCAGTTAACCTATACTTCCTGCACTTCGGACCACGGTGACCAGATAAAACACAGAAAATCAACGAATATATTTCACTGTCCTTTTCCTGCTCCTCTTCCCGCCCGAAAAATATAACCGGTGTAATTCCCTTCGAAGTATTTACAGGCAGGCTCCCAAAAAAAATATAAAATCAAAACTTGTTGCAAGGAATTAGCGTATTTTTTTTACATCTTTGCCTCTGTGAAATACGGGGTATACACCAAAGCCTTGTATGACCAAAGGAATACCAAGCTATATTTTTACAAAAATAGGATTTAAAGCTTTGCAAGCAAACAACCCTTACATACTTTTAATGCTCATTTTACTGTTGAGCCCGTTGTTTCTTTTAGCCCAGGAAACCCCGGTAAAACAGCCTTTAAATATAGCAGCACAAAGAGATTCCACCCAAGTTCCTGTGAGTGAACTACTCCCCGAAGTTCAGATCCGGGATTCTATTATTGCGAACAACATCCTCACCGACAGCATACAGCAAACCGACAGTATCGTACGTGATACCGTCCCGAAAAAGAAAAAAGGCTTTCTCGACGACCAGATCAAATATAAAGCCAAAGATTATCAGAAAACCGTACGAAGCGAAAATAAGATCTATCTTTATAACGAAGCGGAAGTCTATTACCAGGACACCGAACTGAAGGCCGGGATTATTGTTATAGACTACGAAAAAAAAGAGGTCTATGCCGGGCGGATCAAGGATTCCACAGGAACTCTCACCCAGGCACCTTATTTCAAACAGGGAAGCAATATCGTCGAACCGGATTCCATACGGTATAATTTCGACACCCAGAAGGCCCTGATCTGGAATTCCAGATCGGAACAGACCGTGGGTGGTGAAATGAACGTATTTGCGGAGATGACCAAAAAAGAAAATGATTCGGTATATTTCCTCTACGAAGGAAAACTGACCACCTCCAAAAACCTGGACGATCCGGAATATTATATCCGGGTCCGAAAGGCAAAATTTGTTCCCAAGAAAAAAGTTATTGCCGGGTTCAGCAACATGTACATTGCTGACGTGCCCACTCCCATAGCGGTTCCGTTCGCCTATTTCCCCATGTCGGAAAAGAGCAGCGAATCCGGACTTATCTTCCCTACGTTCGGGGAGATCAACGACCGGGGGTATTTTCTTCAGAACGGGGGATATTACTTTGCCGTCAGTGATTATTTCGATCTTGCCGTACTCGGAGATTACTATACCAACGGAAGTTACGGATTCCGTACCGAAACCAACTATGCCGTGCGATACCGTTTCAGAGGGAATTTCAATTTCCGTTTCGAAAACCTCGTACAGGGACAAAAAGGCTTTCCCGATTACAGCCGGGGAACCACCTACAACATTCAGTGGTCGCATTCGCAGGACACCAAGTCCAATCCCAATTCCAGATTTTCCGCAAGTGTAAACCTGGGAAGCAGCCGTTATTACAAGGACTCGTACAACCAGATCAACACAGGGAACTTTATGAACAACACCCTGTCGTCATCGGTTTCCTATTCCAAATCGTTTCCCGGATACCCGGCAGTAAACCTGAGTGTAACGGCCACCCACTCGCAGAACACCAATACGGAAGTTATCAATATGACCCTTCCGACATTACAGGCCAGTGTGGAAAGGATCTATCCTTTTGCTCCCAAATCGGGGATCAAGAAAGGATTTTTCCAGAATATCAACTTCCAGTACAACCTCAGGGCAGAAAACCGGTTCCAGACCACCGACTCCCTCTTCTTCAAAAAAGAGATGTTCGAAACGGCAAAAACCGGCTTCAGGCACAGCATACCGGTCAGTACCAACTTTAAGATCATGAAATACCTCAGCGTATCCACCAGCGTTAACTATGATGAGGTATGGCAACTGAAAACCATTAAAAGAAACGATTACGACGAAGAACTCGGCGAAGCTCCCATCGATACTATCAACGGTTTTGACCGTTTCGGGCAGTACAATTTCAGCGCAAGTCTCGGAACAACACTCTATGGTACTTTCCTTTTTAAAGAAGGCAAAAAGATACAGGCCATACGACACGTGATACGCCCCTCTGTCAGCTATGGTTACACCCCGGGCTTCGACCAGTATTACGACCAGTATATCGCCAATGAAGAAGGGGACGTCAGAGACTACACGAGGTTCGAAGGCGGGGTATACGGAACGCCCGGAAGGGGTAATTCCAACAACATCGGAATATCGATAAGCAATACCCTCGAAGCCAAGGTCGTCGATAAGGATACGACCGCTACGGAGCCTAAAAAAATAACACTACTCAACAACCTCAACTTCTCCACCAGCTACAACATAGCTGCCGATTCCCTGCCCTGGAGCCCGCTGCGGGTTACCGGTGGTATACCATTGTTTGACAATAAAATGACCGTTAATTTCGGGGCTACCTTAGACCCTTACGCCATAGATAACAGCGGAAGACGGATAGAGAAATACAATATAGACAACGGCGGAAGTCTCTTCCGGCTTACCAATGCCAACCTCACCACCAGCTATACGCTGTCCAGTAAAAGCTTTAAAGGAAGCGGAATAGACCGGAAAACAGACAATACCTCCAGCGGAGGAAGGGATGATGATCTTTTCGGTACCAACCAGGATTTCAGCGACGGCAGAATGTTCCCCGATGACGAAGACGAGGATGAGGAAGAAGAAGAAACCAAATTTTACGGGGCAAGCCTGCCCTGGGATCTACGTCTGGCGTATTCCATGACCTATTCCAACGCCAACAGGCAAAACGAAATAAGCAACAACTCCCTGATGTTTTCCGGGAATGTCGAGTTATCCCCGAAATGGAAAGTGGGGGTTTCATCGGGCTATGACTTTAAGAACAAAGGATTCTCCTTCACCCAGTTACGCTTTGAACGCGACCTGGAAAGCTGGCGTATGAATTTTAGCTGGACACCATTTGGTACACGAAACTCCTGGTATTTCTTTATCGGGATCAAAAGCTCCATGCTCAGTGACTTGAAATGGGAGAAAAGACGTGCTCCGGACAGAAACCTGTAACGCATCGCCCGTTACCGGAAGGTCCGTCGGCCCGCAGAACTTATAAAAACTTTAGCGACATGAAAAAAATAATCCACACCAAAGAAGCACCGGCCCCCATAGGCCCTTACAACCAGGCTGTACTCGCCGGAGACACTCTTTATATTTCCGGACAGATCGCCCTGGATCCCGTCACCGGAGAACTCAACCTCAACTCTATCGAAGAAGAGACTACGCAGGTCATGCAAAATCTCGAAGCTATTCTCAAAGCCGCAGGGATGAGTTTTGACCACGTTATAAAATCTTCGATCTTTATCAGCGACATGAACAACTTCGGGAAGATCAATGAAGTATACGGAAGATATTTTGCAGAAGATAATGCGCCGGCCCGGGAAACCGTAGAAGTGGCCAATCTGCCCAAATTTGTCAATGTAGAGATCTCCATGATCGCAGGCAGGTAGTACCCTGTGAAACGACATCATAAACAAAAAAGCTGTCCGGAAAATCCGGACAGTTTTTTTGTTTTGCCCTATAGGAGCTTTAATCCGTAATCCCGGCACACTCTATCCCTCCCGTCTGTGGCCCTGTTTTGCTTCGGTGCATCACCATCTATATACATGAAGGCCCGACACATAAAAAAACAGGCTGTCTTTTCGGACAACCTGTTTTTCTATAACATTTGTATATTTTTACCCGTTGTGCATTATCAAGCTTCTGTGTCATCCTGAGCCTGTCGGAGGATAGACATGTTGCTCTTCGACAAGCTCAGAGTGACACTCACGTATCTTTTGTTGAATAATGCACAACAAGTTGTTTTTATTGCTATTTATTGAAAACGATATTCCGGTGATATTCCACCAGGTTATCGATAGGGCGGCGTAATATTTTGCCGACTTTCAGATTGTTCTGAGCCATCACCTCATGGAGTTCCTCCTGGAGATAATACGCAATACTACCTATAAAATGCACAGGAACGGATTCTGCCTGCTCATACTGACGGATCGCATTGTCTATAAACAACTGCATTCCTTTACGGATAAGCTTCTGACTGTATTCGTGTTCCCGGTTTTCAATAACAAACCTCGCAAAGGTAGCCAGGTAGGTATTCGGGTTGGGCTGCTTATACAGGTTATTCTTGATAACATCCGCTTCCAGATCATAAGCTTCGGAAAACTTATGCGCAAGGCTTTTTGGCATCCTGTGGTAATAATAATCACGAAGCAACTGACGCCCGAAATAATTACCGCTGCAATCATCCATAAGAATATATCCCAGCGAAATAACCTTCTGGAACACTTCGCTGCCATCGTAATAACTGCAATTGGACCCGGTACCCAGTATACACACTATGGCGTGCTCTCCGGGTTCTGCCGTGGCGTGTATGGCCGCATAGGTATCTTCTTTGATAAACGTCTTGGCATTTACAAAAAAATTCTTAAAGATCTTCGTGAGATAGACCTTCATCCTGTCGGTACCACAACCTGCCCCGTAAAAGTAGAGTTGAGTTACTTTTTCCTTATTATTGCTAAGCTCAAAATTGTTAGCCAGACGCTCGTCTATAATCTCCCGGGTAAGTACTTCCGGGCTAAGCCCCAGGGTTTTCGTCAGAAACAACTTATTCCCCTCTTCGTCTAATGCTATCCAATCTGATTTCGTGGCTCCACTATCAACAATTAATATCATACGCTCAATAATTTATTAATAAAGAACAAACAGACAAACCATTCCTTCCTTTAAGATTCCTTTGCCTGTTTGCCCCTGGCTTACTATCTTTTATAATGAAGATACGTGAAGTGCCAGATCTACCAGTTTGCTGGAATACCCTGCTTCGTTATCGTACCATGCTACTACTTTGAAGAACTTGGAGTTCAACTCTATTCCTGCATCCGCATCAAAGATACTGGTACGGGTATCACCAACGAAATCCTGAGATACTACCAGTTCTTCGGTATATCCGAGAATTCCTTTAAGTTCACCTTCCGAAGCGGCTTTTACCGCTTTTTTAATTTCTTCATAAGAAGTTTCTTTTTGCAGTCTTACGGTAAGGTCCACTACAGATACATCGGTAGTAGGAACCCGGAATGCCATACCTGTAAGTTTTCCTTCCAGCGCCGGGATTACTTTGGTCACAGCCTTGGCGGCTCCCGTAGCAGCAGGAATAACGTTGGCAAGCGCACTTCTACCTCCCCTGAAATCTTTCCTGGACGGACCGTCTACAGTAAGCTGGGTAGCTGTTGTAGCGTGTACGGTTGTCATCAGTCCTTCTTCGATACCAAAAGCATCGTTCAACACTTTGGATATCGGTGCAAGACAGTTGGTCGTACATGAAGCATTGGAAACTATATTATCCGTAGCCTTGGCTTCTTTGTGGTTAACCCCCATAACAAACATAGGAGCATCTTTGGAAGGCGCAGAGATCACTACTTTTTTAGCTCCGGCATCAAGGTGTTGCTGAGCCGTATCCAGGGTAGTAAAGATACCCGTACATTCCGCTACGACATCTACACCGGCTTCATCCCACTTAAGGCTCTTAGGATCCCGCTCCGCAGTAATCCTTACTGTTTTTCCGTTTACCACGAGGTTACCGTCTTTTACTTCTACGGTTCCCTGAAAAGTGCCGTGTACAGAATCGTATTTAAGAAGGTATGCCAGGTGATCTACGTCTAACAGGTCGTTAATCGCTACTACATCTACATTATCTCTTTTTACAGTCTCTCTGAATACTAACCGTCCTATTCTACCAAAACCGTTAATACCAATTTTTAAGTTTGACATGATCTTATTATTTATTGTGATTTATTTTGATTTGCGTTTATTGAATAATCCCTTAAAGTTACGAAAAAACAAGGGGATTAAGTCGTCATGATATCCGATACGCGAAGAAGTTCACGATCGATTTCCGACTTGCCTTTTACCGCTTTCTCCAGCGGGGTCAGCATGATCTTATCTTCTGTAAACCCGACCATATAGTTAGATTTCCCTTCGATCAGGCTTTCTACGGCTTTCACCCCCATACGGCTGGCCAGCACACGATCGAAACAGGTCGGTCTGCCACCGCGCTGAATATGTCCGAGTACGGTAACCCTCACATCATAATCGGGATGGTTTTGCTCTACATATTCCTTGAGTTCGAAAACACTTTTTCCGATCTTGTCGCCTTCGGCCACAACGACAATGCTCGAAGACTTTCCGGACAACCGGCTTCTTTCGAGCGATTCGAGTAATCGTTCCAGCCCGAGATTTTCTTCGGGGATCAGGATTTCTTCGGCTCCGGCTCCTACCCCTGTATTTAAGGCAATATGCCCGGCATCGCGCCCCATAACCTCTACAAAAAACAGACGGTTATGCGAAATGGCCGTATCCCGTATCTTATCTATGGCCTCGACAACCGTGTTGAGCGCCGTATCGTATCCGAGCGTAAAACTCGTGCCGTATATATCGTTGTCTATAGTTCCGGGAATTCCCATCACCGGAAATCCGAATTCTTCACTGAAGATCATCGCCCCGGTAAAAGAACCGTCACCTCCGATAACCACAAAAGCATCTATTCCCTGTTCTTTCAGATGTTCATAAGCTTTTTTACGCCCTTCGGGAGTTCGAAAATCATTGGAGCGTGCAGATTTCAATATCGTTCCGCCACGGTTGATAATGTTATTTACACTACGGGCATTCATCGGTTTGAAATCTCCCTCGATCATTCCCTGGTACCCCCTGTAGACCGCAACACACTCCACATTATGATAGGCACAGGTACGGACTACAGAACGAATCGCCGCATTCATCCCCGGAGAATCTCCTCCCGAAGTCAAAACAGCAATCTTTTTTATATTGTCTGACATGAACTTTTATTTTTATAAGCTATCAAAGATATTTAATAATTCCCTACTGAAAAACCCTATTGGCGATGTTTAAATATTTCTAACGTTTTCGTTAAAAACTTTTAACTTTACCCCCCTGATATTTAACACCAGAAGCTGTTTTTATCGTTCAAAATATCATTTCTTCAATCCGGGAACAGGGGTATTCTGCCAAATCCAGAGTTTTTTTATGTTGTGCTTTTTCTAACCGAAAATACAACAACAAAGAAAACAGGCTGTAATTTTTATATTTTGCCACCGTTCCGCAACGAGGAACAACACGCTTCTTTTTCAGTTTCGAAAAAGCAGGAAACTTCATATTCCAAATCCTCTTTTTCCCCACTTTCATTGTTTTCATATAATTCAAAATCCGCCTGTTTATAAAAAAGCAGGCGGATCCGAACGTAATGATTAATAATTGAAAAACACTAAAAATGATATCGTTTGAAGGCTTCTATAGCCTCGTACTCGGCAAGCCCTAATTCGTCATACAGTTTGGCCGTGGTTTTGTTCCTGTCTTCTGCCCTTACCCAGAATTCCCTGGAATCGTCTCCCTGAAACATGACGCGGTCTTTCTGAGACTGGTGGAAGAGGATGGCGTTTCGCTTACGGATCACCTGGTCCGGGCTCATCGGAACTGCCATTTCTATCTCATCCAATCCCCATTCGTGCCATGCTCCGCGGTACAACCACACCCAGCAATCATCCATATACGATTGGGATTTCAGTCGTTTTAACGCTTCAAAAATACCATCCAGACATACTTTGTGAGTACCGTGCGGATCTGCAAGGTCTCCCGCAGCATAGATCTGATGTGGTTTCACCTCTTCGATAATATTCATGATAATCTCAATATCTTCTTCTCCGAGCGGATTTTTCTTAACCTCTCCCGTCTCGTAGAAAGGAAGATCGAGAAAATGTACATTTTTATCATCGAGCCCTACGTAGCGTGTTGCCCCGTACGATTCCCTGCGACGAATAAGCCCTTTGAGTTTTCGCACATCCAGCGAATCGATCTGGTCTTCCCGTTTGTTATTGAGGTATGCCACCGCATCTTTAAAGATTGCAGGTCCGTTCGTCCCCGTAATATCACTGGCCACTTCGGCAAACTTCAGGGCCTCCGCATCGGTTACGGCTATATTACCTGAAGTCTGGTACACCACATGTACTTCGTGCCCCTGGTCTACCAGTCGACAAAAAGTTCCTCCCATAGAGATCACATCATCATCGGGATGCGGACTGAATATGATCACTCTTTTCTTTGCCGGTTCGGCACGCTCCGGGCGTTTTGTATCGTTCGCATTGGGTTTTCCGCCAGGCCACCCGGTAATGGTATGCTGCAACACGTTAAACATCTGAATATTCAGTTCGTATGCAGATCCTTCCTGGGCCAGCAGTCCGGACATTCCGTTATCGTTATAATCCCTGTCCGTGAGTTTCAGTATGGGCTTTTTAGCCTTGAGGCTCAGCCATACCATAGCTTTTCTCTTGAGTTCCTCGGTCCAGACACACTGCCCTACCAGCCAGGGTGTTTTAAATCTTGTAAGTTCCGAAGCCGCCTCATAATCGAGGATAAAGGTGGTGTTCTGATGCTGTTGCAGATATGTTGCCGGAACATTCCCCGTTACCTCACCTTCTATAGTCCTTTTAATGATATCTGCTTTTTTATGTCCCCAGCCCAGCAACACGATACGCCTGGCTTTCAATATGGTACCGATCCCCATGGTAATGGCACGCTTAGGCACATTTTCCATACCGTTAAAATCGGAAGCCGCATCGCTACGCGTCAGGTAATCGAGGGTGATAATCCTCGTTCCGGAATTGTAGTGCGACCCGGGTTCGTTAAACCCTACGTGTCCCGTACGCCCTATACCGAGTAACTGGAAATCGAGTCCGCCGTACTCTTTGATCTTCATTTCATAGTCGATACAGTACTGGTGAATTTCATCGAGAGATACTCTTCCGTCCGGAATGTGTACATTCTCGGGTTTTATATCCACGTGATCGAACAGGTGCTGATGCATGAAATAGTGATAACTCTGGTGATTATCCTTATTCATGGGATAATACTCATCCAGGTTGAAGGTAACCACGTTGGCAAAGCTCAATCCTTCTTCCCGGTGCATACGCACCAGTTCTTCATAGACCTTTATGGGGGAAGATCCGGTGGCAAGCCCCAACACGCATTTCTCTCCTTTCTCCTGCCTGCTTTTTATGAGATCTGCGATTTCCGAAGCTACAAGTGCTGATGCCTGAAGCGAGTTCTCGAAGATCTCGTTGTGAACTTTCTCATAGCGGGTCTCTTCGAATTTCCCCACTTCCTTATAGCTAATATCATTAGCTTGTACCAAATATCGATGCATAACGAACGGTATGATGTGATTAATTTTCGAAACTAAACTATTCAATAGGCTTTATATGCTAAAACTTTTTCGACCAGTGCACCCAACTTTGTCACGAATAGCGTTATTTTCCGGACTTAAAGATTTTACAACAGGACAAAATGCAACCGTTTGCCCACTGGCCCGTACATGGTCCTCTACCTACGTATAAATGGGCGACAGAACGCACAAAAAGCTACTTTATGAGGTGTGAAAAACGAAAACCCATATTGGAGAACAAAAAATTTTTTAGCTGAACAGCATCAAAAAACTCATCAATTACACCATTTGGCACACCAGAAAAAACAAGCTTTCGGGCGGGTGAAAAATTATTTTAAAATATTTTGTTTTTAGTAAAAATACATCTATTTTTTGGCTCTTTTTGAGAAGTTTTTGTCAATTTTTCATAATTCTGGTCACAAAAACCAGGGTGCAAAATGACACCGGAAATATGCCGCGTTTTTAAACCAGGGTATTCATGAAGATTAAATGTATTATCATCGATGACGAACCTCTTGCAACAAGTGTATTGCTATCTCATGCCGCAGAGTTTCAGAATCTGGAAATAGTCGCTTGTCATAACAACCCTATCGAGGCCATGACTGCCCTGGATGACCCCGATATCGACGTTATTTTTCTCGACATCAATATGCCCAAGATGAGCGGGCTCGATTTTATCCGCAACATCGATTACGATGCTTTCATCGTCATAACTACCGCATACCGGGAGTATGCCGTAGAAAGTTATGAGCTCGATGTCTTTGACTACCTCGTCAAACCCATCCCCTTTCACCGTTTTGCAAAAACGATGAACAAACTCACCAAGGAAATAACCCTAAAGCGCAACGGTCCGGTCAACATCAAGACGCAACAGGAACCGCACATGTTTCTGAAAGTCGACAAAAAAATGGTAAAAGTACATCTCCACGACATCTTATTTATAGAGAGTCTCAAGGATTACATCAAAGTGGTAACCACCATAGACGAATATATTGTTCATAAATCGCTGACGAACATTACCGAGGAGTTACCATCCTCCAATTTTATACGGGTACACCGTTCGTACACGATAGCCATAGACAAGGTGAAGGCGGTAGAAGGCAATATCATAGAAATAAACAACAAGAGGATCCCTATAGGACGTAATTATATCAAAGAAGCCAAAGAGAGCATTTTTAAGGACAACCAGGATATCCTTTAACGATAAAAAACGATGAGAAGAACTTATAAAACCATTAAACTAAATTACTAACTACAACTTTCATGGAACTATCATTTTTAGATTACTCCCTTATCTTCGGTTTCTTTGCCGTTACCCTGACCATAGGTATAGTCGTATCCAGGAGTTCGGGCAAGAACACCACAGAATACTTCCTTTCCGGCCGCAGCATGCCCTGGTGGCTTCTGGGCTTTTCGATGGTAGCAACTACCTTTTCCACAGACACTCCGAACCTGGTAACGGATATTGTCCGAACCAACGGTGTTTCGGGAAACTGGGCCTGGTGGGCTTTTTTGCTGACCGGACTCTCTACCGTATTCATCTACGCCAAACTCTGGCGCAAATCGAATGTACTGACCGACATGGAGTTTTACGAACTCCGTTACGGTGGCAAACCGGCCAAGTTCCTGCGCGGGTTCCGCTCCATCTATCTCGGGCTGTTCTTTAACATCATTACCCTGGCTGCCGTAAACCTCGCCGCTATAAAGATCGGTGGTATCATGCTCGGGCTATCACCGATACAAACGGTGCTTATCGGTGGTGTCATCACTGTCATATTCAGTGCTATCGGCGGTTTTAAAGGGGTTGTCTATACGGACTTCATCTTGTTTTTCGTGGCTATGGCAGGTGCCGTAGGCGCTGCATACTACCTGGTGAATATCCCGGAAGTCGGCGGTATTACGAAATTGATCACCAATGAGAATGTAGTCGGTAAACTCTCCATCCTGCCCGATTTCTCCGACACGGAAGCGCTGATCTCCATACTTATCATTCCGCTCGCCGTGCAGTGGTGGAGTTCCTGGTATCCGGGTTCTGAGCCGGGAGGGGGCGGATATATCGCCCAACGTATGCTGGCCGCCAAAAACGAAAATCACGCCATTGCCTCTACTTTTTTCTTTAACATCATGCATTACGGTGTAAGACCCTGGCCCTGGATCATGGTTGCCCTGGCATCACTGGTTGTATTCCCGGACGTAGCGAGTATACATGCCGCATTCCCCGGGATCGAGGAAAGCAAACTCGGGCATGACCTGGCTTATTCCGCCATGCTCACCAAACTACCCAGCGGACTCCTTGGACTGGTGCTCGCCTCTCTCGGAGCTGCATATATGAGTACCATATCTACCCAGCTCAACTGGGGATCGTCATACATTGTAAACGACTTCTATAAACAAACGGTTAAAAAAGACGCATCGGAGAAAGAGCTGGTCAACGTAGGACGTATTTCTACGGTCTTGCTTATGGTAGCCAGTGCGGTCATGGCACTCCTGCTGACCAATGCCAAACAGCTTTTTGATATCCTCCTCATGTTCGGTGCGGGCACGGGGCTCGTATATATCCTTCGCTGGTTCTGGTGGCGTATCAATGCGTGGAGTGAAATTTCCGTAATGTTTGCTGCAGCCATAACCAGTCTTGTACTCACCCTTTCACCGCTTGGCAATGCTTTATTCGGCTACAAAGAGCTGGATGGCACCGTAGTAGAAGGAGTATTCCCTTCATGGGCCACCCTGCCCTCCATAGTACTGATCACCACCGTAATATGGCTTATCGTAACTTTCGTAACGAAGCCGGAAAAGAAAGAAGTACTGTATAGCTTTTACCAGAAAACACAACCCGGGGGACCGGGATGGAAAAAGATCATAGACCAGGCCCGGGCAGAAGACGTCAATATCGTAGACCAAAGAGAAAAATGGACGGTCCCTTCAGGTATCCTCGCCATGGTCCTTGGCTGTATACTGGTGTACTGCTGCATGTTTGCTACAGGAAACTGGATTTACGGCAACTACCCGCTGGCCATAGGACTTACCATAGCCATTATCATTTCGGGTGTTTTGCTCGCTGTGGTATGGAGGAAAATGAAAAGCGATATACTCTAAACAATACGTATTATAAAAAGACATAAACGGTGCGATCGGTAAACAACAGGCACGATCGCACCTTTTTTATGCGATAATCCGAACACAGGGCCAATGGTAGCTTTTACAGCGCATCCGGCCGGATCCGGTGCTGGATGGAATGATCGTACAAAAAACCGGCGCTCTATTTGCCTTTTCCTTTCTGCCCGAACTGTATCAATCCCCCTCCCATACTTTCCTGCCTTGCGGCAGCTTCTTTATCGGCTTCCGTTGCTTTACCGGTATTATTTTCCTCTTTTTTGGTAAATATCTTTTTCAGCAGTTCCCGGAACGTATTAAAATCCACCTGGTAAGAAAGACCGGCCCCCTGGGTATATCCGATACGATCTGCAAGCCACTGTTGTATTTCGTTCTCCCTGTTGAATATCCTGGCCCGGAGCGTCCCGTCTTCATTGAGCAGGACCTGCACCTCCACATCTCCTGCTACCGCAGTTTCTGCCACACCGCCTATAGGCACCCCTATTTTTCCGTTAATGAGTATACGTTCGTTAATCTGCGTAGAAACTGTCACCCCAAACCTGTCCTGGGTCTCAAAATCGAGATTAGGATCTCTTGTACCCAATTCGTAGGAAAGCCCGATGTCGAACTTACCATCCCCCGAATTGAGAATATCGTTGAGCATACTAAAACCGGACTCTATAAAATTCCCCGCAACACCGCCGCCGCTGATGTTGATCTCATTATTGATAAAGGCCCCCTGAGACAGTAAGGAAAGTGCCTGCAATTCCCGCTTGCTCTTATCGTCGAGCTTGTACTGCAACTCCGAATTGATCACTGCATTTGTTCCCGGAAACTGAATATCAAAATCGATATCCGGCTGAAGGAGCTCCCCGTTCAGCTTTATAATAAGGTCTGTTTCTATTTTCCGTGTCACGGAGTTGTTATCCAGCAGTACTGCCGGGTTTGCATTAAGGTTGTACACGGCTTCCAGGTCTACATTTGCCCGTAACGGATCTCCGTTCCAGCTCATAAACCCTCCGGGTTTTACCTTGAATTTCTTTTCTATGATGCCCCCGTACTTAAAGTTATAATCTCCGCTATACGTAGTAAAATCCCCCCACATCCGGAATTTTCCGTTGGTATTGATCTCCAGAAGTATGTTTCCCGCCCCTCTTCCGCGCAACGAACTTCCCAGCTCCTTGTCGATGACGATCTCTACCTCTGCATCCGGGTTGATATCCAGGTCGAATTCCAGTTCCAGTCCTTTGTAATCTGCCAGTTCCCTCTCCCGGGCTATCCGGTCGGCATCTCCGTTTTTATCGATAAAGTTAATAAAAGACGTATCTCCTACCGTCACCTCATTATCCAGCGGAATTTTCAGGGAGGTCCCTTTCCCCGTGGTAGCAAAGACTTTGATCGTAAGTTCATCTGTAAGTCCGTATATCTGGGCCTCTCCATTGATAAAACCGGTACCGTAAAAAAGTTCCTCTTCCGTTTCCGGGGTATTCAGGGCCAGGAAGCGCTGCCCCCTCGTATCCAGCGTAAAATCCAGGTACCAGTCCGAAAAGGCGTCATGAGTTATCGTCCCGTCAAACAAAGCCCTGGTCTTATACTGCGTATCGGTAAGATTGATATTGTCAAACTTAAAAGTTTGTCCGAATAATTCTATTCTCGTCTCCGGATCCATACTCAGGTCTACATTGAGGTAAGGTATTCTAATCCCTGCATTTCTCAATGTGATCTCCCCGTTCAGATCGGGTTTTTTAAACGACCCGGTAAGCCTGGCCCTGCCAGATGCCAGTCCCCTGATATCCGATATCACATCACCTCCCAACATACTGAAAGCGCCTATATCCAGCTCATCGACCGACATCCCTACATCCAGCGAAGCCTTATTACGTTCAAAAGAGACATCGCCGACAACATCCAGTACTTTCTTGTTCCCCTTGAGTATCACTGCATCTATTCCGTAACTGGAAAGATCCTGGTTCCCTACGATACCGACATCAAAATTACCTAGGTTGATATCGTTAACCGTAAAGTCGTCTATACGTAAATTCGAAGACGGATAATAGTTTTTCTTTTGTTGTAACACATAAAACTCCCCGTTCATCAATCCTTTCAGGCTAAGGTTTTCAATATCGGGCGTTACTTTATCGAGAAATACATTTTTAAAATGAACAGAAAAATCCTTGTATGTGGAATCTACCATTTTTCCCTGCAGGTTGATCTGCTCCTCTTCGTAATTCATGACGATCTCCTCCACGGTAATCGTATCGAGGGCTTTGCTGAACACTACCCGGTTCTGATGATTGTTATCCCTGTTGAGCAACCATTGGTTCCCCTTGAACCCTACTTCCGAACGCTTTAGCCCTACAACCGACTTGTTATCGGGAGTAATAGTATGATAAAAGTTCAGGTTATACTCATCTGCCGCATTGTCTCCGCCCCGGAATTCCGTCCGGAAAAACAAGGTATCCTTAATCGTCGTATTGATCAGGTTAAATTTGGAAATATCATAAAATCCGGTATGGATTTCCCCCACCTCGACGTATGTATTAAACAGCGGGTTCTTATTGTCGATCTGCAGATCTATATTTTTAATCGCATTGCCGAAGGCCTCGATATCCGGGGAACGGAACGTAAACTTAAAATCGCCCTCATCCGCAATCATCTCTCCTTTGATATAGGTGTTTTTTCCCAGTTTTACTTCCGGGTAGAACACCTCGATAATCTTGCTGTTGATAAAGAAATTGAACTCTACATACTGATCGGGCCTGATTTCATGCGGGCTGTAGTTGGCATAGATACTTCCCACCGAGTTCTGTACGATCTTCCCCAGTTCCCGGAAGGAGAAGTTTCCTTTCATAAACCCGTTGATGATTTCCGGAGAATCGACAGTGAGCACACGGCCGGTCTCGTTGATCACGGATATGATCTTGAAATCTTCGAAATAGTAATCGTCATTCTGGTTCCTGTAACTGGTATTGGTAAAATTGATCTCTCCCTTCAGGTTATCAATATCATCACCCGTAATATTCATACTGATATCTCCGGAAAAAACCGAAATACTGTCGCGGGAAACCAAGTGAAGTGCATACAGATCTGCACGGGTTATGGAAGCCCTGAAATCGAACTGGTTTTCGACCAGGGAAAAATCAGCCAGGCCGTCAAAGCTCATTTTAAAGTTTTCGTCATTGGATACCAGTGATCCGTCGAACAACTGATCCTTGATCACCCCGGATACGACCGCATTCTTGTAATTATAACCGTTGTACACGATATTGTTCACCGTTCCCCTGATCTCCGTGTTCAGGGTTTCCTTGGTAAATCCCTTACCGTCCACCTCCACATGGAGTGACGTTTTCCCGAAGTTCTTATCTTCGATAAAAGTCCCGAGGTCAAAATTTGTCAGGGTTATGGTTCCTACGTAGGAAGCATTGTCTATATCATTGATATCGGTAAGTTTCAGAACGGATACACTGCTCCCGAGGTCGGTCTCGAGTTCTATATCGGTATTAATCGTGGTTTCGGTCAGTACCGCTTTTCCCCGAATTCGCAATTGTCCTAATTTGGACAGGGAAGAAGGCAGGGAATTACCGAGAATATTAGGCAGCAGGCTTCTCAACTGGTAATAGTTGGACGAGAGATAGCCGATGTCCGCATCCATACGAAAAGGCACATCGGACGAGAACAGTCCTTTGAAATCGATATCTCCGCTTATACTGGTATTTTCGGAAGTCACCCGCAGGTCTTTGGTGCGCAGGTCATTGAGCACCCCTTCGATCTCCGAACTGAACGTGACGCGTTTACCGCGGCCGAATTCGTTATAAAATGTATTGACCTCATCAAACGAGATCGTCGCGTCATTAAAATCGCCCTTGATTTCCACCTTATTGAGAAAATCGGCAAAATCTTCGCGCTTGTAAAAAAACACCAGGTTACCCTTGATATCCGATCCGGGGGTTTCGATATCCAGGTGCTCCAGATGCATTTCCGTCAGGCCATACGAAAAGTCCGTTTCGAGCTTCTGCACCTCCATACCACGGTCTGCGACAAATCCGAGCTGACGTATCTTTGCGGTTACCTCCGGCCCTTCTATTTTAAAATCCTGTAAATCGGCATGAATATCACGGAAATGAAGAATATCAACACTTTCGGTATTTTCGTCGGTAAGCTGAAAACGTGCATTTTCGAGATGAACAAGGGATGTTTTCAGTAAAAAAGGTTCGGTAGCAGTACTGGTCGTATCCTCTCCTTCGAGCTGTTCCACGAAAAGATCGAGGTTTGTATAATCTTCATCTTTATACGTATGCAGGTGAAACAGCACACCTTTCATATCGATATCCCCGAAATTGAGCTTTCCGTCAATCATGCTCTTTACGTTCCGGAAACTCAGCAGAGATGTGTTCAGGCGCTCTACCGAAACCAGCGTATCACGGTGATGGTCTTCGATATAAACACCTCTCAGGCTGACACTGCCGAAAAACGATACGTACACCCTGCGTATCTGTATATTGGTCCCGAAATCTTCATTGACCGTCCGCATTACCCTTTTGGCAATACCGGTCTGTACCGGCGGAAGTGCAAAAAAGATACTTATCGCCACCAGCAATATAAAAATGATCAGGAAGGTCCTGACTATTATTTTCCTCAACTTTCTGATATGCCCAGACTACATTAACCGGTTATGAAATACGGACTTCAGGCTGACCACCTGTGATCGGGTCGGTTAGCGAAACAACGGACAAAATGCCTACCTTTGCACCGGATAACTTTATTTTTTTGAAAAAAGTACAGATGAAGGAGCAAAAAACATACATTCTGGCCATAGAATCTTCCTGCGACGACACTTCTGCCGCCGTTTTACTTAACGGAAAAGTTCTGAGTAATGTTGTTGCTACCCAGAAAATTCACGAAGAATACGGCGGAGTGGTTCCCGAACTTGCATCGCGGGCACACCAGCAAAACATTGTTCCTGTCGTACACATGGCCCTTGACAAAGCAAATATCGGGAAAAAAGAGTTATCCGCCATAGCTTTTACCAGCGGTCCCGGCTTATTGGGGTCGTTGCTCGTCGGCACTTCGTTTGCCAAATCCCTCGCACTGGGACTGCAAATCCCCCTTATCGAAGTAAACCACATGCAGGCCCATATCCTCGCCCACTTTATAGACGAGGATGGTTTTGACAAACCTTCGTTCCCCTTCCTGGCCATGACCATCAGTGGTGGTCACACCCAGATTATCCGGGTAGACAGCTATTTTGACATGACAGTGATCGGAGAAACCATAGACGATGCCGTAGGTGAGGCTTTCGACAAAAGCGCCAAAATACTCGGACTCCCCTATCCGGGAGGACCGCTTATAGATAAAAATGCCAGGGAAGGCAACCCCGGGGCGTTTCGTTTCCCGAAACCCAAAGTGGAGGGACTCAATTTCAGTTTCAGCGGCCTCAAGACATCCATACTGTATTTCGTACAGAAACACACCGCGGAAGACCCCGGCTTTATCGGGGAAAACCTGAAAGACATCTGTGCTTCCATCCAGTACACCATCGTGAATATCCTGATGGATAAACTCCGGAAGGCCGTAAAGGAAACCGGAATAAAACAAATTGCCATAGGCGGTGGAGTTTCTGCAAATTCAGGAATCCGGGAAGCCCTGAAAGCGGGAGAAAAAAAATACGGCTGGAAGACTTTTATCCCCAAGTTCGAATACACTACAGACAACGCTGCTATGATAGGTATTACGGGCTACCTCAAATACCGGGAAAAAGATTTCTCCGGGCATCATGTTACCGCAAAGGCCAGGTTTAAAGTCTGACCATTCCGTCTTAACCCCTCTTTTTTAGCCTCTTAAAGAAATACATCATATTTTTTTGTATCTTACGTACCATAAGTCCCAAAACTTACGGTACATCATGATATTCCGAAAATTCAATTCTGTCACGCACAGTGGTCCCGAAACATACTACGGACACATTCCCCGAGTGTCTCTAAAGGTTCGGGGCAATACTTCTTAACTCAAACTTTATCACCATGAAAAAACTGATTCTTAATCTTGGTACGCCGTTGAGCAAAACTCAGCAACAAAACATCAAAGGCGGAAAAAAACAATGTATCGTTCCCGTTCCCTGTCCCGACCCATGGGGAGAATGCCCGCCGCCCACATGCTCCGAATACGGTTTGCAATGTGCAGAACGGGAGTGCCAGCTTTTACCACTCTAAACAACGGATCACATGATCAAGTACATTGAAATCCCCTTGCATAAAATCCAGGGGGATTTTTTAATAGTTTCAGGATGTATTTATTGATACCGGCCTACGAATTCTGATGGGGTAACCCCTGTTTTTTGCTTGAAAATACGGGAAAAATAGGCATAATCTTCATATCCCAGTTCCCTGGCGGTTTCCGTAAAAGAATGCGGAGAATGTACCAACAGGCGTTTAGCCTCGAGAATAACACGTTCTGCAATAAGATCGGATGTCGTTTTCCGGAGTGATGTTTTTACCATACGATTGAGATGTTTGGCACTGACATGCATTTTCTCCGCATAAAACGATGGCGCTTTCTCTGACACATAATACCGCTCTATTAAAGTCTCCAGTATTCTTATCTTTCGAGTGTATACGGCCGGCACAGGACTTTCTACAGTATTCTTCCCCAGGTACATCCGGCTCAACTCTATATACAAAAGATCCAGCAGACTGCCTATGCGTTGCATTTTCATAAAATCCGCACCCCGGTATTCCGTGTAAATACCGCTGAAGAGATCCGTAAGCCTCTTCAGCTCCGCTTTTTCCGGGTACAGACAGGGCGGGTTTTGCGCCGAGTAGTAAAACGGGAAGCTGTGTATGGAACGATCGGTATATTGAAATTCGTAAAACTCCTGGGTGTGAAAAAACACGTATCCGTCGGTATCTTCCGAAAACTCCCAGTGATGTGTCTGTCCCGGATACATGAAAAAAACACTCCCCGGCCGTATCGGGTACGAATGAAAATCGATCTCATGCGTACCATGCCCTTTGGTAAACAATACCAATACAAAAAAGTCGTGTTTATGAGGAATGGTAATCGCTTCATGGAAACTCCCGGAATGCGCTTTGAAGGTATTACTGTAAAAATACGGATAATCCTTCTGCTTGCCGAACTCCCCTATATGCAATACCTGAATAGTTCTCATTTGTTTTCTTTTACCGGCGAACCCTTTTCCAAAAGTCAGGGGTTTCTTTACAAAAAACGACGACCGGATCACCACCCATGTCCCAAAAGTACAAATTAAAGGGTAAAAAGTCTAATCTATAATCTACGTATCCTCACCATATTTGCACTGTCAATTACAAATAAAATCGCTATGGCCGTCCTTCCTAATGTCCTTAAAGAGAAATGTCCAAATTGTGAAAAAGGAGATATTTTCGAATCCAGCGGAAACCCTCTGCTTTTCCGCATGCCCAAAATGCATAGGAAATGCAGTCATTGCGGTTACAATTTTGTCCAGGAACCGGGTTATTTTTTCGGGGCAATGTATGTCAGCTATGCCCTTACTATCGCAGAAATGATCGCCATTCTCATTCTTGGTAAATTTATATTTCATTTGGGAAACATCTCCATTTTTTTTATTATAATGGTCGTAGCCCTGGTCTCCAGCACATTCAATTTCCGATTGTCGCGTACCATATGGCTCTATATGTTCCGGAAAAAGAACACTGCGGAACAGCCCGGAGTAGAACCTTAAAAAAAATTTTATGTCCATATCCGTAAAATATGCCGTTTTTACCGAAGATCATACACAATGGGTCATTACACATACCAGAAAACATTTTGAACGACTTTTTGAAGATCATACCGATTACCCTGAAATTAAAAAGTACATAGACGAGAATTATGCTCCGGAAGCCCTGGTCAGGCGTCACAATGATTTTTCCAGGCAAATGCTCATGGCTTTTGAAGGCGCTCAGCCCCTGGCATCTGCCGAACTGGTTTCCATGCTCCTTCCCGAACAACAGCCCGAAAACAGTGACCGCCCCCTCCTAATCCACAGGTTGCTTCACGATGCATCCGGCAGAGGTCTCCCCGAAATACTACGCCGTTCCGAAGAGATCGCATTTCAGAAAAAACACGACGCCCTTATCGTACGTGCTTTCGATAACGCATCCGTCACCCGCCGTATCATCGAAGAACAAGGTTTCGAAGGTTACGGAACGGGAAAATCCGGAATTGATCATGCAGAGGTCAAAGAAATCATTTACATCAAAAAGATCAGATAAGCCCTTTATCGACCTGTACTTGCGGCAATAATTTATATATTCGCACGAATCAGTATAGTTTGCGCTTATGAACCTATTTTACAGTCCGGACCTCAATGAAGAAAAGAAACGTTTCACGTTCGACAAGGAAGAAAGCAGGCACATTATCCGGGTATTGCGAAAAACCGAAGGAGATCACATCTATCTGACTAACGGAAAAGGATGGATCTTTAAAGCCGAAATAACGGTTGCGGACATACGCCACTGCACGGTTCTGCTCACGGAAAAAAGCCGGCAGGAAGGTCGTAATTACTACATTCACCTGGCCGTGGCCCCTACCAAAATGAACGACAGGTACGAGTGGTTCCTCGAAAAAGCTACGGAAATAGGCGTTGATGAGATTACTCCGGTAATCTGTGATCATTCCGAAAGAACCGTGGTTAAACCGGAACGCCTGGAAAAAATCCTGCAATCTGCCATGAAACAATCGCTATCCGCTTTTATGCCCAGGCTGAACCCGGCTGTTTCGCTCGAATCTTTTCTGCAACAGCAAACTCCCGGACAACATTGTATAGCGCATTGCGAAGAAGGTGAAGAACGGTACCTGCTCAAGGAAAAAATCGTTCCCGGAACGGAAACTACCATACTCATCGGTCCGGAAGGTGACTTTTCGGTAAGGGAGATCGGCATGGCTCTTGACAAAGGATATATTCCCGTATCTTTGGGCAATACCCGGTTGCGCACAGAGACGGCCGCCGTAGTAGCCTGCCATACGGTGGCCCTCATGAACCTTACAACATGACCCCGACAAATACCAGCAATACCATGAAAAGAATTGTTTACCTCCTGCTTTTCCTGATGTGCGCCCATAATTACGCACAGGATATTGCCGTACTCAAATACGGCGGCGGCGGCGACTGGTATGCCAATCCTACTTCACTACCCAACCTTATCGATTTCTGCAATAAGCAGATAGGCACCGGGATGAACCCGAAACCCCAGACGGTAGAAGTCGGAAGTACAGACCTGTTTCAGTATCCCTTTCTGCACATGACCGGGCATGGCAATGTTTTCTTTTCCGAAGCCGAAGCCGAAAACCTGAGAAACTATCTGCTGTCGGGCGGATTTCTCCATGTGGACGATAATTACGGTATGCGTCCCTACCTCGAAAAAGAGATGAAAAAAGTTTTTCCGGATAAAGAATGGTCGGAGATCCCGGTAAATCATCCCCTGTTTCATCAGAAGTTCACCTTTGCAGACGGACTGCCCAAAATACACGAACACGACAACAAACGTCCGGAAGCCTTCGGATATTTCCACGAAGGAAGGCTTGTATTCCTGTTCACCTTCGAGTCGGACCTCGGCGATGGCTGGGAAGACCCCGAAGTACACAACGACCCGGAAGAAGTTCGCCGGAAAGCGCTCCAAATGGGAGCCAATATTATACAATACGTCTTTGAGAATTAAAAAAATGCAGCTCACACACCAGGACCATTATTTTCAGCAAAAGCATTTTCCCCTTACGATGGTCTGCGACAACCTTACCGGACCGGCCAACATCGGGGCACTCTTTCGTATCGCCGAAGCCTTCGGTGTACAGGAGATCCGTTTCTGCGGTGCCCGTCCCCCGGTATTTTCTTCGCCGAGAATGAAAAAGACCGCCCGCGCAGCAGACAAATACGTATCGTACACCTACACCGGGGACACGCTTCAAACCCTGGAACTACTCAAAACGGAAGGCTACTCCATCATCTCCCTCGAAATTACAGATCAAAGTATCCCGGTAAGCCGGTTCGATTTTGCCCCCTTTCAAAAGATCGCCCTGGTTATCGGAAATGAAAGTTCCGGGGTATCCCCTGAAATCATACAAGCGTCCGACCATGCCATACACATCGAAATGTTCGGCAACAACAGCAGTATGAACGTCATACAGGCTACCGGAATTGCACTTTATGAAATCACCAGGCAAATAAAGTTGCCCACCCCTGAGACTTTATGATTTTAACACATCGCAGCGTGGTTACATCGCAACATTTGATTATTTTTGCGGCGTGAAGAACGCTTTTCTCCTCATAGCACTGTTCATTTGTCTGCGGCCAGCTTTTCCGTTCCTGGAATACGCTGCCAATTACGATTATATTTCCCGGGTACTTTGCATCAATAAAGATAAACCGCAATTGCAGTGTTATGGAAAATGCTATCTTATGAAAGCCGTAAAAGAGGTTGAAGATGACCGGCAGGACAAACCCGCTCTGAAATTTGAGCACCAGATCCTGTTTTATCAACAAACAGAAGAAGCTCCGGAAGCCATATCTTTTACAGCAGTTCAATACACAAATCCGCTGTACGCTCCCGAATATTACACTTCACCGCAGGGAGGCAGTCCGTTAAAACCGCCCATTTCATTACGTTAAGTCTTTTTTTGCCCTGATCAGGGAGCACCACAATTATTTTATTTCCAGGAATTTTACGAAAACCGGCCATGCCTTTATTTCGCAACCTTCCATCAAAAAACTTAACATCATGAGATATTTAAGGTTATCCACCCTATGGTTTACGATCTGTATAGCCCTAACGGCATGTAACGACAAGCCTTCGCCGGAAACAAAAGAATACAACAAACTCTTCGATGAGGTCATTGCCGTACACGACGAAGTGATGCCCGAAATGGGAAAACTCAATACCCTCGCAGAAGCGCTGAAAAAACAAAACGATACTACCCGAAACTATCAGGGTATCCTGGATAGCCTGCAGCTGTCTCACAAAGCCATGATGGACTGGATGAAAGATTTCAGTGAGAAATTCCCCTATGGCGAATTCGACCCGAAAAACAGTGAGCCCGAAGAACTGCAAGCCAAAATAGAGATCCTGAAAGAAGAGAAAACCGAAGTCTACGAAATGAGGGATCTCATGCAGGAAAGCATTGCCAAAGCAGAAAAACAACTCGACCTGAGGTGAGTTTGGTGGTTTATAGTTCGTAGTTGGTACTTAATAGATTATTGGGTTAACAGGAAAAATACACATTCCTGTACACCGGAATACACTCATAACAACCAACAAGTACCGTCAATAACGAACTAAACATCCGGTAATTCCAAACTACGAACTAAAAAACTAAAGAACTAAGTTCCCCCTATCCATCAGCAATTGAAACATTTTCTTTTCATATTAGCATTTCTGATGTGTTTTAAACCGTTATTCCCCGTACTGGAATATACGGTCAATTACGATTACATTACTACCGTACTTTGCATCAATAAAGAGCGTCCCAAATTGCAATGTAACGGGAAGTGCTTCCTGATGAAGGCCATAGCCCGGGAAGTTTCGGGTAATGACGATAAAAAAAGGAACGACACCTCCAGAAACACCGAACTATCCCTGCTCTATCTGGAAAAGGATGTTAATATATCCTTACTTACCGGGCCTGAATTCTATCGCAATAAGAACGCTTTTTTCTCTTACAATAACATTTACTTTTACCTCACGGCAGACCGCCCGCTGAGACCACCGATCGTTTTATCCTGAATATCAAAAAATTTATACCTCATACCACTTCCCACCGGGAAGAAAGGTTGGGTACACCATTTTATCAACTTAAACGATATCAATAATGCGATCCAATACATTTATATTTATTTTAAGCATAACTCTTACAGCACTTTATACTTCCTGCTCATCGGATGATGACACTTCTGCCCTCACAGGCGAAGGACAGGTTTCCATAGCATTTGACAACGGCGTAGCGGGTGACGATCTTATTCTGCACACCTCCGCATATACCAACACCAATGGGGAGCGTCTTACGATAGACAGACTCACCTATATTGTGAGTAATTTCACGTTGACCGACGACGAAGGGAACACCTATGTATATCCGAAAGACGACAGTTATTTTATTATCAGCGAAGAAAGTGACAAAACCGAGATCACCCTTAACGGAATCCCTGCCGGGAATTACACCAGGATCAAATTTGGTGTAGGTGTCGACCAGGAAAAATACCTCCAGGGAGCCGAAGGACAAGGGGATTTCCTCGCAGAGGCTGAAACTGAAGAAATGATGTGGTCCTGGCAGGCCGGATATAAATTCCTCAACTTCGAAGGAACTTTTACTTCCGGGAGTGTTACCGAAGCTACCGAATTTAAAATTCACATGGGAAGCCACGGCTCCAGTCTGGATAACTACCGCGAAGTAACCCTCGACCTCGGAACCAATGCCATTGTCAGCGAAACGATGAGCCCGCTTATTCACCTGGCTGTTGATGCCGATAAAATACTGAACGGCACCAACAAAATAGTACTCTCCGAGCAGGCCGTAATTATGATCAGTGAAGAAAAATCTCCGATGATCTCCGAAAATGCTACGGAAATGTTTTCCGTAGATCACGTTCACAACGGCTCAGGCAGCCACCATTAACAGGGAAGGCACCTGCGCTAAAAACAATACGGATGAAAAAGTTACTGATCCTGATATCGGGCTTAGCCTGTATGTCCTGCAGTTCGGATAATGACGAATACGTACCGGTCAATGAACCGCTGGTGTTTACCATACCCGAAAATTTTCCGGATTTGCAGTACGATATCACAGCAAATCCACCGACTGAAAAGGGATTCGAACTGGGTAAAAAACTATTCTACGACGGAAAATTATCGTCCAACGGATTTATTTCCTGTGGATTTTGCCACGAACAACGGTTTGCATTCACCCACCACGGACACCAGTTCAGCCATGGTATCGATGATAAAGAAGGAACGAGAAACACACCGGCCATACAAAATGCTGCATTCATGACCGAATTTGCATGGGATGGCGCTACATCGCATCTCGATCTTTTCCCCATCATCCCGATCACCAATGAAGTGGAAATGGGAGAAACCGTTTCTAACGTCATCAGCAAAATCAAAGCCGACGGGGATTACCGGAAACTATTCGCCCAGGCTTTCGAGAACGGCGAGGTCAATAACGAAAACTTCTTCAAGGCCCTGTCCCAGTTTATGGTAATGATGGTTTCATCCAATTCCAGGTATGACAAATACGTACGCGGAGAAACAGGAGGCAACTTTACCGATGAAGAGGTTTACGGACTCGAAGTGTTCCGGCAAAAATGTGCGACATGCCATGCTACCGATCTGTTTACGGACAATGCTTTCCGTAACAACGGACTTCCTCCCAACCCTACTCTGGATGACCAGGGCAGAATGGAGGTCAGCGGCAGCGAATCGGACCGGTATAAATTCAAGGTGCCCAGCCTTCGCAATGTAGCGATCACAAAACCCTATATGCACGACGGGCGTTTCGGAAGCCTGGAATCCGTACTCAACTTTTACACGGACGGGGTCCGCGAGTCGGAAACCCTCGATCCCGCATTGCAAAACGGAGATACTCCCGGCATCCGGCTGAGTACAGAGGAAAAATCGGCATTGATCGCTTTTCTGAATACCCTGACCGATGAGGAATATCTCAACGACGAACGTTTTGCCGAATATTAATTCACATTTAAAACTGAACAATGAAAAATTATAAACTGGCCCTTATATATGTACTCACGGTACTGACGCTTGCAGCATGCAACAGTGATGACGACCATACGATTACCGGTGAAGAACTGACCGCTACACTTCCCGGAACACTGAACCTCACCCTGGATGCCGTAGTAGGCCAGGAAGATTTTGAGCTGCATACAACCTACGATATCGAAGGACAGCAACTGAATTTTAATCAATTCAGATACTGGATAAGCCATGTAATCCTTACCGATACGGACGGAGAAGAATTCAGTATCGAAGATTCCTATTACCTGATGGAAGAGACCGAAGCCATCAGTATACAGGACGGTGCTTACGAATATCCGGCCAACAAGAGGGAGACCATCACCCTCACGGGAATACCCGCCGGAAGTTATACAAGCATCAAATTTGCCGTGGGCATAGACCCTGCCTATAACGACAATCTGAGCCTGCAGGCCGGGGAACTTTCACAGCTCAACGGGATGACCAATATTTCCTGGATGTGGCATACCAGCTATATATTCGCTTCCCTGAAAGGAACGGATACCGGTAACGATACCCAACTCCAGCTCGAGACCGGGTTGAACAGCAGCTACAGAACTGTTGTTCTTACCCTGGACAAAGACCTTGAAATAGGTGGCGATACCGACCGTAACCTCACCATAACAACCGACATTGCCGGTATCCTGAACGGTATTAAGGTTACGGAAACCCCGGTCATAGGAGCCTCCACACCGGAAGCCATGACCACTATGGCAGACAATTTCGAAAGCAACACATTTACCGTGGTCCCAGCGGATGAAGAATAAAAGATTTCCATATTATCTGCTGTATATATTCCTGGCATGTACAGGATGTACTACCGATGACGATGGAATCGGGGAAGATCCGGAGTACACACTCCGGATCCCTTCCCATTTTCCGGTACCACCGGAATACCCGGATAATCCCATGACAACCGCAGGAATCGAACTGGGCGAAAAGCTGTTTTTCGACACGCGCCTGTCCGGTACCAATACGGTGTCCTGTGGCACATGCCATCAACCCCGGCTGGCTTTCTCCGAAGGAAGCAGACTTTCCGTAAAGGGCGTTTCCGGGAAACCATTGCTGCGCCATGTGCCGACACTCATCAACATGGCATGGGCAGATAACGGGCTTTTCTGGGACGGCGGCTCCACCAATCTCGAATCGCAGGCCTTCGCACCACTCGCCCACGAAGACGAAATGTTCCAGAATCTGGACGAGCTCATTACAGAACTCCGGGAAGATCCGGAATACGTCTCGTATTTCCGGAGGGCATTCGACAGCGACATCCGGATAAACCAGGTCATGAAAGCATTGGCACAATACCAGCGTTCCCTGGTCTCTGCAGACAGCAAATACGACAGCCATATCGAAAACGGCACACCACTAACCGCTATCGAAAAACAAGGCCATCAGCTGTTTAAAAATCACTGTGCGACCTGCCATACGCCAGGATTATTTACTGATAATGACTATCACAATAATGGCCTGGACGCCACTTTCGGGGATACTTCGCATGACGAAATATACCTCGGACGCTACCGGGTAACCCGTAACCGGGAAGACCTGGGTAAATACAAGACCCCTACACTGAGAAATATTACCGTGACCGCACCTTATATGCACGACGGACGCTTTGCAGACCTGAGATCTGTTCTCGATTTTTATGACCGGGACGTACAGGACTCCGAAACGCTCGATCCCGCACTAAAGCAAAACAACCGGTCGGGTATTGCACTGAGCGAAGAGGACAAGAGTGCCCTCATTGCTTTCCTGCATACCCTCACCGATAAAACCTATGTACGATGAATAACCCGAAACACAAGAAAACGCGAACAACCGCCATGACACAACCTGTGTACCACATTTTTACCATCCTCTATCTGGTAGTGGGCATATTTTCTGCGAATGCCACCACGACCTCAGACACCATTCCCTCACCGTTCCGAAGCAATTTTCAGCCGGCAAAAGCTCTTTTTATGTGTGACGTATGCGGATGCAGCGGAAACGGCGGAAGCATGGGGTACAGCACCGGACTCGATAATAACTTTGCCGGAGTACGCTACATCACACAACAATATCGCTCCAGGGACGGTATTTTCAACAACTCGCCATGGGTGGACGAGAACTTCAATACCATACAGGCCTGGGGAAGAATCCCCCTCGGGGAAAGGATTGTGGTCAATGCCATGATCCCCTATCATTTCCACAACCGGACCTTTGCCGATAAATCCGAGCAGCACCTTACCGGTATGGGAGACATGACAGTTATGGGATTCTATAAAATCCTGAAACCGGCCGATACCCTGCAGGTCAGCGGAACGCTGAGACATACGTTACAGGTTGGCGGAGGTATTAAGCTCCCCACCGGAAAATACGACAAAGCCAATAACGAGGGAAGTGTAAACCCGAGTTTCCAGGCCGGGACCGGAAGCTGGGATTATATCATCGGTACCGATTATGCCGTAACCCTTGGCAACTGGGGGGCAAGCGCCATGCTGAATTACACCTTTAAAACCGAAAACAACGAACATTACCTCTTCGGAAACCAGCTCAATTACGGCGTGCAGTTCTTCCGTTCCTTCGCTATACAGGAAAACAAGATGCTCACTCCCATCCTCGGGATAGCCGGTGAGCTGTACGAGGAAAACGAACAATACGGGCAGGCCGTACCCAACACAAAAGGCGATGTGTTTTTCGGAAAATGGGGTGTTGAGGCCACCTATAAAAAATGGTCCCTCGGAGTTATGGGGATGCTCCCCATCAACCAGAACCTGAACAACGGAAAAGTAGAAGTGAAGAACCGTTTGTCCCTGTATGTGAATTTCAATATCTGATCGTAACCTTACATGTGTACACAAAATACGGAAACGGGCAACCAGGAAAAATCTTGCTGCCCGTTTTTATTTGTATTCAGGGAGGTGGTACTGCCAACAGTTACCCTTCCTTAAGCGCTACGGCTTCCTTTTCTTTTTTACTTCCCGAAAGTTGCAGGTCTACTTCCACCTGATTGCGTATCAGGTCTTCGAAGGTCTCCCTTTTGCGTATCAGATGCGCCTTTCCGTTGTACCACAGCACTTCGGCCGGACGGAAACGGGAGTTGTAATTACTCGCCATGGTAAAACAATAGGCCCCTGCATTCTTAAAGCAAAGGACATCGCCTTCGGTAATCTGGGCGATCCTGCGGTTGTTTGCAAATGTATCGGTCTCGCAGATATATCCCACTACCGAATAGAAACGGTCACGTCCTTCCGGATTGGAAATATTTACGATCTCGTGGTGCGCCCCGTAAAGCATGGGACGTATGAGATGATTGAAGCCGGTGTCTATACTGGCAAAAACAGTCGAAGTGGTTTGTTTTACCACGTTCACTTTGGCCAGGAAATATCCGGCCTGACTCACCAGGAATTTTCCGGGCTCGAAAGCCAGGGTCAGGTCTTTTCCGTATTCCTTACAGAAATCGTTAAACTTCCTGCTCAGTTTTTTGCCCAGCTCTTCGATATTGGTCTCGATATCTCCTTCTTTATAAGGCACTTTAAAACCACTTCCGAAATCTATAAAATCGAGGTTTTTAAAGTGTTTTGCAGTTTCAAAAAGAATCTCCGAAGCATAGAGAAAAACTTCGATATCCAGGATGTCACTCCCCGTATGCATGTGAATACCGTTGATGTGCATTTTGGTATTCTCCACAATCCGGAGCAGGTGCGGCATCTGGTGAATACTGATCCCGAATTTGGAATCGATATGACCCACCGAAATATTGGTGTTCCCTCCTGCCATTACGTGGGGATTTACCCGGATACATACCGGGATTTCCGCATGTTTCGTCCCGAATTGTTCAAGGATGGAAAGGTTGTCGATATTGATCTGCACACCGAGCGCAGCAACTTCCTCGATCTCCTCAAGAGACACCCCGTTGGGGGTAAAAATGATATCTTCCGGTTTAAACCCGGCCTGTAGCCCCAGCTGTACCTCCTGGATAGAAACCGTATCCAGTCCGCTTCCCAGTTGATTGAGCAATCGCAATACGGAAATATTAGATAGTGCCTTGGCCGCATAGTTCACTTTCAGGTGTTTTACCTTACTGAAAGCTCCGGTCAGCCGTTGGTATTGCGATATGATTTTTTCCGCATCATATACATATACCGGGTTCCCGAATTCACGGGAAATATTTAATAAATCCTGATTATTCATGTCCTAAATTTGTGTGTTAGTGATTCGGTTCCTCTGTTTTAAGTGCCCAAATATAAGCTATTAGCTACATCGGAAGGGGAAAAAAATAAACATACAATAAAAAACAAACATTTTGTGATAATACAAACATTTAATCCTTTCATACTCCGGTCTTACGGACACCTCCGAAACCCCGGCATATTCCCTCCTGTAAATCAGATTTTTAATCCATATTGTACAAAATAAAGCTATTTCTCCGGGAATGCAAAAAAATAGTTTTAAGCTATCTTAATTATGCGAGGTTTGCTATCTTTGTCACTCATTTAATTGAAATCTTTGTTATGAATTTACACGAATATCAGGGAAAAGAAATACTGGCAGGTTTCGGTGTAAGGGTACAACGCGGTGTTGTTGCCCATAATCCTCAGGAAGCCGTTGCCGCCGCCAAGCAACTCACTCAGGAAACAGGAACCGGATGGCATGTCATAAAGGCCCAGATACACGCGGGAGGCCGCGGTAAGGGAGGCGGAGTAAAGCTTGCCAAAGACCTGAAACAGGTAGAAGAACTTGCTGAGCAGATCATCGGTATGAACCTGGTTACTCCACAGACTTCCGCTGAAGGGAAAAAAGTGCACCAGGTATTGGTTGCAGAGGATGTATACTATCCCGGAGACAGTGAAACTTCGGAATTCTATATGTCCGTACTTCTCAACCGCTCCAAAGGAAGAAACATGATCATGTACTCTACCGAAGGCGGTATGGATATCGAAGAAGTTGCGGAAAAAACCCCTCATCTCATCTTTACCGAGGAGATAGACCCTGCAGTAGGCCTTATGCCTTTCCAGGCGAGGAGAATTGCCTTCAACCTCGGGTTGAGCGGCAATGCATTCAAAGAAATGGTGAAGTTCGTAAGCTCTTTGTACACGGCCTACATCAAATCTGATGCATCCCTGTTCGAGATAAACCCGGTTTTAAAGACATCCGACGATAAGATCATGGCTGTAGATGCCAAAGTTACTATCGATGATAACGCGCTTTTCCGTCACAAGGATTATGCAGAGATGCGTGACCTTCGCGAAGAGAACCCCATCGAAGTAGAAGCCAAAGCTGTCGGACTCAACTACGTAGACCTCGATGGTAATGTCGGTTGTATGGTTAACGGCGCCGGACTGGCCATGGCTACTATGGACCTCATCAAGCAAGCCGGTGGAGAACCCGCCAACTTCCTTGACGTAGGTGGTACTGCCGATGCAAAACGCGTGGAAACTGCTTTCCGTATTATCCTGAAAGATCCGAACGTTAAGGCCATCCTGATCAATATATTCGGAGGTATCGTCCGTTGCGACCGTGTTGCCCAGGGTATCGTAGACGCATACAAGAACATGGGAGACGCCATTAAGGTGCCGATCATCGTACGTCTGCAAGGTACTAACGCCAAAATAGCCAAAGAACTTATAGACAACTCCGGACTTGCCGTACACTCTGCGGTTCAGTTCCAGGAAGCTGCCGATAAAGTTAAAGAAGTTTTAAGCTAAGTCTTTTCCGCGAAAAGATTCTGAATACATAAAAAACTCCCGGGAAAATAAATTCCGGGAGTTTTTGTTTTATAAAGAAATCATTAACAATCAACCTATCTGCCCCGACCATGAACACCGAAAAAGAAAAACTCAGCCTCCTGGCCGACATGATCGCCCTGGCGAGATCCGACGGAAAGATTAAAGCTATCGAATACCGCTTCCTCCTTGTCGTAGCGGAACAACTCGGAATAACAAAACACACACTCGACAAACTCTTCACGACCCAGGTAGAAAGCGTACAACTCAAACCGGAATCCGAACGCATCCTTCAATTTCACCGCCTCGTCTTACTGATGAATATAGACCATTCTTCTTCCGTCCTCGAAATAGAAAAAATAAAAGAGCTCGGCATCCGTATGGGGCTCAATCCGCTCGCCACCAACAAAGTGCTCGATATCATGCATCAATATCCCGACAAGATTGTTCCTCCCCCGGTCCTGATCGAGATTTTTAAGACTTATTATAATTGATGAAAGCGGTATGGGAGTGATTTTTGGTTCGGAGTTTTGTAGTTCTTAGTATCTCACATAACCTAATAACTCAACAGCCCCCTAAAACACGTCATTTTGTCATCAAAACACCACTAAATCATGACATAAAGTCTTAATCATCGAATTGGAACTCATTTTGTTATATACAGGTTGAACATAAATTAAAAAAGTTAAACCTTAAAATAATAACATTATGAGCCTTGTAAAAAGAAATAACGACGTATGGTTTCCTTCTATTTTTGATGAATTCCTGAAGCCCGACTGGCTGGGAGGCATCCAGAATCAAAACACACATGTTCCTGCTGTGAACATTCAGGAAACCGATAAGGAATTTACACTGGAACTGGTTGCTCCGGGAAAACACAAAGAAGATTTTAAGATCGAAGTAGACGATCAGGTACTGACCATTTCCTCCGAACAGCATGAGGAGAAAAAAGAAGATCATGACAAATACACCCGCAGGGAATTTCGTCATTACGCGTTCCGAAGGTCATTTAACCTGCCGGACACCATAAAAGATGAAGCTATTAATGCTGCCTACGAAAACGGTATTCTGAAGCTGACCCTTCCGAAACGTGAGGAAGCGTTGCCAAAACCCAAGAAATTTATCGAAATTTCATAATGTTGGATTACGTTAGTTTAGTTAGTTAATTGGTTTTTAATGAAAAAAAATCCCTGCGTGCTGCAGGGATTTTTTCATTAGATATCAGGCACCGGAACGTATCCGGTATCGGATTCTCTTTTATTTTTTTCCGGGAGGGTATTTCCCCAACACCTTTTCTACCACCTTTTTATAGGCCTGCTCCCTGGCTTCCGGACTACTGTTATTCCCCAATTTCACCTCCGAGATGCCCTGCCAGATCAATTCTTCCTTACCGGCATCGATCAGGTCAAAAGTAATTTCCTGGGTCGTGGAATTCGATCGGATAGGAATACCTCCCGATATACCGACTCCTCCGCCTCTACCGCCACTACCGATACCGATCCCCACAGAACTGTTGTTCGGTGTCTCGTACTGACGCGAAAAAATATTGACATACATATCCGGACTGTCCGATTTTACAAAACCTTTACCGGCCAGAAAAGTCTCGGTTTGTACAACAATCCGCTTTTCATCGAGCTGATTGAGCCCCGAATTCATTTCGGGATAAAAGTTAAAGGTCCTGTAGTGTGAGAAATCCGTATTCCTGTCGTAATCCACTTTGGCTACCGAGCAGGCTCCGAAAAGAAGTCCCAGCAGAAAAATTTTTATGGCTCGCATGATAAATCGCTTTTCTCAAATTTAAGTAAATCTTTCGAATTCCCGGAAGGCAGACCAAAAAGATTGTACCGGTAAAACCATACGCCGCTTTTCGTATTCCACATAGCAACCCTTTCATCTATCCTCTTGTTTCCCCCGGCTCCAGATCGGTCAGGTCTTTTATAGCTACGGGAAGCCCTGTTTCTATACTTTTCCTCGCAGCAATACCTATGAGCACGGACATCACCCCGTCCCGAAGTCCGGCTGCCCTGCCGTATGGATCGGGGATATCCGGGTTTTTAAACATTTTATCCTGTAAGCGCATATCTCCGCCACCATGACCGCCCCTTTCCATAGGAACTTTCACCGTCTCAAAATCCTTCCACAGCCGATGCACTATAACAGGCTCCTGATTTTTATCATCCTCACCCGATTGGTCCATCTCCAGCGCGTGCATTTCGCTCTGATCTACGGTTTCCCCCCGCTGATACGGAATGTCCAGCCATGCTTCGAGCCTTCCCTCCGTTCCGTTAAAAGCCACCCGCCAGCCTTCGAAAGGCGAATATGTAGTCAGCGAATAATTAAGTACCACATTGTTCTTGTATTTCACCTGGGCCGACATTTTATCGTAAATATCTATTTCGTCACGAAACAAACAGTTGTCCCGGATATAACCATCGTGCTTCTCATGATCTACATAAAGCCGCATCATGTGATTGTCTTTGGTTATATCCCAAAAATAGTCGCATTCGGAACGATGCTGACAGGTCCGGCATTTATCCCCCCGGAAAGGGCCGTTTGCACCGTAATGCTCCAGATCACCATACGCAAACACTTCGGAAGGTTCGGAGTCTATCCACCAGTTCAACAGATCAAAATGATGAGTAGCCTTATGCACCCAAAGTGATCCGCCTTCACTTTTCAATCCGTGCCACCTTCTGAAGTATGAGGCTCCGTGATAGGTATTGAGATACCAATGAAAATCTACCGATGTTATTTTTCCTATGGAATTCCCGGCAAGTAACTCTTTGATCTTGGTATTATACGGACTCCAGCGATAATTGAATCCTACGATAAGCTTTTTTCCGGATTTTCGTTCGGCATCAATGATTGCCTGACATTTATTTTCATCCGTGGTTAACGGTTTTTCGGTAAGCACATCGCACCCCATGCCGAGTCCCTTGATGATAAACTCGTGATGAGTGGAATCTTTTGTCGTTACGATAACGAGATCCGGACCGGTTTCCCTGACCATTTTTTCGAAATCGGAGAACGTAGGGCAGTGCACTCCGATGTGTTTACGACCAAATTCCAACCTGCCCGGATTGATATCGCACAACCCCACAAATTCGAGAATATCCGAATAATGCTCAACCAGTCTTTTTCCCCAGAAGCTAATGCCCCGCACTCCGGTTCCCACCAGGACAACTTTTAATTTTTTTGAGGTTTCGAAGCCAAATGCCGATATGGGAATAACCATGCCAGCGGCCAGTAATCCTACCGATTGCAAAAATTTTCGTCTTGAGTTTTTCATAATTTCGATGCCGTTTTTTTAGTTTTTTCATGGTTAATTCCCATAAAAATAACAAAAACCCATCAAAAAAGACATCCTGAACGAAATACCCTTAAAACCTTTAAGCGATTTACCGGGCTCCGGAAGGGCTGCAACCTGCTTTTGAAAAAGCGTGTGGATCAGTGCCGCATAACGGCAGGGTAGTCTCCGTCGGACAACGGGACACGAATAACCGCACTTCCGGTGCTACCGGAAGCGCTATATATAAAATTCAGGCAAATCTCCGAAAGTCGGATGATCACGGAAATTTCCCGGTCCGGGATCTCGGGTCCGGTTTTATTCCTCCCTGTTCAACATCTCCCACAACCGGTCTTTCAGGGTTTGTATTCCCTGCTGGGCTACAGAAGATATAAACATATAAGGAACACCTCCAAAAGCTTTATCCAGCTCTTTTTTCATTTCCCCTTTGAGCTCATCGTCGAGCATATCCGATTTGGAAATTGCAATAAAGCGGTCCTTATCGAGCATTTCCGGGTTGTACCGGCGCAACTCGTCGAGCAATATCTCATATTCTTTTACAATATCTTTACTGTCGGCCGGAATGAGAAACAGCAGTGTGGAATTGCGCTCGATATGCCTCAAAAAATAATGTCCAAGCCCTTTTCCTTCTGCAGCTCCCTCTATAATTCCGGGAATATCGGCCATAACAAATGTCTGGAAACTCCGGTGCTGTACAATTCCGAGATTGGGCTTTAAGGTGGTAAACTCATAATCCGCAATTTTAGGCTTGGCTGCGGTGACTACCGAAAGTAATGTCGATTTCCCCGCATTGGGAAACCCGACAAGCCCCACATCTGCCAGCACTTTCATTTCGAGAGTAATATTTTTTTCCTCTCCCTCCAGTCCGGATTGCGCATAGCGCGGGGTCTGATTGGTCGAAGTTTTGAAGTGCCAGTTACCCAGTCCGCCTTTACCTCCGGTTACAATGATCTTTTCTTCCCCGTGTTCGGTAATTTCAAAAAGCACTTCTCCGGTTTCCGTATCCTTTACCACTGTTCCGAGCGGCACATCCATATAAATATCTTCGCCATCGGCCCCGGTACTCCGGTTTTTACTTCCGTGCTCTCCATGCCCGGCCCTGAAATGTTTTTTGAATTTAAAATGAAACAGCGTCCAGAGATTCTTATCTCCCCGAATAATAATATGCCCTCCGCGGCCACCATCTCCTCCGTCCGGACCACCTTTAGGTACGTATTTTTCACGATGCAGGTGTGCAGAGCCTTTACCTCCGTTACCCGAAGAAACATATATCTTTACGTAATCTACAAAATTCCCCTCCGTCATCTTCTTCTTAGTATTGTGTATTGTATAACAATGTGTTAGTTATAATAAGATTGCCCTCACAAAGGACTCCCTGTTGTTTTCAAACACAAAGACGCACCACAGTGCGCCTCTGTATACTATCGTACATCCGCGTAACCTTACTGTTTCGTTACTGTTTTACGGTTTCAAGGCCCTGTATAACCCCGGAAAGACGCTCTGTGATCTCCGCTACGGAACCGATACCATTAACGCTGTAGAATTTCTCCTGCTCTTTGTAGTAATCGATAAGAGGCGCTGTCTTTTCGTTGTATTCTTCGAAGCGGTTCCTGATTTTACGCTCATCCTGGTCATCGCTCCTACCACTGATTTTCCCACGTTCCAGAAGCCGTTGAATAAGCACTTCATCGTCAGCTTCCAGGGCGATAGTTGCACTCACTTCCATACCTTTTCCCTGCAATAGCTGGTCCAGGGCCTGGGCCTGGGCTGTCGTTCTCGGAAAACCATCAAAAATAAATCCTTCGGCATCATCGTTTTTTTCCACCTCGGCCTCAAGCATGTTTATCGTCACTTCATCGGGTACCAACTCCCCTTTATCTATGTAAGTACGGGCCAGTTTTCCGAGCTCGGTTTCATTTTTGATATTGTAACGAAACACATCTCCCGTAGAAATATGTACCAGGTTATATTTCTCCTTTAAAAAAGCGGCTTGCGTTCCTTTCCCTGCTCCGGGTTTTCCAAAGAGCACTAAATTTATCATGTCTTTTTCTTTTAGTTGATACACTTCGGGCAGGTTCCTTCCCAATTCATCGTAATCCAGTCCGTAACCGACGATGAACCTGTCGGGGAGTTCCTTCCCTATATAATCTATATTCAGTTGTTGTTTATACGCTTCCGGTTTGTAGAACAACGTGGCTATTTTCAGGCTCTTTACGTTCATCTCCGAAAAAATCCTGTGAATCTCCACCAGGGTATTCCCCGTATCCACGATATCCTCGAGCACGATCACTGTCCTTCCTTCCAGACTCTTATTGACCCCCACAAGCTGCCTGACACTTCCGGTTGTAGCCGTACCGCTGTAAGAGGCCAGTTTTACAAAAGTAATCTCACAATCGCCCGGATACTTTTTCAGAAAATCAGCAGCAAACATAAAAGACCCGTTAAGTATAGCTACAAAAACGGGAACCTCTCCGGGAATTTCATCGTGGATGTCACAAGCCAGCCGGGTTACCGTCTCATTGATTTCCGAAGGTGATATAAAAGGCCTGAAATACTTATCGTGAAGTCTGATCGTTTTCATTAAAAAAATATCTTTTCACAAAACCGGTTGTTCGATTACAAAACGACAAATATACGATTTACCCGTTTAGATCAATGCTTTAATACGCTGCTTTTTAACAAGCTGAGCTTTTTATAACATCTTTTCTCGAAAAACCCGTACAATTTTCATCAATCCCCTTTATTCACGGTATTCCCGGTGCTCCATAAGCATCTCCACCTCCGCTTTCAGCATTTTGCTAACCGGACATTTTTCCCCGATCTCCAGAAGCCTTGCTACCTGTTCTTCCGTAAGGTCCTTCTCAAAAGCGACTTCCTTTTTCATTCGTTGTCGCAGTCCGTCAGCAGTCATTACCGGGGCCAGCGCAGCATTTACCCTGATTATGCCTACCTCCCAGCCCTTGCGCTCGGCATACATCCGGATGGTAATAGCCGTACAGGAAGCCAAAGCTCCTAACACATAATCTGTCGGTGCGGGAGCCTTGTCTTTGCCCCCTACTTTTTCGGGCTCATCAATATAAAAAGTATGTTCGCCCGAAATTGCTTCCGTATAGTAGTTATCAAGACCGTTAGTAACCGTAACTCCGTTTTTGCTTGCCATGTTTCCAAGTTTTTTGTATCAGACAAGATACGACTTTTTCCTACGGAAAAACCTGTGACGACATCTATATAAAGAAAGAAGTATTCCTGAGGCAAAAAATAAAACCGAAAAACCACCGCAACCTATCCTGCAAATACTTCACCGCTCAAAACAACCATATAAAGAACTGACAAACAAAACAATAAACCAAAACAGAAAAATCGACACCATAGCGGTAAACAGTGTTAAAAACTGTTAAAAAATGTATGCCATTGTAACACTTCCCCCGCTTCATCGTCAATTTAACGAACGCCGGACGCAACAGCCGCTGTTCTTACATCATCATCAATCAGAAAACTAAAAACAACTAATGAGACACGTATTCACCTGGTGCGCATTATTTCTTTCTTGTGCACTTATCGCACAAACATCGGCAGAACCGACCAACTTTCCGAAGACGGGGACCGTCACAGGAAGAGTGATCGATCAGACCCTACAAGACCCTATTCCTTATGCTTCGGTTGTAGTGAGATCTGCAGAAAACAACGAGATCATTACCGGAGGTATCACACAGGACGACGGTTCCTTTGAACTGCAAGGCCTTCCGGACGGAAAAATGGCATTTGAAGTACAATATATCGGTTACCAGACCTACCACAAACAAATCACCATCTCCAAGGCCAACAGCAAAGTCAACCTGGGGATTATAGCCCTCGAAGAAAATGTTGCCGAACTGGAGGGTGTGGATGTTGTTGCCGAGCGTTCCACCATAGAACAAAAAATAGACCGCAAGGTCATTAACGTCGGTAAAGATCTTACAACTACCGGAGCAACAGCTTCGGAGATCATGAACAACATTCCTTCCGTAAACGTGGACCAGGACGGGAACCTGGCTTTGCGCGGCAACCAGAATGTAAGGGTTATGGTAGACGGCAAACTATCTAATGTGCCCGTAGCGCAATTACTAAAGCAGATCCCTTCTACTTCCATCAAAAAAATAGAGCTCATCACCAACCCCTCCGCCAAGTATAACCCGGAAGGAATGAGCGGGATCATAAATATCGTTTTACACAAAAACGCCAATATCGGGTTTAACGGAAATATCAATATGGGGCTTACCCAGGCCATAAACGCCAAGTTCAACTCATCCGTCGACCTCAATTACAGAAACGGAAAGTTCAATGTGTACGGGAGTTATGGCAATAACATAGGAAAATACAATAACGACGGAAGACTGTACCGGGATGAGCAGGATATGGAACAGCTATTTAAGTTCCGAAGCAATAACAAGTCGCACCTGTACAAAGCAGGTCTCGATTTCTACCTGGACGATAAAAACACACTGTCGTTTTTCACCAATCAGAATACGTTTGACGGTAAGGAAAGCGGCGCCTCCAACATTACTTATTTCGCCGAGGAAGGAAGTGATTTCAGACAGTCGATCCGCTCCGACAACAACAATCACAGCCAGCAATACAATTTCGATTACAAACGTGACTTTAATAAAGAGGGACACAATATAGAGCTGGAAATAGACCACAACCGTTTTTCGGATGACGGAAGTACCGACAACACCTTTACAGGCCCTTCGAACGTACCGGATTTTCTCGACATCAATAAAACAGAAAGAGAACAGACGACCGTAAACCTGGACTACGTGAATCCGCTTACGGAAAAGTCAAAACTCGAACTGGGAGCAGAAGCCCGGTTATTCGAAACCAACCTGGACTTCAATTCCACCGGAATGTCTTTTAATGCCGATGGGGAACTGGTCCCCACTCCCAGTACAAAATTCGATTATACCATGGACATCTATTCTGCCTACGCCACATTCGGACAAAATTTCGAAAAATGGTCATACCAGGTAGGTGCCCGGTTTGAAAATGTAGAAGTGAAAGCAGACACCAATACTGTCAGAGCTTTTACAGACAAATACACCCAGGTGTACCCGTCTGCTTTTGTCACCTACTCGCCTTCGGAAAAAAACCAGTACCAGGTGAGTTTCAGCCGAAGGGTAGACCGTCCCGGCATAGGACAGGTAAACCCCATCCGGAAGTGGAGTACTCCTCTTGTCTCCCAGTTCGGGAACGAGAGCCTTACCCCACAGTTTACAAACTCCGTAGAAGCCAATTACACAAGGCGGTTAAAACAGGGAAGCATTACTGCCGGAGTATTTTACCGTCGTATCGAAGACGAGATCAACCAGGCCTTATACGTAGACCCTATCGACGACAACAGGCTGATCCTCACCTTTGACAACTTCGACAACAACTCGTCATACGGACTGGAGCTTTCAGGGAATTACAAACCCTTGAAATGGTGGAATTTCAACACCAGTTTCGACCTGTTTGCCCAAACCCAGAAAGGATACCTGGGTACGGAATACGCCGAAGTGGAAAACACATCGTATAATTTCCGGATGAGCAACAACTTTATCGTCACCAAAAAACTTACGTTATCACTTTTCGGATTCTACAGAGGCCGTAACAAGTCGCTGCAATTTGACGCCAAGCCCATGTATTTTGTCAATACCGGCGCACGTTATGCCTTTGCAGGCGGCAAGGGAAGTGTAAGCCTGAATGTAAACGATATATTCAATACCATGCGTTTTGCTTTTGACAGCAATCGCCCTATAAGCCAGTCCGGAAGATTTACCTGGGAGAGCAATTCGGTCTACCTCGGACTCTCTTATCAATTCGGAAGCGGAAAAAACAGGACTGTAAAACGCAAAAACAGGGATGACAACACCAAAGAAGGCGGAGGGATTATGTAGTTAATAGGTTTTTAAAAGAAGCAGGCCACCTTTTTCAGGCGGCCTGTTTTTTTATGGGCAGAACTTTACGGACATAAGGCACTGAGCCGTCTGCCGTTTGACAGTGTTGTCGTTGTTTTGTCCGTAGCCTCATAGTTCTGTAAGCAGGAAGGGCTAACGAGCAAATCAATGTATCGTCCCCTAATCAAAATAAGGTACTTTGTCTTCCGAAATCACTTTGCGATACAACATTTCGATCTGGCTTTTCAGGATACGGTCTTCGGACAACTCCGGTAAGGCATTGATACTGAAATAACCGACATCGAGCACATCGAAACCTTTTTGCAATGTACCGGATAGCGTTTCGCAATAAAACACCATTTTATACACATAGAACGGCTGTGGCGGATGTGGATGCATTTTTTTATCCATAACCCCCAGAAGTCTGACAGGCCGGACATCCAGGCCGGTTTCTTCTTCAAATTCCTTGATTATCGTTTCGGAGGGTGTAAAGCCGATATCCGCCCATCCCCCGGGAAGCGACCATTTGCCATCCGCACGTTCCCGAACCAGTAAGATCCCGCGATCCGGCGAAAGTACCAATCCGCGGACATCCACTTTTGCCGTCGGGTAATCCGTTACCGCCGGGAACATTTTTACGAGGTTTTTCTTTTCGTGGCCGGTGTATTTCCCCATAAGCCTGGTATTGAGTTCCCGTATCTCTTCGTAGCGCTCTATATCATAATCATCTTTGGCATATAGCAATCCCGTATCCGCTATAGCACGCAGACGTTTCAACATATTGAGAATGTCATCATCCATACCTAATAAACTTTAAATGCTGATCGTAAACTTACCCATTTTTTCCGGCCCGGCCCACATAAGCAACTTTAAAAAATACGGAGGTACAAACTAAATTTTAAAATCTTCTTCATTCGCAGTACTTTCGTAAAAAATTTCCGCATGCAAAATATTATAGACCGCTTTATCAGCTATGTCACCATAGACACCCAGTCCGATCCCAAATCTGACGCCACTCCGAGTACGGCCAAACAGTGGATACTGGCCAACCGCCTGGTCGAAGAGCTCAAAGACATAGGTATGCAGGATGTTTCCGTTGACGAGTATGGCTACGTTATGGCTACACTTCCGGCCAATACGGACGAAGAGGTACCCGTAATCGGATTTATTTCGCACATGGATACTTCGCCGGATTTTAACGGAACCAATGTAAAACCGAGAATCATCGAAAAATATAACGGTAAGGATATCGTGCTCCACGAAAAGGAAAACATCATCCTTTCCCCGCGTTATTTCGAAGACCTTCTTTTATATAAGGGACAAACCCTGATTGTCACGGACGGAACTTCGCTTCTCGGGGCAGACGATAAAGCGGGGATCACCGAGATTGTCACCGCTATGGAATACCTTATCGGACATCCTGAAATAAAACACGGCAAAATACGTATTGCCTTTACCCCGGATGAAGAAATCGGTCGGGGGGCTGCCAAATTTAATGTTGAAAAATTCGGTGCTGAATGGGCCTACACTATGGATGGCAGCCAGATCGGCGAACTGGAATACGAAAACTTCAATGCGGCCGGTGTTACCGTAACCATCAAAGGAAAGAGTGTCCACCCGGGATACGCCAAAGGCAAAATGGTCAATTCTATGGTCATAGCCAACAAGTTTGCCAATATGTTACCCCCCCGGGAAACCCCGCAGCAAACGGAAGGTACGGAAGGTTTTTTTCATTTTTCACACATTACCGGGGATGTGGAAAAAACCGTGCTCGAGGGTATCGTCCGGGATCATGACTTCGACAAGTTCGAAGCGCGGAAAGAACTCTTACAAAAAATAACCAATGAACTCAATTTCAAACACGGCCATGTGATTTCCCTGGAGATCAAGGACCAGTATTACAATATGAAAGAGAAGATAGAACCTGTCTTCCATATCGTGGAGATCGCAGAAGAGGCCATGAGAGATGCAGGAATAGAACCGCTCATAAAACCGATACGCGGAGGCACCGACGGTTCCCAGCTATCCTACATGGGGCTGCCTTGCCCGAATATATTTGCAGGCGGTCATAATTTTCATGGAAAATACGAATATATACCTGTGGAAAGTATGCAAAAAGCCATCGAAGTTATCGTAAAGATCGCCCGGCGTACTGCGGAGCGATACGGCGCTTCCTCTGCTGAGAACAACTAATCTGCAGAGAATGAGAATACCTAACAAAATAACAAAGCCGATGGACATCCATCGGCTTTGTTATTTGCAGGAAAACATGGTTTCCGCTTACTTTTTCTCCTTCACTACCGGCTTTTCGGCCACGGTGTTCAATTTCTGACTCATTTCCATAGAAATAGCAGATCTTTCGAATTTTATTTTTCCCGCAAGGGTTTCTATCACACAAGAAGAATCGCTGTCATTCAACTCGACAACTTTCCCGTGCATTCCGCTCTTGGTTATTACCTTATCTCCTTTTTTAAGCTCGGCGGCAAATTTCTTTTCCTGTTTCTGGCGCTTCATTTGCGGACGGATCATGAAAAAATAGATCACCACAAACATTAATAAAAAGGGGGCCAGACTACTAATTGATTCCATATATAAAATTAAAAAATTTCTGTTTTTTGGTACTTACTCGGATTCTTCTACAAAAGCTTTGATCCTCACCTGCTCGCTACCTTTTTCGGTATTGGTGGTTACGGTAACGGTTTTGGTGATCTGATTAATCCCAGAACCATTGTATTTTACCAGTAACTCTCCGGTTTCTCCCGGAGCTATAGGTTTATCCTTGGGAAATTCCGGGATCGTACACCCACAACTGCTGGTTGCATTGGTAATAATCAGCGGAGCATCTCCGGTATTGGTAAATTTAAATACGGTTTCTACCGCCGTACCGCGCTTGATATTGCCGAAATCATGTTCTTTTTTCTCAAATTCGAGAACGGGTAGTTTTCCTGCTGCTTTATCTCGTGCCGCAGCCTGTTCTACGTTTTCGGATTTCACTTTATTGGCCGCATCTTTTTTACACGAAGTAAAAACCAGTGCTACCAGTGCTATGGCAAACAAAACTTTTTTCATATCACGCTGTTATTTTTGGGATTTAACTATTTATTTTTCTGTGACGGGCATAAAAATAAGCAATATTACATTAATCCTCTTCCCACCTTGTTCAATTTATTTCCTGTTTCGAAATCCTTAACCAGTTTATCCAGGATACCGTTGATAAAGATACTACTCTTAGGGGTGGAGTATTCCTTGGCGATTTCCAGGTACTCATTGATCGTGACCTTTACGGGGATGGATGGAAACTTCAGGAACTCACATATCGCCATTTTCAGAAGTACTTCATCGACTTCAGCGATCCTGTCCGTATCCCAGTTCGGCGTTTTTCCGGAAATTTCCTTTTGCAGCGTTTCCTCATTGAGCACGGTCTTGCGAAAGAGCTGCCTCGAAAACATCTTGTCTTCTTCGTCCTTGAACAGACGGGGAAGAAAATAACTTTCGGGATCTCCGGGCTTGACCTTTCTGAGTTGCTTGAGAATAAAAGTATTGACCAGCGGAAGATCATCGATCCAGGTGAGATTGTAATCTTCTATGTAGTCGTAAAGCTTTTCATTAGGGGCGATCACCTCCTTATAAAGGTCCTGAAGAAACTCCTTATCCTCTTTAAAAGAAGAAGTACGCGTTGCCATATACCTGGCATAAAAATCGCTCTTTTCCATCTCCCTGTACAGCACTTTCACATACTCTTCATCCAGGTACCAGTTGTTGAGCTTACGGTTTTTAAGTTCTTCCGCCAGCAGGGTATTTTCGGATAGCAGCTCCAGTACTTTATTCTCTATAAATTTCCTGTTGGGATTTTTCTCCGCTTCGGTGGCGAGATATTTTTTCTCGGAAGCATTGAGCTGGTATGCACCTATTTTCTGCATTTCCACCAAAAGGCTCAGCAATACCAGGTAGAGGTTATACATATTCTCCATGCTCATGGAAAGGAATTTTTCTTCCTTGTCCAGATCGGTTTTTTCGGCCTGGGTCAGCGCATAGATAGACTGCATGACCTTTACCCGAATATGTCTTCTTGTTAACATATAAAAAGAACTTGTTGCCTTTAAAAAAGTTAAGGCGAAAGAAATATTCTTTCGCCCTGCAAAAATAATAGTTTCCTGTCGCAAATTCCAAGTTTTTATGTTACCAAATCGGAATTTTCGCGCAGTCCCCTGAATTTATGCGCCTTTCCCCTGCTTTCTGGCATCAATTCTGCCTTGAGCAACACGCAGGGCCGATTGATGTGTCGAGCATCCGTTTTTGGCGGAGTGCGCAAATATTTCGAGGGTCGTAGTATAGATATTCTCGGTTTTTCTGATAATCTCATCTTTTCCGTATCCTTCGAGCTCGGCATACACATTGATGATACCTCCTGCGTTGATCAGAAAATCAGGTGCATAGGCAATTCCTCTTTCCATCAGTATCTTACCGTGTCTGTTCTCATCGGCAAGCTGGTTATTCGCTGCTCCGGCCACAACCCCTGCCTTGATCTTGTACACCGTATCATCATTTATGGTTGCTCCGAGCGCACAGGGCGCATAGATATCGACTGCTGCCGTGTACAGGTCATCTCCCGCATAAATAACAGCTCCGTATTTTTTGCTTACTTCCTGCAAGCGGTCTTCATTGATATCGGTTATAAATACCCTTGCACCTTCTTTGGTCAGATGCTCCACAAGAGACTCTCCTACATGACCGATGCCCTGTACCAGCACCTGCTTTCCTTCAAGCTTATCCGTTCCGAAACGGTGTGCGGCAGCAGCCTTCATCCCCATATATACGCCATACGCAGTTATGGGCGAAGGATTTCCTGCTCCTCCTCTCGACTCGGAAACACCCGTAACATAAGGTGTAACATCCCGTACGAGATCCATATCGGAAGTTTCCATACCCACATCTTCTGCCGTGATATATTTACCGCCGAGCGTATTGACGAATTCTCCGAACCTGCGCATAAGTTCCGGGGTCTTACGGGTCTTTGCATCTCCTATGATCACTGCTTTTCCTCCACCGAGATTTAGTCCTGTGATGGCAGACTTGAATGTCATCCCACGGGAAAGGCGGAGCACATCGTTAAGAGCCTCCCATTCCGAATTGTAATTCCACATTCTCGTACCTCCGAGTGCCGGTCCCAATACGGTATTATGAATACCGATTATTGCTTTTAATCCTGTATCTTTGTCGTTACAGAATACGATCTGCTCGTGATCGTCAAACGAAAGTTGGCCGAAAACCGGGTCTGCTTTTTTAAGTTCGCCGGCATGTAAGATATCTGTATTCATTATTCTTTGGTTTTTATTTTCAAGTATTGAGCATTTCACAAAATCAACACACAAAAATACAAAGTAATTGATGATTTATAAAAAATACACCTGTCAAACTGACGATTTATTAAAACAACTATTCTTTTCCATATTTTTATGAAGGAATTAAAATACATTAACAAATACTTTAAAAAGTATAAGGCAAAACTCCTTATCGGCATCATTATCACTATCATAGCCAGGATATTTTCCCTGGTCATGCCGCCATACATCAGCAAATCTATCGCTACCGTAGAGCAGTTTTTGAAGGCTGAAAACCCGGATAAGGATGCCCTGCAGTCTACGTTACTGACGTATATTCTCATTATCATAGGGTCTGCCCTGCTTTCGGCATTCTTTACTTTTCTGATGCGGCAGACGATTATCAACATCTCCCGTTATATAGAATATGATCTGAAAAATGAGATCTTCAGGCATTACGAAAACCTGTCGCTCAATTTTTACAAGAAAAACCGGACGGGAGATCTTATGAACCGGATCAGTGAAGACGTCAACCAGGTACGGATGTATGCCGGCCCGGCAGTGATGTACAGCATACAGACGTTCACACTCTTTGTCTGTGTAGTACCGATCATGTTCTACAAATCGCCGACCATGGCATTTTACTGTCTTGTTCCCCTGCCCTTTCTTTCTTTTCTTATTTACAGGATCAGCAAGATTATCCATAAAAAAAGTACGGTAGTCCAGCAATACCTGTCTACGCTTTCCACATTTTCCCAGGAGACTTTTTCCGGGATTTTCGTGATCAAAGCTTATGGTATAGAACCTCGAATCAACCGGGAATCGGAGATCCTGGCCGAGGACGGCAGACAAAAAAGTATGGATCTGGCACGTGTAGAGGCCTGGTTCATGCCTTTGATGACCCTGCTTATCGGGATAAGCAGCACCATAGCGATCTACATCGGCGGAAAGCAGTATATCGATGGCGAAATTGCCACCGTCGGTATTATAGCGGAATTCATTATTTATATTGCCATGCTCACCTGGCCGGTAGCCATAGTAGGATGGGTCACTTCAACGGTACAGCGGGCGGAAGCCTCACAGAAGCGGATCAACGAATTCCTGAATACCGAACCCCAGATCCGGAATACGGTAAGCGCACATACACCGGTTCGTGGTAAAGTAGAGTTTCGCAATGTTACCTTTACGTATGAAGACACCAATATTACAGCCCTTAAAAACCTGTCTTTCACTCTTAATCATGGAGAGACCCTCGCGATTATCGGGAAAACAGGGTCGGGAAAATCCACCATTCTTGATCTTATAGGCAGGTTATACGACGTTACCGAAGGAGAGATACGCATTGACGATACTCCGCTGGAGCAACTCAACCTCTACGATCTCAGAAAAGCTATCGGAGCGGTACCGCAGGAAGCATTCCTTTTTTCGGACAGCATTAAAAACAATATAAAATTCGGAAAATCGGATGCTACGGACCAGGAAATTATCGAAGCCGCCAAGCGTGCGGAAGTCCATAAAAACATTGTAAAGTTTACAAAGAAATATGACACCGTACTCGGAGAACGCGGAATTACACTCAGCGGAGGACAGAAACAACGGGTTTCCATAGCCCGGGCACTTATAAAGGACCCGGAAATATATCTTTTCGATGACTGCCTCTCCGCGGTCGATACCGAAACCGAAGAAAAGATATTGAAAAACCTGCACAAGGCCTCCAGGCAGAAAACGACAATCATTGTGAGTCACAGAATATCCTCGGCCCGCAACGCCGATAAAATCATTATTCTGGAGAACGGCACTGTTGCTCAGCAAGGTACTCATAATCAACTTATAAATACGGAAGGACATTACAAAGACCTGTACCTGAGCCAACTTTCGGAAAAAGAAATGTAAGTTTTTTGTTGCTTCATTTCATTTTTTTTCACATTTTTGGTTCTGTTTAACTATACAACTAATTTTAAGATTAGAGGGATTATGAGTGAAAAAGATTTACTTGAGAAAGATGAAATATTCTCAAAAGTATTACGAGCCGGAAGGAGAACTTATTTTTTTGATGTAAGGGAGACCAAAGCAGGAGACTACTACCTAACGATTACGGAGAGTAAAAAATTCACACATGACGATGGTTCTTTCCACTACAAAAAACACAAAATCTATCTGTACAAAGAAGATTTCGATGCATTCCGAGATATCCTCGGGGAAATGACCGACTACGTTATAGACGAAAAAGGAGAAGAAGTTATTTCTGAGCGTCACCAGAAAGATTTCAAAAAAGAAGTCGTAGACGCTAACGGAGAAACGGCCTCCAGCGAAAGTTTTACAGATTTGAGCTTTGACGATATATAATCGTTAAAACTTTTCTAAATTCTTCAACCGCTCTCTTAAAAAGGAGCGGTTTTTTTATATTTAATGCCTAACTAACTATAATAATCATGAGGAAATTAGTACTACTTTTTCTGCTTGTGCATTTCTCCTATGCACAGGAATCTCCGCATCTGGACTACTATTTACCGCAACACCTTACTTATCGTACGGATATCCCCACGCCAAAGCAGGTTATAGGGCATGAGGTGGGTGAATGGCATGTTACGCACGACAAGCTTATCGAATACATGAAGGCCCTGGCAGAAGCCTCAGACCGTATTACCTTTCAGGAACGGGGTACTACCTATGAAGGCCGGACATTACCTTTACTGGTTATCACCGCTCCGGAAAACCACAACCGTATCGAGGAGATCAGACAACAACACCTCCGGCTTTCCGAGACCGGAGCAGACAAACTCGATACCGGGAACATGCCGGTGGTTGTCTACCAGGGTTTTTCCATTCACGGAAACGAACCGAGCGGGTCCAATGCCGCCATGGTGCTGGCGTATTACCTTGCTGCCGGAGAAGGCCCCGCCATAGACGATCTGCTCCGCAATACGGTGATCCTTCTCGACCCGGCCTTTAATCCGGACGGGCTTCAGCGATTTGCCTACTGGGCCAATACCAACAAAAGCAAAAACCTCAACCCGGACAACAACGAAAGGGAATATCACGAAGTATGGCCCGGGGGAAGAACCAATCACTATTGGTTTGACATGAACCGGGACTGGCTTCCGGTACAACTGCCGGAAAGCCGGTCCAGAATCGCCAGTTTCCACCGATGGCTCCCCAATATCCTCACCGATCATCACGAAATGGGAACCAACTCCTCCTTTTTCTTTCAACCGGGAGAACCTTCCAGGGTTCACCCTCTCACTCCCGAAATGAATCAGCAACTCACCGGCGAAATCGCACAGTTTCATGTGAAGGCCCTCGACAGTATCGGTTCCCTCTATTTCTCGGGTGAGAACTACGACGACTTCTACTACGGAAAGGGATCTACTTTCCCGGATATCAACGGCAGTGTAGGCATCCTTTTCGAACAAGGTAGCTCCAGAGGTCATGTTCAGGAAAGTGAAAACGGACTGCTGACTTTTCCGTTTACCATCCGTAACCAGTTTACTACTGCAATATCCACGCTCGAAGCAGCCCGAAACATGCGGCAAAAACTATTGGATTACCAACGTGATTTTTACAGCAAAACACGCTCAGAAGCTTCGGGTAGCAAAGGCAAAGCGATCGTCTTCGGCGATGAAAAAGATGCATCCAAAGCATACCACCTCGCCGAAATCCTCAAACAACACCAGATTAAAGTCTATGAACCGGCCGGGGATTTTACCGAAAAAGGAAAAAAGTATAAAAAAGGTTATAGTTATATAGTTCCCAGAAATCAGAAAAACATACGTATTATCGACGCCATGTTCGAAACCCGGACCACCTTTGCAGACAGCCTGTTCTACGATATTTCCGCATGGACTTTCCCGCTGGCATTCGATATGGATTACACCGAGGTAAACGCCTCCCGAGGCGACAGGGAGATCACCGACCTGCAGCTTCCTAAAGGACAGGTAACGGCGAAGAGCAACTACGCCTACCTCTTCGAATGGCACGAATATTACACTCCGAAAGCCCTTTATAAGATCCTTAAAAAAGGAATCAGGGCTAAAGTCGGCAGAAGGGTATTCTCCATAACAGACACGACGTACGATTACGGAACGATCATGATCCCCGTACACAACCAGGACATCAGCGCTGATGAGCTTTATACATTTCTACAGGACGTAGCTGCAGCAGCACACATTAAGATCCATGGTGTAACCACAGGCTCCGCAACAGGTACAGATCTCGGAAGCGGACAGTTCGGCACCCTCGAACTGCCTGAGGTAGCTATCCTCACCGGTAACGGAATTTCACCCTACGATGCCGGCGAAATCTGGCACCTGTTCGATCAGCGCTATGACATCCCGATTACCAAGATCGACGAAAGCTATTTCAGTCGTGTGAACCTGGACCGGTATAATGTCTTTATCCTCACCAATACCTGGGGGAGCCTCGGGCCCCACATCCAGGATAAACTACAGACATGGGTTAAAAACGGCGGAACGCTTATCGGCTACAGAAATGCCGTAAACTGGCTGAAAAGCAATGATTTTGTCAAGGTAGACCTGCGTACCACCGATAGGGTTGCCAAGAACATCACCTATGAGCAGGAGCGCGATTTTCGGGGTGCACAGGTAACCGGGGGAGCCATATTCCAGGCAGACACGGACAGGTCTCACCCTATAAATTTCGGGTATAAGGACCATACCATAGCCCTGTTCCGGAATACCAATATTTTTATGGAACCCGATGAACAAAGTTATAACAATCCCATACGATATACCGATAACCCGCTGCTGAGCGGTTATATTTCCGAGGAAAATCTGGACAAACTCAAAGGAACCGTGCCTTTCAAGGTACAGCGCCTCGGACGCGGAAAGGTACTGTTATTTACCGATAATACCAATTTCAGAGCGTTCTGGTTCGGCACTAACAAATTACTGATGAACGCTGTCTATTTCAATAAGTTTATGTAACGGGCAGACCACAGTCTATAATAAATAACGGGCAGGAGGATCATGCGATCCGCTGTCCGTTTTCTACTTTAAAATCGGGAGCGAGCAAAACGACATCACCTTCATCTCCGACCGCACCCACAACCAGGCATTCGCTCATAAAGTTGGCGATCTGCTTTTTGGGAAAGTTAACCACAGCTACAACCTGTCTGCTCAGCAGTTCTTCCCGGGTATATCGCCTGGTAATCTGGGCAGAAGATTTTTTGAGCCCGATATCGGTGCCAAAATCGATAACCAATTGATATGCGGGTTTTCTCGCTTTGGGAAATTCATTAACCTCAACAATAGTTCCCACCCGCATTTCTACTTTTTCAAAATCACTCCAGGATATTTCCATGTTCATGCCTTTAAGAACGCCAAACATAGTATAAGAAATATCCAATTGCAAATAAAAAACCGGCTATCCCCGGTGTTTTTAGTGGATTCGGAGTTTATCCAGCATCTCTTTCGACACATTTCCGGCATAAACACCATAGGCATCGAGCAGCAGGCCCTTTTCTCCTTGGGCAGTCTCAATAGCATATAAGACCGTATTGTCATCCGGATTTGTATTTCCTTCGAAACGGTACACCTTCAGCACGTTGAGATCCCCGGCAGGGATATGGCTGTTTTTACGCTGATTGTGCACGCCTTTGTCATGCAGGTTATAGTCTTCCGTGAATCCTTCCTCTTTGAGTGCTGCTATAGCTTCAGACAAGGTATCATAAGCATTTTTCATGGTATCGATAATTAAATGTATGTTCCTTAAAATTACAAACAATAACATTCATAGCCAATCTTTTCTAAGCCTTTTTAAAAAGGTGATGAAGCACCCAGGCAGGGCCTATAAGTAAAAATTGCAGGTCTTTGAAAAAAGAAGGTTTCTCTCCTTCTATGCTATGCCCGTAAAACTGGCCTGCCCACGCTATGGCAAAGATTACGACAGCTATCAGCCAAAGCGGGGCTATTGCCGAAATCATGCCGTTGATTATGATACAGCATGCAGAAAACAAGAGAATTTTGAGCGCCATTGTCCAGGAGAGCCGTATATAGAAAATAAGCACGGGGATCAGGGCAATCACAGCCCAGTTTTCTATAAAACGGTTTTCTCCGGGCCATATACGCTCCGGTAAGCCTGCCGGGATACTCATAAGAAGTCCTACGATAGAAAAAAATATGGCGGGAACACAGATATAATGTATCTTTTTATTCACCGGATTACGGTGACTCACCGCATAATCGTCGAACCATTGCTCCAATGTTTTCATCGCCGAGGTTTTTACTTTGCTGTTAGCACCATACAAGGTAGCATTTTCAGGCGATTTTTCATAGCATCCTGCCTCAAGTACCGACTTTAATGCGCTACGGAAAAACCGGCGGGTTGATACGAACATTACAAATTCGTAACTTGCCCCTCTTACATAGGTAAAGATCTTAAAACATATAATTATGGCAAGAACACCAAGCAACATGCTGCCTCTGGGGACAAAAGCCCCCGGTTTCGACCTGCCCGATACCGTTTCGGGAACAAATCGTTCACTTTCGGATATCCGGGGAGAAAAGGCCACGGTAGTCATGTTTATCTGCAACCACTGTCCTTTTGTAAAACACGTTAATCAGGAAATTTCAAGGCTGGCCTCAGACTATACGTCCAAAGGTGTCGGTTTTGCAGCAATTTCCAGTAATGACGTCGAGAATTATCCGGACGATGCTCCCGGGCTTATGGCAGAAAATGCCCGGAAGCAAGGCTTTTCTTTTCCTTATCTCTATGACGAGAGCCAGGATATTGCAAAAGCATACGATGCGGCGTGTACCCCGGATTTCTATGTTTTCGATGACAAATTACAATTGGCCTACCGGGGGCAACTGGACGACTCCCGACCGGAAAATGGTATCCCGGTGACAGGAAAAGATATCCGTACCGCACTGGAAGCAGTGCTTCACGGACAACAGGTTCCCGAAATGCAAAAGCCGAGTATCGGCTGTAACATCAAGTGGAAGAAATAACATTTTCTACATTTCAGGTAACCACCCCCTGCGTTCGAGAAGGCGATAAATATGCATGTAATGATGTTCGCTGTGCCAGGCATAAATTCCGACATTTATGGCAAGGGTAGTTTCCTTCCCGCTTTCGGGATGTACAAAAGTTCTGCTCAGATCATCCGGGGTCAGCATACGCAGCAGGTATATCCATTTGGCATGGAGTGCCTGCAGCCCCTGAAGCGCAAGGGAGGCCGGAGCAGACCTGCTATCTTCCAGCGCAGCCCACAGACCTTCTTCATAAGCCTTGATTACCGGGGTGTTTTCGGTTAACGTCCATTTAAAACGGACATAGCTATTGGTATGACTATCATAGAGATGATGAAGAACCTGTCTAACCGTCCATCCTCCGGGACGATAGGGCGTATCCAGTTGTTCCGGACCAAGATGGCTGACCAGGGTTTGGAGCCGTTCCGGATAAACTTCCAGTTCCGAAATCCAGGTGCCCAGCTCCTTTTCTCCTATGTATTCCGGCACTCTGAATTTACCTATGGGATATCGCAATGTATCTTTGTTCATAACAGCTCTGTTTTTTCGTAAAATTATTATTTATCCCGTATCGGATACGTATAGTATACCAAAAAAACAGCGAACAAATTATGGCCCACGAAAATATGTCCGGAATGAGTCGTTATTTTTTTCGTATTAACAAATATTTTGCATGCAAAATTTCTTTTTTACAGTTTAGTCTACTAATTTTATAGAGTAATAATCTGAACAGAAAAACAAAGAACAGCTATGAGTACGATAAGACTGGGAGACAAAGCTCCTAATTTCAAAGCACAGACCTCCGAAGGAGAGATCGATTTTTACGAATATCTTGGCGACGGTTGGGGAATACTGTTTTCTCACCCTGCAGATTACACCCCGGTATGTACTACCGAACTGGGTGCTGCGGCAAAATACAAGGATGAATTTGACAAGCGAAATGTCAAAGTTCTTGCACTGAGCGTAGACGGACTGGAGTCTCATAAAGGATGGATCAAGGATATCAACGAGACTCAGCACACCACGGTCAATTTCCCTATCATAGCGGATGAAGACCGGAAAATAGCTACACTCTACGATATGATACACCCCAATGCGAGCGCTACCGCCACGGTACGGTCCGTATATGTGATAGGCCCTGATAAGACCGTAAAGCTCATGATCACCTACCCTGCTTCGACCGGGCGAAATTTCGATGAGTTACTACGTGTAATCGATTCGCTACAGCTTACACAATACCACAAGGTGGCTACACCGGCAAACTGGAAAAACGGAGAGGACGTCGTTATTGTTCCGGCCGTATCGAATGAGGAAGCTACCGGAATATTCAAGAAAGGGTTTAAGGAAGTAAGACCATACCTGCGCATGACCCCGCAACCCAACCTCGATTAATTATTTTTGGTGGTCGCCTTCGAAGTCAAACCTATGTACTTCAGTGTGTCTCGCCTGAGTTCCTGAAAAAGTGATGATGCGAATGGAGACCAATAGATTATTAGGCTACTCAGTTATCTGATTGTTGTCTTAAAAACGTGATAACGAATAACCAGGACAGCAATTTCATTATTTATCGAAACCTGTGGACTTCAGGTCTATAGTGGTGTATCCGGTGAATTTTAACATAAAAAAAGGAACGGTTTGGAACCGTTCCTTTTTTTAATCTTATCGTGCGGGATTAACTGATCTTCACCAGTTCCACATCAAAAACCAGGGTGGCATTCGGAGGTATTACCCCTCCTGCTCCCCTGCTTCCGTATGCCAGTTGAGGCGGTATAACGAGACGTGCCTTATCCCCTGTATTGAGAAGTTCTATACCTTCTTCCCAACCGGAGATAACCTGACCTGCTCCAAGCTTAAAATCGATAGGCTGGTTCCTCTTGTATGAAGAGTCGAACACACTTCCATCGGTCAGCATACCTTCGTAATGTACCGAAACCGTTTTACCGTTTACCGCTTTTTCGCCATTGCCTTTTTCCAGTATTTTGTACCACAAACCACTGGAAGTACGACTAAAACCTTCGGTGAGGCTTTTCAGCGTCTCCTCTTCCTTTTTTCGTTCTTCTTCAAGGCGTTGCTCTTTGGAAGCATCGAATTTCTGAAATTCCGATACGGCATCCCAGTTTTCCGCTTCTTCGCCAACCCTGATGATTTCAAGGCTATCTATAGTATCACCTTGTTTAATAGTGTCTACAACATCCTGTCCGCTTTCTACGAATCCGAATACGGTGTGTTTATCATCCAGCCATGCTGTTTCTACATGAGTGATAAAAAACTGGCTCCCGTTGGTCCCCGGACCTGCATTTGCCATAGACAATACCCCTGGGCCATGATGCCTGAGGTCCGAACGGAATTCGTCGTCAAACTGATAACCGGGACCTCCCATACCTGTTCCCTCGGGACATCCTCCCTGTATCACGAAATCGGGAATAACCCGATGAAATGTAAGTCCGTCATAGTACGGTTGCCCCTGAGACCGTGCCTTGTTCTTGAGCTTCCCTTCTGCCAGACCTACAAAGTTACCTACCGTCCCGGGAGTTTCCTGGTAAGTGAGTTTTGCCAGAATGACCCCTTTGGAGGTATTAAATTTTGCATAAATACCGTTTTGCATGCTAATCTGTTTTTTTCTATAAGTGACAAAGATAAACATATTTTTGCGAGTCCCCGGCCAGAAAAGCCTTCACTACTTTCGCTCCTTACCGGGGTTAGCCGGGATCAGCGCATACCTTTTCTGTCACGTATCCCCCCGGATAATGTCCGGAGAAACCCCTTCAGGCAGCTACGGGATACATTATCATTGCAGATACACCCGTAGAAAAATCCATGAAAGCTCCCGTACCTCAGAAAATTGTCCCCAATCTTTGGTTTGATCACGAGGCAGAATCAGCGGTAAAATTTTACACTTCCGTCTTCAAAAGATCATCTGCAGGAAAAGTACTCCGATACGGAGAAGAGGGCTTCGAGCGGCATCGGAAACCTGCTCATTCGGTGATGTTGATCAACTTTGAACTCGAAGGCTATCGTTTTACGGCCCTGAACGGTGGTTCCCGGTTTAAAGCCAATCCGTCGGTTTCTTTTTTTGTAACCTGTGAAACAACCGGAGAAGTCGATACATTGTAGAAAAAACTATCGGAAAACGGCCATATACTCATGCCGCCGGATCATTATCCATGGAGCAAAAAATACGGCTTTGTACAGTATCTATACGGAGTCACCTGGCAGGTAGGCCTGGGCGACCTTAAACAATCCGGACAAAAAATCACTCCTTGTCTTTTGTTTGTCAATCAGAATTTCGGAAAGGCAGAAAGTACCCTGCTACATTACCTCGATATTTTTCCGGAATCCGGGATCGACGAAATACAAAAATACGAAGCCGGGGAAGCAGCTCCTGAAGGTTTTATCAAAAATGCCCGGTTTCACCTGTCCGGTGAAAAGTTTATGATCATGGACGGACCGGGCGAACATCATTTCAATTTTGACGAGGCTGTTTCTTTTATCGTGAGCTGCCGGAACCAGAAAGAAACCGACTATTACCGGGCTGTACTTTCCAAAGGCAGAGCACCAGAATCTCAGGCTTGTGGCTGGCTCAGGGACAAATACGGGCTTTCGTGGCAAGTGGTTCCCGAAGCGGTATATGACATCCTCTCGAAAACCGAAGGTCCAAAACGGGATGCAGTTCTTCGGGCTATTGTACAGATGAAAAAAATAGATATCGATAAATTGGAAGATGCCTCCCGAAGTTCTTGAATGCCGGGAAAAACATAATGCCCGGAGAGGAGCTTATACATTCTGAAAAACGTACACCTCGGTAGCTCCGAGGCCGTACTTCTGGTAATCCGCATCATAAAACCTGATATTTTCATATCGCCCGAAAAGGTATTCGAGCTCCAGTTTCAGGACACCTTCACCGACCCCGTGAATAAAAACAACTTTCTGGATGCGTTTTCGGATGGCAAACTCCAGTTGTCTCCTCGCCGTATCCAGTTGCAGGGTAAGCATATCGTGATTGGTCATTCCGCGGGTAGACGGGACCAGCTTATGAATATGAAGATCCACTTCCATTTTCGGTGCATTCCGCTCCTTGGGTTTTACCACCGTTCCGGGTTTGCGCTTATATTCCTCTTTCTCGGCAATATAACTTCCCATATCCACAGGGTTTTTATGCAGCAGGGAATCATCACCTGTTTGTATAACTTCATCCGGAGAAAGCTGCAACTCAAATCCGTCATCGGTAAGCACATATAGCACACTACCGCGTATGGCCGTTACCTTTCCGGTAATGGAATCGTCTATGGTCTCTATCTTATCTCCTACTTTGATACTTTTCATACGTGCATACCTGCATTTTAGCAGCGGATTAGATTTCTATTGTTCAGCGTCCCGCTCTTCTTCCTTTTTCTTTGGGTTATCTTTTACCCATCGTGTCGTGGCCAGGTATAATCCACCCATAAGCACTATAAAACCAATAATCATCAGGTACGGGGTTCCTTCGGTATCTCCGCTCCCCTGTCCTGTAAAAACAAGTACGGCTCCGGCTATGATACACAACAAATATAATACGGGACGATTTTTACCCATCATCTTTACTTTTTCCCAAAAATAATATTAATTTAGATTTTCATAGACAAATTGCCTGCTGATTTTGGAAGCCGAAAAATATATGCTCCCTTGTGTAAGCCGTAAATTCCTCGGCTTCGATTGTCCCGGTTGTGGTATTCAAAGGTCCCTGGCCTTACTGCTCGAAGGAGAATTCTACGCTGCTTTCAAAATGTACCCGGCAATTTATCCCCTGATCTTACTGGTGATCTTTCTTTTTGCGGGTACATTGTGGAAAAAAAGGAATTTTTCTAATATCACCGCGGCACTGGCCATAATCAGTGTCATCTTTATAGCTGTAAATTACATTCTGAAATTCTTATCATTTAACTGAAACCATATGGAAAAACAAAAATTACCTAACGCCACTCTTATTCTTATCCTGAGCATAGGCTCCCTGCTTTGCTGCTGTTTTGCAGGAGTCGGGGTCATCCCGGCCGTTATCGCTCTCGTTCTCGCCATGAAATCGATAAAAATTTATAAGGAAGCCCCGGAGCTCTACGACAATTACAACAGTATCAATACCGGGAAGATCATTTCCATTATTGCTATTGTACTCAACGTAGCATATCTCATCTATACGATTGCCCTCATTGCCTCTATAGGAATAGACGGTATCATGGAACAATACGAAATGCAGCAGGAATACCAGTTTTAAACAAAGGCTAATCCTGTTTCGGCAATCACAACCGATACGATTACATACATCACATAATAGAGGCTTCCTAAATGTTAAGGCAGCCTCTTTTTTATTCGGATCAGTACCTGAGACAAAATTCAAATACGAAAATATCCGAAGATTAAAATACTTTTTGGACCCTCTCTTTTTATAACATACAAATGTGTTGTTATTTACGAATGCTACGAACCAACCCTTCCAATCCGTTTATTTTGATTTCCAGCATAGCTTCGAGCTGCTTCCCCAGGGTTCCGCCGGGAAAACCTTTTTGTCGGAACCATACCAGGTACGGCTCCGGGAGATCCGTAATATAAACATCTTTATACTTGCCAAAAGGCATCTTCGCCGCAGCCAGTTTCACAAGAAACTCCCTGTTGTATTCCATCTCCATCCTGTCTGTTTTTTTTCATCAGTATGATACAAAAATACACGATCCGGAAAACGGGGAGAACAAAAAGTGATTTTTATCCCCGTTTTCATACCTTTTATCCCGGACGTCGTTTTTTTCACCTGTATTGTTATCATCTCCTTCCAACCTATGTACATTTGGTGACAGACTCCCCCTTTATCTGCCTCTACCCCGGCACATCAAAACATCAGTATCCCACAGACTGAGATCCGGACAGTTTAACTCCCGGACCGGGTCTTCGTATTTATTCCAGTGTAACCGGGGCAGGTTCCCCTAAACGAAAAATTATCTTATGAAAAAATTTTTAGCAGAATTTATCGGCACCTTCTGGTTAGTACTCGGAGGGTGTGGAAGTGCAGTACTTGCGGCAGCTTTTCCCGATCTCGGTATCGGTTTACTGGGTGTCGCGCTCGCTTTCGGGCTTACAGTCCTCACCATAGCCTACGGGCTCGGGCATATTTCGGGTGCTCACCTGAACCCGGCAGTATCCATAGGACTGTGGGCAGGCGGACGTTTCAGTGCCCGCGAACTCCTCCCTTATATCACTGCCCAGGTACTGGGAGGTATTATGGCAGCCGCAGTTCTTTACGTTATAGCTACGGGGAACGGCAGTGAAACAGGTAGTTTTGCGGCCAATGGTTATGGCGCTCACTCCCCGGGAGGCTATGATATGTATGCCGCTTTTCTGACCGAGACCGTCATGACCTTTATGTTCCTGATCGTTATTATCGGGGCCACAGACCAAAGGGCTCCCCAGGGCTTTGCCGGATTAGCCATCGGGCTTGCCCTGACACTTATACACCTTATCAGTATTCCCGTAACCAATACTTCGGTAAACCCCGCCAGAAGTATCAGCCAGGCTTTGTTTGCAGAAGGCCACTGGGCCTTACAACAATTATGGCTCTTTATCCTGGCCCCGGTTACAGGTGCCGTTCTTGCCGGGATCGTATCGAGGGTTTTCTGCGAAGACAACAAAACGAACTGATCGTTGAAAAAAACAGATCCTGCTGTTTCGGAAAGCAGCAGGATCTATATGGTAATTTCTAAACGGAAAACTATTACAGTAACGCTTCAATAATAGCCTCGACTGAAACATTTTCGGCTTCCGCCTTATAGTTTTTGATAACCCGATGTCGCAATATCCCTGTGGCGACGGCCTTTACATTTTCTATATCCGGTGAAAACTTCCCGTTTACCGCAGCATGGGCCTTGGCAGCCAGCACAAGGTTCTGTGAGGCTCTCGGACCGGCTCCCCAATCGACATACTCACTTACGATCTTCTCCGCTTGTCCGCTACCAGGACGGGTTTTCCCGACCAGTCTCACGGCGTATTCCACTACATTATCCGCTACCGGGATTCTGCGCACAAGTCGTTGAATGGCGACAATATCTTCGGCTGAAAACAGCGGACTCACTTTTACCTGCTGATCCATCGTAGTCGCTTTTACCACGTTTACCTCCTCTTCAAAGGTAGGATACCCCAGTTCAATAGCAAACATAAAGCGATCCAGCTGGGCTTCGGGTAAAGGATAGGTTCCTTCCTGTTCTATAGGGTTCTGTGTGGCCAGTACGAAATACGGGAGGTCCATTTTATAATTGTATCCCGCTACGGTCACTGCCCTCTCCTGCATCGCTTCCAAAAGTGCTGCCTGTGTTTTTGGAGGAGTACGGTTTATCTCATCGGCAAGGATGATATTGGCAAAAACAGGGCCTTTTATAAACTTGAATTCCCTGTTCGCATCGAGAATCTCACTCCCCAGGATATCGCTGGGCATGAGATCGGGAGTAAATTGTATCCTTTTGAAATCCAGCCCGAGTGCATCCGCAATAGTATGAATCATCAGGGTCTTTGCAAGCCCGGGTACTCCGATAAGCAACGCGTGTCCCCCGGAATAAATGGCCAGCAAAATCTCTTCGATAACCTTTTCCTGCCCGATAATGACTTTTGCAATTTCTTTTTTAAGTTCGAGATGTTTTGTTACCAGGTTTTTCAGAGCAGAAACGTCGGACATACAAGTGGGATTTGAGGTATTTTATGTATTATGGAGCACTGAGTTAAGCCCGGCACCCCCATGTAAGAGATGCCGGAAATACTTATTTTTTCAGCCAGTTATTGGAAAAGTCGCAGTCTTTATAATCGGAATTTACCATGATATACGTATCCTCAATGGTTTTTTCCATCCATTCCCTGATCGCTTTGATCTGTTTTTCTTTAAGGGCCAATTCCTTGATCTTCATATAATCCTTTACATAATCGGCCTTGTGATCTTCATATTTATTGGTAACCTTGAGTATTTTAAACGTAATACGACCGGGTTTTTTCTGATCTTCTTCTTTATATACCTGCGACACCTCTCCTGTTTTGAGGTTACGCACCTGGTTATAGAGCGTAGGGTCGAGTTTCGTCAGCTCAAACCGGGTATCCATATTACTGGGGTTACGCAATTGCCCGCCTTCGAATTTGGTTTCCTTTTCATCCGAAAATTCTCTTGCCGCATCGGCAAAAGACACCTCTTCGTTGATGATCTTTTCCCGCACTTCTTCCAGCTCTTTCTGGGTTTTATCCAGGGCATCCTGGGGTATTTCGGGCATAAGCAGAATATGTCTCAGATCGAGTTCCTGTCCCCTGATCTTGTCTATTTTGATAATATGCCATCCGAAATCGGTTTCAAAAGGATCGGAAATTTCTCCTTCCCGGAGGGTATAGGCCACATCCATAAATTCCTTGGCAAAACCGGTGTGTTTGGTCACGTGATAAAAGCCTCCTTTGGTACTCGACCCGGGATCTTTGGAATACAGGATGGCCTTGGTGGCAAAGCTCGCCCCGTTCTCTTCGATATCGCGTTTCATCTCGCGGAGCCTGTTGACTACCTTTTGCTTTTCTTCTTCCGGAACTTCCGGTTCTTTGACGATTTGCGCTATTTCCAGCTCGGCACCGAAAACCGGGCGCTCATCTTCGGGTATATTGTTGTACCACTGCCTTACTTCTTCGGGGGTAATCTCTATTTCATCGACTACCTTACTCTGCATGTTCTCTGCAAGCACCCGTATTTTATTGATCTGGAAGAGTTCTTCCTTGAAACTCTCTTCATCCGATTTTTTATAATAAGCCAGCAGGTTTTCCATGGTTCCTACCTGGCTTACCAGGTAGTTGAGCTGTTGTTCGGTCTGTGCCATGATCTGTTTATCGGAAACTTCCAGGCTATCCTGTACGGCCTGGTGGGCATACAGTTTATCTTCCATCAGTTTTCCCAACAACTGGCAACGGCTTATGTCTTTAATGGATACTCCCTGGTTCTGCAGGTCGATATAACTTTTATCAATATCCGACTCCAGGATAATATAATCACCGATAACAGAAACCACGCCATCAACTTTTACTTTTTCCCCTTTGCTTTCCGTAGCGGCGGGCAAGGCTTGCGGAGCAGCTTCACTGACCTGGTTCACCACGGTAGTGTCCTGGGGTATTTCGGTAATTCTCTCTACGGGGGTACCGGTGCTTTCCGCTACTTCACCTGTATTCTCCTGCGCCAAAACCGGTTGCAGCATACATACGGCAATCCCTGCAACGATCTTACTTATCCGATTCATCATAAATTTGAAATTTCTTTTTTCTGACTGCTTCATCCATTATTTCTTTTTCCAGTTTCCGGAGGAACTCCAGTTTTTTCCTGTTCAGTAATATTTGCTTGATCGTAGGTTTTATATATGACATCGGGGCATTATCATTACGCTGCAAAATATCGTTAATATAAATCAAATATACCCCTAATGAGTCTGTTAATTCAATAAAATTCGATTTTTTTATGTTCTTCCGGTTTTCCTCCTCTCCCAGGGCCGGTATTTTCTGAAGGATCTGGGATGTTTTTACCCAGATGGAATCTTCGAGTGAGTACGACTTGAATTTGATGGCCATCTCCTCGAGTTCTTCTTTATCTTCTTCCCCGAAACTCCTGAATTTTTTCCGGAGTTCATCGAGTTTTCCGAATCCAGGGCTTACTTCGATATAGCGAAAACGCCACAACTCTTCGTTCAGTTTAAACTTGTCTTCGGTATTGTTGTAAAACGACTCGATCTCGGATGTGGTTACCGCAGTATCCATAGCACTGTTGATCAAAGCCTCTTTATACGTGGTTGTGTAGAGGTCTGTCTTGTATTCTTCGATAAGTTTTTCAAATTCCCGCAATTGTTCTTCCGGGAGATTAATCCTTGCCTTATCCATAAAGAGTTGTCGCATGGCCCAGGTATTGACAAAATTATTTCTGACAACCATACTGTCTTCCCGCGACATATCTTCTCCGTAAATCCCGGAGAGATCTTTTTTATACAGGTAACTCTCCCCAACCCTGGCTACAGCATCTGCTGTCTCATCACTGCTGAAATAGGAGCAGGATGCAAGATGGAGAATGACCATTAAACCGACTATACTTTTTCTTAACATCAAACCTCTTTTTAGCTTCCCGGAACCTTAACCACAGGTTCACAGGTACATATCGGTATTTCCGGGTAATATTCGAGGGGTAACAAAAATAGTAATTCGATAAAATATCGCAAGTTATAGCCTGTACGTTTAACAAAGATTTAGTAAGGAAAGTATATTTACCCGGGAACGGATCATGGCATCGCCCCCGGATAAACCTTATTAAAATGTAAAATTATCTTCTGCTGTAGTTCGGTGCTTCTTTGGTAATCGCAACATCATGGGGATGGCTTTCATTGATCCCCGAAGCCGTAATCTGAACGAATTGTCCTTTTTCCTTGAGCGTTTCGATATCTTTGGCTCCGCAATATCCCATCCCTGCACGAAGGCCTCCTATAAACTGGTGCATACTCTCTACCAGTTCGCCTTTATAAGGTACCCGGCCTACGATACCTTCGGGTACCAGTTTCTTAATATCATCTTCGACATCCTGGAAATAACGGTCTTTACTTCCTTTTTTCATGGCCTCTACAGACCCCATTCCCCTGTAACTCTTAAATTTCCTTCCTTCGTAAATGATGGTTTCTCCCGGAGATTCTTTGGTTCCGGCGAGCAGTGATCCGAGCATTACGCAGTCTGCCCCGGCAGCAATGGCTTTGGGGATATCCCCGGTATAACGTACACCGCCATCGGCAATAACCGGTACTCCCGATCCCTTGATACCTGCAGCGACTTCGAGTACGGCCGAAAACTGCGGAAACCCTACACCTGCAACCACGCGGGTCGTACAGATAGAACCCGGGCCGATACCTACTTTAACAGCATCCGCACCGTTTTCCACAAGATAGCGCGCCGCTTCTGCAGTAGCGATATTACCGACAACGACATCCAGTTCGGGAAACCTGCTTTTCACTTCTTTCAGTACCCGTACCACACCCTGGGTGTGTCCGTGTGCCGTGTCTATAATAATGGCATCTACCCCGGCATTGACGAGGGCCTCGGCACGCTCTGCCGCATCTCCGGTAACACCGATAGCCGCAGCCACACGGAGCCTGCCGTATTTATCTTTATTTGCTATAGGTTTTTGTGTCAGTTTGGTAATATCTCTGAACGTTATAAGTCCTACGAGTTTATTCTCCTTATTGACCACAGGAAGCTTTTCGATCTTGTTTTCCTGAAGAATACCTTCGGCATCGATAAGGGAGGTCCCCTCTCCTACGGTAACCAGGTTTTCGGACGTCATCACCTCAACGATCGGACGATGGTCATTTTTCTCAAAACGCAGGTCACGGTTGGTCACAATCCCCTTAAGGTATCCGTTTTCATCAACAATCGGTATTCCTCCAATACTGTGCTCCGCCATATTCTTTTTGGCATCGGCCACCTTCGCGGTCAGCGGAAGCGTTACGGGATCTATAATCATACCGCTTTCCGCACGTTTTACCTTCCGAACTTCAAGTGCCTGCTGTTCGGCGGTCATATTTTTGTGCAAAACACCTATACCTCCCTCTCTGGCCATAGCTATAGCCATAGCAGATTCGGTTACGGTATCCATCGCTGCGGAAACGATAGGCACATTGATCGTTATATTTTTAGTGAATTTGGTCTGGATATTGACCTCTCTGGGCAGTACTTCCGAATAGGCCGGAACAAGAAGGACATCATCATACGTCAACCCTTCTCCTACAATTTTTGAACTATGAGCTTTCATGGTGCAACTTATAAATTAGTTGCACGCAAATGTACGTCAATTTTAGAGATTAGACGTCTTTTTTTATCATTAAACATAAAATATGTTAGCAGGCCAACTTCAATACCCCCCCATAACTCCTGATTTCGGTGTAGAAGTCCGGTGTTTTCACATTACAGGATTACAAAAAAACAGATTTAGCACCATATAGCCTGCAAGGTTTTCCCCAAGCCCCGCGTCGGTCATATTCCGGAGATACGATGTAAACCGGCGAAGCTGCCGGTCTACTTCTACAGAACAAACTCCGTTGATGAAATCGTTACGGCAATTCGGGAAAACCCTTCAAATACACAGAAAAATCATTGAAATATTATAGCCGGACACACCGTCTCCCCACCGCAGAGAGCATCCGGAAATTACTCAAAAATCTAAGAATAGGTGCCAAAAACTTTAGTAGCTTCATTATAGGCACTTTCAAAACTCATGGGGGAAAGCCCGGTATCGGCTTTTTCCACGGTAAAATAAGAAAACAGTTTTTCGGTAGGCATGTTCCCGGTAAGCTCATCTTTAGCCATCGGACACCCGCCAAACCCCTGTATAGCCCCGTCAAAACGATGACAACCTGCTTTGTAGGCCGCATCTACTTTTTCGTGCCAGGAGCCGGGTGTGGTATGTAAATGAGCCCCGAACTCGATATCCGGGTAGGCCGGAACAAGATGGGTAAAGAGGTAGCGTATCACCTCAGGTGTAGAGCTTCCTACGGTATCGGAAAGAGATAATATCCGGACCCCCATCGCGGAAAGCTTTTCTGTCCATTCTGCCACGATCTCCACATTCCAGGGATCTCCGTAAGGATTTCCGAACCCCATGGACAGGTAAGCTACAACTTCCTTTCCCGAACGATGTGCTATATCCAGAATTTCCTGAAGCACTACAGTAGATTCCTGTATGGTTTTATGCGTATTACGCATCTGGAAATTCTCGGATATGGAAAAAGGATACCCCAGGTAACGGATTTGGGCATGTTCCGCAGCGTCCTGCGCTCCCCTGACATTGGCCACGATAGCCAGCAATTTGCTTTTCGTCGCGGACAGATCGAGTGCACCGAGTACTGTTGTGGTATCGGCCATTTGCGGAATGGCTTTGGGTGAAACAAAACTCCCGAAGTCTATGGTATCGAATCCTACACGCAACAACGCTTGTATATACGCGACCTTTTTTTCGGTAGGTATAAACATGCGTATGCCTTGCATGGCATCTCTGGGACATTCTATGAGTTTTATCTTATTCATTGACCAGGTAAAACATATCCATTTTTGCCGTCGTAAGTTCGCGGAAATCATCGATCAGCAGATCGGCAGCCGACAGGTCCTGGTTCCCGGAGTTTTCATTCCTGTATCCTATACACTGCATTCCTGCAGCGCGGGCAGCCTTGACACCATTACGGCTATCTTCGATAACCACGAAGCTTTCCGGGGCTATACCGTATAATTCGGAAATTTTGAGAAATATATCCGGGAAAGGTTTTCCGTTAGCCACATGCTCACTGCTCACCACATAATCGAAATATTCCCGGAGATTGACCTTATCCATAAAAATATCTATAAGTTTTACCGGGGAAGAAGATCCGAGCGAAAGGTTATATCCGGAAGCTCTCAGCCTGTCGAGCAATTCGGAAATCCCGGAGGTAGGCGGAATGTCCCGGTCTCCGATAACTTCGAAAAAATAAGCTTTATGCGCCTCCAGAAGATCTTTGGGATCTCCTTGAAGCCCGAAGTCCTTTTTCAGCTTTTCCCAGAGCATCAGGGCTCCCATTCCTACGAGGGTAAAATGATATTCTTTAGTGATCTCCACCCCCATTTCCCGCAGCACTTCGGCCAGTATCTGCATATGCACAGGTTCGCTGTCTACCAGCACTCCATCCATATCGAAAATAACATGTTTTCGCATAAGCTTCCATTTGTTCAAATGTAAACATTTTGGGTTAGTTTACCGCATACTTTACTGCGCTCCGCACGGACGGGGTGGCAAAGCAGTGTGTTATCCCCGGGCCAAAAGTCCTTTGTTTATACGCTTTACCAGTCCGGGGCCTTCATAAATAAACCCGGTATAGACCTGTACAAGACTCGCTCCTGCGTCGAGTTTTTCCCTGGCATCTTCCGCACTGTAAATTCCCCCTACGCCTATAATCGGAAAACTGCCTTTGCTCTCCCGGCTCAGAAAACGTATCACTTCCGTCGAACGATTCTTTAACGGTTTTCCGCTCAATCCGCCGGTCTCCTCTTTGGCCTTGGAATGCAGGCCCTCCCGGGAAATCGTCGTATTGGTCGCTATAACTCCGGCTATCCCGGTATCTTTAACAATATGCACGATATCCGTAAGCTGTCCTTCGGTAAGGTCCGGCGCTATTTTCAGTAATACCGGCTTTGTTCCGGTTTTCTGCAAAGGATGATTCTGCAAACCGCTCAACAGCTTCGTAAGTGGCTCTTTATCCTGTAATGCCCGCAGATTCGGTGTATTTGGGGAACTCACGTTCACTACAAAATAATCAACATGACCGTAAAGCGCCTCAAAACATATCCGGTAATCTTCTGCCGCATCTTCGTTCGGCGTCACCTTGTTCTTCCCGATATTTCCCCCGATAAGCACTCCTTTATTTCTGCGAAGACGCTTCACGGCATCCTCCACTCCGCCATTGTTGAATCCCATCCTGTTGATAAGCGCAGTATCCTGCCGTAATCTGAATAATCTTTTGGGTGGATTCCCCGGCTGGGGCTTCGGGGTCAGCGTTCCTATTTCTATAAATCCGAATCCGAATCCGGATAATTCGTTAAACAACCTCGCATCTTTATCAAAACCTGCCGCAAGTCCTACGGGATTCCTGAATTTCAACCCGAAGACTTCCTTTTCCAGTCGCGGATCACGTACAGTATATATACGCTTGCAAAGCATACTGACCCCCGGGATCTTATTTACAAATTTGATCAATGCAAAGGTAAAATGATGCACTTTTTCCGGATCGAACAGAAAAAGAACAGGACGGATGAGCGATTTATACATAGGATATTTTATTATGCTGCAAAAATAGGGAAAAGATGAAAACGACATACCATCCGCAGCCAACATCAGAAGCTGTACATAAATAGTCCTCTTTAAAACTGTATAGGCCGGAAATATCAATCGTCGCAGGCAAAAGCAAATACCGGTGTCGCATTTTCCCGACAATTTTATTCCCTTTTCCGAAAAGCCGATACCACCCGGGTCGGACCTCCTTATAACCAACACCCGAAAATCTTATTTTTTTATTGTACAAAATCCGGGTTTTTCAGTAAGTTTGTCTATCAATTTAAATTAAATCTAAATAAAAATAAGTTATGATAAAAGAATACTTTATATGCCTGCTCATGTTCACTGGCGTATTGTCCGGCGTATCGGCACAAAACGCGACAGGTATCCGCGGAAAGGTTACTACCCCCGACAAAACTCCTGCCGAAGGGGTTAATATTACGATTAAAGGAAGTACATCCGGGACCGTTACCGATCGTCACGGGAATTTTGAACTCCCGCAAATCGGCCCCGGAACTTATACTCTTGTCGTCTCCTATATCGGATACCGGACCATACAAAAAGAGATCGAGGTTGCAAACGGTGAAATCATAACACTACCTGCTATTACGCTTCAGGAAAGTACGGAAGAACTGGACGGGATAACGCTTACGGGAGCTGCCAAAATCTTCGCCGAAAAAAAATCTGACATGGTAGCGAGAATGCCACTAAAAAACCTCGAAAACCCACAGGTATACACTGTGGTTCCCAAAGAGTTACTCACGGAACAGATCGCCACCGATTTCAGAGGAGCCCTTCTTTCCTCACCCGGGGTTACCAATGTGATGCTCGGAGTAGGATCGGGTGGTACGGGACTCTCCATGCGCATGCGGGGATTTTCGGGAGCAGATGGCGCCGGTTCCATACGCAACGGTATGGCCACAAATTTTGTCTCCCTGTCCGATCCTGTAAACCTCGAACGCCTGGAAATTATCAAAGGCCCCTCTTCTACTTTGTTCGGGAGCACCCTGATATCTTATGGCGGACTGGTTAACCGGGTTACGAAAAAGCCTTTTTCGGAAGAACGCGGTGAAGTAGGTCTTACGGCGGGTGGTTACGGTCTCGGTCGGGTGACCCTGGACTACAACACCCCTTTAAACGAAGAAAAAACCTTCCTGTTCCGGTTGAATACAGCTATTCACCGCGAAAAATCGTTCCAGGACCAGGGGATCAACCGCACCTTCATGATTGCCCCGGCGTTTCAATATCACGTCAGTGAAAAACTGACATTAAATCTCGATATGGAATATTTCGAATCCGAAAGAAACTCTACTTACGTAGGTATCGGCTCTGCAAAGATTAACAGTTTTGATGATCTCCACTGGGATTTTCAAAGATCCTATGCCTCCAATGACGTGACCAGCTCGGCCAAGGTCCTCAATGTTTTTGCCAATGCCGAATTTGTTATTGACGAACACTGGACATCAGACTCCCGGGTATCCTACTCCAATACCGACAACAATGCCAATTATCTCTTCCTCCTGGTCAACTCCGGCACCGGAGCCTATGAGGGCCAGAAGACCTTACAACGCCGTCTGATGAACCTGCCGAGTAATTTCAACACCATACAGTTTCAGCAAAACTTCACGGCGGCCCATCAATGGGAAAACATCAGCAATAAACTGGTATTCGGGTTCGATTATACCCAGCTGCAGACTACCGATTCCAGAACGACAATCGGCGATTATGACAAACTGAATACAAAAGGAGACACTATAACCGTGCTCAACCAGGATGCTCCTGTCATCAACGTCAATACCTATCAGGATGCCCTGGCCGGGCAGACCCGGGCGGCCAACCACAGGGATACTCAAACCTTCAGTGCTTACGTATCTGATGTAGTTACCGTTTTTGACCGTCTCCATATCATGGCAGGTCTTCGTGTAGATCGTTTTCACGACAGGGCCAATGCCTACCTCCAGACCGCATGGTCACCGAAATTCGGACTGGTCTACCAGATAGTAGCCAACCAGGTTTCTCTTTTTGCCAACTATCAGAACGGTTTCCGGAATGTAGCACCGTCCAATCTGTCCGATGACACCCGACTGGTATTCAAACCGGAAAACGCCAACCAGATCGAAGGTGGTGTTAAATTTGAACTCCTCCATGGAATGATCAACGGAACGGTCAGTTATTACAATATCAAAGTACAGGACAAGGTCCGTTCGGTCTTCAATGATAACAATGAGCTGGTCAGCGTACAGGACGGAACGCAAAGCAGCGAAGGACTGGAATTCGACCTGATCGCCAATCCGTTCCGCGGATTTCATATTATTGCGGGCTATGGTTACAACGACAGCCGGCTGACCAAAGTAGGTGAAAATCAGGCCGACCAGGAAGGAAACCGACCGGCAGCTACGCCTTACAACTCTGCCAACTACTGGGCCAGCTACAAAATTTCCGATGGAAAACTGCAAGGTTTAGGTTTTGGCTTCGGAGGAAACTATTCCGATGGTTATTTTTTTAATGATGCCAACACCGTAAAAGTATCCGGCTTCCATACCCTGGATGCTTCCGTATTTTTCGAGCAGCCGAAGTTCCGGGTAGGACTCAAACTGAACAACCTGGCCAACAAGGAATACTGGATGGCGACTTCATGGGCCATCCCTCAGCAAACCCGGACTTTTCTGGCTAACCTGACATTCCGCTTCTGACGCATCTCCAACAATATCTTCCCGGCTGAACGCTTTACCGTGCAGTCGGGAATAACATTTTACTATCATGAAAAAGATCTTAAAAACAAGTTTTCTCTTTCTGGTTATGCTTTCGGCCGCTGCCCAGGAGCCGATCGTTACCGGGCAATCTCACTCATTCCATTCCACGGTACTCGGAGAAGAAAGGATCATCGATGTGCAATTACCAAAACATTACGACAACCCGGATTTTGCCAAAGCGGACTACCCCGTACTATACGTCCTGGACGGAGATTTTAATTTTCCCTTTGTGTCGGCACTGGAAAGGTTCAACACCAAATTCCTGTACAGACCGCACCCGGAAATGATCGTTATCGGTATCCGGAATACCGATCGGACACGAGACTTCACCCCGACTAAAACCGGGACTTCGGGACCAGACGGAAAAAACCACTTTGAGACCAGTGGCGGAGCTGACCGGTTTATTGATTTTCTGCGCGAAGAATTGCAACCTTATATAAATTCGAATTTCAGAAGTAACGGGTACGACATCCTGCTCGGACATTCTTTTGGCGGACTATTTACCATATACACCCTGCTCGAAGCTCCCGTACTTTTTGATGATTACATCGCCATAGACCCCAGCCTGTGGTGGGACGACCAGGTCATTTACAAAAGGGCTAAAGCCCAGTGGGAAACTACCGATTTTCAGAAAAAAGGGTTATTCGTCGCTCTTGCCTATGAAGCTCCCGAAAACACCAAAGACCGGTTTGAACACGGAAAACTGATCCGCAGGTTTTGCGAAAATACGCTAAACGCTTACCCGCAAAACAATCTGCGTACGCAATGGAAATACTACCCGGATCACGATCACGGTGCTGTTCCGATACCGGCGACTATGGATGCGCTTTATTTCCTTTTTGACGGGATACAGCTTCCGGTAAAGAAGATCCCCGAAAATCCCGAACTCGTATCCCGGACCTACGCCCAGGTTTCCAAAAAACTGAACTTCGATCTCCGTCCCGACGAATCCCTGCTTTACGAACTTATCCGCTATGTTCGTGGCACAGGCAATGAAGACAACGCGGACACCATTCTGGACCATGCTCTTGACATCTATCCGGACAGCAAACAATTACAACGTTTAAAAAATGACCATTGATGAAAGGCAACAAGGCAAAAAGGGCAATAAAAAAGAAAAAAGGCAAGAATCTGTTCGACCGTATCGTAGCCTGGCTGCATCTTTGGCCCAGTATCGTTTCGGGGCTGGTACTCGTTTTTGTATGCCTTACGGGAACGATCATCGTGTATTGCGATGAGATCATGGACCTCACCGCAGGCAATGCCAAATATGTGGAAAAAGGGATCACAAGAATTTCCGCAGACGAGATCATAACCAATCTGAAAGAGGAATATCCGGACTTTATGATATCGGAATTCGTATTCTTTAAAGATCCTTCCCGGAGCATTCGCCTACGTGCCTTTAACCCCGTGGAGAGGTCTTTGGCCATGATATATATGGACCCGTATACCGGAAACGTTATCAAAAGAGATAACAGCATCTATTTCTTTTTTGTTACGGCACATCTGCACGCCTCATTCCTCGCGGGCGAAACAGGACACTGGATTGTGGCTATATCTACCATAATTTTTGTCATCAGCACTATTACGGGGCTCGTATTATGGTGGCCCAAACGATGGACCAAGACCACCCGACAGGCAAGTTTTACGGTCAAATGGAAAGCTAAATTCAAAAGACTCAATTATGACCTGCACAATGTTTTTGGTTTCTATTCCCTGATCATCTGTCTTATCCTTAGTATCACCGGGCTATTAATCTTTTTTCCCGCACTCAGCAACCTGACCATACGGGCTACAGGAGGCGAACTGGCTCATCTCAAAGAGGTCCTTCCGGTTCAGGACAGCACAAAAACATCAAAAGACATGGTAACTTTTGCTTACGAAGTGCTGGAAAAGGAATACCCGGACAAAGAGATGGTGAGTATCTGGAATTATGACCAGCAAAAGCTCGGGGCCTATGTATTTACTTCCGGAAAAGTGGGACTCAAAAGTATAGAACATGCAGATATAACCATATACGATCGTTACACCGGTGAGAAAATACAGCCTGGAAAAGGCTATTTGCAACATGAGAAAACAGAAAATATCATCTGGCAGTTACACATGGGGCAATGGTGGGGGCAGTTGGGCAAACTCTCTACGTTTATCGGTGGAATCATTGCCACTACCCTTCCGGTTACCGGATTTCTGATCTGGTGGGGAAGAAGAAAAAAGAAAAAGAAAGTGTAATACGTCTCGCCCGTATAGTGAAACTGAATACACCAATGTTCTCCGGCAATCTCAGGATTTTGCCGGAGCTTTTTTATATAAAGCCTGAGCACAATCCATGATCCTCCATAATCTTCCACACTCCCGAAAGAACATAAAAAAACCCCTCGTTTCCGAAGGGTTTTTCTGAGCCGGCAGAGGGATTCGAACCCACGACCCCGAGATTACAAATCACGTGCTCTGGCCAACTGAGCTATGCCGGCCTCATGTCTGCCTTAAAAGCGGTGGCAAATATAAAATGGATTTTATTTTTTACCAACCTTTTTTTAAAAAAAATTACGACAATTTATTTACTTTTTTGATAAGCTCGTTAGCCTTGGTTTCCAACTCGCGCTTAACTGACTTTAAATGAGCCTGTCTGTCTTCGACACTTTTGTCATTTACTTTCTCTATCAAATCATCAAAAGCTTCGATAGCCTCATCAATAATTTCGGTTCCTTCCTTAGAATTGTGATTATCCGTTGCCGCTTCCCACAAATAGACCGCTTCGATAATATCGCCTAAAACGGAATTAATCTCTTTCTTCAGATTTTTAACACTTGCCATGATATATATTTTTTTTGCAAATTTAGATTTTTTTACCGGATTTTATCCGATATACACCTCCAATAGTTTGGCTTTGTCGGAAATCAGGTGTACCATCTCAGCCGCTGCGGGTATCAGGACGGTCTCCCCCTTTTTTACGTTCTCGGTTATACCCCCGGTTGCTATCTCCGCTTCACCCTCGACACACATATAGATACTGAACGAGTCCCGGCCTGCGATATCGTGTTCCAGGTGTCCTTCCACATCCATATAATGGGTTGTAAAATACGGGCATTCCACCATCGTATTGGACACATTCTTTTCTTTGGTATATGTCACCTTAAAATCGTCTTTCTTTTCATAATCTATCGCATCCAGCGCGAGTTCCGTATGCAATTCACGGGTGTTACCGTTTTTGTCTTTACGGTTAAAATCGTAAATGCGATAGGTAACATCGGAAGTCTGCTGTATCTCGGCCAGTAAAACGCCTGCACCTATAGCATGCACTTTACCGGTGTTGATAAAAAACGTATCACCTTCCGTTACTTTTTCGTAATTGAGTATATCGGTCAGTGTATTTTTTTCGAGATGTGAACTATATACTTCTTTACTTACATTTTTATTGAATCCTACGATAAGTTCGGACCCTTCGTCGGCCTGCATGATATACCACATTTCGGTTTTTCCGAAAGAATTATGCCTTTTTCTGGCCAGTTCGTCGTTAGGGTGTAACTGAATAGAAAGATCCTGTTTGGCATCTATAAATTTAATAAGTATCGGGAATTCACTGCCAAACCGTTCCGAAACGTTTTTACCAAGCAGCGCTGCACGATACGTATCGATAAGTTCCTGAAGGCTCTTTCCCCGGTATTGGCCGTTGGCCACTACAGAAACATCTCCGGGCACCGCAGAAAGTTCCCAGCTTTCTCCCGTAATATCATTATCGATCTTTTTACCAAGCACATCACGGAGTTTGGTACCGCCCCACAGACGTTCTTTAAGGATAGGGGTAAATTTTATAGGATAAGATTTCATTGTTGTTATGTAATGTATAGTTTGTGTTTTGTTTGTCTATTTCCACCGGGAAGCCGGTATTTATATTCCAGTATAGGTTACGAAGTTCCGCGGTGTTTCGTATAGGACGACTTCGAGATCCAGTTCCGGTTTAACGGATTTTCGCAGTTTATTCCATATCACTACCGCGATGTGCTCTGCCGTGGGATTAAGTTCCCGGAACTCCGGCACATCAAGATTCAGGTTTTTATGGTCGAAAGCATCTTCGATCTCTACGGCTATAAGGTCTTTCAGGTTCTTGATATCCATGACAAACCCGGTCTCCGGGTCTATCTCTCCGGTAACACTCACAATCAGCTCGTAATTGTGACCGTGATAATTGGGACTGCTGCATTTGCCGTAAACCTCGGCATTTTTTTGCTCGTTCCACTTCGGATTGTGCAGTTTATGTGCGGCATTGAAATGTGCTTTTCTGCTTACCTTGACCCTCATATAGAAGCATTTTGCATTAAATGGTCGTAAAATTTGTCGAAAATGATCTTAAACCAGGCTGTGTAAAGCTCCGGATGAAGTTCCATATCTTTTTTGATCTCTTCGGGATAAACCCATTTCCACGCTGCAACCTCGGCAGGATTCGGCCAGGGATCGTCTTCGTACTTTCCGATAAGTACATGGTCGAATTCGTGCTCGGCCAATCCGTTATCAAAAGGAGCGTGATAAATAAAAGAAAAGACCTCTTCGAGCGCCGTGGTAAACCCCATCTCTTCCATCAGCCTTCGCTTTCCGGCATCTACAGAAGCTTCTCCCTCTCTTTGATGACTGCAACAGGTATTGGTCCACAATCCCGGGGAGTGATACTTGTCCAGGGCCCGCTGCTGTATCATTGTCTGCCCTTTTCCGTTCATCACAAAAACAGAAAACGCCCGGTGAAGCAGTCCTTTTTCATGGGCCTCCATCTTGGGCATCAATCCCTGCGGTTCATCCTTTTCATTCACCAGTATAACCTTTTCTTCCTGCATGTCTTTTATTTCTTCGGTGTTGAACTAAGGGCTCAAAAATACAAAACCCTTGCCAGCCGTCATAATGAATTTACGGACACTTTTAAAGTCTATGGATCTAAAACCGGTTTTTGATTATTAATGCGTATTAAGAGTCCGTTGCGTTATTGGGTTATTCAGACCATACGTATGCACACAATAATCAGTAACCAACCTGCACGCCTGAAGGCTGTAAAAGTTTAATTTCGGAATTTATATTATTAAGAAATTGTCTTTCAGGGCATAACGCCATGAATGTCTTGCTTCCGTCCATCAGACAGCTTCATGTACAGGGTAATTATTCCTGTTCTTAAGGCTTGTGTAAACTTAATTCGATTGGCTTGTCCTTTTGGGGATGTTTTTTTGACAGGAAAAACCAAACCACCGCCGGACCGCAAAACAAAAGGTCAGGAAGTGGTAGCGTTACTACCGGTCTTCCGGTAAAACATACCTGTCTTTGTCACCGGACCGGTGTCTGTACTTCCTGCCGGATACGGGGCCTGTTTTTTTGCCATTTAAGAGATTACGTTTACACCGAACCGGTTTGAGTTAGCCGTTAAACCCTTTCCTTTAGCGGTCAACAGAATCCCTTTTACCGCTAAACCATGTACTTGAGCAGTCCACCGAATCTCTTTAGCCGTCAAACCATATACTTGAGCGGTCCACCGAATCTCTTTAGCCGTCAAACCATGTACTTGAGCAGTCCACCAAATCCCCTTTGCCGCTAAACCATGTACTTGAGCGGTCAACAGAAGCCCTTTTGTCGCTAAACTATGTACTTGAGCAGTCCACCGAATCCCTTTAACCGTCAAACTATGTACCGGAGCGGTCAACAGAATCCCCTTTGCCGCTAAACCATATACTTGAGCGGTCCACCGAATCTCTTTTGCCGCTAAACCATATACTTGAACGGTCAACAGAATTTCTTTTACCGCTAAACCATGTACTTGAGCAGTCCACCGAATCCCTTTAGCGGTCAAACCATGTACCTGAGCGGTCAAACCATGTACCTGAGCGGTCAACAGAAGCCCTTTAGCTGCTAACCAGGCTACTTCCGGCGTCTAAGAGATTGCTTTAATAGCCCTTTTCCGGGCGTTAAAACAGAAAGAAATATGCGTATCACGTCCCCCCGGGTTTCTGAAGATAAGCGAGGCGCCGGGGCATTTCAAATCTGACCCGGTGTGTAAACATCTTGTTTATCGCATGATAAAAAGCCATCCGGTTACCGACCTTGTACCGTTACCCAGGCTCAGTACATAGTAGTAAGTCCCGGCGGGGAGCTGTCCATTACGGCTTATCGTATTTTTCACATTCGACTCACCTTGCCAGGTATTATCGTACCCCTTTTGCCGGAATACGGTATTGCCGTACCTGTTGAATACTTCGAGGGTATTATCAGGATATTTTTCGATACAATCTATCCGGAAAACATCGTTGATCCCATCTCCGTTGGGAGAAAAGAGGTTATATATTTTAAGGCAGGAAGGTTCAATCTCTACAGTGGATAAATTATTCCATTCGGCAGTATCTTCAGGCTCCGAGGTTTCAAGCCACGCAGCGTACCTATATTCTCCCTGCGGCAGTACTTCTGCTCTAATATTCAATTCGGCGGTCTCCCAACTATCCAGATGGGGAATTTGCCAATATCCCGACGATATATCATAACTTCCTTTATCAGCCTGGTGCCAGCGATAATCAAATCCGGAAGGCAATTTATCACTGATAACCACATTCTGAAGTGGTGCCCAATGTGTGTTTTCTACCGCCAGGGTAAATATTACTTCCTGACCTATCCGAGGATTCATCTCATCTACACTCTTGTTCACTCCTAAATCCGGACAATAATCGAGACGCACAGTAACCCCGAGCCGCTCCTCACTTTCTACTTCTTCTCCGGAGGTTTGTGCGGCATAGTAGGTAACTCCGTCTTCCAGAAGAGTATCAGCAGATAATTTTTGTCCTTCGTCAGGAGAGTCATACCATACGATATTATTTCCGGTAACTTCTATATCGGCAATTAAAGGAGAATCTGCAGCACAGAAAAACTGTTCTTTCTGACCGGAAGGCGGCAATAATCTTTCGGAAAACCGAATAGTTACGGTTTGAGAAAAAAAAGATTGACATCCGTCACTATTAAAAGAAATTACGCTATAGTCCCCTTCGGTATCTGCTTTATATACTTCTTCTACTGCTCCTTCAAGAACTGCTCCGTTCCGATACCACTGATAACTTACAGCACCCTCGGAAGTTGCAGTAAGCATCACTTTACTACCGAAGGGCACTACAATGAAATCACTGTTATCCTGAGCCACTACAAATTGCCAGCAGCAAAAGAAAGTAACAAAAAGAATTCTGACATTCATATATTAGCAAACAGGTAAAGAAAAGTGTGCTTCTCGTATAGTATAAAGACAAGTCTTAACAGCAAAGAAATCATTCCTGAGTACCGTCGTAAAACAGGAATAATAACGCTGTTATTCTCCGTGTTTTTTCCCGGCCAGATTGTAAATCCGACCAGGCGAAAACATCTTTTTGTTCTGAGCAATCAGGTCAGCAGACCTGTTGACCTTGTAGTACACAGGAAGTTCGTTAGTCCGTCACGCCCCCTATAGTAATGGTCGGAGATCCGGGAGTAGGTGATACTACGATCTCCAGGTCGCTTCCTGCATTCTGTACCGTACTGGTATACGTCACATAATCTCTTGCCCCCTTGTCTTTTATGGAAGTGGCATATTCGACTTCCACATAGAAGGTATAGGTACCGGTATCGGTCAGGGTAACGGAATAGCTATCCGTCGTGGTTTCGAGGTCGACAGGATTGCCCGTATCACCGTCTTTAATGGCAAACCATTGATAAGACACTTCAAAATCTCCGCCGTCGGGGTTGGAATACCCATTGGCATTGTCCGTATAATCGGCTGCAATATCACTTACGGACAATTCGATAGGAGTTGCGGGCACATCGGTAGAACAATACGCCAAAGGATTTCCGTTGTCGTTGAAGGTCGTGGTTACCGTGAGCGGTGACAACACGAAAAGAATAATGTCTTCGTAGTCATCGGACTGACATATTACGTTTCCATCGTCAACCAGTCCGTACACCCTGAACTTGTGATATCCGGGAGCCAATGCCGTACGTACCAGGTTTTGTGCGGATTCTCCGGAGATTTCATTTGCTGTTTCGGTAGTTCCGTCCGTAGTGATATTGTACCACTCATAAGCCGTAAAAGTATTTCCGGCACCATCATCAAGGCTGGCTGTTAACGTTACTTCCGGACCATTTGTTGCCGGATTGTAAAAAAGTACCGCCCCTTCCACCGTGCTTACCGGCCCGGTGTTATTGGTCAGTGTTCCGACATTGAGGTCACCCGGAGAAGTTACCGGGGTGGTGGGTACAGGGGCTACGATCTGCGCAAATACGGGCATTCCGGCAGCAAATATTAAAACTGCAAGCCCTCGTTTCAAAGTTGTTGTAATAAATTTCATGTGTCGCGATTTTTGGATTGTTTATTATTCAATTTAGTTGGTTGTGTTCCCTATGGCTATATCCGGGTTACCATACGCCGGGAGCACTACAAGTTTTACCGGTGTACGCCCGGTTTCATCCGTACATCCGTTCCTCATCTCCGAGACATAAAAAAATCTCGTTCCTGCAATGGTAGTATCCGGAGCATAAGAAGTACCGGTAAAAACGGATGTTCCACCGGCAGCAACGGTATACCACCTGTATATCGAATTCGCCAGCGGGCTGGCTATATTTAGTGTTACCGGATTTCCGTAACAGGCATAGGCCACATCATCTACGAATTGCGGGGAAGTGACTTCCGGTCCTTTTCCTATTCTTGATACCTCATAAACATACAAGTCTCCCAAAGCATTGAGCAGTCCCTGCCCTATAGAAACTTCTATACGATTGAATTCCGGAATCACCGGGTAGGTCAATACCTGCACATCGGTACTCCCCGGCAACAGCGAAAGTGAAAGGATAGATTCGTCCAGTTCAAGGGCGCCATTACTTGTCTTATTGTTATATGTGGTAATGGTAAGATTCGTCGCCAGAAGAGAGGCCTGTAACAAACCGCCGGGATTCCTTAAAATCACCCGTACGGAATCGCCGGACCTGGACAATGTATTGTATAAAGACCGGATATAAGTCTTATCCAACACACCTACACTGGACCTCAGGCGAGTGAACGTATTGGTGTTTCCGTCTATCGCATTCTGAGGGTTTTCGACCTGGTTTACCCCGGAAAGCAGGGTGCCGGTCGACCCGTACAATACCTCCGCAGGCGCATCACAGGCTATGGAAGCCGAAGCATCCTGAAGGTAATAGGCATAGTAAACATCTACATTGGCTGCGATACTGAGAAGTCCCCCGTTCAAGGTGACCCTGACTCCGTTATAAGACACCGGAGTTCCTCCACTCGTTTGAGGGGTAAATACAATTTCTTCGGTGTACTGCCCGTTCAGAAGACTCAGTAATGCCCCCATATTAACAGATGCTCCTACTGCCGTAGTACCGTTATAGGCCTGTACATTTACCGTGATCCCCGCTCCCAAAAGCGTGGGGTTAACACCTATCTTTAAGTGGGTGGATGTTCCTGCAGGCAGCGTAGACCCGAACCGGGGCTGCACATAGGCACTTGCCACACCTAAAGCACCTAAAGGCACACTGAGCGAAGCCGAGGTGTTTGTTCCGCTGCCCACCACATTAGCAGCATTAGAAACTGTACCTAATAGCCCTCCATTGGTTTGTGAAGCAGCATATACCCGTTCTTTCGGTTGCTGTCCCCATACAGGATGGCAACCGAAAGAAGCGGATAGTATTACTACCAGCAGTATTACTGTTATATGTTCTAACCTGATACGCATAGGGTGGTTTGGATTCAAGGTAAACCGTAAAAGGGGTGGCACCTTTGGTATTATTTTTTGCGAAAGGCAGATAAAAAATCTCTAAAAATACTTTATAGTATTACTTTTCAATAATAATAAAGTCGGACCTTCGGTTTTTAGCGTGTTGTTCTTCCGTACATTGGTTACAACGCTCACACACTACTTTAGGACGGTCTTCGCCATAACCGATAGCACTTTCTATACGCAACGGGTCTATTTTGCCTGTTTCAAGTATATATTTCTGCGTGGATTTGGCTCTGAGGTCGGTGAGTTTCCTGTTGTAATCCGCATTTCCCCGGCAATCTGCATGAGATTCTATCTTGATCTTCACTTTGGGGAACTGGTTCATCACATAGATTACCTTATTGAGTTCTTCAGCGGCCTGTGGGGTGATATCCGCCTTATCAAAATCAAAATATATGGGATTTACATCTATTTTTTCCTGATCATCCTCTTTGACGATCAGATCATCATAATTGGTCAGTTCAAAATCGACACCTTCAATTTTATCTCCGTCTTTCTTCGTGGTTTTTACTTCCTTTTCCTCGGTAGTATAATTGGGTTTTGTGGCTACGAATTTATATGTGGATTCACAGGGAATTTCTACCTCGTACATCCCATTATCTCCTGTAGCCGCTTCCGTTACGAGATCGCCGAATTCATCGTAAACTTTTACGGAAGCTCCTTCAAGGGCCAGTTGCGTATTTTTATTGGTCACCTTACCGGAAACCAACTGATCGCACGGTTCTTTTTCTTTGGTGTAATAATAGATGTCATCATCGCCCTTCCCCTCAAGCCTGTTAGAGGAAAAATAACCGAATGAGGCTGTAGAATCGATAATGAATGAAAAATCGTCTTTATTACTGTTTACCGGTGCACCGAGATTTTTCGGCGCCTTAAATTCCATTTTTCCTTCTTTCTGTTCACTTGAAAATACATCGAGCCTTCCCAGGCCATAATGTCCATCGGAAGAAAAATACAATTTGCCTTCACGGAAATAAGGGAACATTTCCTGCTCCTGGGTATTGATCACCGGTCCCAGGTTCTGAGGTTCGGAAGCTACATTTCCGTTTTCATCCATTTGTACCACGTAAATATCCGTGTTACCGAATCCGCCGGGCATATCCGACACAAAGAACATCCACTTGCCATCGGGGCTCATAGAAGGATGTCCTACGGAATAATCGATACTGTTAAATGGCAGACTTTCCGTTTTCGTCACTTTTCCGTCCTCAATTGTCCCCTTCATGATATGAAAATTGTTCGTTCCGGAATTATCCTTGACGAGCTTATTCTTGTTTTTAAGAATATTAGTCGTATAGTACACATAAGAACGGTCGGGAGAAAAAGTAATCGTGGCATCATGATACTTCGATTCTAATCCGGAAAGGAAAAGCTCAACGTTAAAGAGTTCGCCGTCGGTAGCATTCCGGTCCCCGATATAAAGGTCGAGAAAGGGCTGCTGATTCCATACATACAGCGTATAACTCGGTTTTCTGGTCGAAGAGAATACTATTTTATCTCCGTAAAAGGCCGTTCCGAATTCCGATCTGTTCGTATTGCTCTCCAGATTACGAATCGTAAATAATGAGGTAGCCTGACCAAGACTGTCAAGATATGCTTTCTCTTTTGCGTACCTCGTAATTTCTTTTTCATTTCCCTTCACCCGCAGGTACTCTTTCATTAAAGCTGCGGCTTCGTCATATTCTTCTACGCCCTTTAAAGCATGAACATAACGGTTGAAATGTGCTCCGGACATTCCTGTTTTCTGTAATTCGTAAAGTTTTTTATAATACTTTACCGCGCTACTGTCTTTGCTGATAAAATAATAGGAGTCCGCTATATTCTCCAATACCTCCGGCGAAGGAGTCTTGTTTCCTTTCAAATACGCTTCATATGCCTCGGATGCTTCTACATAAGCCAGCTCTTTGAAAAGACGATCTGCTTTTTTTAACTGCTGCCCGAAAGCTGATACAAAGCAGCACAAAAAACCAAGGGCTAAAAATATATTTCTTATCATAATCATTCTGTTTAGAAAAATCTCGGGGATTTTATACGGCTCGACCTGAAGGGCACCTGGTACCTCAGGATGATTTCATGTGTTCCGTCGTTATACCTGTTAAAACTGGTCGTTGTATAATCGTAAGCATACCCGATAAATAAACTTGGTGATATCTGAAAACCGGCCAGGGCACTTACAGAATCATCCCATCGATACGAAGCTCCCAGCGTAAATTTCTCGTGGAGCATAAAATTGGCCGAAAGGTCCACAGCAACCGGCGCGCCCCGAACAATCTTTACCATGGTGGCAGGTTTGAACAGCACAGTGGGAGATAATTCAAATACATATCCACCGGTAATAAAGTAATGCAGCCTGTCAGACAATACTGCCCCCTGTTCCCTGTCGTCATAGTAATCGTACCGTATAAAGCTCGGCACAGAGAATCCCACGTACCACTTGTCCGTATAGTAAAATGCTCCTGCTCCTGCCAGGAAGTGCGTTTTATTCACGTTCTGTGCAAATACAGGGTCGTTCGGATCCCTGAAATCTCCCTTACTCCAGTCAATATCAAGGATACTGACCCCGGCTTTAACCCCGAAAGCGAGTTTAGAAAAATAACCGGTTTGTATGGTATAGGAAAAGTTCCCATCGAGAAATACCTCCCTGGACGGACCTAACTTATCATGTGCTGCGTTAAAGCCGAGCCCTACCTGATCATTGGTCAGGGGAGAGTGCACACTCAGGGATTGTGTTTGTGGCGCCCCGTCTATACCTGTCCATTGCGACCGGTGCAACAGGTTTGCTTCGAGGGTTCCGACAGAACCGGCATAGGCAGGGTTGAAACTCATCATATTATACATATATTGTGTATACTGAGGATCCTGCTGCGCTCTTACGGTGATTATAGCAAGCATACATATAAACAAAATGTAATTGCGCTTTTTGATTCTTATAACTTTCATCTGTCTATATTTTATCTGTTTTATAAGGGTTTAATACAATAAAGAGGGATTGGGGTATCCCTCTTTATGTGTTATTTATCTTGCGATATAGAGCCATCCGCTTTTTTTGATTCCGGTTCCGGTATCCAGCACGTAGAAGTACGTACCCACCGGTAACCTGTCTTTGCTCATAATTGCTCCGCTCTTATTGGCTACTCCATCCCAGTCGTTATTGTAATTGGAAGTCTGGAACACCAGGCTTCCATACCTGTTGTACACTTTCAGTACATTGTTGGGATAAAGTTGAATTCCGTCTATCACAAAGGTGTCATTAAACCCATCCCCGTTCGGCGAGAACTCGTTATACACCACCAGCAACAGTGGCTCTACAGCTACCTGAGCGGTATTGTTTTCCAGATTGGAATCCACCGGGGAAGATTCTTCAATGGTAACCACATTCAGATAATCTGCTCCGGCTACTGCCACAACTTTCGCGGTTAGTTTTAGCATTGCGGTCCCCTGGGCACCGATATGACTTATCGTCCACTTTGCAGTTATATTATTATAATCTCCTTCTGCAGATTGTGACCCTACAAATTCATAACCCGATGGTAAAGATTCATCCACCACAATATTGGAGAATACCTGGTCCCCGTCATTGGTTATGGTTATAGTGAATTCCACATTGCTATCTATCGACGGTGTTACTTCGTCTACGGTTATCGTAATGGCGAGATCAGAATCTGAGGTCACATCTATGGAAACAACAGCTACATTAGAAACTCTTCCGTCGATATCCTCTACAGTATATTCAAAACTATCCTGCCCTACGAACCCGGCTTCCGGAATATAGTCTACTACTCCATCGGCAGTAACACTGTAATCACCGTGAGCAGGTTCGGTAACGATACTTACCGAAGCAGGATCGATAGGTGCACTTCCTTCTGCATCGTTATCGAGAATGGCTATACTGACAAAACTGTTCGGATTTACCTGAACCGCATCGTCATTAGCTATAGGTCCTGTCGGTGCCGGATCGACGGTAATGGTCACCGTAGCCACATTAGAAGTGTATCCGTCCGTATCATTTACGGTATACGTAAAGGTATCCGTTCCTATGAATCCGGCATCCGGAGTATAGGTTACAGCTCCGTTTGACACTAATATTTCCACATTACCATCGGACGGCATGGTTGCAATGGCTACCGAAGCCGGATCCAGAGGTGCATTACCACCTGTGTCATTAGCCAGGATATCTACAGTTACAGGGGTATCTACAATAGTACCCGCACTGTCATCTGCTGCCATCAGGCCACCATTATTTCCACCCACATTAACGGTAACCGTAGCTTCATTACTCGTGTAACCGTCTACATCCTTCATCGTGTAGGTGAAAGTGTCTGTTCCTTCGAAACCATTATCCGGTGTATAGGTAACTACTCCTGTCGAAGCATTTACTTCTACTCCTCCGGAAGAAGGCATGGTAAGGATTGCTACGGAACCAGCATCTATAATGGCGTTTCCGGCCACATCATTGGCCAATACATCTATAGCTACAGCGACATCTACAGGTGTGGAGGCATTGTCATCCACAGCCATCAGCCCACCGTTATTACCACCGACACTTACCGTAACCGTGGCTTCGTTGCTGGTATAACCAGCCTCGTCTTTCATCGTATAAGTAAACGTATCATCGCCTTCGAAGTCTCCCGAAGAAGTGTACGTAACAACTCCTGTAGCAGCATCGACAGTTACCGTCCCCTCGCCGGGCATCGTTACGATCGTCACCGAAGTAAGATCGATAGGTGAGTTTCCGGCTTCATCATTAGCCAGGACATCGATAGCTACAGGCATTTCCATAGGTGTGGAAGCGCTGTCGTCCACAGCGAGTAAGCCGCC
>NZ_FPJE01000001.1 GCF_900119185.1 Sinomicrobium oceani | reverse complement strand
AGATTTCTTTAAAGGGTCGTGGGAGATGACCACGTTGATAGGCTACAGGTGTATAGGCAGTAATGTGTTAGCCGAGTAGTACTAATTACCCGTAAACTTATAATACCGCTTGTTTACTTTAGTATTTATGGTGTTGTTTTATCTCAATATGTTACGATATCGGCCTTTGTGCCATAGATTTAAGGTGGTTATAGCCATGGGGCTCACCTCTTACCATACCGAACAGAGTAGTTAAGCCCATGAGCGCAGATGGTACTGCGAGAGCGGGAGAGTATGTCGCCGCCTTCTTCGAAACCCTTCACAAGACGTGAAGGGTTTTTTTATGCCGTAAAGTCAGGGATGTGGACATACAGTCCAATTCCAGAACAGACAAAATGAAAGGTCGTTTTCAGAACGCTCGAAGGCCTTAACCAAAAGGCTATCACAGCAGCCTTAACTTTTTGAAATCAGGTTTTGAAGAGCCTTTCTTTTTTTATACTTTAGGGGAAATTTTGGAATCAGCCAACCGAATGCCTGCCGTTAAATTTTCTTTAGCTTTTTCTTTTCTGTTGCTTGTGCTTATAGTTGAGCATAGCCTCGGACAATCGTTGTCGGATCAGGTGCTTATGGAGAAAAGCGGACTGGAAGACTTTTCTTATCGCCTGAAAAACGGATACCGCGCATTTACCTGTACTCCCGAAGAAATCACCAGGGAAAAGCTCCGTATCATGCAATCTTTTCTCGGAGATGAAACCTCTCCGGAAATACTGGTGCTTATGGTTATAGGAGATTATAAACGGTTACATTCGAAAATCGAAACTTCCGGATTGTCTCCATATTTAAAAAAGGACAGCACGAGTTTGTGGGAGTCGGTTAAGAACAGCAGGTTGTTTATTTTTACGGATGATACAGATTCTCCATGGGCCTTGTCTCATTGGATCAATAAAACGAACTATAAGACAGGTTTGCTGTCGGAAAAAGAACATTGTGAGCTCCTGACTCTTGTGGATGTCCGCGGAGAGGAAAACAAGGAAACGGTAAAAAATGTGCATAAGCTCCTTTTTGAACAGGAAGGTAAACTTCCCAATTTTATCCGTACCGATAATCCGGCTTTGTGGCGCTCTTACGCCGATAGTATTTCACGGATGTCATTCTATCATGCCGATGTTCAATTCGGAAATCAGCCGCTCCGCGATGTGAAATGGCAGGAACTGCCCGGAGTGAAATCCTGTGGTCCGGTGGTGACGACATTATATAAATTATCACCCAAGAAACGAGGCTACTGGTTTTCCCCGGATATATTTTCATTTAGTGGGAGTATGGCTCCCCGTTTTAAAGTTTTCCAAGCCTATGCTTATGACATTAAAGAGGGGCTTCGGTATTACCTTCCGTTTAAGGAGCAGACAGCAAACAGAGTCGCTCCTTATGATAACGGGATCTATACGGATGTTCGTTTTGTGGATGACCCGGAGCGAGGGAAAGTAGCTTTTTTTAATGGAAAAACAAGCTATATTGATTTCAGAGAGGCCAGAGATACCGATTTTAAAGAGATTTCCATATCGGCATGGGTAAAACCCGAAGAAATACAGGGGAGTCTGAGCCTTATCGGGAAGGGGGAGGCATTTTCCGCAAAAATATTCAACGGTAAATTGCAGTTTACCACACCGGGGCTAAAAGACCATTCGGGAGAAGGGATGCCACTGAAAACCGGTTCATGGGTACACCTTACTTATGTATATTCGCAGGATAAAAAAATATACTTCTATGTTAACGGTAAACCGGTAGATGACATCCTTGCTTCAGAGCTCGAGCAGACCAATCATTCGGTACTGATCGGCTCCAACCTTTGGGGGCAGTATTTCAAAGGAAGACTCAGTGAGTTTTATGTGTGGAACAGGGCACTCAGCGACCAGGAAGTTGCAAAGGTCTATGCTTCGGGTTTTACGGAAACAGCTTCCGCTTCCGTACTTCCTTACATTCTGGGGAGTATGACGGCTTTAGCTCTTGGAACCTGGATCTTTTTCTTTTTCCGTAGACGGAGAAAGACAGGGCGCCCGGCTGGGTTTGCGGAAGATACCGGCCCGGTCTTACCGAAGCGAGACATAGATCCAGCCGGTCTGAAATCCAGGATCCAGTTATTGGACGAGTTCCGGATCACTGGGGTCAGCGGAATGGATATGACATTCCGGTTTTCTCCAAAGCGGAAAGAATTATTACTGCTATTACTGCTTTATACGATAAAGGAAGGCGGAGTGTCGTCAAGAAAAATGGGAAGCCTGTTATGGCCCGGATTTTCTTCGGAAAGTGTAAAAAACAACAGGAGTACCCATATCAAGGAGATCCGTAATATCTTCGGTAAAGAACTCGATTTGCATATCGTATATGCCAATAAAATGTGGCGAATGGAAGCAGGAGATACGGTAGAGATTGATCTTTGGGAGCTCCACCGGAAGATCCCGCTGTTTCATGAAACGCAAAGCAAAGTATTGCCGGAACGGCAGGACCTGCTCACCTGGGCAAAAATGGTCAGCAGGGGAACCATGCTGCCCCAGACCGAGGTGGAGTGGATAGATAAATTTAAGTCCGACTACGCCAACAGGGTATTGGATATCCTGGTTCCCTTCATTGAAACTCCGGGGAAATTCTCGGAGGAAGAAGAGCTTCTCATCCTCCGGGCCATTCTCACTACCGACCCTTTATACGAACCTGCGGTACAACGAAAGGTTGCCATATTGGTCAAGAACGGGAAACATACGCTGGCAGGAAAAACTATAGCGCACTACAAAAGACTATATGAAAACTTTTACGGAGAAGTCTATCCGTCTGATTTTCCCGGTCATTAAAAATATTTTCACATCTTTTTTTGGTCATTACCCCTAATATTACCCCGGTTGATATCCCGTGTTCGGGTAAGTTTACCTTCATAAAATTTTAAAATCAACCTGAGTATGAAGAACAACAGAAGATCGTTCTTAAGAAACCTCGGATTGGCCGGAGCAGCGACTGCAGTAACTCCGTCAATCCTCGCCGGAAATACCGTTATTAAAAACGGACAGCAGGTCAACTACCTCGAAAGGCTGTCGTATTTTTCCGAAGAAAAAGTACTGAAACTGGCACTTATAGGTGCGGGGGGAATGGGCGTGGCAGATATGAATACGGCGCTTGAACACGATAACATAGAAATTGTTGCAGTCTGTGATCTGTATGACGGCCGTCTCGATAAAGCTTCGGAGCGTTGGGGAGACCATCTTTTTAAAACCCGGGATTACAAAGAGATCCTGAAAAGAAATGATATTGATGCCGTTATTATAGGAACTCCCGACCACTGGCATAAACAGATAGGTATCGATGCACTGAAAGCTGGTAAACACGTGTATTGCGAAAAGCCGATGGTGCATTCCGTAGATGAAGGACATGAGCTGATCAAGGCCTGGAAAAAGTCAGGAAAGATATTTATGGTCGGTAGCCAGGGACTTTCCTCTCTCGGAAACGAAAAAGCCCGGCAACTTCTCGCCGAAGGAGCCATAGGAGAGATCAACTATGCCGAAGGTTTCTGGGCCCGGCATTCACCACTCGGGGCCTGGCAATATACCGTGCCTGAGGATGGAAATAAAGAGACGGTAGACTGGGAACGGTTTATTTCCAATACCGAAAAGCGTCCTTTTGACCCGCTTCGTTTTTTCCGTTGGAGAAATTATCTCGATTACGGTACGGGAATGTCCGGGGACCTTTTTGTCCATCTCTTTTCCAGTTTGCATTTTATTACCGGTTCTTACGGTCCGGACAAGATATCTGCTATGGGGGGACTGCGATACTGGAAAGATGGCCGTGAAGTACCCGATGTGCTGTTGGGGATATTCAATTACCCCCAATCGGAGCAACATCCCGGTTTTAATCTTTCGTTACGCTGCAATTTTGTAGATGGTACCAGCGGATCCACTTACCTGAAGATCGTTGGGACCAAAGGAGCCATGGAGGTAACCTGGGATGATGTAACTCTGAAGCGAAACAATCATTCGGACAGTGATCCTTTCCTGGAGGAAAAAGCGAAAGAAGCCGTCAGTTATGCAGATCGCAAAAAAATACTGCCTCCGACGGAAACCGTATATCGTGCGGAAAAAGGATATAAAGGGGCTCATTACGACCATTTTGCCAACTTTTTTCATGCTATACGTCACGGGGGAACGGTTGTAGAAGATCCCGTGTTCGGATTCAGGGCCGCTGCGCCTGCACTTTTGTGTAATGACAGTTATTTTCAGGATACCTATATACAGTGGGACCCTGTAAAGATGAAAGTTATCGCCTGACAAAAACAGCATTGAATTTATTTTATAAATTAGTAGAAATGAAAAAGAAACTGATAGTACTCAGTATGGCATTGCTGTGTCTGGGGGCATGCAAAACCGAAAAAAAAGAAGGATCGGCGCAAAAGGAAGCTGCACAGGCAGAAACTCCCTCTGCGTCAAACGGTAAACAGGACAATACCCTGACGGAAAAAGAACGTTCCGAAGGGTGGATGTTGCTTTTCGATGGAAAGACAGCAGACGGCTGGAGAGGGTTTAACGCGGAGTCGCTACCCGATGGCTGGATCGTGGAAGAAGGTACCTTGAAGTCGCTCGGAAGAGGCGGGGATATCGGTGGAGATATTGTGTACGGAAAAGAACCCTTCGGAAACTTCGAACTTTCCGTAGAGTGGAAGATCGCCGAAGGAGGAAACAGCGGTATATTTTACCATGTGCAGGAAGGAGTACAGTATGAGGCCCCGTATTTTAATGCCCCGGAATATCAGGTGATCGATCAGACCGGTTTTCCCGAAAAACTCGAGGACTGGCAATCTATCGGAGCCGATTACGGAATGTATACACCCGATTACGAAGGAGCCGTAAAATCTTCGGGGACCTGGAATTCTACCCGTATACTGTTTACACCCGAAAAAGTAACATATTGGCTCAATGGTAAAGAAACCGTAGCGTTCGTACCCTGGTCGGAAGACTGGAAAAAACGTAAAAATGAAGGGAAGTGGAAAGACTTTCCCGATTACGGAAAATTCCGCTCCGGACTCATAGGATTACAGGATCACGGAAGTTTTATCTGGTATAAGAATATAAAAATAAGAAAACGATGAGAAAAATGACTTTAAAAAACCTTTTGGCCGCATGTACGGCTGTGTTGGTGCTCGGAGCGTGCAGCTCGGGAAAAACCGAACTTTTTAACGGAAAAGACCTGACCGGATGGAAGAAGTACGGGACGGAAAAATGGTATGTAGAAGACGGCTTATTGGTGTCCGAAAGCGGACCTGATAAAGAATACGGCTATCTCGCAACGGAAAAACAGTATAAAAACTTTGAACTGGATGTGGAATTCCGTCAGGAAGCCAATGGGAACAGCGGAGTATTTTTCCGTTCGGATATCGAAGGGACTATTATTTCCGGATGGCAGGTAGAAGTAGCTCCGCCCGACCTTCACACCGGGGGAATATATGAGTCTTACGGAAGGGGATGGCTCATAAAACCCGATCCGGAAAAAGAAAAGGTGTTGAAATTCGGGGAATGGAACCATATGAAGATCAGGGTTCAGGGAGATCACGTGACGACCTGGCTCAACGGAGAACAAATGGTTGACTTCAAAGATGAAAAAATAGGGGAAGCCAACGGAAAAATAGCACTCCAGATTCATGATGGAGGAGGAATAAAGGTGTACTGGAAGAAAGTAACCCTGAAAGAACTCCCCGAGAACGAGTAATTTCCCGCTTCAGGGACGGAACGAAAATCCCGGATCACCGCATTTTTCTGAAAAAATGACGGTATCCGGGATTTTTATTTCTCATAATGTCTTTTGTAATGCTCTCAAATATAATTACCTTTAGATATAAAATTCATAACATGAAAAAACTATTGGTTCCCGCATTTATATTGTTATTTGCAACAGTATTTGCTCAAAAAGAAGATTATATGGACAAGGAGACAATTTACCAGTTTAAAGTAGAAGACCTCTATGGCAATGAGTTTGATTTCAGTACACTGAAAGGAAAGAAAATCCTGGTGGTCAATACGGCGAGTGAGTGTGGCCTTACCCCACAATACGAGGGTTTGCAGGAATTGTACGACGCTTATAAGAGCAACAATTTTGTAATCGTAGGTTTTCCTGCAAACAATTTCGGAGGACAGGAGCCCGGAAGCGATGAGGAAATCGCGGCTTTCTGTAAGCAGAATTATGGGGTTACCTTCCCGATGATGAGCAAGATTTCGGTGAAAGGAAAAGATATGCACCCGGTGTACCAGTTCCTGACGGAAAAATCGAAAAACGGTAAGGAAGATTCGGAAGTGGAGTGGAATTTCCAGAAGTACCTTGTAGACGAATCCGGACATCTTGTAAAAGTGATTGCTCCCAGAACATTGCCTAATGACCCTTCGATAACCGATTGGATTAAAAGTTGAGTATATTCAGAGAATGACAAAAGTAAAAGTTGGACTTGTTCAGAACACATGTGTTGCTGACAAACAGGAAAACCTGGAGAAAGCTATTTCAGGGATAAAAAAGGGCGCTGCGCAAGGGGCGCAGATCGTTTGCCTGCAGGAATTGTTTACCTCTCTTTATTTCTGTGATACGGAAGATTATGACAATTTTGCCCTCGCAGAAGCAATTCCCGGACCATCTACGGATGCACTCTGCGAAGTAGCTGCAGCCCACGGGGTAGTTGTTATCGCATCGCTCTTTGAAAAGCGTGCGCAGGGATTGTATCACAATACCACTGCAGTCATCGATGCGGACGGTACATATCTCGGAAAATACAGAAAAATGCACATCCCGGATGACCCGGCATATTACGAGAAATTCTATTTTACTCCTGGAGACCTGGGATATAAAGTATTCCGTACCCGTTATGCGACGATAGGAGTTCTTATCTGCTGGGATCAATGGTACCCGGAAGCAGCCCGCATTACCTCGCTGATGGGGGCTGAAATCTTGTTTTATCCTACGGCCATAGGATGGGCCACTTCCCAGGACGAAGATACCAATACGGAGCAGTACAATGCCTGGCAAACCATACAACGCAGTCATGCCGTAGCAAACGGCGTACATGTTGTGAGCGTGAACCGTGTAGGATATGAACAGGACGGAGCCATGAAATTCTGGGGAGGATCGTTTATTTCGAATCCCTTCGGAACCGTACTGTACCAGGCTTCTCATGAGGACGAAGAAATTGTGGTGCATGAGATTAATACGGCAAAATCTGATGTTTACAGAACCCACTGGCCTTTTTTGAGAGACCGTCGAATAGATTCTTATCAACCTATTACCAGACGCTTTATCGATGAATCCTGACGTGCTCACCCCTAAGGAACTCGGGTATTATTTCCCTGCAGAATTCCATCCTCATGTCGCTACCTGGCTGAGCTGGCCTCATAAAGAAGCCTCATGGCCCGGAAAAATACACACGATCTACCCGGCCTATGTAAGTTTTATCAAAGAGCTTACCCGGGGCGAACAAGTCTGTATCAATGTCTGTAACGAAGCCATGAAAGATTTTGCCGTCCGGGAACTGCAAAAGCAGGATGTCAACCCGGATAAGGTATCCTTCTTTATACATCCGACGAATGACGCCTGGTGCCGGGATCATGGTCCGGCTTTTCTCATCAATCCCAATGCGGATATCAGGAAAGTTATTGTAGACTGGGGCTATAATGCCTGGGGAGACAAATACCCGCCCTATGATCTGGATGATATTATTCCGACCAAAATAGCTTCGCATTACGGTATTCCGGTATATCATCCCGGTATTGTTATGGAAGGAGGATCTGTAGATTTTAATGGCAAGGGCACCGTACTGACATCGACCTGCTGTTTGCTGAATGAAAATCGTAATCCGCACCTCAGCCAGAAGCAGATCGAGGAATATCTTATCAATTTTTATGGTGTGGAAAATATACTATGGGTAGACGAAGGGATTATCGGAGATGATACCGACGGCCATATAGACGATACGGTACGGTTTGTCAATGAAGATACGGTGATTACGGTTGTTGAAGAGAATAAGAATGATGAAAATTACGAATTGCTGCGCAGGAACCTGAAACAACTACATAAAATGCGTCTTCAGGATGGGAAGCCATTGAATATTGTCGAATTGCCTATGCCGGACAAATTGGTCTATGACGATATGCGTTTGCCATGTTCTTATGCCAATTTTTATATAGCGAATACCACTGTGATCGTGCCTACATACAACTGTAAGCAGGACGATAAAGCCCTTTCCATTCTGCAGGATTGTTTTAAGGACAGGGAAGTGGTCGGGATCGATTCGACGGAAATTATATGGGGATTGGGAAGTTTTCATTGTTTGAGTCAGCAAGAACCCAAAATATAAACTTTACCTTTATGAAAGACAAAAAAACAGCTTTGAATACCCTGTGTGTCCACGCAGGAGAATTGGAGGACAAACAGTTTAAAGGAGCGATATCACCTCTTTACATGTCTACCTCTTACGCTTTTGAAGATGTAGATGTCAAGCGTTATCCCCGTAATTTTAATACGCCCAACCAGGAAGCGCTTTCCCGGCAGATTGCAGCTCTGGAACACGGGGAAAAAGCTTTGGTCTTCGGTAGTGGTATGGCTGCAATAAGTACGGCCCTGATGGCTTTTTTACACCATGGAGACCACGTTGTTTTTCAAAAGGCATTATACGGGGGGACTTTTAATCTGGTCATGGAAGAATTTGATAAATTCGGGATCACCTACAGCTTCACCCAGGGCCCGGCCCCGGAAGATTTTGAAGCATGTATCCGGGAAAATACAAAGGTGTTGTTTCTGGAAACTCCATCCAATCCGCTGCTGACCATTACAGATGTGGAAGCTGTGGCAGGGATAGCCCGTAAACATGGACTTATTTCTATGCTCGATAATACTTTTGCCAGTCCGGTAAACCAGAACCCTATCGTGTTGGGGATCGATATCGTAATTCACAGTGCTACCAAATATCTCGGAGGGCACAGCGATATACTGGCCGGGGCGGTTGTCGGTTCGGACGCGCATATAGACAAGATCTTTCAACTGGGCAAAAATCTCGGCGGCAATCTCAGCGATTTTACCGTATGGCTGCTGGAGCGAAGTATAAAGACGCTCGGACTGAGAGTAAAGGCACAGAACCGCAATGCGAAAAAACTGGCCAGATTTCTCGAAAAACATCCGGACGTGTCCGCAGTCTATTATCCGGGGCTGAAGAGCCATCCCGATTATGCACTGGCCCGAAAACAAATGAAAGGATTTGGAGGCATGCTGTCGTTTGAACTCCGTGAAGGATTGGATGCCCGGTTGTTTATGAAAGAACTCAGACTGATAAAGCCGTCGATGAGCCTGGCAGGAGTAGAGAGTACCATAAGTTCGCCTATGCTTACGTCTCATGCCTTACTCAGCGAAGAGGATAGAAAGGTACAGGGAATATCGGATGAACTGCTTCGTTTTTCGGTGGGAATTGAAGATAAGAAAGACCTGGTAAACGATATTACCAGGGCCTTGGACAAAGTGGCCGCCCGATGCGCTGATAAGGTATAGGGGGAAAGAAGTGACCAAATCTCCCTTCTTTTATGATTTATATGGTACTTTTGCAATGCAATGATTTTCTAATTATTTAAGGGAAGGATATACAAGTGAAACTGGATATATTAGCTATCGGGGCACATCCGGATGATGTGGAACTCGGATGTGGTGCAACGATAGCCAAGGAAATAGCAAATGGTAAAAAGGCGGGAATTCTCGATCTGACAAGAGGAGAACTCGGTACCCGCGGATCGGCGGAGATCCGGGATAGGGAGGCTGCGCGTGCAGCAGAGATACTCGGAGTGTCCGTAAGAGAGAACCTGGCGTTTGCCGATGGTTTTTTTATGAATGACAAAGCCCATCAGCTGGAGATCATAAAAATAATCCGTAAGTATCGGCCCGACATTGTCCTGTGCAATGCTGTTGACGACCGGCATATCGATCATGGCAAGGGTAGTAAACTGGCAAGTGACGCCTGCTTTTTAAGCGGATTGGCTAAAATTGATACCGGTCAGGAAGCCTGGAGACCTAAACAGGTATTTCACTATATTCAGTGGAAAAATCTTACTCCCGACCTGGTCGTTGATGTATCCGGATTCGTAGATGTAAAAGTCAAGGCAGTTGCTGCCTATACTTCACAGTTTTTTGATCCGGACAGCAAAGAACCGGAGACCCCGATAAGCAGCCGCAATTTTATGGATAGTATTACATACAGGGCCAGAGACTTAGGCCGGATCATAGGTGTGGAGTCTGCCGAAGGATTTACGGTCGAACGTTATGTGGGTGTACATTCCTTACACGATTTGATATAAAAAAATGTGTTTTTTATTTGCAAATCAACTATAAAAATTTACCTTTGCATCCGCAAATAAATGGTGGTTGTAGCTCAGTTGGTTAGAGCGTCGGATTGTGGTTCCGAAGGTCGCCGGTTCGAGACCGGTCTTCCACCCCTGAAAAGAGTGTTCTGTGAAGAGCACTCTTTTTTTTGTACATTATTATAGCAATACGGAGAGATTGAGAGATTCCGCAATTGTACGCTTACACATGTCGTAATAGAAGGTCGTTATGTGTTTCAGGTCAGAGATAGGGCAGTCATAAAATCCGTAAGCCGGATAAGCAGGTTCTTAAGGACTTATACCAGACGTTGTGGTATAATAGGTCCGGAGGCTCGCATCAGATATCCCCATATCTTTTGAGACGGATCCGGAGCGGAGAGTGAGGGTATAGCATGTTGGCAGAGTATAACAAGAGACCTTTATTTTACCTGAAACAATCCTTTTCAGAGAAGTACATCTTAAAATGGAAGGTATAAAAAAGGTCCCGGACAGTTTAGTATTCCGGGACCTTTTTATGAGATTGTGATATCGGAATGTTACTCCGTAGCTTTATCTACAACCGGGCGGTTTTCGCGGTTGGCGATTTCCCAGGCTGTGTAAAATACGAGTCTGGTACGGTTTTCCAGTAGATCGTAGTTGATTTTGTCAGGTGTGTCACCAGGTTTGTGATAATCTTCATGTGTGCCGTTAAAATAGAAAATAACGGGAATATTGTTCTTTGCAAAATTATAATGGTCGCTGCGATAGTAGAATCTGTTGGGATCATTGTCATCGTTATATGTATAATCCAGTTCTACATTACAATATTTTTTATTGACTTCTTCGGAGAGATTGTGCAGTTCCGTGCTCAGTTTGTCCGAACCTATAAGGTAGACATAGTTACGGTCTCCCTCTCTTTCGGGGTCAATGCGGCCTATCATATCGATATTGAGGTCAGCCACCGTGTTTTCGAGCGGAAAGATGGGATGTCTTGTGTAATAATCAGATCCGAGGAGCCCCTTCTCTTCTCCGGTAACATGTAAAAAGACTACCGAACGTTTTGGGGTCACTCCCGCATCAGCAGCTTTTTTGAAAGCTTTGGCGATTTCCAGAAGTGCTACAGTACCAGAGCCGTCATCGTCTGCACCGTTATTGATCTGCCCGTCTTCGCTGATCCCGATATGATCGAGGTGTGAAGATATAACGAGGTATTCGTCTGGTTTTTCAGAACCTTTTATAAAAGCCACAACGTTCTCGGAAATAACCTCTTCTGCTTTTCCTGTGAACTCCAGGTCAAAATCTGCATCGATAGCTGTCCCGTTCTTGATTTTTTCGAGATCCGGACTGATCTGCCTTGCGACATTGTCATTGATAAAAGCAAAAAAGAAATCATCATCGTTCCCGCCTTTCAACTGCATTCTTCCGCTTCCTGCTCTCTCTTTCATAAACTGGAACTGACCTGCTATCATCGGGTAGTTCCTGCTGTCCAGCATGAGGACTCCTTTGGCCCCTTTTTTGGCTGCTATATCCAGCCTGTCCGGCATGGATATCTTTATATCGGACCATTTTGAGGCAGAAGTTGTTCCGGATATTACATAAGTACCATCTGCATTTTTGGGTTCGCTAACCAAAGTGAGGATGATTTTTCCTTTTACATCCAGGTCTTTAAAATCGGAATATCCTGCATCTTCTATACCATATCCTGCAAAGATGATCTCTTCGGCTTTATACTGGTCTTTGGGAGGGGATTGAAACGTGACAAAGTCTTCTCCCATAGCAAACTTCTTGCCGTTTACAGAGAGTGTACCTTCGGGCATACCGCTGATTTCCAGAGGTACTTCCTGAAAATAGTTACCGTTTTTCTGTGCAGCGGATATTCCGAGTTCCACATAGTGGTTTTTGAGGTATTCGACCGCTTTTTTCTGTCCGGGCTTTCCGGTTTCGCGCCCTTCGAATTCATCGGAGGCATAGGTGTAAAGATGATCTTTGAGATCCTGCTCGGTAATGATTTTTGCATAGGGCACCGGATCGTACGAAGGTGCCTCTTTAGAAGGAGTCGTGGCTTTCTGGGAGCTGTTGCATGCGAAAGCGAAGGACAATGCCAAATAAAGTATTTTTCTCATTGTAAACTATATAAATTTGTCAAATATATAGAAAATGGGAAATATGGGGAGGGAATGTTTTCTTAAAGTTTGGGAAGCGGAGGTTAACAGGGTAAGATTGGGGGCAAAGTGAGTGTTTTATGGTGAAATTTGAAAGGGATGTTTAATTGGCCACATCACTAATGAATTTAATGCGGTACAGCCGGATTTCTTCGTCCTCGAAGTCTCCGTCGAACTCTTCCATAGCCATGGATATCTTGTCTGAATCGGCTTCGAGGAAGTACTCGTGTAATTCTTCCTGCTGATCCTCATCGAGAATATCGTCTATCCAGTAGTCTATATTGAGCTTGGTGCCACTATAGACGATCTGTTCCATTTCCTTGATAAAATCGTCCATTTCCAGGCCTTTGGCATTCGCGATGTCGTCGAGCGGTAATTTACGGTCCACGCTCTGTATGATATACAGTTTAAGAGCAGAATTGGCTCCCGTACTTTTTACTACGAGATCATCGGGACGAATAATATTATTGTCTTCTACATAGCGGTTGATAAGAGCTATAAACGGCTTGCCATACTTTTTAGCCTTGCCTTCACCCACTCCGTGTACATTGAGCAGTTCCGCCAGGTCTACGGGATATTTGAGGGCCATATCTTCGAGTGAAGGGTCCTGAAAAACCACAAACGGGGGAACTCCCATTTTCTGGGCTTCCTTTTTACGCAATTCTTTCAGCATTTTCAGCAGCCCTTCATCAGCAACGATACCACTGCCTTTTTTTGCGGCTATGATGGTATCATCCTCCGTGGTTTCGTAGGTATGGTCTTCGGTCATCATAAAGGAATGCGGGGACTCCAGGAAATTTTTTCCTGCTTCCGTAAGAAAGAGTACGCCGTAAGTCTCGATTTCTTTTTTGAGCAGCCCGGCTACCAGAGCCTGGCGTATGAGTGCCATCCAGTATTTGCCTTCTTTTTCCTGCCCGGTCGCGAAGAAAGGTTTCTCATCGGTCTTATGGGATTTGATGAGAGCGTTGATTTTTCCGGTTAGTACGTTTACAATTTCTTTGGCCTTGAATTTTTGTTTGGTACTTTTTACGATAGCGAGCAATTTGGCTACGTCGTCTTTGGCTTCGTGTTTTTTCTTGGGGTTCCGGATGTTATCGTCCATATCGGCTCCTTCTCCGTTGACTTCATCAAATTCCTCTCCGAAATAATGGAGTATGAATTTCCGACGCGACATGGAAGTTTCGGCGTAAGCCACCATTTCCTGGAGCAGGGCATGGCCAATTTCCTGTTCGGCGACGGGCTTGCCCGCCATGAATTTCTCCAGTTTTTCGATATCCTTATAGGCATAAAAAGCAAGGCAATGGCCTTCTCCGCCATCTCTGCCTGCTCTACCGGTTTCCTGGTAATAGCTCTCAATACTTTTCGGGATATCGTGGTGGATGACAAAGCGTACATCAGGTTTGTCTATCCCCATACCAAAGGCTATCGTGGCCACGACGACATCGACATCTTCCATGAGGAACATGTCCTGATGACGGGCTCTGGTTTTAGCATCCAGTCCGGCGTGATACGGAACCGCACTGATCCCGTTAACCTGTAGGGTCTGTGCGAGTTCTTCGACCCGTTTTCTGCTGAGACAGTAGATAATACCCGATTTTCCCGGGTTCTGCTTTACAAAACGGATGATGTCCGCGTCGACATTTTTGGTTTTCGGACGAACCTCATAAAAGAGGTTCGGACGGTTAAAGGAAGCCTTGAAGGTGTTGGCATCGGTAATCCCGAGGTTTTTGAGGATATCTTCCTGTACCTTCGGGGTCGCTGTGGCCGTAAGGGCAATAATCGGGATATCATCCCCCAGTCGGCGGATGATAGTCCTGAGATTCCGGTATTCCGGGCGGAAATCGTGTCCCCATTCCGAAATACAGTGCGCCTCATCAATGGCTACAAAGGAGATTTTTACGGAGCGTAAAAAATCGATGTACTCCTCTTTGGTAAGCGACTCGGGAGCGACATAAAGTAGCTTGGTAGTCCCTTCCCGGATGTCCTGCATAACGGTTTTTACCTCATTCTTGGTCAGGGAGGAATTTAGTACATGAGCAATGCCTTCTACGGAAGACAATCCCCGCAAGGCATCTACCTGGTTCTTCATTAGTGCTATCAGAGGAGAAACCACGATCGCCACACCGTCCTGAACTAAAGCCGGTAATTGGTAGCAGAGCGATTTTCCGCCACCCGTAGGCATAATCACAAATGTGTTGTGATTGTTTACTATGCTTTGTACGACACCTTCCTGTAATCCTTTGAATTGGTCAAAACCGAAATATTGCTTTAACTTTTTATGCAAGTCAATTTCAACTGAACTCATTCTATCGTTTTACTATTTTACATACATTTGCACAACTAAAGATATAACATTCTTTACTTTTTACAAACAATAAATCTTTAAAATAATTTTGAGTAATAACGAGGCTATAAAAGCGGTTGCAAAAGAAGTAATTGAAATTGAAAGTAGCGCTATAAGTCACCTTAAATCTTTGATCGATGACGAATTTTCCAGTGCTGTTGAATATATTTTTAACAGTAACGGGAGAGTTATTATTACAGGTATAGGGAAAAGTGCGATTATAGCTACAAAAATAGTGGCAACACTCAATTCAACCGGAACACCTGCAGTTTTTATGCACGCAGCGGATGCTATTCACGGTGACCTGGGGACCATTCAGAAAGAAGATGTGGTTATCTGTATTTCCAAAAGCGGAAATACCCCGGAGATCAAGGTGCTGGTGCCTTTACTCAAAAACGGTACGAACAAACTTATCGCTATTACATCCAACAGAGATTCGATACTGGGACAACAGTCCGACTTTGTACTCAACGCCTACGTGGAAAAAGAAGCCTGCCCTAACAATCTTGCTCCTACAACAAGTACTACGGCACAATTGGTCATAGGTGATGCCCTGGCAATATGTCTGTTAAATCTCAGAGGGTTTACCAGTAAAGATTTTGCAAAATATCATCCGGGTGGAGCACTCGGTAAAAAATTGTACCTTCGGGTGCGCGATATCTCATCGGCCAATATGAAACCCCAGGTGAATTCCGGTGCAGATGTGAGAGAGGTGATTGTCGAGATCTCGGAAAAAATGCTCGGAGCGACCGCAGTGATCGAGGAAGGCAGGATCGTAGGGGTCGTTACCGATGGAGACATCAGGCGGATGCTGAACAGATATGATAATATAAATGGTCTTACCGCAGGAGATATTATGAGCAAAAACCCAAAAAGTATCAATGCAGATGCAATGGCGGTAGATGCTATGGAGATTATGGAAAAAAACAGTATCTCGCAGCTCCTGGTTGAAGAAGATGGCGAATATGCGGGCGTTATTCACTTGCATGACCTAATAAAAGAAGGAATTATATAATGGCAAAAAAGAAGCAGGAGGAGATGTCTTTCCTCGATCATCTGGAGGAACTCCGGTGGCACCTTATCAGATCTACACTCGCAATCGTTATTGTAGGATTCTTAGCGTTCCTCGCCAAAGATTTTATTTTCGATACTATTATTTTCGGACCGAAGAAGGCCGATTTTGTTACGTATGAGTTTTTCTGTAAACTCTCAAGGTCATTAGGGATGGATGATAGTTTCTGTTCCGGAGATTTACCGTTCCGGATTCAGAGCCGTACCATGGCCGGACAGTTTTCCGCACACATCTGGACCGCTATCTGGGCAGGGTTTATTATAGCATTTCCGTATATACTTTATGAATTCTGGCGCTTTATAAGTCCGGGGCTATATGAAAATGAGCGAAAAAATGCAAGAGGTTTTATCCTGATCGCCTCCCTGTTGTTTTTTACCGGGGTCTTGTTCGGATATTATATTATATCTCCCTTGTCCATAAATTTCCTGGCTACTTACCAGGTGAGTGAGGAGGTACACAACGATATCGATCTCACTTCTTATATAGCTACGATACGATCTTCGGTAATCTCGTGCGGGTTAATCTTTGAACTGCCTATTGTAATCTTTTTCCTGACTAAGATAGGACTGGTAACCCCGGAGTTTTTGAAAAAATATAGGAAGATTGCCCTGGTCATTGTGCTTATCCTTTCTGCTGTTATTACTCCTCCTGATATTACCAGCCAGATTGTGGTTTCCATACCCATAATTATTTTGTACGAAGCGAGTATTATCATATCAAGATATGTACTTCGAAAACAGGAGAAGAAGGAAAAGGCGCTTAGAAAATCGTAGAACATTGTTTTATTGTTTAAAGAGAAAAAAGAGCGATGGCAGATATAGTAAATGAATTTAACGATTACCGTTCCAGGATGAACGATCGTATCCTGGAAGACAACAATAAGATTATAAAACGTATATTCAACCTGGATACCAATGCCTATATGGCAGGGGCCCTCGATGTACGTACCAAGGAGCTTCTCGGATTGGTGGCTTCGGCAGTGTTGCGTTGTGACGACTGTGTGAAATACCACCTGGAGAGTTGTCATAAGGAAGGACTCCGTGGAGAAGAAGTCATGGAAGCCCTCGGGATTGCAACTTTGGTAGGAGGAACCATTGTAGTTCCGCACCTGCGAAGGGCTTATGAGTTCTGGGATGCCCTGGAAGCACGGGAGCGGAAATAGAAGAAACTCCCGAAAAGACAAAAGGTCTTCGGGATACGAAAACAGAAGGGCGTTAAAGTATGCCTAAAGAGGAGCCTGTGTGCGGGGTCCGGAATGTTTTTTCTTATTTTTACTTGCTAAGTAAGATTACACATGAAGCTGAGAGCGGAAAATATAATGAAGTCCTACAAAGGGCGACAAGTGGTAAAAGGAATTTCACTGGAAGTTAACCGCGGTGAGATCGTCGGGCTTCTCGGGCCCAACGGCGCCGGGAAAACAACCTCTTTTTATATGATTGTGGGGCTGATCAAACCTAACGGTGGAAAGATCTACCTCGACAATCTGGATATTACCAGGTACCCCATGTACAAAAGAGCGCAGAACGGTATCGGTTATCTGGCCCAGGAGGCATCGGTATTCCGTAAACTGAGCATCGAAGAGAATATTCTTAGCGTGTTGCAGCTTACCAAGCTCTCCAAAAAAGAACAGCAGATGAAGGTGGAAGCCCTTATCGAGGAATTCGGACTGGGACACATCCGCAAAAGCAGGGGAGACCTGCTTTCGGGAGGGGAGCGAAGACGGACAGAAATCGCAAGGGCGCTGGCCACCGACCCCAACTTTATTCTGCTGGATGAGCCGTTTGCAGGGGTCGATCCCGTCGCAGTGGAAGATATTCAGCGAATTGTCGCACAGCTCAAAAACAAAAATATCGGTATTCTTATTACCGATCATAACGTACAGGAAACCCTGGCCATCACGGAGCGCTCCTACCTCATGTTCGAAGGAAGTATACTTAAAGCCGGAGAGCCGGAAGAACTGGCCGCCGACGAAATGGTCCGAAAAGTATATCTCGGGCAGAATTTTGAACTTCGTCGTAAGAAGCTCGATTTCGATAGTCAGTAATCCCTATTTACACGTTATTTATAGCTCCTCGTGGCTACAGATATAATACCCCGGAACCTGGTGCTTATAGACGTTATTTTTCCGGATTACCTCACTGTCCGACGTTTTTTAAGTTATAATTTATTGTTATTGTTTTTTTTTGTTGATAGATTTTTGTTATATGTTGAGTGTCCCCTATTCGTAAAGAATGACTTCGGGATGGTATCCGGCTTTTTATAATGTATTTGTTCTTAGCAAGGTATCACGCTGTTTCGGGTAGGATAGATAAAGAAATAATGGTTTCTTTCGGGGCAGTCCCCGGTTTTTTTCAGGTGATTATTTCAAAAATAACGGTTGAAAATATTCATAACCTGTTAATAAATATCTTTCTGTAAAATTCAGAATTAAGATATATTTGTAGTGAACACAAGAAATCTCCTTTTGCGCATACTTTACGGAAGGAGTCTTAAAAACTAACAGATGAAGTTTATTGTATCCAGTTCGTATTTATTAAAGCAACTACAGGTTTTGGGAGGGGTAATTAACAACAGTAATACCCTGCCTATCTTAGATAATTTTTTGTTTGAATTAAGCGGAGAAAAGCTTACGGTTTCGGCTTCGGACCTGGAAACTACGATGAGCGCTGTGTTGGATGTGGAGTCTGAGAGCGAGGGGAGTATAGCCGTGCCGGCGAGATTGTTACTCGATATCCTGAAAACTTTCCCGGAGCAACCGCTTACTTTTGTAATGGAAGATAACAGCACGATCGAGATCAGTTCGAACCACGGTAAATATGCCCTGGCCTATGCAGATGCTTCCGAATTTCCTAAAACCGTAGAACTTACCGATCCGAGTGCTACGGCTATCGTAGGGGATGTTCTGGCCACAGCTATAGCAAAGACTATTTTTGCTGCGGGGAATGATGACCTTCGCCCGGTGATGAGCGGAGTGTTCTTCCAGTTCTCTCCGGAAAACCTCACTTTTGTGGCTACCGATGCGCATAAACTGGTAAAGTATCAGCGTACCGATCTTTCTGCAAGTGAAGTAGCGGAATTTATCATGCCCAAAAAACCGTTGAACCTTCTTAAAGGTATACTCGGAGGTAGTGAAGCTGAAGTAAAAGTGGAGTATAACGAGAGTAATGCAAAATTTACTTTTGACAATGTAGAGTTAGTGTGCCGCCTTATAGATGGTAAATACCCGAACTACGAAGCTGTAATTCCAAAAGAAAACCCGAACAAACTGAATATCCACAGAACACAGTTCCTGAATTCGGCACGAAGGGTGAGCATTTTTTCGAATAAGACCACACACCAGATCCGTTTGAAAATAGCAGGTGCCGAACTCAATATCTCTGCGGAAGATATCGATTACAGTAACAAGGCAGAAGAAAGGCTGACCTGTGAATATCAGGGAGACGACATGCAGATAGGCTTCAATTCAAGATTCCTGATCGAAATGCTCAACAACCTGGCTTCTGATGAGGTGTCTCTGGAGATGTCTTTGCCAAACAGAGCAGGTATCCTTACCCCGGCAGACGGACTTGATGAAGGAGAGTATATTACCATGCTGGTGATGCCGGTAATGCTTAATAACTAAGAACTGTTTTTAGTTATATATATATGGGCCGTCCCGGAAAGGGACGGCTTTTTTTATAGGGAAAAAGGGATTGATGCCTGGTATACCCGGCAAAATCAGAATTTTAGTATCTTTAACAGAAGAACTAAACGCGCTAACCTAATCAGCAGATTATTCATTGAGACTTTTAGAAATTATTATAAAGAAAGAGGATAAGGAAGCCCTTGAAAAAATCCTTGATGTCGAAGAAGTTATTGAGAAGTGGATTTCGGAAACCGTTGATGAGAAATTGGTTGTCAAGGCGCTGATACGCGATGAGCACACCAAGGAGTTACTGAACGATCTGGAAAATAAATCGGATTGCCGTGTGGTTATTCATCCCGTAGAAGGCGTGTTGCCCAAACCGGAATCTGTCGAGAATAAAGAGGACAAAACCATAGGTTTCGGAAAATTTATTGCAATAAGTAAAGAAGAACTCTACAGTGATGTTGACGAACCTGTGAGCCTGTCCGCCAATTTTATCCTCATGGTAGTGCTGTCTTCTTTTGTAGCCGGGATAGGTATACTCAAAGATAACGTAGCAATCATTATCGGGGCTATGGTGATCGCACCCTTTCTGGGGCCGAACATGTCTATGGCATTCGGGACTACACTGGGAGATCTGAAAATTATAAAAAAGTCTATGATTACCGGTGTGGTTTCTACTTTGATAGCACTGGTTATTTCGTTTTTCTGGGGAATGCTTGCCGGAGATGTCGGCAATATTACAATGGATCCTAAACCGAGTATCGAAGACATTATTCTTGCCCTGGTATGTGGTTTTGCGGGAGTAATCTCTGCATTGGGTGGACAGGGAGGTTCCCTGGTAGGTGTTATGGTGGCAGCGGCATTGGTGCCTCCCCTGGTAAGAGCCGGACTTTTGCTGGGCGGAGCTTATTATACCGATGCGTTGAATTCCTTTGTTATATTTGCTACCAATATTATCTGCCTGAACATAGCCGGGATCATTACGTTTTACCTGGCCGGGATACAGCCGGGAAAATGGTGGGAAAAAGAGAACGCCAAAAAGAAAACCCGGAATGCTTTTCTGATCTGGTCCCTGGCCCTGGCCCTGATTATTATAGCGGTTTTTCTGATACGAAAGCTGGGCGGAGACGAATAGAACGATAGCAATACCCATAAAAAAGTGCCTGCATCAGGCACTTTTTTTAGATCGGTTGCGGCCCTGTCGGAAGACCGTAAAAATTCTATTTTTATTTTGTCCCGGTAGTATCTGTTTTTTCCAGTTCCCTGATCTGACGGACGTATTCGTCTAATGCTTTTCCGTATTTGGAAGCAGCTACCTCCGGAGTGAGGGAGTTGTTTATAGTATCCAGGTACTTCAGTCTGGCGTTGGCAGCGTCGGCAAGCGCAACGTAGGGTGCAACGTATGAGTCTTTATTACCAAGAGCAAAATTGAGGGTGTACAGGTAACTTCTGGTCATATTTTTCCCGGCAAGCTGCGCCAGCGAGTCCCGTTTTACGGAATCATTCCCTACTCTTAATTGCTCGGCTACAAGTTCGAGGTTTTTTTCGCGAAATCTGCTCATCATTTTTTCGTACTCTTCCAGCTTCTTCTGTGTTTCGGAACCTTCGATACGGGCTTCCGCAGAAAAGTAATCCCAACTCGTATTGATGGTGATATCTCCCTTTTCCCCGAAAAACATCAGGCTGGTATCCTGGTTAATGCTGTTATGCCGGTTTACGGAGAGGTAAAATATTTCCGGATCTTCTATTTCCGTAGTGAAATCGAAATTACTGTTGCCATCTACAACGAGAGAATCCAGCGTGACCAGCGTAGAATCCTTTACCTTTTGAAGATAGATTTTGCCTTTTTTCAATCCCTTTACCTGTCCGGTCAGATGCATGACATTTTCATTTCGGTTACAGGAAAGAAGCAGTAACAGGCCGGCGGCAACGGCTAAAGTCTTGTTTACGGATATCATATTTTTTTACAAGATTAGATTAGAGGTGCAAATATCTTTATTCTGTTTTATATATACTACACTGTCGAAGCAATTTCCATAAGCCATGCGCACAACATGGCTCCGTAAGTACCCACTGCATATCCGAATACGGCGAGCAGTACCCCTACGGTAGTCAGAGAAGGGTGAAAGGCGGCGGCAACTACAGGGGCGGATGCAGCTCCTCCGACATTGGCCTGGCTGCCCACCGCGAGGAAAAAATAAGGAGCTTTGATCCACTTGGCCACCAGAATAAGCAATCCGGCATGAATGGTCATCCAGACAAGCCCGATAGCCAATAGCCCCGGATTGTCAAAAACCGTGCGCAGATCCATTTTCATTCCTATGGTAGCCACCAGGATATAAATACATACACTTCCTATTTTGCCGGCTCCCGCACCCTCGTAATTTTTAGCTTTGGTAAAAGATAATACAATACCTATTGCGGTGGCTATGGTAATCATCCAGAAAAACTGGGACCCAAAAGAAGAAAGCGCATTTTTTCTGTCGTTTACAGCCTCAAAAGTAGAGGTCAGGAATGCGGATATTTCGTTGGCTCCCCAGTGCGCTATGCCTACGGCGGTGAAAGCTATGGCCAGTATAATCATCAGGTCGGTGAGCGAGGGCGTCCTGGTTACTTTGGCAGAGAAAGCCATTACCTTGTTTTTGAGCTCTTCGATAGCGGAGTCATCTGCTTTGAGCCACCGGTCTATCTGTTTGTTTTTTCCGATACCGAAAAGGATAACCGCCATCCATAAATTAGCTACTACAATATCGACCAGTACCATGGCACCGTATTTCTCATTGTTGAAGTGAAAAATTTCCAGCATGGCAGCCTGGTTGGCACCTCCGCCTATCCAGCTTCCGGCTATGGTGGCCAGTCCCCGCCATACGGCATCAAATCCTGCGCCGCCTACCGTATCCGGAGATACGATCGAAATGAGGAGGATAGCCAGGGGACCTCCTATGATGATACCCAGAGTTCCTGTAAAAAACATGATCAGGGCCTTTGGTCCCAGGTTAAAGACAGCCTTAAGATCAATACTCAGGGTCATCAGTACCAGGGCTGCAGGCAGCAGGTATCGGCTGGACATATAATACAGGTTCGATATCCTGTAATCGATAAGTCCCAGAGAATTGAAAATGGCCGGAACCAGATAGCACATTAAAAGCGAAGGAACAATTTTGTAAAACTTGTTCCAGAATCCGGTGGGGCGCGAAGATGTATAAAAAACAAATCCGAGGGCCAGCATCAGCAGGCCGAATACTATAGTGTCGTCTGTAAAAACAGGAGTGCTGTTCATATAAAAAGGTGGTTATTTTGCGGCAAAATACGAAAATACCACAGAACACCCCGAAAGTTTTATATTTTTTCGCAGGTTTGGCATTCCCGTTGAAGCATCGTATTCATCGCTACAGAGAATGGCCGGTTTTTATGGTAGTATCTGCTTTATATATTGTGCCACACCGTCTTCTTTATGATGTACGGTAACCGCTTTGGCTACAGCTTTGACCTCATCCCTCGCGTTGGCCACAGCTACTCCGTGCCCTACGGCAGCGATCATTTCCGTATCGTTATAGTTATCGCCAAAAGCAATAGCCTCTTCGATGGGGATGTCGAAATGTGTAAGCAGTTTTCGGATTCCGGTGAGTTTGGAAACTTCTTTACTGGCTATTTCTATATAGGTGTCTTTGGATCTGTAGAGGTGTAGTTCTTCTCCGAGGTGTCGGCTGAAGTAAGTAAAGGCTTTTTCGATCAGGTTGGCATCTCCCATACAGGTTATTTTATGAGCGCCCTTTAGCGAGGGTTCCCAGGTCTTGAGTACATCCCGGTTTGATTTTATTTCCGGACTGATTCTCGTGTTGTTCTCCTCGCGTTTTGCCCAGTAATCATAGGCTTCTACGTACCAGGAGTCCGCGTTGAACAGGCTGATATGGAATTTTCCTTCCGAATTATTTTCGTTGTACGCGACAATTTGTTTTACCGTACTCAGGGGGATCTCTGTAGAATGAATGGGCTGGTCGTCTACCAGGACCAGAGCTCCGTTATAGCAGATCAGGGGAGTATTCCGGATACCGAGTTTTTCCTGGAGATGATACATCTGTTTGGGCATCCTTGCCGAAACCAGGATTACGGGGATCTCTTCGCGTATACGCTGTATTTCACTTACGGTAAGTTCGGAGAGGTCCCTTTCTGCATTCAGTAATGTACCGTCGATATCAGAAAAAAGTATTTTATAAGCCATAACTGCCATACGTATATTTTGCAGCGCAATAAAGCGAATATATCCGGGATATCAAACTTCGGGGAAGTGATTTTTGTGATGTTTCTAACGCTGTTTTTGTTTGATATCCGTTTTAGAATACGTCAGATCGATTTGCCCGGAGAGATCAATCTTTTATAAGGAGTATCTCTTGTCCGTTCTGGCGCAGGAGTACCCCTACTACAGTGTCGTATTCATCGGTTTCGAATTGTAATACCGCAAGAATATTTTTATAAAAGAACTGATGTTTCCCGGTATAATACAGGGGGAATTCGGATTGTCCTTTGATCCTGGCATAGAGCTGGTTGTTTCTGGTAGCTATTTCCATGTCCAACCCCGCACCGTTGTTTTCGAAATGCCCGGTATACGCACGGAGCTTTTCTGTGGATATTTCCTTAACCGCCGGTGTGATAAAAAACTGACGGCTTTCCGGTGAGGCCAGGTACATCGCAAGATCGTCTACGGGGTTGATCCCCGAGTTGGTCATTATGGCGACAACCCTTTTCTTTTCCGGGTTGATAGCCAGAAACGAACGAAAACCGCCCGTGGCACCGTCGTGGAAAGCTATCGATCCCTCGTAATTCCAGGCAAGACCATGCTTTTTCGAAAACCTGTCCGTATAATGTGTTTTAAGACTAAGGGCGGCAGCTTTTTTTAGCGGGTTTTCCGGAGCAAGGTAAGATACGCCGTAATGCAGCAGGTCTCCGATATTAGCTTTTACGGCTCCGGCACCTGCCAGTGCTTTAAAGTCCCAGGGGCTTACCGCTGTAGTATTTCGATATCCCGTAGCACGGTACATCTCCTGTTCGACGGGTATATGTACGTAAGTGTGTTCCAGGTTTAGCGGTGCCAGTACATTCTTTTTTAGCAAGGTACCGTATGCTGTTTTTTCGTGATAAGCAAGAAGTTCTCCCAGTAAGCCCATGCCCAGATTCGAATAAAAAAAACGTGTACCGATATAAGTAGGTTCATAGTGTTTCAGGAAAGAAAAAAGTGCTTTTCTGTCGTAGGTCTTATAAGGGTTTTCCGCAGCTGGGGGATTCATGTTTCCCGGAAGTCGGGGCATACCCGAGGTGTGTGTGGCCAGATGCTTCAACGTGATAGGAGTTCCTTTTTTATCCCGTAACTTTATGGTGTCAGGCAAAAGGGTGTCTGCCGGAAAATCAAGGCTGAGTTTGCCTTCGGAAACATATTTTGCCAGGAGCAGGGTCGTATAGGTTTTAGTGACAGAGCCCGTTTCGTAAAGCGTATTCTTATCGGCTTTTTCTCGTCGTTCCGTATTTTTAAATCCGTAGGTGAAATACATCGCTTTCCCGTTTTCCCACAAACCTAAAACTACAGAGGGATACACGCCGTTATCTACTCTGGTCTTAATTTCTGTTTTTACAGGTTCCGGTATCTGGGCGAAGCACCACTGGCCGGTGAGAACCAATAGTACGAGGGCAGGCAGGTGCCTCATCGTTTTTATCCTTATCATAAATCATCGTTGTTGGTAGCAATCCGATTCGGATAGCAAAGTTAATAATGTTAAAGTTGTGTTGGGAATTCCTGACGTTTTTTTCTTCATTTCGGAGATATTATCCATGGTTTTTGTATCTTTTTTGAGATAATTCAGGTTTTTGTGCGTCAATACGGGAGTTTATCTCGTTTTGAACAGCAGTACGCTTTGTCCGAATTTAGGAAAGGGATGGCATTATTGACAAAGTTGTTTTATTTTTGATGCTTCAAGGAGTAGGTATGATATCTAAAACTAATAGGATGCGAAAAGTTGTTATGTTGTTGCTGCTGTTTACCGTTAATGTGTCCCAGGCAGACCATGTGGTTTGGGGTCCTACAGGACACCGGGTGGTAGGAGAAATAGCATCGCAATACCTCAGTGGAAAGGCCAAGCGAAAAATAGCCCGCCTGTTACATGGTCAGGATCTGGCCGTAGTAGCAAATCATGCAGATGAAATCAAATCCGATAACCGATACCGCGAATTCGGGGCATGGCATTATGTAAATATTGCTCCCGGAAAACAGTACGGGGAAGAAAGTCCGAGCGAGCATGGCGACCTGGTAAGCGGTATTGAGCGATGTATCCATGTTATCAAGGACGAACACAGCAGTGAGGAGGACAAGGTTTTTTACCTGAAACTGCTCATCCATTTTATAGGAGATCTTCATCAGCCGCTCCATGCGGGAAAAGCAGAAGATAAGGGAGGAAATGATATACAGGTACGTTGGTTTAACAGTGGTACCAATCTGCATAGTGTGTGGGATTCTAAAATGATCGATCAGTACAAAATGAGTTATACCGAAATTGCCGATAGTTATACGGATATTTCCAGACAGGAGGTGAAAAAGATACAGGAAGGCTCCGTGCTGGATTGGGTTGCCGAATCCCGTAATCTGGCAGATGAGGTTTACGCCTCTGCTGAAATCGGTGAGAAACTCGGATATCGTTATATGTACGAACACTTCAGTACCGTGAAAATACAGCTCCGAAAAGGTGGGCTTCGCCTGGCGCGCGTACTGAACGATATCTTTGGTTAGGGTATGGGATTACTGAGATCTATGGTTTTGGCATAGATTTTGTAGTGTCAATATTGAAGACTAAAAGCAAGGAAATTAATACCGATATCCCGGTCGTATTAAAGGCAGTGATTGGTTTTCTATTCGGGGAGATAAAAAAATAAGTAACGTCCGCTTTATGCGGGCGTTTTTTGTTGATGCTCATGTGGGGATATTGATGTTTCGGAAAGTGAGATTGATCCGGGGTTCCAGATCTTTTGTTGTTTTCGGAATCTGGTGAAGCCAATGGTGTTGTGTAGCACCTTTCATGACTAAGAGACTTCCGTTTTCCAGGAGCAATTTATAACGGAGTGTTTTGTCTTTTTTGTATTTGAAATGAAAATAACGCTCTTCCCCGAAGCTCACAGAGGCAATAACAGGATTGATGCCCAGTTCTTTTTCATCATCGGCATGCCAGCCGTTACTGTCCCGGCCATTGCGATACAGGTTCAGCAGGCAGGACGTAAAGGGATGTCCGGATAATGTTGATATGGTTTCTTTTATCGCAGCCAACTCCGGAAAGAATGGGTGCGGGTGCATCGTGATCCCGGAATAAGAATACGGCGCAAGGTTATCGCCATAAAGTGCGGTGAGACGTGGCTGCGGATGCGTTTTGCCGAAGATACGGATCTCATCCTGTTGCCACAAAACCTTGTGTTGCAGGGTGCGGAAATAAAAACCGGATTCTTCCTCCGAAAAGACCTCGGGGTAATACCAGACCTCGGCATTCTGTAGCGGTAGTCGGAGTGTGGATTTTTTATACAGGGTCACAGATCTTGTGGGGTTTAAGGTTGTAAAACTTACCAGCTGAATACGGCCTGGAGTTCATTGCGATACTCTGAAGGACTCTTCCCGGTAAATGCTTTGAACGACTTGTTGAAATGCGAGAAATTATTAAACCCGCTCTCCAGGCAGATCTCCGTAATACTCATGGGCTTTTCCGCCAATAATTTGGATGCGTGTACCAGTCGGTATTCGTTGACGAATTTTGTAAACGTCTTATTGTTGATCTTCTTGAAATAACGGCAAAACGAAGGTACTGTCATACTTACCAGTTCGGCGACCTCATCGAGTGTGATCTGTCGCTGGTAATTGTCCTTGACGAAATTGAATATCCTGTTGATTCTTTCGTTGTCCTGGATTTCGGTTTCCATGGAAAAGCTTTCGGCGTTGAGAATTTTGTACTCTTTGGAATCCTGAAGTTCATGAAGGACACTCAGAATGGTGAGCAGTCTGTTGAACTGTGATTGCATGGACATGCCTTCTATTTTCTTTCCGATTTCCTTTTTGGTGTCCCCGTAAAAGGCAATTCCTCCGCGGGCACGGTCAAAAATGGTCTGAATGTTTTTCATTTCCGGTCGTTCGAGAAAATCGTTTCCGAGAAAATTGGGTTTCATCTGTATCACCGTTTCGCTTTTATTACCCGTGAGCTCATCGGTAAAACCACAATGCGGAAGATTGCTGCCTATCAGGATAAGGTCGCCTTCGGTATAATAGGATATATGACTGCCTATCTGGCGTTTTCCAGCCCCTCCGTTTACATATACCAGTTCAATTTCGGGGTGGTAATGCCATATCCGGGCCTTGTTGTTTTTTTTCTGACTGTACCTCGTATAGGAAAAAGAATTTCCGAAAGAGGGGTGAATGACCTCAAATGAAGGCTTTAGGCTCTTTAACTCCATAATAGTATCATTTTTGAGTGAAAAATTATCAAAAATAAATCGGTGATTTTGACGATTTCTATACAAAGTTAATAATAATATATGAAATATTAACCATAACATTAAGTTAACATTGAACTCAGGGTAAAATAGCATATATATTGGAAAATTTAATAGTTGTGAGGGCATAGCTGCTATAGTAATTTTACATCGTCAACAAAACCTAATCTGTTTAATTAAAAAAAATGCTGTTATGAAAAAGTTAACCAAGATCAGTATCGTTGCCGCTTTAATGTTTATGGTGGTGAACGTCAGCGCTAAGACAGGAGAAATTGACTTCTCATTGGAAGTTAAGGGGTATGAAGGGAAAACTGTAAGTTTTGTTGTTAACAACGTGCAGAAATCCGTAGGACTCTCCCTTATCGACAGAAACAATCGTGTATTGTATGCAGAGAACATCGAAGTAGACGGAGAGTACAAAAGAACGTACAACTTTGACAGATTGCCCGAAGGACAATATTTTCTTGAAGTAGAAAGTGCAACGAAAGTAAAAAGGTATCCTATAGTGGTAGATGCCTATTCGGCTAAATTATACTATGAAGCGAACAACGAAATGTACAAGCCCATCGTTTCGGTAAGGAAAAGTATGGTTTACGTAAACCTGCTGAGCCTGGACAAAGCTCCGCTTCATATCGAGGTTTATGATGCCGATAGTAACCTGCTTTATCAGGAAACCCTGAAAGGAGCTTACGAACTGGGAAAAATGTATGATTTCTCCAATGTAAACAACGGAACATACACCCTTATAATGACACATAAAAACAAGACTTTTACCGAAAAGATCAAAACGGCGAAGTCCTGATATTAAAGAAGAAGAAAAAGATTAATAACATTGGGTTTTTTAATAGATTGATTGATTTTAAAGCGAAAGAGGCTGCGAGTATTTGCAGCCTCTTTTCGTATTGATATTTTTATGGTTATTATCCCGGCTATTTCTCCGTACTTCTGAGGTATTCGAATTTACGGAACCGCAAGGCTTCCCAGTCCTTGTTTATCGTTAATGTTTCGACACTGTCATAGGCATTCCGGGTGAGTGGGGCCCAATCGTAATGGTCTGTGATGTCGGTGGTATATTTCTCCGATACGGTTCTGGGGTGTGCGATCCACAGGACCACATCGTCCTTGAGTTTGGGACCGAGGGTGAGCATTTGTTTTTCGAATTCCTTAACGGTAGTTACAAAAACCAGGGCAAATTCTACCTTGTTGACCTGTACAAGAGACTCGTATATCTCAATATCTACAAGTTCGGCAAGTTGTTTGGAAAAACCTTTGGGTTCGTTCAGTACCAGGATTTCCTTTTGATTTTCCAGTTTTAATTTTTGAAACAGGTTTTTCATATATTTTGGAATTGCTTAGGGTTTCGGGCAAAAAAGCACGCCTCATAAAGATATGAAAAAAACGCTGCTTTGCAAAGCAGCAGTACGCCTATCCGGTCTTATGCCCGATTCGGAAACCGCGTGTGACCTGCAAAATATGGTTAAGTTAGTCGGGATAAAATACGGTTAAGGTCTTTCCTGCAACTTTCAGCGAGCAAAGGATGTGCTATAATTTGCGGGATATGATCGGGAATGGGGTTGTAGAGCAGGGAGAACACCTCCCTGATACTGAATCGTTCCGGATCATGGTGAAGTATTTCAACAGGGTCGCCTGTTTTAACAGTGCCGGGTTGCAATACTCGGAGGTAGATACCGGGGTAGGCATGGGTAATAAAATCCTTAAGCACACCCTGGTTACCAAATTTAACCCCGAGTTTATAACAGGGCTGTCGGGGTTGTGTGACCTGTACCGTAGCATTTCCGATTTGCAGGGTATCTCCGATATGCAATACGGATTCGTCCAGGCCTTCTATAGTGAGGTTTTCACCAAACATCCCCCAGTTCCAGTCCAGCTCCGGATAACGTTTTTTCCAGTACGGATAATGATTGGCGGCAAAAGCATAGCAAGCCTTGTCTGTTCCGCCATGATGCTTTCTGTCTGTAACCGTATCGCCGGCTACATCTTCTTTTTCGAGCATAATAGGATAGGAAACAGGGGTCTTGTAAATACCTGTCTGGACCTCTTTTCCTCCCCATAAAATGGTTTTTGGGGTGGCGATATTGACAGCGATAACTTTCATAAGCATAAAATCAAGGTATAGGAGTAAAATTACGATGAAAAAACGAATGATCTTACCGAACCTAAAAAATATATCTGATACACTAAAAAAGCCGCTTCGTCAAATGGGCGAAGCGGCTTGCAATTTGAAGACAGGGAAGAACTTCCCGGTTTGCTGTGCTATTTAATCATTTCGAAACTTCTCCTGATAAAATTCGTGAGTTCTTCCCCTTTGAGCAATCCTTGTGAAAGTCTGGCCAGGTCCAGCGATTGTTTAATGAGCCTTTCCTGTTTGGCTTTGGTCTTTGTATTCAGGATCTGCGATACCAGTTCGTTGTTGGTATTAACCACCAGGTTATACATCTCCGGCATATTGCTCATACCGAACATACCTCCGCCAGTAGCATTCATCTCTTTCATACGACGCATGAATTCCGGTTGCGTAATGAGGAAGGGAGCTGCGTTACTATCCATAGCTTCCATTTGTACCGTGTATTTTTCTTGAGGTACGGATTCCGAGATAATACCTTTCAGTTTATCTTTTTCTTCGTCGGAGAGTTTGGAGATTTTCTCTTCGTCTTTCTTGATGATGTTGTCGATGGGTTCGGCATCTACACGGACAAAAGATATGTTTTCTTTTTCGGTTTCCAGTTTTTGTATCAGGTGGGCTACGATAGGGGAGTCCAGAAGTAATACTTCATAGCCCTTGGTACGCGCTTCTTCTATATAACTGTGTTGCTCTTCCTTGTTGTTGGTGTAAAGAACAACCAGTTTACCGTCTTTGTCGGTCTGATTGTCCTTCAGTTTTTCCTGAAGTTCTTCGAAAGTATAGAATTTGTCGTCAACCGTAGGATAGAGTGCAAATTTGTCTGCTTTTTCAAAGAACTTTTCCTCGGAGAGCATACCGTATTCTATAACGATTTTGATATCGTTCCATTTCTTCTCAAAATCCTCCCGGTTGTCTTTAAACAGGGAGCTCAGTTTGTCAGCAACCTTTCTCGTGATATAGTTGGAGATTTTCTTTACATTGCCATCGGCCTGAAGGTAACTTCGTGAAACGTTCAGCGGAATGTCCGGAGAATCGATAACACCCCTGAGCATAGTCAGGAATTCTGGTACGATACCTTCTACATTGTCGGTGACAAAAACCTGATTCTGATAGAGTTGTATCTTGTCTTTCTGTATGCTGAGCTCGTTGGTGAGCTTGGGAAAGAACAGGATACCCGTAAGGTTAAACGGATAATCGACATTCAGGTGAATGTGAAACAAAGGCTCTTCGAACTGCATGGGGTATAATTCCCTGTAGAAATTTTTATAGTCCTCATCGGTAAGGTCAGAGGGCTGCTTGGTCCATGCGGGTTCCGTATTATTGATGATATTGTCGACTTCTTTTGTAGGAGCCGGGTCCTCTTCTTTGGCATCTTCGGGTTTGGGAAGTGTCTCGGTCCTTGTGCCGAATTTGATAGGAACGGGCATGAACTTGTTGTACTTGACCAACAGTTCACGTATTTTATTTTCTTCGAGGAACTCGGTAGAGTCATCGGCAATGTGAAGAATGATCTCCGTACCCCGCTCTTTTTTATCGGCCTCCTCCAGGGTAAACTGCGGGCTGCCGTCGCAGGTCCAGTGTGCGGCAGGAGCATCGGTATAGGACTTGGTGATAATCTCTACTTTTTTGGCGACCATAAAGGCGGAGTAAAATCCGAGTCCGAAATGGCCGATGATCCCCGTGTCTTTAGAGTCTTTATACTTTTCGAGAAACTCTTCCGCTCCCGAAAAGGCAACTTCGTTAATGTATTTTTGTACTTCATCTGCCGTCATTCCGATCCCCTGATCCAGAATATGCAGTTTTTTACCTTCCTTGTCAATCCTGACTTCAATAACAGGATTTCCGTATTCGACTTTAGCCTCCCCGATGCTGGTGAGGTGTTTTAGCTTTAAAGTGGCATCCGTAGCATTGGAAATAAGTTCCCTCAAAAAGATCTCATGATCGCTGTACAAGAATTTCTTGATAAGCGGAAAAATATTCTCTACAGATACATTAATATTTCCGGTTGTCATCGTATTTAGATTTTAAGTGATTTTCCGGTTAGCGCAATTTCAAAAAAAGTACCAATAGGGGACAAGGTGACAAAGTGACATTTTAGTGGAATACCTTAGGGCCTGTTAACGGCCGATCAGAAAAGTAAAGTCTTTTTATTTTCCGGGTAAAGAAAAAGAAGATGTCCGTATTCCCGTTTGCGCCTGCGCGGGTCAGGGGACGTTGTTGTTCAAACTTTGTCAGGACGTGCTATATGGTCTTGATGTATACATCCACATGTATTGATTTCCCGTTTTTTATTTCATAATCCTGTATTGTTTTCTCGTATCGAAAATCAAGTTTGGTTATGGCCTTTATACAATTGATATTTTCAGTTTCTATAAATCCTTCGATTCGGTTTAGTTGAAGCTGATTTAATCCGTAATCGGAGATCAGTGGTAGCGCCTCTTTCATAATGCCTTTTCCCCAGAATTGCGGAAGTAGCCAAAACCCTATTTCAGCCTTATTATCTTCATAATCGATAGCATTCAGCCCACCTGCGCCATAAAAAGTCTGGTTGTCCGGAGAGCAAATTGCCCACCACATTTGTTTTTCATCTGCAAACCAGGCCATTTGTTCTTGTGTAGCTTCCAAAGTATCAAAACTAATCCCGTAATACCGAATGACATCGGGATGTGAAAGGCCTTTGAAGATATGTTTGAGGTCGAAGTCTGTTATTCCACGAAGCAGAAGCCGATCGGTCTTCAGGGTCGGAAAATTATGGTCTGTTAATCGAGAGGTCATACGGTTTTGTGTTGTTGTAACGATCCGGGTTACCTTTATGGTTGGAGACGGAAACTGTCATTGCTGTTTTCGGAATGTCCGCCGGTATTCATTCCCGCAGGCCATGAAGTCAGGCGAGAGTAACCACAATGCCCTGGTCTCTTAATTTTTTAACCAGTCCCGGGGCAATACTTTTATCAGTAATAATATGGTCTACCTGGTCCAGTTCACATATTTTTCCGAAGCCTTTTTTTCCGAATTTGGTAGCATCCGCAAGTACGATTACTTCCTGGGCAGAACGGATCATCTTCTGGTTGAGGTGTGCCTCGGTGATATCTGTGGTGGTGAGTCCGAAATCAAGGTCTATACCATCAACGCCTATAAACAGTTTGTTGCATGAGGTCTCTTCCAGGATCATTTCCGCATAATGTCCGGTGACGGACGACGAACTGTGTCTGGTGTACCCGCCGAGTTGTAAAATCTCGATGTTCGGATGATTGAGAAGTTCCATGGCTACATTGAGCGCGGAGGTAATCACGATCAGTTTTTCCTTGGGCTGAATGGCACGGGCAAAAGCCAGCACAGTGGTTCCGGAAGCAATAATGATAGACTCCGCAGTGTCAACCAGTTTGGCCGCGGCAGCGGCTATAGCTTTTTTCTCTTCGGTCTGTACCTTTTCCTTTTCGTGAACATGCCTGTCATTGACATAAGGGTTTTCGAGGGAAGCCCCGCCGTGGGTACGGAACAAAAGCCCCTTTTCTTCCAGTAACCGGAGATCTTTGCGTATGGTTACAGCCGAAGTCCGGAGCTCTTTGCTCAATTCCAGAACCTCTACATGTTTCTCTCTGGCCAGTTTGTCCAATATCAGTTTATGTCTGTTCATCATAAAGATATACACGTTGAGCAGGTAAAAATACGTAAAACTTTCATGAAAATGATGAAAATCATCATGATTGAAACTAATTGAAAGTACCCGGAGTTAAGAAACAACGGGATGCTATATTCGGAAATATATTTTTTATACGCTGTCATTGCCCGTATTATCTGTAATAACATAAAAATAAAGTATTTTATTTGGCAATGTATTAATTATCATTTACTTTTGAATAGTTTCATTATGTTTCTTATTAAGAAGAAACGAAACTTATAATATGCAAAGTGAAAAAGAAAAAATGAATAACGAAACAACACTTTTCCGGAGGGAAGAATTGCTTAAAAACCTGGAAAAAGAAGAGAGATGGGATGTTATTGTAATCGGTGGCGGTGCCACGGGCCTCGGGGTTGCCCTGGACAGTGTAAGTCGCGGATACAAAACACTCGTGCTGGAACAGGCCGATTTTGCCAAGGGTACATCGAGCCGGAGTACAAAACTTGTTCACGGTGGTGTCCGTTACCTGGCACAGGGAAATATCGGTCTTGTACGCGAAGCTCTGCACGAGCGGGGATTGTTGCTGAAAAACGCATCCCATCTGGTGAGAAATCAGTCTTTTGTGATTCCCAATTACCGCTGGTGGGGAGGAGCTTTTTATACGATAGGGCTTAAGGTGTACGATTTGCTTGCCGGAAGTCTCAGTCTGGGATCGTCTGTGTATATCAGTAAGGAAGAGACCATACGCCGGCTTCCGACCATAAAGCAGAAAGGATTGCGTAGCGGGGTGCAATATCACGACGGACAGTTCGATGATTCCCGCCTGGCCGTAAACCTCGCGCAGACCTGTATAGAGCACGGAGCTGTGGTGCTGAATTATACCGAAGTTAACGGACTGCTGAAAAAGGACGGAAAAATAGCAGGAGTTATCGCCACTGACAAGGAAACCGGAAAGGTATATAACCTGGGCGGACATGTTATTGTGAACGCTACGGGTATTTTTGTGGATAATATCCTGCGTATGGACAAACCGGAAAGTAAAGACCTCGTACGTCCCAGTCAGGGTGTTCACCTGGTACTCGACAAATCTTTTCTTCCGGGCACCGATGCTATCATGATCCCTAAAACGGATGACGGCAGAGTACTGTTTGCCGTGCCCTGGCATCATAAAGTGGTGGTGGGAACCACAGATACGCCACTCGACGAACACAGCCTGGAACCCCGGGCTCTGGAAGAAGAAATTACGTTTATCCTCAATAATGCGGGAAGATACCTGTCTCGTGTACCCGAACGAAAAGATGTGTTGTCCGTATTTGCCGGTTTGCGGCCGCTTGCCGCTACTTCCGGAGGGGACGATGATAAGCAGGGGAAGACCAAGGAGATATCGAGAAGTCATAAGATACTGGTGTCGGAAGCCGGACTCGTTACGATTACCGGGGGAAAATGGACCACCTTTCGCAGAATGGGAGAAGATACCGTGGACAAAGCCGTAGCGCTTGGAAAACTACCTCCGAAAAAAAGCGGTAGTGCGAAAATGACCATTCACGGGGCAAAACCCGATCCGGATTTCGATGATCCCCTGTATGTCTATGGTAGTGATCGGGAGTATGTTCTTGCGCTGATCACTGAAAATCAGGCATGGGGAGACCGGCTGGATGATGCCCTTGATTATCTGAAAGCAGAAGTGATATGGGCGGCGCGCTACGAGTTGGCAAGAACGGTAGAAGATATACTGGCGCGGAGGATGAGGGCGCTTTTTCTCGATGCCCGCGCCGCAGTACGAATGGCACCGGAAACTGCAAGGCTCCTTGCCGGAGAACTCGGATATGATGATTTGTGGCAGCAGGAGCAGGTACGGAAATTTAAAGAATTAGCAGCAAACTATACGATCAGGTAGCGTACTGTACGGCCTGTTTTTACAATAACCCGATACAATGAAACAATATATTTTAGCTTTAGACCAGGGAACAACCAGTTCCAGGGCAATACTGTTCGATGAAAAGGGACAGATCGTCTCCGTAGCGCAAAAAGAATTTACGCAGATCTTTCCCAAGCCGGGATGGGTAGAGCACAATGCACTGGAGATATGGTCTACGCAGGCCGGTGTGGCAGCAGAGGCCGTTACGAAAATAGGGCTGAATGGTAAAAGTATCGCTGCTATGGGGATTACAAATCAGCGGGAGACCGTTATTGTCTGGGACAGGCATACCGGAAAACCGGTATATAATGCCATAGTATGGCAGGATCGCCGTACAGCCGGTTATTGTGCGAAACTCCGGGAGGAGGGAAAAGAAGAGATGATCCGGAAAAAAACAGGGTTAATCGTCGATTCCTATTTCTCGGCGACCAAGATCAAATGGATACTTGACAATGTATCCGGGGCAAGGGAAAAAGCAGAAGCAGGAGATCTGGTATGCGGAACTGTGGATAGCTGGATTATCTGGAACTTTACCAAGGGAGAACTTCATATTACCGATGTCACCAATGCATCGAGGACTTTACTTTTTAATATTCACACGATGGACTGGGATGAAGAACTTCTGGAACTGTTTACCATTCCCAAAAGTATGTTGCCCGAAGTAAAGCAGTCGAGTGAAGTGTACGGACATTCCAAAACCACGGTTTTTGCAACTCCGATACCCATTGCCGGTATAGGAGGAGATCAGCAGGCCGCACTTTTCGGGCAAATGTGCATCGCCCCGGGAATGGTGAAAAACACCTATGGTACAGGATGTTTTATGCTGATGAATATAGGAGATAAGCCCAAGCTTTCCGAAAACAACCTGTTGACCACCGTAGCCTGGAAGATCGATGGTAAAACACAATATGCCCTGGAAGGAAGCATATTTATTGCCGGGGCTGTGGTCCAATGGCTCCGCGACGGACTTAAAATCATCCGGTCGTCGGACGAAATAGAGCAGCTTGCCACCCAGGTGGAAGATACTGATGGGGTGTATTTTGTGCCTGCTTTTGCGGGGCTCGGGGCGCCTTACTGGGATGCCGAAGCCCGGGGCACTATGGTAGGGCTGAGCCGGGGCACAACATCGGCCCACATCGCCCGGGCAGCTCTGGAGTCGATAGCGTACCAGACCGCCGATGTGCTTCAGGCCATGCAGGCCGATGCAGGGTTGGAGATCAAAGAGCTGCGTGTAGACGGAGGGGCTGCGGTAAACAATTTGCTGATGCAGTTTCAATGCGATCTCCTGCAATGCGAAGTCGTAAGGCCTACCGTGGTAGAGACTACCGCGCTCGGAGCAGCTTACCTGGCCGGACTGGCTACCGGGTACTGGAAAAATATAGAAGAAATACAACAGTTGTGGCAGGCGGAAAAAAGTTTTGAACCGGATACGGATAAGGATATGAAGGAAGGTGTTGCCGGTTGGAAAAGAGCGATCCGTGCAACCCGTAGCTGGAGTGAATAATACCTGAGTTTAACAGAAGTACCATATCATGACGCCATTTGTAGCAGAGTTTTTGGGTACTATGATGCTTGTCCTCCTTGGAGAAGGCGTAGTAGCCAATGTCGTATTGAAAGATACCAAAGGAAATAATTCCGGCTGGATAGTGATTACAACGGCCTGGGCGCTTGCCGTTTTTGTGGGGGTCACTGTTGCCGGACCTTACAGCGGGGCTCACATCAACCCGGCGGTAACCATTGCTTTTGCCGTGGCAGGACAATTCGACTGGGGAAGTGTTTTGCCTTATATCGCAGCGCAACTGTTAGGCGGGATGACAGGAGCGTCGCTGGTGTGGTTGATGTACAGGGATCATTTCGACCGTACGAATGACCAGGGGGCTATTCTTGCCGTATTCTGTACTGCGCCTGCCATACGGAAGTATTCGTCGAACCTGATCAGTGAAATTATAGGCACATTCGTTCTGCTCTTTTCGATCTTTTATATTACCGGGGCAGAAATAACTGCTACCCGGCAGCCTATAGGACTCGGAACCGTAGGTGCCATTCCGGTGGCCTTTGTGGTCTGGGTTATCGGACTTTCGCTGGGAGGTACGACAGGTTATGCCATAAACCCGGCAAGAGACCTGGCGCCGAGGATCATGCATTCCGTACTGCCTATTAAGACCAAAGGCGGGAGCGACTGGACTTACGCCTGGGTGCCGGTGGCAGGACCCGTGATAGGATGTGTGCTGGCTGCACTTCTCTTTACGGTGCTGCAGTAATGTCATAAAAAGCCCGGAAACGTATAAGGTTTTCCGGGCTGAGGATTATCGCTTTACCAATTTATTATGATACACCGGAATTCATAGTGCTCCGGCAGATACGCATGGAATGCTTCTGATATCGTTTATTTGTCCTTGTTTTTTACATACGTTTCCAGCCATTGATCCTGTTCCCATAGAACATGCAGGATAGACTCCAGGGCAGCATAACCGTGACTTTCCTTAGGCAACATCACCAGGCGGGCAGGAGCTCCGAAACCTTTCAGTGCATTGAAATAACGTTCGCTTTGCATAGGGTATGTACCGGAATTATTGTCTGCTTCTCCGTGAATAAGAAGTAAAGGAGTTTTCATTTTATCCGCGTGCATAAAAGGAGACATACCGTTGTATATTTCCGGGGCTTCCCAGTAGTTGCGTTCTTCACTCTGAAAACCGAACGGGGTAAGCGTACGGTTATACGCTCCGCTCCTCGCTATACCTGCGGCAAACAGATCGGAATGGGTCAGGAGGTTGGCCGTCATAAAGGCACCGTACGAATGCCCGCCGACAGCGACTCTCTTCCGGTCTACATAACCGAGCTCATCTACGGCATCGATGGCCGCTTTGGCATTGGCAACCAGCTGCTCCCGAAAGGTGTCATTGGGCTCTTTGTCTCCCTCCCCGATAATGGGGAACGCTGCACCGTCCAGAACCACATATCCGCGGGTAACCCAGAATACCGGCGATCCGTAAGAAGGAAAGGTAAAGGAGTTCGGGTTGGAAGTTGTCTGTGCGGCACTGCTCTTATCTTTATATTCTCTCGGATATGCCCACAGGATCATGGGGAGTTTTTCCTTCTTGTTCATATCATATCCGGCAGGGAGATACAATGTTCCGCTGAGTTCCAGGCCATCATCTCTTTTGTATGTGATGACTTCTTTATGTACATCTTCGATGCTTTGGAAAGGGTTTTCGAAATTCGTAACGGCAATAGGAGCTATTCGCTTTTTCAGGTTACGGATGTAATAGTTCGGGTATTCGTTTTTAGATTCGATACTTACCAGTACTTCTCCCTTTTTGGCATCGATAAGGGCACGGATTTTTTCCAGTTTATCGGTGAATTGCGATTCGTACAGGCGGTTCTTTTTGAAATTGCTCAGATTGATCTCGTCAAGAAAAGGAAATTGTCCTTTTTCGGAATAACCGTCACCGATCAGAAAAGCGTTGTTGCCTTCCATTTTCAGGACATATCTGCCATACGCATTTTTTTCCGTTTCAAACGCTCCCGGATCGCTGTATTTGTCCTGGTAGTTGCGGTCAAACAATACTTTAGCTTTTTTTCCGGTCTGTGATGGGTTGAATACATAAGTTTTGGTGTTCCGGTCATTCCACCATCGATCTGTCAGCACAGCAACACGGTCATTACCCCAGGTGATATCGGAAAACCTGTTGATGGTCTTCACCAGCGATTTTACTTTACCGTTAAACGGGGCATCGAGCGTAAAGACTTCATCCCGGAAAGGGACTTCTTTTTCAGGGTCTCCGCCATCGAGAGCTTCTACCCAGAATACGGTAGCAGGCTTATCTGCACGCCAGGAAATATTTCTTTTACCTTCGTGTGTGGCCATAAAACCTTTGGGCATATCTTCGATAAGAGGCGTTTCTTCTACGGATTTGATGAGTTTTCCGTCCAGGTTGTATATGACGGTATGAGTAGGGAAGCGGTATAGCGGAACGATATAGGAAAACGGACGGTGCAAGGTAGTGACCATCACATAGTTTCCGTCGGGAGAAAAGCTTTCCCCGGCATACATGGCTTTTTCTTTCCAGAGCGATGTATTTCCGTCCAGGTCTACTCGGTGTAATTCGGAAGTTGTAAGTGCTTCAAAGTTAAATTCGTCTTCCTTGCTTTTCAAAAGGTCCTGGTATGTCCTGTTCTGGGCCAGAATGCCGCTGCTTACGGTAACGGTAGGTCCGGTAGGGGTCGCTTGTTCGGTATTGATGAGCTCCGGTCTGTGTTCCGGCAGCATGCGAACCAATAGTGACTTCCCGTCTCTGAACCAGCTGATGGGGTTTCCCATATTGGCATTGGCACTTGCTCCGGTAAGTTTTTTGGCAGCTCCCGATTCCATGTCCAATACCCATATTTCTACCCCGGTAGTTGTGGTGTTGGTAAAAGCGACTTTTTTGTCATCGGGGGAAGTAGTAAAATAAGACAGTCTTGCATTGTCCGGAAGTCCGGAAACTTGTTTGGGTTCCGGGTCCCCGAGTTTTTTGTATTTTACATTATTGATAAAGACCGCGCGGCTCGAAATATTGGTTTTCGGGTTGATGCGAAGCCCCGCAAGACGAAGTTCGTCTTCGGAAAGTTCGGCTATACTCTTGTAGCTGTTGCGGTAAAACAACAACATGTTTTCTTTGTTATTATCTATTCTTACCGATGGTGGTCGTTGAATATCCACGAGTTTCAGAATCTCTTCGGGAGGCTTTTGATACGTCAGATTCTCCTGGGCTGAACCCCAAAGCGCAAATCCGGCACAGAGGAAGGAGGAAAGGAATAGTTTTAGTTTCATAAGTGGAGTTTTTAGAATTGGGGTAAAGTTGCTAAAAAAAGTTATAAATAAACTTAAAAAATTCTTAAAACACCGGGGATTTATCAGGGGGACAAAGATGTATGATGAAATTATGACAAGAATCTCCCGACAGGATGTTTGGTACAATCTTTAAAAAGACGGGTCGGGAACAATGATGTGAATTTTCAAGCTTTGTAAGACGATCCCGGGCTTGTGTCTCCGGGGAAGTTTTGTAGGCTGTAAGTCGTACATTTTCACTAAATTTAAGTTAAATTGCGTCCCCGATCGAAATGCTGATTAAAAAGGATAGCTAAAACAGAAAAATATGCATAACTCTAAAATTTCCGGTTTAGGATATTATGTGCCGGAAAATATCGTAACTAATGACGATCTGTCCGAAATGATGGATACCAATGATGCGTGGATACAGGAACGTACCGGGATCAGGGAGCGACGTTATGTGGTTAAAGGAGATGGGAATACCACGGCGACTATGGGGGTCAAGGCTGCCCGGATAGCTATAGAAAGGGCCGGGATAACAAAAGACGATATCGATTTTATCATTTTTGCAACGCTGAGTCCGGATTATTACTTTCCCGGACCCGGTGTGCTGGTGCAGAAGGAGCTGGGGATAAAAACAGTAGGGGCACTCGATGTACGAAACCAGTGCTCGGGGTTTATTTATGCAATATCGGTAGCAGACCAGTTTATAAAAACAGGGATGTACCGCAATATACTGGTCATAGGATCGGAGCTGCATTCTACAGGTCTGGATATGACCACCAGGGGTAGGGCGGTGTCCGTGATTTTTGGTGATGGTGCCGGAGCTGCAGTGCTCACCCGTGAAGAAAACCCCGCAAAGGGAATACTGTCCACACATTTACATTCGGAAGGAGAGTATGCCGAAGAACTGGCGTTGACTGCCCCCGGAATGGGAAAACGATGGGTGACGGATATCCTTAAAGAAAATGATCCGGAAGATATTTCCTATTACCCATACATGAACGGACAATTTGTATTTAAAAATGCCGTAGTGCGTTTTAGTGAGGTGATCATGGAGGGGCTAAAGCAAAATGAGCTGAAACCCGAGGATATCGGTATGTTGATTCCGCATCAGGCCAATCTGCGGATCTCACAGTTTATTCAACAGAAGTTCGGGCTTTCGGACGACCAGGTTTACAATAATATTCAGAAATACGGAAACACTACCGCTGCTTCAGTACCCATAGCGCTTACCGAAGCCTGGGAGCAGCGTAAGATCAAGGAGGGCGACCTGGTTGTGCTCGCCGCTTTCGGTAGCGGGTTTACCTGGGGAAGTGCTATGATAAGATGGTGATTATGATCACCATTATATTATTTCTGTAAAAACTTATAGTGTACTACGGATTGTCGCTGCTCACCGTGGAGGTATATGTGCCGAACGAAGTAGATTGCGAAAGCAGTCTTTGCTCGTTTTCGTTGAGGAGCATAAGTTTTCTCAGTGTAATCTGGTGGGCAAATCCTGTTCCGTCACTGGTTTCTGTGGTGGTAATGGCGATTTCTCCCTGCAAAGCTTCATATATGACTTCCGGGGTAGGACTCTCCGGTCTTTCATCTTCTGTCATACAGAAATAATTATCGGGCAGGGCGCCGCTGAAAATATAAAAAAGTACTTTAGAGCCTTCGCTTCCGAGGGTGCTGACGATCGGATCGTCTTCCGGTGTTTCCTCATTGAGTAGTAATCCTTCCTCAAGATCCAGAACGATAGCCACGCCCCGGTTGATGTTGTCTGTTCCGGCTTTGTATAACAAGGTGTCGTTGCAGTGGATGATGTCACCAAAATCGGCCCCGAGACTGGCGCTTTCCGGGGTAGTCGTATAGGTTCCGAGTGCAAAACGTTCTTCGATAACGCGTTCTCCGGCATCGTTCATCAATACTGCGCCGTGAATAACGATACCGTGATTAAATCCGCTTCCATCCGATTTTATCGTGGAAAGTGCCCGGATAGTACCTCCTGTTGCCGTAACCTCCTGGAGTACGGTCGGGGTAGAAGGCGCTACGGTACTACAGAAATAATCGCTGGTCACCGTACCATCGAAATAACGGTAATATAATGCCGATTCGCCGGGAATGTCACTTTCTATGCTGTCTGCCGTAACGCGATTACGCAAAAAATTGGATTCGAGTTCCAGGATCAGCGCTTCACTGTCCGCTATTTTAAACAGTAATCCTTTGTCTGCAAAATCATTACAGCCGGTGAGGCTGCTATCTGAGAAATCTACACGCTCTATATCCAGATCCCCGTCATTGCAACTTGTAACTAATAAAAAAGCAGGTAGTAATCCCAGGAAAACTCTTCTCATGAAAATATAATTTTTATGCATAATGTCTCTTTTTCCGGAGTGACGTTTTTTAGCCGTACGCCTTTCCTGTTGTTCCGGGCAAATCCCTTAAATTTGCACGTACATTTCCAAAACAAAAGTAGTGGAAATGTATGTATAACGAATCATATTGAATATAATTTTAACAGGCGATGGAAAAGATATATCTGGATAATGCTGCGACGACCAGGGTGAGAGAAGAAGTACTCGACGTACTGGGAAAGTCGCTTCGCGAGTACTATGGGAATCCTTCTTCGACACATAGCTTCGGGCGTTCGGCACGGACCGTGGTGGAAAAGGCCCGAAAAACCATAGCCGGGTATCTGAATGCTTCTCCTTCAGAAATTATTTTTACCTCCGGCGGCACCGAAGCCGATAATATGATTCTCAGAAGTGCTGTGCGTGACCTCGGTGTGCAAAAGATAATAACCTCGAAAACAGAGCATCATGCCGTATTGCACACGGTTGAACAACTGGAAAGAGAATATGGGATAGCGGTGAAGTATGTAGTGCTCGATCCGGACGGTACGCCCAATTTTGAGCATCTGGAATGGCTGCTTCAGCATGGTGATGAAAAAAAACTGGTAAGCCTGATGCACGTGAATAATGAAACAGGAAATAAAACAGATGTAGATGAAGTAGGCCGGATATGCAGGGAGCATCAGGCGCTGTTTCATTCCGATGCCGTCCAGTCTGTCGGACACTGGGAGTGGGATACGCAAAAAACGCCTGTAGACTTTCTGACTGCGGCAGCACATAAATTTCACGGACCTAAAGGGATAGGTTTTGCCTACATCCGGAAAAAATCCGGGCTGCATCCGCTGATCTTCGGAGGAGAGCAGGAACGGGGAAACCGGGCCGGTACCGAAAGCGTACACAATATCGCAGGCATGGAAGAGGCTATACGCCTGGCTTATGACCATCTGGCAGAAGAACGCGAATATGTTAAGGGCTTAAAAAACTATTTTATAGCGCAATTGCAGAAAGCATTGCCCGGAGTGATATTTAACGGAAGTAGCGGAGATCCCGATAAAAGTACGTACACCCTGGTGAGTGTGCGCTTGCCTTTTAGTAAGGAAAAAGCTCAGATGCTACTGTTTCATCTCGATCTGAAAGGGATCGCATGTTCCGAAGGCAGTGCCTGTCAGAGCGGAAGCCAGACCGGATCGCATGTGTTGAATGCCATACTCAGTGAAGAGGAACTTCAAAAACCTTCACTGCGTTTTTCATTTTCTGTGTTCAATACCAGGGATGAGCTCGATTATGTGGTACGGACGCTGAAAGAATTCAGTGAAAATTAACGGGTAAAATACGGTGTGCCCTAACCGTGTGTATGGTTTTCTCCGATGTTTGGTGCTATTTGTCGTAAGGAAATTTCCGGGAAGCTTTTTTCATAATGGTTTCGATGATATCCTGTGTGTTTTTTCCCGACTTCCTGGTGATGGTCTTTTCGAATTTCCAGAGTAGTTTCCCCGTTTCGCCATCGCTGAGTTTTATTGCGATTCTTCCGTAATCGCTCTTACCGCTAATAATGTCAAAAAGACTCGGGCTCTCAACACCTTTTGAGATCAGTTTTCGAAGAGTCATATTGCCACTTATGATGCCATCTACCCCGAGTATTTTACATAGCTCCTGGGAAGTATGGACATCGAGATTATTGATAGCGATATTGTTTTTTAGCAGAATGGCATTGGTGTTTTTGATATTCTGAAAGCTGACCCGGAAACCTTTCCGGTTTTTCTTTTTGGAAAAATAGCTTTCCAGGGCATTTTGAACGGCATATCCTTCACGGGATTCCTGTTTTTCCAGTTCTTCCTCGGAGAGGTTTTCCATGTTCTCCAGTTCCAGCGTGGCCAGAAAAGGAAGGATGGCAAGTGTTTCATGCGCTTTGGTCAGTTCGTCGAACCTCTGGCTTTCGTAGATTGTCTTTTGGGCGAAGACCTGCGCAGTGCATGTGCATGCCAGTAATATAAAAAACAGTACTTTTTTCACTTGAGTGTTGTATTTAAACAGCGTTACAGGGTGTTACCGTAACGTTTTATGATACCGGATATTGTTGTTTCGGGCATCTGGCACGAAAAATATTTGCAGGTACAAAGGTATGGTTTTTACCCGAGAATAGGGAGCTAAAACCGTTTGCTTTAAGTGGTCTGCTCCGGGATTATTTACTTTTTCGCCCGGTGAAACGTGGCTTTAAAGGTAGTGCTGTTCCCGACATTGTCTGTTACCGAAATTTCAAGATCGTGCCTGGAGCCTTCCAGTGTCAGATCTTCGAAATCATAAGTAAGCGTATTATCTTTAGGTTCGTATTCCATCAGTACCCATCTGCCGTTAATGGTAGCACGGTATGATGCAATGCCGCTGAGGTCGTCCGATATCTTTACTTTCAGGTAATGGTAATTGGACAGCCATTGTCTGTCCTTGAAATTCACCGGGATAATTTTAGGTGCTGTCGAATCTTTCTCCAGCGTAAATGTTCCGAGTCTTTTGGTGTGGGTAGAGAACGTATTGCCTCTTTTGAAGGTAGTCTCGTAAGAAGGCCGTCCGCGTCGGTCCAGGTGTGCTATAAACCATTGTTTGCGTTCTGTTTCGGGATAGTCGGAAACGTCAAAAGACAAGGTGTAGTTTCGTTGCACCGGTACTTCTTCGTTGTGTATTTCGTAAGAGCCGTTTCCGTTGTCCTTCAGATCGAAATAGAGATCTTCATAAAACGTATATGCTGGAAAGAATACGGTGACTTTCCCTTCGGCATAAATATTCTCACGTTTCGTTCGCAGGTAATTAGGGGTGATTTTTATCTCTTTTTTATGGAGGATCTCCTGTTGTTTTCCGTTGACCGGGATTTTCAGGACATTGGTATTGCCTTCAAAATCGCTTACTTCGATGATGATGGTATAATCCATCCCGTCCCGGATATCAATAATGCCTTCGTTCAGTCTTTTGTTGTAGATATTCAGTGTATTTCCGGGAGAGATAAAACATTTTTGGATACGTTGTCTTTCGCGGACATAATGCCCGTAGTCGATAAGCGTATTGATGTGTCTGCTTTCTGCAAAAGAGAAGGTTTTAAAATCGTAATAAAGATAGGTAGTACCGTTTACAGACATTTGTACGGCATAAGCCCCGTTTTTGTTGTACGCGAGATCCTGTCGGTCATAAGCCCGTACACCGAAGCCTATAGGTCCGGAAGCATCGATTTTGTCGGCCAGCAGAGTGCCGTCGGGCTGCCTGCGAAAATTAACGGGGATCGGATCTCCGGAGCGGTTTACCTGTGAGCTGTCACTTAGCGGATATGCATAGAGTTCCTGAATTACGGGAGACTGGGCATCTTTAACGTTGAGTCCGAAAAACAGGGGGTTGATGGGTTTTTCCGTTTCCGTGTCCCTGATCTCGAAATGCAGGTGCGGACCACCACTGCTTCCGGTATTGCCCGTATAGGCGATCACATCCGATTGTTTAACAGGGAGCTCATCGGGCTGAGGAAAAAGTTCTATGCTGTATGATTCCTGTTCGTATTGCTGCTTCTTGACATAAGCTTCGATTTCCGGACCGAATTTCTGCAAATGCGCGTAGACGGATGTGTATCCGTTAGGGTGGGTAATGTATAGTGCCTTGCCGTATCCCCAGGGCGAAATGTTGATCCGTGACACATAACCATCACCGATAGCAAAAGCACGTAGCCCTTCCCGTTGTTGCGTCTTTATATCTGTTCCGGAATGGAAATGATTGGAGCGGAGTTCGCCGAAGGTTCCGGAAAGCAATAAAGGGATGTCCAGTGGAGCGCGAAAATAATCTTTGGGATAGGTTTCCTGCGCGGAAGCCGCAATAAAAGGCAGTACAAAAAATAGGATGTGGAGTAATCGCATGAATCAGTTCGGTTATGAGCCGCTAAAATAAAGAATAAGTACTTATAAGACAAAACCGCATAGTTTACAGTATACACACCATAATGCAGATGGTTATAAATCGTGACGATCATTGCTTTTTTATGGTGTGTTTTGTGGTGTACGTGAAAGGAAGGTGCATCTTAACGTAATTTTTAGAGACCGTACCGTAAAGAATTTTATCTTTACCCGTTTAAAAATCCTTATTTATATGATGCCTGATGCGTGTGTTTCATACCGAAAAACCGGATATTTTTCGAAACTGATTTGCGATTATGTAGAGCAGGAACCGGTATTGAAACCTTTTTATAATCGCTTTCCGGAAATGGGGAGTTTCAAAGAACAGCTCCGTGAAAAGCAGGGATCGTATTCCGGAGATACACGCCAGGTGCTTGCCGATGCTCTCGAACGGCAATATGCCCATACGGTAATGACCGCGGAGACATCATCCAATATTCATGCGTTACGCTCGGAGAATACCTTTACCATAACAACAGGGCATCAGCTTAATCTTTTTACGGGGCCTTCCTATTTTCTCTACAAAATTATAACTACTCTAAAACTGGCCAGGCAACTGGCTTCGGAATATGCCGGCTATCATTTTGTTCCGGTATATTGGATGGCTACGGAAGACCATGACTTCGAAGAGATCAATCATTTTAATGTTCATGGGAAAAACTTCTGCTGGAATCGTAGCTCCGGAGGGGCCGTAGGAAGATTTTCTACCGACGGACTGGATGAGGTGTACCGGTTGTTTGCTGCGGAGCTCGGGCCCGGAGCTTCGTCGGAATTTCTCAAGCAGCTTTTTGAAAAGGCATATCTGGAGCACGACAACCTGGCCTCCGCGACCCGTTTTCTCGTGAATGAACTTTTTGGTGAATATGGCCTCGTTATCGTAGATGGTGACGATCGCAGTCTCAAAGAGCTGTTTATACCATATGCGGAGAATGATATATTTCGCAATGTAGCCTACCGCAGCGTTTCCGGAACTTCCGAAGCGCTTAAGGAAGCTGACGGAAACTATAATCTTCAGGTGAATCCCCGGGAGATCAATCTTTTTTATCTGGATGAGGGGTTACGGGAACGTATCGGGAAAGCCGGAGATACCTACGGTGTTGTAGATACGGATATCACGTGGAGTAAAGAAGCCTTGCTGCAGCACCTGCAGGAGGAACCACAGAAATTTTCTCCGAATGTCATACTTCGTCCGCTCTACCAGGAAGTTATATTGCCCAATCTCTGTTACATAGGAGGTGGAGGAGAAATAGCCTACTGGTTGCAGCTGAAAGGATTTTTCGAAGAAGAAAAAGTACCTTTTCCGGTATTGCTCGTTCGTAATTCCGTTTTGCTGGTTAGTGCGAAACAACGCAGCAAGCTGGAAAACCTGCGTATCAGCCCGGAAGCCCTCTTTTTGAAAAGAGATGCCTTTATCAATAAAAAAGTAAGGGAGATCAGTGATGTCGATATCGATTTTACCCCGCAGAAAAAACATCTTCAGGAACAGTTCAGGGAAATGTACGAACTGGCAGAAAAAACCGATAAAACCTTTTTAAACGCCGTAAGGGCACAGGAAAAAAAACAGTTGAAAGGTTTGGATAAACTGGAGAAGAGGTTGTTAAAGGCACAAAAGAGAAAACTGTCCGACCAGGTCATCCGGATGACAGAAATTCAGAATGAATTATTCCCGGGACAATCCTTACAGGAACGTACTGTTAATTTTTCCCAGTTTTACGAGCAATACGGTAAGGCTCTCATTTCGCTACTGCTGGATGAGCTGGACCCTTTAAAGGGGGATTTTTATGTGCTGACTCCACAGGCGTAGAGATTACGGTACCAGGTAGGTGCTGCTCCATGTATGGTCTTCCCGGCAGAAGAGTATTCTCAGGTGGTTGATCTTCTGTAGTTTTACGTATTCGATTTTTTCCGGGATCAGTCGTAATACGGTAAAGTAGTGAATGTTGTCCTGATGTTCTATTTCCGACGGGTCCTGGATCATGGTTCCGGGAGGGAGTTCTGTAATATAATCTTTTCGTGATCTTGGTTTTATACGGTTCCACAAATTGAGTATCGTCTCTTCGTTGTTATCTACCTGTACCCTGGCGGTCATGGTGATCTGTATAAATTTGGACGGATTGAAAAACAAGAGGCTCACTTCGCTGTTTTCCCGCAGATGTGTCATTTTTTTAGACCTGCTGTCGGTATATGCAGTGAGGGTGAAGTCGTCGGCAACATCCCGTAATACAAGCATGCGCTGGCGTACGTGGCCGTGAATTCCGCAGGTAGCCATGGAAAAATAACGAAAACGGTGCTTGGGTTTGGTAACAGCTTTTCGGAGCTCGTTTTTTATGGAATCGAGAATATTCATAGGGCAGGGATACGTTTAGCCTATTAATTTACAATTTCTTTTTTGTTTTTCATAATAAAAAAAGTTTCCGGGATGCCTTTTAGACGAGAGCGCTAAGTAGGCAATATGTATCTTTGCCGGAAAGAAATAAAATATGCATAACATAGATATGGATGTGGTGGAAATGACACTCGATGTCATGAAGTACGCCATAAACAGGATTACCCAGACTTCACCGGAATTAGGTCACCCCAAAAAAGAAGAGGAATTGCGAGGATTGGTAGGGGAAACGATCACTCCCGATGGTATTGGTGGGGAAAAAGCGTTCCAGTTGTTCAGAGATGTCCTGGTCAAGGCAACTGTGCCTATAGATCATCCCAGACATCTCGCTTTTGTTCCGGCTTCGCCGACCCGTGCGGCTGTGATGTTCGATCTGGTAACGTCTGCTTCCAGTATTCACGGGGCATACTGGATGGAAGGAGCCGGTGGGATTTATTGCGAAAATGAAGCGATGAAATGGTTGGTTTCCCTGACCGGGCTTCCCGAAGGAGCGTTCGGAGTGTTTACCAGTGGCGGGACTGCCGCAAATCTCTCGGCTATGGTTACTGCCCGTGAGGCCTGGCGTTCTGTCTGTGGCGAACACAACCGCGACCGGGGCCTGATCATAACATCCATAGGAGCACATTCCTCTATAAAAGCTATGGCAAAAGTTATCGATGCGGACGTTTACCTTGTCGATTCCGAAGACCGGTTGACTCAAGAAGGATTGCGATATACCATAGACCATTTGTCGGACGAGCAGAGAAACCGCCTGTTTGCAGTAGTCGCCACGGGGGGAACTACAAACGCGGGTATTATAGACGATCTGGATGGGATTGCCGGGATCTGTAAAAAAGAACAGCTTTGGTTTCACGTCGATGCCGCTTACGGAGGAGGAGCACTTGCTGCCGATTCCGTAAGACATTTGTTCCGGGGTATCGAAAGTGCTGACAGTATTACTATAGATCCGCACAAATGGTTGTTCTCCCCTTACGATTGTGGGGCGGTCATCTATAAAAAGCCCGAACTGGCCAGAAAAGCGCATGCCCAGGAAGGATCATATCTCGATATTTTCAAAGACGAGGGGGCTCAGGGTTTCAATCCGGCCGATTACCAGATACAGCTGACCCGAAGGGTAAGGGGATTACCCTTATGGTTTTCTCTTGCTATGCACGGTACAAAAATGTATAAGGAAGCCGTGGAACGTGGAATTGAACTGGCAAAAATAGCTGCAAATCTCATCGAAGAAAACCCCGACCTGGAACTCGTGCGCGAGCCCGGTTTGTCTTGTGTGCTGTATCGTCGTAAGGGATGGACACCGGATGACTACACGAACTGGACCTATAAAAACCACAAAGCAGGACTCGCGCTGGTGACCCCGACCAAATGGAAAAACGGAGATACGTATGAGACGGTTTCCCGTTTTTGTTTTATCAACCCGGATACCACCGAAGAAGATATAAAAATGATCCTCGATACGATGAAGTAATAGTTTTTGGATAACTATAAGAGGAATTTAGGATTTGAGATTTGATTTTTGATATTTAGTAGTATTTTTGCGCATGCAACACGACGTACTTATTTTAGATTTCGGTTCGCAGTACACACAACTCATCGCTCGAAGGGTTCGCGAGCTAAACATTTACTGCGAAATTCACCCATTCAATCATTTGCCGGAAGATATGGCGCGCTATAAGGCGGTAATACTTTCCGGAAGCCCGTTTTCCGTAAGGGCAGAGGATGCGCCGCATCCGGACTTATCCGCTATACGCGGCAAGATCCCACTGCTTGGCGTTTGCTATGGTGCACAATACCTTGCTCATTTCGGAGGAGGTAACGTAGCGCCTTCCAATACCCGGGAGTACGGAAGGGCAAACCTGTCTTATATTGTCGAAGAAGAGGCCTTTTTTGAGGGTGTCTCTCCGGGAACCCAGGTTTGGATGAGCCACAGTGATACGATCAAAGCATTGCCTGAAGGAGCGGTAAAACTTGCCAGCACGACCGATGTGGAAAATGCGGCCTACAAGATAGAAGGGGAACCGACCTATGCCATACAATTTCATCCGGAAGTATATCACTCTACAGATGGAAAAAAAATACTGGAAAACTTCCTGGTAAAAATAGCAGGAGTAGCCCAGAGCTGGACCCCGGACAATTTTGTGGATATGACCGTTGACGTTCTCAAAGAGCAACTCGGAAACGACAAGGTGGTCCTGGCCCTCTCCGGAGGAGTAGACTCATCCGTAGCAGCGGTTTTGTTGCACAAAGCCATAGGAGAGAACCTGCACTGTATATTCGTAAACAACGGGCTGCTCCGTAAGAACGAATTTGAAAAAGTATTGGAGCGTTACGAAGGCATGGACCTCAATGTAAAAGGTGTTGATGCTTCGGACCGTTTCATGAAAGCCCTGAAGGGATTGGAAGACCCGGAATTGAAAAGGAAAGCCATAGGACGGACCTTTATAGAGGTGTTCGATGATGAAGCTCATAAAATTAAGGATGTCAAATGGCTTGGTCAGGGAACGATCTATCCCGATGTGATCGAATCCATATCGGTAAAAGGGCCTTCGGCAACCATAAAAAGTCATCACAACGTGGGCGGACTTCCCGATTTTATGAAACTGAAAGTCGTAGAGCCCCTGCGTATGCTCTTTAAAGATGAGGTACGGAGAGTAGGAGCGTCCATGGATATGGATGCAGCCTTGCTGGGAAGACACCCCTTCCCCGGACCTGGTCTGGCGATACGTATTCTCGGCGATATTACGCCGGAAAAAGTGCGTATCCTTCAGGAAGTGGACGATATCTTTATCAGTGGGCTCAAAAGCTGGGGATTGTATGATAAAGTATGGCAGGCAGGTGCTATCCTGCTCCCCGTAAATTCCGTAGGCGTTATGGGCGATGAACGCACGTATGAAAAATGTGTTGCATTACGGGCCGTGGAAAGTACGGACGGTATGACGGCCGACTGGGTAAATCTTCCCTACGATTTTCTGCAAAAAACATCAAATGATATAATAAATAGAGTAAAAGGCGTTAATAGAGTAGTGTACGACATCAGTTCTAAACCGCCGGCTACTATAGAATGGGAATAAAGGAACCTGCCTACCCGTTTGCAGACCGGTAAACCGGAAGTTCTGAAAGATATACCGGGCGTTTCTTTGAAATTGCCCGTATCTTTGTTTAGGGCAGGTCCTTCGTCCGAATGCTTAAAAATAAATACGAATGAACAAATTTGTAGTTTTTTTACTGGCAGCTTTTTTTGGCTCTTTGGCGTATGCACAGGATTTTGATACGCATGCCGTAAAAAAAGGAGAGACCATAGCGGGTATTGCCAGGAAATACGAGGTGAGCCCGTCCGACATCATCCGGCTCAATCCGGAAGTGAAAAACGGTCTTACGGTCAATACGATCCTGATCATTCCGCTGTCTGACAAAGCAAAGACAGACGGCGAAAAGATGACACAGGAAGTGGTTTCTTTTATCACCCATAAAGTACGGCGTAAAGAAACCTTGTTCAGCATTGCACAACTGTACAATGTGAGTGTGGACGATATCAAGAAGTACAATAAGGAATTGTATAGCCGTCAGCTCAAAAAGAAAGAGAAGATACGCATCCCGCGTTTTGAGTATAAGGCTGTGGAAGTTTTTAAAGACCCCGAACCGGATAACACCAGGACCTATGTGGTGCAGGCCAAAGAAGGGAAGTGGCGTGTGGCTTATAAGCACGGGATAACCATCGAGGAACTGGAGGCGCTAAACCCGGAAATGGGTGATGTACTGCGCGAAGGACAGGAGGTTATTGTACCGGACGAACCCGGTGTCAAAGAAAAGCCTATAGATGATGCGCACAGCTATTATGTGGTTCAGCCGAAGGAAGGGTTCTACCGGTTGAAAGTGAAACTCGGGGTAACCCGCGAGCAGCTGGAAGCTCTGAATCCCGAGCTGAAGGAAGGAGGGCTCAAAGAAGGAATGATTCTCAAGCTCCCACAATCCTTACCTTCAAACCTCGAAGTGGAAGACGGCGTGGTTACGGAGAAATTTCATCTTACGGACAGTATTAATCGTAGAAGTACGGTGAATATAGCCCTGGTGCTCCCTTTTAAACTGAACGAGATAGATGATAGTGATGATTTTAGAAAAAGGATCAGGGAGAGTAAGTTGCTGAGCAGATCCCTCGATTTTTACACCGGAGCACTTACTGCTTTGGACTCCGTTAAAAAACTCGGGGTTTCCGTCAATGTAAAAGTTCTGGACAGTCGCGCCAGTACGACGGGTACGGGAAGATTGCTTGCAGCCAACAATTTCAGAGATGTGGACGCTGTCATAGGGCCATTTCTTTCAACGCCTTTCAATGAAGTTGCCGGTGGTGTGCGCGGAGTCCCTGTTTTTCTTCCGTTTTCAGGCACTGTAAAGCCGCTGGACAACATATTTCAGACCGTACCGGATGACCAGGTGCTCCGGGAGAAAATGATCAATTACATAAAGCTGCATGGTGGAGACAAACATATTGTCGTTATTGCCGATTCGAAAAATGCAGGAGTCCGGCAACGCTTACAATCCGAACTGTCCGGGGTGCATATACTCAATCCTACTGAGGATAAATTTATAAAGATCGATGACCTGAAAAGGGTGCTGAGTGAGATTAAGGAAAACTGGGTTATCGTGGAAACCGGAGATATTGTTATGCTGACCAATGTGACGGGCGTACTGAATTCCGCACGTTCCGGGCAGCATAAGATTACGCTCTTTACAACCAAAAAAACCAATGCCTTTGAGTCGGAGAGCGTATCCAACTTTCACCTTGCCAATCTGAAGTTCCATTATCCAACCGTAGATAAAGCCTCATCCGACAGCGATCCTTTTGTCAGGGCTTATTTTGATAAATATGGTATCTCTCCCAACAGGTACGCGGTGCGGGGATATGATATGACCAAAGATGTATTGCTTCGCCTGGCCTATGATGAAGACCTTTTCGAAACGGTGTCCCGTATCGGAGAAACGGAATATGTGGAGAATAAATTCAATTATCATAAAAAATCGTTTGGCGGAGGATATTACAATAACGGAGCTTATATTGTAAGGTACACAGACAAACTTGAAATAGAAGAAGCAAAATGACCTCAAAAGTAACCTATAAAGGCGAGCTGAGAACAGTGTGCGAACATCTGCAGTCCGGTAATACGTTTATTACCGATGCGCCTACGGACAATAACGGAAAAGGAGAAGCTTTTTCTCCTACGGATACGGTAGCTACGGCACTGGCGAGTTGTATGCTTACGGTTATGGGGATCAAAGCCAGAGACCTGCAGGTAGACCTTAGTGAAACCGTGGCGGAAGTAACAAAAACCATGGAGGCGTCACCCAGGCGGATTTCCGCAATAAAAGTAGCGTTTTATTTTCCGGTAAATCCGGAAGAAAGAACCAGGAAATTGCTGGAGAACACTGCCAAGACCTGTCCTGTGCATTACAGCTTGCACCCGGATATAAAGAAGGAAATTTCATTTCATTGGGGGGGAATCTTCGAATAAATAAAACAGAGACGAGGCCTGGTAGTACTACCGGGCCTGTTCTTTTAGAGATCGTCCGTTTTTTATGACTTTGCTAACAGGAACCCCGTAGGACTGAAAAAAATGTAAAAGACGCCGAGCGATCCGTTAGAGCATAAAGTGACGCTATTTTGTTTATAGCTCCGTCAGTGATCTGCTTGCTTAACAATCCCTTAAAATTTCGTTTGATTATTGCCGTATAAATAAAATTGATAGTATCATTTTGTCTGATATGAAGTGCCGGTATTAACAAATTTATATTTTGCGTATTAATAAAATGTCAAATGCATAAAATAGGAAGGTTTTGCTATAGATTTGTTGCGGAATACGAGGAAAAGAAAAGGAGATATTAAAAACTTTAAAAAGTGTTAGCGATTTCGTATTTTTGCCGGACTTTCAAAATAAAAAACTTTATAGACAATGGCTTTTGATATTGATATGATTCAAAAGGTCTACGCTGGAATCACCGAGCGGGTAGATAAAGCCCGTGAAGTGGTAGGTAAGCCGCTGACCTTATCCGAAAAGATTTTATATGCCCACCTTTGGGATGGTAACCCGACTACGGCATTTGAGAGAGGTACGGATTATGTGGACTTTGCCCCCGACAGGATTGCTTGTCAGGATGCTACGGCACAAATGGCGTTGTTACAGTTTATGAGGGCCGGAAAGCCCAAAGTAGCTGTTCCTACAACGGTGCACTGCGATCACCTGATCCAGGCAAAAGTAGGCGCGGATAAAGATCTGAAAAGAGCCAATGAAACAAGTAACGAGGTATTCGACTTTCTGGGGTCGGTATCAAATAAATACGGAATAGGTTTCTGGAAGCCCGGTGCAGGTATTATTCATCAGGTGGTTCTTGAAAACTATGCATTCCCAGGAGGAATGATGATCGGTACGGATTCGCATACCGTAAATGCGGGCGGACTCGGAATGATCGCTATCGGTGTCGGTGGAGCTGATGCTGTTGATGTGATGGCCGGCATGCCATGGGAACTTAAATTTCCTAAACTCATAGGGGTGAAACTCACCGGAAAACTCTCCGGATGGACCGCTCCCAAAGACGTTATCCTGAAGGTTGCCGGTATTCTTACCGTAAAAGGAGGAACCGGGGCTATCATCGAGTATTTCGGTGAAGGTGCCGAAGCTATGTCTTGTACCGGTAAAGGTACGATCTGTAACATGGGGGCCGAAGTAGGGGCAACGACTTCAACATTCGGATACGATGCTTCTATGGACAGGTATCTGCGGTCTACAGGACGTGCTGATGTTGCGGATGCTGCAAATAACGTCAAAGAATATCTCACTGCCGATCCGGAGGTTTATGCCAGTCCGGAGCAGTATTTCGATCAGGTGATAGAAATCAATCTTTCCGAGTTGGAGCCGCACCTGAACGGACCTTTTACGCCAGACCTGGCTACGCCAATATCCAAAATGAAAGAAGCTGCCAAGGAGAATGACTGGCCGCTGAAAGTGGAGTATGGACTTATAGGTTCCTGTACAAACTCTTCGTATGAGGATATTTCAAGAGCCGCTTCCCTGGCCAAACAGGTGTCTGATAAAAAACTAAAGACAAAATCGAGCTTTACCATAACTCCCGGATCAGAGCAGGTGCGTTATACCATCGAGAGAGACGGGTTTATCGATACCTTTAATAAAATTGGCGCTACGGTATTTGCCAATGCCTGCGGACCCTGTATAGGAATGTGGGATCGTGAGGGATCTGAGAAAGAAGAGCGCAATACTATCGTTCACTCTTTTAACAGGAACTTTGCTAAAAGAGCAGACGGTAACCCGAATACGCTTGCTTTTGTAGGGTCTCCGGAACTGGTCACCGCTATTGCGATCTCCGGAAGACTCGATTTTAATCCGCTCAAAGATAAGCTGATCAACGAAGACGGCGAAGAGGTGATGCTGGATGAGCCGAGAGGATACGAATTGCCACCCGAAGGATTTGCTGTGGAGGATGCAGGATACCAGGCTCCGGCAGAGGACGGAAGCGGTATTAATGTCGTAGTATCACCTACATCCGAGCGCCTGGAGCTGCTGAAGCCTTTTGCGCCGTGGGACGGTAAGAATATCACCGGAGCCAGATTACTTATCAAGGCTTTCGGAAAATGTACGACAGACCATATTTCTATGGCGGGACCATGGTTGCGTTACCGCGGTCATCTGGACAATATCTCCAATAACTGTCTTATCGGTGCCGTAAATGCCTATAACATGAAGACCAACTTCGTGAAAAATCAGTTGAATGGCGAATACGGAGGAGTTCCCGATACACAAAGAGAGTACAAAGCTGCCGGAATACCTACGGTAGTTGTGGGTGACCATAACTACGGAGAAGGTTCTTCGCGTGAGCATGCGGCTATGGAGCCACGCCACTTGGGAGTAAAAGTGGTCCTGGTGAAGTCTTTTGCACGTATCCACGAAACTAACCTGAAAAAGCAGGGAATGCTGGCACTTACTTTTGCCAACGAAGCGGATTATGACCTGATCCAGGAAGATGATACGTTCAACTTTGTAGACCTTGAGGGATTTGCTCCCGGAAAAGATGTGACCATAGAATTGGTTCACAGCGATGGTAGTAAAGATGTAATTAAAGCAAACCACAGCTATAATAAAGGACAGATCGCATGGTTCAGAGCAGGTTCTGCATTGAATCTTATAGCGGCAGGAAATGCTTAATGATGTAAGTATTTGAAATATTATAAATGTATAAAAACTCCCGAGTCCGGGAGTTTTTTATTTTTGTGCCCGGAGTTGTGCCGCAGACCGCGTATCTTTAAACAACAAAAAGTCTTGTCCATGAAAAAACGAACCCTTAAAAATCTCCTGCTTATTCTGGTAGTGCTGTCTTTCTTTGTTACGCCTCTCGGTTTTGAGAGCAAGGTTTTGCTGAGTCGTTGGTTTGCCCCGGGCCCTGAAATCGTAAAACCGGAAGATCGGAGGAAGATCACTGATTATAACTGGCGCCTGAAAGATGAAGACTGGAAGGTTTTTAATTTCAGTAAGTCCCGTGGCAGGGTCGTTTTCGTTAATTTCTGGGCATCATGGCGGATACCTTCCATTGCCGAAAGAAGAGGTATTCAGAAACTTTATGAAGTTTATGGGGATCGGGTAGATTTTTACCTGATTACCAATGAACGTAAAGAGCCTGTATTAGACCTGATGAAGCGAAGGTCGTATGCTTTTCCGGTGACTTACCTTATGATAGGAGAAAAGATGCCTCTGGATGCAAAGAAAGTGCCTTCGGGCTACATTATAGATAAAAACGGGTATATCGTTGCGGAAAGCGACGGAATAGCCGATTGGGGTACGCCGGAAATACGCAGGCTGCTCGATTCACTAACAAAGTAGTTCATTTTTCCATGAAGCTGACGAAAAGCCGGATATATAATCTGTTGTTGCTCATCTTTGTAGTGTTGATGTTGTTTACACCGGTAGGCACCACGGTTAAGATATGGGTGAACCGGATCATCGTCTTCAGTCCGTCGCCGGTACCTGATCAAGACAGGGAAAGGCTGGAGGGGTATCATTGGAACCTGAAAACAATGGAAGGTGGGTTGTACGATTTTAATGAGGCCAGGGGTCGGGTGGTGCTGGTAAACTTCTGGGCAACGTGGTGCCCGCCCTGTATTGCGGAAATGCCCGCTTTGCATCGTTTGTATGACTCGTATGGGGATCGTGTGCTTTTTCTGTTTGTTACGGGGGAAGATCCGGAAACCGTAGAGAAGTTTATGAAAGCTAAAGGGTGGGAAGAGCTCCCGGTGTACTTTCCGGTGAGTAAAGTGCCGGAAAAGATGTACTCTTCCAGTATTCCCGCAACATGGGTTCTGGACAAATCGGGAAACATAGTGATCAGTAAGAAAGGCACAGCGGCCTGGGATAGTGAAAAAGTCCGGCAGATGCTGGATCAATGGATTGCGGAGTAGGAGAATTCTGCTGCACGGTGTATAAATGTATTTTTTTTGCATAGAACTTTTTCGTGGATGAAAGCATGTGTTGTTTATATTTGCGTGAGGCTGAACACTACGAAGAATGCGGTGAACAGTAAAACTTTTATAAAACCGTAGAAACATTGGATCACAGGTTTTACACGATGAGCGTGAGCGAGCAAAACCGGCTACAGGTGGTTATCGCTGTTTCTGCTTTTGTATTTGTTATTTTTACTATTCTTATTGCGGTACAGTCCGGTATCTACCTGATCGGAATACTATCTTTTGCAGTAACACTTTCTGTGGTGGCTCCTTTCTTCGATACGCCCGCTTTAAAAAAAAGAGGAAAACTCGTCTATTACTCTCCTTTGTTTATTGCAGAGAAACCCGAAAAAGGGATAATCAAAATCCACGGAGGAACGTGGTTCGATTATTATTTTGTGATTGATAAGGAGATGAATGGAAAACAGCGGACCAGGTTTATACTCCGAAACTATTTGCAGGGCTTATTAAATCTTATCGAGGAGTTTGAAGATTCCGGCGAAATGAAGGTCCGGGGTACGAGCTATATCATAAACGAGAGAACGGCGGAAAAGCTCGGGTTTAGAACCGTTGAAACCGACTTTGTGCAAAAAGTGATTTTGGTATATAATTATTTTAATATTCTCATATCCTCCTCTATGGCGAAAAGACGGATATCCTTTCCGGCTTTGCGTAAGATCAGAACATTTGAAGCCGATATCCGGCATTTGGCAGAATGTAAGGAGGTGATCCGGAATTTGAATGACCGGTTGGGAAAGTCTGTGATCTAAGCTTGTGGTCATAAGTATCAAGTTGTTTTATCGTGCTGTCTCGGTGGCCCGTTATACGATATCAGATGAAGAAAATACAGATGAGAAACTGGAAAAAATATACGCTTGAATTCCTGTCGATTTTTGTGGCGGTTATTTCGGCCTTTACGTTGAACAACTGGAATGATAATAGGAACGACAGAAATGCGGAAAATAAAATTCTGACGGAAATAAACAATGGGTTGGAAAAAGATATAGCCGATATAAAGTTAAATGAATCCGGGCATAAAACAGGGGTTAGAGCCGTGAGATATTTTCGGAATATGATAGCGGGCAAACCGGTTGCGAAAGACTCCGTAATGACTCATTATTTAAGCCTGACCCGCGATTTTGTTTCTATCCAGAATGTTTCGGGATATGAGACCTTAAAATCAAGAGGTCTCGAGCTCATTGAAAATGATTCGCTGAGGACAAAGATCGTTTTGTTGTACGAGTATTATTATAATGTGTTGAGGAAACTGGAGGAAGAGTATTATGAGCTGCAGTTTCAGGAAAATTATTTTAAAGAAATTAATTCTTCTATAGCCCCGAATTTTGAGTTTGATACGGGTAAAAGGATCACCGGGATCATTACGCCGCTGGAATTGGAACCTGACAGGGAGAAAGTGCTTCTGAGTTACCTGTGGAAAATTGAGAAAAACCGGAGTTTCATTTTGCAGTATTACACTGAGGTGCAGACTAAAATTGAGCAGCTTAGCGCGGAGATTAAGATTGAATTGGGAGAATAGTCGATACGTTGTGGGAAGCGGTTGCCTGTGATAGCTCTATGCAGTGAAGCGCAAATCGGCCTGTTTTTGTTTTCTTTGAAATGGTCCTAAAAAACAAAACCCCATGTTTATGGGGTTTGGAGGATTGTTCATTGTGCTCACGACTGGATTCGAACCAGCACGTCCTTGCGAACACCACCCCCTCAAGATGGCGTGTCTACCAATTTCACCACGTGAGCAGTAAAAGAAGTGACCTGGCTGGGGCTCGAACCCAGGACCCTCTCCTTAAAAGGGAGATGCTCTACCAACTGAGCTACCAGGTCTAATGAGATTAAATTATCATTTCAAAAAAAATGCAAAGAACACGTATTGTTTTTTCGGTATGGCAAATAACCGCAAAAATAATACTTTACAGTGACCTGGCTGGGGCTCGAACCCAGGACCCTCTCCTTAAAAGGGAGATGCTCTACCAACTGAGCTACCAGGTCATTTCAAAAAAAACTTGCTTTTCCCGCAAATTGTCAGCCTTTAGAGATGTTTGATATCCTTCTCGGTAGGCGGGTGCAAATATAACATCAATAATTTATTTTTCAAGATGATTTTGATATAAATTTGTATTTTTTTTAGAGGTTAGATATAATGCATTGTTTTTAAATAAATTAAAGTTTTATGGTCATTGTACTGATAGGATATATGGGGAGTGGTAAAAGCTCGGTAGGTAGAAAATTGGCAGAAATGCACTCCATGACCTTCGTGGATATGGATGATTTTATAGAAGAAAAGGAAGGGAAAAAAATCCGGGAGATCTTTGCAGATAAGGGGGAGATCTATTTTAGGAAGGCAGAAAGCCGTTACCTGGAAGACTTAATGAAAAATTCCGATAATATGGTTATCGCCCTTGGCGGAGGAACTCCCTGTTATGGTAATAATATGGACTATATACAGCAGTCTACCGATAAGGTAGTTTACCTGAGAGCTTCCATAGAAGAACTTACCGCCCGTCTTAAAGAGGAAAAAGAGCACAGACCGCTTATAAAGCACCTGTCGGATACCGAATTGGAGGAGTTTATACGAAAGCACCTTTTTGAGCGCAACTTTTTTTACCTGAAGGCACCTTATAGTGTCCTGGTAGACGGTCGCCCGGTCGAAACCATTGCAGACGAGATTACGTCAAGAGTGGTTTGAGTTTGTCTATAACAGAAAAGCTGTATTTTCATCTTCTCCGAATTCCACACTGACGTGTTCCTGGAGGGAAGTGGAGAGTGAGATCCCCTTGAAATCGGCTTTTATGGGATAGCGTTTATGGTTACGGTCTACGAGTACGGCAGTTTTCAGCTTTTTGACAGGAACATTCAGAAAGTGCTTTACGCCGTATATCAGTGTTGCACCGGAATTAAGTACATCGTCTATAAGGACGATGGCCTTGTTCTCATAAGCGCTTTCCGGTAATGAGGTCTTCACTGGATTCGTGGGCGTTACTTTATCTACGGTCACTTCACACAGAATGATGTTAAGGTCGGAGATCTCTCTTAATACCGTGCTGATCTTTTCGGCAAAAGTCAGTCCGGTAGCTACGATGCCTGCAATGACAATCTCTTCCTCATCTACGAAGGTTTCGTAGATCTGATAGGCGATCCTGCGTATTTTGTGTTCTATTTCTTCGTGACTGAGTATTTTGTGTTCTGTGATCGTCATAATGCATTTGTTTAAAGTAAAAGACAAATTTATCGATTAAAATAATACGTATATGCTTATTTCAGATAAAACTAAGTGAGGTTCCGGGTGGGGATTCACAGTGTTTTCGGCTGTACTTTAAAGAACAGTTCTCTACCGGCCCTGGGGGGGATGGAATTGTAACATGTTTCCATGATGCTGATGTCGAAATAGGGAGTAAAAAGGGTGGTATACGCCTCTCGGCTTCCTCCGAAAGGAGGGCCGTCTTCCGTTAGCGGAAAATCGAAAAGCAGTCCTGCGAGAGTTCCTCCCGGGTGCAATAGCCTGTGCATCTGCCGGACATAGTCCGGCCGTGAAGAAGGGGGAATAGCGCAGAAGAACGTTTGTTCCAGGATAAGGTCAAATTGCATCCGGACATTGAAAAAATCCTCATGTAAGATCCGGGAGTCCGGAAAATCCGGAACACGGGCCTTAAAGTGATTCAGGGGAGCGGCAGCAAAATCAAGCATGTAGGTATTTGTGAATCCTTGTCGGAACAGGTATTCTGCCTCATAACCGTTTCCGGCACCGGGAACCAGGATCTTAATAGTTTTGTCTCCGAGCCGGTCTGTAAATGCTTTTAATGGAGGGGATATATGGCCGATGTCCCATCCGTCTTTTCCTGTGTTGTAGCGATCTTCCCAATAAGAGTCTTTCCGGAGGTCCATATATGGTGTTATTCGTTCTCAGGTGATTCATCGTCATCGAGGTAATCCTCAATGTCTCTGCGGTCTTTTTTGGTGGGGCGCCCCGTTCCCTTTTTGCGATAATGTTCTTTGGCGTACTTCAAAAGCTCAGCACTCTCGAAAGCTTCGGGAGGCGTAGTGTCGAGCCTGTAAATATCCGTGAGTTTGGCCCCTACGCGGCTGTCCGGGATATCGAGTACGGTAAGCTCGTAATAGATCTGGTCTTTACGAAGCCTTATTTTATCTGTCGGGAAAACCTCACGGGAAGGTTTGACAGTCTGGCCGTTTATAGATATGTGTCCTTTTTTACAGGCTTCGGTGGCAATATTTCTCGTTTTGTAGTAGCGGACACACCACAAATACTTATCAATACGCATACGCTAACAGAAAATCTACGTTAATTAATAAAAACAAATTTACAGAAAATTGTATCTTGCGCATTCAATTTTTTAACAATGATGAAGATAAACAGAATTGGTTTGGTTACCATAGGAGCATTGGTTTTCCTGGGGTCTTGTAAGAAAGATGATAACGGAGGGACTATAGAAGTCCGTGACCCTGTGGAGGTAGCCGCCGAAAATGATGCCGATATTCGTGAATACCTCAGTACGCATTTTTATAATTATGAAGAATTTGAGGCTGCTGCGGGAGCGGATAATACCGATTTCGATTTTCGGATAGTTATAGATACCATAGCAGGAGAAAACAGTAATAAAACGTCGCTGATGGAACAGGTCGAAGTGAAGACTGTAGCTGTTGAAATCTCTACGGACGAGACGCTGGACCATAACCTGTATTACCTGGTAGCGCGGCAGGGAGATGCGTCAATTGCTCCAAAGACAACAGATTCTACTTTGGTGAGATATAAAGGTTTTCTCTTAACCGATTATGTTTTTGATAATAGTAATACTCCGGTATGGTTTAATCTTTCCAATAATATCAGGGGATTCAGTGAATTTATGCCAGCTCTTAAATACGGGGGTGAAATTAATATAAATGAGGATACCGGATTGTATGAAGTGAGTGGGGACTATGGTATAGGAATGGTCTTCATGCCTGCGGCTTTGGGATATTATTCAGGATCCGGAAGTATTCCGGCATACACACCGATTGCATTTACCGTAGATCTTCTTAGGGTTAAAGTTATAAAAGAGGAAGAAGAAGATTAATAAGGATAATCCATATCTGAAATACAATACATTAAAAAGGGGCTGTTCTTTGTGAAGGACAGTCTCTTTTGGTTTTAGATCAGTTAAAATCTGGAGTGCTTTGAATCCGGGAATATTCAGGGAGAACCTGCTTCTTATAGTTCAGGAAAGGGTTAGATTATATGGTGCAGCTACGCAGATGTTAGGGCTGCCCGGGCACAGGGTTTATACGTAGATTGAGGTGGCTCTGTGATACAGAAAACACTGTTAATATAGTGGATTGAGTAACAGAGGCATCTGCTATGATGCCTTGAAGATTGATAGTATGGTTGTCCAATAGGAGTAATACAACAAAGCGGTGCGGAATTTCATCCCGCACCGCTTTTTTAATGATATGTTGTAACGAAGTTTTTATCTAAAACTTATAAGACAAGCCAAAGATGACCTGGTTAGGCCGGCTGTCTATTTTCAGGTTATCACTGTTGTTACTTACGATTTTGGCCTCGGAATCGGATAATCCCCGTTCCCATCGGACGTCCAAGCCGAGACTGCCAAATTCTACACCGAGCCCCATTTGCATGCCCAGGGTGAAGCTGTCTGTGTCAATATCCTGAATATCTTCCGCATCAAAGTCGGAATCTACCACGAATTGAAAAGAGGGGCCTATAAAGGCATGTGCGAAACCGAGGAACTTTTTACCGATAAGAATCGGCACATCGAGTTTTTGCAGGTCAAAATTCCCTTTGTTACCCTGATATTCGTATTCGCTGCTGATCTGGGTATACATAAATTCCGGGCGCAGGTACAGGCCTATAATAGGCACATTTCCGCGGAGCCATACTCCGGCATGAAATCCGGCTTTTCCGCTTCCGCCATCCAGGATGGCATTTTCTGCCTGGTCTTTGAGGTCTCCTGTTTTGTTGTAGTTAAAACCGGCCTTTATACCAAAGTCGATTTGGGAAAACCCGGCAGCGCTGACAAAAAGCATAGCAATAATTAAAAGCGTTTTTTTCATAGGTACGGTTTAATATTCCCGGAGTATATGATTTTCGTCCGGGACGGTTAATAAATAATTACCTTTTTAGCAGATATATTCCTTTAAGGAAAGAAAAGTCTACTTTCTCTTCAGTACCTTTTCAACGGCTTTTTCTATGGCTTTATTGTTCAGCCCGTATTTTTCCATGAGCTGTGCGGGAGTTCCGCTTTCTCCGAAAGTATCGTTAGTTGCGACAAATTCCTGTGGAGCAGGCTGATTTTTTACCAGCACCCTGGCTACACTCTCTCCGAGTCCGCCGTAGTAGTTGTGCTCCTCGGCAGTAACCACACATCCGGTTTTGGCAACCGACTTCAGGATAGCTTCCTCGTCAAGAGGTTTAATAGTGTGTATATTGATAACTTCGGCAGAAATACCTTTGGCTTCCAGTGCCTCAGCCGCGATAAGAGCTTCCCATACCAGGTGACCTGTAGCTATGATGGTGACATCCGTACCTTCATTGAGCAGAAGGGCTTTCCCTATCTCGAATTTCTGATCCTCCGGGGTGAAGTTGGCTACGGTGGGCCTCCCGAAACGGAGGTATACCGGTCCTTCGTATTCTGCAATAGCTATCGTAGCAGCTTTGGTCTGGTTATAGTCGCAAGGGTTGATCACGGTCATCCCCGGCAGCATTTTCATCAGTCCGATATCTTCCAGGATCTGGTGTGTAGCTCCGTCTTCTCCAAGAGTAAGCCCGGCGTGGGATGCACATATTTTTACATTCTTTCCGGAATAAGCTATGGATTGACGGATCTGGTCATAAACCCTTCCGGTAGAAAAGTTGGCAAACGTCCCGGTAAAAGGGATTTTTCCCCCGATAGTGAGTCCCGCTGCCATACCCATCATGTTAGCTTCGGCAATACCTACCTGAAAGAAGCGTTCCGGGTTCTCATCTATAAATTCCTGGATCTTTAAAGATCCGATAAGGTCGGCACAAAGAGCCACCACGTTAGGATTGGTTCGGCCCAGGACAGTCATCCCGGCTCCGAATCCGCTTCTGGTGTCTTTTTTTCCTGTGTCTGTATATTTTTTCATCTTGATTTTTCTGTTTTAATGAATTTCAGGATACGATTAATTTTCCGAAGGATCCGTGTTCCCGCAGGACATTAATAATCTCCTAAGGTTTCCGGGTTTTGTGCGAGGGCTTTCTCCAGTTGCTCGTCATTAGGAGCTTTACCATGCCATGCGTGGGTGTACATCATAAAATCCACACCATTACCCATTACCGTATGAAGCAGCACACATACCGGTTTGCCTTTTCCTGTTCGTGTTCTGGCCTCTTTCATTCCGGCGATAACCGCTTCGATGTTGTTGCCTTCTTCGATCTCCATAACATCCCATCCGAAAGCTTCGAATTTCACCCTGAGATCGCCCATAGGAAGTACGTCATCGGTAGCACCGTCGATCTGCTGCCCGTTGTAATCTACCGTTGCAATGTAGTTATCTACTTTGTAGGCAGCAGCATACATGATGGCTTCCCAGTTTTGTCCTTCCTGTAACTCACCGTCGCCATGAAGGCTGTATATCACATGATTGTCTTTGTTTAGTTTTTTGGCAAGTGCGGCACCTATGGCTACGGACATTCCCTGTCCCAGTGAACCGGATGCCACGCGAATTCCGGGAAGACCCTCGTGTGTGGTAGGGTGTCCCTGAAGACGGGAATCGATCATACGGAAGGTGTCGAGCTCTTTTACCGGGAAATATCCCCGTCGCGCAAGAACGCTGTAAAAGACCGGAGAAATATGTCCGTTGGAAAGAAAGAAGAGATCTTCTCCTATACCATCCATATCAAATTCATCTTTCAGTTCCATGATCTCGTTGTAGAGCGCTACGAAAAATTCCGTACATCCCAGCGAGCCTCCCGGGTGACCGGAATTTACCTTGTGAACCATTCGCAAAATATCTCTGCGAACCTGTGTTGCTAAGTCGTTTAGTTGTTGAATATTAGACATTTTTAATAGTTGAAATTATTCACGGACAAAAATAAACTTAAAATAAGCTCCCCCCAAGGGTTTTGCGTTTTAGTTTTAGAGGTTTGGCAAATAATTTGTTGTATTATCGTTATGGTATTGCCGTATACGGACTACTTCGTACACGCCGGTTATGGTAGGAAATCTTTTGGCGGGTATTGAAGATGGTGTTTTAAAATGTTGACATTTAGATGTTTGTAGGTGTGTTTGGTGCTTTGCTTAATAAGCATGGTTCGTGTTATCCCATTACTACATTATCGTTATCTTTGCCGGCGTATTGATACCGTTTTTATGAAGTTTGATTTAGAAGCAAAAGATGCTGCCTCCAAGGCCAGGGCAGGGAAGATTACACTGGGGCATGGCATTGTGGAAACGCCTATTTTTATGCCTGTGGGGACTGTGGCTTCTGTAAAAGGAGTACATCAAAGAGAATTGAAGGAAGATATAAACCCCGATATCATACTCGGAAATACCTACCACCTTTATCTGCGTCCGCAAACCGATATCCTGGAGAAAGCCGGCGGACTGCATAAGTTTATGGGGTGGGACAGAAATATTCTTACCGATAGCGGAGGCTACCAGGTCTATTCCCTTTCGGCAAACAGAAAGATCAAAGAAGAAGGGGTCAAGTTTAAGTCGCATATAGACGGCTCCTATCACTTTTTCTCTCCCGAAAGGGCCATGGAAATCCAGCGAAGTATAGGTGCGGACATTATTATGGCTTTTGACGAGTGTACACCTTATCCGTGCGACTACCGCTATGCTCAACGATCCATGCATATGACGCACAGGTGGCTGGACAGGTGTGTGGAACATCTGAAAAAAGTTCCTGAAAAGTACGATTATCCGCAAACCCTGTTTCCTATCGTGCAGGGATCGGTGTATAAAGATCTCAGAAAACAGTCGGCCGAGTATATTGCAGGTGCGGGTGCAGCGGGAAATGCTATCGGCGGACTTTCCGTCGGTGAACCGGCCGAAGAAATGTATGCGATGACCGAAGTGGTTTGCGATATCCTGCCGGAAGACAAACCGCGTTATCTCATGGGGGTCGGCACTCCGGTAAATATCCTGGAAAACATCGCCCTGGGCGTGGATATGTTCGACTGTGTCATGCCTACCCGTAATGCCCGTAACGGCATGCTGTTTACGGCTAACGGGATCATCAATATAAAAAACAAGAAGTGGGAAGACGATTTTTCGCCGGTAGATGAAATGGGGATCACCTTTGTGGATACCCAATATTCCAAGGCTTATCTGAGACATCTTTTTGCGGCAAATGAGTATCTTGGCAAACAAATTGCTACGATCCACAATCTCGGCTTTTATTTATGGCTGGTGCGTGAAGCGCGAAAGCATATTCTGGCAGGTGATTTTTACAGGTGGAAAAATGAAATGGTGCCCAGGTTGGGACAGCGGCTTTAAGGTAATACGAAACAAAAACTAAGGGTGTCGTGAAAATATTGGATTGGTACATAATAAAAAGGTATCTCGGGACTTTTACCGTGATGCTCCTGCTTTTCATCCCTATAGGGATCATGATCGACCTTTCGGAAAAAGTAGGGAAAATGATCGAGCAGGAAGCGCCTACCTCGGAGATTATTATCTACTATGTGAATTTTACCTTTTATTTTGCAAACCTGTTATTTCCTATATTTCTGTTCCTGTCTATTATATGGTTTACCTCCAAGCTGGCTAATAATACGGAAATTACCGCGATACTGAGTTCGGGGGTGCCCTATACCCGTTTTCTGCGCCCGTACCTTGTGGGGGCTGCTGTTGTAGCCATGGTAGCCTTTGTTATGGGAATGTTTATCGTGCCCTCGGCCAGTAAGGGATATAAGGAATTCTATTATAAATACCTTAAAAAAGGAAAACAGGACCGTGAAACCACCAATCTGTACAACCAGATCAACGACAACGATTTTATTTATGTAAGCAGTTTTGATCCCCGGAACAAGATCGGGTACAATTTTACGCTCGAACATTTCGACGGGGAGAGGCTGGTGTATAAAATATCGGCCCGAAACATCAGGTGGGTAGAAAAAGACAGTACATACCGTTTGTCTTCCTATGTGAAACGCCGGGTAGGGGAGACCGATGATATCCTGCAAAAAGAGAGCAGGCTCGACACCATATTTTCCTTTAATCTGGATGATCTGACACCGGTTTCGTATATTGCAGAAACCAAGAACCTTTTCGAACTCAACAAGTTTATCGATAACGAGCGGAGGAAAGGGTCTTCCAATATTAATACCTATCTCCTGGTAAAATACAAACGCTGGGGGCTGCCGGTATCGGCATTTATACTTACCATTATTGCCGTTGCGGTATCTTCCAAGAAAAAACGGGGAGGTATGGGGGTCAACCTGGCTCTGGGTATAGCCCTTGCCTTTGTGTTTATATTCTTCGACCGGATCTTCGGGGCCATGGCCGAACAATCGGGATTTTCTCCCCTTCTTGCGGCGGCCATCCCTAATATTTTATTCGGAATACTGGCTATTTATCTGCTGAATAATGCTAAACAATAATCAAAAGAATTATCTCCACTTACATCTTATTGTGTTTATATGGGGATTTACGGCAGTTCTCGGGGCTCTGATTACCGTCGATGCCATTCCGCTGGTATGGTATAGGATGGTCCTGGCCACCTTTTTTGTAGGGGGGTATATATGGTATAGCGGTTTTTCTTTACGGGTGCCGATGAGAACCCTGTTGGCCTTTATCCTTGCAGGTGTTGTGCTGGCCCTCCACTGGGTGGCTTTCTTTATGGCGGTAAAAGTTTCCAATGTTTCCGTAACGCTGGCCATGATATCTACCGGGGCGCTGTTTACCTCGGTGCTGGAACCTATATGGTATAAGCGAAGGGTTATCTGGTATGAGCTTGTGCTGGGGCTGGTTGTTATCCTGGGTTTATACCTGATATTCCGGGTAGGGTCCGATTATGTCGAAGGGATTGTCCTGGCCCTTATTGCAGCCTTGTTATCTTCGGTATTTTCCCTGATGAATGGAAAATTTGTGAAGCAATACCGTCCGTCTGTCATTTCCTTCTATGAGTTGCTCAGTGGGGTAGCATTTCTTTCCGTGTGTATGGGCGGAGAGGTCTTTACCGACGGGTTTATCATGCTTTCCCCGAAAGACTGGCTTTACCTGCTTGTCCTCGCGTCGGTATGTACGGCATACGCACTGATTTCTTCCGTAAAAGTGATGAAGTATATCAGTCCTTATACCGTGATGCTGACCATTAATATGGAACCCGTGTATGGCATACTTCTGGCTTTTATGATACTGGGCGATACCGAAAAAATGAACCCCGAATTTTATCTCGGAGCGGTTGTTATTCTCATTACGGTATTGGCCAATGGCGTGCTGAAACACCGGGAGGAAAGCAAACGTCAGAAAAACAGCACTGCAGGCAACGGAATCGATCCTCCGGGGGATATCGGAATATGCCGGTAGGGATATAAATAATGATAAGGCCGTAAATTGTACACAAAAAAATCCGTAAGTTTGTAGGCTGAATCAAATCAAAATTTAATTGATAATGGAATATTTGGATTTTGAATTACCCATCAAAGAGCTGGAGGAGCAACTATCCAAGTGCCGGGTTATCGGAGAAGAAAGTGATGTAGATGTGACCGAAACCTGTAAGCAGATTGACAAGAAACTTACACAAACAAAGAAAGAAATATACAAGAACCTGACCGCATGGCAGCGGGTTCAGTTGTCCAGGCATCCTTCGAGACCTTATACACTCGATTATGTGAGGGCAATGTGCGGAGATACTTTCCTGGAGCTGCATGGAGACCGTACGGTAAAGGATGATAAAGCAATGATAGGAGGTCTTGGAAAGATCAATGGTCAGAGTTTTATGATCGTAGGGCAGCAAAAAGGATACAATACCAAGACCCGGCAGTACCGGAACTTTGGTATGGCTAACCCCGAAGGATACCGAAAAGCATTGCGACTGATGAAAATGGCAGAGAAATTTGGTGTTCCCGTCGTGTGCCTGGTAGATACCCCCGGAGCTTATCCGGGTATCGAAGCCGAAGAAAGAGGGCAGGGAGAAGCCATTGCCAGGAATATTATGGAAATGACGCGGCTGAAAGTTCCTGTGATCGTTATTATTATAGGCGAGGGAGCCTCCGGAGGAGCATTGGGTATAGGTGTGGGAGATCGTGTGCTTATGCTGGAAAATACCTGGTATTCCGTAATATCTCCGGAATCCTGTTCTTCTATTCTCTGGCGTAGCTGGGAATATAAAGAGCAGGCGGCTGAAGCCCTAAAACTCACCGCCAAGGATATGAAAAAACAACACCTGGTAGACGATATCATTAAAGAACCCCTCGGAGGAGCACATTCCGACAGGGAGACTACCTTTAAAACCGTTGCCGAGGCGATTACGGAAAATTACGAAGAACTGAAAAAACTTACCCCGGAGCAACTCGTGCAGGAGCGTATGGACAAATACGCTGGCATGGGGGTCTATAAAGATTAACACAGAGATATTAACTGTTACAATCTCATTTTTGAAGATTCATCTTACAAACCGAAGTAAATAGCTTCGGTTTTTTTTACATTATGAACATAAAGTTGTAACTTGTTAACAGCTTGTATGTTTATGAGGAGTGAATATAAATTGATACTATTATTTAATAGTTAGCATAGCATTTTCTACATTCGCGGTTATGGAAAAAACAAGCCCTGTATCAGGAATTAAAATTGAAAAGGCGCCTATGAGTTCGGGCAGATCGGGAATAATACCCCTGGAGAAAGGGAAGTTACCTCCCCAGGCACTGGAGTTGGAAGAGGCAGTGTTGGGGGCAATGATGATTGATAAGAAAGGGGTAGATGAGGTTATCGATATCCTGCACCCGGATGCGTTTTACAAAGAAGCGCATCGCTATATCTACGAAGCTATTGTAAAACTCTTTGAAAACACGGAGCCCATAGATCTGCTTACGCTTTCTTCGCAATTGAAGAAAGACGGGAAGCTCGAGGCGGTCGGTGGTGATTATTACCTCATTCAGCTTACGCAAAAGGTCTCTTCGTCGGCACATATCGAATTTCATGCGCGGATCATTCTTCAGAAGTTTATCCAGAGAAGCCTGATCAAGATTTCTGCGGAAATCATCGAAGAAGCCTATGACGAAACTACGGATGTTTTTGACCTGCTCGACAGTGCCGAAGCCAAATTGTATGAAGTAACACAGGGAAACATCAAGAAATCTTCGGAGTCGGCACAGAGCCTCGTCATGCAGGCCAAAAAGAAGATTGAGGAAATATCCAATAAAGAAGGACTCAGTGGTATTCCTTCCGGTTTTGACAAGCTCGATAAACTGACCTCCGGATGGCAACCCAGTGACCTTATTATTGTGGCAGCACGTCCCGGTATGGGAAAAACAGCACTTACGCTTTCCATGGCCCGTAATATTGCTGTCAATGCCAATACGCCGGTTGCATTTTTCTCTCTGGAGATGTCTTCGGTACAGCTGATTACCCGTCTGATCTCTTCGGAAACCGGTTTGTCTTCCGAAAAGCTGCGTACCGGAAAACTCGAAAAACACGAATGGGAGCAGCTCAATGTAAAAGTGAAGTCGCTGGAAAAAGCCCCGTTATTTATAGATGATACGCCTTCTTTATCGATCTTCGACCTCAGGGCAAAGGCGAGAAGATTGGCGTCTCAGCACGGTATCCGGATGATCATTATTGACTACCTGCAGCTGATGACCGCCGGCGGAAGTCAGAAAGGAGGTAACCGTGAACAGGAGATCTCCATGATATCCAGGAACCTCAAGGCATTGGCCAAAGAACTCGACGTCCCGGTAATTGCACTTTCGCAGCTTTCCCGGGCAGTGGAGACCCGTGGAGGGAGTAAGAGACCACTGCTTTCCGACCTTAGGGAATCCGGAGCGATCGAGCAGGATGCGGATATCGTAGCCTTTATATACCGTCCCGAATACTATAAAATAGAAGAATGGGACGATGAAGAACGTACTCCTACCCAGGGACAGGGAGAGTTTATCGTAGCCAAACACCGTAACGGTGGGCTGGAGAATATTCGTCTGAAATTTATCGGGCATCTCGGTAAGTTCGACAACCTGGATGATTTTGATTCGCCCTTCGAATTTCAGTCCAAAATGAATGCTTCGGAAGATGACGGCTTCAATCCGGGAAGTCTTCCCAGTGCTGAAGACGCTTTCGGAAGCTCCATGAACAGTGGTCCTTCTCCGGACGATGACAGCGATGTGCCCTTCTGATACCCCGCATGGATAGCACAAGATATAGAGATACAACAAAATTCCGGGCAGACAGGTTTGTCCGGAATTTTGTGTTTATGACAGTGCTTCGAAGAAAGGAGATTTACAAACGTTTTCCGTAACTTTGGACTTAAACCTTTTGTTATGCGATCAGGCTTTACGATGTGCCGGACTTTCTTTATCATAGTGTTCCTTCTGTGTGCCGTTTCGGTACGGGCCTCGCATGTACTGGTCCCGATGGATGCGGAATATCAGAAAAATCATCTGAAAGCCTATGGGATCGCTTACTGGACACTCTCCAAAAGCATGAAAGTGCAGTGGTTGCTCAACTATCGCGGAGGGTCTTTCCTGTTGCCCGATACCGGGGCCATTCGTAAAGAGTGTACGATACGCGGAGTGTCCTATGAAGAACTTTCGGATGCCGAAGCAGAAAAGTTACTGACGGAGATCAGTAGTCCTGCCAAAAACCAGGAGGCCGTAATTCTCGAAAAAGCTCCGAAGGTCGTAGTGTATTCCCCAAAAGATAATCCGCCCTGGGACGATGCGGTAACCATGGTGCTGACTTATGCCGAAATACCTTACGACGTTGTGTATGATGAGGAGGTGCTGGCCGATAAGCTTCCCATGTATGACTGGCTGCACCTGCATCATGAAGATTTTACCGGGCAGTACGGAAAATTCTACCGGGCTTACAAAATGGCGCCCTGGTATATCCAGCAAAAAAAGGAAGCCGAAGAGCGTGCGGCAAAGCTCGGTTTTGATAAGGTCTCCGAATCCAAATTGGCCGTAGCGCTTAAGATCAGGGATTTTGTTGTGGGCGGAGGTTTTATGTTTGCCATGTGTTCCGCTACGGATAGCTTTGATATCGCCCTTTCTGCGGAAGGAGTGGATATTTGTGAACCCATGTTCGACGGCGACCCTTCCGATCCCAATTATCAATCCAGAATAGATTATGGGAAGACCTTCGCGTTTACCGGTTTTACGTTGGAACGCGATCCAAATGTCTATGAATTTTCTTCCATAGACATGACCGAGCGAAGGCGTATAGCCAAGGAGGTCGATTATTTTTCCCTTATGGAGTTTTCGGCCAAATGGGATCCCGTACCTACCATGTTGTGCCAGAATCATACGGCCCTGATCAAGGGGTTTATGGGGCAAACCACGAGCTTTAACGGCGAGCAGATCAAGTCGCCGGTATTGATACTGGGAGCGAATAAAGCCAATGGCGAAGCGAGGTATATTCACGGAGTGAAGGGAAAAGGCTTTTTTACGTTTTACGGGGGTCACGACCCGGAAGATTATCAGCACAGGGTAGGAGACCCGAAAACCGAACTGGAATTGCACCCTAATTCGCCCGGCTATCGCCTGATCCTTAATAATATTCTCTTTCCGGCTGCAAAGAAAAAGAAACAGAAAACCTGATCCCAATGGTGAATACGGTCAAAAATATCTGATTATGCTTTTTTTACAGGAAGAAATACGGCTCAAGCCAAGAAAAAGAGGGTTCCACCTGATTACGGAAGAGATTCTTGGGGCTATTCCCGGAATCCGCGATATCCGGGTAGGGCAGTTGCAGGTTTTTATAAAACATACCTCTGCAGGTCTTACCATAAACGAGAATGCCGATCCGTCGGTCCGGAAAGATTTGGAGAGCTTTATGAATGTAGCAGTGCCCGAAAACGAACCGTATTACGTGCATACGCTGGAAGGACCCGATGATATGCCGGCACACATCAAGGCTTCTCTCATGGGAAGTTCCGTGCAGATCCCCATCACCTCCGGAAGGCCTAATCTCGGTACCTGGCAGGGTATATACCTCTGCGAGCACCGCGATTACGGCGGTAGCCGGAGTGTGGTTGTTACTGCATTCGGTACATAGCAGCCCTACTTTTACCGGGCTATCCCAACTTTTTTGGCTTCCAGCAGCTTTTCGAGAATGTGTTCTACGCCGTTGTTGTCGTTGGAAAGTGTTTTGAACCTTGCTTTACCGAGTACGTTGGGATGTGCATTTTCCATCGCAAAGGAAAAATAGGACTGTTCCATCATTTCCAGGTCATTGTTGTAGTCCCCGAACACCATCGTTTCTTCTTTGCCGATGCCGAGTTGTTCCTGTAAAAGTTGCAGCGCATGTCCTTTGTTGGCTTCCGGACTCGAAATATCCAGCCAAAACTCTCCCGATACTTTAACCTGTAGCGTCTTTTCGAGATGTTTTACATGCGGATAAATGGTTTTTTCCGATCCTCCGAAGCTGTATATGGCTATTTTGAGGAATTCATCATTGCGGATATTCCCCAGGTCGGACACCGTTGTGTATTCGTGATAATACTCGCGGAACATATTTTCGAATGCGGTGTTTCCCGGTCGTATATAAGCCCTCTCTTTACCACAGACTACCATATAAGCATCGTCGAGAGGTTTCAGGAGCTCGATGGTGTCTTTGATAACCGATACCGGAAGCGGGGTGATGAGGATTTCTTTTTCCCGCTGTTTTGCAATAGCACCGTTTTCCGCGATAATAGTGATATCATCGGTAATAGGACGGAGTTTGTCTACGATGCTGTGATACTGCCGTCCGCTGGCTGCTACGAAGTGAATGTCGTGCTGACGGAGTTCTTCGAAAATCCGGAAAAAACGTTCGCTAACGATACTTTCCGAATTGAGCAGGGTGCCATCCATATCGGTGGCTATGAGTTTTATTCCAGAGAGATCCATAAGAAATGCAATTTTTTAAATGTAAAAGTACGCAATACGGGGAGGGCGATTGTTAATTGCCTGTTATTTCGGGGGATTATCCGTCATGTTTTCCTGTTATTGCCGATACCCTATATATGAGAAAATCCGGCTTTTGGCCGGATTTTTAATAAGCGAAATATTGTTAATGACGTTTATTTTACTTTTTCTACGATTGCCTTGAAAGCTTCCGGGTGATTCATAGCGAGGTCGGCCAGAACCTTACGGTTCAGTTCGATGTTCCCGGCTTTTAATTTACCCATAAACTGTGAGTAAGACAATCCGTGTAAACGGGCACCTGCATTGATACGGGTGATCCACAGTGCACGGAAAGTTCTCTTTTTGTTTTTGCGGTCTCTGTACGAATACAGCATGGCTTTTTCAACCGCGTTTTTGGCAACTGTCCAAACGTTTTTACGTCTCCCGTAGTAACCTTTGGCCTGCTTCATGATTTTTTTTCTGCGGGCTCTTGAGGCTACTGAATTTACTGATCTTGGCATAATTTTTTGTTTTTTGTAGCAGGCGACCTGAAAGGTACTTTTAAAATAAAGCTATCGTAATAGATAGCGAAATACTTTGCCTGACTCCAGGGTTATACAATAATACGAACCGTAAAGAACAATTATTTTAAACGTAACTGTTCTTTGATGCTGTTAACATCGTTGTCGTGTACCAGGGTACTGTGTGTTAACGCAAGCTTACGCTTTTTGCTTTTCTTTGTCAGAATGTGGCTTTTAAAAGCGTGCTTTCTTTTGATTTTACCAGAACCGGTAAGCTTAAAACGCTTTTTGGCGCTGGATTTGGTTTTCATCTTAGGCATAATTCCTAATTATTTAAATTATTTCGCTTATTTTTTACTCTTCTTAGGAGCGATAAACATAGTCATACGCTTACCTTCCAGTTTCGGCATCTGTTCTACTTTTCCGTATTCTTCCAGATCCTGTGCCAGGCGGAGTAATAGTATTTCTCCCTGGTCTTTATACACTATAGAACGTCCCTTAAAGAAAACATAAGCTTTTAATTTAGCTCCGTCTTTCAGGAATTTTTCGCCGTGTTTCTTTTTGAATTCGTAATCGTGTTCATCGGTTTGGGGGCCAAAACGAATCTCTTTAACTACAATCTTGGCAGCTTTTGCCTTTAAAACCTTTTCCCGTTTCTTCTGTTCGTAAAGGAATTTTTTGTAATCCATGATCTTACAAACAGGTGGGGCAGCTTTGGGTGAAATTTCAACCAGGTCCAGTCCAAGTTCTTCTGCCTGGGCAAGGGCCGCTTTAGTCGGGTAAACACCTGTTTCTACATTGTCTCCCACCAGACGAACTTCCGGTACACGGATATCTCTATTGGTCCGGTGTGGATTTTTGTCCTCTCTTTGGTTCGGACGGTTTCTGTTGAATCTTCTTTTAATTGCTATGGCTTACAGATTTTTAATTAAACTTCGTTTTAAAATTGTTTTAAAGTTCGGTTTATTTCCTCTTCTACAATTTTGGCGAAAGCATCTACGGTTATAGCGCCTAAATCGCCTTCACCGTGCTTCCTTACCGAAATGGTTCCTTCTTTTTCTTCATTCTCACCGACAATCAGCATATAGGGTATTTTATTCATTTCAGCTTCCCTGATCTTCTTGCCGATAGTCTCATTTCGGTTATCGATTAGGGCGCGAATTTCGTAATTTTCTAATAAATTTAAAACTTTTTCGGCATATTTTTCATATTTCTCGCTGATAGAGAGTATGATAGCCTGGTCAGGCATGAGCCACAACGGGAAATTGCCTGCCGTATGCTCCAAAAGTATGGCTACAAAACGTTCTATACTACCGAAGGGAGCTCTGTGAATCATTACGGGACGGTGCAGTTCGTTGTCACTTCCCTTATACGAAAGATCGAAACGTTCCGGCAGGTTGTAATCTACCTGGATCGTACCGAGTTGCCAGCTTCTTCCGAGGGCATCTTTGACCATAAAATCCAGTTTAGGCCCGTAGAAAGCAGCTTCTCCTGTTTCTATAACGTAATTTAATCCCTTTTCTTTTGCAGCATTGATGATAGCCTGTTCTGCTTTCTCCCAGTTTTCGTTGGAGCCGATATATTTTCCGGGATTTTCGGGGTCACGTAACGATACCTGTGCGGTAAAGTTCTCAAAACCGAGGGAACCGAAAACATACAGAACCAGGTCGATGACATTTTTGAATTCCGCATCGAGCTGATCTGGAGTACAGAAAATGTGAGCGTCATCCTGTGTAAAACCTCTTACCCGTGTAAGTCCGTGAAGCTCCCCGCTCTGTTCGTAACGGTAAACAGTACCGAATTCGGCATATCTTTTGGGCAGCTCTTTATAGCTCCAGGGTCTGGCATTGTAGATCTCGCAGTGATGCGGACAGTTCATCGGCTTCAGCAGGAATTCCTCTCCTTCGTGAGGAGTGTGGATCGGCTGAAAGCTGTCTTCACCGTATTTGGCATAATGCCCTGACGTTACATACAGTTCCTTTTGCCCGATATGGGGGGAAACGACTTGTTCGTAGCCCGCTTTTTTCTGAGCTTTCTTCAGGAAATTCTCCAGGCGCTCCCGGAGTGCCGCCCCTTTCGGAAGCCATAACGGGAGTCCTTGTCCCACTTTGGGTGAGAACGTAAAAAGTTCCAGTTCTTTTCCGAGCTTTCTGTGATCCCTTTTTTTAGCTTCTTCGAGCAGATGCAGGTATTCCGTAAGTTCCTTCTGTTTCGGGAAAGAAATACCGTAAATACGGGTCAGCTGTTTGTTGTTTTCGTTTCCTCTCCAGTAGGCACCTGCCGTATTCAGCAGTTTTACCGCTTTGATAATGCCTGTATTCGGAATGTGCCCGCCACGGCAGAGATCGGAAAAAGTGGAATGGTCGCAGAAAGTGATCGTACCGTCCTCCAGGTTTTCGATAAGCTCTACCTTGTATTCGTTATGCTGTTTTTTATAGTAATCGAGTGCTTCGGCTTTGGTGACCGATCGCATCCTGTAATCGTATTTGCCCCTGGCGATATCGAGCATTTTCTTTTCTATGGCCGGGAAGTCTTTTTCCGAGATGCTCTGGTCACCCGGGTCGACATCGTAATAAAAGCCATTGTCAATAGCCGGACCGATAGTCAGTTTTACTCCGGGATAGAGTTCCTCGAGCGCCTGTGCGAGCACGTGAGCGGAAGAATGCCAGAATGCTTTTTTACCGGCAGCGTCGTTCCAGGTAAATAAGGTGAGATTACCATCTGTGGTCAATGGGGTTGCCGTTTCCACCGTTGTGCCGTTAAAGCTTGCGGAAATAACATTGCGCGCCAAACCTTCACTTATGCTTTTGGCTACGTCCATAGGAGTGGAGTTTTTCGGAAACTCCTTCACAGATCCGTCAGGTAAGGTAATCTCAATCATTAATTTTTAATTTTAAGGTGCAAAGATAAGGGGAAGTACGCAAGCATGCAACATAAGTGCATGTTTAAAATAATTAACGTAAAGGATATTTCGTAAGAGCACAAAATGTTCCTCCCCGGCAGGTACTTCCAATCCTTCCGAATACCTTATATTCCGGGGAATAAATTGATTTTGTCGGGACGGCACTTGTGTGGCGTCCCGGAGCCCGGGAAGATGAGTGACGGACTTTTTAAGGTTTTGCGGTCGATACGGTTATGGGAGTTCCCGGGTTTTTACGGATCAGCAGTGTGAGACCGCAGAACGTCAGGAATCCGTTGAGTATAATGATAAAAAATCCGAAATCGAAATGGTATTGGTTCTGCAGGAAAGCGGCAATTACATACGAGAGTATCGGGGACATCACGGCCACCAGCGGTACGAGTTTGTCCCGTACTTTCCACCGGGTAAAAAGTCCGAAGCTGTAAAGCCCGAGCAGCGGACCGTAAGTATAGCCCGCAAAAACAAATAGCTTGGCTATGACACTTTCATTCCGGATAATATATTTAAAAGTGATGATCACGAGGATGAGGAGTATGGAGGTGAGGATATGTACCCTTTTCCGGATACGTACCTGTTTTTTCTCCTCATATCGATTTTCTATATCCAGTATATCCACACTGAACGAGGTTGTCAGTGAGGTCAGAGCGCTGTCGGCACTGCTGTAGGCTGCGGCAATAAGTCCGATCAGGAAAAAGACAAAAACGCCTGTGCCGAGATAATCCTTCGCCAGTACCGGAAAGAGATCGTCCTTATGGGCATCGACGCCGTTTTGTTGTGCATATACCGTGAGCAAAAGACCGAGGGCCAGAAAGAAAAAGTTCACGACAGTCAGTACGATCGTAAACCAGAACATGTTCTTCTGCGCATCTTTCAGACTTTTACAGGTGAGGTTTTTCTGCATCATATCCTGGTCCAGTCCGGTCATGACCACAGCGATAAAGGCCCCGGAGAAAAACTGTTTCCAGAAATAGTCCGCACTCTTGAAATCGTCAAAGAAAAACATCCTGGAGAGGTCGCTTTGCGTAACGTATTCCAGGATCCCGGTGTTTCCTAAACCGAGGTCCTGACAAACCGAATACGTGGCAACCCCTACGGCAATAAGCATAAATAAGGTTTGCAGGGTATCGGTCCAGACGATGGTTTTTATTCCGGATTTAAACGTGTACAGCCAGATGAGTATAATGGTGAGGGTGACTGTAGCCCAGAACGGAATACCCATGTCATCGAATAGGATGACCTGGAGTACATTGGCAATGAGGAACAACCGGAAACTGGCGCCCACAACCCTTGATATCAGAAAAAAGGAAGCGCCTGTTTTATAGCTGTTACTTCCGAAACGCTCTCCGAGATAGGTGTAGATGGAAGTAAGGTTCAGTCGGTAATACAGGGGCAGGAGTACCGTGCCGATGATAAGATATCCCAGGATATATCCCAGGACGACCTGCATGTAGCTGAACTGGGAGGCTTCTACCCATCCGGGCACCGAGATAAAGGTTACCCCGCTCAGGGAGGCTCCTATCATACCGAAAGCAACCACATACCAGGGTGACTGTCGCTTTGCTTTAAAAAATGTTTCATTACTGTCTCCGCCTTTTCCGGTGAGATAGGAGATGAGGATGAGCACGCCGAAGTATGCGGCGATGATGAGGAGTATATGTGCCGGTTGCATAAAAAAGTCAAAAAAATTCGTGACCAAAGTACAAAAAAGAATGCTTTCGGGCTATGCGGCCTGTAAACGAGTTTTTCACCGAGATAATAACCGAAAGGCTGTTAAATCTCTTTCGTATTTCGTATTTTTGCCGCTATGGAATTCTCCTCTAAACTATTGGAAAATGCGGTCCGGGAGATGTCGCAGCTTCCGGGTATAGGTAAGCGAACAGCATTGAGGCTTGTATTGCATCTTTTGCGACAGCCTTCCGAACAGACGGAAAGACTGGTTCTGGCATTACATCATCTGAGGAACGACGTTAAATATTGCAGGAACTGTCACAATATTTCCGATACCGAACTTTGCGAGATCTGTGCCAGCCCCAAAAGGGACGAGTCCCTGGTTTGTGTGGTAGAAGATATCCGCGATGTCATGGCTATAGAGAATACGAGCCAGTATCAGGGATTGTATCATGTGCTGGGTGGAAAAATATCCCCTCTCGACGGGGTCGGACCGAATAATTTGAACATTTCTACGTTAATAGATAAGGTAAAGGCAGGTAAGGTCAGGGAGGTGATTTTTGCATTGAGTTCTACCATGGAAGGTGATACTACCAATTTTTATATTTACAAGCAGATAGCGCCTTACGGCGTGGCGACTTCAACCATTGCCCGGGGCATAGCCGTAGGGGATGAGCTCGAATATGCAGACGAGATCACCCTCGGGCGAAGTATATTGCACCGTATTCCGTTCGAAAACTCTCTGAAAGGATAGGTGGGAAATCATGTGTTGCGGAGGAGTGCAGTGAAGAAGATAAAATATTTTATTTTCAGTAAAAAACGGTTTTTTTGATTAATTTTGCAATCTGAAAACGATAAAGCATCTTTAAAATATTAATATGGCAAAATTTGAACTTAAATTGCCCAAAATGGGGGAAAGTGTTGCGGAGGCAACGATTACATCATGGCTTAAAGAAGTCGGAGACACCATTGAAATGGATGAGGCAGTTTTGGAGATCGCTACGGATAAGGTAGATTCCGAAGTGCCCAGTGAAGTAGAAGGGGTGCTGTTGGAAAAACGCTTTGATGTGGACGATGTCGTTCAGGTTGGAGAAGTAATTGCCATAATAGAGACGGAAGGAGAGGGGGGAAATGCCGTTATGCCTGTAGCACAGAACGAGGAAAGTGAAGTGCCGGATGCAGCGGTAGCCGAGGTGGAGAAGACTTTTGATACGGCAAAAGAAACCGTGTCACCTGTCGCTTCCGGATCGGTTGATTATTCGGATTCCGAAAGGTTTTATTCGCCATTAGTAAAAAATATAGCTAAAGAAGAAGAGATTTCTCCGGAAGAACTCGAAGGAGTTCCGGGAACCGGAAAGGACGGCAGAGTAACTAAGAATGATATTCTCGGTTACCTGGAAAACCGCGGAAAACAAAAACAGCCTTCGCCCCGTTCCGTACCCGGCGAAGCCAAGAGCATAGGAGCATCTTCTGTCAAATCCGCTTCCCCGGTTGCCATAGCCAGTGGAGAAGATGAGATCATTGCGATGGACCGCATGCGTAAGCTGATTTCTCACCACATGATACAAAGTGTGCAGACTTCTGCCCACGTACAGAGTTTTGTAGAAGTAGATGTGACCAATATCGTAAACTGGCGGAATAAAAAGAAAGCGGAATTTGAGAAGCGAGAGGGAGAGAAACTGACGTTTACTCCTATTTTTATGGAGGCCATAGCCCGTGCGCTCCGCGATTTTCCGATGATGAATATTTCCGTGGACGGTGATACGATCATCAAAAAGAAAAACATAAACCTCGGAATGGCAGCGGCATTGCCCAACGGTAATCTTATCGTGCCGGTAATACGTAATGCCGACCAGTTGAACCTTGTAGGATTGGCTAAACAGGTAAACGATCTGGCTAAGCGAGCCCGGGAAAACAAACTGAAACCGGATGAAGTACAGGATGGTACGTATACCGTTACCAATGTGGGAACTTTCGGAAGTATTATGGGTACACCGATTATCAATCAGCCCCAGGTAGGGATACTGGCTCTCGGCGCTATCCGTAAAGTACCCGCGGTGATCGAGACCCCCGAGGGAGATTTTATCGGGATAAGACACCGGATGTTCCTGTCTCACAGCTATGATCATAGGGTAGTAGACGGGGCGCTCGGAGGAATGTTTGTAAAAAGAGTAGCCGATTATCTCGAGGATTGGGATGTCGAAAGGACAATATAAGAGAAATGGTTCTGTACGGACATCGTTACAGGAAACCCCGGATCTGGTCTTAGCCGGTAAACGGGAGTTCCCGGTAAAGCCGACAGGACTGAAATACGATAAATTAATGCGAAAAACCCCGGACTTGTTCGGGGTTTTCTTTTGCAATCTGTATATTTACCATAATTTAGATACACGAAATTTTTAATAGCAGTAATGGAACTTAAACTCACCAGACCTATTTGTTTTTTTGACCTGGAAACCACCGGGACCGATGTTGCCAAAGACCGGATCGTAGAAATATCGATCCTTAAAGTATTTCCCAATGGGAATAAGGAAAGCCGGACATGGCTGGTGAACCCGGAAATGCCCATCCCTGAACACTCTACGGCAATTCACGGTATTTCCGACGAAAAGGTAGCTAATGAACCTACCTTTAAGCAATTGTCCAGGGACATTTACAACATGATCAAAGACAGTGACCTTGCCGGGTACAATTCCAATCGTTTTGATATTCCCCTGCTCGCCGAAGAGATGTTGCGTGCCGAGGTGGATTTTGAAATGAAAAACAGGCTTGCGGTAGATGTGCAGACTATTTTTCATACGATGGAAAAGCGAACGCTGGAAGCCGCTTATAAATTTTATTGCGATAAAACACTGGAAAATGCCCATTCCGCAGAGGCGGATACCACAGCTACCTATGAAGTGCTCAAATCACAGCTCGACAGGTACGAGGATCTGGAAAACGACATCAAATTCCTCTCCGAATTTACAACGCGTAAACAAACTGTGGATTTTGCAGGATATATCACCTATAACGAAGACGGGGCAGAGATCTTTTCCTTCGGGAAACACAAAGGAAGACTGGTCGAAGAAGTACTGGATCAGGAACCCGGTTATTTCGGATGGCTGCTCAATGCCGATTTTCCCCTGTATACCAAAAAAGTACTGACCGGTATAAAGCTCCGTAAACTCAATAATAAACTCTCTTGAACCAACGTGAAAAGAAACCTGTGTATGTTCCTGTTCCTTTCTTTCGGATTCGTTTCCGGGGAACACGTCATTACAGAAAGTGTAAAAACGAAATGACCGGCGAACCGATCCCTTTTGTAAGGCTTCTTCTTGTAGGTGAAACTTTAGGGGCTTCGTCCGATGTGCAGGGGAGGGGAGGTTTAGGTAGAGTCCGCCGGAGGCAGATGTGCAGGCTCAGGATGAATTGAAAATTGATTTTGTGAAATATGCAGCTGTATGCAAGGGAGTCCTCGAACGCGAAAAAGACAGCTCTGAGACCTATTACCGAAGTGCCGACGGCTGGAGAAAAATGAACAGGCTTTATACTTCCGATCCGGTTTTCGGGTGGCGGATACCTGTTCCGGCATTCCGGATCAAACTAACAAAATGAAAACCGATCTCCGGCGGATTGTCCCGGTTCATATCGGTTTGTATTATAGAATTCAGCAGGACTCCTGCAATAAAAATGAAGTGACAGATGAAGATAATCTGTATAGGAAGAAATTATACGGATCACATTGCGGAGCTGGCCAATGAGCGGCCCTCCGACCCCGTGATATTCATGAAACCCGATACCGCCCTGTTCAGGGGAAAGGATTTTTACATACCTGATTTCAGTAATGATTTGCATTACGAAGTGGAGTTGCTTATAAAGATCGATAAGGTCGGCAAGCATATAGATCCTGTGTTTGCACATAAGTATTATGAGGAGGTAGGATTGGGGATAGACTTTACGGCCAGGGATGTGCAGGCCAGACTCAAGGAAAAAGGACTGCCCTGGGAAAAGGCAAAAGCCTTTGACGATTCTGCCGTAACGGGAGGATGGAGGCCCAAGACAGAATTTCCGGATATCGATGCTGTTCGTTTTCATCTGGAAAAAAACGGTAAAACCGTACAGGACGGAAATACGGCGCTTATGCTGTGGAAAGTAAACGAACTTATCGCGTATGTTTCCCGGTACTTTACCCTAAAAAGAGGGGATATCATATTTACGGGTACGCCGGCCGGGGTAGGAAAGGTAAGTGCAGGAGATATTCTTGAGGGCTTCCTGGAAGGACAGAAGGCTTTTTCCTTTCGTGTAAAGTAGTGATGTAATCCCATTCCAAGTACAGTTCATACGTTTAAAATTTATATTATGCCTTACAGTTTAGAAAAACTCGAGGAATTGTCCGGCGGAGACCAGGACTTCATCGTTTCCGTGGTTGTCGTATTTATAGAAGAGACCCCCGAAGATCTGGGCAAGCTGGAAAAAGCTGTTCAGGCGGGCGATTTTGAGGAGGTGTACAAACACGCTCATAAACTGAAACCTAATGTAGACCTGCTGGGGATGGAAAATTCTACCGCACTCATGCGCCGTATAGAAGCCAAAGCCAAGGAAGCAATAGATATAGAAGCTATCAGGGAAATGTTTGCCAAAGCCAAAACGGAAGTAGGCGATGTAATCAAGGAATTAGAAACGGATTTCGGACTTTAATGCAGGCAGAGATTATTACTATCGGAGATGAACTCCTCATCGGGCAGATCATAGATACCAATTCGGCATATATAGCTTCGGAACTCAATAAAATAGGGATATCTGTCTACCAGATCACATCCGTGCAGGATGAAAAACAACACATCCTGAAAACCCTCGAAGAAGCACGCCACCGTGCCGAGGTTATTATCATTACAGGAGGACTTGGGCCGACCAAAGATGATGTGACCAAACATGCCCTTTGCGAATTTTTCGGGGATACTCTGGTAAAGGACAAGGGAGTGTTACAACATATAGAGGAGCTATTTGCCCGGCATATCAATACACCTATTTCCGATCTTAACCGCGGGCAGGCCATGGTGCTGTCGAGCGCGAAAATATTGATGAACAGGTATGGCACCGCTCCGGGGATGTGGCTGGAAAAGGAGGGGACCGTATATATATCGCTTCCGGGAGTTCCTTATGAAATGGAGCAGCTTATACAGGCAGAAGTTTTACCCCGGTTACAGCAGGTGTATTCCCGTCCGTATATATTGCATCGCACGATCATAACCTATGGGATGGGCGAAAGCGATATAGCCAATACCATAGCGGCCTGGGAAGATGCTTTACCTGCGTTTATAAGACTTGCTTATCTGCCGCAAATAGGGAAAGTACGCTTAAGGCTTACGGGTAAAGGTCCGGATAAGGAGCATATAGATAAAGCGGTAGAAGAGGAAGTAAAAAAACTGTATGCACTGATCGGAGACATTATTTACGATATAGAGCACGATGATCCTCTCGAGGTACTGGTAGGAAAAGCACTTGCCGGAAAACGACAGACCCTGGCAACTGCAGAAAGCTGTACCGGTGGGAAGATCGCAGAGCAACTTACCGCAGTTCCGGGAGCTTCGGGGTATTTCCGGGGGGGGATAGTAAGCTACGCCACTGCGGTAAAAGTAGATGTTCTCGGAGTTCCACAACACCTTATCGCCGAACATACTGTGGTGAGTGCGGAAGTGGCCGGGGCAATGGCTGCAAGAGCACAACAGGTTTTTGGTGCGGATTATGCCATATCCACCACGGGTAATGCAGGGCCGGAAAAAGGAGATTCGGATGCGGATATCGGTACCGTATATATAGGAATAGCAACACCGGACAGCGTGTATGTGGAAAAATTTAATTTCGGAAACCTTCGGGAAAAAGTCATAAATAAGGCCGTGAATAAAGGGCTTGAAATGCTTTGGAAAGAAATTTTAAAAAATTAGTTCACGTATTTGGCTATCAGTGAAAAAATTCGTTAATTTGCACCCTGTTTTTAGATAACACAAAAGTATAGAAGAATGTCAAGAGTTTGTGAGCTTACCGGAAAAAAGGCAATGGTGGGGAACAATGTTTCTCACGCAATGAACAAGACAAAGCGTAAATTTAACGTGAACCTTACCAAAAAGCGCTTTTATATTCCCGAAGAAGACCGTTGGGTCACTTTGAAGGTCTCTACTTCAGCATTGAAGACCATCAATAAAAAAGGTATATCCGCGGTGTTGAAAGAAGCGAGGGCTAAAGGATATTACAAATAATCGTTTTTTAAGAAAAGCATAGAGAGATGGCAAAGAAAGGTAACAGAATTCAGGTTATATTAGAGTGCACCGAGCACAAGGAGTCCGGTATGCCTGGAACATCAAGATACATTACGACCAAGAATAAAAAGAATACTCCGGACAGGTTGGAAGTCAAAAAATTCAACCCGATCCTGAAGAGAATGACCGTTCATAAAGAAATTAAATAATTGGATATCTTCGTAGAAGAGATCAAATAATGTTAGAGTCATGGCAAAGAAAACCGTAGCATCCTTACAGACAAAATCAAAGAGATTGAGCAAAGCCATAAAAATGGTAAAATCTCCTAAAACAGGCGCATATACTTTTGTAGAATCGGTGATGGATCCTTCATTGGTCGATAACTGGTTGAGCAAATAGTAAAAAGTTCACAATATTTTCATATATCAGCTACTTTCATATCGGAAGTAGCTTTTTGTTTTTATATCTTTGAAGGGTGTAAGGTCGTCAAAGCTATTTTTTCTTCCGGTAAACATGCCGGGAAGAGGGCAGTGTGAACTTCAGAAAACTGTCTGCAAACCTATAGCTTCAGGACCGTAATACGACAACCCAATAGTCCTGTCAATGAATTTATTTAAGAAAATATTCTCTTCAGAAAAAAAGGAAACCCTGGATAAGGGACTGGAGAAGAGCAAAACCAGTTTTTTCGGTAAGCTGAGCAAAGCGGTAGCCGGAAAGTCTAAAGTAGATGATGAAGTTCTCGATAATCTCGAAGAAGTCCTGGTGAGCAGTGACGTAGGAGTTCATACTACACTTAAAGTGATAGAGCGGATTGAAGAACGGGTTTCAAGAGATAAATACCTGGGAACGGATGAACTGAATCGCATACTTCGTGAAGAGATTGCAGGGCTGCTTTCCGAAACCAATTCCGGGGAAGCCACCGAATTCAGTGTTCCCGAAGATAAAAAGCCCTATATCATAATGGTGGTCGGTGTCAATGGAGTCGGAAAGACAACAACCATAGGTAAACTGGCATATCAGTTTAAGAAGCAAGGTAAGAAAGTTGTACTCGGTGCTGCCGATACCTTTCGTGCTGCAGCTATAGATCAGTTGCAGATCTGGGCCGATCGTGTAGATGTCCCTATCGTAAAACAGAGTATGGGTAGTGACCCCGCTTCCGTAGCTTTTGATACCCTGAAATCGGCAGTTACACAGGATGCGGATGTGGTTATCATCGATACGGCCGGGCGATTGCACAATAAGGTAAACCTGATGAATGAGCTGTCCAAGGTAAAAAGAGTCATGCAGAAAGTGGTGGAAGATGCCCCTCACGATGTGTTACTGGTACTGGATGGATCTACAGGGCAAAACGCCTTTGAGCAGGCCAGGCAGTTTACCAAAGCTACGGAGGTTACCTCGCTGGCAGTGACCAAACTGGACGGAACCGCTAAAGGCGGCGTGGTGATCGGAATATCCGATCAATTCCGTATACCGGTAAAGTATATCGGGGTCGGCGAAGGGATCGAAGATCTCCAGGTCTTTAACAAGTACGAATTCGTAGATTCTTTCTTCAAATAACATGGCGTATACTGCCCGGAGGAGCGCAGTATAGATCGTTAAACAGAAAGCCCGTTATGAAAATCATAGCGGGCTTCCTGTTTGGCAGTTTGTAGTCGATATGTTGCCGTAGTGCGGTTTTAGGAGTTGAAAATCAAATTCTTCTATAGCTCTTTTGCCGGACGTGCCTGCTGTATTCTTCATTACGAAAGAAAGTCAGCGTATCTCAGAGGTTTTGTGTCGCGACCATATTAACGTTAAATAGTGTTAATTGGGAGAGATGGATGTAACGAAAAGTGTTAATATTCGTCTCTTTATAATATACTAACATATTTCTGATAAAAATTAAATCGTATTTCTTAATGAAAAAAATTACTTTGACGCTGATGATCGGTCTTCTGACCGGGTTTGTATTTGCGCAGGACAATGCCCGTTGGCTGAGGTACCCTTCGATATCTCCGGACGGAAAGACTATAATCTTCGGTTACATGGGTAACCTGTACAAGGTAAATGCCGGTGGTGGTACAGCCACCCCGATTACGGTAGGTAGTGCCTATAACATGCGTCCCGTATGGAGCCATGACGGAAAAACTATAGCTTTTGCAAGTGACCGTTATGGTAATTTCGATGTCTACAGCATGCCTGCGACCGGGGGAACCCCGGTAAGGCTTACTTATAACAGTTCGGATGATTTTCCGTATGATTTTGCTCCCGACAACAGTACAGTGCTTTTCGGAAGTGGCCGTAATGCGCCCTCTGCCAGTGTGCGGTTCCCTATGGCAAGACTTTTTAATAACCTGTATACCATCCCCGTAGAAGGAGGAAGGCCTGTGCTTGTCACTGCGGCAGGAGTAAGTGAGGCCAGATATGACGGCAAAGGCAGCAGGATTGTTTTCGAAGACCGTAAAGGTTACGAAGATCCGTTGAGGAAGCATCACACTTCCGGAGTAACCAGGGATATCTGGATATTCGATACCAAGGCAAACAGTTACCGGAAAATAAGTAACTTCGATGGAGAAAACCGCGAACCGGTTTTCAGTTCCGATGGTCAAACGGTATATTATCTGAACGAAAAGGATAAAACCCAGAATATTTATGCCGTATCCCTGACGGATAATACCGAAAAACAACTCACTTCTTTTTCGGGTTTTCCCGTAAGACATCTGAGTATTTCAGGCGATAATACACTTTCTTTTACATGGAAAGGCGATGTGTACACCCTAAAGCCCGGAGGGCAACCGGTGAAGCTGGATATAAAAGTTATGGATGATGCGGCGTTCCAGGTCCTGGAAAATCTTGACATCAGTAGTGTAACCGAATTTGCAGTGAACCCCAACGGAAAAGAAATAGCCTTTGTAAATCGCGGTGAGGTATTTGTAACGGGGATCGATGATGCCAGAACAAAAAGGGTGACCAATACACCGGAGCAGGAAAGAATGATCAACTGGTCTCCCGACGGAAAGACCTTGCTTTTTTCCGGGGAGAGAGACGGTAGCTGGAATATTTATAAGGTTACGCTCCGCCGTCCGGATGAAAAATATTTTTATGCGGCGACTATTCTGGAAACCGAAGCGGTCATCGCAACGGAGGCTGAAGAGTTTCAGCCGCAATACGCCCCCGACGGAAAGAAAATTGCTTTTGTCGAAGAACGTAATATACTCCAGGTCCTCGATGTAGACAGTGGTAAAAAAGTTACCGTGCTGCCCGAAGGACACAATTTTTCGTATAGCGACGGTGACTGGTCGTTTCAGTGGAGCCCGGACAGCAAATGGTTGCTGGTAGACGACAGTAAAGGGTATTTTATAAGGCACAACACTGCCCTGATCAAGGCCGACGGTACCGGGGAGATATTTTATCCTATTAACGGAGGTTTCGGCGAAGATGCCCCTAAATGGGCGATGGAAGGTAAAATGATGACCTATATGAGTAGCCGTGAAGGTAGAAAATCACTGGCTTACCAGGGAAGCAGAGAATCGGATATCTACGCCGTTTTTTTCGATCAGGAAGCCTATGACCGCTTTGCGCTGAGTAAGGAAGAGTTTGAGCTTCTTAAAGAAAAAGAGGAGGAAGAAAAGAAAGATAAAGAAGAGAAAGAGGATAAAAAATCAGGAAAAAAAGATAAAAGGAAGAAGGAAGACAAAGACAAAACTCTTGTTCTCGATCTTGAAAACCTGGACAATCGTAAGGTGAAACTTACGATAAACAGTTCAAGCATCAGCGATTATGTGTTAAGTAAAGAAGGTGATAAGGTATTTTACCTGGCGTCTTTTGAGAAAGGGTATGACCTCTGGGTGACCGAACCGCGTACCCACGAGACCAAGGTACTCGCCAAAATGGGAGGAAGCCCCAGCGGTATTGAGATCAGTGAAGATGGCAAGACCTTATACCTGAGCAACCGCGGTAAGCTCGTTAAAGTAGATGCTTCCAGCGGAAAAGTGGAGAGCATAGCCATTGATGCCGATATGGCCGTCGATGCGGCTGCGGAGCGAGGCTATATGTTTGAGCACATGTGGAGGCAGGTGAAAAAGAAATTCTACGATCCGGAAATTCACGGGATCGACTGGAAGATGTATCATGACGAATATGCAAAATTTCTGCCTTATATTAACAACAATTATGATTTCCAGGAATTGCTCAGCGAGCTTCTTGGAGAGCTCAACGCTTCCCACACCGGTGGACGTTATTATGCAAGTGGAGCCAAAGGAGATCATACAGCCTCCCTCGGGCTGTTGTTCGACGAAACGTATAAAGGCGAGGGTATCCGGATTTCCGAGGTAATTTCCGGTGGTCCGCTCAACACTGCACACAGCAAGATACAAGCGGGTGATATTCTGGTGAAGATCAATGGTCACGAGATCGCTGCCGGAGAAAACTGGAACAAATACCTGTTGAATATCAGGGATAAAAACGTATTACTTACCCTCAAGCGTAAAGGAACTGCTTTCGAAGAGTCGGTAAAGCCCGTTTCACTCGGTGAAGAAAACCGTCTTATGTATCGCCGATGGGTAAAGACCATGGAGAAGATGGTAGATTCTCTCAGTGGCGGAAAACTCGGTTATGTTCACGTACAGGGAATGAATGACGGAAGTTTCCGGGATGTTTACGAAAATGTACTCGGTAAAAACCTGGACAAAAAAGCCCTGGTCGTCGATACCCGGTTCAATGGGGGAGGCTGGCTGCACGATGATCTCAATACCTTTCTGAGCGGTAAAGAGTATCTGAAGTTTGCCCCGCAAGGACATGTGGTCAAAGGAGGAGAACCCATGTCGAGATGGAACAAGCCGAGTATCGTGGTGATGAGCGAGGGAAATTACAGTGATGCCTTTATCTTTCCGTATGTGTACAAACAGAATGGTATCGGTAAACTGGTCGGGATGCCTGTAGCAGGTACCGGAACTGCGGTGTGGTGGGAACGCCAGATCGATCCTTCTATCATATTCGGGATACCTATGGTGGCTACGATAGGAAAAGAAGGGCGGCCTACCGAGAACCTGGAGTTAAATCCGGATATTCTTGTGCCGTTGCCTTACAACGATTTCCTGAAAGGGAAAGATACCCAGCTGGAAGCAGCTGTGAGGGAATTGCTGAAAGAGATAAAATAAAATAAGAAAGCCCGGCGCACTGTCCCGGGCTTTTTAATTTTTAGACGATACTGCATATATGTCGCGCATCTTCCGTACTTTTGCACTCCTAAATAAGGTAATGCAATGAGGACCAAGTCTCTGAAAAAGAATAAAATAAATGTAGTAACCCTGGGATGTTCCAAAAACGTTTACGACAGTGAAGTGTTAATGGGGCAATTGAAAGCCAGCGGAAAGGAAGTGGTACATGAGGATGAAGGGAACATCGTGGTGATCAACACCTGCGGTTTTATAAATAATGCCAAGGAAGAAAGCGTCAATACCATATTGGAATACGTTCAGAAAAAAGAAGAAGGTGCCGTAGACAAGGTTTTTGTAACCGGATGCCTCAGCGAACGTTACAAACCGGACCTGGAAAAAGAAATCCCGGATGTCGACCAGTATTTCGGTACTTCCGATCTTCCGGTACTTTTGAAGGCTTTAGGGGCCGATTACAAGCATGAACTGGTAGGAGAAAGACTGACTACCACCCCAAAAAACTATGCGTACCTCAAGATTGCAGAGGGCTGTGACCGTCCGTGTTCGTTCTGTGCTATTCCTCTGATGCGTGGAAAACACCGCAGTACCCCCATAGAAGACCTGGTTAAAGAAGCCGGAAAACTGGCCGAAAAAGGAGTTAAAGAGCTTATACTTATTGCGCAGGACCTCACGTACTACGGGCTTGACCTGTACAAAAAAAGAAACCTTGCCGAACTGCTTCGCGAGCTGGTAAAAGTAGACGGAATCGAATGGATTCGCCTGCATTATGCGTTCCCGACAGGATTCCCCATGGATGTACTTGAGGTGATGAAAGAAGAGCCCAAAGTATGTAATTACCTCGATATTCCCCTTCAGCACATCGCAGATCCCATTCTGAAATCCATGCGAAGAGGAACGACCAAAGACAAGACGACAAAACTGCTCCGTGACTTCCGGAAAGCTGTGCCGGATATGGCTATACGAACTACATTGATCGTCGGTTACCCGGGAGAGACCGAAGAAGATTTCCAGGTGCTGAAATCCTGGGTAGCGGAAATGCGTTTCGAGAGACTGGGCTGTTTTACCTATTCGCACGAAGAAAATACGCATGCCTACACCCTGGAGGACAATGTGCCCGAAGCCGTAAAGCAACAACGTGCCGCCGAGATCATGGAAGTGCAGTCACAGGTTTCCTGGGAACTCAACCAGGAAAAAATAGGAAAGACCTTCCGGTGTATCATAGATCGCAAAGAAGGAAATTATTTTGTAGGGCGTACCGAGTTCGATTCGCCCGATGTAGACAATGAAGTTTTGATCGATGCCGCGGTACACTACCTTCGTGTCGGGGAATTTGCAATGATCAGGATCACGGATGCTTCCGATTTCGATCTGTACGGAGAGCCTGTAGCAGAGGATTAGCCTGGAAGGGATGCAAAGAGGAACGAAATACGAGCTTATACCATCCGAAAGGAATGTTCCTTTTCTGAAATAAACGATCATAGCTTGTTAATTCTGTGTTTATTTGTTTTACCTTAGAAGTGAGTTTCGTGAAAGTACGGGCTTGAAATCCGTGATGATCTGTCTGTGGCATGTGCTGAAGAACAGACGGGTGTCCGAAAAAAGACCACCATGAAAAAACTACTGTTTCTTTGTATTGTCGTATTGATAAGTTCCTGTAAATCTTCGGAAAAAGAAGGGCTTAGAGATCTGACAGGTATTGCCGTAACGCCCATGCTGGAAGATTCCATGAGTGTACGGGCCATAGAAATCGTTTCCGAAAAAACGCTTTGGTTTGCAGACGATAAGGGACAATACGGATATTTCGATTTCAAGGGGGAGCCCGTTACATATGCTATAACCTACGACACATTGGTTCCGCATTTTCGCGCCATCGCTTCTAACGGTAAGGATGTTTTTCTGTTGAGTATAGGCAGCCCGGCGTTGCTGTACAAAACGAATAAAAGCGGAAAAGCTCATCTGGTGTACCGGGAAACCCATCCCAAAGCCTTTTATGATGCCATGAAATTCTGGAATGAGAAAGAAGGTATAGCCATAGGGGATCCTACCGAGGGCGGATGTCTTTCTATTCTGATCACCAGGAACGGGGGAGACTCCTGGTCGAGGATTCCTTGTGGTAAATTGCCATTGGTAATGGATGGAGAAGGGGCCTTTGCGGCGAGCAATACCAATATCGATATCGTGGGTGATGAAACCTGGGTAGCTACCGGAGGACTTCGCAGCCGCATATTCTACTCACCGGATAAAGGGAATAGCTGGGAGGCTTATAATGTGCCGGTGGTTCAGGGAGAGCCTACACTCGGGATGTACAGTGTGGATTTCTGGGACAAGCATCACGGTATTGCTATCGGAGGAGACTATACCCGTCCGGAATACAATACCGCCAATAAAGCCATAACCACGGATGGCCGAAAAAGCTGGACCCTTGTAGCCAGTAAAAAATATCCGGGGTATCGTTCCTGTGTACAGTATGTTCCTGGAAGGTACGGCCGGGAAGTCGTGGCAGCCGGTTTTGAAGGGATCTCATTTTCCCGGGATGGAGGACACCACTGGAAACCTTTGTCAGACGAAGGTTTTTACACCCTACGTTTTTTAAATGATTCCGTAGCCTACGCCGCTGGTAAAGGGCGGATCGCCAGGCTTGATTTCAAACAGCAGAACATCGATTGAAAAGTAGCGTAAATCCATTCGGATCGGATCTGAGGTCCGGAGCTTTCGGTATAACCGGTAGCAATGGTTGTATAATAACTTTTGATAACTTTTTATATACTGTTCTTATTAATTATTCTAATTTTGTTAAGCAATAAAACAAAGGAATTAACCATGTCAGACACAGTAGAAAGAATCAAATGTCTTATCATAGGCTCCGGTCCTGCGGGGTATACTGCAGCGATCTATGCGGCCCGGGCCGATCTTAAACCCGTGGTGTACACAGGTCTCGAACCCGGCGGGCAGCTTACCACAACAACAGAAGTAGATAACTTTCCCGGATATCCCGAAGGGATCGATGGTCCGGCAATGATGATGCAGCTGCAGCAGCAGGCAGAACGTTTTGGTACCGAAGTGCGTATCGGGATGGCTACGGCCGTAGAGTTCAGCAGTGAAAGAGGTGGTATCCATAAAGTAACGATCGATAATTCCAAAAAAATAGAAGCAGAATCCATCATCATAGCTACCGGGGCTACGGCCAGGTATCTCGGTTTGCCCAGTGAGCAGCGTTTGCGTGGAGGTGGGGTGTCTGCCTGTGCCGTATGCGACGGATTTTTCTATAAAGGTCAGGACGTGGCTATCGTAGGAGGTGGGGATACCGCTGCGGAAGAAGCGACCTATCTCGCTAATATATGTACCAAAGTAACCATGCTTGTAAGGAAGGGAGAAATGAGAGCTTCCAAGGCCATGCAACATCGTGTGGACAACACGGCCAATCTGGAGGTACGGTATTTTTCTGAAATCGAAGAAGTTATCGGTGATCAGGTTGTGGAAGGTATCCGTATCGTAAACAACCAGACCGGGGAAAAAGAGGAGATCAAAGTCACCGGGCTCTTTATTGCTATCGGGCATAAACCCAATACCGATATCTTTAAAGGACAATTGGATATGGATGAAACAGGTTACGTGCTCACCAAAGGGAAATCAACGAAAACGAGCAAACCCGGTGTTTTTGCCAGCGGAGATGTTCAGGATAAAGAATACAGACAAGCCATTACGGCGGCTGGTACGGGATGTATGGCTGCCCTGGATGCTGAAAGATACCTTGCCGAAGTAAAATCTCCGGAAGAGGTAGAGCACCAGAATTAAGTGGCTCTTCCCTGATGTAAGGAAGGCAGGTTATAAAAAAAGCGCGGTGAAATCGAATGTTTCACCGCGCTTTTTTTATGTGGTTATGGCAGGTTGTCCGAAGTTTATTTACCTGCGGCTTTCAGAACTTCTTTCAGTTGTTCCGGATCGTCCGAATACGGAGTGAGATCCAGCAGGTCTACCTTCCGGAATTCTATAGGATGGCTTTCGCTTTGCAGCGATATATAACCCTCGCTCAGCAATTCTCCGTCCTTTTTTACGGCCGGATCGAAATTGGAAACCGAACCTCCGCCAAACTGAGGTTTGTAATAGGTAAGCACCGTATCCTTCTCTACGATATGATGTATGATAGAGTCTCCCAGTACAAGCATGTCCATGCGAACCCATTGATCTCCGTGATATGTTTTGGAACTGGAATTCAGGCAGTGGTCGGTATACAGCGTATCGGCAATAACCACATGGGTTCCCGGGGTACAGAGATTACCCGTGGGGCGGGAATTGGAACCGTCACCTCCGAGTATCTGCGCCTCTATGGAGATCGGAAAATCCTGGTCTTTTCCCATACTTTCGGGCGATTGTCCGTGCAGCATAGCGCCACTGTTTCGCCATGCCCAGCCTTCACCGCCAGGAGCCTGTTCTCCGGTAAAACGATATTCTACCCGAAGCAGGTATTCGGAAAAAGGCTTGTCATAAAAGATATGTCCGTATTGCTGGTCAAAATCTTCGTACCCGTCATAACTCACTTTCAATAACCCGTCTTCCACACGAAACGTATTGGCATAATTGTCGCCGAGTTCATGCTTTGAGATTTTGATCTTCCAGTCGTCCAGATCCTTACCGTTGAAGAGGGAAATCCATTCCTGTGTCACTGCTTTACTTTCTCCGGCAGTATCACTGGCTGAGTCCTTTTTGGTCTTGGTCTGGCAGGAAATAATCAGGGCCCCGGCAAACAGGGTACATAAGAGTTGCTTCATGGTAGTATATCATTTTTTAATAAGTGATAAACTTACACAAAAAATTAAAATCTTTCAATAATTCGATTTTAATCTTGGTTAATAGTTAAAAAGAGTGAATAGTATGTTATAATAAAGTTAATATTATTTAATATTGTTATATTTGGGTACTTTGCTAAATATCAAACAAAACTAATTTATGAAACAACTATTACTTATCGCATTTGCGGTATGTTCCTGTTTTTCCTTTAAGGGATATGCCCAGATCAGCGGAACAATCACGGATGCAGAAAACAATACCCCGCTTCCGGGAGTGAGTATTGTCATCGTGGGGAAGTCCATCGGAGCGACTTCCGACTTTGATGGTCATTATACCATTCAGGCTGCTCCAGGAGACGAACTGAAATTTTCGTACATAGGGATGACCACGGTTACCCTCACTGTCGGAAATGATGAGGTCGTCAATGTGGCGATGAAAGAAGATGCCACACAGCTCGGGGAAGTTGTGGTTACGGCATTCGGTATGGAGAAACAAACCAAGTCGCTCGGATATTCGGTACAGCGTGTAGAGGCGGCAGACCTTGACCTGACGGGGCGTACCAATGCCCTGGAAGCACTGCAGGGAAGGGTGGCCGGGCTCCAGATCAACAAGACTTCCGGATCTGCCGGAGGTGGAGTGGATATCCTCATCCGTGGAGTAACCTCGGTAAACCCCGGGAGAGATAACCAGCCGCTCATCATTGTCGATGGAGTGGCGCTCAATAACGATACCTTTTCCGGAAATGTCAGCCCGAGTGCGGGATCGAATGCAACCAACAGCTCGGAACAATTTGCCTTTTCCAACAGGGCGGGAGATATAAACCCCGAAGACATAGAGAGCTTTAACGTGCTTAAGGGAGCGGCCGCAACTGCTTTGTACGGGATCAGGGCCTCTAACGGTGCTATTGTTATTACGACCAAGCGAGGTAAAAAGGGAAAACTCAAAGTAGGACTTGCAGCCTCTACCTCTGTCCGGGAAGTAAGGAAAACTCCAGAATTGCAAAAAACATATCGGGAAGGAAGTCCGACCAACATGGCTCCGGGCGCTGTAATAAATCCGGATGCGGAAGGCGGATATGATCGCTACGGTACAGCCTTCTGGACCTGGGGAGTTCCTTATACCGAAGATTCCTATACCTTCTCGGACGGGACAGTGGCAGACCTGAGTAACGACAGGTTTTACAATCCGTTCGACCTGTTCCGTACCGGGGTCAACACCCAGGTAAACCTGAACCTGAGCGGAGCTTCGGACAAAACGGATTACTACTTTTCTATGGGAAACAGCCGGGATAAGGGTATACTACCGGGAACGGATTATGAGAAGACGAATTTCAGGCTGAAAAGCGGCTACCAGATCACGGATAACCTCAAAATAAGTTCTTCCATAGCCTACACCAGGTCCGGGGGTTCCAGAGGTAACGGGGGTGATAAATCTATCTTCAGTTCTTTGGCCTACTGGCCGCTGTCTTTTAATATCAACGATTATAAATATCCCGACGGATCACAGAAAAACCCTACCAACGGAATTATAGATAATCCCAGGTATTTTGCAGAGACCAGTAATCTGCGCGATAAGGTAAACCGTTGGGTGGGCAATGCTATTGTCAACTGGTCTCCGGCATCATGGCTTTCCTTAACCTATTCCGCACAGGTAGATAACTACTCGGATGTGAGAAACCGTTTTGTTCCGTCCGACCTGGATGTCGGAACTCAGGTAGGGGGCTTTATCGTCCAGGAAAATATCAATTTTACAGGTTTGGAATCGAATTTCCTTGCCACGATGACACACGATATCACCGACGATCTCAAAGGGACGCTGACCCTGGGGCACCAGGTGTCCGATCTGAAAACAGATTACGCCTTTATTCGGGGAGAAGGGCTCAATGTTCCCGGAATTAACAATATCGATAACACCTCGAATATCTTTGCAGGAACCAATATTACCCATCTGAGAAATATGGGGATCTTCGGGGATTTTCGTTTGGACTATAAAGACCGGGTCTTCCTGTCCGTTACCGGGCGGAATGACTGGATATCTGCAATGCCACAGGCCAACCGGTCGTTTTTTTACCCGTCTGCAAGCCTGTCATACCTGTTTAACGATCTCATAGACCCGGCCAAAGAAACTTTTTCCTTCGGAAAAGTGAGGGTGTCATGGGCACAGGTGGGGAAAGGGCCTAACTTCGGACAGGTAGGATCGTATTTTGTAAAAGATCCGGATTTCCCTTTCGGAGGAGCAAGCGGATATCGGGCCCGGACGATTTACGGGGACGAAAACCTCGTTCCTGAGAAAAATAATACTTTCGAACTGGGTGGGGATCTTCGCTTTCTTAACAATCGTATCAGACTCGATTATACGTACTACAAGACCAATGTTAAAAACCAGATATTCCCGGTGAGCACAGCGTATTCGTCCGGGCTTTCTTCCGTAGTCCGAAACGCCGGAGACTACGAGACCTGGGGGCACGAGATGTTACTGATCGCTTCGGTGTTCGACGAAGAAACTTTTAAATGGGAAGCTACCGTAAACTGGTCTACGACCGGAAGTAAGGTCACCGCTATACCCGAGGATGTAGGTGAAATCGTTTTCTTTGAAGATATTATCACCGCACAGTCCAAGATAGGAGATCCCGTTGGGGCCCTCTATGGCTGGAAATTCCGCACCACTCCCGATGGAGAACGGTATGTAAATGCCGATGGTAAATGGGTGGTTACCGGGTCCGAGAACAACGGATATTATTATGAAGGGGGAAACCGGCAGGTTAAGGTAGGGAATGCCTTTCCCGATTATATCCTGTCTTTCGGAAGTAATTTCAAATGGAAAAATATCGGACTTAATTTCCTGGTGGAATACAAGGCAGGCGGCGATCTGTACGATCGCGGTTTTCGCAATGCTCTTCGTAACGGATTGCTGAAAGAAACGGAATTCCGGAACCAGAATACCGTATTACAGGGGATGACAGACGACGGTAGCGGAGGCTATGTGACCAACACCCGGGAAGTTCTCGTAGACGGTAATAACTTTTACCGTAGTGCAGCCAACTACAACTATGCGTCTGAAGTATTACTGGAGGACGGTTCGTGGGTGAAACTCCGGAATATCAACCTCTCTTACCAGTTGGCCGGTAGTTTTGTGAAAAAGATCGGGCTCGAGAGAGCAACGCTCAATGCCAGTGCCAGTAATATTATTATATGGACGCCGTTCAAAGGATTCGATCCGGAGGGAAACCAGTTTAGTGCAGGAAGCAATATTTACGGTTTTACCGGGCTCGTGGTACCGTTGACACAGAGTTATTCGTTTGGGATCAATGTTGAATTTTAAAAAGGAGAAGATGAAAAAGATATACAGATTATTGATCGTGCTCACGGGAGGGCTAACACTCCTCGGATGCAGCAGTGACTATTTTGATGTAAACACCCCTTCAGGTGCCGCTACGGAAGACCAGTTGCGAATGAATGATCTTCTCGGGCCATCCATCTATCATACCGTACTCGCACAATACTGGGCAGAGCGGAGTTTTGGTAATTATACCCAGTATTTTACCGGACAGACCGGAGAGGCGCTCGGACAGACCGAAATAGCAAGTACCTGGAGTAATACTTTTTTGTATGCCCTGCCCAATCTTAAGGTAATATGGGAGAAAGCAGAAGACCAGCAAGCCATACATTTCCGGGGAGTAACCAAGGTACTCATAGCAGTTAACCTCGGGCTTGCAACGGATAGTTACGGAAATATTCCGTACACCGAGGCTTCGATGGGAGTGGAAAATACCAAACCGGTATTTGATGAGCAGGAGCTGATTTATACGATTATTTCCGATCTCCTCGATGAGGCTATTGCCGATCTGCAGGCCGAAGATACTTCCGATTTTGTACCTACGGAAAGCGATGATCTTATTTATCGCGGCGATATGGACAAGTGGCTGAGAGCTGCTTATACCCTGAAAGCCCGTTACCAGCTACACCTTTCAGAGGTCAACGGTATCGATGCTGCGCTGGCAGCACTGGAAAGTCTTGAAAACGGGTTTACATCCAATGCGGATGATTTTCAGATGGAATATACCGAGCGAACACTCAATCCCTGGTATTCCAGAGAAGTGTTGGCGCGTAGCACGGGTAATGATCACGATAAAATAGGTGATCAGCTTGTGAGTTATATGAACGGGAATATTTATGCCTTTGAGAATAGCGCATTGGCTATAGATCCCCGGCTGCCCGTATATGCCGAAAATGCCGACGGAGAAGATGCCGAATGGAAAGGATATGTAAGTGGGGGACAAGGTGCATCTTCCGATGGAACCGATGCCAATACCAGTTTTGCGGAAGGCGGATTTTACAGCAGTATCGCCTCTCCGGTCGTAGTAATTTCTTATGCCGAAGCCCTTTTTATAAAAGCCGAAGCGGAATTCCTGGCAAACGGGGGTACTGCAACGAGCACAGGGGCTTCACAGGCAGCTTATGAAGCCTATCTCGAAGGTATAGCGGCCAATATGGATAAGCTGGAGGTAGACGGTAGCCTGTACCTTGCAGACGGGGCTATAGCAGTAGGACAGGATAACCTGATGCTGCACCATATCATGAAGGAAAAATATATCGCCAATTTCCTCAACCCCGAGACTTATGTGGATTTTCGCAGATACGATTTCTCCGATGAGGTTTTTCTCGCACTGGAATTACCGTTGAACAATGTAGACAGTGAATTTCCCGGGCAGTGGCTTTTGCGGGCGCAGTATCCTTCATCCGAAGAGATCAGAAACCCGGAGAATGTGCAGCTCAACAAGCAATCACCCGTAATCCCGGTATGGTGGGATCAGTAAAAAATCAGGACCGGAGAAAATTTTTCAGGCATGCCGAGAGATAAGCCAGGTCTTCTTCTGTATGTGACGCCGAAAGAACGATACGGCGAACCATAGGAGAGGCAACATCCGGATAATGAAAAGCAGTAGTCAGTATTCCCTTATCCAGTAAATACCGGGTAAGGGATTCCTGTGTGTAGGCATAAGACGGGTGTCCGTTGATATGCCGGAACATATCCCCGGAGGAAAATGTATTATCGAAGGTCCGGATATGATCAGTGAGCTTTTTCCGTTGTATTTCATATAGCGGTATCGCATCCCGGAAGGTAGCCATCGCTGCCGGAGAAGCAGGGCTTGCCCCGGCAAAAAAGGGATGGTCCCACAATCTGGCGATAACACCTGCAGACGAAAAGACCGCACCGGCCTGCACGGCAAACCCTTTGCTCAGTGACCCGCAGACTACAAGTTCACTGAAGGGAATGGATTTTAGTTTACGGTATATCCCCGTGCCATTCGGCCCCATGACTCCCAGTCCGTGCGAATCATCGGCTATAAAGACGGTTCTGGACCATGGTAACTGTTCGTACCAGTTGTTCTCGTAAAGGTTTTCGGTTATCGTAATGGAGTCGCACAAAACCACAGCTTTTTTTTCCGGGTAAGCAGACGTAAATGTACGCACTTCTTCCAGGAGCTGTGTTGCTGTTCCTGCTGTTGAAGCTGCCGGATGATAAAGAGCGGGATGAGTGTCTGACGTGCAGAAAAAAGCATATTCTTCGCCCCGGAAAGCCTGTAGTGCGAGCTGTCCGGCTAAAAAACCGGAAGATACGGACAAGGCTTTTTGGCAACCGATCAGGTCTGCGAGAATGTTTTCGGCTTGTTCGTAAATATCGATTCTTATATTTGCTTTCCGCGATGCGGCATAGCCCGTACCGTATTTCCGCATATTTTTTATGAAAATATCCTGAAAGGCAGGTAAGGTAGCCAGCCCGAGATAAGCGGTCCCTCCGAAGTACAGGTATTCACTGTCGCCGGAAATAATTTTACGGCCCGGAAAAGAGCTGACAAGGGACATCACGAAAGTAGTGCTATGCCCGATCCGGGGAGTTCCGGGAAGATCACTTGACCATTGTCTTCTATGATCACTCCCGAAGCTATATCGCCTTTCAGAAGCATCGCGCCATCCATATCCACATAATCCAGCTGCGGAAGCAACTGTGCTATGGCAGATATCCCCACAGTAGACTCCGTCATACACCCCACCATAACTTTTAGTCCAAGTGTTTTGGCTTTCTTAATCATTCTTCTTGCCGGGGTAAGTCCCCCGCACTTGGTAAGTTTTATATTGATACCGTGAAAGTGGCCCTCACATTTTTCGACATCGCTCTCTACAATACAACTCTCGTCTGCAATTATGGGAAGTGCGGATTCCGCCATGACTTTTTTCATGCCTTCCAGGTTGTCGGCTTTTAGTGGTTGCTCTATAAATTCCACACCGAGTTTTTTGAGCTCGAAAGAGTTTGCTATCGTCTCTTCCGGGGTCCAGGCACAGTTGGCATCTACCCGGAAGGTCGCATCCGTATGTTCCCGAAGGGCTTTGACAATCGCTACATCATGATTTGTTCCCAGTTTGATCTTGTAGAGCGGCCAGGGTTTCTCTTTCATCTTTTCCACCATTTTTTCGATAGTGGCAATGCCGATGGTGTAATTGGTAATCGGGTATTTTTCCGGACTGTAGCCCCATATCCGGTATAAGGGTTGTCCCTTTAGTTTACCGTACAGGTCATTGGCAGCCAGGTCGAGTGCACATATCGAAAAATTACTGAGTCCCTCGTTTGTAAGGAAATCGTGAAAAGCCTCCGGAGAAGTCAGTTCGAAGGCTTCGATCTTTTTTTGTATACCACGGATCTCGGCGGTCATGGATTCCATAGTGATATTGTAATACGGGTTTGACGTGGATTCGCCATAACCTGTTTTGCCGTTGTGTGACAGGCATACGATCAGGGTGTCCTGAAAATCTCGTGATTCTCTTGAGATACTGAAAGTATGTTTGAGTTCCAGTTGGTATTGTTTCAGTGTAATCTGCATGGTGTCGGACAGATGGTGGGATTCCTAATTGTTAATTTCGTAAGTGGGATCTTTTTCCGGAACGTAACCGAAAAGGTGTTTCTCCTTAATAAGTTCTGCAACACCTTCTGGAAGCATATCTTCCCAGCCTGCTTTGCGTTCGGCGATCATTTGGAGGACTTCCCTGGAGTAGATATCCAGTGTGTTCGGATCGAATTCGGTGATGTCGACCACTTTTCCATTGAATTTGAAGAACTTGTAGAGTTCTTTCATTCTCGGGTGAACTTTGAGGTTGTCACTGGTATATATCTCGCCGGTATGCGGGTCTTTCATCGGGTAGAGATATACCCTGAGGTCTTTAAAGAACAGCTTACCGAAAGCTTCGAGAATGCCTCCGCTGAGGTGACGGTAATACTGTTCGTCAAATACGTCCACGAGGTTACTTACACCCATGGATAATCCCATACGGCACTTGGTGTAACGTGAAAAGTATTCCACGAGTTTGTAATACTCCTGGAAATTCGATATCATTACGGTCTGTCCCAGAGAGCAGAGAAGCTCGGCACGGTCCATGAAATCCTGTTCATCGATTTCTCCTTCGGCACGCAGGTTAGACAAAGTGATCTCGAAAATAACTTCGGTTTTCTTGGGATCTACCTTGTTTTCCTTGACAAACATCTCGTAAGCCCTCTTGTACATGGTCATGTTTACCCTGGTTACCGGGCGGAAACTACCGCGAAGTGCCAGGATATTCTTTTTATATAGCAGAGCTGCAGGAAGTATGTTGTTACCGTCGGGACCGAACATTACGGCCTCGGTCATTTCGTTTTTGAGGAGCTGAAGGCTCATCAGGCGGTTATCCACTTTGGCAAACCGTGGCCCTGAAAAGTTGATCATGTCGATCTCCAGGGTATCCTTTTCAATATTGTCGTAAAGGTATTTGAGAAGCTTCTTGGGCTTATCGTGCTTGTAATACGCGCCGTAGATGAGGTTTACTCCGAGAATACCGAGGGTTTCCTGCTGAAGCCTCGCATCGGTCTGGTGAAACCTGATATGCAGGATGATCTCATTGTAATTTTCTTTCGGATCGGCCTGGAAACGTATTCCAACCCATCCGTGCCCTTTATACTTTTTGGTAAAGTCTATTGTAGCTACGGTGTTGGCGTATGTAAAAAAAAGCTTGTTAGGATGTTTTTTCCGGGAGATCCGTTCTTCTACCAGTCTTGTTTCGTGGTCCAGCATTTTCTTTAATCGCGACTGGGTCACGTACCTGCCATCCTCTTCGAGACCGTAAATAGAATCACTGAAATCTTTATCATAGGCACTCATGGCCTTGGCTATGGTGCCTGAAGCACCTCCGGCACGAAAAAAGTTCCGCACGGTCTCCTGACCTGCACCTATCTCTGCAAAAGTTCCGTAAATATCTTCATTAAGGTTGATTCTGAGTGTTTTTGCCTTGGTAGAAGGTATGTTTTCGATCTGCTTGTCTCCCTTTAAAACAATAGTCATCTGGTGTCCGTTTTATTTGGAACAAAGTTAAAAATAATCGTTAAGTTTTATGGTAAATAAATTATAAAATTCCTCGTCAAAAATTACATGATTCCTATGTAACACGAGCCTTTTGCGTGCGAAAATCAATTTTTTACCGAGCTTTTTTACGTAATTTAGCAAAAGAGAAAAATATACAGAAAACAGGAGTAAATCAAAAAAATCCCAGTTTTGAAAATTACATTTTTAGGAACAGGTACTTCCCAGGGAATTCCGGTGATCGGCAGTGATCACCCGGTATGTCTCAGTAAAGACCCGAAAGACAATCGTTTACGGGTTTCGGTATTGGTGGAGTGGGACGAATATAGCTATGTTGTGGATTGCGGACCGGATTTCAGGCAGCAGATGCTGCGGGCCGGGGTATCGCATATCGATGGAATTCTCTTTACTCACGAACATGCCGATCATACCATGGGGCTCGATGATATACGCCCTTTCTTTTTCCGGCAGGGAGATATCCCTATTTATGCCCATGAAAGGGTACTCGGAGAACTGAAACAGCGATTTCCTTATATTTTTGTGAACGGAAAGGATAAATATCCCGGAGCTCCGGGTGTGCAATCCTTTGAAGTGATAAACAATCGCCCGATATCGCTCGGAAAACTCAAGGTGGTGCCTATAGATGTCATGCATAATCGCCTGCAGGTGTTCGGATATCGTTTCGGGGATTTTGCCTACCTCACCGATGTCAAGACGATCAACGAAAGGGAGATCCGGAAACTGGCGGGGATAAAGGTGTTGGTGGTCAATGCTCTCCGTATGGAACCACATCCCTCACACCTCAATCTGGAAGAAGCATTGGAGCTGATAGCCCGGATTGCCCCGGAAAGAGCGTACCTTACGCACATCAGCCATTTGCTCGGCTTTCATGAAGAAGTAGAAAAGAAACTGCCTGAAGGCGTATTTCTGGCTTACGATGATCTGCAGATCGAAGTGTGAGCAGAGATGTATAACCATCCGTTGACCCCTGAGATGTCTTGAAAAAAAAGGAACTACATATACCGGAATTGAAAATGCAGGCCGGGGTGCTGGATACTCCTGCCGGATACAAAATTGCATTCAAGGAATTTGCAGGGATAAAAAGCATAAAAGATATCGTTATTATAGTTCCGGCTACGGGTGTAAAGCAGTCGTATTATTTTAAATTTGCCGACTTTCTGAGGAATAACGGTTATGTTGTTTTTACCTTTGATTACGGAGGGATAGGAGAGTCCCGTAAATACGGAACTTTAAAGGGATTCCGGACATCGGCAACTGCCTGGGCCAAGAATGACCTGGAAGCTGTGATCCGGTTTGCCACCGGGAAGTACCCGGGGTTGTCCCTGGTCCTCATCGGGCATAGTATCGGAGGGCAACTGATCGGGCTGGCACCTTCGTCTGTGCAAGCCCGGCAGGTTATCATAGTAGCGGCACAAAACGGATACTGGAAGTTCTGGAAAGGAGGCGCGCGGTGGAGAATGCTGTTTAACTGGTATTTTTTATTTCCCGTAATTACAAAAATTTTCGGATATTTCCCCGGAAAATTATTGGGGGCTATGGAAGACCTTCCTTCCGGAATGGTTGCCGAATGGCGAAAATGGTGCACGACACCCGATTACTTTTTCAGTGATTACGACAGGGAATCTTTGTTTTTTGATAAAATCCGGGGAGAGTTGACGGTGTATAGTATAGCCGATGACGATTTTGCCCCGGAAGAGGCAGTAGACTGGCTGGCTGGAAGGTACAAAGGTATGAGCATGAACCGTAAGCACCTGGTGCCTGCAGATTTCGGTATGGATAAGATCGGGCACTTCGGAATGTTCCGGAGCACCCATAAAGATAGTTTCTGGAACATGATGCTCGTCGACATGGAACAGGAAGATAATATGGTAAAATAACGCGGTCAGGAATGTAAAAAGCAGTTTTCCGGGACCGGAAAAACTTCAAGGATATGAAAAGCAGAATATTTATGTATCTCTTTGTTTTTGCCATACTTCTGGCTTTATTTCTATATGTGAATTCCGATAAAATGCTGGAATCGCGAAATAAGGACATCGAGATGCTGCAAACAGAGACCGAACAACTCCGGGAGGAGGTAGAGGTGCTGCGCGATTCTTCACAAGGGCTCTTGCTGGACAAACTCGATCTTCAGTATTTTTCTCTGGAAAATAATGAAGAAGCCCTGTCAGCACTTGATGAGTTCGATCTCGAAAATCCCCCTCAATATATCACGGATAAACTTCTGGAAACCAATGAGACCGAAGGGGATAATCCTCTTGTGCCTTATGCGGGGATGAACGGACCTATGAAGATCAACAAGATAAAAGTACTCAACCATAAATGGATACTGGTCGATTTTTCGGATGGAAAATACTGGGGAGAACTCTTTATCCGTTACGAGCTGAAAGAAAATCTCAGCGTAGACTTTACACTGGTAGACCACTTGTTGTACCAAACGAAATAACAGCTCAATGAGGTATAATAGTGAGATATTCCATCTCATTATTGTTCCAGAGGGCCATTTCTTCCTCGGAGAGCCTGCGCTTGGAAATAAGCCTGTATCCTTTGGGGATGTTTCCGGACATATCGGGTTTCAGCTTCCCCTTTTTCTCATTGGCCGGCAATTGCAAACGGATGCGAAGCATATCGTCCGGTAGCAGGGTAGGCGGGAACAGTTGCGAATACGAATGGAGTCCGAAAGCATGTGCAATCTTATTCAGGGCACGAATGTTGTATTTGGCCCGCTCTTTCAGGTTTTCTACTTTACTGATATAGCCTTCGGACAGCTCTATTTTCTGAGAAAGTTTTACCTGAGACATATAAGGACGGTGTAAAGCACGAAGCTCCCGTACCCGATCTATCAGGTACAGGTCCAGTTCGGATATTACAATTTCTATGATTTGTCCTTTGGAGTCCATTGCCGTTTAAAAACGAACAAGGACGGGTTTTATGGAAAAAATTTCACATGTACATGAGGATGTGATTTGTTTTTTATTATATTTGTTACTGACGGGGTTCCCGCGAAGAGCTTTCTGTTAAAAGACCTTATGCGATAACCTGTTTTGATCTCAGCTAACTGTATTTTTTTATGTGATGGGGTACTGTGAATAGGAGTGCAAAGACTGTTGAAGTGTAGTCTGTACGTTACTATATCGCAGTATCCCTGTTTACGGCAGAACAACAATGATGGCCTTACATATAGGTCCGCGGAGTGGGGTAGCTCTGTGGTCCGGGGCGGCCGGGGAGGAGTTCCGCTCCTCCCTCTTATTCTTCGGATAACGCAGAATGGTTCTCAAAGACCTGAAAGGAAAATTGTATAGTACCAGCTAAAAAAAGAAGCCGTGAGGCCGAAGATTTATAGTTGTAATCCACGGCAAGTAGTAGAGGCAGGCAGGCTCACGGCTTCTAACACGGGCAAGGGAGAGAAAATTGTAACGCTTTCGTACTCGGTCATATATTTTGTTCTTATGCCAATAAGAGCGTTATATGTATCTTGAAAACTGCTCCGGTATGATCTCTGTATTTTCTGTTTTCTTCATGCATTAATATCAGAACCTCTAAGGTCTGTTTTGATATTCAATGGCGTAAATATACACAGGGTATGTTGAGGAAGCTTATCTGTCAGGGATTAAAACTTATCTGAGAGGGATTTTTTATACTTTTCTGAAATTTTAAAAAATAAATTATGTATTCAGGGGTTTTTATGCGTTTTTGGACCGATGCACGGCTCAAAACTGAGATTTGGAAGATGGGGTTGGAAGGTAATAATACGGCCGCAGGCGATAATCAAGTAACATGCAAAAACGGATAAAAGTGCCTGCGACCGCTAAAAAAGAAAGGAGATTTCTTTTGTAATTAATTCGTGGCGAAAGTACTTTCTTTTGTTAGCCTGCACTTATCTGAGAAGGATTATTTCTTATCTGAGAGGGATTAATTATCCGTTCAAATGTCGGTTCGAGAATGACATTGCGCCTGAATACGCATATTGAAACAACCGGATCCGGTAGAAAAGGTAGGAGGATAATTATGAAGAAACATTACTGCGCTTCTTTCCCTGAATAACAAAGCCGCAACAGAATTCCTCCGGAGCGGCTTTTATGATATGGAATGTTGGTCTTAGCGCTGTTTTTCCAGGTGTTTGCTCAACCATTGGTGTAGTGAGTGGAAATTTTGCGGAGCCACTCCGTGTCCTACGGGAAACTCTTCGAACATATAGTTGATGTGGAGTTTTTCGAGGAATTCCGGAGCTTTTCTGGCCCAGGCGATAGGTATAACCTGGTCTGCCGTACCATGAGAGCAGTAAAAGTCGAGATGAGAATGGTTCTTTTCTTCGTATCCTTCCTTCAGAATACTTTCATTGATGTACCCGCTCAGGGCTATGATGTTTTTTACCTTCTCCGGATAGGAAAGGGCCAAGGCATAACTGAGAATGGTACCCTGACTGAAGCCCAGCAGTGTAATGTTTTTCTCGTCCAGTTGATATGCAGTAACGGCTTCATCTATAAAAGCCGCCATTTTATCGCGTGAGGTTCTTGCTTGTTCATCGTCCGACCACTTGCCGTCTTCGGCGTCGAAGTGTATGGCATACCAGGCATAGCCGTAAGGAGGCAGAACATGAGGTGCACGTACGGAGATGACACATAATTCTTCGGGGAGTTCGGGAGCAAAAGAAAAAAGATCTTTTTCATTACTACCGTATCCGTGAAACATAATGAGGGCCGGAACTTTTTCGCCGGAGATTGCCGATGGTCGTATGAGGTGTTCTAAAGAAAGTGATTTCGTTTGCATAGCGGTATTTCAGATTTAGTATGGTGCGTGGTTCCCGGTATATTATATAAAACCGAGCCATTTCTGGAAAAGCTTACCCAGTAGGGGGACCGGTTGTTTTTTTCCGGATAATGCCCCTGTAAAACCGTAAAGCAGTAGTATGATAAAAAAAAGGTAAAGGGCCATTGAGGCGTAAATACTGTTTGCGTGTCCTACCAGGAACCCGAGGGCAAAAAAGGAGATCCAGAGCCCGAAAGCCTGCCGGATATGAAAGGCAGCGAAGTCGTTCTTTGCATCCATATTCATAGAGAAAGCAATAAAACTTCCTATGATCGTGATATAACTGACAATAGCGATGTTTTTTCCCTGTTTTGTCGTGTCGTTCATCCTATTGTTGTTTTGTGTTTATTTCCGCAATGCCGTTGGCGATGCATCCGTAGACTTTGCCTTTTAACTTTTGCCCGTTGAAGGCACTGTTTTTGGATGTCGATAGTATATGTTCCCGCCCGAAAGTATATTCCGTATCCGGATCGAATAATGTCAGGTCTGCTTTTTGTCCTCTGGCTATAAGGTGTTCCATAAGTCCGAATCGGCTACGTCCTTTAGACAACAATTGTGTTGCGCTTTCTGCTCCGAGCAGGCTGGCCAAAGCTCCGAAGGCACTTTCGAGTCCGGTACTTCCGTACATGGCATGGTCAAATTCCACATTTTTATGTTCTACATCGACCGGATTATGATCGGAGGTGACGAAATCAATGATCCCGTTCTTTAATCCTTCGATCAGCGCTGCAGTGTCTTCCTGGCCGCGTAACGGAGGGAGTACTTTATAACTGGTATCGAACTCCTCCAGTACCGTATCCGTAAAGAAGAGGTTGTGGATAGCTACGCTACAGCTTACATCCAGCCCCTTTGCTTTGGCATTGCCGATAAGTTCTGCCGATCTCGCGGTAGAGATCGTAGGGATGTGTAGTTTACCACCCGTGTATTCGAGAAGGAACAGGTCTCGTGCCACCTGGAGTTCTTCTGCCAGGGCAGGGATACCTTTAAGGCCGAGCCGGGTAGAGGTCGTCCCTTCGTTCATGACGCCCTTACCGGATATTCTGTTCTCCTGCGGAAAGGAAAGTACCAGCCCGCCGAAGTTTGAAGTATATTGTAAAGCGATTTTCAGGAGGTTCGGATTGCTTACCGGCACCTGATAATCTCCGAAAGCCACAGCTCCCGCATTTTTCATATCATAAAGCTCCGCAAGATCGACACTTTCACTTTTTGCCGTAAGTGCACCTATAGGGTGCAGTGCGGTGGCGTGATCCTTTGACCGGGATATGAGGAAGGAGATATCTGCATTCGTATCGGCTACCGGATAGGTGTTGGGGTTGACCAGTACTGCGGTGAAACCGCTTTTGGCTGCGGTTTTAAGACCGTTCGTAATGGTTTCGCGGTCTTCGTATCCCGGCTCTCCGAAACATACACTGGTATCGAGCCATCCCGGAGATACATGCAGGTTTTTTGGTTGAACAATTTCCGTACCCTCCGGAGGAGAAACAGTATCTGCAATGTCGGAAATAATGCCGTTCTGGATAAGGATATCGAGCGATTTGCTGTGGTATTCGCTCTGCGGGGCGATGATCCTGGCAGATTTTAAGAGGATGTTCATTTAAACAATTTTAATAGAAGTATTTCTGTGACGAGGAATACGAGAGCAAAAATAACAAACCATTTCCAAAGCTCGCGGATGCTTCCCGTATTTTTTATTTCGGTCAGTACCTTTTGTACGGAGTCGTAGACCGGGATACCTGTTACGGTATTTGGAGAGAGGTAACGCAGGTCGCTTTCTTTCCGGTCGTAATTGAAACTGATGTTGCGTAATATACTGTCCGGGTTTTGAATATGGTAAATCCCGTCTTCCAGCGGGATCTGCCCGGTAGTGATCTGTATTTTTCCGGGAAATGTACGTTGCATCGGAATAAATTGCCGGCCTTCTTTTTCGATGGAGAGTACGGTCTCGGAAGAACGGTTGTCGTCTGTGCGGATATCTATGGTATAGTCTTTTCCGGTGAGGTAGTATAATTGAGGCGCCTTAAGGGCAGACTTGCCTATATTGTACAGTACCGGGACAATAAGCGGCGAATTTCTGAAGTTGGAATACGAAGCATCCAACGGTGCCGTAAAAAAATAAACCCTGTCTTTTTCTGCGAGAAAGGGGCGGCCATCCTCAAAACCGAGCACCGTACCGGCAGCCGTATTTATATCCAGTATTTGATATGCTTCGGGATATTGAAAATTGGTAAGTTGTTGCTGTGTCCCTTCGAATACCTGTTCGAATAACGGGTGAGAAAGACGGATATCCGTAATTTTTTTACGATCTTTGCCCCCGGTTTTCCGGTTGCTCCCCTGTGGTCCCGAATGTTCTCCTGTGACGGAGATATTGCCGGTATAGATTTTATTTATAGTGCCTGTTTTCAGGGCTTTAAATAATTGCAAATAAGATTCCTGGTCAGGGTTACCTGAAGGTATGATTAAAATGTTTTTTCCTTCGTCCGTAAAAGTCTTTAAAGTGCTTTGCAGAGAAGAAGGTACGTTGTTCAGACCGTGGAGTACTACAAGATCCTGCCTCGAAATGAGGCTGTAATCCAGTTGAGATAATTTCCGCGAAAGATAATCGAATTCATCGTCTGTAAAAATCCTCTTCAGCACATCGGATTCTGCTTCACCGATGGCGAGGACCTTTACTTTTTCACCGGTATCGAGATTAAAATACATGATATTGTCGTAAAGCAATCCGTTGTCGTCTATAGTGACTTTCCCGTTGATGGTCTGGTCCGGTGTAAGGCGGAATTCGGCTTTGGTTTTGCTCCCGTCAAAGGCCGCTGTGGTTTTGGCGATCAGGGTGTCGTCATCGTACAGAGATACCGGCAGGGTAAGTGCCGTACTGTCGTTTTTGGATAGCAGTACGGTCAACAGTTGTGTTCCGGTTTGACGATCGAGATATATACTGTCTATCGTTGTATTGCGGATATGTTGCGGAGTTAACTGTACCAGGTTATAGCTGACCAGCGAATCGCTCGGGGGAATATCGTTTTCCGTCCACCCGCTGAAATCGGAGATCAGGATAAAGTTTTTCCGGGTGGTGGTATCTTTTCCGAACAGATTTTTTCCGCGGAGTATGACCGACTTCGGTTCCGGATGTTCTGCGGCGTATCCTAATTGAAGCAATTCCTGCTTTACTGCGGATATGCTTATGCCGGCGTAAGTACGGTCATTGGTGAAAAGAGATAACGATCCGTCCGTGTCCTGGCTTCCTGCGATGATGTCACGGATGGCTTGTTGCAGCAATTCACCTTTTGCTCCGCGTGCCTGCATACTGAAGGAGTTGTCGAGGTATATGACTGTTTCGGCGGTTTTACCGGAATCTTCACTGTGAGGATAGTAGGGGCGTGCAAAGGCGATGATCAGGCAGGTGAGTAAGGCCATCCTGGTGAGTAAGACCAGCCATTTTTTGACCTGGGAGCTCTTACGTGTTTTCTGTTGTATAGCTTTCAGGAATTTTACATTGGTAAACGGGGTTTTCTGAAACCTCCTGAGCCGGAACAGGTGGATGATAACCGGAATAAGCAGGAAGAACAGGGCCCAAAGTATCTCAGGATGTTTAAAATGCATGACCTGGGTTTTGTTGCCCAAACTTACGCAAAAAAATTAACGATTTACGGATCACATTCCGAAAAGAAGGGTGTGATCCGCAAACGATATCCGGGGTTTTTTAATCCAGTTTTTTCGACAAGTGAAACCCGAGGAATAATCCGAGTCCGGACATGATCAGGATACAGGCCGGGTACACCACCTGGGTTTGCAACCCGAGGTGTTCGAGTAAACTTCCGGTAAATAGTCCGAGTCCTATACCGATAAGCAATAGCGACAGGTTGAGAATGAGAATTTTCCACACCGGGGCCGTACGCTGTTTTTTACTGAAAAAAATGTCGGCATCCGCACCTTTTTCTATTAGGGCCATACGTTCTTTGTTCCTCGTAGAAAAATAGAGGTAAGCCAGTCCGAATATCGTTCCGAAGATAATCAGAAAGATCAAAACAGGTTGTAAGTGACTCATAATGTTCGTTTTTTTTGATATGTTATAAAATTGTTTTTTAGCTATGACGACATTCGGATGTCTGCGGTTACAGAAAAATACGTTTTCTTTTTGTAACCGCTTCGGGTTTTTGTCGTCCAATGTAGTGATATGACCGACCATAAAGACGATTATTACATCCGGCAGGTGCTCGAAGGCAAAACGGAAGCTTTTGCCTTTCTTGTAGAGAAATATAAGGACATGGTCTTTACGCTTTCCATAAAGATGTTGAAGGACAGGGAGGAAGCCGAAGAAATAACCCAGGATGTTTTCATGATTTCCTACCGTTCTTTACGGGAATTCCGGGGCGATTCGCGGTTTTCTACCTGGCTGTATCGCATAGCCTATAACAAATGTCTGGATGTTTTGAAGCGCAAAGGAAGATATGTTATTGTGGACTATCCCGACCGGTTAACCGGTGTGCCTCATGAAGCTCTCAATGCCCTGCAGCAAATTGTGGAGAAAGATCGGAATGAGGCGGTAAGACAGGCTGTGAAATTGCTTCCGGAAGATGACCGGGTACTGGTATGGATGTATTATTTTGATGAAATGTCGATAAAAGAAATTGCAAAAGTGGTAAATTTGAGTGAAGCTAATATCAAGATTAAGCTTTTCCGAAGCCGGAAAATATTGTACCGGTTGCTGGAAAATAACAAACTAATCCGTGAATGATGGGGTATAAAGATGTAAATAAGGAGAAACTGATACGGGAAGCGCTTCGTGAAAAGGGCAGGGAAAAACTGCCTGCGGATTTTACGATGCGTATTATGGAACAGCTGGTTCATGAGAAAAAGCCCGTAATAACCTATAAGCCATTAATTTCCAGGACGGGATGGATGGTTGTAGCTGCGGCTGTGATGGCTGTTCTGGGTCTGGCTTTCTTTTCGGGCAGTGATACCGGAGTCGTGAACTTCACTCTTCCGGAGTTGCCGAAAATAAAACTGCCGCGATTTACCGGGTACAGCATCGGGCTTATTTTTCTGCTTATCCTTGTTCAGATCCCTCTGCTCAAGATCTACCACAGTAAAAAACTGGGATAGCCCGGGAGAAAGAAAACAAAACATAGGCCTTAGAACAAAAAAGCAACGAGCCTGTAGAAATCATACGATTTTTACAGGCCCGTTTTTTCAGATCCGAACGGTTGTTCGTGGTCTTAATTATGCTTCATCGACAATAACCCATTCTCCTTTTTTGAGCAGGGGTTCTGCCTGCTTGAATTTTACGGTCTGGCTTTCGCCGCTCATCACATTTTTGATGGTCACCTTGTCATTCCGCCCGATTTTCGGTTTGTCCCGTATGACGGTTTCAACAACCTGCTGCTGCTGTGATTGGGTTTGTTGCCCGGCCCTGCGGTGTCTTTCTGCTATTTCATCGCTGTTCAGAACTTCTTCTTTAGAGGTCTGATAGTCTTCTCTGGTTTTTTGTTCTCTCGCTTCATGGATGTTGGAAGTATCCTGTGCGGGCAGTTCTCCTTTGAAGAGGAAGGTGATCACCTCTTTATTTACATTTTCGATCATGCTCTTGAAAAGTTCGAAAGCTTCGAATTTGTATATAAGCAGCGGATCCTTCTGTTCGTGAACGGCGAGCTGTACGGATTGTTTCAGCTCATCCATTTTACGAAGGTGAGTTTTCCAGGCGTCATCAATGATGGCGAGGGTAATATTCTTTTCGAAATCGGAAACCAGTTTTTTACCTTTACTTTCGTAAGCGTCTTTGAGGTTGGTTACCACGTTCAGGGTCTTGGTCCCGTCTGTAAACGGCACGACGATACGTTCAAAGCGGTCTCCCTGGTTTTCGTAAACGTTTTTGATAACGGGGAAAGCAGTAGCTGCATTGCGTTCTATCTTGTCGTTATAATGCTTATAAGCGGTTTTGTAGATGCTTGCCGTGATATCGTTTACGGACATTCTGTTAAAGTCTTCTTCGGATATCGGGGGAACCAGCGAGAAATACTTGATGAGTTCGAACTCGAAGTTCTTGTAGTCTCCGGCGGCTTTGTTGGTCTCTACGATAGTCTCCGAAGTGTCGAAGATCATATTGGCGATGTCCACTTTAAGACGTTGCCCCTGGAGGGCGTGTTTACGTCTTTTGTAAACCACTTCCCGTTGGGCATTCATGACATCATCGTATTCGAGGAGACGTTTACGGATACCGAAGTTGTTCTCTTCCACTTTTTTCTGAGCTCTCTCGATAGATTTGGTCATCATGGAATGCTGAATAACCTCTCCTTCTTTAAGGCCCATACGGTCCATCATCTTGGCTACACGGTCGGAGCCGAACAGTCGCATCAGGTTATCTTCTAAGGAAACATAAAACTGTGAGCTTCCCGGATCTCCCTGACGTCCGGAACGACCCCTGAGCTGTCTGTCGACCCTCCTGGAATCGTGACGTTCCGTACCTATAATAGCCAATCCGCCTGCTTTCTTTACTTCGTCGGTGAGCTTGATATCCGTACCACGACCGGCCATGTTGGTAGCGATGGTGACTACGCCGGGGTTTCCGGCTTCGGCAACGATATCGGCTTCCTTTTTATGGAGTTTCGCGTTGAGGACATTGTGAGGTACCTTGCGAAGTTTCAGCATTTTGCTGAGTAGTTCGGAGATTTCTACGGAGGTCGTACCGATCAGTACCGGTCTTCCGGCTTGCGAAAGTTCGGTAACCTCATCGATTACTGCATTGTATTTTTCTCTTTTGGTCTTGTAGATAAGATCCTGCTTGTCCTGGCGGGCTATAGGCCTGTTAGTGGGGATCTCCATGACATCCAGCTTGTAGATTTCCCAGAATTCGCCCGCTTCCGTTATTGCCGTACCGGTCATACCGGCAAGTTTGCGGTACATACGGAAGTAATTCTGGAGGGTAACGGTAGCAAAGGTCTGCGTAGCATCTTCGATCTTTACGTTTTCTTTGGCTTCTATGGCCTGGTGGAGGCCGTCCGAATAACGGCGTCCGTCCATAATACGCCCGGTCTGCTCGTCGACGATCATAACCTTATTGTCGATGACTACGTATTCCGTGTCTTTCTCAAACAAGGTGTAAGCTTTGAGCAATTGGTTCATGGTATGGATACGCTCGCTTTTGACACCGAATTCCCGGAAGAGTTTTTCTTTCTGTTCGGCCTCTTCCTCCACAGGAAGGTTCTGGTTTTCGATACGGGCAATTTCCGTACCGATGTCGGGCATGACGAAGAAATCCGGGTCGGTATCTCCCGAGAGGTATTCGACACCTTTGTCGGTAAGTTCTATCTGGTTGTTTTTCTCGTCGATAACGAACAGGAGTTCTTCATCGATTTTGTGCATTTCCCTGTTGTTGTCCTGCATGTAGAAATTCTCGGTTTTCTGAAGGAGCTGTTTTACACCTTCTTCACTGAGGAATTTGATGAGGGCTTTGTTTTTGGGAAGTCCGCGGTGCACACGGAGCAGGAGGAACCCTCCTTCTTTGGTGTTGCCTTCCGCGATAAGTTTTTTGGCCTCGGCCAATACGCCGGTCAGGTAATGTCTCTGGCGTTGTACGAGGTCGGAAACGACAGGTTTAAGTTCGTTAAATTCGTGACGGTCTCCCTGGGGTACGGGACCGGAAATGATAAGTGGCGTCCGGGCGTCATCGACAAGTACGGAATCGACCTCATCGACAATGGCAAAGTTGTGCGGACGTTGTACGAGATCGTTTGGCGTATGGGCCATATTGTCCCGCAGGTAATCGAAACCGAATTCGTTGTTGGTTCCGTACGTAATATCGGAGTTATAGGCTTTTCTCCGTCCTTCCGAGTTGGGTTGATGATTGTCTATACAGGCTATGGAAAGCCCGTGGAATTCGAACAGCGGTCCCATCCAGGCGCTATCCCGCTTGGCGAGGTAGTCGTTTACGGTAACCAGGTGCACCCCGTTCCCGGTGAGTGCATTGAGGTACACAGGCAGGGTTGCCACGAGAGTTTTTCCTTCCCCGGTCTGCATTTCTGCAATTTTTCCCTGGTGCAGGGCTATCCCCCCGATGAGCTGCACATCGTAATGAACCATGTCCCAGGTCACTTCTTTTCCGGCAGCATCCCAGGAGTTTTTCCAGATGGCGTGATCACCTTCGATAGTCACATAATCCTTACTGCCTGATAACTCCCTGTCAAAAGGACTGGCGGTTACTTTCAGGGTCGGGTTTGCGGCAAATCGTTTGGCTGTTTCCTTAACTACTGCAAAGGCTTCGGGGAGTATTTCGTTGAGATGGGCTTCGGAGGCCTGGTAGGCATCATCGTTCAGCTTGTCGATCTCAGCGTAAATGTCTTCTTTACGGTCTATATCATCGGACGCATCGGCTTCGGCCTGTAATTCGGCTATTTTCTGATCGAAAGAAGCCCGCGCTTCGAGGATACCGGCTTTAAATTCGGCGGTCTTGTTCCGCAGTTCATCGTGAGATAGAGAAGAGAGTTGTTTTTCGAGGGATTTGATCTTATCCACCAGGGGCTGTATCTCTTTGATATCCTTCTTCGCTTTATCTCCTACAAAAACTTTGAGAACAGAATTCAGTAAACTCATAATGGTTTTGTTTTTAATTTGATAACAGGGAGTTGCTGTATATTCCTCCCGTTGAGGTGCATGTCATCATCACTTGTACGGGTTTCCGGGGAAACCATGTACAAAGCTAATGAAAAAAAACAGTGCACCGGTCAATTGATTGACAGGGATTCGGGAGTACAGACCATTACTGATTTATCTTGTCCCGCACTACCTGTTGTTGTCTGGTTATAATAAAGAGCAAAAAAAAAGCCTCGGGAGAGACTTTTAGTTTGTTGTTGTCGTATTAATATTCATCTTCGTTCCAGAGGTAATCTTCCTCTGTAGGATAGTCCGGCCATATTTCTTCAATAGACTCATAGATCTCACCCTCGTCCTCCATAGACTGCAGGTTCTCTACAACCTCCAGCGGAGCTCCGGTCCTGATAGCATAGTCGATCAATTCGTCTTTTGTAGCCGGCCAAGGTGCATCACTCAGATAGGATGCAAGTTCTAATGTCCAATACATGAGCTATTCGGTTTTTATTTTTTGCAAAAATAAATTTTTAAACTAAAAAGTCAAGTTAAAACTATTTTATTTACACATTAATTTTAAGAACGTAATGAAACGTGTATTTTGTTGTGTATTCGTCAGTAAAACACAGTTTCTGTTTAGGGATTGATATGTTTCTATATCCTCCCGCTGTTTTACGGTTCGCATTACAGGGATGTGCGAAATACTTCGTTTTCCTGCTTTTTACAAATTTGTGCCGGATACTTTTAGTGTTGATCTCCTCTGGCTGGGACCCACTTTATTTCATCGGCTTTCAGGCTGTGGGACAACTTTCGTGCCAACACAAAGAGATAATCAGAAAGGCGGTTCAGATAAGAGAGTATGACGTTGTCAAACGGTTCCATGTCATGCAAATGGGTGGCCAGTCGTTCTGCCCTGCGGCATACGCAACGGGCGATATGACAATATGACACCGTGGTGTGTCCGCCGGGCAGGACAAAGTGTGTCATTGGTGGGAGATCTTCGTTCATCCGGTCTATTTCTTCTTCGAGAGCTGTGCAGTCTTTTTCGGAAATCCGGGGGATGTCGAGGCGTTGTTTTCCGTTTTTCAATACGGCTTTTTCCGGATCGGTAGCGAGCACGGCACCGAGTGTAAAGAGCCTGTCCTGTATGTAAAGCAGGGTCTCCCGCTGGTTGCCGGTTTCCTGGTCGCGAAGCAGCCCGATCCATGAATTGAGTTCGTCTACGGTGCCGTAAGTTTCTATGCGGATATGGTGTTTCGGCACCCTGGTGCCTCCGAAGAGAGCTGTAGTGCCTCGATCACCGGTTTTGGTATAGATCTTCATGTATAGCTTTTCTTTGTGATGTAACAAAGATACACAGAGAATTAAAATTATTGAAGCAGGCGGAAAACCCTTACATAAGTGGTGCCGTACAAATGGTTTCAAAACCATAATGTACGGCACCGTTAGATGTTGTTATACGATTTGTTTTCAGTGAGTTACTTCAGTTCTTTGAGGCGGATGTTTTTAAAGCTTACCTTATTGCCGTGATCCTGCAAAAGAATGTGGCCTTTTTCGGCTTCACCAAAATCTTTCCATCCTTTGTATTTGCTTTGGGCCACCAGTTCGCGGAATGCTTCGGAGCCCCGCTGGTATTCCAGTACTTTAACGCCGTTGAGGTAGTGCTCCACCTTATTGTCCGGATATACGACCACCCGGCCTTTGTTCCATGTTCCTACAGGTTTTACAAAACGAGGTTGTTTATCGGCTTTGATAAGGTCGTAGAGCGAAGCAAGCGTACGGTTTCCGTCTCTCCCTTTCTTGGCATCGGGATGTTTTTCATCGTCCAGGATCTGGTATTCCAGGCCTATGGCAGAGCCCTTGTTGCCCTCGGAAAGGGTTACAAAGTATTTGACTCCGCTGTTTGCTCCTTCCGTGAGTTTAAAATCGAAAGAAAGGTCGAAAGCACTGTATTCTTTTTTGGTGACGATATCTCCCGCATTGGTCGATTCCCCTCCGTCCGCAGCCTGTATGGTCAGGATACCGTCGTGTATCGTCCATCCGAAATCGGGAAAACTGTCTTTGTAGGCCCCGATCCATCCGCTGCTGTCTTTCCCGTTGAACAACAGTTGCCAGCCATGTTCTTTTTCGTAATCGGAAAGGTGGTTTTTGAGATCGTTGACGACATAGATGTCTTTTTTAAAGGGAGTCGGTTTCAGGTTTTCGGTCTGTATCCGTATATTTTTGAAATATGTTTTGTTTCCGGCATCTTCGGGATTGTTGATACTGTGTACCTGCAATCCGATCATTCCACTGGTATCGGTACTGTCGATAAGATATGCGACTTCTTCGCCGTTTATCCACGTTTTTATTTCATTGCCTATTGCTTCGATACGGTAGGTGTTGTATTCGCCGAAGCGGAAGGCTTTTTGAGCTTCCGGGTTTAGCGACAGCGGATAGAGCCATCCTCGCCTGGCCTCGTCGTAGATTCCGCCGGACCAGGCCCTGTCCGAAGGATCGAGCTCGGCCTGGTATCCGTAGACCAGGCCTTTGCCGTCTTTGCCGGCCGGATCGTAGTTACTTCGAAACTGTATTCCGGAGTTACTGGATTTATTTTCGACTTTAATATCCGCTTCCAGAATAAAGTCGCCGTATTCTTTGTCGCTGATCAGAAAGGTATTCGGGCTTCCGGCTTTGGCTATGCCTATTATGGCGCTGTCTGTTACCTGGTACTCGGCTTGTCCGGCAACCTGCTTCCATCCGTTCAGGGTTTTTCCGTCAAAGAGGTATGTCCATCCGTCGTCGACTTTCTTTTTCTTTTTTTCGGGAGCACACCCTGTAAAACACGATGTGGTGGCCACCGCCAGGATCAGGATACTGAGTTTTCGCATTTTTTGATAAAGTTGATAGGTTAGTGATATCTGTAATAATCCGTTGTGCATGACGAATAAAGATCGTTGTTTACGTCATGTTGAGCGTCGTCGAAACATCTTTTTCTTTCGGTAAAGATCCTTCGACAGGGCTCAGAATGACGTCTTTTAAACGATAATACACAATGGGTATAATGGTTTTATCCTTCTTTTGATGTTTTGCCTTGATGATGCCCTGCGGTTTTTCCCACATGATCACCGGGGATAAGGTTGTATTCCGGTTTCCACGGTTTTATACCACCGTTATAAAGAGAATCGTTGGCCAGTGCCACACATATTGCAGTGGTACCACCTGTAAAGGCATTGGAATCGGGGAGCACGTTTTCGGAGATCGCTTTGTAGAAATCCTGGAAAGCGTAGAAACTCCCGTCTTTGAGTTTGGAATCTACGAGCTTTATTCCTTTTTTATCATGGTTCCAGGTAAGTTTGGTAGCACCGCTGACACCGTCTACTTCTTCCAGTTCTTTCCTGGTCTCCGGTTCCGGGAAGAAAATCCCGTCGTGTACCAGCAGCGACACCATTCCTTTGGATCCTTTAATGCGGAAGGAATAACCATCGTGCTGATTGGAACAGGTGGCCCCGAAATTGCCGATCATTCCCGGATCGTCATAACGGAAGTTTACCTGTACATTATCAAAAGTTTCCCGCCCGTCCTTAAAACGGTCTATTCCTCCCGTACCATAAATGGTAGAAGGGAGAGAACCAAAAGCCCAGTTTACGAAATCGATCTGGTGAGAAAGCAGTTCGGCCGGTAATCCGCCGGAATATTCCCGGTACATTCTCCAGTTGATCTTTCGCTCCAGTTTAGGATCGGGCACGGGACGTCTCCAGTTGGAATTACGGTCCCACCGGGCATCGATCTGGGTTACTTTACCGAGATAGCCCTGCTGTATCATGTTCTTTACCTTGTAATATAAAGGGGAGTACCGGTACTGATGCCCGATCTGAAGGGTTTGTCTGGGATGATTTGCAGCTATTCCGGCCAGGCTCAGTGCCTGATCGGGTGTAAAAGCCATAGCTTTTTCCAGCATAACATGTTTCCCGGCTTCCAGGGCATGCCTGGCTATTTCGTAATGCGTGTTGAGCGGTGTAGCAATGATCACCACATCAATTTTTTTATTATCGAGAAGCTCACGATGGTCTCTGTATATCTTTACTTTATGCGTGTCGGTCATTTTACGGGCACGGTCTATGCGCATGTCCAGCGGGTCACACACGGCAACCACTTCGAATTTATCTTTGAATTCACGCGATAGTAAACTGTACAGGCCACTACCACGGTCTCCGAAGCCTATAACGCCGACACGGTAAACCTTGTCGTTAACGGTATGGGCGAATCCGGAGAGTGCAGCTCCTGTGAATAAAAGGGCTCCTGTGCCCAAACTACTGTTTTTAATAAAATCTCTTCTGTCCAAAACTTTTAAAAATTTAACGGAATCGGTTGCGTTTAGTAAGGGGTTTGATTTTTCAAAATTCCCCTAAAAGTAAATATTTTTTCAGAAAGTGACCAAAAGTATGCCGTCTTTATTGTTAAATGTCCAAAAATACTGTTTAAAATCTGCTGTAATTAAGATGAAATTCCTCGAGACTTACCGATAGAAAGGTTGTTTTCGGCAGGCCTGTAGCCGGGGTTCTTAAAAGTGGTTTAAAAAGCGTTAATTTTATTGTAAACACTGTATTAACCCGCAACATACTGTTGGTTGAAAACCATTTTTTTCTTAGCTTTATTGAAGAGTAGTTGCCAAACAGCTCTTTCTGTGTATATATTTTAGGGAATGTTAACCGGTTTTTTCCTGTAATTTAGGGAGTATTGTCTTTCTCCGGAAATAATAGCTTTTGTCTTGTATGCTATGGCTATACATTGATTTGTGTTATTTTCCGGTTAAGGCCCAACCGATCTCCGTATTTTTTCAGCTGTGTCCATAATGGTTTCTACAACCGTAAACAGGAAAGTGTACCGGGAATTACCGGGAAGTATCGAACAATCCGGGGAAATATGGTGTCTACCTGTCCTGGTTGAAGATATTATCCGGAGTATTTATCCTAATCAAAACTAAAATTAAGACTATGAAAAAGCATTTGATCGGATTTTTGGGATTGTTATGTCTTACCGGTTCCTGTGGCGTGTTTGGTAAAAAAGGAAGAATATCGGCTGCGGGAAGCAATGCCTATATACATGCAGAGACCAAACCTTACGATAAAATTATTTCAAAAGATGCGGTAAGCCATAGGGGGTTGTTCAATGTTCATGAGGTGGAGGACAGGTATTACTTTGAAATTCCCGATAGTCTTTTGCAGCGCGAATTGCTGGTGGTTACCCGCTTTATCAAAACCCCTGCCGGTGCTTCTAGCTACGGAGGGGAAGAGATCGGAGAAAAAACCATCTGGTTTGAAAAAGGACCTTCAAACAAGATATTTCTGCGCATTCAAACCCTGGTCAGTGAAGCCAATGAAGAGGATGCCATCTCCAAAGCAGTAATGAGTTCCAATGCCACTCCCATACTCGAAGCCTTCGATATCAAGGCGGTCAATGAAAAACAGAATGCTTATGTCATCGATGTCACCGATTTTATCAACAGTGAAAATCCCTTACTGAGCCTTACGGAGAAGCAGAAGAAAGAATTTAACCTTACCTCTCTGGAAAAAGACAAGTCGTACATTCGTGCTATAGACACATACCCGATCAATACCGAGATCAAAACGGTAAAGACCTACAAGGCTAAGATATCCGAGGATAAGAGCAAGAATCTTCCGGCAGCGATCTTATCGGGAGTGGTTACGGTAGAGATCAATAATTCGATGATCCTGCTCCCTAAAGTTCCGATGAAGAAAAGGTATTATGATCCCCGGGTCGGGTATTTTGCCAGTTCGTATTGGGAATACGGAGACGATCAGCAGCGGGCCGACCGGAATATCTATATTCATCGCTGGCGGTTAGAACCCCGTAGGGAGGACATGGATAAGTGGGAGCGTGGTGAGTTGGTAGAACCGGAAAAGCCTATCGTTTTTTATATCGATCCCGCAACCCCTGCCAAGTGGCGCCCTTATCTTATCCGGGGGATCAACGACTGGCAAAAAGCTTTTGAACAGGCAGGGTTCAAGAATGCGATCGTGGGTAAGGAATGGCCCGTTGCCAATGATAGTATGAGCCTGGAAGATGCGCGGTTTTCCGTACTGCGGTATTTTGCCTCTCCTTCACGGAATGCTTACGGACCTAATATTGTCGATCCCAGAAGTGGCGAGATCATAGAGAGTCATATCGGCTGGTATCACAATGTGATGAACCTGTTGCACAACTGGTATATGGTTCAGGCCGGGGCTATTGATCCCCGTGCACGAAAGATGGAATTTGATGATGAGTTGATGGGGCAACTTATCCGGTTTGTAGCATCGCATGAAGTGGGGCATACCCTGGGACTGCGTCATAACATGGGAGCGAGTTTTGCGACACCGGTAGAAAAACTGAGGGACAGCTTATGGCTGGAAAAACACGGACATACCAGTTCTATCATGGATTATGCCCGGTTTAATTACGTAGCCCAGCTCGAGGACAGTATCTCTGTAAGGGGCATTATGCCGAGAATAGGAGACTATGACAAATGGGCCATACAATGGGGATATTCCCTTTTTTCCGGACAGCAAAGTGAAAAGGAGGAAAAAGAGATCCTCAGCAAATGGGCGACGGACAGTATTGCGGCTAACCCGAGATTGTGGTTTGGTGGGGAAGGACGTGATTTCGACCCGCGGTCACAGTCGGAAGACCTGGGGAACAATGCCGTCATCGCCGGTTTTTACGGGATAAAAAATCTGCAACGTATCGTTCCTCAGTTGGTACGGTGGACGGGTGAAAAGGAAAGTGATAATTACGATAACCTGGAGGAGGTGTATGATGCGGTGCTACGGCAATACAATAAGTATATCTCTCACGTCCTGATGGATATCGGCGGATTGTATATTACCCCGAAAACAGTAGGAGAAGGGGGAGATGTGTACCAGCCCGTTTCTAAAGAAATGCAGAAAGAAGCGCTTGCTTTTGTGGATACTTATGTCTTTCACGAGCCTTCGTGGTTGTTGTACAGTGATATCCTGAACAAGATCGAAGCCCCGCTGGCCAAAAAAGACCTTTCGGGAACTATGGAAGGGGTGATGACCACATTGCTTGGCGGGAGCCGCCTGAGCCGAATGGAGTTTATAGCTGATCGCTATAAATACGAAGACCCGTACCGCCCGGAAGAGTTTGTACAGGAAGTGAGTAAACTGGTTTGGAAAGAACTGGATTTTAACGAACCTGTAAATGCCTACCGCCGAAGTCTACAGAAAGCCTATGTTGCCAATATGCTCACGCTGTATAACCCGAAAGAGCCTAAAGGAGGTTTTATCGATGCGTTGCTGGCCAAACTTTCGGAAGGAAGAACATTACATACCGATGTCAGGGCCATTGCCCTGGATAACCTGATCACTCTCGAAGGAAAACTCCGCACGACCATACCCTTTACGAGAGACCCCATGACCAGGATGCACTTACAGTTTCTCTACAAGCAGATAGAAGAGGCCATCGGGGAGGACAAATTCCCTACGCGGATCTATGCTCCTTTAGACAACAAAATGTCTATTCAGCAAGGAGGAAAGGGCAACTTTTAGAGAAAAACTACCGGGGTTACAGGCCCCGGTAGTATTCCAGTACACGAACTCTGAGTAAATATTCATATTTGGCATTGGCTTGTGCTATTCTGGCGTTGTCCATGTTGTTTTTACTGGTGATGTATTCGACGATATTCGATACGCCGTTGGTGAACCGGACCTCATTGACCCGGAAGGACTCTTCGTAAGCGGTGACCTGTGCCGTGAGAATGTGATACCGGTCGAAAGCCGATTGCATATCGATATAGGCTTGTTCTATGGAACGGGTAAGCTGAAGCCTGGTGTTTTCCAGGTCTACCCTGGATTCTTCCGCTTTTATTTTTTCGAGGGCGACATTGTTTCTGGCTCTGAACCCGTTGAAAACCGGTACGGAAACTGATATACCTATAGCCGAGCTCAGGTTGTTATTAAACTGGTCTTCGTAGCGGATAGCTTCTTCGGCTCGCAGGGTTTCTTCCCGGAGAACGGGATAATGCTGTCCGTCGACAGTAACGAAATCGCCTGTTTCTTCGATTGCAGTTCCGGTTTCGTTAAAAAACCGGGCGGCACTCGAATAATTGGTATTCAGTTCTCCGAAAACCGAAATCTGCGGAATATAGTCAGCCCGGGCTACTTTAACTCCGTTTCTGGCTGCATCCAGGCGAAGCTCTTTGGCTTTAAAAGCAGCCAGGTTTGCAAGGGCATCGGCCAGTACGTCATCTGCGGATAATGTGTACCGGCTCATGGTATCTGCGGGTTCAACCCCGGCAAAATCGGTATGCGGGATGTGTTCCGTATTCATAAGCTGGTAAAGGTTCAGTACTGCACCCTTATAGGCGTTATCGGCCTGAATAGCCGTAGCCTGGTCCAGGGCAAGTTGCCCCTGCATATCGGTATAATCGGCCGGGTTCCCGGAACCTTCCCTGTAGAGCGATCCCAGCCTGTCGAGTTGCTTTCGTGTGGTTTGCATACGTGTCCGGGCCTGTTTGAGGAGTTCCCGGTTGTTGAGGATCTGGAGATACCCCAGCGTGACATCGAGAACGAGGTTTTGCTGTGCTTCACGCACTTCCATTTCCGAGGCTTTAAGCTGGTAACGGTTTTGCCTGATGGTATTGAGCAAACGGAACCCGTTAAATACGACGGCGTTTATCTGCAGGCCGGCATTGGAAAAGGTAAGTCGTTGGTCCAGGTAACTGTTAGTGTACGGGTCTATGCTTCGTCCGTTGGTGACCCCGAGATTGTAATTTGCGTTGGCACCGGGCAGCAGGTTCAGTCTCGATTGGCGGTAATTGACCCTGGAGGTGCTGGTCTTGAGGTGGGCACTTTTCAGATCGAGATTCTTCTGTAGTGCTGTTTCAATACAGTATTCCAGGGTTATCGGCGCCTTGTTCTCCTGCCCGGTAACGGACAGGCAGAACATAAGGCTGCATATCATGATATAGCTGGCTGCCCTCATAGGTTGTTTTCTTATACGGAAATCTTTCATGGTTCAGGAACTTACTTTTCTGCCATCGAGCAATTCGATAATCCTGGAACCATAAGCGGCATTTTTTTCGGAATGAGTCACCTGTATGATCGTTACTCCTTCTTCATTGAGTTTTTTAAAGCGTTCCATGATCTCTTCTCCCTGGCGGGAATTGAGATTCCCTGTGGGTTCGTCGGCCAGGATAAGTTTTGGCTTGGAAATCAGGGCTCTCGCTATACCTACGAGTTGTTGCTGGCCGCCGCTCAGTTGTTCGGGGAAAAGATCTTTTTTCCCTACGATATTAAACCGGTCGAGCATATCGGCTACCAAAGCCTTACGTTCTGCCGGTTTGAATTTCTTATACAATAGCGGGGTCTCTATATTCTCATATACCGTGAGCTCATCAATAAGATGGTACGCCTGAAACACAAAGCCGATGTATTCTTTATAAAGTGCCGAACGATGTTTTTCTTTGAGCTGATGTACGGATTGATCCATAAAGTTGTATGTGCCTTCATTGAACCCGTCCAGCATTCCGATAACATTGAGCAGGGTGGTCTTACCCGATCCCGATGGACCCATGATAGAGATAAATTCTCCTTCCTCGACGGTGAGATTGATGTCTTTCAATAAAAATGTACGTTGTCCTCCGGTTTGTACCCATTTGAAAATATTGCTTAGTTGTAGCAGCATTGGAAATCTGTTTTTATACGATTTGTAATTCTGTGATCCTGATATGTGGTCATTACTCTGCTTTCAGTGCCTTGACCGGGTTTTGCATCGCAGCCCTTAAACTCTTCAGGCCTATGGTGAGCATGGCGATACTGACGGTAATTAATGCAGTAAGCACAAAAGTCCACCAGGAAATACCGGTACGGTAAGCAAAATCCTGAAGCCAACGGTTCATAAGGTAATAACCGAGGGGAAAAGCAATGAGAAATGAAAATACGATGAGTTTTAAAAAGTCTTTTGAAAGTAAGGCCACAATACGGGGTACGCCCGATCCCAGTACTTTGCGAATTCCTATTTCTTTCAGACGCTGTTCGGTATTATAGGTCACCAGTCCGAACAATCCCAGACAGGCAATAAAGATAGTCAGCATGGCAAATATGCGAAGGATATGGCCCATATTCCGCTCTGCGCGATAGGTTTGTCTGAAGGAATCGTCCAACAGGGTATAGGAGAATGGTTCGCCTGTACCGAAACGATTCCAGGTTTGCCGGATATTTTCGATTAATCCGGACATGTTTCCTGTTTTAGTACGGATAATGAGTCCTCCGTAAGGCCTGTTCCTCATGATCAGCGGATCGATTTGCCGGTGAAGGGATTTGAAGTGAAAATCTTTCACCACCCCGATCACCGTGAGTTCCTGCCCGCCCTGATCCGTATCTCTGACAAAAGTTCTGCCGATGGGGTCTTTTTGCAACCCCAGTATATTCATGGCGGTTTCATTGATAATGGCGTTTAGTGAATCGCTCCCGGAATCATCGGAAAAATTCCTTCCGAGGGCAAGCTGCATACCCATGACCTGAAGGTAGTTTTTATCCACGTCATAAAAGAACATACGTCTTTGATATTGCCCGTTCATAAATATACCGGCCATGCTGTTATAAGAGGGGCCTGCGGGCAGGTATGAAGAAACGGATATATGCTGTACCAGGGGGTTTTTCCGGATCTCATTTCGGAAAGCCTTCTCGTTATTTCCCAGCAACGTAGCCTCATTGATAACGAGGATCTGGTCCCGGTCATATCCTATGTTTTTGTTCTGGATATAGGACATCTGTTTACTGACAATGATCGTAGAAAAGATGAGTCCGGCAGAAATGATAAACTGAAAGATGACCAGCCCGTTCCGCAGTCCCCGGGTATCCCTGCCTGTAAAGAATCTGGTTTTGAGGGCATTGACCGGGGCGAATGAAGAAAGCACGAAAGCAGGGTAGGCGCCTGCGGCAAGGCTGATGACTATGATCAGCAGTAGTAGTAAAATAACTGTTTCATACCCGAAAATAAAAGAAAGGCTTATGGTTTTTCCTGAAAGTTCATTAAACAGGGGCAGGACTGCGACTGTAATAAGAATACCTGCCAGGGCAGCGATACACGTAGCTATAAAGGTTTCTGTCAGGAACTGGAAAATCAATTGTCTTTTTTCCGATCCCAATACCTTACGTATTCCGACTTCTTTGGATCTTTTGGCAGCGGTAGCTGTAGAGAGATTCATAAAGTTGATACAGGCTATACAAAGCATGAATACTCCGACTGCAACAAAAATGTAGATATAGCGGATGTCTCCTCCCTGCTCCAGTTCGCTGGCCCCTGCAAAGTCAGAGTAAAGATGGATATCCGTGAGAGGTTGCAGAAACAGTCCAATCTGGTTGTCTTTGGTAAAGTCGGCAAATGACATCCCTATTTCCGCTTTGAGCTGAGGGCCCATATGCTCTTCAACCACAAGTGGTAATTTATCTTCCACCTGTTGATATTGTACATCTTCCCGAAGCAGGAGGTAGGTGAAGAAGTTCGATTTTGTCCATGATGTGCTCCGGGCCGGGGCATAACTCAGCATGGAAGCAAATATATCGAAATGGAAATGTGAATTTTCCGGAACGTCACCAATCACTGCCGTAATCTCCAAAGGGGTCGGGTGGTCGTCCACGAACAGTTCCTTTCCTATGGGGTCCGTATTCCCGAAATACTTTTTTACTTCGCTTTCGGTAAGAACAGCGGTATTGGGTTTTCCAAGGGGGTCGACGTTGTTTCCGTGAATAACAGGAAGTGTAAATATTGTGAAGAAATTCGGATCTACATACGCAAAGCGACTGTTGCGGTAAACGGTGTTTTCAAAACGGATCTTTGGAGTTCCTGCACGGCGTATCCGGGTAGCATCTGCAACTTCGGGAATTTCGTCTTTAAGGGTTTGGGCTACAGGGGCCATGACTACGGCTTCCTTCATAATTTCTCCGCCAACTTTCCCCCGAAAAACTACCCTGGCTATACGGTCTGCCTTTTTGTTATACCTGTCGTAATGCAGTTCATCCGAGATAAAGAGTACGATAAGCAGGCAGGAAGTAATCCCGATGGCCAGCCCGAGAATATTCAATAGGAACATTCCCCGGTTTTTGAGAATATTCCGCCATGCGATCTTGAAATTGTTTGTTATCATTTTCGGTGAATTGAAAACTTTATTTTGCTTTAATGGAGAAACAGTAATCGGGCCAAAAGCATAAGGTGTTGGTTTTTAGTTGTTTTTATCTTTTAAGGGAAGGGACAGGTGTTCGATATTGAACATAAAGTGTTCAGATATGTGCAGCTGGGATGCCGGTTCCCCTTCACTTGTCGGTTCATTTCGGTATGGCATGCTGAGCATTCTAAGATAAAACCAAGCTGTTAAGCCACTAATTTTACAAACGGTTCATTTCTTTTTGCTACGCGAAAACATCTACCAGACCTTTTTTTAATACTTGGCCCAGAGCTTCGAGTCCTATACTTTTCTATCCCTCTGTTTTTATTGCTTTTACCGGGTTGGACAGTGCGGCTTTTACCGATTGAAAGCTAACGGTAACCAGTGTAATGGCCACTGCCAATCCTGCGGTTATTGCAAATATCCACCAATGTATTTCGGTGCGATATACAAAATCTTGCAGCCACGAGTTCATAGTAAACCAGGCCAGTGGCGAAGCGATGATAAAGGCTAACAAAACGAGTTTTAAAAAGTAGGAGGAAAGCAATCCTACAATTCCCGTAATAGGGGCTCCGAGTACTTTTCGGATGCCTATTTCTCTGGTGCGTTGTCGTATGGTATAAGCAGATAACCCGAAAAGTCCCAGACAGGCAAGTACAATAGTGATGCCTGTAAACAGGCTGAGGATTTTTCCAATTCTCGTTTCACTTTTATAGAGAGAATCAAAATCTTCATTCATAAAGCGGTATTCGAATGGCCGGTGTGTAACGCTGCGCTGCCATTGTTTATGGATGAAATTTAAAGTAGCGGGCAGGTTAGTACCGGAAGTTTTTACAAGGAGGTTTTCTCCCCAGTTTTCAGGGAAGAGAACCAAAGGTTGTATGGCCGTGTGCAAGGAGGTGTAGTTGAAATCGCGTACTACGCCACGTATTTCACCGGGCCTGCCACTAATAACGATTCTTTTTCCTACGGCTTCCTCCGGCGTCCAGCCAAATGCTGCGGTAGCCGTTTCGTTCAGTATAAAATGAAAATAGTCTTTGTCCTCGTCGTTATAAGAGGCGTCTTTAACATCTTGTTCGGTTAGGTTTTTTCCGGCCAGGAGATGCAGTCCTGTAGCCGGTATGTATTCTTCATCAATAACATTCCCCCTAACCATTATGGATTGTTTCTCCGCAATAGTATTTCCCCAGGCAGAATATCCGCCGAGGATATTTGTCGGTAGAGAGGCTGCCATAGAAACGGCCACGATATCCGGGTGTTGTTTCCACTCTTTTTTTAGGATATCGAGTTTGTTTTTAATTTTATTGTCCATGGGAAGAACCAGTACATGTTCTCTATTATATCCCATGTCTTTATTGCGGATGTAGTGTAACTGGTTTTGTATGATCAGGGTGGCAATAACGAGAAAACCGGAGATGACAAACTGAAATACGATAAGGGAACCTTTGAGCCATCTACCGGAATTTGAGCGGTGGAAAGAACCTTTGAGGACTTTAATTGAGGAAAAACGCGAAAGTACCAAAGCGGGATAGCTACCGGCAAGCAGAGAAATACCTATTTGAATACCAATTATAGCCAAGCAGATTTTAGGATGCCAAAGCTCGGATGCAGCGAGATTTTGTCCTATGAGATTTCCGAAAGCAGGCAGCAATAACAGGCACATACCTATACTGCATACTATAGCAAGAGCAGTGATGATTGCCGATTCTCCTATGAATTGCCAGAATATTTGGTGCCTATACGCTCCGGTAACTTTTCGAATTCCTACCTCACGGGCTCTTTCCAGAGAACGTGCTGTGCTGATATTGATATAGGTAAAGCAGGCAATGATTAGGATAAGCAGGGCAACACTCCCCGATATATACAGGTATTTTATATTGGTGTTGGGTTCAAAACTGTCGTAAGGAGAGTGAAGGTGTATTTGGTTAAAGGGCTCCAAGTCGTAGTTGAGGTAAAAATTATCATCGTCTTCCGCTGCCATTTCCCGTTTCATAAAGGGGATTATTTTGGGTCGCAGGCTGTTTATGGCATCGGGAGCGTTTAGCAAAAGGTAGGTGGTGTAGTTGGCACTCCAGTATATGGGTTCTGTCCGGGCATTTTTAAGGCTGGTGAAAGATGCCATAAAGTCAAACCGTATCTGGGAGTTATCCGGGCAGTCGGCGGCTACACCAGTGATCAGGTATTCTTTTTCATTGGGACCTACACGGATGGTTTGACCCACCGGGTTGAGGTTGCCAAAATACTTTTGGGATGCGGAAGCAGATAGTACTACTTTGTAAGGGGCATTAAGTACATTGGCAGGATTTCCTTTTAGTAAGGGAAAGGAAAACATTCGGAAAAAGGAGGAGTCGGCATAGAGAAAACGTTTTTCATTATACACATCGGTATCTAAACGTACTACAGTAGGTTCTTTATACATACGTACACCGTCTTCTACTTCCGGGAAATTGGCGCGAAAGGCAGGAAGGACTTTAGTCCCGGTAAAGTTTCCCTTAACGACATTGTCTTTCGTATCACCGTATTCCATAATAGTACGCACAATACGATCGCCTTTCTCCTGAAAGGTATCATAACTGAGTTCGTGCTGAATGTACACGATCATCAGTAAACAACAACTGATTCCGGTTATAAGCCCGATAATATGTATGGTAGAAATTCCTTTGTTTTTCCAAAGACTTCGAAGTGCTATTTTAAAGTAGTTCCTTATCATAGTGGTTTCTGGTTTACTTGTTCCTTGTTTACGAACCGGCTGCTTCCTTTGCTAAAGAGGTGTACACTGAATCTTTTTTTAACGCTCGGCTCTGTGCTTCGTACTTTTCTATCCATCTGTTTTTAGACTTTTTACGGGGTTGGCCATGGCGGCTTTTATCGTACGGATGCTCAGGGTTGCAAAAGCAATAACCATGGTGAGGCTGCCCGCAATCAGAAATAGCCAGATGCTGAGGTCAATACGGTAGGCATAGCTTTGCAGCCATTGTTGCAAGAACCACCAGGAGACAGGAGTAACAATGATGAAGGCTATAAGTACGAGTTTCAGAAAATCTTTACTGAGTAATACGGTAATAGTTGTCGTACTTGCACCGACCACCTTCCGTATTCCTATTTCTTTGGTACGCTGCGCTATAGTGAGCAGGGAAATGGCAAAAATACCGATACAGCTCAGTATTATGGCTATAACGGCTCCGCTGGTTACCAATGAGGCCATGTTTTTTTCATCCCGGAGGGTCCGGTCTATGTTTTCATCCAGGTAAGAGCCCAGGAACTCTGCATTGGGTTCTATCTTTTTCCAGGCCTTTTCTACGATGGCCAGAGATGCGGATAGATTACCGGGACCTACTTTGACGTAAGCATAAGCCGGATTATCGGTAGGGCGGAGGAAAAAAGTAATAGGAGTTATGGTTTTATGCATATCTTCGAAGTGATAATTTTTGACGATCCCTATTACCGTATATTGTTTATTATCCAGGTTCATGGTAGTATGCAACGCATCTTTTTCACCTATTTCCGTAGCCATGGATTCGTTGATAAGAATAGACAGGCTGTCGGTTGCGAAATCCCTGCTGAAGGATCTTCCGGAAGCCAGTGGAATACCTAATGTTTCCGGGTAATCATAATCGACAATGAGCATATCTGTCGTTATTTCCCTGCCGTGATATTCAAAACCCAGCCTGCTTGTCATACGGCTTCCGTCTCTTCCCAGTCCCAGATTATTATCCGAGGCGGTCATGCTGAGTATGCCCGGTTTACCGGATAATTCGTTACGAAGAAGGTCTACGTCAAGACGCGACCTGTTTTTACCGTTAAGCGGAAAAGAAATGACCTGTTCTTTATCGAATCCGAGGTCCTTACCGGTAAGGTAACGTATCTGGTCGGAAATGACAAGGGTACAGCTGATAAGAAGAATGGCTATACAAAACTGTACCACGATCAATGCGCTCCTTAACCGGTGTTTTCCCCCGGTTTCCACTTTACCTTTCAGCGTCTGAACTGTTCCGAGTTTGCTGAGAACATAGGCAGGATATCCCCCGGCGATACATGTGATGGCAGCGAATACCCAAAAAGAAATAAGAATTGACGCAGGTGATAATATCGACGAAAAATCGGCCCCTGTACGGAAAAGGTTTTTGTATTCCGGCAGCAATAGCCAACTCATAAAAATGCCGAGCGTAAGCGCAAAAGCAAAAATGAGCACACTTTCCATCCAGAACTGAAAAAACAATTGCTTTTTTTCCGCACCGAGTGTTTTTCGTACTCCGATCTCTCTTAGTCTCTTCAGATTAGTGCCGATATTCATGTTTATAAAATTCACGCAGGCAATAAAGACAATCAGTCCGGCAATCCCCAGGATCATGTAAGGAAATGTCCTGCTTACCGACAGTATCTGGTTGGAATACCGGATAAAGTGATGATCCCGGAAAGGCAAAAGGCGCATTTGCATGTATTCTCCGTTTTCATCGGGTTGTGCCCCGTCCCGCTTACTTACTTTAATCTCCTGTTCGAAATGTAATGCTGTAAAAGCCCGGGTATTTTTTTCAAAATCCTTAACCGATACTCCTTTTTCGAGCGTGAGATATTCCTGATGATTTTTACTGTCCCAACTATCCTTCCGATTATCATAACCGGAAATGTTGGTATAATTCAATACAAGATCGAAATCCATGCTGCTCTGTTTCGGGATATCGCTGAGGACAGCCCCTATAGTATACGGTTCTTCCTGTCCGTTTACAATGACCGAAAGCGTTTGTCCCAAAACCTGATCTGTGCCGAAAAGCTTCTTTGCTGTTTTTTGTGTAATGACGATACCTGATTTATCCTGTAACGTACGGGTTGCATTTCCTTCCAGTTCCGGAAAGGTAAATATGGAAAAGAAATCGGGATCGGAATAGGCAATATCCACATAAATCTCTTTGTCTTTATGAACGGCTACCAGGCTGTTTTCGGTATAGCGGGCGATGCGATCGACCCCGGGTACTTCGTCTTTTAGTGTCTGGCTGAAAGGCGAAGGAAGGGTGACCAGATCTTTAGCACCTTTAGGTACCTGCTTGCGATAATAGATCAAATACGTATGATCTGCATTCTGGTGAAAGCGGTCGAAGGAAAGGTTGTAAACCGCAGTCATACACAAAAGCAGGGCAATAGTAAAAGCTATCGTCAACCCAATGCTGTTAAGTCCGGAAAAAATACGGTTTTTCCAAAGATTTCTGAATGCAATTTTGATATAGTTCCTGATCATGATTTCTTAATAGTTGGTTTTCTTTTTCGGCGTTGTGTCCGGTTGTTGTGTTATGTGTAAAGCGGTATCATTCGTTCTGTATGTTTTTAACCGGATTGGTCAGTGCCGCTTTTATGGCCTGGAAACTTACGGTGATCAGGGCAATACTTATGGCACCGGCACCGGCGACCACAAAGGGCCACCAGGGTATATCGATACGGTAACTGTATCGTTGTAACCATTGCCGTAAAATATACCATGCTACCGGAAAAGCGATAATGCAAGACAGAGCAACCAGTTTTATAAAACTTCCTGAGAGCATAACTGTCAGTTCTCGTATACTTGCACCCAGTATTTTACGAATGCTTATTTCTTTTTTTCGTTGTTCAGCCATGTAGGCAGCAAGTCCGAACAGGCCGATACACGAAATACCGATGGCCAGTGCCGAAAATATCCGGGACAGCCTGCCCACCAGTTTTTCATTGCGGAACATGGCCTGGTAGTTGTCGTCTACAAATTCGTACTCGAAAGGATATCCGGGGTTGTTTTTCTCCATAACCTGTTGTATTTTTTCTAACGCCAGGGTTGCAGAAACTGTCGGTGAGGTACGTATATACATATATTTTGCCTCGTCGGGATAGTTCATAAATATAACCGGATCACTTTTACCGTACATATTGCCATAGAGGTAGTCCTTGACAGTTCCGATGACTTCTACCGGATCTCCATACACTTCCAGGGTTTTCCCGGTAGCAGGTCCCGGGCCCATCATTTTGGCAAGAGATTCGGTGATAATTACCCGCGTAGTGTCGGGTGCCGCCCCGGGTTTGAAATCGCTTCCGTCCATGATCTCCATTCCCATCGTTTTCAAAAACTCTGGACTTATCAGTCGTACAGAAAACAAAATTTCGGAAGAAGGATCTTTACCTTTCCAGTTTACAGATGAGGTATTATTGCCGATACTTAATGTATTGTAACTGTTAAGCCCTGCGTGCTGTACCGTTCCCGTTTTGATCAGCTCGTTTCTGATAGACCGGAAGTTTTGAACCATATTTCCCTGGACCCGCATTTTTACAAGATTTTTGGTGTCGTATCCCATAGGCCGACTCTGCACATGTTTAATCTGCTGATATACGGTTATCGTTCCGATAATAAGAATTACAGAAACAGAAAACTGTGTGATCACCAGTGCTTTTCGTATGATATCACTTCGTTTCCTGCTTGTTTTTTTTCCTTTTAGGGTTTCGATAGGACGCAAAAGGGCCAGATGTACAGACGGATAACTTCCGGAAAGGAATCCGCAGAAGACCAAAATGGTCAACAGGTAGGTGAGGTGTAGCGGATCGGAAAGTCCGAGTTCCATATTCTTTTGTACCAGGAGATTGAACTGCGGTAATAGCAGTGCCATACAGGCCAGGCTCAGAAGCAGGGCTATGGCCGTAATTCCCATGGCTTCCGTAAGGAACTGTATAAAAAGGCTTCGGCGGGCCGCCCCCATGACTTTTCGAACGCCTACCTCATTGGCGCGTTTTTCACTTTTGGCTGTAGCCAGATTCATAAAATTGATACAGGCTATAATCAGGATCATCCATGCAATGATGGAAAAAAGCCTTACATAGGTAATATTGCCTCCGGTTTGTACACCATCTTCAAAGTTGCTTCTCAGGCGCCAGTCCGTCATAGCGAAAAGAAAGGCTTCCGTACCGTGATCTCCGGTCTTTGCTTCGATCATTTTCCGGAGTGTGGCATCTATTTTATGTCTGTCTGCTGTGGATGATAGCGAGACATAGGTCGATACGCTGTTATTGCCCCAGGAGTGGAGATAGTCTTTATCTTTTGCCATTTCGGGGTAGGAAATAACGAAGTCGTATTTTAGGGAAACATTGTCGGGCAGGTCGGGATATACCCCGGTTATGGTATACTCTTCTTTGTGATCGAGTAGAATATTTTTGTACAGGCTGTTTTCTGCACTCCCGAAAAACTGTCTGGCTGTTTTATCGGATATTATTACTGTATTGGGGGCATCGAAGATATTCTTCTTATCACCGGCGATCATCTCCGTGCGGAAAATATCGAAAAAAGAAGCATCCGCATACAGGCCGTTTTGTGTTATGGCTTTGTCTCCTATACTGAAGACCAGATCGGCATCGCGGGTACGGCTAATATGATCTATGCCGGGGATCTCCTGTTTCATAGCAGGTCCCATAGGGCCAGGGGTAGAACCAAATGTACGCCATTTCCCTTCATACGACTGGTTGGTAAGAACAAGATAGATATTATCCCGGTTATCGAAATAACTGTCATAGTCAAGTTCGTCTTCCACCCAAAGAAAAATGAGGCTGGCACAGGTAATCCCTACGGCCAGGCCAAAGATGTTCATCAGGCTGAACCCCTTGTTTTTAACAATGTTCCGCCAGGCTATTTTTATATAGTTTCTGATCATTTTTTGATTATTTGGTTGTTTGGTTATTGCATTATTGAGGTGATATCTGCTAACCTAATAACTCAGCAACCCATTAACTTATCAACTTAAATTATTATTCGCTGCGCAAACTTTTTACAGGGTTTGCGGTTGCGGCCCTATACCCCTTATAACTCGCAATAAGCAGCGTTAGGACCAGAACACAGCCTATAGGGAGGGCAAAGACCCACCAGTTGATCTGTGTTCTGTAGGCATAATGCTGTAACCAGTCGTTCATAAAATACCAGGCGATAGGGGAAGCGATAAGACCTGCTATGCCTATCAGTGTAAAGAAGTCTTTGAAGAACAGTCCGAGAATATCGATAACGCGCCCACCCAACACCTTCCGGATGCCTACTTCTTTGGTTTTTTGGGCGACAAAGAAGGAAACGAGTCCGTAAATACCTAAACCATCGATAAATATGGCCAGGAAGGAGAACAGCCTGGTCAGCGAGAGGAATTGTTGTTCGGACTTGTACATTTCGGTAACGCGGTCGTTGAGGAAGGCGTATTCGAAGATAAAATTCGGGAAATAGGATGTCCATTGCTGTTCGATATGCTGAAGAGCTTCCTTGGTATTTTTCCGGTTGATTTTAACACCTATTTCATTGTACCATAGATCCGGAGCAGGAGCAATGAATACGGGGCTTATTGTTCCATGGAAGTCCTGGTTGTAGAAATCCTTAACAACGCCAACAATGCGCCCCTGTATATAATCGTCACTGATCTTTATGGGTTTGCCCAGCAACTCTTCTGGGGAATTTATTCCTATTTTTGTGCCAAAGGTTTCATTGACCAATACTTCGTCTACAGAATCTTTTTTAATAAAATTTCTTCCGGCAACGAGTTGGATGCCAAAAGTTTCTATGTAATCTTCATCTCCCATTTTTGACTGGATCAGAAATTTTTCATATTTAGGATTGCCGTTAAAATTTACATCCGTTCCCCAGCCGTCAGTCTGTGCTCCAGGACTGGTAAAGCAAATAGAAACCCGTTTGATATTCGAGGATTGGACAATCTTGTTTTTCAGGGTATTTAGTTGTGCCTGCTCCAATGTTTCCGGAAGTCCTACCATTACTATAGTAGAAGTATCATAACCTAAATCCGAACTTGTAGCGTATTTAATTTGTTTCCCGATGACCAACACGGCAATGATCAAAACTATGGAGATCACAAACTGGCTGGTGACCAGAATTTTTCGGGTCAGCGAGCTTCCGGTGTCACTTTGGGTCAGCTTTCTTTTCAGGGCGAGTACAGGGGCAATCCTGGCCAGGATAATCCCGGGATAGCTTCCGGCCAGAATGGCAACACCTATAAGGAGTATGGCAATAAAACCGGCAAACCGGAAATTTATTAACCCATTTTTAGAAAGAGAAAGGTTAAAGGTATTATTAAAGAATGGGAGGAAAAGAACACTTAACCCGAAACCGATAATCAAGGCAATAAGAGTAATGAGAAATGTCTCGGTCAGGAACTGCCGGAAAAGCTGATCTTTAAAACTACCCAAAACCTTTCTTACACCAACTTCCTTAGAACGATAAACAGATTGAGCCGCAGAGATGTTGATAAAATTGATACAGGCGATAAGGATCAGAAAAAAGCCGATAGCCCCTAAGATCCATAGCAGTTTTATATTGATACTATTGCTATAGCGTGAATCGAAATGAATGTCCGGGAACGGCTGTAGTTTATAATGGTCCTCTGTACTTACGGGCTCAGGATGATACTTGGCGGGCCATTTCTTCATTTCCTGTTCTATCTTTAATGGGTCCTGGTTAAGCCTTAACAGGGTAAAACATTGTAAACTGGTAGCAGTTCCGGTCCAACTTTCAGTTGCAATCCAGGAGGTTCGATCAGAGGTTTGAAGAGTTTTGAAAGAAATAAAAACCCGGGAATTGATCAAGGTGTTTTTTGGGAGGTCTTTTAATACTCCTGTAACCCGGATTGTATCCTTATTATCCCATATAAAGGTTTGATTGATAGGACTAGTGTCGCCAAACAGCTTTTTTGCCATTTCCCGGGTGATAATAGCTGTATTTGGAGCTGTCAATTCATCTGAAAAGTCCTTATCAATAAGGGGAAAGTTGAATATCCGGAAGAAATCCGGTTCTACAAAAGCAGTTCTCGGTTTATATCGCTGTGGGGTTGCTCCTGAATTTACAGTGATTAATTGTTCACCCCGATCTATTATTTTGGCAACTTTTTCTGCATAATTGTAGTCATTCTTAAAAACATTGGGGAGTGCAGGAGGGACAGTAGATTTATATGCAATATGATCTCTGTGTACTTCACTCACAAACCTGTATATCCTGTCCGAATCCTTATGGAAATTATCAAACGTAAGGTGAAACTGGATAAACAAAAAGATAAGAATGGCACAACTAAAACCCAGGGCCAGTCCCAGAATATTGATCAGGGCTACGCTTTTCCTTTTCCGGATGTTCCTCCACGCTATTTTAAAATAGTTTTTGATCATTTTTTTCAGTTCTTAGTTTTTTAGTTTGGGAGTTGTGGAGTTTGTTCTCCCAGGATTTCCCAACTTGACAATCTATTGGTTACACTATATAAGTGGTTTAATATCTTCTTTCAATAACTCCTCAAATCCAAAACTTATTTCTTCTTAGTTGTCAGGCTAACCGGTTGTTGTGCTGAGCAACCGGATAACCCGACAGGTTTTTAAACCTAATTAACTAAACTAAATCTTTCATTCGCTCCGTAAACCTTTTACCGGGTTGGCGGTTGCAGCTTTTATGGACTGTCCGCTCACCGTTATCCATGCTATGAGTATTACGACAGATCCGGCCAGGATAAACATCCACCATTGCAATTCAATACTATAGGCAAAGCTGTTCAGCCATAGATGCATGGTATACCAGGCAATCGGTGAGGCGATTACAATAGAAATAAGTACCAGCCTGGTAAAATTTCCGGACAATAAGGTGACGATATTGGTTACGGAAGCACCGAGAACTTTCCGGATACCGATCTCTTTGGTGCGCTGTTCGGCAGTAAAGGCCGCGAGGGCCAATAGTCCCATAACGGAGATCACCATGGCCAGGATACCGAAATACCTGATTAATGTACTGATCATGGTGTCTGTTCTGTATAGTTTTTCGTATTCTGTATCCAAAAAGTGATATTCAAAAGGGTAATTGGGATTGAATTTTCGGGTCAGTTTCTCAAGGTCCTGTATGGCCTCTGCAGTTTTTCCGGCACGGGTCTTTACCAGCATTTGGGAAGAGTTTAGAGGATCCAGACAAAGGACCAGGGGAGTTATGGGCATATGTAACGACTGTATGTGAAAATCTTTCATCATACCTATCACCGGAGCTTCTCCGTTCCAGAAACTAATCTGTTTGCCTACCGGGTCTTCCATTCCCATCAATTCTGCCGTTGATTCATTGATGAGGTAGGCCAGGCTATCGGTCCGGAAATCTTTGGAGAAGTCTCTTCCCGAAGCGAGTTCTATATTCATGGTTTGTATGAAATCATATCCCACATGCATCACCGATACATTGGTTTGCAGATCCGGATCCTTTTCGGGCCAGGAAAGATCACCGGAAGAGGACCCGATATCAATGGGAAGCATAGCCGAGGTCGTAGCGTTTTCTATTGCCGCAGATCGTAATACTTCCTGTTTAAAGGGTTCCATCTTGTTGTATAATTCTCCTTCCAGTGGTATGGAAAGGACCCGTTCCCTGTCGAGCCCGAGGTTCTCAGAACGCATGTATTGCATTTGTCCGTTAATGACGATCATGCTGATGATCAGGAAAATCGACAGGGTAAACTGGAACACCACCAATGACTTTCTGAGAAAAGCAGCATTGAGAAATCCGGGTTTCAGTTTGTTCTTTAAATTGTGAATGGGGGATATGGCGGAGAGGTACAGGGCCGGATAACTACCGGAGAGGAATCCTGTAATGAGTAATAATACAATAATACTTATCAGAGTGGTCGGGTCGGTAATGTCCATTTCTATCGGCCTGCGTAGGAATCTGCTAAATGCTGGAAGCATAAGCTTTACAAGACCAAGGGCTAAGAGCAACCCCAGCAGACTGGTCAATATCGATTCGCTTATGAATTGTTTGAAGAGGGAGTTTCTGCCCGCGCCGACGACCTTTCGTATTCCCACCTCTTTGGCCCGCAGGGAAGAACGGGCGGTGGCCATATTCATAAAATTGATGCATGCAATGGCCAGGATAAAGAGGGCTACGATCATAAATATATGTATGTATTCGATCCCTCCGCCACTGGGTTTCCCGTTTTTGTAATCGGAATACAATCGCACGTCTTTAAGCGGTTGCAGGATCGGGATAACATCCATATCGGCATATTTCGGATAGATCCCTTTCATATTGATTTCGGCGTTCTCCGGGGCCGCTTCCGGATGCAGGCGTACATAGGTGCGAAGCATCGTATTCCCCCATAGTTGCATCCATTCCTGTTCCGTTTCCTTAAAGTTTACAACCCAGTCCAGTTGTACCGTAGAGTTGGAGGGAATATTTTCGATAACCGCCCCCACGGTATAGTCCTTGTCATTGTTGAGTCGTATTGTTTTTCCCAGGGGGGAAATGTCCCGGAAATATTTTTCAGCCACATTACGGGTTATTACAATGTGGTCCGGAGAGACGAGGGCATCTTTCGGGTTACCCGCTATTGCCGGAAGCCGGAATACGTCAAAGAAGTCATCTGAAGCATAAAGTCCGTTTTCCTTGCCGGCCTTTTCCCCGAAATTAATCAGGAGATTCCTGTTATACGCAAGTTTGGTGACAAAAGCGACTTCCGGAACATCTTTTTTCAATGCTTCTGCAAGAGGAGAAGGGGTAAGGCCACTGGTCACAACCTTTCCGTTAAAGTCAGAATTACATCTGACAAAATAAATATCTTCATAACCTGGATAAAAACGGTCATAGCTCATCTCATCCTTTACCCAAAACCATATCAGAAAGCTACAAAACATCCCCAGGGCAAGCCCCGATATATTAATTATAGAATAGAACTTATTCTTTTTAAGATTCCTCCACGCTATTTTAAAGTAGTTCCTTATCATGATCAGTCATTTCTAAGATTATCAGCAGGATTCTGTATGGAAGCCCTTAATGTTCTTACTCCAAGGGTACATAGTGCAATAACAAGTGCTATTAAGCCCCCCTGGGCAAAGACCAGCCAATTTAATTGTATACGATATGGAAATTCCATTAGCCATTGCTGTAAACCATACCAGGCTATGGGAACAGCAATAAGTACAGCCAGTAATACAAGTCCGAATGAACCTTTGGAAAGCATTACGGTAATCTGCGTTACTGAAGCTCCTAATATTTTGCGAATACTGATCTCCTTGACCCGGCTCTGAACCATAAAAGTGATAAGCCCGAACAATCCCATGCAGGACAGGAATATGATGAGAAAGCTGAATAGTTTTAAGATATCCTGTAACTTTTTTTCTGCTAGGAATTCTTTTGCCAGTTCATCGGCTATCCAGGAAAACCCGAAGGTGTAATTGGGATAGAATTCTTTGTATTTTGTATGAATGGCACGCAGTATATCATTTGGAGCTCCCGGTATTAAACGAACTAACAATACTCCGTGCCGAATATTTTTCGTTGCCGCAACAAAAGTGGGTGCCAAAGGATTTCTGAGGGATTCATTGTGGAAGTTCTCTACAATACCGACAGGGACTCCTTTAAGGTCATTATGGGGCTCGTACAATGCTGTTATTCCTAATAGCTCTGCGGTATAGTTGGTAAGTAAAATAGGTTTATAGATTCCTGAGTTTTCTTTATCTTTATCAGGCTTTTCATCCATTCCTAAAAAATCAGAATAATCTTTTAATGAAAACCTGTCAAAGGATTCACCACTTTTCAATTTTAATTTTAAAGTATTGGGAAGGTCTGCATCACCTAGAATATACCATACCTTTACGGTGTTGTGATGAGATTTCGGATTTTCTATTTCAAATGAAAATGATCCGCCATAATAGGATGGTGTCCACGACGAAATACTTACCGATTCCACTCCCGGAATGTTTTTGACAGCTTCTTTAAAGGCCGGGCCTTTATCACCCCAGGAAGTATAATCCAGGCTCAATAGGTTTTCCTTGTTAAAACCGAGGTCTTTCCTGCCCAAATAATCGATTTGCCTGTGCATCGTCAGGGTGGAGACAATGACCACTATGGTAATTGCAAATTGAAGGACTACCAGGCCTTTTCTAAAAATACCTGTTCTCCTGGTCATATCAAACCTGTTGGTCAGCACGGCGGATGGTTTTGGTTTTGAAAGTAACCAGGCCGGATATAACCCAGTCAGTATACTGACCGTCGTAACCACTACAAGTATGACGAATAAGAAAGTGGCACTGTCTGTAATATTCAGGCCTAATGGATGCCCTAGAAAGCTTTCTATACTCGGAAGCGCTGTCATATAGAGCAAAAGGCTCAATACAAAGCTAATGGCAAAGAACAATACCGATTCGATGAGGTAGTGCAGGATTAAGGTTTTCCTTCCGGCGCCCAGAACCTTTTGAATCCCTGTTTCCCTCGTCCGTTTTGAGATCCTTGCGGTACTCATGTTGATAAAGTTTATACAGGCAATGAGTAAAAGTAAAATAGCTACTCCCGTAAGTATCCGTACATTGACAATATTTCCTTTAACTTTTTGATAATTTATATCCCCGGATTTTAGGTAGACATCCTTAATAGGTTGTAGTGAAAAGGTCATATTGGCATCGTCCGCATTCTCTTTATACCATGTATTTATCTTATCTGTCAATAATCCGGTTGCTCCTCCGGACTTTAATAAAAGGTATTGTTTGCCATGTCTGCGAAAGCCATCTGTGTTTAATTTATGTTTTTTAATAAACAATGCATCTGCATATAAATGGGTGTTGGGAGGCAGGTTTTCTATAACCCCGGTAATGATACAGTTTTCGGGTTCGCCATAACTTGAAACCTGCTTAACAACTTTTCCTACCGGGTTCGTGTCCGGAAAGTATAGTTCCTTGATTTTTTGTGAAATGACCAGATTGGGATAACCTTTAACAATTTTTTGAGGCGAACCCTTTATGACCTTAAAGTCCAGAATATCCCAGATTGTCTCTTCGGTATCCAGGCACTTTATGCCAATGTCACTTTCCGTATTAGTAAAAGTAAAATTGAATTGCTCTACATCTATGGGGCAAAAGGATTTTACTTCGGGAAAGTTCAATATTAACTGGGGTCCCAAGAGACTAGGGGAGGTTGCCATCTGTTCCCCGGTCGATTCGGTTTTGGAAATGATCCGGTAAATATCATTTGTTTTAGACCATTGCCTGTCATAGCTCAGATCATTAAGTATAACAGCCGAAACCAACAGGCAGGAAGCCAACCCTATGGTTAAGCCTACGATATTAATTATCGAGTACACCCTATTGGCCTTAATATTTCGCCAAGCTATTTTAAAGTAGTTCCTTATCATAACAGGTCGATTTATTCGGTTCGCAGGCTTTTTACGGGGTTTGTAGTTGCGGCTTTTATGGATTGGCCGCTTACCGTAAGCAAAGCGATGGTTATTGCAGCTATACCCGCCAGGGTAAACATCCACCATTGCAGTTCTATACGGTAGGCAAAATCTTCCAGCCAGCGTGTCATGGCATACCAGGCGAGAGGAGATGCTATGACAATGGCGATAACTACCAGTTTTATAAAGTCTTTGGAAAGGAGCATTACTACATTAGTCACAGATGCTCCCAGCACCTTACGGATACCTATTTCCTTAGTGCGCTGTTCTGCAGTATAGCTGGCCAGTCCGAAAAGTCCGAGACATGCTATGAATATAGCCAGACATGAAAAAATAGTAAACAGCTTTCTGAACCTGAAGTCTGCCTGGTATTGTCTGTTAAAATCTTCATCGAGGAATTTGTACAAGAACGGGCGATGTGGTACGGCATGGGTCCATACATCTTTTATCCTGGCTATCGCAGCAGGCAGATCGCTTGTGGTAACCTTCAGGGTCAGATAACGGCATTCCGATGGCGCAAGCCTGAGCGTCAGGGGTTCTATGTTTTGGTGTAAGGAAAGGTAATTAAAATCCTTTACTACGCCTATAACTTTTCCCTCTCTTCCCCATTGTTGAAATCTCTTGCCTATAATATCACCAGGATTACTATACCCGTAAAGTCTTGCAGTCGCCTCATTAATTACCAGGGATTGTATGGTATCTACGGGAAAATCGCGGGAATAAGCCCGTCCGGCAGCCAGTTCCAGGTCAAAATGATGAATAAAGTCCACATCTACTTCATAAATTGCGGGTACATTAAGAGCCATAGTTCCTTCTTGTGATTCGATAGTGGTCCCGGCATTCGGGAAATAACTCCCGGGCACAGTTCTCGCTGCTGCCACCGAGGATATTTCCGGCAAATGATTAAATGTATTTTTTAATGTTTCGATTTTATTATTAACCCTGCCATCGTAATTATAATCTATAACAAGCATTTGTTCCCGGTCAAAACCGAGGTCTTTATCTAATAAATACCCCATTTGTGTAAAAACAATACAGGTACCGATAATAAGGATTATGGAAAGACTAAACTGAAAAATGACCAGGCCTTTTCTCAATGCTGCTCCTTTGGTGTGGGTGTTGGATATCCCTTTAAGGATCAGGGCGGGTTTAAAACCGGAAAGGACCATAGCAGGATAAATTCCGGAGAGGAGACCCAGTCCGAATATGATACAAAGGTAAACGAGGGCCGATTGCCAGTTGAACAGATCGACACTTCTGAAATTCTTTTCGGTCAGGTCGGCAACAAAAGGCAATGCTATAAAGACAAAAAACAAGGCTAAAAAAGCGGCAAAAGTCACAATCAAGACAGATTCACTCAAAAATTGAAAGATCAGGTTTTTTCGGGCAGCGCCAACAGTTTTCCGAATGCCTACCTCCCTGGCCCTTTCCAGGGACCGTGCCGTCGAAAGGTTCATAAAATTGATACAGGCAATGGCCAGTATAAATAATCCGATTAAGGAGAAAATATAAATATTGGGCAGGCTTCCCGTATCGCCGGGTTGTCTTCCCGCTTCAGATTTAAGGTATACGTCAGACAAGGGTTCTAATGCAATAGTGTATTTGGAATCGGGGGAAATACCACGTCTGCGTGTTATAAAATCCGGGATCTTTTTTTCAAACGCTTCGATGCTAAAATTTTCGGAAACCAGTAGATAGGTATAAAAATCTACATATCCCCACATGTCAAATATATCTTCCCTGGATTTCCGGAAGGTATTCATGGATAAAAGTGCGGGAAAATTAAAATGCGAATTTTCCGGTATATCTTCTATAACACCGGTTACTCTATAATTTCCGGCATTGGCCCTGCCCGGGGCAGACGAGCCTTCGAGCGTTTTTCCAATGGGATTTTCTTCTCCAAAATACTTTTTTGCCGTACTTTCCGGCAATACTATACTATACGGATCTTCAAGTGCGGTTTTTGGGTTGCCGGCAATGAATTTCCAGCTAAAAAGATCAAAGACAGCGGCATCGGCAAAGAATATACCCTCTTCCTGAAAGTTCTTATCTCCATACCTTAATAAAATATCGGCTCTGCCCGAAAACTGGACGACTTCTTCTACTTCGGGAAAATCAGCTCTCAAAGCCGGTCCCACAGGTGCATTACCCCAGACAGCAAATTCACCCGGAGCAGGAGGTGCTGTATTTTTGAGGTCTTCACCATAGGTTTCGGCATGGACAACCCGGTATATCCGGTTTGTATTGGTGTGATATTTATCATAAGACAACTCATCCTGAACATAGATGGCTATTAATAAGCAACACGCCATCCCTATGCCCAATCCCAGGATATTAATTGAGGTATATATCTTTTTTTTCCAAAGATTCCGCCAGGCTATCTTAAAGTAATTCCGAAGCATAAACTGTTGTTTTTTGGTGGATGATGGAGGTGATCAATGTTCAGACTAATACATTTTCGGTTACTTTCTGCCCGTCCAGCATTCTTATGATGCGATGACTGAATTTGGCATCGTGTTCGCTGTGCGTTACCATAATAATGGTAGTTCCCTGCTGGTTGAGTTCCGTAAGGAGGTCCATGACCTCATTACCGTTACTGCTGTCCAGGTTTCCGGTAGGCTCATCCGCCAGGATTAGTTTCGGGTTGTTTACCACGGCACGTGCTACGGCTACCCGTTGCTGCTGCCCCCCGGAGAGTTGTTGAGGAAAATGGTTTCTGCGGTGCATGATCTGCATTTTCTCCAGAACTTCATGCACCCTGTTTTTCCGGTCTGTCGCTTTAACCCCGGTATAGATAAGCGGCAGTTCGACATTCTCATAAACGGTGAGTTCGTCGATGAGGTTAAAGCTCTGAAAAACAAAACCGATATTGTGCTTGCGCAGATTGGCCCGTTTTCGTTCGTTAAAACCGGAAACTTCGATACCGTTAAAAATAAAGCTTCCTCCGTCCGGATCATCCAGCAGGCCCAGGATATTCAGCAGTGTAGATTTCCCACATCCCGACGGCCCCATAATAGCTACAAATTCTCCTTCCCGAACGTCAAACGAAAGCTTGTTTAGTGCTACAGTCTGTACTTCTTCCGTACGGTAATATTTTTCTAAGTCGGTTATTTTTATCATGGATGTTTGTTTTTGTCTTTTTTAAGATTGTGTTTTACTACTGAGACACCCCCTGCCCCCTCAAGGGGGGATATCTATCTCTCTTTTAGAGGAACTTTTTTCCCCCTTGAGGGGGGCAGGGGGGCCTAATTCAAAACCAGTTCCTGTATATCCCCAAAGTTATCATATCCGGAAGTGATTACCCGGTCTCCCGGCTGTAATCCTTCCAGGACTTCGTAATATTCCGTATTCTGGCTTCCCAGTCGTATAGGTTGCCGGTAAGCGGTCTTGCCATCTTCGCTGACTTTAAATACCCAGTTTCCACCTGTTTTCTGGAAAAAACCGCCTTTGGCAAGGAGCAGAGCCTCTTTCTCCTGGCTCAAAGCCAGCCGGATCTGCAGGGTCTGCCCCCTTCGGATACCTTCGGGGACTTCCCCTTCGAAATGCATATCTACCTGGAACCGCCCGTTGGTCACCTGGGTATATACTTTTTTAATAGATAACGTATAAGCGGTATTCCGGAAGTTAAAAGAACCGAATTGCCCGGTGTAAATTCTCGAAATATAATGCTCATCAATATCGGCCCGTACTTTGTATCCGCTGAGTACATCGATCTGTCCGAGTCGTTCTCCCTTGGTTTTGGATTGCCCGATTTCGGCATCCAGAGAGGTCAGTTGTCCGTCTACCGGGGCACGTACCACAAGGTCGCCTACTTTTTTACGCATCAGATCAAGGGCATTACGGGTACGGTTATACGAACTTTCCGCCTGGTTCAACTCCTGCCGGGATGCCATGGAATCCTGTTTTACGACTTCCCGGGCCAGTTTCATCCGTTCTTTCTGATACTTATAGTTGTTCTCCGATTCCAGTAGTTCCTGTTTTCCGACCGCTTTTTCCTCGTAAAGCCTGTTGTTTAGTTCGTAAACCCTTTTGGCTTCCACCAGGCTGTTATCCACATCCGTAAGCTGGTTGAGACGGTTTATGGTATTTTGCCTGGCAGCATTCTGCTGTATCTGCATTTGGGTGAGCAGGTTGTAAACGGCCGTTTCCTGGTTGACCAGGCTGAGTTCCAGGTCGGTATTCGAGAGACGGAGTATAGGATCTCCGGCCTTCATGACAGCACCATCCTCAACGAATTTTTCTTCTACACGTCCGCCCTCCACAGCATCGAGATAGATAGTCGTAATAGGGAGGACGATACCGTTTACCGGAATGTTCTCCTGAAAAACGCCTTGCTTGACATCACTTATCGTGATGCGCTCCGTTTCCACATTGAGTTTGGACCCTCCGGAAGAGGAAATGATTATAAATATAATAAGGGTGAGAAGCAGCACACCTCCCCCGAGCATCAGGATACGGGAAGTCGTAAAGCGTTTCTTTGTAATCGGAATATCCATAAAGTGCAATTTGGTATATCCATCCATCATTATCGTGCCAAAAACATAAAATGCTGTTTTATAGTTTGTTGATTCTTTTTTAAATAGAAAAGGTGTTCGGTTTCGATACACTTTATGTTCGCTGGCAATACACTTTTGTGCTCCGGGAAATTAGGGATGGTACTTTTTTCATTAAAGGGGATTATATTGTAATATTGTAGAGATGAGCTATAACACAGAGTTTCACAAAGTAGACACAGAGATACACGGATTTTGCTGATAGTCTTATGGATATAAATAACCTTTCTTATAAAGTGATAGGTCTCGCCATGGAAGTACATCGTCAATTAGGACCGGGACTTCTGGAATCTGCTTATCAGGAATGTTTATTCTACGAGATAAAAAAAGGAGGATTTTTTGTAGAAAGAGAAAAAATATTGCCCATAGTTTATAAGGATATTAAGCTGGACCATGGTTACCGAATAGATCTTTTAATAGAAAATAAGCTGGTGATAGAATTAAAAACAGTGGAGTGTTTTACGGATGTCCATATTGCTCAGGTCCTGACTTATCTGAGATTGGGGAATTATCCTTTAGGCTTGTTAATGAATTTTCATAGTAAGATATTAAAGAATAATATAAAAAGGCTTATAAATACATAAAGAACATGTTTTGTGAATCTCTGTGTTTGCTCTGTGTTTCTTTGTGCAACAACTAAAGAAGAAAGAGTTTAAATGATATAAGGATGCAGCTAAAAGACGCCCGTATATTAGTCATTGACGATGATACCGATGTGCTGACAGCCATGCGGTTGTTGTTCAAATCGAAAGTAAAAGAGGTCGTGACCGAAAAGAAACCCGACCATATTCTGTCGATCCTGGGTACATCGAAGTTTGATGTCATTATTCTTGATATGAATTTTAACGGCCTGGTGAATACCGGGAACGAAGGCTTGTTCTGGTTGCGCAAGATCAGGGAGGCGGATGATAAAACCGATGTGATTCTCATTACCGCGTACGGGGATATAGACCTGGCCATCAGGTCGCTCAAAGAAGGAGCTTCCGATTTCCTGGTGAAACCCTGGAAGAACGAAAAAATACTGCAATCGGTACAGGACCTGCTCGACAGGAAAAAGGTGCGGAAACCGGCAGTAAAGCCATTGCAGTTGCAGGGCGATAAAATGCTGGGGGAAAGTGATGTGATACGTGATGTCTTTCTGAAACTGCAAAAAGTAGCTCCCACCGATGCCAACGTGCTGATCCTCGGGGAAAACGGAACTGGAAAAGATCTGATCGCGAGGGCACTGCACGAAAACTCCCTGCGTAAAAACGGACCGTTTGTCAAAGTAGACCTCGGCGCACTGACACCTTCTCTTTTCGAAAGTGAGTTGTTCGGGTACAAAAAAGGAGCATTTACCGATGCGCGGGAAGATCGTAAAGGCAGGTTTGAAGCCGCATCCGGGGGTACGCTATTTCTCGATGAGATTGGTAATATCAGCCTGCAGCAACAGGCAAGGCTGCTCACCGTATTGCAGAACAGGTATATCACCCCTTTGGGATCTAACGAAACTGTTCCGGTAGACATACGCCTGATCTGTGCCACGAATACCGAAATTTCCGAACTGGCCGATGAGAGCAGGTTTCGTAAGGATCTTATCTACCGTATCAATACCGTAGAGATTACCGTGCCGCCACTTCGGGAGCGAGGGAAAGATATCCGGTTGCTCGCATCCCATTTTGTAAGGCGTTATGCCGAGAAATATATGAAGGAACCCTTTACACTGGATAAGACATTTACGGAAAAATTGCAGGATTATCCCTTTCCGGGTAACGTACGGGAATTGCAATATGCCCTGGAACGGGCAGTGATTATGGCCGAAAGCGATGTACTCTATGCAGCCGACCTGGTTTTTTCGCCCATAGAGAAGCACCGGCAACCCGAAGCACCACGGGACCTGAACCTGGAAAACATCGAGAGAAATACCATTCTCAAGGTGGTCGAAAAAAATAACGGCAATATTTCCAGGTCTGCCAAAGAACTCGGAATAACCCGGGCAGCTCTTTACCGAAGACTTCATAAATATGACCTTTAGACCTTACAAAATGTCCCTCTTACTGCGAATAAGCATGCTCATAGCATCATGGGTAGCACTTGCTTTCGCGATAGAAAGAGTATCCGTCTATTACAGTATTCCACTCGGTGCCATCAGTATATACAGCGTCTATCTTCTCTACACATTTTGTGTAAAGCGGTTTAATGCCATCAACGATTTTTTCGAGGCCGTTAAATACCGCGATTTTTCCCGGTGGTATCCCGAAAAAGGAGGGGCGGGAGACCTCGACCAGCTTCACCGCGGATTTAATGAAGTAAACCGCACGATAAAAGAGATGAACAGCGATAAGGAACGTCAATACCTCTATCTGCACAAAATACTGGAAATGGTCGATGTAGGGATAATGGCCTATAACCGGAACACCGGAAATATATTATGGGATAATGAATCGATCCGGAAACATCTCGATATTCCGACGATTAAAAATATAAGTTTTATAGCTACGAGGAAACCGCAACTTTACCAGGGTATTTTCGAAACCGACCATCCCAGAGAAAGCTCCGTGACCGTAGATGCCGGAAGCCAGAAGAACAAAATGCTGGTTTCCAATGCCGTATTTCAGGTCGGAGAAGATACCTTTAAGCTGGTTGTCTTACAGAATATAGAAGACACCCTCAACCGTAACGAGTCCGATGCCTGGAAAAAACTGCTCAGTGTCATGACCCACGAGATCATGAATTCCATAGCGCCTATATCATCACTGGCCGAAACACTGAAGTCCAATGTACAAATGGCTATAGAGTTGCCGGAGTCCCACCCGCTGGAGATGGAAGATCTGTATATGGGGATAGAGAGTATCAAGAAACGAAGTGAAGGGCTGATGAAGTTTGCAAAAACCTACCGCAGTCTCAACAAAGTAACCAGCCTGAACACGAGCCGGGTAGGCATAGCCGGGCTGTTCCGAAACATCGATAAACTGATGTACCCCTCCCTTCTGGCCCGCAATATCGCTGTGGATTATAAGACAGAACCTCAGGATATCGAAGCAGATATGGATGCGCACCTGATCGAACAGGTATTGATCAACCTTATCATCAACGCTATGGATGCATGCGAAGGTAGAATGGAGGCGAGAATTACCGTTAGTGCCGATCGCGATCTCGACGGGAATACCCTGATCCTGGTATCGGATAATGGCAGGGGAATACCCGAAGAAGTCCTCGATCATATATTTGTTCCGTTTTTCAGCACCAAAAAGAAGGGGAGCGGGGTAGGGCTCAGCCTTTGCAAACAGATCATGCTACTTCATAAAGGCAAAATACAGGTGCGGAGCCATCCCGGTGAAGGTACGGTAATGAGTCTTATTTTCTGAATATAATGTACCACTCGTTGTAATAACTTCTTCCGCTGTGCACTTATAGCACTCCGCTATCCCGTTAAAACGATAACGTTGAAGTGTTAAAAAATGCAAAAAACAGAATTAAACAATTGTTTAAATTAAACGTTTGTTTAATTTTGCTCCCTGAAACGAATAAGAGCAGATGGAACTCAATGAAAAACAGATAGGGATTCTCAAAGTAGCGGAAAAGCTGTTTGCCGAAAACGGTTATGATGGCACTTCCGTTCGTCATATAGCACGAGAGGCAGGGGTCAATGTGGCTATGATATCCTATTACTTCGGCTCTAAGGAGAAATTACTCGAAGCACTTTTGTTTAACAGGTTTTCGGGTTTTCGAAAAGAAATGGAGAAGGTGATAGCTGCCAGCGATGATTTTCCGACCAAGATAGAGGCTATTGTGGCGCTGTTGATACGGCGTGTTCATACCAACCGGCATGCGTATAGGGTGGTGAATTTCGAGTTTTCCAATGCCTTGCGCCAGGTGAGTTTCGAAAATTACGTAAAGCAGAAAAGGGAAAATTACAACATGATCGAGAAGCTCATTCGCAGCGGACAGCGGGAAGGAGTATTTTCGGATAATGTGAATATCACGCTTATCGTTCCGACGATTCTCGGAACGTATTTTCATTTTATAAATAACGAAAGATTTTTCCGGGCACTACACGGTTTTGACGAAACTATCACTACGGACGACTATGTATATACCGTTCTGACCACTCATATTCAGCAAACGGTAAAAGCATTGCTAACCAATACCATACCCCCGGGAAAAACCTGAATACGCCCCGATCATTCACGAAGTATAACTTTTAATCACTATACATAAATCACCTGGTCGTTACGGAAACTTATCCATAACGATCATTCCCGTTAAAAACAAGTAAAGAAAATCAGATGAAGATCAGAACTTTATTACTTTTTATGTTGTCTTTGGCCCTGTCGGGTCATCTGAAGGCACAGGAAAAGACACCTCTCGGACTCAGGGAGGCTATCCGGCTGGCGCTGACCCATGGCGATGATGCTAAAATAGCCGAAGAAAAGGTCAACACCGCGGAGAGCCAGTTGCAGGTTACCAAAAACGAACAGTACCCGGAACTCGGACTTTCGGGACAATACCAGTACCTTACCAAACCCAATGTACAGTCCGCCCTTTTGGGCGGAGGGTCGGATAACGGAGAAGAAGGCGGAAGCGGTTTCCCCGATATTCACCAGCTTCTTTTGGGGCAGGTCAACGCTTCTGTTCCCGTGTTCTCGGGATTCCGGCTCAGAAACCTTGTCAATGCCGGGGAAAACCGTCTGGAAGCAGCACGGTTGAATGCCGTAAGCGATAAAGAGCAGCTGGCGCTGCAGACCGTGATGGATTATATCAATCTCTATAAAGCCAGGCAAACCGTATCGCTCGTTAAGGAAAACCTGAAGAGCGCACAACAGCGGGTCAAGGATTTCTCGGCGATGGAAGAAAACGGTCTGCTGGCCCGGAATGACCTCTTAAAGGCCAAACTGCAGGAATCTAACGTAAGGGTTACTCTCGAGGAATCCATTAAGAATGAGCGGATACTCAACTACCGGCTGGCGACGCTGCTCAAGCTGCCGGAGGGAACAGCCATAGAAACAACAGCTGAGGAGCTGGATATCGTTCCGGTAGGAGACGCGGATGGGGTTGCGGTGTCGAGAAGCGACCTGGAGGCCCTTCGCTATCAGGAAAAAGCTGCGGAAGATGAGATAAAAGTGGCACAGAGCAAATTTTTTCCTTCTGTTAATTTAATCGGAGGATATGTTGCTCTGGATGTTCCCAAAGCTATTACGGTAACCAATGCTATGAACTTCGGGGTAGGACTTTCGTATAACCTGTCCGATATCTTTAAATCCAAAAGCGATGTCAAACTCGCCCGGAGTAAGGCTACCGAGCTGCAGTATACACTCGATAAGTACACGGACCAGGTGAATATTCAGGTGAGAAATGCCCTGGAAGATTATCGTCTGGCGTTGAAGAAATATGATGTATACACCGAATCCCGGGAGCAGGCCATAGAAAATTATCGTATCGTCAAGGATAAATACGACAACGGACTGGTCGATACGAATGATCTTCTCGAAGCCGATGTGGAACAATTGCAGGCCAGAATAAACCTGGCGTATTCCCGGGCAGACATTACACAGAAATATTATGAGTTCCTTACTGCACAGGGAACGCTCACAAACTACATCACTAAGTAATTAATCATTTTTTACAAAAAATGGAACAAAAGAAAAAGACCAACAAAAAATTTATCATCATCATTGCTGTCCTGGTAGGGATAGGTGTACTATACGGAGGATATAAGATTATACATTCCTTCTCGCATGAAACCACGGATGATGCGCAGGTAGAAGCCAATATGAACCCTGTAATCCCTCGTGTGGAAGGGTATATCAAAAAGGTTTATGTAAGCGATAATGATATGGTAAAGCAGGGTGATACCCTTTTTGTCATAGACGACCAGGACTATCAGGTAAAGCTGGAGCAGGCCCGTGCCGGTCTTGCTGCTGCCGAGAGTCAGCTTGTCGTGGCGCAGGCAAGTATAGGTTCGTATAAAGCCAATGCCGCCGCCTCCGGATCACAGGCCCGGTCGGCCCGTGAAAATATAGAAACCGCAAAAACCAGGTTGTGGAGAGCCTCCAATGATTTTGAGCGTTACAAAAACCTGTATGAGAACCATTCCATAACTGCCCAGCAGTACGAACAGGCACTGGCGGCAAAAGAAGAGGCGGAGCAGCAACTGAAAATTATACAAAACCAGCAGAAAGCAAGTAACAGCCAGCACAATGCCGCTGTATCGCAGACAGAGATCTCCGAGAAGCAGGTAACCGTGGCCAGTGCCAATGTGAAAAGTGCCCAGGCCAATCTCGATGCAGCCCTGCTCAATGTAGGCTATACCGTCGTAACAGCGCCTATAGACGGACAGCTCTCGGCAGTGGATATCCAGGTCGGGCAGTATGTGCGTCCCGGTCAATCACTTTTTTACCTGGTCAATACCCGTGACAAATGGGTTGTGGCCAATTTCAAGGAAACCCAGCTTGACAAAATGCGCGTCGGGCAAAAAGTAATTATCGAGGTAGATGCCTATCCCGGAGAAGAATTTGAAGGAGAGGTAACAGCCTTTTCCCCGGCTACCGGAGCGAGGTTTTCATTATTGCCCCCGGACAACGCCACAGGAAACTTTGTGAAGACCGTACAACGCTTGCCCGTAAAAATAGATTTTACAGGGAACAACGACGCGGAAAAACTGGACAGGTTGCGTTCCGGAATGAACGTACTTGTCGATGTACATTTAAAATAAGTTATGGCTGAAGTACAGGTTCAGGACGAAAACAGCCTGGTCGAATATGGTTTCCGGAGGGTGATCATCACGATTACCGCCATCTTGTGTGCCCTTCTGGAAATCATTGACACCACGATTGTCAACGTCGCACTCAACGATATGAGGGGAAGCCTCGGAGCTTCCCTAAACGATATAGCATGGGTTATTACGGCCTATGCCATTGCCAACGTCATCATTATCCCGATGACGAGCTGGCTGTCCAAACAGTTTGGAAGGCGTAATTATTTTGCCGCTTCCATCATCATTTTTACCGTAACCTCCTTCCTTTGCGGGAATGCTTCCAATATCTGGGAGCTGGTGGCTTTCCGTTTTATTCAGGGAATGGGCGGGGGTGCCTTACTGGTAACGGCCCAGACGATCATTACCGAAAGTTACCCGCAGGAAAAACGGGGGATGGCCCAGGCTATCTACGGTATGGGAGTTATTGTAGGACCTACGCTGGGGCCTCCGCTCGGAGGATACCTGGTCGATAATTTTTCCTGGCCCTATATCTTCTATATCAATATACCTATCGGGATTATAGCGACCTTCCTTACCTTGTTGTATGTGAGGAGTCCGAAGTACGGAGAAAAGCTCAAAGCCAGCCAGGTCGACTGGTGGGGTATCGTATTCCTGGCTTCTTTTATAGGCTCGTTGCAGTTTGTACTGGAACACGGCCAGCAGGACGACTGGTTTTCGGATATAACGATTGTAATCCTCAGTATAGTGTCGGTCTTTGGTCTCGTACTCTTTATATGGCGCGAACTGGTCTATGAACATCCTATAGTCAACCTGAGAGTATTGCGAAATTACAACCTCCGGATCGGTACCATCCTTACTTTTATTCTCGGTTTCGGACTTTACGGGTCTACATTTGTTATCCCCATATACACACAATCCATTCTCGGATGGACAGCGACCGATGCGGGATTACTACTGATTCCGAGTTCCATTACCACCGGATTGATGATGCCTGTTATCGGTAAGTTGCTCGAACGGGGAGTATCGCAAAAGTACCTTGCAGCCGGAGGGTTTGCGATCTTCTTTATCTACAGCTACTGGATGTATGCCGTGATGACTCCCGATACCGGTTCGGAACATTTTTTCTGGCCACTGGTTACCCGGGGTATAGGTCTCGGATTGCTCTTTGTGCCGATTACGACACTGTCCCTGTCTACATTGCAGGGTAAGGATATCGGGGAAGGAGCGGCCTTTACCGGAATGATGCGACAACTCGGAGGGTCTTTCGGGATAGCCATTATCACTACTTTTGTAGCCCGGCTGGGCCAGCAACACCGCGTAAATCTTATTCCCAACCTGGACGCTACCGACTTTCAGGTACAGGAACGTCTCCAAGCGTATCAGCAGATGTTTATCAATAAAGGGTTCAGTATCAACGAATCACTGGATAAGGCATATCAGCTCCTGGAAGGTGCCGTGACCAGACAGAGTACGGTACTGGCCTATATGGATATTTTTATCTATCTCGGAATTCTCTTCCTGATCTGTGTTCCTTTTGTATTATTTATTAAAAAAGGGTCCGGTAAGATAGATGCTTCATCAGTGCATTGATCTTTTTTTGAAATATGAAATTGAAACCCCGGAAGTTAGCAAACCGGGGTTTTTATTTTACACCACGAAGTAGAGAAAAAATCAGGTTTTCCTGGAAAATCCCGGTTTTCGGGGATATCTTTGAGCCTGCAATTTGCCATACATTTGTACCGGAGATTACAACAATGTAATTCATTAATAATAACCCGTAACAAACATTAAACTAAAATTTCAATGGACACAAACGAACAGATCGGAGCAGGAATAGGTATTATCGGTACATTACTGTATCTTTTGCTCATCGTGGCTATGATTGCCGGGATGTGGAAAACTTTCGAAAAAGCCGGCAAGCCGGGATGGGCTGCTATTATACCCATCTATAACCTGGTGGTACTTGTAGAGATCGTCGGAAAGCCTACCTGGTGGGTAGTTTTGTTGATTGTTCCCTGTGTAAACTATGTCGCTCTCGTATGGCTGAGCAATTTACTGAGTAAAAGTTTCGGAAAAAGCGAAGGTTTTACCGTAGGACTTGTCCTCTTGCCTTTTGTTTTCTATCCTATGCTCGGTTTCGGAGATGCCACCTATCAGGGACCTTCGGCAGCGGAAGCGAAAACGACCGTAGTGTAGTGATACTCTAAAAAAATAATATATTGTAGCCCGGATGCTTCTTTGAGAAGCTCCGGGTTTATTTTTAATTACATTGGATATGCATGGCGGTTTCTGGCATTGGCTACAGGATCATCTTCTTCCCTGTCCGTTTAAATGGTTCACCGGGATAGATTGTCCGGGTTGCGGGTTTCAACGATCATTTCTGGCACTCCTGCAGGGAGATCTGGTAAGAAGTCTGGAGTTGTACCCTGCGACTATTCCCTTTTTACTTCTTTGTGTCATAGCGCTCCGGTATGTCGTATCGACTCCCGGTAAAAAAAGTGTAGTACTCAGAACAACATTCTTTTTAACCGGTGGTATTATGATGGTTTCCTATGCCGTCAAAATGTATCGTCTGTATGTCATGGTTTAGCCCTGTCGTATGGTAATTCCCTTTGTACAACATCTTCCCGCCAGTATATATTGAAGTTTCCGGACTTTAAGGGCATCCTGTTTTTCGAAAATTTCTACAAACCGGTAAGCAGTTTCCACCTCCTCGGGATTAGGCAGGTAATTCTTCTTTTTTATTGTGTAAATAAGGCTATCTTTGTCCGAAATCGGTTATCAGCGCTCTGTGTGCTGATATTAAAAGGGAATCCGGTGAAAATCCGGAACTGTCCCGCAGCTGTAAGCTCATCAACCGAAGCCCGTTTTTTAAGGTCACTGTTCCTCAGGGAATGGGAAGGCCGGGTGAAGGGAGCAAGTCAGAATACCTGCCGATGGATTTATGTATTCATGGCTTTCGGGGATTGAAGCCGGAATAAAGGGTATATCGTATTCTTTACTTCTGCGTTTTTGCATGTACGATGCAAAACTTCTCCCTATGCCATGTCCGGATAAAAGATACGGGAGATGTCGACACACAAAAAGCAGGTTTTACCGGTTGTTTTCATGCTGTTCTGGGCAGTATGCTTTGCGTTTGCACAGGGGCAGGATAGTATTCGTTACCGTCATCTGGAGGAGGTAGTCCTTGTGAAAGATGCCGTAAAACGGGAGCACTCGGCAACCGTTCCCGTTCAGATAAGTTCCGGAGAAGCTTTACAGCGTCTCAACAGTCTTTCCGTAGCCGATGCCATCCGGTATTTCAGTGGGGTACAACTCAAGGATTACGGTGGGGTAGGCGGACTCAAAACTATTAACGTACGCAGTATGGGTACGGAACATACCGGGGTTTTCTATGACGGGATCAGGCTGGGCAACGCGCAGAACGGCCAGGTCGATCTCGGGAGGTTTTCCCTGGATAATATGGAAGAGGTAGCCCTGTACAATGCCCAGCGATCCGATGCAGGGCAATCGGCCAAGGCCTATGCTTCGGCAAGTACCATATATTTGCAAACCAAATCACCCGAATTTGCCCCTGGCCAACGTACCCGGATACGCATGGGTGTTAAAACAGGGTCGTTCGGATTGATCAACCCGGTATTGAATGCCGATTATAAACTGAGCGATCATCTGGCATTCCGGATCAGTTCCGGTTACACCTATGCCCACGGGCGTTACAAATTCAGGTTTACGAACGGTAGTTACGATACCACGGCCACAAGGCACAATGCGGATATCCGTGCTTTACGGCTGGAAACTTCGCTGCACGGAACTTCTCCCGATTTCGGGCGGAAATGGTATTTGAAATACTACCATTACGACTCCGAAAGGGGACTGCCCGGAGCAGTTGTAGCCAACAGATTCCGTCGGCCACAGCGGTTGTGGGACAGGAATAACTTTCTGCAGGGAGAGTTCCGGCAACAGGTAGGCGATCGTTATATGCTGGTATTCCGCGGAAAGTATGCCAAAGATCATACCCGTTACCGAGATCCGGAGATCGTAACCACTTCGGGTTTTCTGGACAATCGTTACGATCAGCAGACCCTGTATTTCTCCCTGGCCCATAATTTAAAGATCAGTGAGGTGTGGAGCTTGTCACTGGCCACGGACTACGAAAATAATACGCTCGATGCCAACCTGTATCGTTTTGCCTACCCCGAACGGAATAGCTTTCTTGCGGCGTTCACAACCCGTTGGCAATGGGAGTGTTTGCGCCTGGAAGCCGGAATACTGAGTACAACGATCAGGGAATCGGTAAAGTATTATGAAGGGGCGGAAGACAAACAGGAATTTACCCCGACGGTAGCGTTGAACTGGCAACCGCTGGAAACCGGCGACTTTCGCATCCGCGCATTTTACAAACGTATTTTCCGGATGCCTACTTTCAATGACCTTTATTATACCTTTATAGGTAATACGTTCCTGAAACCGGAATACGCCGAACAGATCAACGGAGGATTGTCTTTTCAGCATCATTTTGACAACTTCGATCTCCGGCTAACTTCAGATGTCTACAAGGTGTGGATCACCGATAAGATCGTAGCGGTCCCCGGAGCCAATCTCTTTCGGTGGACAATGCTTAACCTGGGCAAAGTAGAGACGACGGGGGTGGAGATCAATACGGAGATTTCAGGAAAAACCCTGTTCGGGATCGGATATTCCGGTCAGCTTCACTACACCTGGCAGCAGGCCGTGGATGTCACACCCGGCGGAACGAGCTATGGCGATCAGATCCCTTACATTTCCAGGCACAGCGGAAGTGCCGGGCTCACGCTCGATTACAGGCAGGCCGAACTCAATTACAGCTTTATTTACACCGGGGAGCGCTATAGCCAGAAGGCCAATATACCCTCCAATTACCTGCAGCCATGGTACACGCATGACCTTGCTTTGCGATATAAACTTTCTTTTTCCGGCAATGAACTGCTACTCGGAGCCGAACTTAACAATCTGTTTAATCAATATTACGATGTAATCAAAAACTTCCCCATGCCGGGACGTTCCTTTCGCATCACTTTACATTATACCTTATGAAAAAATACCTGAGATTTCTCCGTTTTTATGTAATCTTCCTGTTCGGTACAGGATGGCTCTTCCTGGCAGGCTGCCGTAATGATGATATGACCGACTTTACGGAAGATGATGAGGTCCCCGAAGTTCCTGTGGATCCCGAAGATCCCGAAGATCCTGTTGCCGAGTTGAAAGTGGAAGGCTTTTTCCTGCTCAATGAAGGAAATATGTTCCAGAATAAAGCCTCACTCGATTATTTTGATGATGCCACCGGAACCTACAGCCGAAATATATTTTCCCGTGCCAATCCCGATGCCGTAGGCGGCCTGGGAGATGTAGGGAATGATATCGGGATTTACGGTTCCAAGCTTTATGTCGTAGTCAATGCTTCCAATAAAGTAGAAGTACTGGATGTGGAAACCGGGAAAAGACTGAAACAGATAGATGTGGATAACTGCCGGTATATTACGTTCTACGAAGGAAAGGCCTATCTCAGTACTTACCTGGGGTCCATAGGAGATCCCAATGCCCCCAATGGTATTGTGGCCGAGATCGATACCACCAGCCTCAACATTACCAGGACTGTCGAAGTAGGAAGACAACCGGAAGAACTGGCAGCCTATGAAGGAAAAATTTATGTGGCTAATTCCGGAGGATACAGCCCGCCCGATTATGAAACGACGATATCGGTTATCGATATCGCCTCCTTTACCGAAACCAAACGTATTGAGGTAGCCAAGAATCTCCACCGCCTTAAAATAGACGAAGAAGGAGATATCTACGTATCATCCCGGGGTGATTACTACGATATCCCGTCGCGGTTATTTGTAGTAGATACCGGTAAGGACGAAGTAAAAGACACCCTGGACATCGCAGTGAGCGACCTGGCCATACACGAAGGTATAGCGTATACATACAGTATGGAATTCAGTTATGTAACAGGAGCCAACACCATATCGTATAATAAGATCGATACCCGTACGAAAAACATACTCGAAGGGTCATTTATTACGGATAATACCGTCGAAAAGATCAAAACACCTTATGGCCTTGCCATCCGGCCCGATAACGGGGAGATACTGCTTACCGATGCCGGAGATTACGTAACACCCGGTGTCCTCTATTGCTTTTATCCGGATGGCACGCTGAAATGGTCGGTGAAAACAGGGGATATTCCGGCACACTTTGCTTTTAAAACCAATCAATAGTAAATAACTAAACTAAATAATCAATATCTATGTACACTTTAACAAAAATGAACCGGAATGCCCTGGCTGTTTTTACCGGATCGGTATTACTTCTGTTCTTATTATCATGTTCCGGGGATGATGACGGAACCGTATTGCCGGAAATCGAAGCCCCTGAAATAGGTTTTGATACCGACGACACCGATTTTTTCCTTCGCCTGGGGGATACACTGTCCCTGACAGCAAGCAATGACAATGATTTTGAATACGAGGAAGCGTGGAGTCTCAATGACGTTGTACTTTCCCAAACCGGGCAGGTAGAATTTACTCCCGAAAGAACGGGCGAATACACGCTGTCTTACAGAGCCTTTAACAGTGCCGGAAGTTTTGAAAAGGAGTTCCGTATCCGTACCGCGATACGGTTAAGGGCTATCACGGAAAACAGTAATGCGTATGTCTCCGAACTCTTTGAATTCCTGCCTGCCCCGGGACAGTTTATCAATAAAAATCCCGGAAACCTGGAAAGTGCGGAAGGCATCATAGGTAAGAAAGGACTGGTAAGTCTCGGAGGATGGGGAGGCAGTATTGTCCTCGGTTTCGATCATACCGTACTTAACAGGGAGGATGAAGGCGATATTATCATATATGGTAATGCCATGCCCAATTTTGCAGAGCCCGGAGTAGTATGGGTGATGCAGGATGAAAACGGAAACGGATTGCCGGACGACACCTGGTACCAGGTCAAAGGGAGTGCCCATGAACTGGAAGGAACCATACAGCATTATGAAGTCACCTACCACCGTCCCGGAGATCCGTCGGCGGATATCCCTTGGGAAGATAACCAGGGTAATACCGGGGTCATAGCTACCAATAGCTTTCATACCCAGGCTTATTATCCCCAATGGATAGCGGCAGATTCTTATACCCTGGAAGGAACCCTCCTGTCTTCCGCGAATATCGATATGAGCAACCCTTCATATATAACCAGTGCCCCTTTTGCATACGGGTACGCCGACAATACGGCCGGTGGAGATACGATAGACATTGCCGATGCCATCGATGAAGACGGGAATGCTGTAGTTCTGGAAGGGATTGATTTTGTGAAAATACAAACCGGTATACAGGCCAATATGGGATGGCTGGGCGAATTGTCTACGGAAGTTACCGGAGTTGCCGACCTGAGTATTACACACTAATCATTTTATACCTGATTTCAACAATGAAAAGGATAACATATCTACCTTATTTTTTGTATCTGTTGGTTTTCGTCTGTCTAACGGGATGTATCGATGATGATAACCTTATAGAAGACGCCACCGGGGTTCCGGGAAAATCTCTGGTAATCATCGAACAAAAGCTGCAGGATACACTTACATTGGGACAGACTATTACGTTACAGCCGCAGTGGCAGTCCGTAAGTCCTGTTTCTTATCGCTGGACCATTGCCGGGGAGGAAGTAGGGAAGGATTCGGTTTTTACTTTTGAGCCTGCCGATCGCGGTGATTATGAAATATCGTTTACCCTTACGAACGAGGAAGATGAAGCTGCTGTCGTATATAACGTACATACGCTCGGAGGGTTTGAGAACGGCTTCTTTATTATTAACGAAGGATGGTTCGGGCACGGAACGGGAACGGTTAATTTCTATCGTTACGATACCCGGGCCATAGAGGACAGCATATTTATAAAAACCAATCCGGATAAAAACCTGCTTCCCGTATCTTCTACACTCCAATACGGTACCGTGTATGACGAAAAACTGTTTCTGGTTTCCAAGGTCGGGGGACCGCTGGTCGTGGCAGATGCCTACTCCCTGAAGGAAAAAGGAAGGATACCGGCACAGGGAGGTAATGACTGGCGTGCTGTGGCAGGTATAGACAGCAGCACCGGACTTCTCAGTGCCGGAGACGGATTGTACAGGCTGAACCTGGATGCACTGGAAACGGAAAGCAGGATTGAAGGTATCAGCGGACAAACAGGTGACCTGCTGAAAGCCGGTAGCCGTGTTTTTGTACTTTCACAACGTGAAGGGGCCGTGATACTCAATACTTCTTCCCTGGAAATCGAAAAGACCGTTCCCGGGGTACAGGTAGGATTTGCCCGTACTGCAGATGGTAAGGTGTGGATGGCCGGAGGAACCAGCCTTATTGGTATAGACCCGGAAACCCTCGAAACGGAAGAAGTGGACCTCGGTTTTGAGGTCTACGGAGCATGGGGAGCCTGGCACCCGGGGTCAATTGCAGCAGGAGATTCGGAGGTGTATATGACCAGGAACAACATGTTCAGCGGGGGTAACGAGATCTATCGTTACACCGGAAATGAAGCTTCGCTGACTTTACCTTTTATTACCTTACCGGGAGAACGTGTTACTTACGGTGCCGGTATTGCATACGACCAGCATCGAGGAACGCTTGTCGTGAATACCGTAAATAAAGGTTATGGAGACAATTTTAGTAAGAACGTACTTTTTATATATGACGGACAAAACGGAGATATTCTGGAAAATAAAGCCTATGAGGGATATTATTTCCCGTCTGTCTCCGTTTTTCACGAATAGTCTGTAAGAATACGGTCTGGATTATACTCGGGCTTATTCCGAAAAAAAGCTGCCCGGCCAAACAAATTTTCGTTTGGCCGGGCAGCTTTTTTTTATTGCTTCCATGGAAGGACGGGCTGTAAGCTGGTTTTTCGGGCAACTATTCAATGCCCCATATTCCTTCGAATGAAATCGCTACAATTTAGTTATGATTACCGTTAGGACGATACTACACCCAGTGTATAAAGTCTTTCCATTGTCGGTGTTTTGCTTCCGCCCTCAGGTTCGAGTGTAATTCCGAAACCTTCCGAAGCATTGGCATTGCGGAGTTCGAACATTTTGTTATCGTCAGAGGCAAACTTGTCGAGCAATCCGATACTGGTTGGGGTAAGCGGATCCATTTTGAGAGACCATATCTGGTAGACCATACCTTCCGGAGGTTCGGGGAGTCCCTTTGCATCGACATAAGCAACATGATTTTCTTTATCCCAGTAGATGGCGGCATACGCTTCCGGAGCGGCCTGTTGTCCTTCCAGCGGTATTTTCAGCATATGAGGATCTCTCATTACATCAAGAAGGGTTTTGGTTCTTTCGACTTCATTTCGCGTATCGGCGATTTCGATCTCCAGCTGTATGTTTTTGTTCTTGGTGTCGTTCAGTGTATTCTTAAGGTCACTGTTTTGGTTAAAGAGCAGGAATAAACCGATCAGCAATACCACACTGGCGGCCCAACCGGTGTAAGCCAGCCATGGACTGCGTTTGGCATGTACCGGGATTGCCGCAGATCTTCGTGCCAGTTTGGTTTTGATAGCTTGCAACAAGTGTTCCAGGTCTTCCGGGGCCATCGTTCCGGAAAGGTCTATCAACACCTTTTCTATTTCTTCTACCTCGGTCCGGATTTCCGGATATTGTTTGAGGTTCCGGGTGATCTCCCTGTTTTCGGCGTCGGTAAGTGCGCCGTAAACATAGAGTTCCAGAATTCCGGAGGCTATGTATTCTTCTGTATTCATTGATTGATGACGTTAGCGCGTAATTTATTAATACACATCCTGTTCCTTGTTTTTACAGTCCCGAGAGGGATCTGTAATTCTTTGGCACTTTCTTTTTGCGTAAACCCTTTGAAAAACAGCATGTCAATCAGTTTTTTACACATTGGTCCGAGGATGTCGATATACTTCTGGAGACCTATGGCATCGATCTTTCCGGTGACCGCATTTCCGGATTCCAGAATATCCGAAAAGTATTCGCCTTTGACGTTCATCTGACTGTTTTTGAATTCTTTGGATCGAAGTTTGTCTATCGAAGCATTTCGGGTGATATTCAGTATCCAGGTAAAGAAACGTCCTTTTTCCGGATCGTATGACGAAGCTTCATGCCATATTTTAAGAAAGACATCCTGTAGGATTTCTTCAGAAACTTCCTCATCGCGAATTATACTGAAAATAATACCGTAGATACTTCTTGAGTATAGTTCATAAATGCGCTCAAAGGCTTTTTCGTTGCCCTGACAGAGTTGGGTAATCAATAGATCTTGTTGCATAAAAAGAACATTATGCATTAAAAGTAGTAGGAAAAATCCGGAAGGCCAAAAGTAATGTTAAAAAAAATGTAAAAATGAAATAGCCCGGGACATACGCCCGGACTATTTCCAATCGCGTACAACTAACTTAGAAACTATCGTGAAAACTTCACGAAACTATGAATAAACCTGCAATGGTCGCTGCTGTATCTCCGTCCATAGGTTCGTCGTAAGATTGGGACACGGCTACATTGGTAAATTCTGTTGCGTTCACCAGGTTGACGCCTCCCTGGGTTACATTTTCTTCTCCGTCATATACGGCCTGTGTGGCCTCGGGCATTCCCGGACCTCTGTTGTTCATGGTGATCCAGCCGAGTGCATTTTGATTGAGGTCCATATCCATCACATGCGCTCTCAATCTGCGGATCTCGGAAGCATGGCGTGCTTCCACGGAATGGATCTGGAGAGCAGGGGTCAGGAAAGGAGTTCCCATGAGGTTACCGGCCTGTCCTTTATAAGCTCTTACTCCGGTATCTTCGAAAGCCTGGGCGAGAGCAAGAAGCTGTGCATAAGCCACTTCCTGCCCGGTTCCGTTCTCGTTGAAAGGGTCAAAGGTTCCGCCTACGGTAAAGTCGAACGTCGGAGAATCCACCGCATTATCACCCAATCCGTCGATCAGGAAACTTACGTGTGCGGACTCGTGCTTTGAAATCTGTTCGTATATAGCCTCGGCATCACTTCCTGCGGGCAGTACCCCCGATTCGAGTGCCTTGATGTAAAACTCAGCTTCCAGGTATTCCAGGGTCAGGGCCAGTTGTAAGGCACCTATAGCTGCATTCTGGTCCTGAAAAGCAAAAGTCTTTTTAGGAGCTACGGCCAGTCCGAAAGGAATGGCAGCCAAAGCTGCTTTTTTACCAAGCTCGCCGAAAGTTCCGAAAACATCTCTTCGGGAAGAAGTCTTCGCCATAAGATTATCGGAAGTAAACGATTCTAAAAATTTTATGATTTCCATAATTTTTCTGTTTGAGTTAATGATAAGACGAATTAATCCTCAGGCAATTGATTGGCCGTAAATTCGGTTTTGATAAAACCTGTTGCGCCCACTGCACTTAAAATCTCGGAAGGCGGTTTAGCCAGGTCAAGACCATTGGCATCAACGACATCGTCTCCGGCAAATGCTTTCGGATCGTCCATGTAAATCGACCGTATGGCAGCAGCATGCCTGGCTTCTACAGAAACAATTTTTCCTGCGATAACCAGGTAGTCCGGTGTGGTAATATAAGTTCCGGCACCATTGTAAGCCGCAACCCCGGTGTCTTCGAGTACCTTTGCAGTACCAAGAACAGACCCACGGTCACTAAAATTCACAGAAGAGAAATCAAATTCCAATTCGGGTAATACTTTACTACTATCGCCATTGACGGCAGCAGTGATGGCAGCTTTGAAAAATTCACGGTGAATGACCTCGTGCTTATAAAGGTCTTCCAGAATAAGCTTTTCTTCTGCACTGGCACTCATCCAGTACGAACCATCCAGAACACTGGTGTAAAATGCAGCTTCGAGCTGTTCCAGTGCATAAGCGTAATTCAAGATTCCGAGATCTCCGCTACCGAGATCAAAAACGCCGTCAGGATCAGGCATCCCATTGTCGTCATCGTTGTTACAGGATAGTAACAAACTGGTGCCGACAACGGCTAAACTTCCTACTTTCAGGAATTGTCTGCGGGAATTTGATTTCCCGTTCACGGATTCCTGAAGATTTACTTTAACAGGTATTTTTTTCATAATTCCGTATTTTAGTTACGTGGACACTTACGCAGCTTCTCCTAAGGTGGTTTTATTTTTAATGTTAAAATTTTGTTAACATGGTGGAAAAATAGAGAATATTGGAGGAAAAACGGAAGTTAATTGTCATGTGTTCAAAGGTTTGGTAGGGTGTTTTGCGTTTTTGATACTATCTTTTTTGATCAAAAGTTTTATAATGTGGTAATGCATAACATATAGAATCCTTGAGAAAAGGAGGTCAGAGCTGGTTTTTTCCTTAATACATATAACAGTTGTATATTCTCCCGAAAACAGATAATTTTAACCCGTGTTTATCAATAGTTATCATCATATCGTAATGTGTTTTGCGAAAAGCTGCCGTTTCCTGCTTTTGTTATCGGTTTACTGTTTTATGTCCTGTTGTTTATCATCCTGTCAGGATGAAGAAAAAATGCCGGAGATATACGTAGATCAGGTGATGGAAACGCTGGATGGCGATGGGAATAACGTCATAAAGAAACAATATAACGATGCGGTAACCCTGTGCGAATCTATGGGGAAAAAGATCTCCGGACTTTCTGCAGTTGAACTCGGTAAACTGGGGACCAGACGCTATCAGCTCGCGATTGTTCCCGGTAAAATTGTCATCAGGCAGGAATCCTGGGGGTTCCGGATGTCGGGAGAAGTATTGAATCCGGGAGAATGCCGTTTCGAATTATCGCATCAGGGCGATCTCACCGTGAAAATTCCGGGGCACGTTGTGGTGTATGACCTGAAAGAAGACACTCTTGAGCAGGAAGAAAAAGGACTTCCTGAAGCTTTCGGGCTACCTTTCCGACCGGTGTCGGAAGAGTTTGGGGAAGTTGCTCCCCCGGAAGTCCAGGGTACTCATGAAGAATTTATGGGGCAACAGGTCGTGAAATGGGAATATCCGGACGGGGCTACAGCGGTCATCTGGGCCGAAGGACAACCCTGGGGCTTTCACATAGGACCTTCCGAACATACGTTTGCTGCTCCCGGGAGTTTAGTGCTGCAGAAAACACAGAAAAAGGGAAATTTCCACCTCAGAATGACCACGCATTCCTTTACGGTCGGAGCTCCAGTGGATTTTGATACTTTTGCGATTCCGGAAACTGCCGCCGAACTTCCCTGATCTTATCCGGTATACTTTTTCTTAAAACCCCGGTTTTTCGGGATTGTGAACTATGTACGGTTATGGCTACTTTTGTACATATTCCCGGTACAATAAGGTATGCTTATAGTGGAGGGGGTATCATCGTTTGCCGATAGGGGAAACGTTGGGATTTTTCAGGCGGCAATACGGTAGTCCCATACGGGATGTGATATGCTGCGTAAAAATAAACAGATGATATAGCATGTTTTTTACTTCATTATACGATTGTTTTCGTAAATCCGTGAAAACCTTTTTGATCCCCCTGTTTTTTACGGGCTTATTTCTCATTCCCGAAGCACCGGTCCGTGCTCACATCGTTGAGGATTCGCTTCAACTGGTTCTCGCGGAAAAGAATCTCTCCATATCGCAGCGCGTTGAGGCATTGACCAAACTCGCGGAAATACGGTTTTACAGGAGGGGGCATGATAAAGGGTTTGCAACGTTGAACCAGGCCCTGAAGCTTTCGGAACAATTGGAAGATAAAAGATACGGCGCTCGTTTATACGCCATACTGGCCAGGTGGTATGTGGAAGACAACCAGTACCTGCAGGCGCAGCAGCTTATTGATAGTGCGGTATATTACAGTAATGAGGCGGGGAATAATGAAGTTCTTGCCTTTACCGACTATACCCGGGGTTGGTTTCGTTTGCGGCAAAACAAGCCCCGGGAGGGCATTGCATTATTTCTTAAAGGCCTTCATGCCTTGGAAAGCGAAAAGGCGCATGCCGTAAAAAGCGCGATATACGGAGAAATGTCTCAGGCTTACGGGGAATGGAGCGATACACAAAACCAACAGAAATATGCGCATTTGTGTTACACGGAAGCCCGGAAAACACAAGATCCGGACCTGCACGTGTACGGGGAGCTGACTCTGGCAAACAGTTTTGCGGACCGTTTTAAAAAGGATACGACCAGGGCGGTATTACGCGATTCGGCATTATATCACTATAAGAATTCTATAGCTTTTCTTCGGGAACACAGAGATCGGGTAGTACATCTTACCCGGCTTCCGGAAGCGGCCTATTATGTAGCTGAGCTGTATTCACGCTATATGCCTTCTGCGTACGAAGAGGAAGTTTATCATTACCTTGATATGGCTGTGGAAGAGGCCAGGAAAACCGATGTCCATACCGTGCTGGCCAGGAGTTATATTATGCTGACGGAATATGCCGTGATGAACGAAGACTATAAAAGGGCTGAATTCCTTATCGGAAATGCCGCGGTTGCAGCTCATGAGGGGCCGGTTACGGATAACAGAATTATCCCCGATATATCCTGGTATTTTTCCGTAATCAGGGAGAAGCAGGGAGATATCGGAGAAGCCCTGCGTTACTACAAGCAGTATGTGCGGGAGTATACCAATCGCTTTGATATGGAAAAAATGGCGCTCGCTCAGAAGCTGGAGGCTCAGTATGACACCAATAAAAAGGAAAGGGAGCTCGCCGTTTTACAGGAAAAGATCATGTATGGCAAAAAATTAAACCGTTTGTATATAGGTCTTGCGCTGACCGGTTTGATAGCCATTATTATCCTGGTTTATGCCAATCAGCAACGAACCCGGGCTATGAAGCAACAGAAACAGCTTCATGTCATGGAAGTGAATAAGCTCGAGCAGAAAAACCGCATTGCCCTCCTCTCCGCTATGCTGGAGGGACAGGAACAGGAACGCAGTCGCCTTGCGCGGGATCTGCACGACGGACTGGGTGGATTGCTCTCCGGAATAAAGATAGAGATGTCTGCGGTGAAATCTGTGCTGAGCAGTTCCGGGGGACAGGAACTGATGGACAAGACCATGGAGCACCTCGACGATGCGGTCAATGAACTGCGCCGTATAGCGCATAGTATGATGCCGGAAATCCTTATCCGTTACGGGCTCGGAGAAGCATTGAAAGAATATTGCCAGCGGTTCCGTACCTCCGGGATCCATATCGAATGCAGGGTATTCAACTATACCAACGAAATGGATCATCCCCGGCAAATGGTCTTGTATCGTATTATGCAGGAACTGGTAAATAATGCTATGAAGCATGCCGAAGCCTCAATGATCTACGTACAGCTTCAGCAGGTACAACACAAAATATTTCTTACCGTGGAGGATGACGGTGTAGGTTTTGACAAGGAAAAGATCGCAGATACGGGCAGGCAAAGCGCAGGCTGGACCAACATTCGTGCGCGGGTGGAGTTTTTAAATGGTTCTATGGACATCCTTACCGAAAAAGGGAACGGAACTACCATTACCGTAGAGTGCCTGGTACACCCGGAACCCGAAAAGAAAAAGTAACCGGATGCAGGTTTAATCCGTATTTGTGATATTATTAGTCTCTTTCCAGGTCCCGAACAAACGGTCCCATAGCGTAGTGTAAAACCCGAAATTGCAATGAATGTCAAGGTGATGGCCATGGTGAAAGGATGAAGTGCCGAGATAACGAAAAAGGATGTTTTGTCGCACTTTTTCCGAAAGAGGCTCCAGCCCGAGATGTCCCGCAAGTCCGAAAATAATATTCATCGCAAGATAGGCTATGATAGCGTACAGCCCGGCCGGGTAAAGCATGAGTAACGCGATCCACAGGAAACCGAATCCAAAGGTTTCCAACGGGTGCAGGATAAAGAGATCCACAGGTACCGGGTCCCGGGATTCGTGATGCAATCCGTGAATGGCGCGGTACAGAAAAGTACGGTGGATCAGAAGATGAAAAACGTACATCAGAAAATCCATACCCAGAAAGAGCACTATAAAGTCCGTAAAGGTATTTTGCCACGTTCCCGGGACAATATGTATCCACCCGCACTGCCATATCACATACCCGATCACCGTAATCCCCGTATTAATCATTATGGTCAGCCAGGATATCACCATCTTTTTCCGGGGAACAACCACCATTTTTTTGTCATACAGATAGCGGATCATTCGCCCCGCTGCAAGCGTCAGTACGTAAATCGCAATATTCAAAAGCAGCGAATACCACAAGACTTCCGGTAAGGATAATGGTTCGGGAATATACAGCATGCCGTATTCTATATTTTAAACGGAAGTTTCCTGTTGCAGTTTGGCTTCTACGAGCAGGGCGTGAAGTACTTCGGTGGAAAAACCGTGTAACAACAGGCGGAAAGCTGCTCCGGCCGTAGGTAGCGGGATCATGGGGTGTTTGTTGTTTAAGGCTACCAGTTTTTCCGGGCAATCCATTATAGTTGCTGCATACAGCCCGATAACTTCGTCCAGTTGCAACGAGTTCGTTGCCCTCCAGAAATCGTTATCCGTAAGGAAAAACTGGTAGACGGGGGTGAAGATCTCAATAGCCGTGCCCAGGTCGAGGAAATTGGTCCATCCGTTACGGAAATTTTCAAAAGGAATGGGGGTGGTGGAAATAGCACTGAAATCCGGCCGGTCTTTCTTTTCTACCTTTAAACCGCGCGATTCGAGAGCCTTGTTGAGATTGATGATAAAATTGTAAAGATTGAGGTCGTGTTCCAGGAAAAGATTGTCCTTTACGGCCCGGACGGAAACGGGTTTTAGCGGGTTCATCGGAATGTCTTCTGCTCCTTCGACATTGTCTTTGATAAACCGGAGCACTTCCGAACCGAGATAAAAATGACGAAGGATGAGAAAGTTGGCCTGTGGCGTGATGAAATATTTCATTCCCATATACAAACTCCAGTGCAATGCTTTGGGGGCATTGATGAGGTTGGGGATAACTATTTTTATCACCTGCATGACATGGATGGCCAGCCGGGCAAGAATACGTACTACCGGGTTGAGGAACTGCCGGGTCTTACTGTTGGCATCGTAGAGAAAAGCCGCTTTGGCATCCCGGTTGAACGGGATGCTGTGGTCGAGGTACAGCGCGTGCCAGTGACTGGGGTCGCGTGGATTGTTTTCGAGAGTTTCGAAATATTCGGAGTAATTTTTCATGCGAATAAAATCAAATTAAACATCTGTATTTTAGGTGATTACGCAATTGTAAAAGGAGTCACCATTCCTTAAAAAACGTTTACTTTATTCATCTCCTTTTGCAGAGGCATTTACCTTGACCATATCAAATCCCTCTATGAGGGTTTCATGTGGATAAATTCACCTTAAATCATTAAAAATACGAAAGGGGTTATGCATTTTTCCAAAAGCGTGATCTTTCGCAGGTATTGCTTCCGGAAAATACGATAAATATAGTATTCCGAAAGCACTGGCCGGTGGTTCCGCAACTAAAAATGATCGATCTCTTCGAGTTGCATGGTATAGAGCCTGGCGACCACTTTGGCGGTTTTGACAATTTTTTCTGCGATCTGTTTGGTGAGCAGATCACTCTGGATAGCCTTTTCGAAGCGTTCGAAATGATTTTCGTTACTGTCGCTGCTTTCGTGATAGATGAAAAAGGACACCTGGTCATCGTTCAGTTGCAGTTGTTGCTGTATGGCCCGTCCCCATTTTCCGGCTACCCTGTTCCCGAGGCCTTCGATGATAAACATTCCTCCCAGCAGATCGAAAGGGTCGGGCTGACTCGCCCGGTGAAACATAAAAGCACTTAAGGCTTCGCTACCGATATTTTTATTGCCGGTAAGAATGTCTTCTTCACGTCCTCCGCATTGCAGGTAATTTTTTTCCAGGAGCTGATAATCCCGGTGCTCGTCCGAAGCATGCCGGATAAAAGAGGAACGGACCGGGAAGTGTTCCATGCTTACATGAGATGCCGCCCTTGCGATCCATTGCGAACCGTCTATGACCTGTTGACGGAGATTGACAAGCAGACGTTGGTATTCTTCCAGGGTAAGTGTTCCGTTGTATATTTTGCGAACCAAAGGGACTTCCTGCAGCGATCGTTCGAAATCGAACCAGGTCGTGGTCAGTTGCCTTACCAGCCATTCCTGTACCGGACTTCCCGTAATATGGATATCCGGCGCTTTAATGGCCTGCTGAAGTTCGCCGGAAGATACTTTCGGTTTGCCCGAGACCACTTTGAGTGCCATAAAACCGGTAATAAAACGGCCGCTTTCCGGAACCATACAGAGTATCTGTTGTCCTTCGCGAAGCTTGCCGCTTCGCAGAAGTTCGTCGATAGTCACAAAGATCGATGCCGATCCCATATTGCCTTTGTCGTAAAGTGTAGTGAACCACTTTTCTTCTTCAATTTCCAGTCCTCCTTTCCGTAGCAGGTCGACGATCTGTGGTTTGAAATGATGGGATGAATAGTGGCAGAGCAACCAATCGATATTTTTCGGATCGATTCTGCCACTGTCCGTGAGTTCAAAAAAACGGTCGACACCGAGTTTCACGATATTTTCTACGAGGTGCATATCCTGTCTCAGGTTGATCATGCCTTCCCGGTCTGCTTCAGAGACACTGCCGCAATCGAGCCAGGTTTCCGCTATGGAGCCGTCTGCTGCTTTTCTGGCCCCGGTGTACATACATACTTCATAGGTGTTGGCATACGATTGCAGGTCTATCCACTCTACTTCGAGAGAGAGCCCGCCGGGGGAGGGACTGTCCTGTAACAGCAGGGCTCCGGCACCGTCGCTGAGCATCCAGCGGAGGAATTCGGTTTCCAGCGGGATTTCTGCTCCTTCGGTTACGAAAGCCTGGTGAAGAAAACGGTCGGACTTAAACATCCGGCTGGACAATTCGGCTGCGCAGGATATGGCATTCTTTGTTTCCCCCGATTGTACCTGCATAAAAGCGCTTTTTACCGCCATCAGGCCCGAAGCGCATACGCTTTGATGCGATGAGATACCACAACGCCCCAGTCCGCTTTCTCCGTGTACCATACTGGCAAAACCGGGTACGGGCAGATCACTTTGTGTGGTGCCGGTACTTAAAAACCCGATCTCTTTTTCAGAAATCCCGCTTTGATCCAGGCAGTTTCGTATGGCTGAAGCAGCCATTTCGTAAGCTTTGTGCGTGGTTTTCTGTGTCTTGTCGATAGCGTAATAGCGACTTTTTATACCGTTTTTCCGGAGAAAAACAGATTTTCTTCGCGAAGGGTTACCGTTGATCGTCCCGAGCATGTGTTCCATCTCTTCATTGCTTACCGGGGCATTCGGCAAAAATGTCCCGGAAGCCGTAATATATACTTTATTCATTTTTCTTTGGTTTTGTATGTGGTATTAAATAGCTGGTCGAACCAGGGGAGCATAAAACCGAAATTTCCTTTTGCCGTTTTGTGATGCATACTGTGACGATAAGAAAACTTCAGCAGATGACCGGGGTTACGACTGCCGTGAAATTCGTAATTGCTGTGCCCGAGCATGTTAATGAGAATGCTCATTACAGGAAGCGATAATACGGATAAGACATGGAACGGGTAGAAGAGCAACGGTGGAATAATAACCGTACCCAGCAAGAATGCCTCGAACCAGTGAAAACTATAGGTAGAAAATACCGTAGGTTCTTTGGAACGGTGATGTTCGGTATGAACGTGGCGCATAAACCATTTTCGGTGCATCAGGACGTGGCACAGGTAAAAATGGATCTCATTCCAGAAGAACAAAACAGGTATTTCTATAAGGCATATCCAATTGAACGAATAGGAAATATGTAGCCAGCCATGCTGTATTCCCTGCTGAAAAATAATACCCTGGAGACTAAAGACCGCAATAGACATCATTGATTTTGATATTTCTCTTTTTACCTGTCCCGGGCGTATGTTATCGTTGTCTATAGTACTGATTACCGATTTCCTGTGGAAAAACTTTAAGAGCAACTGTCCTCCCAAAGCGCTGCCCCAGTAAAGAAGATTGAAGAACAGAAACATGCTGATAACCGTATGGTACCACGTTTCAAAACTCCAGATAATTATTTTTTCCGGCATACGATACAAAAATACGGTATCTCCTTTCAGCAGGGAATCCCAGAAAACCAGGATTTTTAGGGAATATGCGAGCACCTGTTTGTAAATATATAAAAATAAGTCTCGCAGCAGCCGGGTATTTAGCTTTCCGAAAATCCCTGTTTTCTGGGATTGCAGAAGTTCATGGAAACTTTGAAGTTTGTAATATACATTAAGGAATAAAAATAATGAATGTCTTATATTATGTGTTGTTATTCGGGGTATTGACCTATTCCCTGGTCAGTGCCATTATCTATTTTTCCCGTCGTTTTAAAGACCGCTCTTCATCGCGTGAAGCGGAAAAGGAAATGGTACTTTACCGGAAACTCACCCCGGAAGAATGTGAACTTCTCGATCGTTTGCAACAACAGAAAGGCCCCAGAAAAAAGTTTTATAAACGTACCGGGGATGATGTTTACATTATAAAAGGACTGTTTGCCCGCCACGGGATCGCCACGCGATACAATACGGAATGGCATAATATGGTAGGCGGACTCGAAGTGACCCTGGAGGATGAAGGGATTAATTACGTGCAGGAAATTAATACGGCGGAGGTGGTTAAAACGGAGAAGAACCCGTTAGTACTTTCCTTGAATGGCAGGTATTCCCTGTCACATAGTATTTACACCAAAGAACAGATGGAGAAGGGGGAGACCGGCAAACTGCCGGGCGGGAATGAAGAAGGTACGGAAGTAAGGCTTATTTCCAATCGCGACCAAACGCCCATGGAAATAGAAGGCCAGGAAAAAGCGGGTGCTGGTATGGGAGGAGCCTTATTGCTTTCGGTAGCTTTTTTTATGCTGGGCCTTAGTGCTGTATTAGGACAGTATGCCCATTGGGGAGTTATTTCGGGTGGAGTCCTTCTTCTGTATTGTCTCTGGAGGATCTGGCGGGCTCCGAAGTGGCCTTCTCCTGTCCCGGTACGGGTTTTACATGGCGTTCCCACATTCCTTGCTCATTTTAGCAATGCATCCTCTCAGATAGAAGGTATGGTAGTACGTATGGGAAGTCTCGAACTGAAGTATAACCGGGACTGGCTGCCTTTTATGCTGGCTTACAGCAAAAACCCGGTAAATGCCGAAGTAACAAAAGATGGTTGGCTGATGCGTTTCGGACCCCATCTGTCTCTGGGTGAAGAGGAGAAAAAGTTTCCGTCCGACCAGTGGTTTCGACATGTAGCTGCGGCCATAGTGGGAGCGGCTACTATAGTCCTGACCCTGGTTTTCAGTTCCGGGATATCCGAAAGCATACAGCAAAGCAAATGGTGGATACAGGGAGCTTCGGCCGATTCGTTTGCGCAAGCCTGGGAATATATGGCCTCTTCGTTCCTCGTGATTTCCGGGGTGTTATTGTTGCTGGTACATATTCCCCTGGCCCTGAACGGATACGCTAAGGATAAAGAAAGAAAGAAAAAAATAAAGAAATATTATTCCGGGATAATCTATCCGGAAGGCCTCTGAGTTTTTGTATATTGTTATCCGGGCTCCCGGTTTATAATAATATAGGGCAGGGGAGTATAACGATTTATAGAATAATAAAAGTGAAGGAAAATGTGGAAAACCCTGTGTTTCGGGACCGTTGTAATATTATGTCTTTTTTCCTGTGATTGTATGCAATATCTGCAATGCAGGGTCGTCGATGCCAACACAGGAGAGCCTCTGGAAGGTGCCAGCTATTACCGGGAAAGTATCCGGTATGCCAGCGAAACCGACAGCACGGGATATTTTGAAGGATACAGGATTTCCAACGGTTTTAATTGCCGGCCCAGGTTGAAATATCATGTCGAGAAAGATGAGTATGTTCCAGCTGAAGTAGAGTGGAAGTCTTCCCGCGACCGGAGGGACACCATCGTTATTCCCATGCAGAAAAAAAGGTGACAAGCGAAAGGTAAACCATTGTTTCCGGGCAGAAGATTTGACGAGGAAGGGCTACCTTGCGTTAAACTTTGTACTTTCTGAGTAAAGGAGTACCTTTGCACAAAATTTTAAAGAAGCAAATGGCGACAAACAGAACATTTACCATGATTAAACCCGACGCGGTTGAGAACGGCCATATCGGGGCTATCTTAGAGAAGATCACTGCTGCCGGATTTAAAATCGTAGCGATGAAATACACGCAACTCAGCAAAAGAGATGCAGAGGAGTTTTACGGTATCCACAGGGAGCGTCCTTTTTTCGGGGAGCTTGTGGAATTCATGACCCGGGGACCTATTGTTGCAGCTATTCTGGAGAAAGAAAATGCGGTTGAGGATTTCCGTGCACTGATCGGTGCAACCAATCCGGCCGAAGCTGCCGAAGGAACTATCCGTAAGTTATATGCGGCTTCTATAGGAGAAAACGCAGTTCACGGTTCCGATAGTGATGAAAATGCAGCTATCGAAGGTGCTTTCCATTTTTCCGGAAGAGAGATATTCTAATCTTTCCGGAATTTTAAGCTGAAAAAGAAAAGAAAGAGACAGGAAGTGTTTTTTATTAAGAATGCCTCCTGTTTTTTTATACAGTTCTGTTAGCGTAACACCAGTTTTTTTACCAGTTCTTTCCCGAGTTCTTCGTTGATCATGGTCAGTATTTTCTGTTTCCCGTAACTGAGTTCTTCACGGAGCACAGAAGATGTCAGACTTACGTAAAGTGTATCGCCCTTGAGCTGAACATCCGAAGTGTAATTGTTGATGCCGCTCCCCATAAGCTGCTTCCAGGCATCCCTGACATTCATCTTATCCATGCCGGGTTGCAGCCTGTTTTCTTCGATAAACGCTTTTAGTGCATCTGACAGAGAGATATGTTCGCTATTTCGTTTTGCCATTACCGCGTGGTGGTTACACTGTTTTTTTTTGATGTATTTCGCCAGATCCGGGCTTCGAAGCCTTCCGGATATCCGGGGTGTTGTTTAATCGTTTTTCAGGTCCAGATTCATAGGCTCGAACCGTTTGTAAAAGTAGTTCAAATTATCGGTATTGCGAAGAATAAGTCTTTCTTCGGTAACCTTGATTACTTTTTCTTCCCAACTACTTAGCGGAGTATGATATTCCAGGAAAAGATGCCCTTCTTTAATCAGGATGCCAAAATTTTCCTGGTCTCCCGAGGTATTATAACCGCCATCCAGGCGGGGTTGCATTTTTTTTCGGATACCACTGCTGTCCGTAGTGGTTTCTATATAATCTATGGTGGTATTGATCCCGTATTCTTTGACGGTACCATCCGGAAATTCCACCTTCTCGATTTCCCAGTAACCGTTGAGGTCTTTTAATTGTGAATCAGGCGAAGGGGTACACCCCCAAAGTACAACAATAAGGGTGCAAAACCTTGTGATTTGGGTACTATATGATTTTACGATCTTCATAACCGGAATATTTTATAGGATTGATGTGTGTCTCTGACCACGGCTTCCGTTCGGTCGGCATGGGTATCGCTGATAAAGAGCTGTCCGAAATTCTCATCCATCAGCTTTACGATCTGTGCCACCCGGTTTTCATCGAGTTTGTCAAAGATATCGTCCAGTAGCAATATCGGTGTTACCCCGGCCTGTTTTTTTATAAAGTTGAACTGGGCCAGTTTCAGGGCGATGAGAAAGGATTTCTGTTGTCCCTGGCTCCCGAATTTTTTTACCGGAAACCCTTCGATCTCAAAACTGAGATCATCCCGGTGTACTCCCGTACTGGTATATTGCAGGGCCTTGTCTTTATTGACGGTAATCCGGAGCTGTTCCTCCAGGGGGGCGTCCAGAAGCTGACTGCTGTAAGCGATGTTTACCTGTTCGCTATTACCGGATATAGCCTTATATTGTTCTGTGAAAATAGGAATGAAGGCTTTTAAAAAACCTTGCCTTACCCGGAAAATCTCGGTGCCGTAATTGTGCAACTGCTCGTTGTATATAGCTAAGGTATCGTGATCGTAAGTGTGATTCAGCGCAAAATACTTCAACAGCGAATTTCTCTGGGTCAGCGCCCGGTTATAGAAGATAAGCTGGTTGAGATAATTTTTGTCGGATTGCGAAATCACACTGTCTATAAACTTTCGGCGGGTTTCGCTGCCTTCCGTAATAAGGTCCCGGTCGGCCGGGGATATGATCACGAGGGGAAGCATACCGATATGATCCGACAGTTTGTCGTATGGCTTGCCGTTCCGTTTGATGGTTTTCTTCTGTCCTTTTTTAAGACTGCAGATCACATGCTCTTCCAGCCCGTTTTTTTCGAACCTGCCATCGATGACAAAAAAGTCTTCCCCGTGCCTGATATTTTGAAGGGCGATGGGGTTGAAGTAGCTTTTTCCGAAAGAGAGGTGGTAAATAGCATCCAGCACATTCGTTTTTCCGATACCGTTGTTTCCTACAAAACAGTTGATCTTCTCATCAAAATCAAAATCCGCAGTACTGAAATTCTTATAGTTAACTAAAGATAATTTTTTTAAAAACATTCCCTTTTTGAGCTATTGCCTGTATTGGTATACCTTGCCTGAAAGTTGCCTAAACTAATCAAAATAATCGAATAAATACCCTTTCATATATGAATAAAAATTATATTTTTGCGGCACAAAATAAAGTCTTAAGATGGCAACGTACAAGAAACGAGGATATAAACCACAAAATAAGAAAGAAGAACAGGAACTGGAAGAAACGCAAAGCACGACGGCCGAGGTTTTCGGATCGTTGGATGCCGGAGCTTCGAGAACAGAAGCCTGGGTAGCCCGTAACCAGAAATATATTTTCGGAGGTATCGGGATCGTTGCGGTGGTGGTCCTCGGATTTCTGGGTTACCAGGAATTTATAAAGAAACCGAAGAATATCGAAGCCTCTAATGAGTCTTTCTTTGCACAGCAGTATTTTAACGAGGCTGTAAACGGTACCAATAAGGATTCGCTTTATACCTTGGCCCTCAAAGGTGCCGAAGGAAAGTACGGTTTTCTCGATATCATAGACAAATACAAGGGGACGGATGCTGCTAACCTGGCAAACTACAGCGCAGGAATGGCATACCTGAACATGAACAAATACCAGGAAGCTATCACCTATCTTCAGGATTTTTCGACCAAAGATGCGATCCTCGGCCCGCTGGCCAAAGGAGGGATTGCCGATGCTTTTGTGCAGCTCGATCAGCCGGAGGATGCACTGGGGTATTACGAGGATGCTTTTGCGGCGAGTAAAAACGAATTTACTACACCGAGATTTCTTTTTAAGGCAGGGATTACGGCCCAGGAACTCGGAAAGAACGATAAAGCGCTGAAGTATTTCAACCGTGTGAAAGATGAATATCCCAATTCGGAAGAAGGACGAACCATAGATATATACATCGGAAAGCTCGAAAGCTCGAAATAAAAATATGGCTACCGAAAACAAAAACTTATCTCATTACGATAAAACAACAATCCCAAGCGCGAAGCCCTTTCGGTTTGGGATTGTTGTTTCGGAATGGAACGACACCATTACGGAAGGACTTTTTAATGGCGCCCGGGAGGCGTTGATCGATTGCGGGGCATTGCCCGAAAATATCGTTCGGTGGAATGTGCCCGGAAGTTTTGAACTGACCTTCGGGTGCAAGAAAATGCTCGAACAGCAAGAGGTCGATGCCGTTATAGCCATAGGCAGCGTAATACAGGGAGAGACCAAACACTTCGATTTTGTATGTAGTGCCACAGCACAGGGAATTAAAGACCTGAATGTGCGCTACGACCGTCCCGTGATCTTTTGTGTGCTTACCGACAACAACATGCAGCAGGCTGTAGAACGTAGCGGTGGTAAACACGGCAACAAGGGGACAGAAGCAGCTATAGCGGCCATAAAAATGGTCGTGCTCGGACAGTAGAACTTTCAGTACTCTTATAAAATCATAATACCGGGTGGGCGAAATGTAGTATTTTTCAGCCGGTATGACTTCGTTGTTTTAAAAATTAAATCCCTGTCTTCTTAAATTTTTGTAGTATTTTCAGTAATTTTGGGGGATAGAGAATTATGGGAGTATTTAAGACACGAAAGAATAAAAAATTCAGTTACACCCCTCGTTACTACAAAGGAGATAAGGATGGGAGCCCTTTCCGTATGGAAGGGAGGTTCGACCAGTTCCGCAGGGCAACGGGAGACAGTAAAGGGATCAAAAATAAAATAAACAGTGCCCTGGACGATATGAAGAGCAATCCGGACCGGAGAGCCAACAGAACCGTACTTATCATAGTGATCCTCCTGATCCTCCTTTTTCTCTTTATCATCGATTTTGACCTAAGCATATTCACCTTTAAGATATAATGGCAGATATTATACAGCTTTTACCGGATCATGTTGCTAACCAGATTGCGGCAGGAGAGGTTGTACAAAGGCCTGCTTCTGTGGTGAAGGAACTTATAGAAAATGCCGTAGATGCAGGGGCCACCGAAATAAAACTTATCGTTAAAGATGCCGGTAAAACACTTATACAGGTCGTCGATAACGGTTCCGGAATGAGTGCTACCGATGCGCGTCTCAGTTTTGAGCGGCATGCCACTTCCAAAATACGTTCGGCGGAAGATCTTTTTCAGTTGGGAACCAAAGGGTTCCGGGGAGAAGCATTGGCATCCATAGCTGCTATTGCCCATGTGGAAATGCACACCAAGCTGCATCACGAAGAAGTCGGGGCGAGAATCCGTATAGAAGGAGGTAAAATTACGGAGCAGGAAGTGGCCGTCACTGCAGACGGAACCTCTATCGCCGTAAAGAACCTGTTTTTTAATATCCCGGCACGACGAAACTTTTTGAAATCAAATCAGGTAGAGCTCCGTCATGTGATCGATGAATTTCAACGTGTAGCCCTTGCTCATCCCGATATCCATTTTGACATGTACCACAACGGTAATGACCTGTTTTCATTACCTGCGTCCAATTACCGCCAACGGGTGGTCAATATATTCGGAAATAAGACTAATGAAAAGCTGGTGCCCGTCGGTGAAACGACCGGGGTGGTAAAACTTTCCGGCTTCGTCTATAAGCCGGAAAATGCACGAAAAAGCAGGGGAGAACAGTTTTTCTTCGTCAATAATCGATTTATCAAAAGCCCATACCTGCATCATGCGGTGGTTTCTGCTTTTGAAGGACTCATCAGGGAGCAGGCACACCCGGGATATTTCCTTTACCTGGAGGTGAATCCTGCAACGGTGGATATCAATATCCATCCGACCAAGACCGAAATAAAATTTGATGATGAGCATACGCTGTATGCCATACTGAGATCGGCTATAAAACACAGCCTGGGACAGTTTAATATTGCCCCGGTCCTCGATTTTGATAAAGACGGGGGGCTGGATACACCTTATGATTACAAGAATAAACCGGTCCATGTGCCGACTATAGAGGTGGATTCCGATTTTAATCCCTTCCGTGAAGAAGAATCGCAGGGCAATACTTTTTCTTCCGGCCATTCGCAAACCGGTTCCGGCAGCGGAAGCGGGGGAGGACGGCCTTCCTGGCAACAAAATGCAAGACAGGGCAGGCCGGCAGACTGGGAGAGCCTGTATGTCGGACTGGGAGATCGCGACAAAAGCGATACGGATCACTTCAGTTCGGTAGAAATAGAGTCCGGAGAAGTTATGGGATCGGAGGTGCGGCAAAGTGGCATGCTCTTCGAGGAAAGTTCCGGCAGCGAACCTTCCGTAACGACTTACCAACTGCACAAAAAATATATCGTTACGACAATAAAATCCGGTATGGTGATTATCGACCAGTACCGTGCGCACCAACGCGTATTGTACGAACAATTTCTGAGACAGATGACCGTTAAGGAAGGTATAAGCCAGCAATTACTGTTCCCTATCGTACTGTATTGTTCGTCTTCGGATGTCGCTTTGCTGCACGAGTTGAAAGACACACTGCAATTTATAGGTTTTGCCATAGATAAGCTGGAAGGGGATGAAATTACGATAACCGGCATCCCGGCAAGTGTTTCGGAAAGTGAGGTGAGCATTATCCTGGAACAGCTGATAGCCGATTTTAAAGACGAGATCCCGGACCGTAGTTTTTCGCAGACCGACCGGCTTGCCAAATCACTGAGTAAGACCCTGGCCGTGCGATCGGGAGAGATACTGAACGAGGCCTCACAGGAAGCCCTGGTCAACGACCTGTTTGCCTGTAAGGAGCCCAACGTTTCTCCGTTTAACAGGCCCACTTATATAACAATAACCGTAGAAGACCTCGATAAAAAATTTTTATAGATGTACAGAGTAACCGAAGCTATAAAGCATTTGCTGATCATCAACGTGTTGTTTTTTGTGGCAACCCAGTTGTATCACGATCAGATGATAGAATTGTTTTCTCTCTGGTTTCCCAGGAATGAAAACTTCCGTTTGTGGCAGATAGTCACGCATATGTTTATGCATGGCGGATTTATGCATATATTCTTTAATATGTATGCATTGTGGGCTTTCGGGTCACCCCTGGAACAAATGTGGGGACGTAATAAGTTTCTGTTTTTTTATTTTTCGGCGGGTCTCGGGGCTGCGCTGATCCATACGGGTGTGGGATACTATCAGTTTAACGAAGGTCTTAAGGCTCTGATGCACGCGGGAATCAAGGAAGAAGATATTTTTGCCTTATTGCGGGAAGGAAAATATAATGATTACTGGTATCAGGTTGCTCCTAAGGGAACTATAGATAATTTGCTTGCAGCGTATATACAGCCGGCAGTAGGTGCTTCAGGAGCCATCTACGGAGTGCTGGTGGCCTTTGCCATGATGTTTCCCAATGCCGAATTGTTTCTTATTTTTGTTCCCATACCCATCAAGGCCAAGTATTTTATCCCGGTCCTGATAGGGCTGGACCTTTTCTCCGGGTTTACGGGGTATTCGCTTTTCGGAGGAGGTATAGCGCATTTTGCGCACGTTGGGGGTGCATTGTTCGGTTTTATCATGATGTGGTACTGGAAGAAAAACCAGTTCAAAAACAACAGGTGGAACTGACCCGGATACATTCCCTTAAAGCCGTATGAACAGAGCGGCGCATAGATTTTGAGATTTGAACAGGTGCAAAAAGAAGTCTAAATTTTCCAGTAAGTATGAGTATCGGCAATGATTTGAAGTATAAATACGCTGCCCTGAATGTAGCGGAGAAGCTCATTGTTATCAATGTGCTGATCTTTATTCTCGATGTACTCCTCGTATTCTTATTTCGCTTACCTGCCGATTTTTTTGTACGCTGGTTCGAATTGCCCATGAGTTTCGGTAATTTTATTACCCAGCCGTGGTCTATTGTATCGTATGCCTTTTTTCACGGCGGATTTTCGCATATTTTCTGGAATATGATACTCCTATACTTCTCCGGAAGGATATTTCTTAACCTTTTCGGAGGAAGACGTTTTCTCAATGTATATTTTCTCGGAGCAATGGCCGGAGGGCTGGTTTTTATGCTGAGCTATAACCTGTTTCCCGTATTTTCCGGGATCAGTACCTCGCTTATAGGGGCTTCGGCTGCAGTAATGGCTGTTCTGATCTTTATCTGTACCTATATGCCTTATCAGGAAGTACGTTTGTTTTTCCTGTTCAATGTCAAACTCTGGTACGTAGGGGTGGCCGTAGTACTCATCGATCTTATACAGATCCCCATAAGCAATGCCGGGGGACATCTTGCACATCTCGGTGGCGCTTTCCTCGGCTATATCTATGCCAGGAACCTGACCAACGGAAGAGATATCGGTTCGGGGTTTGAGCGTACCGTATCTGCTGTGGTGAACCTTTTTAAACGCAAGTCGAATTCTCCGTTAAAAACGGTGCATAGAAATAACAGGACCACATCAGCTTCCGGAAAGATAACCGCGGAGGATAAAGATAACAGGCAGCAGCAGATAGACAAAATACTTGATAAGATCAGTAAAAGCGGATACGAAAGCCTGACCAAGGCGGAAAAAGACTTTTTATTCCAGGCAGGTAAAGATTAGACCGTGTTTTTGGTAGTGTAAACAATTAAAAAATCTCCATGTCCTTACGGTTTCCATGAAAAAGCTGGGTTTCTTCAATAAGATCATATTTTTTTTCAATACCCTTTTCGCGGTATTATTGTTGTTGTCTTATATCCTGCCCTATGTATTTCCGAAACAGTTTCCGCTGATTTCCGTGCTTAGTCTTACGGTTCCGGTATTTATTGCCGTTAACATCGGTTTTATGCTGTACTGGCTGGTGCAATTGAAGAGGCAGTTTATGCTTTCGCTCATTATTTTGCTTATCGGCTATAAGCATGTAGGGGCTATGTACAGGCTTTCGGGAAGCTCCGAAAGTGAGGAGGACGGGATAAAACTGATGACCTATAATGTGCGTATATTCAATGCATACGGATGGCTGAAGGATAATGATGTTCCGGAGAAGATCGTGGAGCTTATCGATAGGGAAGCGCCTGATGTATTGTGTGTGCAGGAGTTTTATTATACGCAGAAAGATGCATTCAACAAGAACTATCCGTACCAGTTTATAAAATATACCACAAGAAACAACCGCACCGGGCAGGCGGTATTTTCCAAGTACCCTATAGTAGAGCGGGGATCGCTGGAGTTTCCCAAAACAGGAAACAATGCATTGTATGTAGATATTGTCAAAGGAAAAGATACGGTGAGGATATACAATCTTCATTTGGAATCCCTTCATATTGTACCGAGTAAGGAGCATATTTCCGATGAAAACCCGGAAATGCTTTTCAAACGGATGGGAAATGCCTTTGCTTTACAGCATCGCCAGGTGGAGATTTTCGACGAACATCGGCAGGGCTCGAAACACAAGATGATTATCGCCGGTGATTTTAACAATACGCCTTTTTCGTATGTGTACAAACGTGTGCGGGGTACTATGAAAGACTCTTTTATCGAGCAAGGGAGTGGTTTTGGTCGTTCTTATGACTTTGATTATTTTCCGATGCGGATCGATTTTATTCTGTCCGATCCCGACATGGAGATCCTGTCTCATAAAAATTATTCCGAACTTCTTTCGGATCACTATCCCGTCATGGCAAAGATCCGGTTCGGCAAGACACCCGAAAAGAAAGGGGAATAACATACTGTTTTTAAAATACCATGTGATGCCAAAACCACGAGTTACCATCGAATATTGTACCAAATGCCGCTGGCTGCTCCGTGCTGCTTATATGGCACAGGAGTTTTTGTCTACTTTTGAAGAAGATCTGGGGGAAGTAGCCCTTCGTCCGGGACGGGTTGCCGGGGTGTACCGAATTTACGTGGATGACGAAGTGCTTTTTGACCGTAAGCGACACGGTGGTTTTGAAGAGATCAAAGTATTAAAACAAATGCTTCGCGATCGTATAGAGCCGGATAAAGACCTCGGGCATATCGATAAATCCTGATTGATTACCGTTCAGAGGTTCATCATCAGGCAATCCGTCACATCGGCAAGAATGTGGATCAGGAGTGCGAGCCCGGCAATACGTGTAGGTTTCCAGAGGAATAGCAATATGTACAGGACAATGGCCGGGTAACTGTGCAGCAGGTGAAAACCGATACTGCAACGGTCCGGATCAAATACCGGTATGGCCGGCAGATGATCCAGATCTATCAGTATGCCCGATAACAGGATAAGGCTCACCCGCAGAAACCGCGGGCGATAAAACCTGTAAGCTATCAGGACAGGTAAAATAAAATGGATCCCGTAGTGAATGCAAAACCGCAGCACTTATTTTTTAATTTTCTTTTTGCGTATAAAACCGAATACGATCCAGGCGGCTACCGCAATAAGAAAGTATTTGAAATAAGATACCGGTTTTCCTGACCCGTTAACCGTGGTAAAAACCCGGTCCCAGCGTACATTTTTACTGATCTTATCCCAGCTGAACCAGACAAATACCGGTTTTCCGACCACATGGTCAAAAGGTACATATCCCCAATACCGGCTGTCTATGGAATTGTCCCGGTTATCTCCCATCATCCAGTAATAATCCTGTTTAAAAGTATAGGATTCCGCAGGTTGCCCGTTGATTGTGATTTCGTTTCCGTTAACCTGTAACGTATTGCCTTCGTATTCGCGGATAATACGTTTGTAAAGCGGCAGGTTTTCTTTGGTCAGCGCTATCTTTTTTCCTTTTTCGGGGATGTATATCGGCCCGAAATTATCCGCACTCCACATATTGTCTTTAGTGTTGGGGAAAAGACGTGGGTTAGGGCGTCCGGAAGCTTCTACCTGGCGTTCTACACTGACTACATTGGGGGTTTTGGAGAGTCTCAGGGCACTTTCTTCGGTCAGAGCTACAAAATAGTAGCTTCCGTCCGAACGCTGTCCGAAATTGTCCGTTACGTCAAACCTTTCGTACATATAAGCCGGGCTGAGGTTAGCCCCGTTGGTTTTGACGATATAAGAATACTGAGGTCTTGCCCGGTCGGGGAGTACGGTTTTTTCTCCGTTGATATAAACATATCCGTCCCTGATTTCGAGAGAGTCCCCGGGCACACCTACACATCGTTTTACGAGATTGGTTTTTTTATCGATAGGTTTGTAATAATTTCTGTCCGGGTAAAAATCATTCATATCCCTTAAGGTATCGGCAGGCTGATTGAACACCACGATCTCATTGCGTTTAATGTCCTCAAATCCGGGAAGCCGCATATAGGGCAACTGGAATTTATTCATCCAGGAGGTATTCTTTTTGGAAATGTCATCGTTGAACAGGTACGACTTCATGCCCAGTCCGGGTATGGTGTCGTGCACCATGGGGGCGGCAACGGTGGTCATCGGCACCCTGGCCCCGTAGTGAAATTTGCTGACGAAGAGAAAATCCCCGACCAGTAAAGACTTTTCCAGGGAAGAAGTCGGTATCACGTATGGTTGCATGATATATGTGTGCACCAGCGTGGCGGCAACGATGGCAAAAAGTATGGAGCTGACCCACTCGCCCGTGGCAGTCCGTGGTTTCAGACTTCTTTCGGGGATATAGGTGACTTCCAGGGCATAATTGATGTAGTAAATATAAAGCCCGAGGGTCAGTATGGTCAGCCAGGTGTCTGCCGTACTGTTACGGCCATAACTTCTTGCGGTTTCTACCCATACCACCGGGAACATAATAAGGTTTATAATAGGAATGAAAAGCAGTATCACCCACCATACCGGGCGGTTGATAATTTTCATGAGCACTATGGCATTATACACGGGGATAAGCGCTTCCCATGCTTTTCTTCCGGCTTTCTGATAGAGTTTCCAGGTGCCGGCAAAATGGACGATTTGGAGGATTAGAAAAAATAAGAACCAACCTGTTGCAGTCATTTATATATTTTTACTCGGTTTATCTATGCTTAATGGGTAGAAAAGTACACAAAAGCGTTACGGTTTTTTGCGAAGTTAACGGATGTTTAACAAAGAAACCCGTTACCGGAGTAAAAAAATATAGTAGCTCCTGTGTTTTTCTTCCAAATAAAGGAAGTTCCGATACGGAGAAAGAGAAAAATCCGGTTAGTACAAGCCGGATAATTTTTGTTGCTCGAGATAATTGAGGGTGTTGGGCCCTTCGTTGAACAGCAGGTCGAGCATACTTAAGTTGGATATGAAACCGTGTTTTTCCGCGAAAACCTGGGTGTATGGGGCGAGTTCGTACGCAGGTTCTTCTTTGGCGTCGACCATAAACCGATAATCTTTCCGTCCGGATATTGTTTTGGTGTACGAAGAGGTTTTGTCGTATTCCGGATCAATCTGTAATACATCGCATAAAAAAGTCATGGTTTCCAGGTTGAGATCCATGAGAAACACGGTTTTCTTTTCGAAGATGGGAGCGAGATCGTCTTCGTAGAATTCAAAAAAAGGAGAGGTCCTGTATGCGGTTTCCAGAGTTTTCCAGTGTTGTTTACGCCAGTTGAAGTCGTGTTCTATACGAATGTCCCTGTACTTCTGATGGTCTTCCGTTTTACTGTGCTTTACGGGAATAGATAAAAGTTGTTTTCCTCCGGGGCCGTATACGTACATACGGTTCCGGTAGGTTTGTTTCTGGAAATTGTCGTGCATTTCCAGAGTTACCCGGTGGTTTACGATCCCGACCATGTGCATAACAGAAGGGAAGTATGTTGGGTGCATGAGAATTTTTTGTTCCATAACACAAGAGCGACCGGGAACTGCGGTGAATTCCCGGTTAAGTTATTATTTTTTACGTTTCTTTCGTATAAAACTAAAGATGATCCATCCGGCCACGACAATCAGTACGTATTTGAGGTAGGATACAGGTTCTCCGGAACCTCCTACTGTAGTGAAGACCCTTTCCCAACGTACACCACCACCCTGGTTATCCCAGCTCATCCAGATAAATACGGGTTTGCCGACGATATGATCTTCCGGTACATAACCCCAGTACCTGCTGTCCTCCGAGTTATGCCGGTTATCGCCCATCATCCAGAAATAATCCTGTTGAAATGTATAGGCATCCGTTTGCTGCCCATCAATGAGTATATGTCCGCCTTTTTCCTCAAGGGTATGGTGTTCGTATTCTTCGATGATTCTGCGGTAAAACGGTAGACTTTCGGAATTAAGCGTTACGGTCTTTCCTTTTTTCGGAATATAGATCGGCCCGAAATTGTCCGTACTCCATTTTTTGTCCCTCGTATTGGGAAAAATACGCGGATCCGGCAAGCCTTCCGACGCTATCCGTCTTTCTACACTGACCACATTCTGATTTTTTTCGAGCCGTGAGGCACTTTCTTCGGTGAGCGCGGTAAAGCGGTAGGTATTGTTTCCCACCTGGTAAAAAGGGTCGGTCACGCCAAATCTTTCATACATATATGAGCGGCTCAGTTCTCCTCCTTTGGTCTTCACCAGGTACGAATACTGAGTTTTTGCACGGTCCGGTAATTGCAGGCGTTGCCCGTTTATATAGACGTAGCCGTTCCGTATCCGGAGGGAATCTCCCGGAATACCAACACAGCGTTTAACGTAATTCGATTTTTTGTCAATGGGTTTATGTACACCCGGAATCCTCCGGTCTCCGAAATACCGGACGGTGTCCGTTGGCCAGTTAAAGACTACAATGTCGTTCCTGCGAATATGCTGAAGTGCCGGGAACCGGAAATAGGGGAGTTGTGGTTTGTTCAGGTACGATTTTATTTTCAACCCCGGAATAGTGTCGTGCACCATAGGAGCAGCCACAGCGGTCATCGGCGTCCTTGCCCCGTAGTGAAATTTACTGACAAAGAGAAAATCACCCACCAGCAGGGATTTTTCCAGGGAGGAAGTGGGAATTACATAAGGCTGCATAATATAGGTATGCACCAGTGTAGCCGCCACAATGGCAAAAAGAATGGAACTTACCCATTCTCCTGTCGCCGTTGCAGGTTTTGTACTCCTCTCCGGTATATGCGATACGTCGAGGGAGTTGATGTAGTACAGGTATAAACCCAGCGAGAGGATGGTCAGCCAGGTGTCTGTGGTGGAGTTCCTGCCAAAACTGCGCGCGGTTTCCACCCATACCACCGGAAACATGATGAGGTTTATGATGGGAATAAATAACAGGACCACCCACCACCATGGCCTGTTGACGATTTTCATCAGGATCACGGCATTATAAACGGGGATAAGGGCTTCCCATGCTTTTCTTCCTGCCTTTTGGTATAATTTCCAGGTTCCGGCAAAATGAACGACCTGCAGGACAAGGAAAAAAACAAACCATGCTGTTGCTGTCATTGTAATCTTATTGTAAGTTGTTTTTCTTCACCTCTCCGTAGTACGGTGATGATGTTTTCAGTGCAAAATACACAAAAGGCGGCGAAAATTATTTTTTTACCGAAGATTTAAAACATCTTTCATATCGAATATACCGGTTTTACCGATGATCCATTCCGCAGCGATAACGGCGCCAAGAGCAAATCCTTCCCGATTGTGGGCGGTATGGGTAATTTCGATATCATCGACCTTGCTCGAATACCGGATACTGTGTGTTCCGGGTACATTTTCGATACGTTTGGCAACGATCGGGATCTCATGCTCTCCGGCATGATCGAGTTTCCAGCCGGTTTTTGAGGTGTTTTTAATAATACCTTCGGCCAGAGTGATAGCGGTCCCGCTCGGGGCATCGAGCTTTTGCGTATGATGGATCTCCTCCATACCGATCTGGTATTCTTTTAAACCGGACATCATCTGCGCCAGGTATGCATTAAGCTGAAAGAAAATGTTAACCCCCAGGCTAAAGTTGGAGGCGTATATAAAGGCACCGTTATTTTTCTTACAGCACGCTATGGCTTCGTCGTATTTGTCCAGCCAGCCCGTTGTTCCGGAAATCACGGGGATGCCGTTTTTAAAACAAGTCGTTATATTGTTAAAAGCTGCGGAAGGAATGCTGAAATCGATGGCCACATCGGCATTTTTAATATCTCCGGCAGTAAATTCGTTGTCGATCTTCGCTATAATCTCATGGTTACGGGAAATGGCCGTTTGCTCGATCATTTTTCCCATTTTTCCGTATCCCAGTAATGCTATTTTCATTATCGTACTTGGTTTAGATATTCTCTTCAGGTGTTTTTTATATGATATATTCCGGAAATAGATTTTTCGTATCTCATTTTCCGGTAATGTGCGTTACTTTCAGGTCAAAAATTAAAACTAAGAGATAGTCCGAATGTAGTGCCTGTGGTAAAATCATTGGGGACGATAAGGGGACGCAGCGTAAGGTCCTGGCTTATATTGTGCTGTTTGAGGTGCGCATCGACATTGGCATCGATGATGTTCAATGCATATAGCCCTATGGTTATAAGCAATGAAAGGTCTTTGTACCGCTGGTAGTAGTCCTGAGCCCGCCGGAGGGCATCCATGGATACGTCCGGGCTTCCGTCTGCATTGGCTATACCGTCGAGATTATAGAATTCGTCATCCGTAAAACCGGCAAGCCTTCTTTTATAGGCATTCCTGTAGCGGTGGTACTGGTCTTTGTTGGATATATAAAAATACAGACCGGTACCTATGGCTCCGTACACAATAGGAACCTTCCAGTATCTTTTGTTGTATATCTGGCCGAGTCCGGGCAGTATGGCCGAATAGAATGCGGCTTTACTGGGAGACAGAGGATCTATGGTGAACCTTTCCGTAAGCACGGTATCCCGGATAACCACAGGTTTTTCTGTACGTGTCGAGTCTTTTTCGGTTTCTTCCTGTGCCGTAACGGGCTGAAAGAGAGTAAGAAAAAATACAAAGAGGCAAAGCAGCAGGAGTTGGTGTGGGTGATCCGCAGGAAAGTGCGTACGGCAGTAAAAACTTCTTGTGAAACTACCATATCTGCCGGCAATCCGGGCTGAAGTATCCGAAGACGGGTACCCGATACTGACATTTCGGGATGATACTTTGCATGTGGTACTTGGCATTCGGTACTCGTTATTTTGGTATTCCGTATTCCGGAAAACGTTATGTACTGTATTTGGTGTCTATCGGTGTTCTTATTTTAAGAGTTTGGTCAGCCGGATGAAATCTTCGCGGGAATGAAAAGGGATAATGAGTTTTCCCTTGCCGTTCCTGGATACCTTAACGTCTACTTTGGTGGAAAAGTATTCTGCGATTTCTCCCATCTTGTCATCGATATAAGTGGGGAGCTTGCCCGACGCGGGTTCTGAAGCTGTTTTGCCGTCTTTTTCCTGGAGTGTCTTGACCAGCTTCTCGGTTTCCCTTACGGACAGGCCATTGGATATGATCTTCTCGTAGATAGCCAGTTGTACTTCTTTGTCTTCGATATTGATCAGCGCTCTGCCGTGTCCCATACTCACAAAACCGTCGCGCATTCCCGTCTGGATGATGGGGTCGAGTTTCAGGAGCCTGAGGTAGTTGGCTATGGTAGAGCGTTTTTTTCCTACCCGGTCACTGAGTTGTTCCTGGGTGAGTTGTATTTCATCGATAAGACGCTGGTAAGAAAGGGCGATCTCAATAGGGTCGAGATCCTGCCGTTGTATATTTTCCACCAGGGCCATTTCCAGGGATTCCTGGTCATTGGCGATACGTATATAAGCCGGAACAGTAGTGAGACCGACCAGCTTGGAAGCCCGGAATCGTCGTTCTCCCGAGACGAGCTGGTATTTGTTGAACTCTATCTTCCGTACCGTAATCGGTTGGATAACCCCCAATTCTTTGATGGAGGTAGCCAGTTCCTGGAGTGTATCTTCGTTAAAATTGGTCCGCGGCTGAAAAGGATTAACTTCAATGGCTGTGATATCCAACTCTACAATATTACCTACCACTTTATCCGCATTTTTGTCGGTCGCCGTCTTGATATCATTTTCCGGGTCCTTCAATAATGCTGATAATCCTCTTCCTAATGCTTGTTTTTTTGTCGCTTTTGCCATTAAACCGTCTGCTTGTTCTTTTTAATGATTTCGTGGGCCAAATTTAAATAATTTGCCGCTCCCTTACTGCTCGCATCATAATTAATGATACTTTCTCCGTAACTCGGAGCCTCACTGAGGCGTACATTCCTTTGGATGATCGTTTCGAAGACCATATCGTTAAAGTGTTTCTGCACTTCTTCCACGACCTGGTTGGAAAGGCGTAGCCTGGCGTCGTACATAGTGAGTAACAGCCCTTCGATATCGAGGTTGTGATTGTGGATCTTCTGTACGCTTTTTATAGTGTTCAGCAGTTTTCCAAGGCCTTCCAGGGCAAAGTATTCGCACTGTATGGGAATGATGACAGCGTCTGCCGCCGTCAGGGCATTGAGTGTCAGTAATCCCAGTGAGGGGGCACAGTCGATAAGAATATAATCATATTCGTCGCGAAGGCCTGCGAGCGCTTCCTTGAGCATATATTCTCTACGATCTTTGTCTACCAGTTCTATTTCAATAGCAACGAGGTCTATATGTGCGGGGATAAGGTCTACATTCGGGGAATCCGTGCCGATAATGGCGTCTTTGGCATTCATGGTGTGCTCCAGGAGCTGGTATGTTCCTGCTTCGATCTCTTCTACATCCAAACCCAGTCCGGAAGTGGCATTGGCTTGCGGGTCGGCGTCAATAAGAAGAACCTTCTTTTCCAGAACACCGAGTGAGGCAGCCAGATTAACAGACGTAGTGGTCTTGCCTACGCCGCCTTTCTGATTCGCAATGGCTATTATTTTACCCATGTAATTTCAATTGGATTTAGACAGGTAAAAATACAACTATTTCCGGGTTTTGAAAATGAAATTTGTTAACAGTGCCCTGCAGGTCATTGTATGCCTTGCGATTATACCCCGTATACCGATAAGCATACGGGTATAGAATGTTTTATAAGTTTCTGTCTGTACGATTTCGGGGTTCGGAAAACACCGTTATCTGGAGTTTTTCCGGATTGTATTTTCGAGCATATCCCACATCGCTTCCGGGATCTGATCGAGAAGGTTAAATTGTCCCGCCCCCTTGAGCCACTCACCACCGTCTATGGTGATGACCTCTCCGTTGAGATAGGCGGCAAAATCGGATACGAGGTAGGCTGCCAGGTTAGCGAGTTCCTGGTGTTCTCCCACGCGTTTCAGCGGAACTTTCCTGGCCAGGTCGAATTTTTCCTTGAGTTCTCCGGGGAGTAAACGGTCCCATGCTCCTTTGGTAGGGAAGGGCCCGGGAGCAATGGCATTAAAACGGATACCGTATTTGGCCCATTCTACAGCAAGGCTTCGTGTCATGGCCAGTACACCGGCTTTAGCGGTAGCGCTGGGCACAACATAGGCCGAACCTGTCCAGGAATAGGTAGTGACAATGTTGAGTACAACCGTATTTTGTTGTTTGCCGGCTATCCAGTGCTTTCCGAAAGCAAGAGTGCAGTTTTTGCTGCCTTTCAGTACGATGTCTATTATAGTATCGAAAGCATTGGCCGATAATCTTTCGGTAGGAGAGATAAAATTCCCGGCTGCATTGTTGAGCAGCACATCGACTTGCCCGAAGTTGTCCAGGACTTGTTTCAGCATAGCTTCGACCTGATCGTAATGCCGGACGTCGCAGGCTACGGGAAGGCAGGTACCCCCGGTCTCATCTTCGAGTTCCCTGGCCGTATGTTGCAGTTTTTCCAGGTCGCGGGATGTAATGGCCACACGGGCCCCGAGCTCGAGGAAGTATTTTGTCATGGCCTTGCCAAGGCCACTGCCGCCGCCGGTAACTACGATGTTTTTTCCTTTAAGCGCATCGTCGCGAAGCATTTTGTCGGTGTACATGATAGCTGTGTTTTTCGTAAAGATACAAAATTTAGTATGCGTGCATAGTAACCAATACGTTAAAAAGTTTTCCCGTGCATGGTATTTAGATCGTGTGATCCGGAACGGTTTACGAGTGCATTTGTATCAGAATCTCCAGCATTTGTATGGCTGCATCGCTGATCCTGGTTCCGGGGCCGAAAACAGCTATGGCTCCGGCATCAAAAAGAAAATCGTAGTCCTGTGCGGGGATCACACCGCCGACGATAACGAGGATATCTTCGCGTCCGTAAGCTTTTAAGGCTTCGATAACCTGGGGCACCAGGGTTTTGTGCCCTGCGGCGAGTGAGGAAACCCCCAGGATGTGCACATCGTTTTCCACGGCTTGTTTGGCCGCTTCGGCGGGTGTCTGGAACAAGGGGCCTATGTCTACGTCAAAGCCTACATCGGCATAGCCCGTAGCTACGACTTTGGCTCCGCGATCGTGACCGTCCTGTCCCATTTTGGCGATCATGATCCGCGGTCTTCGCCCTTCCAGTGCGGCAAACTCATCGGCCAGTTGTCTGGCTTTTTCGAAACTCCGATCGTTCTTTATTTCTTTGGAATACACCCCGGTAAAAGATTGAATTCTGGCTTTATGTCTGCCGAAAACAGCACTGAGCGCATCACTGATCTCTCCGAGTGTCGCCCGGTGCCTTGCAGCATGAACGGCTAAATCTAATAAATTTCCTTCACCTGTACGGGCACATGCGCTTATTTTTTCGAGCGCAGCTTTCACCTGTCGGGTATCGCGCTCCGTCTTTATTTTTTCCAGTCGCTCTACCTGTTGTTTTCTTACGGTCTGATTATCTACTTCGAGGATGTGGAGGGGATCTTCTTTTTTCAGACGGTATTTATTGACACCTACAATAATATCCTGCCCGCTGTCTATACGGGCCTGTTTGCGGGCGGCGGCTTCTTCGATACGCATTTTCGGGATCCCGGCTTCGATGGCTTTTGTCATTCCGCCGAGCGCTTCGACTTCTTCGATGAGTTTCCAGGCCTGTTGCGCTATCCGGTCCGTAAGATACTCGACGTAATAGCTTCCGGCCCAGGGATCGACCGTGCGGGTAATCCCGGTCTCTTCCTGGAGGTATAACTGCGTATTCCGGGCTATCCTGGCAGAAAAATCGGTGGGTAATGCAATGGCTTCGTCAAGCGCATTGGTGTGGAGCGATTGTGTACCTCCGAATACGGCTGCTGATGCCTCGATACAGGTACGGGCAACATTGTTGAAAGGATCCTGTTCGGTCAGGCTCCATCCGCTGGTCTGGCAGTGGGTACGCAGCGAAAGTGATTTTTCGTTTTTCGGGCCAAACTGTTTAACGAGCTTTGCCCAAAGCATCCGCCCGGCCCGCATTTTGGCAATTTCCATAAAGTGATTCATCCCGATGGCCCAGAAAAAGGAAAGGCGGGGGGCAAAGGTGTCGATATCCATCCCTGCCTGGAGCCCCGTGCGGATATACTCAAGCCCGTCAGCCAGGGTATAGGCCAGTTCGATATCGGCAGTAGCCCCGGCTTCCTGCATGTGGTATCCGGAGATGCTGATGCTGTTGAACCTCGGCATGTTTTTGCTGGTGTACCCGAAAATATCCGCAATGATCTTCATGGAGGGACCTGGCGGATAGATATAGGTATTCCTAACCATAAACTCCTTGAGAATATCGTTTTGTATGGTTCCGGATAGTTGTTTCGGAGATACGCCCTGCTCTTCGGCTACTACGATATAAAAAGCCATAACAGGCAGTACCGCACCGTTCATGGTCATGGATACGGACATCTGATCGAGAGGAATCCGGTCAAACAATATTTTCATGTCTTCCACCGAATCTATGGCTACTCCGGCTTTTCCCACATCGCCAACCACACGTTCGTGATCGCTGTCGTACCCGCGATGGGTGGCCAGATCAAAAGCGACCGAAAGTCCTTTCTGTCCGGCAGCGAGATTACGGCGGTAGAAGGCGTTGCTCTCTTCGGCAGTGGAGAACCCGGCATATTGTCTTATCGTCCATGGACGTGAGACATGCATGGTACTGTAAGGACCCCGCAGAAAAGGCGGAATTCCGGCTGCAAAACGGAGATGCCCGGTATCCCTGAGGTCTTTTTTCGTGAACTCCGGCTTTACTTCAATGCCTTCGGCAAAGGTATGGTGCGCTCCGGAAGCCGTTGGTTTGTCTTCCGGATATGATAGTGTGATATGTTGAAGATTTTTTCTTTTCATGGGTAATGTCGGTCTTTGTATTACACATAATGATCCCCCTTTTTTCCGGTGGCTTCCAATAATATCTGTTACCGGGATATTACAGCTTGAGTGTTCCGGACGGACGAAACCTTAATCGTTGTTCTTTTGTTCCCGTGCCAGGCGTTCCTGTTCGGTCTTTTCGGCCAACCTTCTTTCTGTAACCGGTTCGATCAGTGTTTTTCTCGGCCTGGTTTTGATAAAGGGGAACAATTCCAGTGCTCCGGTCATCCGGTCGTCGGGGTTTCGATAGGTGTTGGTACCTATCAGTACATGCTGTCCTTCATCGAACAACTGCTGTTCCGTACGGGCACTTTCTTTTATTTTTTTCTGAATGGTATGGTCTTTCAGTTGTTGCAGAAAGCCCCCGCCGGCTTCGATCTGTTTAAAGATATCGAGGGCTTTTTCCGATATCCTGTTGGTGATGTCTTCGATGTAATAAGCCCCGTCTGCCGGATTGGATACTTTGTCGAAATAACTCTCGTTTTTCAGGATAAGAAGCTGGTTACGGGCTATGCGTTCTGAAAACTCGTTGTCTTTGTGGTAGATGGAGTCATAAGGGAGGTTGCAAATAGTGTCGGCACCACCGAGAATGGCACTCATACATTCGGTGGTAGTCCGCAGCATATTGACATTGTAATCGTAAAGCGTTTTATTTCGTCGGGTAGGGAAGGCCAGGATATGACATTCGGTCTTTATCCCGTACTGCCGGCTCAGTGTGTGCCATAAAATTCTAAGGGCACGTAATTTAGCGATCTCGAAGAAGTAATCGGAACCTATGGCAGTTTTAAAAACAACAGTCCTGCCGTCCAGTGCCGTTGTGGTTTCCGGCAGGTTGAGATATTCATTGATATGGGCCATGGCATAGGCCAGTTGTTGCACGATATTAGCCCCTGCATTCTGATACAGGGAGAGATCTGTAGTGATCACGCTACTGAGTTTTTCTCCCGATCCTATGGTCTGCAGGAAAAGATCACGATCTTTTTCGAAGGTGTAGAACCAGTTGCCGCTCCGGGCGAGGTTGCCTATGGTATCGTTGTGCAGGTAAACCTTTGAAAAGCCGGAAAGCTGCTCCTGTGATTTCCTGGTAAAATCCGGACTCAGAAACAGGGGTTGGATATGCAGGGATACCCCGGTAGCGGGGAGCTGACCGAGCAGGGCGGAAAGATCGGTATCCTCGGAAGGCACAGTAAACCAAAGGCTTTCCGCACCGCGGTCGATGGCATGTATCGCTTTTTTGGCGGCCATTTCTTCATTTCCGGCGTATATCCTCTGCCCGGTTTTCCAGCTTCCGGACTTCTTGAGGCCGGCATGTACCGGTATAGCATCGTCCGGGTGGTAAAAAGGCCTGATATCGATACCTTCGGCGGCTTTTGAGAGTAATGTACTGTATTCTGCCCCCTTGAGATCAAATTGGATTTTTTGTTTCCACATCTTGGCGGAAACTTCGGGGAACTCGTCAAACAGAAGTTTATGCATGCCTGTACTGGTTTTATGTCCTTAAAAAGCAAGGGAAAATCCCACTCCGTATTTAAGGACTATTTCGGAGCTTTATGACGGAGCCACCCCGATGGACTTACCCGTTTTAAGCCGTTATGTGGTCCGGTTCCCGATCGTTACGGAAACTATTCCTTTTTCTTTTTTTTCTTTTTCCAAGCAATGCTGTCCTGCTTCTCTATAATATAGATCTCCTCGTCGTCTTTCTTGAAATAGTATTCTTCCCGGGCAAATTTTTCTATATTACGATCTTCTTTAAGGTTGTCGATAACCTTTTTGTCTTCGCTGATCTCTTTTTGCAGGTACTCTTTTTGCTTTTGCAATTTATCAATTTCTTTTTCGAGTTCCATGTGTGTAAGCAGGGAATTGGTATCGAAAAAGATCATCCACACCGCAAAGACCGTCAATACAATAACATAAATATTACTGAAGAATGAAAACCACCTGTTCGTTCGTATTTTTTTTATAAAATTCATCCGCTATGAATATAAAAGGTTCCTGCTTATGCGATCTTATCTACGCCGTTCGGAAGCGGTTTTGCGTTCCGGGCGCAGGGGGTGTCTTCTTCAACCGGCTTTTCAGGCCAGTTTCTCGTTGATAATAGTTCGTACTATACCAACTGCCACGGTATTGTATTTATTGTTCGGGATTATGATATCTGCAAATTCTTTTGTCGGTTCGATAAATTGCTGGTGCATGGGTTTGAGCGTATTCTGGTAACGGTTCAATACTTCGTCCAGGTCTCTTCCGCGCTCGTTGATATCTCTTTTTAAACGACGGATCAGGCGCTCGTCCGAATCGGCGTGAACGAATATTTTAATATCAAACATATCCCTTATCTCGGGATGTGTGAGAATAAGGATACCCTCCACGATCATCACTTTTCGCGGATGGGTCAGCACCGTATCTTTGGTTCGGTTGTGCTTTACAAAAGAGTAGACCGGCTGATGCACGGGTTCGCCCTCTTTTAAAGTTTTCAGGTGATTTACCAGGAGATCGAAATCGATGGCCCTGGGGTGATCAAAGTTTATTTTGGTCCGCTCTTCATAAGACAGGTGCGATGTGTCTTTATAGTAGGAATCCTGTGAAATAACACCTACTTCATTTTCCGGTAATTCGTCGATGATCTGGTTAACAACGGTGGTTTTGCCGCAACCCGTTCCACCGGCGATTCCTATGATTAACATGAACTGTTTTGTTTTTCGGCAAATTTAACGAAAGCAACTTAAAAATGTCAGTGACTTCACAAAAATAAGTACCACGGGCGGAAATGTATCTCCGGATACAGGAAGAGAGGGACCCGGAACGTCCGGGAAAAACAGGGTGCAGAAATAAAGCAGGCAGGAACCGGAAGTTAAAAAACCGGCTCCTGTTTTCCTTATATCAGAGGAGTTTAAACTCCGTAGCGTATTTTATGATTGCTGTCATGTTATTGACATCAAATTTTTCCATGAGATTTTTCCGGTGTGTTTCCACGGTATAAGGACTGATAAAGAGTTTTTCCGCGATCTGGGCAGAGGTCATTCCCTCCGTAACCAGTTGCAGGATCTCCTTTTCCCTTCGGGTGATTTTCGGTATGAAATCGGGCCCTGTGGTATCCTGGTTATTGTATATGTCGCGGGTTTGCACACACATGTACAATTCGCCGTCTATCACTTTGTGAATGGCCTGTATGATTTCGTCTCCTATGGAGTTTTTGAGCACATATCCGTTGACCCCGTTTTGCAGGACACTGCTTATCACGGCTTTTTCATTGTGAACACTGAGTACGATGATTTTCAGTTCCGGGTAGGCATCTCGGATCTGTTTGCTGAGTTCGATACCACTGATATCCGGTAGGTTGATGTCCAGTAACAGAACATCCGGTTCTTCTTTGACCAGGGCTTCCAGGGTGTCTTTGCCATTCTGGTAAACACCGGTTAACGAAATTTCATCCCGGGTAGCGAGGAGGTTCTTTATGCCTTCCTGTACAATAGGATGATCGTCTGTAATATATACTTTTATCATTGTTCTGGTTTTTGCCTTTCCGGTAGCGGAAATGTGTATAATTAATGCCCGTATTTCGTAGGCGAATATACGATACAAATCGCTTTTCGGGCATCCCGGGTTTCAGGTATTTTTTCAGGGTATCCGGGAAACAGTTGTTACGTACCGGAGACTTTTTCTGTCTGTGCAGCTTCGTGGTGCCGGGAGTATAGATCATCCCACCGGGTAAGTGCTGTCATAATGGGGATAAGGGCTTTGCCTTTTTCCGTAAGATGATATTCTACCCTGGGAGGGATTTCTTTAAATTCCTGCCGCAGGATGATTTCGTCATGTTCCAGTTCCCTGAGCATGTCGGTAAGTACCTTCCTGGAAATATGTCCTATGGAGGCATGAAGTTGCCCGAAACGTGCTTTCCGGTCCCGCAGCGTATAGATGATAATCGGTTTCCACTTGGAGCCGAGAATGGCCATAGAACGTTGTATAGGGCAATTGCTGTACTTTAATATATCGTTTTTCATATCGGGTATCTCCTTATTGTTGGGGGTCATAGTTACCTTATAGTTACCACAAAAAACTATCATTAGTTACAAAAGTAAACTATTAGTGTTAGTTTTGTATGGATTTTTTGATTTAACACTTTAAAGAAGAGAAGAAAATGGCTATAGATAGTTTGTTTGAACCTTTTGTATATAATGGACTAAGATTGAGTAACCGCTTTGTTATGGCCCCGATGACCAGGGCTTTTTCCACGGATGGTGTTCCGGGAGAGGATGTTGCCGATTACTATAGGCGAAGGGCCCTCGGAGGGATAGGACTTATTTTAACGGAGGGTACGGTCATTGATCGTCCGGCATCTAAAAACATGAGGGATATTCCCGATTTTTACGGAGAGGAAGCACTTCGGGGATGGAAACGTGTGGTGGAGGATGTACATGCCGCTCACGGAAAGATAGCCCCGCAGTTGTGGCACGTAGGGAATACCAAAGCCGGAAAATGGTTGCCGGATGCTCCGCTGGAAAGTCCGGATACCATGTCGGTTGCGGATATCGAAAAAACGATAGAAGCTTTTGCCGCGTCTGCACGTCATGCCAAAGAGCTCGGGTTTGATGCCCTCGAAATCCATGGAGCTCACGGGTACCTGATCGACCAGTTTTTCTGGGAAGGGACGAATCATAGGACAGATGATTACGGTGGAAAAAGTATCGGGGAACGGAGCAGGTTTGGTCGTGAGGTCGTAAAAGCCGTGCGGAAAGCCGTTGGCCCGGAGATGGTGATCATACTGCGTATTTCGCAATGGAAACAACAGGATTATTCCGTAAAACTCGCGTATACCCCGGAAGAAATGGAAGCGTGGATCGCTCCGCTTACGGAAGCAGGAGTGGATATTTTTCACGGTTCGCAACGCAGGTACTGGGAACCCGAATTTGAAGGATCGGATCTCAATTTTGCCGGCTGGCTCAAAAAAGTTTCGGGACAACCGACTATTACAGTGGGGTCCGTAGGACTTTCAGGAGATTTTCTGGGAGCCTGGAGCGGGGAAGGAGCATCAGCAACCGGAATGGACGAACTCGTACGAAGATATGAACGCGGGGACTTCGACCTGGTGGCCGTAGGGCGTTCTGTCTTACAGGATCCGGAATGGGTTCGTAAGGTACAGGCACACCGTTTTGAGGAGATCGAAGCATTTGATGCCTCGAGTCTTCAAAAACTTTATTAGACAGACCTGTGATGGCAAAAAAGAAGGAGGGGCGTTTGCCCCTCCTTCTTTATTTTTATATGATACTTTTTTAGTTATTCCGCATTCCACCACACCCTGGTATTCCAGGTGTCACCTCCCATGTTGGTGATCGCCTGTTGCAGGTTCTCCGGGTTTGTGGTACTTTCCGTACTGGGATAGGGCTGCCTTACGGGGATCATACCGTTCGAGAAATTCCCGGTATAATTGACAGGCGTCAATTCCGGGTATCCCGATCTTTTCCAGTTGTTCCAGGCTTCGTTATAATTGGCCAGCAAACCTGTAGTGGCCCAGAGCTGTTCGTTGATCATTTTCAGTGCATTGTCATCACTGCTGATGTCCAGCGGATTTGCTGAGGCATATTCGGAAATATCTTCGGAAGAGACCTGCAAACCGTTGAATTTATTCAGGGCTTGCATGGCGCCGGTAACTCCGTTGGCATAGTATTCCGCAGCGGTGAGTGTGGTGTTGTATCCGCCCCGTATTGCGGCATCCGCAAGGAGAAGCTGTACTTCGGCATAGGTCAGTACAAATATGGTTGCATCGCGATTTCTGTAAATGGCGGTGGGCCTGGAGTACGCGCCTATGGGAGTGATGTCATCACCGGACCCGGTGCCCCCGGGATAATCGGGTTCGTTGGAAATATCGGTAGCTCCGCCCTTCATGTCATAACCATTGGGCATGCCTTGTTGCTGAGCGGGAGTGTTATCCCCTTCGAGAGAGATATCCGTATTGGCCTTCAGACCGGCCTCGGGAATTTCCGCAACTACGGCAAGTCTCGGGTCATCCGTTGCCTGAAGATAATCGATCATGGTTTTGGACCATCGTACTTCGTAAAGGTCACCTACAATTCGCAATGCATTGGCATTACTGTTGGAATAGCCGTTTGTTTCGTCGGAAGGGAGCACGGCCTCATCGTTTGCCGATTCGAAAACACCTCCTGCTATTGCCTTATTAGCGTATTCTACGGATAAAACGGGATTTACATTGACGAGCCTCATGGCTAATTTGAGCATGAGGGAATATCCGAATTTCTTCCACTGATCGAGATCTCCGTCATAAAACACATCATTGGTAATGTCATCCTGTGAAGGATCGATGGCCAGTATGGCAGCTTCCAGGTCGGACAGCATTACGGGGTAGAGGTCCTGCTGCCTGTCATAAGCAGGACGGGTCGTTCCTCCTTCCGCATTTAATGCCTCACTATAGGGGATATCTCCGTAAATATCCGATACATAGGAGAGGCACAATACCTTCATGATATCTCCTACGGCAATCAGGTTGGGCATGCCTTTTTCTTCGGCAAGAGATTGCATCTGTGCTATTCGCGAAGCCGCTTCGTATCCCTGGTTCCAGGCTCCCTGTATGTAAGAATTGGTACTGCCGGACATTACGTATTTGTCGGCATTGGAATAATAGTTGGCTTCTCCTGTAGAAGTCGATGCCATAACCTGGACCCACATGCTCTGAAAAAGGATGGGGCCGGTATACCCGGTAGTCAGATTTCCATAATTATAGGATACGGTCGGGAGTATGAGGTTAGGATCGAAAAGTTCCTTGTCGGCATTATTGGGATCGGTATTGACGTCGGCAAAATCACTGTCGCATGCCGTAAGGGACAGGAGCGTTATGACGAAAAATATATGGATGTGTTTTTTCATGATCAGTTAAGTTTAAAGTTGATGTTCATACCTATGGAACGGGTGGAAGGAAGGCTTGTCCCTTCGATACCGGTATAGCTGATCGTAGATCCGAAATTGGATTCGGGGTCGATGTTATCTGCTTTTCGCATCAGGAAAAAGAGATTTCGTGCCACGAGTGAAATATTAACGCCTTTGAGAACCGGCATTTTTTCGAAAGCTTTCTCCGGGAAGGTGTACCCGATAGACAGTTGCCGGAGTTTGATAAAATCTCCGTCCACCACACTGGTCTTGGTAACATTCTGTACCAGCGCCTGATAATAACTTTCGGCTGATGCGGTGATACCGTTGGTGGTAATACCGTTTTCGCGTCCTGCCAGCGTGCTTTTATTGAGACCCCGGAACTGGGAGTAATATTCTGTCGCCGACAAGACTTTATTCCCGAAATTGTAATCGATCAGAAAGGAAAGGTTAAAATTCTTATACCTGAATTCGTTATTCCATCCCCCGTACAGGTTGGGAAGGACACTTCCCCAGGTAGTCAGCTCACCTCGGACTGGAAGCCCTGCGCCGTCCACTTCGATATTTCCGTTAGCGTCATAGGCATAGTCGTAAGCCATGATCTGAGGTCCCGATTTGCCCACGACATAAGCGGTTACCGCATTTCCGAGGGTAGCTCTGTTCTGTCCGAGTGTTATGGGGTTATTGTCATTGTCTGTTTGTAAAACCTTGTTTTTGACGGAAGTCAGGTTAACGGAAGTCTGCCAGGTGAAATTTTCATTCCTTACGGGCATCCCGGTAACAAGAACCTCCAATCCCTTGTTCTGTGTAGATCCCGTAGCGACCCAGCCCTTGTTGAATCCGGAGGTAATACTCAGATTGGTCTGCAGGATTTCATCATGCGTCTTTTTATCGAAATAGGCGATATCGAAAGTAAGCCGGTTACTGAAAAAATTAAGCTCCAGACCAAATTCCATTTCACTGGTCGTAAAAGGTTTCAGATTGGCATTAGGCAATTGCAGAGGTGAGGATCCTGTAGGAACGCCGGCATAAGAGTTACCGGAAGTATAATAGAACTGGTTCTGGTATGGTTCCGATGGTTCACCACTGGTTACGGCATACGAGGCCCGCAGTTTTCCGAAACTCAAGGTTTCCGAATTTAAAAGTTCACTGAAAATAAAGGCACCGGTTACAGAAGGAGAAAACAGGCTGTTGTCCGATTGCTGTGGTGCGGATAAGGTGGAATATACATCATAGCGTCCCGTGGTGGTCAGGGTAAGGAAGTCTTTATAGCCCATCCCCAGGGAATAGTATGCGGAATGTACTTCTCTCTCGTTGTACTGGTAATCCCTACTGAAATTTTTCACATTGGTAGGAGAGTAGAGATAAGGAAGTACAAACTCGGTCCCGCCGACACTGACCAGTTCGAATTTGTTTTTTCTGAGATTGGCCCCGGCCAGTGCATCCAGTTCGAAGTCTTCGGATAATTTAACGGTAGCACCAAAAATACCGTCTATATTGAGTTCGGAACGTTCGGATTGTCCTTTGGCATTGAGGTTACCCGCCATTTCGTTGGTATAGGCGAGCCCGGTAGGATCTACACTGAAAAACTTATCGTTGGACACGTCGTTTCCGAGACGTACCATAGCATAGATCTCCGGGGTAAAACTATATTTTGTACTGAGTACGGAAATGGTACGTTTTCGGGTAAGGTCATTCACACCCTGGTTGATAATAAAGTACGGGTTGGTGACATAGGCATCATCGCTGAAAACAATCTCATTCCCGGTTACAGTATCGTATCCCGGAGCATATATGTTATGGTTGACATTGGGCGCCAGAAACAGGAAGTTATTCGGGTTTTTTGGGCCGTCACTCAAAAAGGGAATATTGTCCGATCGCTGATCGATGTAATTCACCATTGCGGATATATTGAGTTTGTCTGTAATGTTCTGATCGGCATTCAGAGTGATGGTATTTCGTTTTATGTCACTGCTGGGGACTATGGATTCGGAAGTCAGGTTGGACATGGACAGCCTGAAAGACCCGTTTTCCGTCCCTTTGGAAACAGACACGCTGTTGGTGATATTGGTTCCGGTTCTGTAAAAGCTCAGGTAATTGTTGTTGGTAGGGGCATAGGTGTACTGGTTTCCATCATAACCGATAACATTGCTGCCATCCAGTCGTCCTCCCCAGGCAAATCTGGCCGTTGTACGTGCATTGGCTGCCGTGGTGGGTTTCGCACCTCCGGTACCCTGCCCGTATACCTTCTGGAAATCGGTGAGATCCACCGGGTTTTCCATCATCATGTTCAGTGTGTAGTTCAAGGCCCAGTCATCTCCTTTTTTTCCTTTCTTGGTAGTGATGAGGATAACACCGTTTGAGGCTCTTGCACCGTACAGTGCGGAAGCAGACTGACCTTTGAGTACGGTCATTTTTTCGATGTCGTCAGGGTTGAGGTTCCCGATACCGTCACCGTTGTCGCCACCACCGTATTCCCCGGCCCCTCCTCTTTGGGTATTGTCCATGGGAATACCATCTATAACATATAGTGGAGACCCCGTACCACTGATACTCGGCAGTCCCCGGAGCGTTACTTTGGCTGTCCCGCCGGGACCACTGCTGGTTCCTTTGACGACCAGACCGGCAACACGCCCGCTCAGAGAGTTGGCTACGTTGACTTCCCGGGCCTTATTAAAGTCATCACTGTCCACTTCGGTTACCGCATAACCCAGTTTTTTTCGTTCTTTATTGATACCCAGTGCGGTTACAACAACTTCACTGAGTTGTTCCGTACTTTCTTCCAGAGCGGTATCTATTGTGGTATTTGCGCCCACCGGTACTTCTTTGGTCGTATATCCGAGGGTCGAAAATACCAGTACACCGTTTTCCGGAATCTGGTTTATGGTGTAATTACCATCAAAATCGGTGGATGTACCGTTACTCGTTCCCTTGAGTACCACATTCACACCGGGGAGGGGAAGTCCGTCAACGGCACTGGTCACTGTTCCTGTAATGGTCTTGTCTTGTGCCCATACGGACGGAGCCGATAACAGGAGCGTAAATAGCACAAGTACTGAAGCTTTGTTGAACATTAATTGAAGATTTAGAGTTAATTTTATTTTTGTTTAACATCCGATTTGTATAAATATTGTTATTTTTTTCTTAAAATCTATAATTTTTCGACAAATAACAATAGGCAATAGCTCAATAGTGAATTTTTAAGTGAATTTGTGGTTGGTTTGTATTATATTGTTTTTTAGTGTCTTATAAAGGATGTTGCTATCTGAAAAGTTGTTGATGTCATAATTTGATAAATATTAGGATCAGTTGGTTAAAAAAAAGATGTTTTTGCATGTTTCAGACTTTATATACGAAATCATATCAAAAATGGTTTTTTGTTGACGCAGAAAAAATTGTGATACTTTGTTTTTTCGGGATGCAGAAAGCGTATGGTTTGCCTGAGTGGAGCGTGAATAAAATCTCAGTATCAAAGTAATACCGAAGCCGAAATAAAAAGCCAAAAAAATGTTTTGGCAAAATGAAAAAGCTTTCTATATTTGCATCCGCTTAGGAGAAATGGCAGAGTGGTCGAATGCGGCGGTCTTGAAAACCGTTGAGGGTCACACCTCCGGGGGTTCGAATCCCTCTTTCTCCGCCAAGGCAATGAATGCCCCGACATCAGTCGGGGTATTTTTGTTTGTGGATATGCCAAGTTTGTTTGAGCAATAATCACAAACAGAAATTATAAGGGAGTGTAGCGAATCGCATTCATTGCTTTACAACCTATCTCACAAGGGATAGCTGCGGTAATGTGTTTGGGAAATAGGAGATACAGCTAATCCCAATACACTATTTTTGTGCAATGCTTCTCCGGGGGGATTAATAACTTGCTAAAACACCTATGTAGATCAAAATGCTTATATTCGGATTCCGATGAACCATCCGTTTATAGTATACTTGAAAAACAAAACATCTTCACAGTTCGAATACAAAAGAGATGTTTCATCTGTCATCCAAACAGATAGAGGATATCTTATCACGTTCAGCAAAGGAAAAAGTTATACCTATGGAACGGACAAAGTACGCTACTATCCATTTGTGTCGACACGTGAAGACGTGCGTATATACGAGAATGGTAAATTGAATAAGAGGTATAATACGGTTGATAACTATGGTCGATATTTGATTTTTCGAAATGGCGATAATTGTTCTTATCCAATTGAAAACAATGCCGATATAGAAATCAGTGATACAAAAAAGAATGTCGGTCAAACAGAATCGGTCATCAATTATTTTAAAAGGATACTGAAAGAAAATAATGACGTATCATTTGATATTCCAATTGAGGAGACAGATAATAAAAACCCAAATCAAATAAGCTCCGAGATATTACTCAAGGCACTTGAGGATATAGATATATTGGATTTAAGGTCAGCTCTATCCAAATACATCGATGGCGTCAATCCTTCTATGGAATCTCCAAACGAGGGGTTAATTTATCCTTTCGGCTGCAATGAGAGCCAAAAACTGGCAGTTGAGACCACTCTTAGCCATAGTATAAGTATAATAGAAGGCCCTCCGGGTACAGGAAAAACACAAACTATACTAAATGTTATTGCCAATCTTATCTTACAAAATAAAACTGTTGCAATTGTCTCGAACAATAATTCTGCAGTATTCAATGTACGGGAGAAGTTAGCTAAATACGGCTATGGAATGGTTGTGGCTTCACTTGGAAATAACGACAACAAAGCTTTATTCTTCGATAATCTTGAAGAACAAATAGTGCATCAAGATTTTAAGGTTTCGGAAGAGCGATTAACAAACCTGAAAAATGAAGTTCGGAGTCTGGACTCTATACTCACCACATGTTTTCAGTACCGAAATAAATTAGCTGTTCTGAAAACAAAATTGTCAGATGCTGAAATAGAGTTTGGCCATATAAAAACAGAACAGCCACTCGATCAGAATATAAAATCAGTACTTGACAAGAAATTTTACCGTAAATGGACTGCTAACAAAACTTTAAAATTAAAAGATTTATTATCGGTCGTCGACGTAGAAAGCCAGTTGTCCATCATCCATAAGCTAAGGTTTATTCTGCAATATGGTTTATTTGACCTGAAGACTATTATTCAGTACAGCGAAGAGTTGCCTGTTTATGTCAACCATAAATTCTATGAATTATACATAGCAAACCTAAAAAATGAAATCTCGGGTACCGAAAACTGGTTAATGTCGAACGATGAAGAAATTAATCTTAAGCATTTTGTGGAGAGATCCAAAGCGGTGTTCAATGCCACTTTGTTCGAAAAATATAATCGTTTGGAGAAAGTTGAGTTTGCGATTGAAAATTATCGCAGCCAGTTTGATACATTTATAGAGCGTTATCCTGTAATTCTGAGTTCTACGCTCTCGTTACACACAAGCATTCCGAAAGGATATCTTTTTGATTACTTGATTATAGATGAGGCTTCACAGGTAGATATCATAAAATCTGCCGTATGCTTTTCATGCTGCCGAAATGCGATTGTAGTGGGAGATAGCATGCAACTTACTCACATTGTAGATAAACACAGTCAAGCAGCTGCGGAACAATTCCAAGCCGAGTACAATATTTCCGCTGTATACGATTATGTAAAGAAGAATATTTTGGACTCACTGAAAAATCTATATGGGGATAACATAAAGTCAGTATTATTAAAAGAACATTATCGATGCCATCCTACCATTATTGGGTTTTGCAACAAGAAGTATTACAATAATAATCTGGTCATTATGACTTCCTGGGACAATCATCCGTTTAGAATTGTTTATACAAACGTAGCTGGAAGAAGTGGTAATTACAACCAAAAACAGATTGACGAAACTGACGAATATATCCAAAAACGCAAATTCCACCACACGGAAGTCGGTGTTATTGCTCCCTATAGAAGCCATGCAGACAGATTACGAAAGCAATTACCCAATGGAACAGAAGCCGATACCATACATAAATTTCAGGGGCGTGAAAAGGATGTAGTTATATTCAACACCGTAAAGGCCGAGATAAATCCATTTATAGATAATCCAAATCTTATCAATGTAGCAGTATCTAGGGCAGTTAAAGAATTTATCGTTATAATGCCCAAGTCGATGAAACTTCCTCACGGAACAAACATCGGTGATCTGATACGCTATATACATTATACCTCAGATCCGAATGAAACAATAGTCAAAGGCAGTATCCGTTCTGTCTTCGACCTTTTGTACAAAGAGTATAATAGAGTCTTTATCTCGTTTTTTTCATCCAACAGAAACATAAAAGGATCCCCGGCAGAAATCATTATCTACAAGTTGTTGAATGAAAATATATTATTAAATAATGCCCAGTTTTCATCGATTGACCTGGTGAGGGAATATAGGCTAAGAGATCTTGTCCGAGATTTTCAGCCATTCTCAGAAGATGAGATTCGATTCATAAAGAAGAATTCAAGGATCGATTTTCTGTTGTATAACAAGATTGACAAAACCCCTGTCCTGGCTATAGAGGTTGATGGGGTGTCATTCCATAACAATGTATTGCAACAGGAAAGGGACAACAAAAAAAATCATATCTTGAAAACAATAGGTCTTCCATTACTTAGATTATCAACCGACGGACACAATGAGGAAGCGAGAATTATTGAAAAATTAAACGCTGCCATGAGACTACACTAATCATATATAACACCCGTTGTGCATTATAGTTTGAAAGACGTCATCCAAGCCCTGCTGAAGAATCTTTACTGACAGAAGGAGATGTTTCGACTACGTTCGACATAGCGTAAACAACGATTTTTATTCATAATGCACAACGGGTTATATAACGTATTAATTTTTAGAATACTGTTACCTTATCACGGCTAAAAACGTCAAAAGTAGTATCAGGTGTTCCACTGTCATCCCGTCAGCCTACAGTCTAAAGAAGAGGAGCTTCATTATGAGGTTCCTCTTTTGTATGCGCTATACTTAGTTGTCCGAAACAGGCAGGGAGAATAAAATAGGAGTATAGCATGAGAGGTCTGCTGTAACATGCTTAAAAAACGTAGCCCTAAAACATTATTTACCGACAGCGATCTCCAGTTTCTGGGGCGCTATCCGTGCTCTGACTTCCGAAACGGCCTGACAGTATTCGCCGTCAACCTGAAAATCTACCGGTTTGGTCGTAGTAACCCTTACTTCTTTTACGGGAATGATCTCTACAAAATCACGGGATAGTTGTTCCGTATGCTGAAGCGTCTTTATAATCTCTATAAAATCCAATTTTTTAAAGACGAGGATCTCAAAAATACCATCATCAATTTTTCCGTCCGGATTGACTACGGCTCCCGTACCGAACTTTTTGCTGTTGGCAAAGGCGAGCATAATCCCGCGGATCTTCCGGGTTCTGTTTTTCGTTTGTATGGTAAAATCATAGGGTCCTTCACTTTGGAACAAAGTGGGGATAGAATTCAGGGCATACCCCAGTTTACCGCGAAAGAAACCGTTCTCGTATTCCTTGATCAGTTCGGCATTGAGGCCGAGATCGCTGATGTGGAGCCCCAGTTCCCCATTGAGGTAAACACCGTCGATCTTCCGGGTTTCGGAACCCAGGGCCACGGTAATTGCATCCTCCGGAGATTCCGGTAGTCCCAGGTCGCTGGCCAGTCCGTTCGCAGAACCTGCCGGGATAATCCCGATACTCACAGGGGAATCATCCATAGCTTCGGCAACGAGTTTGACGGTTCCGTCACCGCCGATAACCAATACCCTGTCATACTTTTTCCGGAAATATTCCCGGAGTTGTTCCAGGTCATTTTCACCATTTGTTCTAAAAATATCCAATTCGTCTTGGGAATTTACGTGATCTTTTATTTTTTTGACAAACGGTTCCTTATCTTGATCTCCGCTAATGGGATTTATAACCAGTAATAGTTTCATAATCTGCATATTTCTGAGACTGTTAAAAGTATAAATTCTATCAAAGCGACAACGTTATATTTTACTTAATTTATGGAAGTAGACCTTAAAATTTACAGCGGATATGCCAATGCAAGGGAAATTGTGGTTATGGGACATGTCTTTAAAAAATATGCCCCTGATGTCTTCGATCTGGATAAGCGCTGGTATAAACATGCCTGGGCAGTTATCCGGATGTTCAGTATCAAAACCATAGCCAATACCGATATTATTTTTCGGTTCGGGAATCTTGAGGTGAAGACCAAAACACTCGAAGACGGGTATTTCCGGATAACTATTCCGTACGAGGAAAAACTGGATAGCGGCTGGCATGATTTTACGATTGAGACCCGGGTCGAAGGTGTTGTAAAACGGGAAAAAGGAGAATTCGTAAAGCCGTATGCCGGGGAGTACGGGGTGATTTCCGATATAGACGATACGTTTCTCATTTCCCATTCGGGCAACATTTTCAAAAAGTTGTACGTATTACTGACCAAAAACATCAACAAAAGGCATGTTTTCGAAGAAGTTGTGGAGCATTATCGCCTTCTGAATCGTATCGGGCGAAAAGATAAAGAGACCAATAATGCCTTTTTTTATGTGAGTAGCAGCGAATGGAATTTATACAATTTCATCATACAGTTTACCCGCTTGCATCAATTTCCGAAGGCCGTATTACACCTTAAAAAGATAAAGATGGGTATAGCCGATTTTTTATTTACGGGGGGAGGAGATCACAATCATAAATTCTACAAAATAAAACACCTTGTGGAGTTCTATCCGGAATTGCGTTTTGTTCTTCTGGGAGATGACAGTCAGCAGGACCCGTTTATTTACGAAAATATCAGCAAAATCTTCCCGGAAAACATCAGTACGGTATATATCCGTAAGACCCGGAAACGAAAATCCAAAGAAAAGGTAGCTAAAGCCCTGGCTAATATGGAGCAAATGGGGATCAGGGTGTGTTATTTCCGATCGAGTACGGAAGCCATGCAGCATACCCGGGAATACCTGGGATGATACTGTGAAACAAAGCCGGATCGTGATGGTAAATTCCGGATGCAGCATACCTGTAATTAATTTTCCGAAGCAGGATAACGCGATATATTGAAGTTGCAATACCTGAAATTAAAACCTGCATAGCAGTATATCCCAGCTGGTTTATTGATCGCTTTTCCGTATCTTTAACAAAAGCCCTTATGGATCATCCCGTATTCTTATGGAGTATGCCGCAAGCCCCTGCGATTACCGAAGGTTTCCGGACCTGGGTCCGGAGTAACCCTGCTGTTGCCGAATTTCGTATTGCCGAAATGAGAAGTTTGGCGGAGGTCCCGGACCCGGAGTGTATCGCAACATATCTTTCCACCGCATTATCTGGATTACCTTCGCAAACCACAGTATGGTTGTTTGTGGACCTTGCGCCATTTCAGGAAACAGGTTTTGATGGAGCAGAGGGCTTGTTACTGCAGTGTCTTCTGAACATTGTCCGCCGAGGTCAGATAGCCGTAAAACTTTTATTCGGTATACCGATGCTGATGACAGATGTGTTGATGGACCGCTATCCTGATCCGGGGTATCGGATGTTACCACCACTTTTTTTTGAGGAGATACCTCCGAATTCAGCTCCACTCTACGGGCTTGTGCTTTGCGGGGGATCGAGTAGCAGGATGAAAACAAATAAGGCCTTGCTCCGGTATCACGACAGCTTTCAATTTGTGCATACGGCCGGATTACTGGAATTGTTTTGCGACCGGGTGATGATATCGTCCAACAATACATTGCCTCCCGGCGATTGCGTACAAAGCGACATTTTTCCGGATGACGGGAACTATACAGGTTGTGGCCCCATGAGTGGATTACTGACCGTGTCATCGCATTTTTCCGGAATATCTTTTTTTGTTCTCGGATGCGATTATCCCGCATTGACCCTTGCCGATTTGTCAAGGTTATTTTCTTCGCGTTCCCCGGACTGTGATATCGTTTGCTTTTATCGTCCCGATCATAAAGTGGCGGAACCGTTGATAACAATTTACGAAGCGTCCTGCCTGGAGAAATTACCCGGATATTATCGTGCCGGGGGGAGGTCGTTGCGTAAATTTATGACGGAACACCGGGTAAAAACCCTCGTTCCGGAGGATCCGGAAAGGTTGCAAAGCTATGATACTCCGGAAGATTTTACTGCTTTTTTTTCCAAATGAAAAACGGGATCCCTCTGTTATTTTTCTCAACGGTTTTTCGTAACTTACTGGTAATATTCCGATCATGAAAAAAACAAGTGTTTTCCCGGTAAAAATTACCCGGTTCCGGGACGGAGAACTGCAGGATTATGACGATCTGCTCGCCGTAGAGGAACCGATGGAGATCAGGCTGGATTATACCGACGGACAGCAATGGTTTACGCGGAGTATTGCCGTAACCATGCGTACCCCCGGGCATGACTTTGAGCTCGCCCTGGGTTTTTTGTTTACCGAAGGTATTATCCGGGAGATGGCACAGGTAAAAGGTATACGTTACTGTACGGAGCAGGGTCATGCCGAAAACCGGGAGAATATCGTAAGGGTGTACCTCAGGGAGGATGTCCGGCCGGATATCGGGAAATTGCAGCGCAATTTTTACACCAGCAGCAGCTGTGGGGTCTGCGGAAAGCAAAGTATGGAACAGGTCAGACAGGTGTGTCCTGTACACCGGGTTTCATCGTTGGTTATACACGATCATACGATGGTACGGTTACCGGAGCTACTGCGCCGTGTACAGGATGTTTTCCGGTTTACCGGGAGTATTCATGCCGCAGCCTTCTTTTCCGGAGCCGGTAAACTTTTGATGTTGCGTGAAGATGTGGGGAGACATAACGCCCTGGATAAACTGATCGGGGCTGCCTTATCGGGTAAAAATCAGCTTCCCGATCCGGTAAACAGCGTATTAGTGCTGAGTGGCAGGGCGAGTTTTGAACTTTTGCAGAAGGCAGCCATGGCCGGTATCACCATCGTATGCGCGGTGGGAGCTCCAAGCAGTCTTGCCGTGGAAACCGCCGGGCAGTTCGATATCACTCTGGTAGGATTTTTGAGAGAAGATCGTTATAATATTTATTATGACAACCAAAGGATACTACAAAAGATAACAACATCCTGAGGAGATTATAAACCTAAAAGTCAGGTAGGGAATACCGCAGGTCGGTAACAGAGCCACCTATCTTAACGACACAGAACAAATATATTCGGATGAAAATAAGGATCAAGGGCAACAGTGTCCGTTTGCGTCTCACCAAAACCGAGGTTGCAGACCTGGAAAGTAAAGGTTTCGTAGCGGAAGAAACCCGGTTCGGTACAGGGGTGTTCCGGTATCGGCTGGAACAAAAAAAGGATTTGCAACATCTTGATGCCTGTTTTAAAAACGGGATCATGACGGTTTTTATTCCGCCGGTTTTCGTAAAATCCCTTTTGGAAACCGATAAGGTGGGGTATGAGGATAGCTTACCAGGCGAAAACGGTCATATCCTGTTTCTTTTGGTAGAAAAAGATTTTCAATGTCTGGACCAGACACGGGAAGATCAAAGTGATATGTATATGAACCCCAACCAGGTCTGCTAAAAACACAAGATGATGAAGACGGATAAAAAAGAGGCTTCCGGGTCGGAAGATAACGGAGCATCGGTCCATGCCGAAAACCCGGAAACGTTGAATAATCTCAAGGTCAATACTCCCAAGGAAGTAGCTGCCGGATTTCCGGCAGTGGTTTCGGCTATGAAACATGTGTTTGGTGAAATGGGCCCCGGCAGGGGAATGAAAGCCCTCCTCAATCTCAATCAGAAAGGGGGGATCGATTGTCCGAGTTGTGCATGGCCCGATCCGGACGGACACCGGAGTGCTATTGCCGAATATTGTGAGAACGGGGCAAAAGCCATAGCAGACGAAGCGACCACGAAAGTGCTTCATGCCGGTTTTTTTGCAAAGCATTCCATCGCTGCATTATCCGGACTGGATGATTTTCATATCGGAAAAAAAGGGCGCCTGGGAGAACCGGTTTATCGGCGTGAAAACGCTACGCATTATGAGCCTGTTTCCTGGGAAGAGGCTTTTCGTATCATAGCGAGACATCTGCAATCGCTCGATAGCCCTGATGAAGCAACCTTTTATACGTCAGGAAGAACGAGTAATGAGGCGGCTTTCCTCTACCAGCTTTTTGCCAGGGAATACGGAACCAATAACTTACCGGATTGTTCCAATATGTGCCATGAAAGTAGCGGGGTGGCCCTTGGGGAGAGTCTCGGTATCGGTAAAGGATCGGTAACTCTGGAAGATCTGTACCGTGCCGAAGTGATCATCATAGCCGGGCAGAACCCCGGGACCAATCACCCGAGGATGCTTAGTGCTCTCGAAAAAGCCAAGAGAAACGGGTGCATTATTATTGCAGTCAACCCGCTACCCGAAACCGGACTTATCGCTTTCGATAATCCCCAGGAAGTAAAGGGGATGCTGGGGATGGGGAAGAAACTGAGCGATGTATTCCTGCAGGTAAAGATCAATGGCGATCTGCCGTTGATGAAGGCCCTGATGAAGCTGATGCTGGAACAGGAGCGTCAACATCCCGGAACAGTGTTCGATCATGATTTTATCCGGGAGCACACTTCGGAATACGACGAGTTTATCGAAAGTCTGGATAAGCATAGCCTGGAGGAACTCAGTGAAGCGTGTGGTATAGGTCTGGAACAGCTCCGGGAAGTAGCCGGAATACTGTGTAAGAAGAACAACATTATCACCTGCTGGGCCATGGGGCTCACACAGCATAAAAATTCCGTGGATACGATCAAGGAGTTTGTCAATCTTCTTTTACTGAAAGGGAGCATCGGCAAACCCGGTGCCGGTACATGCCCGGTTCGCGGACACAGCAATGTCCAGGGCGACCGCACCATGGGGATCTTCGAACAGCCTTCGCAGGAATTACTGGATAGTATAGCGCGGAATTTTGGTTTTCATCCGCCGCAGCATCATGGTTTTGATGTCGTTAATTCCATAAAGGCCATGCACGACGGAAGGGTTAAAGTTTTTATGGGGATGGGGGGTAACTTCCTCTCCGCTACACCGGATACCCTATATACGGCACAGGCACTGCAACAGTGCAGACTGACTGTCCAGGTCAGTACCAAACTCAACCGCAGTCATCTTATAACCGGGAAGGAAGCCCTGATCCTGCCCACATTCGGGCGTAGTGATATCCATGAGGTCGGTGGAGAGAAACAGTTTGTGAGTTGTGAAAATTCTATGGGAGTGGTACAAATGAGCCAGGGACGCCTCCAACCGGTCAGCACCCATCTTAGGAGCGAAACGGCCATCATCTGCCACCTTGCCAAAGCGGTATTGGGGAACAGATCGAAGGTAAACTGGGACCGGTTCCTGGACCATAACGATCATATCCGTGATGCTATAGAAGCCACGATCCCGGGATTTGAGCAGTACAATAAAAGAGTCCGGGAGCCGGGAGGCTTTTATTTGCCGAACAGTGCCCGTGAGAAACGCTTTCCTACGGATACCCTCAAAGCCAGGTTTCATGTATCCGATGTGGAGATGGTGCACCTGGAAGATGATGAATTGCTGATGATGACGATCCGTTCTCACGACCAGTTTAATACCACGGTTTACGGACTCGAAGACCGGTACAGGGGGATTCACAATGAGCGAAGGATTATCCTGATGAATACAAAGGACATAGAAAAGCTGGGATACCGCGACCGCGATGTGGTAGATTTGTATAATGATCAGGGGGGAACAGCGCGTGTGGCCCGAAAATTTGTAATCATCGCTTATAATATTCCCGAAAAATGTTGCGCCACGTATTTTCCGGAAGCCAATGTCCTTGTCCCTATAGGTACGGTAGCTGATCAGAGCAATACTCCGGCCAGTAAATCGGTAGTGCTCAGGATAAAGAAACACGGGGATGTTCCGAAAAAGTCAACGGCTGCAGGTTGATAGTCGCCGTTGTTATGATGTTATTAAAACGGCAGCCCGGGATGTGCCGGGCTGCCGTATGAGATTGAAAAGTTTAGCGGTATTACCAGGTCAGCATTACAGACTTTCCTTTCCTGAGCTGTATGTTTTTTTGTGAGTTTCCGTAGACGAGCGTCGTGGTCCCTGTTTTTCTTGCTGTAATCGTACTACGGATAAGCCTTTCGTTTTTCCATTCCATAGAAACTTCAAAGGCACCTCTGGCACAGATACCCGAAACTTTACCGTCTTTCCACGTTTCCGGTAATGCAGGGAGAAGATATATATGTTCCATATCCGATTGCAGTAACATTTCGATAACCGCGGCAGCACCACCGAAATTTCCGTCAATCTGGAACGGGGGATGGGCATCGAAAAGGTTCGGGTAGGTTCCTCCGTGTCCGCCGTGATTTCCCTTGAATCCGTCAGGATCCACATACTTTAGCAGTTCCCTGTACATTTTATAGGCGCGGTCGCCATCGCGTAGCCTCGCCCAGAGGTTGATCCGCCAGCCTTTGGACCAGCCGGTGGTTTCATCGCCTTTGATGTCGAGCGTTTTAGCAGAAGCTTCGGCAAGTTCGGGAGTAGCGGAAGGAGAGATATGGTGTCCGGGATAAAGTCCGAACAGGTGCGATTGATGACGATGTAAGGGTTCCTGGTCTTCCCAGTCGTAATACCATTCCTGTAAATTCCCTTTTTTACCTATCTGGTAAGGGCGTAGTCCGTCCCGGACTTCTGCCGCTTTCCCGGTCAGGTCGTTTTGAACACCGAGGAGTTTCGATGCCAATAGGAAATCGGTCGTTATTTCTTTGATCATACCGATATCGGCTGAGGCTCCGTAGAGTGTGGCCCCGGCATAACCTTCGGGCGTGATAAAAAGATTTTCCGGTGATGTGGAAGGGGATGTTATCCAGTGACCTTCCTTATCCTTTACGACCCAATCCAGGCAAAACCGGACGGCTCCCTGTAATATGGGATATGCTTTTTCTTTTAAAAACTTCCGGTCTTTGGTAAATGCGTAGTGCTCCCAAAGGTGCGTAGCCAGCCAGACCCCACCCATATTCCAGTTGGCCCAGTTCGGGTCGCCTTCTCCGAAATCGCCTACGGGATTGGTCAATGCCCAGATATCGGAATTCTGTGAAGCCGTCCATCCGCCGGTCCCGTAATAGGTTTTGGCGGTGATGGCCCCGGTTACCGACAGGTTTTTGATAAAATCGAATAAAGGACGATGCATTTCCGAAAGGTTTGCGGTTTCTGCCAGCCAGTAATTTTCTTCGAGATTGATGTTCAGCGTATAGTTACTACTCCATGGCGGACGCATATAAGGGTTCCATATCCCCTGTAAGTTCGCAGGAACCCCCGGGGTACGTGAAGAAGATATCAGCAGGTATCTTCCGTATTGAAAATACAGCACTTCCAGTTTTTTGTCTTCCTTACCCTCCGCATAGCGCAATAGTCTTTCGTTGGTCGGAAGATCGGGGGCATGGGTTTCACCGAGGCTCAGAGCCACCCGGCTGAAAAGACCGGTATAGTCTTTACGATGATCGTCTTCTATTGTTCTCAATGGCTTTCGGAGAGCGTTATCCAGGTTTTTACGAGCTATACGGAGCTGGTCTTTCCCTTCTGTAGCCGGGTTTTTGTTGTATCCGTTAAAACTGGTTTCTTCGGCGATATACAGTACAACCTGACTGCAACCAACTATTTCTATCCCTTTCTCACTTACTTCGACACGGCCGTCTTTGTGTACGGCTTTGAGCAGGGTAGTAAAGCGCGTGCCGCGTTCCGGGTCGAAAAGTACTGCATCGGGCATGTCTCCCCGATAATTCGGTTCTACGTGATATGGAGCATACCCGTTTATTTCGTAAGTGTCTGATGATGTGGTTGTATTAAACTTCATCAGGCTGTTGAAGCTTATTTTTCCGCTGATAGCCTGTTTGCCGGAACTGCTCAGTTTTATAATCATTACCTGATCCGGGTGGGACACAAAATATTCCCTTTGGTACTGTACACCATTACTCTCGTATGTGATTCTGGAAACGGCCTTACTGATATCCAGTTCCCTGCGGTAATTTGTATAGTTGTCCTGACCTTCGAATTCCAGTTTCAATGTTCCCAATGGCATATATGATTGCGAAAAAGCTCCCTGTACCTTATGCTGAAGTTCATCGGCCAGTTTGTAGTTTTCTTCTTCGAGGGCTTTGCGAATAGCGGGAATATATGAGTGCGCATCGGGATTGTTATTGGCATTCACCGGTTCGCCGGACCATAGTGTGGCATCATTGAGGAAAATACTGTCCGTTGCGACGCCCCCGAAAACAGCAGCACCCATTTTTCCATTTCCGAGCTCAAGGGTTTCCTCGAAATATGTGGCGGGTTTGTCATACCATAAAATGTGATCGGACTGGGCCGCCAGGGGAAGAAGATATGATGTGCATATCAGGAACATCCATATTTTCAGATGACCGAAACGTGTTTGAGCCCGGAGGAATACTACGGGAAGGCTTGTAGGGTAGGGATAATTGATTTTCATATTGAAATATAAGATGATCATTTACTTTTCTAAAAAAGGAGCGGGAGGTAATTGTTTTTGAGGATATGTAATGAATTTATGCTGTTTTCTCATCCTTATTCGATTTCCGGATTCAAATCCCTTCCGAATGTTAAGCAGAAAGCATGACTTTCGGGAAATACCGGATTTGTTTTCGGCTAAAATTAGAAAATATTCTTCATAAAAGGAACAAACGCGGAATAATATGTAGTACATAATTAAAAGTGCAACGAAATTTCCCTTGAAAAAACGGAAAAGACATGGTGAAAGGGAAATGAATAGTGTTTCTAAAAAGGAATGTTGTAGAATACCATATTCTTTGGGATAACAGTTCGGAACCGGAAGCTCTATATTGCCGGTGCTGCGGATGTAGCTAAAATTTCCGGAATGGAGTCGACCGCTCTGGTAGGGGACATACAATTGACAAACGGCCTCCTCGATGATTCCTATACTTACAAAGGCCTGCAGGGATATGCGGCTACGGATGTAACCTACGGAGATCATTATTATTATACCGCTACTGGGGATAACGGTGTGTTGGCCAGGCTTAACAAAATTACCAGTACGTAGAGGCTTCCATGGACCTGGACGATTTGAGAGCTGTGGGAGTTTCAGGAAATCAGGTGGTTATTTTAAGTGATACGGAAGCTATAAAGATTCCCGATAATAATTTCGCTGTACAGAAAAGTATCAGTACGCCCTCCGATATAGCCGATTTTCAATGCCGAGGCCCTATTGATTCAGGCTTACCCGGGCATATATAATCCCGTAGTTTCCTTCATCGTTCCGATGAATACCGGTAATGCTTCCGGATTATCACACAAGAGCTAACCTGATCGAAGGAGATTAAAGTCTTAAAAACATCTTTACTTTCAAAAGCTCTAAATAGTATTCACGTCAATTAAAATTGCTATTGAGCTGCTTGTAGATTACGAGATAGTTATCCATGAATAATGGTTAGATTAAGTTTTGAATAATAGAAATTACTTCCCGATACAAAAATTAGCAAAAATATTTCCCAGCAACTCATCATTGGTTACCTGCCCCGTGATCTCCCCGAAATGATACAACGCTTCGCGGATATCAATGGCAAGGAGGTCGCCTGAAATTCCGGCTTGCAACCCATGCTGCACCTTCTGAATTTCTTCCAGGGCCTTGAGCAAAGCATCGTAGTGGCGGGAATTGGTAACAATAGTTTCGTTGTTGCGCAATGCCCCGGTGTTTACAAATTCAAGCAGCTTGTCTTTCAAAGTTTCTATACCTTCGTTTTGTTTGGCGGAGATAAACAGGAGGTTGTCATAATGCAATCCGGAGGCAATATTTTCTTTGCTGGCGAGGTCGGTTTTATTGGCCAGGATAAGCAGTGGTTTTTGCGGGAACTGGTTTCTGATCTTTTCGATTTCTACGGTGATGGTTTCGCTGTTTTCGGCGAAGTGGGAGGCGTCGAAAAGGTAGATAACGACTTGTGCCTGGGTGATTTTTTCGAAGGTTTTTTTGATTCCTATACTCTCAACCACATCTTCGGTTTCCCGTATACCGGCAGTGTCTATAAAACGGAAGGCGATACCGTTGATCACTATTTCGTCTTCGATAGTATCGCGGGTAGTTCCGGCGATATCGCTTACGATAGCCCGTTCTTCGTTGAGCAGGGCATTGAGCAGGGTAGACTTACCAACATTAGGCGCCCCTACGATGGCGACGGGAATACCGTTTTTGATCACATTGCCCACAGCAAACGAATCGATAAGACGCTTGAGGACCAGTTCTATACGTTGCAGCAATTCTTCGAACTGACTCCGATCGGCAAATTCCACATCCTCTTCGGCGAAGTCGAGTTCCAGTTCGATGAGTGAAGCGAAGTTGAGTAGTTCCTGGCGTAGTTTTTCTATTTCCCCGGAAAATCCGCCGCGCATTTGTTGTATGGCTACCTGGTGTGAGGCTTCGTTATCCGAAGCGATAAGGTCGGCCACGGCTTCGGCCTGGCTGAGGTCGAGCTTGCCATTGAGGAAGGCACGAAGCGTAAACTCCCCGGCATTGGCCATACGGCAACCGTTACGCAAAAAAAGCTGAAGTATTTCACGTTGAATATAAGGGGAGCCGTGACAGGAAATTTCGATGACATCTTCCCCTGTATAAGAATGCGGGTTTTTAAAAATACTGACCAGAACCTCGTCCAGCACCTTGGGGCCATCGACGATATGTCCCAGATGAATGGTATGGCTTTTTTGTACTGATAGCTCTTTGCCTTTAACCGAACGGAATTTTTCTCCGGCAATGCGAATCGCATCTTTCCCGGACAACCGGATAATGGCAATGGCTCCGGCACCGCTCGGAGTGGCTAAGGCTATGATCGTATCGTTTGGCAGCATGATGTTCTCTTTGATGCAAAAGTATTTAAAATCGGGCAAACAGCCAGCTTGTGTTTTTGCGATCTTGGGCATCGTAAAAAGTATAAATATTGCATATAGCTTAAAGAGACCCGGTATAAATTTGCATAGTATTAAAATACTTCAGACTATGCACAAAAATACATCGGTTTCTGCGGGATCGGGGGTCTCGGCAGAAAAGACGGTCTTTCCCGTTCTGTTTGCACTGAGTTTTTCTCATATGATGAACGATACGCTGCAATCGCTTATTCCCTCTATTTATCCTCTGGTGAAAGAAACCTTTAAACTTAGTTTTGCCCAGGTAGGACTTATAACCCTTACTTTTCAGCTTACGGCCTCATTGCTACAGCCCCTTGTAGGGCTCTATACCGATAAATACCCGAAACCGTATTCTCTTGCCATAGGTATGGGATTTACCTTGATAGGATTGGTAGTTTTATCCATGGCGCCTAACTTCGGCACCATATTACTTGCTGTGGGTCTTATAGGTATGGGATCTTCCGTTTTTCATCCGGAAGCTTCGCGTATAGCCCATATGGCCTCGGGGGGACGGCACGGTATGGCCCAGTCTCTTTTCCAGGTAGGAGGAAACGCCGGGAGTTCTATGGGGCCGTTGCTGGCTGCGATGATCATTGTACCGTTCGGACAATCTTCGGTCATCTGGTTCTCACTGGCGGCTTTACTGGCGATTATCGTACTGTCGCGCGTGGGGCAGTGGTATAAGAACAATCTGTACCGGGCACCGGCACAAAAGAAAAAGACATACGATCATGCCCTAGGGCATCGCTTGTCCCGGACACAGGTAATCTGGTCTATTGTCGTACTGCTTTTTCTTATTTTTTCCAAGTATATCTATATGAGCAGTCTTACCAGCTATTATACCTTTTACCTGATGGATAAATTTGACGTGTCCGTACAGGCATCCCAGGTTTATCTTTTTGTATTCCTGTTTGCCATAGCAGCCGGTACGTTTTTCGGCGGACCTTTGGGTGACCGTTTCGGGCGTAAGTATGTAATCTGGTTCAGTATCCTGGGTATCGCACCTTTTACCCTTATCCTGCCTTATGTAAACCTGTTCTGGACGGGGACACTGACCGTGCTTATCGGACTGATATTATCCTCGGCTTTCTCCGCTATCCTGGTATATGCCCAAGAGCTGATCCCGGGAAAAGTAGGGATGGTATCCGGGCTGTTTTTCGGCTTTGCCTTCGGGATAGCGGGAATTGGTTCCGCGGTACTTGGCGATATTGCGGACGCCACGAGTATAGAATATGTATTTAAAATGTGTTCTTTCCTTCCGTTACTAGGGTTACTCACCGTGTTCCTGCCTTCGGAGAAAAGGAAGAGGGTAGACGTATAGTACATCATTATAAGCTGTATATCCATATAAAAGCGTCCCGGCCGTTTAACTTTAACGACCGGGACGCTTTTTGGTAATATTATGTTCTGTAGCAATAAATCGGATTAGCTGGTCGTATTCAAATACCCCAAGACGTTTTTTTCGATACGCGCTTCGATATTACTGATATCGGCACGTTGGAAGGTTTCTCCGGTGATCTGCTCATAGAGTTCGATGTAGCGTTCGGATACGGAATTGATATAGGTATCGGTCATTTCCGGGATCTGTTGCCCTTCTTTGCCCTGGAATCCGTTTTCGATTAGCCATTGACGAACAAATTCCTTGGACAATTGTTTTTGTTTTTCTCCCTTATCCTGACGTTCCTGATACCCGTTGGCATAGAAATATCGGGAAGAGTCCGGCGTATGGATCTCATCGATAAGGACGATCTTACCATCTGCTGTTTTCCCGAATTCGTATTTGGTGTCCACAAGGATAAGCCCCTGTTTGGCGGCAATTTCCGTTCCACGTTGAAAAAGAGCCCTGGTATAGGCTTCGAGCTGCGTATAATCTTCTTCGGAAACAATCCCTTTTCTCAGAATATCTTCTCTGGAAATATCTTCGTCGTGTTCTCCGTTATCCGCCTTGGTAGAAGGAGTAATAATAGGCCCGGGGAATTTGTCGTTTTCTTTTAATCCTTCAGGCATGGATACACCACATAAAAGTCGTTTTCCGGCATGGTATTCCCTTGCGGCATGACCGGACAGGTATCCTCGTATCACCATTTCCACCTTAAACGGGGTACACCGGTGCCCCACAGCTACATTCGGGTCTGGGGTAGCGATAAGCCAGTTGGGTACGATATCTTCGGTGGCTTTCATCATGTTGGTAGCGATCTGGTTCAGGATCTGACCTTTGTATGGAATTCCCTTGGGCATGACCACGTCAAAAGCCGAAAGTCTGTCTGTTGCGATCATGACCAGGAGGTCGTTTTCTAACGTATATACTTCACGGACTTTTCCTTTATAGACGTTTTTCTGCCCGGGAAAATTATAATGTGTTGCGGTTATGGTACTGTTGCTCATCTTATGAAGATCGTAATTTTGTCGCAAATATACGGGAAAAGTTCATTAATCCGGGACTTCGATACACCCTTTGCTTCGCTCGGGCACTCAGCCGCCTTTGCTCATGCTTTTTGTAGTTGTTTTCGATTTTAACTCCCTCTTCAAAATATCTGAACTTCATAGAGGCGGTTGAGTGATGGCCGTTAAGCCATCGTGCCGAAACCCCGGCTTTTAACCGTTCGTATGCTCAATCTCCTTGTAAGCCTCGATAATATTTTTCACCAGTCGGTGGCGGATTACATCTTTATCATCCAGGTAAACCATACCGATACCGTTGATATCTTTAAGCACGAGCAGAGCTTCTTTCAATCCGGAAATCACTCTTCGCGGAAGATCGATCTGTCCCGGGTCGCCCGTAATCATGAATTTGGCATTTTTTCCCATACGGGTCAGAAACATTTTCATCTGGGCGTGCGTGGTATTCTGAGCTTCATCGAGAATGACAAAGGCATTGTCGAGGGTACGCCCGCGCATGAAAGCCATAGGTGCGATCTGGATAATTCCTGTTTCGATATAATTTTGGAGTTTCTCGGCCGGGATCATATCTCGTAAAGCATCGTAAAGCGGCTGCATATACGGGTCCAGTTTTTCCTTGAGGTCTCCCGGGAGGAATCCCAGGTTTTCACCCGCTTCCACGGCAGGGCGGGTCAAAATGATACGTTTGACCTGCTTTTCTTTAAGGGCTTTTACGGCCAGGGCTACACCCGTATAGGTTTTTCCTGTTCCGGCCGGTCCTATGGCAAAGACCATATCGTTTTTCTTCATCATGTCTACCAGTCGTTGCTGATTAACGGTCTGGGCCTTGATGAGCCTGCCATTGACCCCGTGAAGCAGCACCTGCGCATTTTCGAGCATGGGGGCTTCATAGGCCTCCTTATCATCGCTGGTAAGGATGCGCTCTATGGTATTTTCGTCCAGTTTGTTGTATTTCCCGAAATACATGACCAGCATGTCCAGTCGTTTATCGAATTCTTCCAGAAGTTCCTCGTCGCCATAGGCCTTGATCTTATTTCCGCGGGCCACGATTTTTAGTTTTGGGAAGTATTTTTTGAGCAGTTCGATGTTGATGTTTTGCTCGCCGAAGAATTCTCTCGGGCTGATCTCAGTAAGTTCTACTATTATTTCGTTCAAAAGCTGATGGGTTTGATTAATCTTTGTGTTCGCTTTCCGGGAGAAGTGTCCTGTGGCTGTAAAGCAAGCCGTACAAGGGGGGGCAACTTCTCTAAAGTTTTACTATTGTTGTTTAAAGATACTATAAAAAAGTCTGTTTTGCTATAGGGGCTATCCCCTACTTTTTTAGTACGTTTGTGGTTCGCATTACCCCACATACGGATAACGATAATAACAAGGTTATTTATCGCTAATTTACACAAAAAAAGCGTCGGTACTATTTTTATGGCTATAATAAGTTTAACTACGGATTTCGGGGAGAAAGACCACTTTACAGGTGCCATTAAAGGAGCTATTTACAGTGAGACCGAAGACGTGAAGATTGTGGATATATCACATTCCGTCAGTCCTTTTAATGTCCAGGAGGCGGCCTATATTCTCAAAAATGCCTATAAGAATTTCCCTAAGGGAAGTATCCATGTTTACGGTGTCGATTCCGAACGCAACCCGGATAACCGCCATATAGCCGTCCTGCTCAACGATCACTTTTTTGTAGGAGCCGATAACGGGATCATGTCTTTGGTGGCGGGTGACCGTAAACCGGATAAGATCGTAGAAATAAATATTTATAACGATCTGGATACCATTTTTCCTGCCATGGACGTTTTTGTAAAGGTAGCATGCCACATCGCAAGGGGAGGTACCCTGGAAGTTGTGGGAAAACCGGTAACGGAACTCAAATCGTTAAGAACATTTACACCCATTGTCAATACGGAGCAAAACCTGGTTACAGGGCATGTGATTTATGTAGATAATTACGGTAATGTAGTGACCAATATTTCACGGCAGTTGTTCGAAAATATCCGTAAAGGAAGAGATTTTGAACTGTATGCCCGTAATTACCGGTTCGACCGTATCTATACCAAATACAGCGATATTGTCAACTTTGCGGTAGAAAAGCCCAGACGGGACGACGATGGCCGCCGGCTGGCAGTTTTTAACTCGTCCGGATATGTCGAACTGGCCATTTACCGCAGCAATCTCGAAACGGTCGGAGGGGCTTCGAGCCTTCTCGGGTTGAGTTACCGGGATGTGGTAACCATACGATTTTTATAACAGGGGATAAACCCCGTCAAGGAATAGAACGCAGAGTATGTTCGCAATATTCAAAAAAGAAATAATTTCGTTTTTTGCTTCTCCCGTGGGATACCTGGTGATTGCTGTGTTCCTGGTCATCAACGGACTTTTCCTGTGGATTTTTGACGGAGAATACAATATACTGAACTCGGGATTTGCCGATCTGACTGCCTTTTTCAGACTTGCTCCCTGGATATTGCTTTTCCTCATTCCGGCAGTGACCATGAAAAGCTTTTCCGAAGAAAAAAAACAGGGAACACTCGAAATCCTGTTTACCCGTCCTTTGACGATGTGGCAGATCGTTCTCGGGAAATACCTGGGGGCCTTTGCTCTGGTTCTTCTGGCTCTGCTACCTACACTATTATATGTCTGGACTGTTTGGCAATTGGGAAATCCCGAAGGTAACCTCGATACCGGCAGTACACTGGGCTCTTATTTCGGACTGCTCTTCCTGATATTATCCTATACGGCCATCGGTATTTTTGCTTCGACCCTCTCCACCAACCAGATCGTGGCATTCCTGGTTTCCGTATTTGTCTGCTTCCTTTTTTATTATGGTTTCGAAGGGTTGCTTGCTTTGGGGTTTGGAACGGATATTTCAGGCTTGGGGATGAAAGCCCATTTCGACAGTATAGGCCGGGGGGTTCTGGATACGCGAGATATTCTGTATTTTATATCCATAGCCTTCTTCTTTCTTTTTGTTACCGTTGTGAAACTGAAAAACCGACCGGATGCTGTTTAGATTACAGAAAAAACCTTTGGTAGTCATTGCGGGAGTCCTGGTGCTCCTGATCGTACTGAATGCTGTATCCGTATCTTTTTACGGCCGGTTCGATCTTACACAGGATAACCGCTACACACTTTCCGAAGCTTCCGTAAAACCCCTTGCAAAACTGGAGGAACCTGTTTTTGTCGATGTATTTCTCGGGGGAGAACTGCCATCGCAATTCAGGAAACTTCGTGATGAGACCCGGCAAATACTCGAAGAGTTTGCGGCAAAGAACAGGAATATTCGGTTCAATTTCGTAGACCCTCTGGAAGATAGTGAGAATTCCGAGGCTGTCATTCGTGAATTACAGTCTATCGGGCTTACCCCGTTGAACTTCTCCGAAGAAAAGGCCGGTAAAGTCTCCCGGGAAATACTATTCCCATGGGCCCTTGCCAACTACGCAAACCGCAGTGTACGGGTACCGCTGCTCAAAAACAAACTCGGGGCAACTGACGAAGAAAGGGTAAGAAATTCGGTACAGCAGCTGGAATATGTCTTTGCCGATGCCTTTGCAAAACTCACCATTACCGATAAGAAGAATATAGCTGTCCTTAAGGGAAATGGAGAACTTGAAGATATATATATGGCCGATTTTCTCGGATCGCTTCGGGACTATTACAACCTGGCTCCTTTTACCCTCGATTCTGTTGCCGTCTCGCCCCAGCGGACACTGCAGCAACTGGAGCAGTACGATATGATCCTCGTGGCCAAACCTACTGTTGCTTTCACCGACGAGGAAAAAGCAGTCCTCGACCAGTATGTGATGCACGGTGGAAAATCGTTGTGGCTCATAGATCAGGTCCATGCCGAAATGGACAGCCTGTATAACGAATCCGGGAAGACCATGGCCTTGCCGAGAGATCTCAATCTCGGAGATATGTTTTTCTCTTACGGAGTAAGGATCAATCCGGTATTGGTCAATGATCTGTATTTTACCCAGATAGTCATGGCTTCGGGAGAGGGAAACGATTCCCGCTACGATCCTTATCCCTGGTATTATGCGCCTATGGTAATGTCTCCGGACAACCATCCGGTAAATACCAATATCGAAGCCCTTCGGTTTGATTTTGCCAATGCGATAGATACATTAAAAAATCCGGTCCGGAAAACGATATTACTGTCCAGTTCCCCGCTTTCCAAAACAGTGGGGGTACCTGCCGATATCGATCTGGAGATCATTACCCGCGAACCGGATAAAGCCACTTATAACAATGGGAACCAGCCTCTGGCCGTACTGCTGGAAGGCAGGTTTAATTCCGTATACAAAAACAGGATAAAGCCGCTGGACCTAAAAGATAATCTCGACACCGGGGTGGAGACCGGGATGATTGTCATAGCAGATGGTGACCTGATCAAAAACCAGTTGAACAAGGGGCGCCCCCTCGAACTGGGGTATGATAAATGGACAAATAACTTCTACGGTAATAAAGAGTTTCTGAGAAACTGTGTCAACTACCTGCTCGATGAAAACGGTCTCATCTACATCCGCAGTAAAAAAGTGACCATTCCTTTTCTGGACAAGGAAAAGGTTGCTGAAGAAGCCGTATTCCGGAAGGTGATCAATCTCATACTGCCTCTCGTAATCCTGATCGTTTTTGCTTTGGGATTCGGTTACTTCCGAAAGCGGAGATACCGTTAATCCCGTTTTTTCTAAACGGCTCCGGTTTTTTTGTTGGTAGCTACCGAAACGATGATGTACGATAATATAATGACGGGGATGGCGGCAAACCGTAGCAGGACAAGCAGAACGATACACGATAACAGGAAAACATACTTTATTGCATTTTCCCGGAATCCCCAGTTCTTGAACTTCAGGGCGAACAGTTTTACTTTGGCATTGAGGATATAACAACTGATAAATGTAAGAATGATGAGCACCCATGTGTTTCGGATCAGAGAAAATGCCAGTTCGCTTTCCTGGTAAATCAGTATGAGTGGAAGTGAGAGTATGAATAATGTATTGGCAGGAGTAGGCAGGCCTGTAAAAGAAGTCTGCTGATCATCGTCGATATTAAATTTAGCCAGCCTGTATGCCGAGGCCAGGGTAATAAATAATCCTGTAAAAGGTATAAAGCCCTGGGGAGAAGAAAGGTCTACACGGATGCCCTGTCCCCACGATCCCGGATCAAGGCTCAGCTGTAACAGGTGGTACATTACCATTCCCGGAACCACGCCGCTGGTGACCATGTCGGCAAGAGAGTCCAGCTGGAGCCCGATGTCGCTCTGTACATGCAGTTTACGGGCGGCAAAACCGTCAAAAAAATCGAAAAATATACCGAGAAAAACAAAAAAGGCAGCAATCCCGGTCTGTCCGTTTACAGCATATATGACAGCTACGGTTCCGCAAAAAAGGTTGAGCAGCGTAAGAATATTCGGAATATGTTTCTTCATAAGAAATAGAATGTTTCGGTAAAAATACGAGATTAATAGTATTTTAGTATAAGTTTGACCAAACTTTGGTAACTTGCCTTATTATATATAGTCTAAGGTTCCTGCCGGACCCGAAATACCGTAAAGATGACAAAAAATAATTTGGTTCTGGCCTTGTGCTCAGGATTATTACTTGCCGCCGGATGGCCTGTTTATGGCATCCCGCTATTGCTTTTCACGGCTTTTGTGCCTTTACTTCTTGCCGAAAAAAATATCCGGATGTCCGGGAAGCCCCGGAAAGGACAAAAGGTGTTCGGACATGCCTACCTGACTTTTCTGGTCTGGAATAGTATCACGACATGGTGGATATGGTATTCGACGCCATTCGGTATGACATTTGCCATAGTTGTTAATTCTCTGCTGATGACGCTGGTGTTCTGGATGTATCATCTCGTAGCGCGAAAACTGCCGCCGAAAATACACCTGGTGTTTTTACCGGCTTTGTGGATGGCCTTTGAAAAATTTCATCTCAACTGGGATTTTTCCTGGCCCTGGCTGAACCTCGGTAATGGATTTTCCGAGTATCCCGCCTGGATACAGTGGTATGAGTACACCGGGACCTTCGGGGGAAGTCTTTGGATATGGATAGTCAATATCGGAATATTTCTAACCGTGGGAGGCTATCTACAAAGCAGGGATAAAAAACGGCTTACCCGTGGTATCGCGGGAAATGTACTGGTTATAGCCATCCCTGTTATTATATCTCTTTTTCTGTACAGTAGTTATAAGGAGCCCGAAAACAAGGCTGAGGTCGTACTCCTGCAACCCAATGTGGATCCGTATAGTGAAAAATATGAGTTGCGGAACAAAACCACGGCAACAAATATGGTCCGGATGGCAGAAGCTGTCGTCGATGAAAATACAGACTACCTGATTGCTCCCGAGACCACACTTTCGGAAGGCGTGAACATAGATGGTTTCGGAAGGTCTCAGGGTAAAATGATCCTGCAACAGTTTGCCGTAAAGCATCCCCGTTTACAGATTATCACCGGGGCCGATTTTTACAGGCGCTATACCGGTCCGGAACATCCGACACCTACAGCCAATAAAATACGCGGGGGCGGATGGTATGATGCCTATAATGCGGCCGTGCAGATCAATAAGACCGATAGTCTGCAGTTTTATATCAAATCCAAACTGGTGGTGGGTGTAGAGCACTTTCCGTTCAGGAGTATTCTCGAACCTGTATTGGGTAATATTATGATCGACCTTGGTGGGAGCATATCCTCGCGTGCGGTGCAGGATGAACGGTCCGTATTTACTTCGGAAAGCGGAGAAGCCGCTCCGGTCATCTGTTATGAATCCATATACGGCGAATTCGTCACCGGTTATATCCATAAAGGAGCAGATTTCCTGGCCATAATAACCAACGATGGCTGGTGGAGCAATTCACAGGGACATAAGCAGCATCTCAGTTACGCAAGGTTGAGAGCCATAGAAACACGGCGCAGTGTTGCCCGGAGTGCCAATACGGGGATATCTGCATTTATCAATCCCAGGGGGGATATCCTGCAAACCCTTGCTTATGATACCCGGGGGACCCTTAGGGGAGAAATAGCAATGAATGAAAAACTCACTTTTTATGTGAAATACGGCGATTATATAGCACGTTTGGGGGTGATGATAGCCGGACTCATCCTTCTTTTCGCTCTGGGAAAGAAGAAACCGCAGGCATTGTAAAAAACAAAAGGCATGAACTCCACCGGAGAATCATGCCTGATTATATTTGATAAAAAAATTAGTCTTTGCTCACATTTCCGGATACGGATTTTCCGGAAGACACGGACTTGGGGTTACCGGAATACCGGACATTACCGCCACTGCTGGCATCGGCGACCAGGTCTTCGGTAACATGGATATATACATCGCCCCCGCTGCTGGCTCTGGCCTTGCATTTGGCTACTTTAAGATCCCTGGCCCTGACAGCGCTCCCACTGCTCGCCTCGGCATCGAGTGTGTTGGCTTCTCCCTTGATCCGGATATCCGATCCGCTGCTGCTGTCGCAGGAAACATAATCGGCATGCGTTTCCACGACAATATCACTGCCACTGGAAGATTTCAGTTCCAGTTTATCGCTTTTCAGTAGGTTTTCCACAATAATATCGGCGCCGCTGGAGGAGGTAATACCTTCTATTTTCGGAGCGCTGACATATATTTTTTTAGCCTTGGCATTTCCAATGCTTTTTTTGGCATAGATGTGGAGCTCGTTGCCTTCTACTTCGGTACGGATAAGCTCCAGGAGGTTTTCGTCGGCTTCTACCGTAACCTCAAAAGTATTTTCCTGCCGGATATAAACATCGAGCCCGTGGCTGGCTTTTACGGAAGTAAATCCGTCCGCAACGGAGGTTCTTTTTTCAGTTTGTACGTTCCCGTTTCCCGATACACCTGCGATATTAAACTGGCAGGAAGAGAGAAAGAGGGATAGTGCTGCTGCGATGAGTAATTTTACGATTGTGGTCATAGCTGTTCGTTTTTTGGTTGATAGATGATGTTGATGATAGATGATTATTGATTGCTTATTGTGCTTACAAAGTTGTTCTGTTTTATCCGGTAGTTATAATATTTTTTTCTGAGTTGTATAATTTGGCAGATGAACTGTTATATCACCGTGTCTTTTTTGGTTCCGGCTTTGATCTGTATTCCCTCACGGTCAATTTTCATTTTAAAATTCTCCCCGTTTTCATCCTTGATATCGATATCGATCCCCTCCGAGTCGATCCTGATCCTGTCATTGTCATGAGGTTCCTCTTTCATATCTTCATCAGGAATCTCTTCGGTTTCGCAGTCCAGGCAGATCAATTCGTTTTTTCCGATCTTCCAGAAATGGTTGGCCATGTCATAGGTAGCATACCTCATATTGTTGGCATGGTCAGAACCTAATTTCCGCTGTATCGAAGGATCGAGGTAGATCACCGTACCGGTCGGAAGCGCAACAGTGATCTTTACTTCCTGGTTCCTGTATTTATTGGCGTAATCGGTAAGCAAATAGTCATGAAAGTAAAGGGTGTTGTTTTTCATGGCGTAATCGTATGCTATACCGGATGCCTTTTCCCGCGCCTTGTCATAACTGCTGCTTTCTGCACTTTTCAGTATCTTAACCGTTCCTGTACTATCTTCAGAGGCCTTAAAATTGATCCTGACAGCTTCGAGATACAGTTTTCGGGAGTCGTCTTTCATAACAATATCAAACCGGTCGTGATAGTACCTGTCATCCCAGGAGTCATAGCTTTCGGCACGGAACCATAAGGTATCCGAAACCGGGGAGGGGAGTTTACGCATTTCTGTGGAACTCGCGGTGAAAGCCTGCTCCGTAGCCTGTTTGATCCCCAGTGCGGTAAGTCCTATCACAGCCAATATCCAAAGGGCAAGCAGTACATATTTTGCCGTATTGCCAATGGATTTCAGGTTGTTGACCAGGATTTTCAGGCCGAGCAGGAACAGGAAGAAGAACGGAATTCCGATGGCAAAGAAAGCCATGACAGATACTGCCCATACGGGAATTCCCGTGGCATTGTGCACTTCGATATAATAGCTCCAGGGGCCTTCGATCAACCCTGTAGATCCGAAGGTAAACAGCCCGATGAATAACCCGATGATAACCCCGGCGGCACATAGAATGATGATGATCCCTATGAATTTGGCTATGACATTGAGCAGTACGCCCATGGTGTCACCGAGGAAATCAAAGAAAGTCCTGGAACTCGACTTTACCCGGTTTCCCACTTTCTTATAATCTACGTTTTTAACCTTTTCGGAGACTTCCGTAAAACCCTCTCTCACCTTTTTTTCGATGTTGCTGATGTTTACAGGTTCCCCTTTCATGGCGAGCTTTTGCGAAGTCGTGGTGGCTTCCGGCACAAGTATCCATAACAATATATAGATCAGAATCCCCGATCCTACACCGGCGACGACAAGAAACACCCATAACAGTCGTATCCATAACGCATCTACCCCGAGATAATGTCCCAATCCGGAAGAAACCCCGCCGATATATTTGTCATCGGGATCGCGGAAGAGTTTTTTACCTGCTTTTCTTTGGGTGGAAGATGCCTGTGAAGAAGAGGAGGAAGAACTTTTCCTTTTAGGCTCGTCTTCGAAGATCTCATCATCTACGAGATAATCTTCCGGTTGCCCCATAATAGTGATAACTTCATCGACTTCCGACACCCCGATGACCTGTCTTTCGTTCTTGATCTTTTCCGAAAAAAGCTCGGCAATCCTGGCTTCGATGTCCGCAATGATCTCATCACTGCCCTCGGAGCTGGTAAAAGATCGTTTTATAGCCTCGAGGTAATTCCGGAGTTTTATATAGGCATCCTCATCGATGTGGAAGAAGAGTCCGCCGAGATTTATATTTGTTGTCTTATTCATTATCTGAGGTTTTTTGGCTTGTTACAATAGTTACAGCATTGTGCAGTTCTTCCCAGGTGGAAGAGAGTTCGTTGAGAAATAGTTTTCCCGTATCCGTCAGGGTGTAATACTTTCTGGGAGGACCGGAAGTTGATTCTTCCCAACGGTAATTGAGCAGCCCTGCATTTTTCAACCGGGTTAGCAGCGGGTATATCGTGCCCTCCACTACCAGCATTTTTGCGTCTTTCAGGGTTTCCAGTATTTCCGAGGCATATTTGTCCTTATCCCGAAGAATGGACAAAATGCAGTATTCCAGAACTCCCTTACGCATCTGCGCTTTTGTGTTTTCAATGTTCATGAGTTCATAAATGCTTTAATTAACTGTTCGTTTTTTGATGATGGTATGATGATGATTGATGGTCTAACGGATGAAATTAACAGTCATAGGATATCGGTATGCCAGGCCTTCATGAGCCTTCATCGCCGCGATGATCGTACAGATCACGTTGAGCAGAAAAAGCGAAAGGTAGAGAATGCCATATACACCCCACAGTAAGAAATGTTCGCCGTGGTTGAATATACTGTCGAGTCCGGTTTGGATGTTGATCGTATCCATGCCCCCGATAAAATTGAAACTCGCAAAATCCCACGCTGTAAACAGAGCAAGAGGAATGGCCGTGATTCCCAGGGCTATGTTATAAAGCAAAATGCTAACCTGGAAATTGATGGCCTGCTTACCGTGATATTCCACAAAAGGAGAGCTCTTCTTATTGGACATCCAGAATACGAGGGGCAATAAGAAGTTTCCGAAAGGAACAAGATACTTGGAGAAGGTAGAAGCATGTATTAATGCGGCTACATTTCTATGGTTTTGTGTGATAGTCGATTCCATAACCTATTATTTTCTTATGCAAATATATATCCAAAAGAAGGTATTATGCAAAACATAGTACTTAAAATTAACATAATATTAACATGTGTAATCGGTAGATATGTTGTTTATTTAGAGTGAAAGGGGCAGCTTAAGGAAGCCGGGAAGCCTTGTTTTTACGGTGTTTTTGCTGATTTTTCAGATAGGAATAAAACAATCTTTTTCGGTATAACGATATTTTCAATATCTTGTCCGTAAAAAACGGAATATGACGATTTCTCCCAGGAAACTGAATACCTTTATCATGTTCAAACTCCCCTCGGCCTGGTGGTGCGGGGTGCGGGTAAAACATATAGATGAGAAAAGCTGTGTAGTTACCGTTCGTCACCGCTGGATTAATCAGAATCCTTTCCGATCGATGTTCTGGGCGGTACAGGGTATGGCTGCGGAGTTGGCTACGGGCGCTATGGTGATGACCAAAATACAGGCCACGGGGAAAAAAATATCTATGCTTGTGGCCAATAACAATGCTAATTTTTCCAAAAAGGCCAAGGGAAAGATCACTTTTACCTGTAACGACGGGGAACGTATCGAAGAAGCACTCCGCAAGACGATGGAAACCGGAGAAGGGCAGACCTTCTGGATGCAGGCCATAGGTAAGGACGAACAGGACGATGTGGTCTCTGCTTTTAATTTCGAATGGACGGTACGGGTAAAGTCGTGATGTATTGTTGCCGGGGTATTTCCCGGATTACCGATATGGTGTGGAGTCTTTACGACTATCAAAGGAACACTTTCCGCTAAGGATCTCAAAGAAGAGCCTGAAATCCGAAACCAGGCTCCACAAGGGATATTTAAAGGTGGCCGGTTTGTTTTTTTCAAAAAAGGCATGGCCTGCCCAGGCAAATCCGTAGCCCGTTACCGGAACCAGCACCCATGCCCAGCCTCCTCCCGTAGCGAGAAAGACCACAACGAGAATCAGGGTAAGAAAGGTTCCTGTAAAGTGCAATATACGGCTGGTTTTATTCCGGTGTTCGGTGAGGTAAAACCTGTAAAACTCCGCAAATGACCTGATCTTTTCTTCCATAGCCGAACCGTTTGACATACAGCCCTAAAAAGTTACATGAAAATAGTTAACCGGCACATTTTCAGACATCTGTTTTTCTCGGGATATCTTTGGAGAGCCGGGAGAGCAATTCGTAATTCAACTGGTTGCTGTAATCACCGAAGGAGGCTACCGACATGTCGTCCTGTCCCTGGCTACCGATCATCACCACTTCATCTCCCGTTTTAAGACCTTTGAGTTCGGACACATCCACAATCATCATATTCATGCCTACATTTCCGACAACGACGCATCGTCTGCCATGGATCAGTACCCGGCCCTGATTGCTCAGCGAGCGGCTGTACCCATGCGAGTATCCGACGGGCACCACGGCAATTTTCATTTTTTGTTTGGCCATAAAGGAGGTGCCATATCCGATAAAATCACCCGATTTCACTTCCTTGATACTCATCACTTCACTGGTCCAGGCGATGACCCTGCGTAACGGATCGGTTTTGATCTTTCTTTTGTTCAGAAAACTGACAAAAGTTTCCGGGCTGGGCCATAACCCGTATTGCATAATGCCGATGCGGACCATATCCATACGGGTCTCCGGATATACCATGGCAGCGGCAGAGCAGGCCGTATGTCGTAGTTCCGGTACAAGCCCTTCTTTCTGGAACATGGTGTACACTTTTTTATACATCCCGATCTGTTCCGTAACACGATAGTGATTGGCAACGCTTTCGGCACCTGCATAATGAGTACAGAGTCCTTTGAAATCGAGGTGTTCCTTTTCTTTTTTCAACAGGCGGATGACGGTGGGAATTTCGCGTAAATCAAATCCGGTACGGTTCATCCCTGTTTCTACTTCGATATGAATCCCCGCTTTTTTACCTGATTTTTTGGCAGCTCTGACCGCCTGTTGCAAACGTTCTTTTTCAAAGACAAAAAAGGAGACATCATGAGCAATGGCCCAGGGAATATCCTCGTTTTGAAGAAATCCCATGATCATGATTTCCGTGTTCTTTGTCGCTGCTTCTTTTACTTTTTTTGCCTCGTCCGTATCAAATACGGAGAAGTGGCGGATGCCGCAACGCGAGGCCATCCGTACAAACTCCGGTATACCGTGTCCGTAGGCATTACCTTTAACCACGGATGATATTTTTACATCCCTGCCAAAGGTTCTTTTCAAAAAGGTAATATTTTTTTTAAGAGCAGATAGACTTAATGTAATGGTCGAATTGGTGTGCATATTATTGTTGCGCGGTTACTTTTTGAATTAAGGAGTGAAACATACGGATACCTGTAGGTATGATATCGTCCGGAAAATCGTAATCGGGATTGTGAAGAGCCGGGGTCTTTTCTCCGGCCCCGAGTCCGAAGAGGGCCCCCGGGTATTTTCGGGTAAAAAGGCCGAAATCTTCACCCCAGCCAAAAGGAGTGTCTTTCTCGAAGAGATCAAACCCTTCGGAAGTCGCGGCTTCACGTATCCATTGTGTGGGCTGCGGATGGTTTTCATTGGCAAAGAAGCCCTGCGTCCATGAAATTGCGTTTTTCAGCCCGTGACGCCGTGCAATTTCCTTGACTATGGTCTCGGCTGTTTTTGCCATATTTTCCATACGATCGTTGTCTTTACAGCGGATTGTAAAATGAATTTCGCCTTCCCCCGCGGATATCCCATAGGCTTTTTCTCCCATGCGGATGTGGACCGGAGTCACCTGGCAGAAATCGTCCGAAGTCATATCCGGTTGTACCAGTGTGCGGAACTCTTCAATAATTTCGGCAATAGCGTATGCAGGGTTAATTCCCTTTTGCGGTTCTCCCGCATGAGCGGTACGGCCCTGAAGTGCTATAATAATGCTGTGTACGGCAGGAGTAAAGATATGCTCCTTGACCACCACCTGCCCCGCGGGAAAGCCCGGTACGTTGTGCAGGGCAAAGACGTAATCCGGTTCGAGTTTTTTCCATTGCTTGTCGGCAAGCACCTTTTTCGCACCTTCGCCGTTTTCTTCCGCAGGCTGAAAAAGGAGTATAACTTTACCGTGTTCCGGCCGGTTTTCATGGCATATCATAGCGAGTCCTGCAACCATAGCCATGTGGCCGTCATGCCCGCATTTATGAGACACACCTTCATATTCCGAACGATGGGCGAAGGTGTTGACTTCCGGGATAGGCAAAGCATCGAGCTCGCATCGTATAAGCACGGTCTTTCCGGGCTTTGTTCCGTGGTATATCGCAGCAATACCATGCCCCCCCAGGTTTTCTGTAATTTCATCGGGATGGTATTCACGGAGAAAGGAGCTGATCTTTTTTGCGGTTTCCTTTTCGTGTCCTGATACTTCCGGATGCCGGTGCAAATCTCTTCTGAGATGAATGAGTTTTTTCTTATCAATGTGAATATCAGTCATATTTAAGATTTTTGTTTCGGGGATACCCGGAGATGACGGAGGGTCGGTTCCACTAAATTAAGAAATTTGAAGAGAACACCAGAAGGAATGCATAGAAATCTCGGGCGCTGTAACACCTGTGGTGTCATGGGGTCCGTGTCTTTTCTTTCATTTTTTTTCCTTATTTTAAGGGCACACAAATCCTTTGCTATGAAAATATCCCTGAAAAGTTTCAAACCCTTTTTGCTTCCTACCCTGCTTTTTATGATGGCCCTTGCTGTTTCCGTACTGAAAACTACCTTTTACGGTATAAACCGTGAAATCGGGGTGCTTATGGAAAAATTGGGTGCTATTCTTCTGATTGTCAGTTTTGCCTGGGCGGCTATTGTGGCAACAGGCATAGCCAAAAAGCTCTTTCTGCGGCATGCTGACCTGACCGTAGCGGACAACCTTCATTCGCGCAAGCTCTATACCCAATACAATATCATTGAACGGGTCGTTATTTTTATCATCATCCTGATGGCCATAGCGTTCGTACTGATGTCTTTTGACAATATCCGCCGTATAGGGATCAGTATTTTTGCTTCTGCGGGTGTAGCCGGGATTATCCTGGGACTTGCCGCACAAAAGGTCTTCGGTTCTATGCTGGCCGGTTTACAGATCGCTTTTACCCAGCCTATCCGGGTAGACGATGTGGTCGTCGTGGAAGGGGAGTGGGGACGTATCGAAGAAATTACCCTGACCTATGTCGTTATTAAAATATGGGATCTGCGGCGCCTGGTGGTGCCCTCTACGTATTTTATAGAACACCCTTTTCAGAACTGGACCCGCACCAGTGCGGAGATCCTCGGTACCGTCTTTATCTATACCGATTATTCGGTGGATTTTGACCGTATGCGGGAAGAATTGACCCGCCTCCTGGAAAGTTCACAGTTGTGGGACGGGAAAGTCAATGTACTGCAGGTAACCGACGCAAAAGAGAACAGGGTAGAAGTACGGGCCCTGATGAGTACCCGGAATTCTTCGGACGGATGGGATCTCCGGGTATATGTACGGGAGCACCTGCTTGTTTTTATGCAGCGGGAATTTCCGGATAGTCTGCCGAAGACGAGGGTTTCGCTGGAGCATGATTCCCCCCGGGGCTATGCCTCCGGTACCGGGGTGGCCTCGTAAAAAACACAGGTATTTCTGTAACGATTTTGTTTTCCGGGCTACTTATACAACGATATAATCGATAAAAACAGAACCAGATGACAGCACACGAAATTGATTACCATATTTACGGCGAGGAAATGCAATATGTGGAAATAGAGCTGGACCCGCAGGAAGCCGTTGTTGCCGAGGCAGGCAGCTTTATGATGATGGATAACGGTATAAGTATGGATACCATCTTCGGAGATGGGTCTAACCAGGAAAAAGGAGTATTGGGAAAATTGTTCTCCGCCGGAAAGCGCTTATTGACCGGGGAGAGCCTTTTTATGACCGTTTTCCTGAATGCGGAAACCGGAAAGAAAAAGGTAAGTTTTGCCTCTCCCTATCCGGGAAAGATCGTCCCCATAGATCTTACCCATTACGGTGGTAAATTTGTATGCCAGAAAGATGCTTTTCTCTGTGCGGCAAAAGGAGTGAGTGTCGGGATTGAATTTTCAAAGCGCTTGGGGAGAGGTTTCTTTGGGGGCGAAGGTTTCATTATGCAGAAGCTCGAAGGAGATGGTATGGCCTTTGTGCATGCCGGAGGAACTATGGCCCGTAAAGAACTTGCCCCTGGTGAGGTTTTAAAAGTAGATACGGGTTGTATTGTAGGCTTTACCAAAGATGTGGATTATAATATAGAGTTCGTAGGAGGAATAAAAAATACCGTATTCGGAGGGGAAGGACTCTTCTTTGCTACGCTTCGCGGTCCGGGAGTGGTTTATATTCAATCGCTACCCTTTAGCCGCCTTGCCGGAAGAGTATGGGCAGCCGCACCTCAGGGCGGAGGAAAAGACAAGGGAGAAGGCAGTGTGCTCGGAGGACTCGGAGATATGCTGAGCGGAGACAACCGTTTTTAAAACGGGTTCATGGCCTGTCGCCTGATTAGTAATACCAAGCAAAGCCCGTATGACCGGGTTTTTATGGTCTTATAGGCTTGTTATCGGGTTTCCGCAATACTGTTCAGGTTTTTATCCTTACCGTATCCGGCACCAGTCCCGTATAATCCCCGTTATTGCGTATAACGTCGCGGACGATAGAAGAACTGATATAAGATTTTCCGGAAGAGGTCAGTAAAAATACAGTTTCGATCTCGGATAATTTCCGGTTGGTATGAGCAATAGCCTTTTCAAATTCAAAATCTGCGGGATTCCGGAGTCCTCTCAGGATAAACTGGGCATCGATCTGTTTGCAGAAATCCACCGTCAGTCCCTCGTAGGTCATAACCCTGATCTTGGGAATATCCCGGAAGGCCTCTTCTATAAATCTCTTTCTTTCTTCTATGGGGAACATATATTTTTTCTCCGCATTGATCCCTATAGCTATCACCAGTTCATCGAATAGTGTTAATCCTCTGGTAATAATGTCGTAATGCCCGAGGGTGATCGGGTCGAAAGACCCCGGGAAAATGGCTCGCTTCATGGTTTCGTTTTTTGAGGTTTGTTATCGGGCTGTTGCTTTCCCTGTAAGATAACTATTTTTTTAGAGCTTCCGCTACGGCATTGTCAAAAAGATCTCCGAGGGAAATCCCGGCGACCCCGGCTTGTTGGGGCAGGATACTTTCTGCCGTCATTCCCGGAATAGTATTGATCTCCAGCAGGTGCGGAACATCATTTACAATGATATATTCGCTCCGGCTGAAACCCGATAGTTTCAGGATTTCATATACTTTTTTCGCAATTTCGGAAACTTTTGCCGTCATTTCATCCGGAAGACGCGCCGGAGTGATTTCCTGGGATTGTCCCATGTATTTGGCGTTGTAATCGAAAAAATCGTTTTCCGAAACAATTTCCGTAATAGGGAGTACGGTGGTTTCTCCTCGGTAACGGATAACCCCTACGGATACTTCCGTACCGTCGAGGAAAGACTCTATGATAATCTCGTCGTCTTCCTTGAAAGAATATTCGATAGCCTGCATCAGGTCTTCTTCCCGGTGTACCTTGGATACCCCGAAACTCGAGCCGGCCTTATTGGCTTTTACGAAACAGGGCATACCTACCCTGGCCACGATATCCGAAGTGCTGATCTCGTCTCCTTTGTTCAGGTAGAAAGATGTGGCACAGGGAATGTCGTAGGCTTTGAGTACCGAAAGACAATCCCGCTTGTTAAACGTCAGGGCTGCCTGGTAAAAACCGCAGGATGTATGCGGAATGTTCAGCAGGTCCAGGTAGGCCTGCAGGTAACCATCCTCTCCCGGAGAACCGTGAATGGCAATAAAAACACCGTCGAAATTTATTTTCTCTTTCCCGGGAGAAATACTGAAATCGTGACGGTCTACGGGAAATTCCTCATCGTGATCATCGACATACACCCATTTATCCCTGAAGATGTGAATGCGGTAAAGATTGTACACGTTGCGGCTGAGGTGCTGATACACCACATTGCCGCTTTTCAGGGAAATTTGATACTCACTGGAGTATCCCCCCATGAGGATAGCAATATTTTTTTTCATTGGTTACACGAAAGAGTTCCGAAAATTCGTTTAATCAAAAGTATCATTAATAAATCAAAAGATAAAAAACTTTTCCGATTAAATTCGGCGCGGATCCGCACTAACGGAGGCCTGTATGGGTTGCTGATGAACAGGGGTATGACGACCCTGCATTTCCTTCCCGGAGAAAGCAAACAGTTTTATATCTTTGTCAACTAAATTAAGGACATGAGTATTTTTAGATTCCTGGGAAGCAAAGCCTTTTTAACCCAGATAATAATAGCCGTTGTGGTACTGGGAGCATTGGTTTTGCTCGTTTTGCAATGGTTGAAGATAACAACCAATCACGGGGAGTTTGTTACTGTGCCGGATCTTTCCAAGAAGACACTGAACGAGGTGAAAGGAACGCTGGACAATGCAGACCTCCGTTTTGAAGTTCTGGATTCGGCGAATTTTAACCCGGGATATCCGCGGTATTCCGTTATAGAGCAGGAACCTCTGGGGGGAAGTACGGTAAAGCGAAACAGGAAGATCTATCTTACCATCAACCCTTCCGGTTACCGTGAAGTCAGTGTCCCCAATATTATACAGGTAACCCGAAGGAATGCCGAGTCTATGTTACGGGCTGTAGGCCTGGAAGTGGGCAGAGTGGAATACATCGATGAGATCGGAAAAGATATGGTGTACTACATTCAGTACCAGGGGAAAAAAATTGCCCCCGGAGAAAAGTACCCGAAGACTACGAAGATAGACCTCGTTTGTGGAAACGGCGGTGAAGAAGAACGGAAAAAAGAAGAAGCGGCCAAAGCAGCCGAAGAAGCCGGAGAAACCAATACAGAACAGGATGGCGGAGCATAACGAGATCGAAGAACAGGACGACGAACTATACGAACACTACAATTTTAAGGCAGGGAGAGGGCAGGAACCTTTACGGGTAGATAAATTCCTGATGAATTTTATAGAGAATGCCACCCGTAATAAAATACAGCAAGCCGCCAAAAACGGTAATATATGGGTGAACGGTGCAGCCGTGAAATCCAATTACCGGGTGAAGGCCGATGATGAGGTCAGGGTACTTTTTGAGCATCCGCCATACGAATACCTGCTTACCCCGGAGAATATCCCCCTGGATATTGTTTATGAAGACGATGAATTGCTGGTCGTAAACAAACCTGCAGGTATGGTAGTACATCCCGGTCACGGCAATTACAGCGGAACACTGATCAATGCTTTGGTATACCATTTCGATCACCTTCCCAAAAACAGTAATGAACGCCCCGGACTGGTACATCGTATAGACAAAGACACCAGCGGACTTCTGGTGGTAGCCAGGACCGAACAGGCCATGACGCACCTGGCCAGGCAATTCTTTGATAAAACCAGTGAGAGAGAATATCTGGCGCTGGTATGGGGCAATGTAAAAGAAGACGAAGGTACGGTAGAAGGACATATAGGACGGCACCCTAAAAACCGTTTACAGATGGCTGTTTTCGAAGACGGCTCACACGGAAAAGAAGCCGTTACCCACTACAAGGTGCTCGAACGCTTCGGTTATGTAACCCTGGTGTCCTGCAAACTCGAAACCGGGCGAACCCATCAGATACGTGTTCATATGAAACATATAGGGCATACCCTGTTCAACGATGAGCGTTACGGGGGAGAGAAGATACTCAAAGGGACCACGTTTACCAAATATAAGCAGTTTGTGGAAAATTGCTTTAAGACCCTGCCGAGACAAGCCCTCCACGCCAAGACCTTAGGGTTTGAGCATCCGGTGACCGGGGAGATACTGCGATTCGATTCGCCCATACCCGACGATATGGAGTTGTGTCTCGAAAAATGGCGTAAATATGCCAGGCATACGGAACTGTAAAATTTTACAACTTTTACGGCAAAGTTCGTTCAGGCTTTCCTAATTTTACATAACCCTAAATTAATTTCACCCCCATGAAAAAAGCACTGTTTTCCCTGGCGGCACTTGTGCTCGTTCTGAGCTCCTGTAAAAAAAAGGAACCTGTAGATGTTGTTGTTATCAACGCCAATGTGTACACTGTCAACGACAACTTCGACAAAGCCACTTCTTTTGCTATTAAGGATGGCAGGTTTGTCGCCGTAGGAAGTATGGCAGATATAAGTGATAAATACTCGGCCAGAGAAATTATTGATGTCAACGGAAAAACGGTGTTTCCCGGATTTATAGATGCCCATTGTCACTTTTACGGCCTCGGCCTCAATCAGCAGCATGCCGATTTGCGCGGTACCGGTAGTTTCGAAGAGATTGTAGAGCGTATCGTAACCTTCAACAGGCAGAGACAGCCGGAAGTGATCTTCGGCAGAGGCTGGGACCAAAATGACTGGGAGGGCAGGGACTTTCCCGATAATCATGTACTTGACTCCCTTTTTCCCGATATTCCCGTGGTACTCGAACGTATAGACGGGCATGCTTATATGGTGAACAGCAAGGTGCTGCGAATGGCCGGGATAGATGGAAAAACCACTTCGGAAAACGGACAGATTGTTCTCAGGAACGAAAAACCTACCGGAATACTTATTGACGGCCCCATGCGTCTGGTAGACTCCGTCTTACCACCTCCCGGAAGAAAAATACAGGTACAGGCATTACAGGATGCCGAAAAGATATGTTTCAGTTACGGACTTACCACGGTAAGTGATGCCGGACTCGGTCGTGAAGTCATAGAACTCATCGATAGCCTGCAACGTATGGAGGCGCTGAATATGCGTATCTACGCTATGGTGAGCAATAATTACAAAGATGTGGTGTACTTCCTGTCGAGGGGAGTTAAAAACACGGGGAAACTACATGTAGGATCGGTAAAAGTATATGCAGACGGGGCATTGGGCTCCAGGGGAGCAGCTCTGAAAGCTCCGTATACGGATGATCCCGGACATCACGGCGCCATGGTAACCCCGGTTAAGGACATCGAAGCCCTGGCTATAAAAATAGCTTCTTCCGGTTTTCAGATGAATACCCATGCCATAGGAGACTCGGCAAATATTGCCGTGCTTCGCGCGTATGACAAGGCACTGAAAGGAAAAAAGGACAGGCGCTGGCGGATAGAACACGCACAGATCATAAGCCCGGAAGATCTCGATTATTTCGGAAAAGGGATCATACCCTCGGTGCAACCCACACATGCCACAAGCGATATGTACTGGGCGCAGGACCGCCTGGGGAAAGAACGGATGAAAGGAGCTTACGCGTATAAAACACTTTTGGACAAGGCCGGGGTCATAGCACTCGGAACTGATTTTCCGGTAGAGGAGGTCAACCCTTTTTATACTTTTTATGCCGCGGTGAGCCGAAAGGATCTCAAAGGATACCCGGAAGGAGGATTCCAGCCTGAAGACGGACTGAGCCGTGAAGAGGCCCTTAAGGGAATGACAGTCTGGGCGGCATATGCCAACTTCGAAGAAAATGAAAAAGGGAGTATAGAAAAAGGAAAACTCGCCGATTTTATTATCGTGGATAAAAATATTATGGAAATTCCCTTACAGAATATCCCGGAAACCAAGGTAGAAGGGACGTTTGTAGGTGGAAAAAAGGTATACTGAACCCAATCGGTATCCGTGATCTCCGAAGCTATCCGAAAATCCTTTATTTTTGTGAGCAAACGGTCATGAAGTGATACGCAATATTCCCGATATACGAAAAAACTTCACGCCCTTACAGCCTTTTGCCGGACAGTACGGGGAAGGGGTATGTTATAACGAACTGTTTCCGCACCATGACCTGTCGGGGCTTATCTATTGTTATTGGGAACTGAAAACCATTGCTCCTTTAAAAACTCTTTTTCAATACAAGGTGGTGGCCGATGCCTGTACCGATATTTTTTTTGAAACGGAAAATCCGGAGCAGCTTTTCGTTATGGGATTTTCTACAGGTTATACCGAGTTTCCGCTGGGGTATCGTTTCCGTTATATGGGCATCCGTTTCCTGCCTTCGGTTTTCCCTTTGTTGTTCCGTGTTGACGGACAGGAGCTCGCCGGAAAGGTGACGGTCCTGGGCGATGTGCTTCCGGGAATCTTTAAAAGTCTTGTGCAATATATGCCGGAAACGGCCTCTTTTACGGAATACGCGTGTTTTTTCGATGCCCGTTTCCGGGAAATAACAACCGGGTTGATGCCGGCGATTGACGGTCGGTTTTTTAATGCTCTTGATATCATCCTGAGAAAAAGGGGAGGATTACGGTTACAGGATGAACTGGATACGGGGATCAGTCCGAGACAATTGCGACGTCTTTTCGGTTTTTATATGGGAAGTACACCCAAAGCCTTTAGCAAGGTAGTGCGTTTTCAGTATGGTTTGCAAACGGGCCTGGCCCGATCGGTAGGGGAAGACCCCATGTTTTTTTATGATGCGGGGTATTACGACCAGTCCCATTTTATACGGGAATTCCGGCAAATGTACGGATGTACTCCGGCTGATGTGATGAAAGAAAAATAAAAAAGCCGGAAATGTTATCTGGTAACAATTCCCGGCTTTTTCGGATAGTAATAAAAAGATTTATCTTGCTCTTACCGGAACCTTTACTCTTGTGGTGTCCCATCCGAGATACATGTCAGCACTTTCATCGTCTCCCGGTTCGAATGTTATGGAAAAAGCTTCCAGAGACTTTTTGTCCTTGCTTGCCGGTACTGTGACTCTCGCTACATCCTTATCCTGTTTATAATCAAAAGCGCCCCAGACGTCGGTATCACTGTTGAGGATTATCGTCCATTCCTGTTGTCCGGGAATGCTAAACAGGGTATAGGTACCTGCTGCTACGTCCTGGTCTCCAAAGGTAACATCTTTGAAGAATGTGATCTCTGTGGCCTCATTGGCACCTGTACGCCATACCTTATCATAAGGGACGAGATTCCCGAAAACAGGTCTGTCTTTCTTCAGGGGGCGTCCGTAAATGACCTTGGCCACCGGTGGTGCCTTGCGATCGGTACGGTAATAAGCAATATCACACGGACTTTTATCCAGTCCGCTGAAATTCTGGGCATAAGATCCTATGGAGAAACCTATTGTCAGGATCATGATACATGCGCTAAAATATGTTTTCATAAGGGAGGATGTGTTTTTTATTTGTTTGTACTAAATTAAAAAATCATCTTCAATTATAGCGATGAGCCCCGTAAACTTTGGCATATTTTTAAGGCTTGCCGGAAATCCGTGTTTAAGCCCGCAGCGCCTGGTCGAGATCGGCGATCACATCCGATACGTTTTCCAGACCTACGGAAACCCTGACGAGTCCGTCCGTAATACTTACCTGCAGGCGGTCCTCTTCGCTGAGCTTGCTGTGCGTGGTAGAGGCCGGGTGGGTCACAATGGTCCGGGTGTCTCCGAGATTGGCGGAAAGCGAGCACATTTTAATAGCATCGAGGAATTTGCGTCCTGCTTCTACGCCACCCTTGATCTCAAAGGCCACGATACTTCCACCCGCCTTCATTTGATTCCTGGCCACCTCGTATTGTGGATGCGATTTCAGGAAAGGATATTTCACCCAGTTGACCTGAGAATGCTCTTCGAGAAATGTAGCTACTTTAAGGGCATTTTCACAATGTCTGTCTACACGGACAGCCAGAGTCTCCAGGCTCTTGGAAAGCACCCAGGCATTAAAAGGAGAGAGTGACGGTCCGGTATTTCGGGAAAACAGGTAGATCTCACGGATGAGGTCTTTTTTTCCTACGGTAATTCCCCCGAGTACACGACCTTGTCCGTCTATGAGTTTGGTAGCGGAGTGTATCACCAGATCCGCTCCGAATTTAATTGGGTTTTGCAGGTAAGGGGTGGCAAAACAATTGTCGATAATGAGGATCAGGTTGTGCTCTCTCGCAATCTCACCCAACAGTTCCAGGTCCAGAATATCCACTGCCGGGTTGGTGGGGGTTTCGGCAAACAGTATTTTGGTTTCCGGGGTGATCAATGACCTTATTTTTTCCGTCTCGTTCACCTTGAAATAAGAGGTGTTGATATTCCATTTCGGCAGGAATTTGGTAAACAGCGTGTGGGTAGACCCGAATACGGAACGGGCAGCAACGATATGGTCGCCGCTGTTGAGCAGCGCCGCAAAGGTAGAGAATACGGCTGCCATCCCGGTAGCAAAGGCATAACCGCTTTCGGCACCTTCCATCTTACAGATCTTATCGACAAACTCCGAAGTATTCGGGTTGGTAAAGCGACTGTATATATTCCGCTCTTTTTCTTCGGCAAAGGAAGCTCTCATATCTTCGGCGTCCTCAAAAACAAAGCTCGACGTGAGATACAGCGGACTGGTATGTTCCAGAAATTCTGTTCTTTCTATTTGTGTGCGTATGGCATCGGTTTCAAAATGGGATTTGCTCATGATCTTGTATTTTGTTTTATTAGCTGATCGGAATATGTTACTGTAAAATTTCTCCGGCGATGCGGTCCATATATTCCGTGATTATTCTGATATCGTTTTCATCGGTCATCCAGTTGACAAAAGCCGCACGGATACCCTTTCTGTCCCGGTAGACCGTTGGGGTCATAAAGACTTTCCCGGTGCGGTTGAGTGCGCTAAGAAACCGGGAGACTGTTTCCTGGTTTTCCGTGCCGCTTAGCGTAAAACATACGGTATTGAGTCTAACGGGAGCCAGGAGTTCAAATTTAGGGCTTTGTACTATAAATTCTTCGAGGAGTCCGGACATTTTTACCGAATTCTCTACGATATGACGGTATCCTTTTTTCCCGTAAGCCATAAGGGTAAACCAGACGGGGAGGGCTCGGAGTCTCCTTGAGTTTTCCGGAAGAAAATTCAGGTAGTTAAAATTTTCCGAAGGGTCTCCGAGGTACGGGGCATCGGAATTCTGAAACGTTTCGACCTGCAGGCGTTTATGTTCTTCCCTGACGAGGAAAAAGGCACTGTCGTAAGGCACGTTAAGCCATTTATGACAGTCTATGGTAATGCTGTCTGCTTTTTCCCAGTCTTCGAGCAGGTGCTTATGCTGTGGGGAACAGGCGGCGAAACCGCCGAATGCGGCATCGATATGCCACCAGAAATTATGGTTTTCGCGCAGTCTTGCGATCGCTTTGAAATTATCGAAATCTACGGTGTTTACCGTTCCGGCACTCGAAATCAGGATAAAAGGAGCTCCGTTCAGGGCTCGGATACGGCGTTCGAGGTCTTCGGTATCCATGGCTTCCCGGTTACCGTCTGCTGTGTTTACACGGATGATGTTCCTGCTTCCGAGACCCAGCATGGCCAGTGACTTTACCGAAGAAGAATGCGGAGTGGCGGACAGTACATTTACCCGGTCGGTAATACCGTCTTTGGCATAATCCTTTTCCTGTTGTTTCCCGTACCACTGCCGGGCTACTCCCAGGCAGGTAAAGTTGGACATCGTGGCCCCCGTAACAAAGCCTCCGAAGAATTCTGCCGGAAGTTCAAACAGATCGAGCAACAGGGATATGGCTTCCTCTTCTATAACCGCCGATATATCTCCTTCTCCCCGTGAAACCTGGGTATTCTGGTCATATACCGTAGCCAGCCAGTCTCCTGCTATAGAAGCAGGTGTAGTACCCCCGGTAACAAAACCGAGATACCGTGGCCCGGAAGAAGCAACCATGAGCGGTTCAAACCTCGTATTGAACAATTCCAATGTTTTTGCTGTGCCCAGTCCTTCTTCGGCCGGTTCGGGAAGATCGGCGATCTCCGGTATGGCGAATACGGACCGGCCAGGCAGGCTGCCGAGGTACCCGGCAGCCTGGTTGGTGATATCGTTCAATAGGGATTGCAGTTGACCGAAATCCTGTTTTAAATGTGGAGTCATCCTGTGTGTTTCTTTTGTGTTACAGAAGCGGTTTACTATGCTCCCCGGTCTGCAAGACGGAGAATATCTCCGAATACTCCCCGGGCGGTTACGCTGGCACCCGCACCGGCTCCCTGGATCACCAGGGGTCGTGTGCCGTAAGACTCCGTATAGATCTCGAATATGGAGTCGGAACCTTTAACCTGGCCAAGGGCACTTTGTTCGGGTACGGAAACGAGTTTTACTTCGAGAATACCTTTATCCTGTTGCAGGTCTCCGGAAAGTTCTCCGATATACCGCAATACATGTCCGGGTTCCTGCCTGGCCTTGATCTCTGCATAAGGCGCGTCGAGTTCAGCCAGACGCGACAGGAAACCGGAAGACTCACCCTCGCGAAGTCCGGAAGCTTCCGGGATGAGATTTTGTATTTTTATATCACCGAATTCGTTGTGCAGGTCCAGTTCCCGTGCGAGGATGAGCAGCTTCCTTCCTACGTCGTTACCGGACAGGTCTTCCCTCGGGTCGGGTTCGGTAAACCCTTTGTCGATGGCTTCCTGTAATACGCCACTGAACGGCCGGTCTTCCAGTGAAAAGGTATTGAAGAGATAACTGAGCGAACCGGAAAATACTCCCTTGATCCCGGTAATATTTTCGCCGGAAAGATGAAGTAGCTTTATGGTGTCTATCAATGGCAGACCGGCTCCTACGTTGGTCTCGTAAAGATACTGCTTCTGGTTCCGGTCCAGCGTTGCTCTCAGTTCTTTATAAAAATTGTAGCTCAGGGTATTCGCTATTTTGTTGGATGATACGATATCAAAACCATTTTCGATAAGCCCGATGTAGTGCTCCACAAAATCCGTACTGGCCGTATTGTCTATAGCAATCAGGTTTTCGAGGTGGTGCGCTTTGGCATAAGCGATAACGGCTTCTGCTCCCGAAGGCGAACTGCTGTCCGCGATGGCATCCTTCCAGTCCGTACCTATACCGTTTTTGTCCAGTAGTGCTTTTCGGGAATTGGCAACCGCGAAAATATTCAGGCGGATGTTCTTGCGTTTTTCAATGGTATCTGCAGAGGAGAGGATTTGTTCGATAAGCGTTCCTCCCACCAGGCCATGTCCGAAAATAGCGATATTGATCTTTTTGGAGATCCCGAAGATCTCTCCGTGAATAACATTGAGTGCTTTGTGAAGCTGAGATTTTTTAACCACAAGGCTGACGTTCTTTCCGGTCACCGTGTTGTTAAAAAGCAGGGGGACTACCTGGTTACGGATCAGTGCGTTGTATGGTTTGTGAAAAGTGCTCAGGTCTTGCCCGACAATGGATATGACGGAAACATCGTCTACGGCCGAGATTTTATTGACGTCTTTGGAATAAAAATCCTTTTCGAATTCTTTTTCGAGTTCCACGATAGCTTGGGTTGCGTTTTCCGCATCCACCACGAGCCCTATACCGCGTTCCGAAGATCCCTGCGAAATAATGCTGACACTGATGTTACTGTCGCCGAGCGCCCTGAATATCCTGGCATCTACTCCTGCTTTTCCCAGGAGGCCGCGGCCTTCGAGATTGAGCAAGGCCACATTTTCCAGTACGGAAAGCGATTTTATACCCTCTTTGTTGGGTGCGGAGGTAATCAGTGTTCCCTTGTTGTCATTGTTAAAGGTATTGAGTATCCGTAGCGGGATGTTTTTTTCGATAAGCGGTATAATCGTTTTTGCGTGTAGTATGGTCGCTCCGAAATTAGCCATTTCGTTAGCCTCATTGTAAGACAGCTGCGCTATACGCTGTGCATCGGGGACGAGCTCCGGGTTGGCGGTAAAGATGCCATCCACATGGGTGTAACTCTGCAATTCTTCGGCATCAAGGAAATTAGCGATGAGTGAAGCGGTGTAATTGCTTCCGTTCCTGCCGAGCGTTGTCGTCTCGTTCCTGGCATTGGAAGCGATAAAACCGGTTACGATATTTACGGTGTTATGGTTATGCTCTTCGAAATGGCGGAGTACATTTTCCTTGGACAGTTTCTCGAGGGGTTGGGCATTTCCGAATTTCTCATCGGTTTTGATGAGTTTACGGGTGTCGGTAAACACGGCCGGAAACCCTTTGTGTTTCAGGACCTCCGTAATGAGTTTTGCGGAAATGACCTCTCCTTTGGACAGGATCTGGTCTTTGATCTTGGAGCTGTAATCCCCGAGTAGCCTTACCCCTTCAAACAGTTTTTCCAGTTTGGTGAATTCAGCAGTGAAATCCACATAGTCGAAACCGGCTTGCTGATAGTCTTTAAAGGCTTGCAGTGGCTCGGTATAATCTTCGCCTTTGGCTGCTTTTTCAAGGAGGTCCTCCAGTTCGTTGGTCGCATTACCTCTTGCGGAAACTACTACGGTGATCTTTTCACCCTGTGCTATTTTGTCTTCTATAATCTGTAATGCATTGGTAATTCCTTCTCCGTTGGCGAGTGATTTACCTCCAAACTTCAATACTTTCATCCTGTTGTTTTTTCCTTTTTGAAATATACCTCCTATGAGTTTTTCCAGTTGTTCGAATTCTATTAAAAAAGCATCATGTCCGTGTACGGAGTGTATTTCCCCATACGTAACCCTGTCGTGAGCCTGCGCAAGCTGCTTGTGGGTTTCCCGGTTTTCTTCGGCGGTGAAGAAAAGATCGGAGTCCACTCCGATAATATGAATATTGGCATTGATAGATTCCAGAACATTAAAATGTGCTTTATGCCCCCGGGTCACATCGATGGTTTTCAACAGTTGGTTCATCAGCTTGTAGGCCGCAAGCTGAAAACGTTCCTGGAGTTTATTACCGTGGTGCAATAACCAGCTTTCCACATTAAAAACCTGGAGTTCCTCATTGGTAGTCCGGTTAAAGCGGGTTTTGAAAGATGCAGGTGTACGATAGCACAGCATGGCATGCATACGGGCATCATGTACGGGCTGGCGGGAGTTTACGAGAAACTGTTCCTGTACCTGGCAGTTGGCAATGAGCCAGTCTGTCGATTTCCAGTCAGATGCTATAGGAATAAGATGTTCCGTGATATCCGGGTTGAGCACGGCCATTTCCCAGGCAATACCACCGCCCATGGAGCCACCGATAAGGGCAAAAAGTTTCTTGATACCCAGCCTGTGAAGGCCGGTAAGAAATATTCTGGCGATGTCTCGTGCTACGAAATCTTTGTAGTTGTCAATGACAAAACCGTCATAACCGTTTCCGGGAACATTAAAAGCCAGGATGGTATAGAAATCCGTATCTATACCTTTGCCTTTTCCGATCAGGTCTTTCCACCAGCCTGTTTCCCCGGCAACATCGGAGTTTCCGGTAAGGGCATGGTTAATCAGGATCACGGGGGCTTCTCCCATAGGTTTGCCGAAAACCTGGTAAGACAGCGGAATACGCGGAACTTTTACACCGATCCCGGTAGTAAAATCTGTGATCTCAAGCTGATTTAAATTGCTTTTCAATGTAACTGTGTTTTAGTTGTATGCTATATGTTACCAGAAAAGCTATTACGGAAAGTAATTACCCTGCAAGCCGTGTTGAGTAAAACACGGGGTTATCTTTCCCCTTAGGGGTAGAATGTAGCACCTTCTCCGTGGGGGAGGGTTGCTAAGGCTTCAACGGGTCTATTCCCTCAGCCTTTCTTGATAACATTGAAATTATTTTTCTGAACTTCGTGTAATGCCTGCCGTATTAACGAGCGCAAAACAGGGGCAAAGTAATGGAATTATAATGAAACAGGCAACAGTTGAATGATTTTTTGTTCGCAAATGTTGTGTTATCATACGGACCCCGGGGTGTCCGAACCGGGTAGAGGTGTGAATATTCCCCGGGAGCATGCACAGGAAGCTGTCCGTAGCTGTCGCTTACAGTGTTCCCAGTATTTTGTCCATAATCCATGCAGTGTGTACGGCCGTCGACCCGGTAGAGGGGTGTATGCCCGCTCCGCTAAGCTGACGTTGCATGTTTTCTACGTGATGCAGCTGTATGTGTTCCGGATTATCGACAAACAGTTCCTGAGTGCTTTCTTGGGTAAGTAGTGTCAGGGGGGCTTCCTCGAAAACCGAAAAGGTAATACTCCCGAGGCTTCCGGAAATTTCAACCCTGTCGGTACGGGTATGGCTCCCGAAATTCCAGCTTCCGGAACCCGTAATGCCGTTTTCATGTATCCAACACGCAGTCATGGCATCTTTGGCCTGGTAAAGTCCCTGCTGATTGGTGCTTATACCATGTACGTCGCTGATGTCCCCGAGAAGGAAGGTAAACAGGTCGAGCCCGTGGCTGGCCAGGTCGTCAAAATAACCACCCGGAGCGATCTCGCGATCGGTTCTCCAGTTATATTCTCCGGAAAGATCCTGCGGAGTAGCCGGTTTGCTGAGATGCCAGCTGATATGTCTTACCTCCCCGATGCGGTTGCCGTGAAGCCAGTTTTTTACCTGAGTGAACCTGGGCAGGGAACGCCGGTAGTAGGCTACAAAAAGAGGGATGCCGGCATTTTCGAAGGCCCGCTGTATGTCCAGGCAGTCCGCATGCGACGGGGCCATGGGTTTTTCTATACAACAAGGTTTGCCCGCCTGTGCTGTTTTCAGGGCATAATATTTATGCGTATCCGGGGGAGTGGCAATATAGATGGCATCGATTTCCCCGTCCCGGATAAGGGCATCGGCATCGGTATAATATTTTCGGATACCATGTCTTTGTGCATAATCCTTTGCTTTGTCTTTATCGCGCCGCATGACGGCGGCAACCTCAAAGCCTTTGGTTTTGTAATAGGCAGGACCGCTCTTTTTTTCGGTGACATTTCCGCAGCCTATGATTCCCCAGCGTATAATTTTATCGGTGTCCATATAAGTTGTGGTTTTGGTTTTTCCCGATCCCTCATGAAGTGCAGGGGATCGGGAGTGTTGGTTTTGGGTTGTACACGCTTATGTTCCGGTTATAGCGTAGTAGCAACTTTATCTACGGCATTGAGGGTAAAGTCGAGGTCCTCATAGCTCAGCGCATCGTTGAGGAACCAGCTTTCAAAAGCACTTGGTGGGAGGTGAATCCCTTCGTCGAGCATACCGTGGAAGAATTTTTTGAAACTGTTGTTATTTCCCGTTGCCGAGCTTTTGAAATCCCGGACGTCACAGTCCGTAAAGTGTACGGATATCATGGAGCCCAGACGGTTAATACGGTGTGGTACGCTGTGCTTGTTCAGTAACCTTGCTATTCCTTTGTGCAGGTACAGGGTCTTTTCCTCCAGGCTTTCAAAAATACCGGGGTTATCGTTCAATTCCGAAAGCATGGCGAGTCCGGCGCTCATGGCAAGCGGGTTTCCGCTTAATGTCCCTGCCTGGTAAACAGGGCCGAGCGGGGCGAGATGGTTCATGATTTCGTTACGTGCGGCAAAGGCACCTACGGGGAGTCCACCACCGATGACCTTACCGAAGGTTACGATATCAGCTTTGATACCAAAGCACTCCTGGGCACCGCCACGGGCAAGCCTAAACCCGGTCATTACCTCGTCGAAAATAAGTAATGCACCGTGCGTGTCACATAGCGAACGCAGTCCTTGCAGAAAACCTTCATCCGGGAGAATACAGCCCATATTTCCCGCAACCGGCTCTATGATAATGGCTGCAATTTCATCGGAGTTGGCTTCAAACAGCTTTTTTACACTTTCCGGGTCGTTGTAATCGGTAAGCAACGTATCCTGTGCCGTGCCGCGGGTTACCCCTGGGCTGTCGGGCGATCCGAAAGTTACCGCACCGCTTCCGGCCTGAATCAGAAAAGCATCCGAGTGACCGTGATAACATCCCGCAAATTTGATGATCTTATCTCTCCCGGTATATCCTCTGGCCAGTCTTACGGCGCTCATACAGGCTTCCGTACCACTGTTTACAAAACGTATTTTGTCTATACCGGGAACCATGGAGACGGCAAGACGCGCTATTTCGGTCTCCGTTTCGGTAGGCATACCGAAAGAAGTGCCTTTTTCCGCTTTTTCGGTTACCGCCCTGATCACCGGTTCATGGGCATGACCCAGAATCATGGGTCCCCACGAAGCGATATAATCGATAAGTCTGTTACCATCGGCATCGTACAGATAAGCTCCCTTGGCCTTTTCTATAAAAACAGGGGTGCCTCCTACGGATTTAAAAGCCCGTACGGGAGAGTTAACACCGCCCGGTATATATTTTTCGGCTTCAGCAAATAATGCGCTGCTTCTCTGGTATATCATAAGATGTGTTTTTTATGCTGTATTATATGGCTGTTGTCTGTGTTTTGTGTAGTGTGGGCACCATTGAGGGCAATTACCGGACCTTGAGTTCCTGTCCTACGGCAATATTGTTGTTCCTCAGCCGGTTTACCCTTTTAAGGTCATCCACCGTGGTGTTGTACCTTTTGGAAATGGAGTACAGGGTGTCTCCCCGGCGGACGATATGTATGCCTGCCTCAGAAGCAAACTGCTTTCTCCGCCCGGAGCTTCCGAGGACCTCTTCATCGTACTTGTAAAGCTCGTATCGGTCTATAAGTGCTATCAGTTTTTGCGGATATCTCGGGTCGGTAGCATAACCTGCCTTACGCAGTCCCTTGGCCCAGCCGTGATAATCGTCTTTATCCAGTTCGAAAAGAGAAGCATATCTGCTTCTGCTGGTCAGGAAGAGGGAGTGATCTCTGTAGGAGGTCATCGGATGATCGTATTTGCGGAAACACTCTCCTTTTTCGTCGTCATCGTGATATTCCATTCCCCCGGTCCATCCGGTATGGCACTTGATTCCGAAATGGTTATTCGTCTTCAGGGTGAGTTCTCCCCTTCCGGAGCCGCTTTCCAGGATTCCCTGTGCTATGGTAATACTCGCCGGAATACCGAACTCACGCATTTCGTCCTGTGCAATGGGCCCAAAAACCTCGATGTACTCTTCAGTAGAATTGACGCTTATGGGATGAAACCCGGTACTTTTAGTTTCCCTTTTGGTTTCTACCGGAGTGGCAGGCCTTGAATCCACTCTTGTTGTTTTGGTCTTGTGCTCATGTCTTTTTTTAGTAGCCTTTTTCTTGGAGCCACAGGAAGAGGCGACCAGTCCCAGGATGATAAGTGCAAATACTATTTTTCGCATGCGTTTGTCCGTTATCTTTATATGTTTTCCCGGTAACGAGTTCCCGGTTCATGGTGTTTATCCTTGTTCTATGAGGGGTAAATGTTTTTTCTGTAATACGGTATTCATACCCGGAATCCCCTGTAATCCGCCGGTATGTATGGCCAGTATACTGGCCCCGCTTTTAAAATAACCGCTATCGATGAGTTTCAATATGCCATACATCATTTTACCGGTATATACCGGATCCAGCGGGATACCGGTTTTTTGTCTGAAATCGTTGATAAAGCGAATGAGCTCTTCATTGACCCTGGCATATCCGCCAAAATGAAACTCCTGTCGTAAACTCCAGTTATCCTGATGTGCAAATTTACGAATATCATCGGTTAAAAAATCACCTTTCAGTGCCGGGAACCCCAGGACCTCCTGATTTTTTTCCGAACTGTTGATAAGGCCCGATATGGTCCCGCCCGTACCGACCGCACAACACAGGTAGTCGAAGCCTTTATCCCCGGGATTTAGGATTTCTTCACAACCCTTTACGGCGAGATCATTGGTACCTCCTTCGGGCAGGAGGTAGAACGAACCGAATTCGTTGCGAAGGCCATCAAGGAATGCTGCCGTATGCTGCTCTCTGAAATCACTTCTGGAGATAAAACGGAATTGCATTCCCGATTTTTCGGCAAAGGATAAGGTGGGATTTTCCCGGACTTTTTCAGCCAGTTCTTCCCCGCGGATGATTCCAATGGTCCTGAAACCGTATTCCTTACCTGCTGCGGCGACTGCAGCGATATGATTGGAGTAAGCTCCGCCGAACGTAAGCAGGGTGTGATGCTCCTGTTTCACGGCTTCGTGAATATTGTATTTCATCTTCCGGAATTTATTCCCGGAAATAAAAGGATGCAACAGGTCATCTCGCTTTATTTCAAGACGAATTCCTTGTCGGAGGACAATATCCAATGGTATTTCCTGATTCAAAATAACTTTGTTAACCTTACAAAGGTAGCAAACAAGGGGCGGAGCACAAAAAATTAAAGCCCCGTTACCATACCTGTGCCGGAGCTTTAATGATTTTAGCCGGTTGGCCGTATCGCAATGCTTTAAAGTTTGTTGGTCTTTCCGAACGATTCCATGGCATCACGATGGAGCGAATCGGCCTTGCGCATCATTTCTTCGAACAGCTTGTGCCGCTGTTCCATGCCTTTAAAGAACAGGCTGTCATTCCCGAAGGGTTCGAACATGGTGGAGTCGGTAGCAAAAGAACCGAAAAAGTCTTCACCTCCCATCCCGGGCATGGAGAGATGTCCTCCGAATCCCTGACTGAAACTTTGCATCAGGCTGTCCATGGTTTCCGGGGAAAGTTCTCTGCCGTCCGAGTGGTAAGACCAGGAGTAGACAGAATCCATACGGATTACATTGCCGTTTTCATCCACCTCTTTGTCCACCTTCCAGCTTTCTTTCGGTTTCGGAATGTCGTTGTGGGCTTGTTTTTTGTTTTCCGGAGTTGTGTCCCGGTTTTCTTGTCCGCTACAGGAAACCGTGGCGAACAGGACAGTAAGAAGAAAAATCAAAGGTCTCATGGGTACTGAATTTTTTGTCTGAATCACAGCAAAAAAAATGCCAGTTCGCTGTTAAGATGCGTTAAAAAAATAAGGTAAAAACTGCCATGGTTTCCTGGATTTCAGGTAGTCAAGGTTGTGCTCGTTGGTATACGCTTCGCGTTCGAAACTGATGTTTTTGTAGGCGATATAAGCATTGCCGTGACGGAGCAGTCCCGCCGTCCATTCGATGCCGTATATGATGTAAAAAGGGAGAATAAAGAGTTCCAGTTGCTGCCGGAGGTGAATTCTTTCATGGTTGAGGAGCACCGCGTCGTTTTTGAGTTCCCCGGTCTTGATGAAAATTACCGGCCATAGCGTCAATGCTACATAACGACTCGGGAAAAGGTGTCTGAAGATTAAAATCATACGTCGCTTTCAGAAATGAAATCAAAAATTTACCTTTGTAAATATAACAAGATAAGTGTCAGTTTGTGATGTTTGTCCGAAAATAATCAGGCACGGGAGGTAAATCCGTGTAATTTCAGATTTTGATCAGAAAAATTATCCCCATAGAAGAAGGCGATTATTACCTTTCCGAAAAAGGTTATAAGGTCTTTACCGAACAGTATCACCTGAAGCGTGGATATTGTTGTGAAAGCGGTTGCAGACACTGTCCTTATGGCTTCGACAAAAAGACCGGTAAAAAACAATGATGGAGAGTGATCGTTTACAATATCAGATCAGGGTTGCCTGTACGCATCACCGGGTAGATATACGGTACCCATAGGGTTTTACCAATGGCTATACCGGTGAATGCCGGTTCTGCTCCTGTCCGATAAAGGAGATTTAATCCGGCTGCCGTAAGGCAGGTGACTCGGAGGTTAACCCCGAAATTATAAAAAAAGGCCTCTGTTGAAAACCTTACGGGCTTGTCTCCCGGATTCTCCGTTTTACCGTCAGCAACATACTTTTTATATTTCAGCAACATTTTTAAGGAACCCGATGCGGGAGGTTACGTTTACCGATAAACCGGACCGTATCGACAAATCTCATCATATCATGACATTTCAGGAACAAATAAAAGAGGGTATCCCTTCAGAACTGCCCGATGCAAAGGTTTATGATAAGACCGTAAATCATGCGCCGAGACGAAAAGATATACTTAGCCCTAAAGAAAAGAAACTGGCTCTGCGCAATGCGCTGCGCTATTTTGATAAAAAACATCATGAGGCCCTGCTCCCGGAATTTGCCGAAGAGCTCCGTAGATACGGACGTATTTATATGTACAGGTTCCGTCCGGATTACGCTATGTATGCCCGCCCTGTCGACGAATATCCGGCCCGTTGCCGACAGGCTGCTGCCATTATGCTGATGATACAGAATAACCTGGACCCTGCCGTAGCGCAGCATCCGCACGAACTTATTACCTATGGTGGTAACGGTGCTGTTTTTCAGAACTGGGCCCAATACCGGCTGGTGATGCAGTACTTATCGGAAATGACAGAAGAGCAGACCCTGGTGATGTATTCCGGGCATCCCCTGGGGTTGTTTCCTTCACACCGCGAGGCTCCGAGGGTCGTAGTGACCAATGGTATGATGATCCCGAACTATTCTGCTCCGGACGACTGGGAACGGTTTAATGCACTCGGGGTTACCCAATACGGGCAAATGACTGCCGGAAGCTACATGTATATAGGTCCGCAAGGCATTGTACACGGTACGACGATTACCGTGATGAATGCGCTGCGGAAAATAGGAAAAACCCCTTCGGTTCCGGGAGAAGAAGGTACGGGAGCAGTATTCCTGACCTCCGGCCTGGGTGGAATGAGTGGCGCACAGCCCAAGGCAGGCAACATAGCCGGTTGTATTACCGTATGTGCAGAGGTCAATCCGAAAGCGGTACATACCCGGCATTCCCAGGGATGGGTGGATGAAGTCGTAACGGACCTGGACCTTCTGGGCAAAAGAGTGGAAAAGGCCATAGCTGCCCGTGAGATTGTCTCTATGGCCTATCTGGGGAATATAGTGGATGTATGGGAACACTTTGACCGGGAAAATATACCGGTGGCACTGGGTTCCGATCAAACTTCGTTACACAATCCGTGGGCGGGCGGGTATTACCCGGCAGGGCTTTCTTTTGAAGAAGCCAATACGATGATGTCCGAAGCCCCGCAAGTATTCAGGAACCATGTTCAGGAAAGCCTGCGGCGGCAGGCTGCGGCCATAAACAGGCATGCGGCGGCGGGAACCTATTTCTTTGATTACGGTAATGCATTTTTGCTGGAAGCTTCCAGGGCTGGGGCAGATGTGTGGGCGTCGGGCGGACAGCAGGCCGGACCGGAAGAACGCGAATTCCGGTATCCTTCCTATGTACAGGATATTATGGGGCCCATGTGTTTCGACTACGGTTTCGGTCCTTTCCGTTGGGTCTGTGCCAGTGGAAATCCTGATGACTTGGCCCGGACCGATGCGATTGCCTGTGAAATACTTGAAGAGATCCGTCGTAATTCCCCGGAGGAAATACAGCAGCAGATGGCCGATAATATCCGGTGGATACGAGGGGCACAGGAAAATAAACTGGTCGTAGGGTCGCAGGCCAGGATATTGTATGCCGATGCGGAAGGAAGAATGAAAATTGCAGAAGCCTTTAACAGGGTCATTGCTGCCGGAGAGATCGGGGAGGTCATCCTCGGAAGAGATCATCACGACGTGTCGGGAACCGACTCGCCCTACCGGGAAACCTCCAATATTTATGACGGTTCGCGTTTCACAGCAGATATGGCTATTCACAACGTTATCGGCGATAGTTTTCGGGGTGCTACCTGGGTAAGTATCCACAATGGCGGAGGTGTCGGATGGGGCGAAGTGATAAACGGCGGATTCGGCATGGTTCTTGATGGTACTAAAGAGGCGGGTAATCGGCTGCGTTCCATGTTGTTCTGGGATGTTAATAACGGCATAGCAAGACGTAGCTGGGGCAGGAATAGAGAAGCTGTTTTTGCCATAAACAGGGCCATGCAGATGGAGCCGAAACTTAAAGTAACGCTCGCGAATGATGTTGAGGATAAGCTTTTGGAAAATATTTAACATGAACCTGCAGCGCACCAAAGGTAAAACCCGGCTGAAAATTTGTATTTTTAATAAAACAAACCATATTATACCCTATCCTGAAACCGAAGGTATGGGAGCGTCATAATAACAACAAATAAATATAAAAAGATGAAAGCAATAAGACTATTACCGGTACTTGTACTGGCCATGATTGCCGGGTCGTGCTCTACAGTCCGGGTGGCTGCCGATTACGATAAGCATGCCAACTTTAATACGTACAGAACCTTCGCCTTTTTCAAACCCGGAATAGACAAAGCGGAGATCTCGGATCTCGATAAAAAGAGAATTCTCAGAGCTATCGAATCCGAATTGAATGCCAAGGGAATGACCAAGTCGGAAAATCCCGATATGCTCATCAGTATCTTTACCACCGAAAAAGAGCGGGTAGATGTCTACAATAACTACGGCTGGGGTTGGGGATGGAACCCGTACTGGTGGGGAATGGCGTATCCTAACGTATCCACAACAACCGAAGGCTCTTTATTCATCGATTTTATCGATGCCGGAAAGAACGAACTGGTATGGCAGGGTAAAGGTACGGGATATCTCTCCCAGCGTATGGATAAAAAGGAAGAGCGTATTAATGAATTCGTAAAAAGCATACTCGAAAAATATCCTCCCGGAATGGAGACCAGAAACAGTAAATAGAACCGGGATCATATTTCTGTTTACCGGAAAATCCTCCTGTATCGTATAAATGCAGGGGGATTTTTTGTTTATATATACCACGGTTTCACGAAAAATGTTGGTAAATCGATATTTTGTCGTGTTTTTAAGTGCGCATGATGTTGTTTTTGTGTTAAAATATTATATTTATTGCTGAAATAAAGCACTGTTTTTATGACATCACAACAAAAAGCAAAGGCATACTGGAAAGAAAACCTGAAATACCTGTCGATACTCCTTGTTATATGGTTCCTTGTTTCCTACGGCGCGGGGATACTCTTTAAAGATCTTCTCAATACTATTCGTATCGGGGGATTCGAACTCGGTTTCTGGTTTGCGCAACAGGGAGCCTTGTATGTTTTTATCATTCTTATATTCGTTTATATCCGCTTGATGAACAAACTCGACAAGAAGTATGGGTATGACAAGTGAGACGCTCTGTTACCGATACCATATTCATAGACAGTTTGCTGTGATCTTACCTGAATTTTAGTACTGAAAAACCACTAAATACCACCAACCATGAGTGTACAGATATGGACGTATGTCCTTGTAGCTATTTCTTTTGCCATTTACATCGGGATTGCCATCTGGTCGCGTGCCGGTTCTACCAAAGAGTTTTATGTTGCAGGTGGAGGGGTTTCGCCCCTGGCCAATGGTCTGGCTACCGCGGCAGATTGGATGTCTGCGGCATCTTTTATATCGATGGCCGGGATAATTTCTTTTATGGGATATGACGGAGCGGTATATCTTATGGGATGGACCGGCGGATACGTACTCCTGGCATTGCTTCTGGCTCCTTACCTCAGGAAATTCGGAAAGTTTACGGTTCCCGATTTTATAGGAGACCGGTATTATTCTTCTACGGCCCGGACCGTGGCTGTATTTTGTGCGTTGCTGGTGTCTTTTACCTACGTGGCAGGACAGATGCGCGGTGTGGGCGTTGTGTTTTCGCGTTTCCTCGAAGTCGATATCAATACCGGGGTTATCATCGGGATGATTATCGTACTCTTTTATGCCGTTCTCGGTGGAATGAAAGGGATCACATATACTCAGGTAGCCCAGTATTGCGTACTGATATTTGCCTTTATGGTGCCGGCTATCTTTATCTCCATACAGATGACGGGCAATCCTGTTCCGCAACTCGGAATGGGGGATACCCTGGCCGATGGTTCCGGAACCTATCTGCTCGACAAGCTGAACGGGTTGTCCGAAGAACTGGGATTTGCCCGGTATACGGACGGAACCAAAAGCATGATCGACGTGTTTGCCATCACGCTCGCCCTTATGGTGGGGACAGCCGGACTTCCCCATGTGATCGTTCGCTTTTTTACCGTTCCCGGTGTAAAAGATGCACGGAAATCTGCCGGGCTCGCCCTGCTTTTTATTGGTATCCTGTACACTACGGCTCCTGCGGTTTCCGCATTTGCCAGGACAAATCTTATCGAGACCGTAAGCGATAAACCCTATGCCGAAATGCCGGAATGGTTTACCAACTGGGAAGCTACGGGGCTATTGCAGTTTACCGACAAGAACAATGACGGCAGAATACAATACCTGGCGGATAAAGAAGCCAATGAGCTTAAGATCGATAATGATATCATGGTACTGGCCAACCCGGAGATAGCGAGATTACCCAACTGGGTTATTGCGCTGGTAGCTGCAGGTGGACTGGCCGCAGCCTTGTCTACTGCAGCCGGATTATTATTGGTTATTTCCACTTCAGTATCTCACGATCTGATAAAAAAACAGTGGAAACCCGATATTTCCGATAAAACCGAATTGTGGATAGCCCGCGGAAGTGCTGCGGTAGCCGTGGTCATTGCCGGATATTTCGGGATTAATCCTCCCGGGTTTGTCGCTGCAGTGGTTGCACTGGCCTTCGGGCTCGCCGCGGCATCATTTTTTCCGGCCATCATACTCGGTATTTTTTACAAGCGTATGAACAAGGAGGGAGCTATAAGTGGTATGGTTGTCGGGATATTGTGTATGCTCTTTTATATGATGAAGTTCAAATTTGGCATGTTCGGTGGCGGAGAACCCGCAGACTGGTGGTTCGGAATTTCTCCCGAAGGTTTCGGGATGGTAGCTATGATCGCCAATTTTATAGTAGCTCTTACGGTAAACAGTTTTACGCCACCCCCGCCTCCGGAAGTACAGAAAATCGTCGAAAATATCCGTATTCCTGCCGATGCCGGAGAGGCTGTTTCACACTGAGGTGTAATCCGCCGGATACGGCAGGTTAGAGAAAAATAATATCGGATCGCTAATTCTACGGAGGACCGTTAAGTTTATAAGTGAAAAGTATGTTTAGAGAAGATTTTAATTATATATTTGATATGTTTTTGCATTTTTATACGGTAAAATAATAAAAAGCAGATACTATTAATAAGGTGATGTTAACCCTAAGGAATTCTTCAGAACACTTTATCCTGTGCTTTACCGGGGTGTTTAGTGTACAGACCGGGGTCTGTTTGCAGTCCTTTTCGTTGACATGATCACAGTATAACTATAAAAAAGAAAAAAACTGACTATGGGTGTTTACGAAGTAAAGAGCTTGGAGCAATATTTTAAGGTGTACAAGAGGTCGGTCCGGGAACCCAGAAAATTCTGGTCCAAGATTGCCGAAGATTTTGTCTGGTACAAAAAATGGGACAAAGTACTGGAGTACCGGCTCGAAGAAGCAGAAGTTAAATGGTTTGTAAACGGAAAACTTAATATTACCAAAAACTGTATAGACCGTCACCTGGCCAAGCGCGGAGATAAAACGGCCATTATTTTCGAACCTAATGATCCGGATGAAGAGGCAGAACACATTACGTATAACGACCTGTACAACAGGGTTTGTAAAATGGCCAATGTACTGCGTGACCAGGGGATCAGAAAAGGAGATCGTGTTTGTATTTACCTTCCTATGATACCGGAACTTGCCGTTACGGTACTGGCCTGTGCCCGTATCGGGGCAATCCATTCCGTGGTTTTTGCCGGATTCTCCGAATCGGCCCTTGCGGCTCGCATACAGGACTGCGAATGTAAAATGGTGGTTACTTCCGACGGAGGGTTTCGCGGAAATAAGACCATAGACCTTAAAGGTATCGTGGATGGCGCATTGGAAACCTGTCCGTCCATAGACAAAGTACTGGTTGTAAAACGGACCAATGCCGATATTCCGATGAAAGAAGGCCGCGACGAATGGCTTGCTCCCCTGTATGAAAAAGCTTCGACCGAATCCATAGCGGAAGTTATGGATGCCGAAGATCCCCTGTTTATACTCTACACATCCGGTTCTACCGGAAAGCCCAAGGGGATGCTGCATACCACGGCTGGTTACATGATCTATACGGCGTACACCTTTAAGAATGTTTTTCAGTACGAAGAAAAGGATGTGTACTGGTGTACGGCCGACATAGGCTGGATCACCGGACATTCCTATATATTATACGGCCCCCTGGCCAACGGGGCAACCACCGTGATGTTCGAAGGAGTACCTTCATACCCCGATTTCGGAAGGTTCTGGGAAGTTGTGGATAAACACAAAGTTACCCAGTTCTATACGGCACCTACAGCCATACGGGCACTGGCCAAAGAAAGTACCGACTGGGTGACGAAATATGATCTTTCTTCCCTTAAAGTACTCGGTTCCGTCGGAGAACCTATCAATGAAGAGGCCTGGCACTGGTACAATGACCATGTAGGAAACAAGAAGTGCCCGATCGTAGATACGTGGTGGCAGACCGAAACCGGTGGACTTATGATATCGCCGATAGCTTATGCGACGCCGACCAAACCGACTTATGCGACTTTACCTTTGCCCGGGGTACAGCCTGTGCTTATGGACGAAAAGAGGAACGAGATCGAAGGTAACCAGGTCGTCGGAAGTCTCTGTATCAAGTTTCCCTGGCCTTCCATGGCGAGGACAATATGGGGAGATCACCGGAGGTATAAAGAAACATACTTCTCCGCATTTCCCGGTAAATATTTTACAGGAGACGGTGCCCTTCGTGATGAGGTAGGCTATTACAGGATCACCGGTAGGGTAGATGATGTGGTGATCGTTTCCGGCCATAACCTCGGTACGGCTCCTATAGAAGATGCGATAAACGAACATCCGGCCGTAGCAGAATCCGCTATTGTAGGGTTCCCGCACGATATCAAAGGTAATGCTCTGTACGGTTTTATTATTCTCAAGGAAACCGGGGAAACCAGGAACCGGGAAAACCTCACCAGGGAGATCAACCAGTATATTTCGGAGCATATAGGGCCTATAGCCAAACTCGATAAAATTCAGTTTGTCAGCGGACTGCCCAAAACCCGAAGCGGTAAGATCATGAGACGTATCCTGCGTAAGATCGCTTCAAAAGATACCGCAAACCTCGGAGATACTTCCACATTACTGAATCCGGAAGTTGTGGAGGATATCATTGAAAACGCAGTATAACGATCCGTATTAAAGCCTGTATTGCAATAGGTAGTGCAGGCTTATTATCTTTCCGTTAATTAATTTCTTCGTATGGCGAGAATGATAGGTTTGGTCGCAGGACCATTAATATTTATGATCCTGCTTATGACCCTGCAACTGGATGCACTCGGACCGGGGGCATCACAGGTACTGGCACTGGCCACCTGGATGGTGATATGGTGGATCACAGATGCGGTACCGCTACCGGTAACCGCTTTATTACCACTGGTCCTTTACCCTGTATTCGGCATCTTTACCATGGAAGAAGCTGCGGCTCCTTATGCCAGTCCTATTGTATTTTTATTCATGGGCGGTTTCCTTATTGCCCTGGCCATGGAAAAACAAAACCTGCACCGGCGTATAGCCCTGAATATCCTGAAGATTACAGGAACCAATGCCAACGGTATTATCCTTGGTTTTATGATCTCTACAGCCTTTCTGAGTATGTGGATATCCAATACCGCTACAGCAGTGATGATGCTGCCTATAGCCCTCTCTATTGTAAAACTTCTCGAAGAAGGAGGAGAAAGGGACAAAGCGAATAAAAAGGGTTACCAGCGTTTCCGGCTCGGTCTTATGCTCAGCATTGCCTATGCGGCAAATATCGGAGGGGTGGCGACCATAGTGGGTACACCACCCAATGTGGTATTCGTAGGATTTATGAAAGAGTTTTACGGGCAGGAAGTAGAATTCGGGAGATGGTTACTTATAGGGATTCCAGTTTGTGTGGTTATGCTTCTTATTACATATTTTATGATTACCAGGGTTCTTTTTCCACATAGACTTGGCAGACTGGATGGTTCCGGTGCACTGGTAGAAACGCGGCTCCGGGAACTGGGTACGATGCACCTGGCGGAAAAACTCGTGGCTGTGGTCTTTTTTATGACGGCCTGCTGCTGGGTTTTCAAATCGCAGATCAACGGTTTGCTGGGAGGAGCTTACCTCAATGATACTATTATTGCCATGGGCGGGGGGATACTGATGTTTATCATGCCTGTAAATCTCCGGGCAAGGGAATATGTGCTCAACTGGAATTACACAGAAAAACTGCCATGGGGCATACTCTTACTTTTCGGAGGAGGTATATGCCTGGCCAAAGGGCTGGAAAGTACCGGAATAGTAGAATTCGTCGGTAACCTGATTGCCGGAGACGGCAGTATGCCACTATGGCTTCTCATTCTTTTGCTTACCGCATTTACGCTGTACGTTACGGAATTGATGAGTAATGTGGCGCTCATCGTCATATTTATGCCTATCGTTCTGGGTATTGCCAAAACACTGGAAGTAAACCCGATGTACCTGGCTGTTCCCGTAGCCATAGCTTCCAGTTGTGCCTTTATGATGCCGATATCGACGCCTCCGAATGCCATAGTGTTTTCCAGCGGCTATATAAAGATGTCGGATATGGTCAAGGCCGGGTTTTTCCTCAACCTCATCAGTGTATTATTCCTGGTTATTGTGGCGTTGACTCTTGTGCACTGGGTGTACGGCTAAGCGCGGTATTGTCCAGGTAAATATACTGCATCAGGAAAAAAACCGCCAACGCTCCGAAACTGTGCCATAACCAGTGCGTGCCCATAGGCAGAAAATCCGAACGCAGATCGAGGTAGCGACAGGAGATGGCCAGTGCAAAACTGCAAACGGCAAGAACGACTTGTATACTATTGCGGAAGCGGGTACGGAAGAGGTAGAGTACGATGGGGAAAAGAACACCCAGCGCGGAAGCAATATAACCTATGGAGATCGAGAGGTTTCCGGGCCAGCGAACAAATCGCGTACCGAACATAAGCAGTACGGCCAGGGCAGATAGCCCCAGCCTCGACCAACGGTTGTTCCCGGTTTTTATACAAAAATAAAAAGAAGCCGCAAGACAGAGCATCAGGATCGGTACCCAGTCGAGTAAGAGCCAGATCTCATGGCTTCGGGTAGCATGATAGACCGTACCACCGATAAAACCGATGAACAGAACAGGAATCACAAAACTGAGAAAACCGTGTTGCCGGTAATTCCTGTAAATTTTCAGTGAAAAGTATATGATAATGGCCAGGAAAAGAAAATTGCTCAGGGTGTTGAACGGTTCTGCGGGAAATCGTCCCGCAATGGTTTCCCGGTAAATGGGACCACTGTCTTTGGGGAAATCGGATAGAAAAAAAACGATACTCATAGAAAGGCTATAAGCGATAAAGATAAAAAGTAAGAAGATCAGTTCCGTAGAAATTCTTTAAAAAATTGCCACTCCGGGGTTATGAGTATGACGATTTAAGAAGTGATGGTAGCGGAATATCCGGCACGTTCGGAAAGCGGGTATACGGATCGTTAAAGATTTCGCATTAAACAGGTCGGGAAAACCGGAAATCATCACAAAAATTAATACTTTTAGCCATTATGGCAAAATCTCTTTACATTTTAATATGGTTAGGTATGGTGTGCTGTTTCCGGGTAGGGGGACAGGAAACACCTCCCGTATTCGGGTTTAGTCCCGAAAGTTACGATGGAGGAAATCAAAACTGGATGCTGGCCCAGGGAGATGATGCACACATGTATGTGGCTAATAACTCGGGTTTACTGGAATACAACGGGGCTCAATGGCAGCGCTACCAGGTCAAGGAAGGAGAGGTTATACGTGCTGTGATGGCTTCCGGGGACAGAATATATACCGGGGGATATATGGATTTCGGTTACTGGGAGCACCGGGATAACGGAAGTCTTGCCTACACCAGCCTTGTAGCGTATGTCGATTCGGGTATTTTATATGGCGAACAGTTCTGGCATATCGAGGAAATCGGGAATTACATCTTGTTTCAGAGCCCTGCAAGATTATACAGTTATCACAAGCAGGACCATTCCGTTACGATAATACCTTCGGACAATATTATACTGAATCTCTTCAGGGTTAACGGTAATGCTTATTACCAGGCCGTGAACGAGGGGTTATATGTGATAGAAAACGGGAAGTCCCGCCTGGTCCTTGCGCATGAGGAATTACAGGGCAATATGGTTGTGGGATTATATCCTTATCAGGGGAAATTGCTTGCGGTAACGAGAAACAGTGGGATCTTTACGATAGAAAACAAGGTATGGGAACCCGTAGCTGTCGAAGGTTATCCGTATGCCGAAAGTATATTTGTCTCCCGTATGCTTTCAGATCATACTCTGGCTCTGGGAAGTATAGGGAACGGATTGTACACAATAAACCCGGTGACCGCCGAAAGAACGCATTACAACCAGCCTACACTGATCAATAATACCGTACTTTCCCTGTTCGAAGACCGTTATGGTAATATATGGTGTGGTACGGACAACGGGATCAGTGTAATCAACAGGCAGAGCTCCGCAACCCTTTTTAACGACACCTTCGGTAAGATAGGTACGGTGTACTGTAGCCTTCTTGAAGGAGACCTGCAATATCTCGGGACCAATCAGGGGCTTTATTTCCGGGACATAGCGGTTCATAGCAATTATAAGCTCGTAGCGGGAACCAAGGGACAGGTGTGGTCCGTAGACCGTATTGGAGGCCGGATATATGCGGGACACGACAGGGGCACATTTTTGCTGGACCGGGACCAGGCCAAGCTTATTTTCGGAAAGTCGGGGACCTGGACATTACAGGCCTTTGACGGTGGTATAGTACAGGGACATTATGACGGACTTACCTATATCGATGAGTCCGGTGCCGTTCAGGATATCAAGGGGTTCGACTTGTCTTCGAGGAATATCGTGGCAGAACATGATTCCGTATTGTGGATCGCTCACGATCACAATGGTATCTTCCGGTTAAATACAGGCCCCGGTGCAACGATAAAAAAAGTGAAAAGTTTTCCTGCGGATGAGAATATCTCACTTGGGATCAGTGTCTTTAAGTTTAATGACAGTATCTATTACTCTACGGCAGAACACATCTATAAATATGATCCGGAAGCAGGAGATTTTACCGCGGCCAACGATCTCGAACGCATTACCCGCCCTGTAAAGCGGATAACCGGGACTTCCAGGGTTACGGAAGACGGAACCTGGTGGGGTTTTGGGGAAGATGGTATTTTTTATACGGCTACCGATGCTTTTCGTAACAAGCTCGAACTTCATTATGTGCCGATCCCCAAAGAATACCGTAGTATTACCACGAGATTCGAAAATATATCGCAGATGGGAGAAGGGCAGTATCTCGTTGGGAGCAGCCGGGGATACGCCGCTTTCAGCCTTCCGTACCAGGGGAGTGTTCCGGAGAAACTCCGCATTCAGGCTGTCGAGGTCGCCGGCAAAGGAGAACAGTATGAGTTAATAGCACTGAAAAGTACCGAAACCGAACTCCCCGGGAAAACCAATTTTATCCGCTTTCAATACAGCATTCCCCAGTACAGCAGGCTGAATGATATTAAATACAGCTATCGGATCAGGAACTACATTTCCGACTGGAGTGAATGGCAGTTGCAATCCTCTGCCGATTTTAAGAATATTCCCTCCGGAGATTACGTGTTTGAGGTCCGGGCAAAGATCAACGGACGGCTTACGGACCCGGAAAGTTTTCCGTTTACCGTAGCATCGCCATGGTATGCTTCCGTAACGGCCTGGATCGTCTATGTGCTGTTATTTCTGTTTCTGGTACTCCTTGTCCATCGTGTGTATTCCGATTATTACCGTAAACAACGCCTTAAACTCATCGCAAGACAGCAAAAAGAACTGGAAATAAAACAGCTGGAAAGCAGGCAGGAGATCATGACCCTCGAAAACCAGAAGCTGGAAAATGACATGGCTTCCAAGAACAGGGAACTTGCGGCTACAACGATGAGCCTGATCAAAAAGAACGAATTACTTACGGAATTAAAGGACAGGCTGTCGGCTGTAAAAGACAGGGGCAGGATTGATGATGTGATTTCCTTCATCAATAAAAACATGGAAGATGAAGATAACTGGAAACTCTTTGAAGAAGCATTCAATAATGCCGACCAGGATTTTCTGCATGCCATCAAAAGGAGACATCCCGATCTTACTCCTAATGATCTTAAACTTTGTGCGTACCTCAGGCTGAATCTTTCCTCTAAAGAAATCGCACCCATTCTCAATATTTCAGTGAGAAGTGTGGAAATAAAGCGGTACAGGCTCCGCAAGAAGATGAAACTCGATCATAAAAAGGGACTTGCCGAGTATATTCTTGATTTCTAAGACTCAACAATTCTTCGAAATACCTCAACATTACCTCAACACGGGGTGAAAACCGGATATGAACCCGAAAAAATCTTAATTTTTCTTAAAAAATGAATATTATGCATTTTCAGGGTCTTTTATGGATGTATTCGTAAAATTCAGGGCTGTTTTTTTATCATGTATGATTTTTGTTGAGGTTGTTTTTCTGTTTTGAGCAGCTATAATTGATACATTGGCTGAAATCAAAACCATCAACGTAATGAGTAAAGCACTACTGTTATTTTTTTTATTGACGGCTTCGTTCAGCCTTGGTGCGCAGACATTTTCCGTATCGGGAAATGTTACCGATGCCGAGAATAATATGCCTTTGCCACAGGTGAATATTGTGGTGAAGGGTACGACAAAAGGTGTAGTTACCGATTTTGACGGTAACTATATTATAGAATCCGTATCGACAGGCGATGTCCTGGTGTTTTCTTATATAGGATTCTCTACACGGGAGGTTGTCCTCGGAACACAACAAACCGTTAACATCAGTCTGGAACCCAACTACGAAAATCTCAACGAGATCGTGGTGGTAGGTTACGGTTCGCAGGTGAAGAAAGAGGTTACCGGGGCAGTCTCGTCTATCGGGGCAAAAACCATCGAGGATCTGAAACCGCTGAATGCTGCTCAGGCGCTTCAGGGAACAACTTCCGGGATCAATGTAACGCCTCAGGGAGGAGCACCCGGAGCGGAGGCGAACATCAGGATACGCGGAATTGCGACGAACAGGAACAATGCGCCGCTGATCATACTGGATGGGTTTCAGTACGAAGGTGGTCTCAACTCGATCAACCCGGAAGACATTGAGAATATCACAGTCCTCAAAGATGCCCAGGCAGCGATTTACGGGACCATAGCCGCTAATGGGGTGGTATTGGTTACGACCAAGTCGGGGCGAAAGAATCAGAAACCGAAGATACAGTACGACGCTTACACCGGAATACAGGAAACCACGCGCAAACTTCCGGTACTTAATGCCACGGAATACGCCGTATTGCTCAATGAAAGCTATGCCAATGCCGGGCAGGCACTTCCTTTTCCGGATATCAGTAATTTGGGCAAAGGGACAAACTGGCAGGACGAAGTCTTTCGCCAGGCCCCGGTAACCAATCACAATTTGTCCATTACCGGGGGAGAAGAGAAAATCCATTACTCGCTCGGCGCCTCACACCTGGATCAGGAAGGGATTATCGGTGGGGATAAAGCGGATTTCAGAAGAAGTACGGCAAGGATATCCCTGAATGCCGATATTTCGGAAAAACTCTCGGTCAGTACCAAGTTGTTTTACAGCAGGGTTAAACGTCATAATATCAATAGTTTTTCACTGGGCTCCGTACTTTTTAACGCGGCAAATATCGCTCCGGTCATCGATCCTTCCACAGCTAACCTCGATAATACCATCAGTCTGGGTAATGAAGTAGTGAACCCGTTGACACAGATCGATAATACCTTCAATGAGTATGTCACCAACCGTCTTAGCGGGACCATACAGGCTACGTTGAAATATATCCGTAATATGGAGCTTCAGGCCCGGTTCGGGTTTAATACCTCAAATTCGAGAAACCGTGAATTCGCACCGATTTACAATTACGGTGCAGGTAAGATCTATACCCGTACAGATAATATGGTTACGCTGAACAAGATCAATGATAACGACTATACTTTCGATCTTTTCAATACGTATTCCAATGTGCTGGCAGACCATCATAAGGTGACGTTCATGCTGGGGATGACGGCTTATAAACAATACGGGGAAGGCCTTGGCGGAACACGTACTGGAGTCCAGGCCAACAGCTGGAAGTTTGCCGATTTCAATACCGCAACAGGTTCCGGAGATAACCAGACGAACAATTCGTATGCTTACGATTTGCGCCGGTTGTCCTATTTTACCAGGTTACAGTATGCCTTTAAAAACAAATATCTCTTCTCGGCCATGATCCGTCGTGATGCGTCTACGCTTTTTGCACCGGAGCATCGTGTGGCATATTTCCCGTCGGCTTCTGCAGGATGGGTGGTTTCGGAAGAAGACTTCTTCAATGACACCGGTGCCGTAAATTTTCTGAAACTGCGTGCGAGCTACGGTGTGCTGGGTAATGACAGGATTCCCACCTTCGGCTACCTTTCCCTGCTTAACGGGGAGGCGACGTATGTTCTCGGGAACGATCAGAGCCTTGTAAACGGCTATGCTTTGGGAAGACTGGCTAATCCCGGAATAAAATGGGAAGAAGCCAAAAAATTTGATGTCGGACTGGATCTTCAGCTTTTCGATAACAAAATAGAGATTATCGCCGATTATTACAGAAATGTCAGGGAAAACCTGCTGATATCCAATATTCCCGTATCCGGTATACTCGGTACCGGAGCACCGGGCGCCGAAGGACCTATCGTCAATGCCGGAACCGTGGAGAACCAGGGACTTGAATTTGCCGTAAACTACAATCAGACCTTCGATAACGGTTTTAATATCTCGGCAGGATATAATATTGCTACCCTCCACAATAAAGCAACACGGGTAAACAATGGTACCGGCTATTACGAAGGTGGGGCTTTTAGTGTGGGACAGCCTATGCCGGCGAGAATGGAAGTGGGAAAACCCCTCGGATATTTCTACGGTTATCGTACCGACGGTATTTTCCAGACCCAGGACGAAGTAGAAACCCATCCGTCACAAAAAGCGCTGGGTGCGGAAGCAAGGCCGGGAGATATCCGCTATGTGGATGTCAATGGTGACGGGGTTATCGATGCCAAAGACCGTACCGACCTCGGAAACCCGATTCCCAAAGTAACCATGGGACTCAACCTGTCCCTGCAATACAAAGGATTTGATTTCTCTGCGTATTCCTTTGCCAATCTCGGTAATGATATCGTGAGAAATTACGAAAGGGATCAGCCCAATGTCAATAAAATGAATTACCGGCTCAACCGTTGGACAGGACCGGGGACCGGAAATAGCGTTCCGAGAGTAACCACCGAACCGACGACCAATCACGTATTTTCCGATTTTTTTGTAGAAGACGGATCGTTTGCCAGGATACAAAGTATTACCCTGGGGTACACCATACCCGACAGCTTCATAAAAAAATCAGGGCTCGAGAAGTTCCGTATCTATACCAAAGTGGATAATGTACACACCTTTACCAGGTATTCGGGGTACGACCCGACGGCATCTTCCGGTGATCCTATCGGCAGCGGTATCGACTACGGATTTTATCCTGTGCCGCGAACATACATTATCGGTGTAAACCTTCAATTCTAAACGGATGAAAAACATGAAAAAAACATATATATACAGCCTGTTGCTGACCACGGCGTTCACAACCTTTACTTTTACGGCATGCAGTGATGATTTTGTCGAAGTGGATCCGCGCTATGAAATTTCCTCGGGAAATTATTTCAACAGTGAAGATGATTACTACAATGCTCTGCTCGGAACGTACGACATACTGCAATCTACCTATGTCAATGTAATTCTGGGAGAGATCGCTTCGGACAACACGCATGCGGGCGGGGAAAGTGCTACCGATGTCATAGGATGGCAGCAGGTAGACCGTATGGAGCATACGCCTATAAACGATAATCTCGATGATATATGGGACTGGAATTTTGCAGGGGTTCAAAGAGCTTCCTTTATTATAGAAAACCAGGATAAAACCGATTTTGAAGGTAAGGAACAGTTACTGGCGGAAACCAGGTTCCTCAGAGCTTATTTCAATTTTGAACTCGTGAAATGGTTTGGTGCAATCCCGATGAAACCGGAAGGACAGTTCGTTCTTGGAGACGAGGCCATCGTACCGCGCTCCCCGGTAAGTGAAGTCTATGCTTATATAGAGAGCGACCTGGAATATGCGGTGGAAAGACTTGCTGTTGATGCCCCCGAAACGGGACGTGTTAGCAAAGGTGCCGCCCAGGCGCTGCTTGGCAAAGTATACCTTTATCAGGATAAATTTGACGAAGCTGCCCCGATGTTGAATCTGGTGATCTCTTCCGGTAAATATCACCTGTACGGTACGAGGCAGGGTGAGGATTATAAAGACCTGTTTGAGTATGAAGCGGAAAACAGTGGCGAATCGGTATTTGAGATCCAGTACACCGGTGTACAGGGGGCAGGATTCGAATGTTTGCAGTGTAGTGAAGGAAATGTGATGGTGGGGTTCAGTGGTATCCGTAATTATTCCGGTCCTGTATTCGAATCCGGTTACGGGTTTAACCTCCCTACCGAAGAAGCCTATAATTCTTTCGAATCCGGGGACCTCCGAAGAGATGTTACCGTACTCGATATCGAAGCCTGGGTCTCCGAAACGGGTGCATCGTACGGGATCGGTAATACCGATCCGGTAACCGGACATACCGGCTATTACAACCGGAAATATCTCCCGCGGATCAACGACAATGAAGGAGATGCCAATCTTACCCAGCCTAATAATTACAGAGCTATACGGTATGCAGATGTACTGCTGATGGCTGCGGAAGCGCTGGTCAGGGGAGGTATTGACGAGGTACTTGCAAGGGATTACCTGAACCAGGTCAGGGAGCGTGCAGGCCTGGGGGAAGTATCCGCCTCCGGGAATGTGCTGCTGGAAGCCATCTATCGCGATCGCAGGTCAGAGCTTATGGGCGAAGGACATCGTTTTTTTGACCTGGTCCGTACCGGAAGAGCACAGGGTACCATTACCGGATTTACCGCTCCGAAAAATAATATTTTCCCTGTTCCGCTCGAAGAAATTCAGTTCTCGCAGAATACATGGGAACAAAATCCTGACTACTAAAAAGATCATTATTATGAAAGCGATACTAAAAAGCTATATACTCATATTTTCGGCCTGTATGCTGCTGGTGTGGGGTTGTTCCGATGATGACGGCACAACACGTGTAAACCTCTCGGAACCTACCGATATTTCGGCAGATTTTCTGATCAAACAGGACAATTCGGGGGAGGTAAGTATCTACCCTTCGGCAAAAGGAGCCCACTCTTTTATCATAGATTTCGGAGATGGCAGCGAACCGTCGGAAGAATTCGTTTCCGGACAGGGAGTCTCTCATATCTATCCGGAAGGTACGTATACCATCGGAATTACAGCCAGGAACCAGGCCGGTGCTACAGCCACTGCAGAAAAAGAGCTTTTGCTGTCCTTTCTGCCCCCGGAAAACCTGGAGGTCACGATCAGCAGGGAACAGTCGGAGCCTTTTAAGGTCACCGTAATTGCGGTAGCAGACCATGCAGCTGCTTTCGAGGTGTATTTCGGAGAAAAGGAGGATGAGGCTCCCGTGTCTTTCCTTTCGGGAGAAAGTGCTTCTTACGAATACGGAGATATAGGAACCTATACGATAAAAGTAGTGGCCCTCAGCGGTGGTAGTGCTACTACAGCATACACCGAAGATATAGAAATATCCACACCCCTGGTACTTCCGGTAACCTTTGAGGTTCCCACCGTAAAATACGATTTTTATTACTTCGGGGGAGGTGATGGTACTACCGTAGCCCTGGTTGACAATCCGGATCCCGACCAGGTAAATAGCAGTAACACCGTAGGTGCTTACACCAAGCCACAGGGCTCGGAAACCTGGGCGGGCATATCGGCTTCCCTGAACGGGGGAATTGATTTTTCCGTGACAAAATCCGTAGCTGTTGATGTATATTCGCCTGCTGCCGGCGCACCCGTATTGTTCAAAATGGAAAAAGCCGGGGATTCCGGTACTTTTGTGGAATTCGAACAGACAACTACGGTTGCCGGACAATGGGAAACGCTGGTTTTCGACTTGTCAGCATTGGACGAAGCTACGGATTACAGCACGCTTGTACTGTTTTTTAATTTCGATATTCCCGGAGAAGGAGAGACCTATTATTTTGATAATATCCGGCTGGCTTTTCCCGAACTTCCGCTTACTTTCGAAGCCCCGATATCCTATGCATGGATGAATTTCGGGGGGGCTGTTTCGGATATTGCGGATAATCCGGATGTATCGGGTATCAATACCTCCTCAAAAGTGACCCGTTTGGTCAAATCTGCGGGTGCCGAGACCTGGGCAGGCTCTAATATACTGCTCGATAAACCTATAGATTTTTCTTCATCCACGATACTGAGTGTCAAAACCTGGTCTCCGAAAAGTAGCATTACCGTACTTCTCAAACTGGAAGACTCGGGGTCTGACTATGCCACAGAGGTCTCCGCAACCACGACAAAGACAGAATCATGGGAAGAGCTTACCTTCGATTTCTCCGGCATAGAACACCCGGAACATCTGGATGTGGTTACCATTTTTATGAATTTTGATCAGCCCGGAGAAGGGAATACCTATTATATAGACGATATACAACTCAAAAATTAAATCATAAGATGAAACGATATATAATACCTATAGTTTCGGTACTGGCTTGTATGCTGTTGCTGTTGCACAGCAGTTGCCAGGATGACGATAACAGTCTCGGGGCCCTTATTGCCCCGGCCGACCTGAGTATGGAAGCACGAATCATCGGGGTCGATGACGAAAACGAATACGGGGATGGCAGTGGCCTGGTGGAGTTTAAGGTAAGTGCACAACACGCTACGAACTACAAGTTCGTATTCAGCGATAAATCGTCCAAAAACACCTCGAACGGAACGTATACACATCGGTTTACTACTCCCGGTATCAATGATTATGTAGTTACCGTTCTGGCTACGGGGACCGGGGGTATAAGTACCAGTAAAACATTGACATTACGGGTATTCAGTGAATTCGATGATCCGGAAACAAAATCGCTGCTCACTGGTGACGGGAGCAAAACCTGGTATATAGCCAAGGCACTTCCGGCCCACCTCGGTGTAGGTCCTTCGGGAACTTTTACCCCTGATTATTACTCGGCAGCTCCTAATGAGAAGGACGAGTGTTTCTACGATGACGCCATGACATTCAGTCTTGAAAATGACGGTAGTATTGCCTTTGAGCATGACAATAAAGGAGAGACCTTCTTCAATGCGAGTTACCTCTCTGTTGCCGGCGGTAGCGGAGGCGATGATCAGTGTCTGGCCTTTGATACTTCGGGTAAAAAATACGTAAATCTTGCCCCGTCTTCCTCGGAAGCTCCGGGTACTCCCGGAACACAATTTATCATATCCGACGGAGGATTTATGAACTACTATATCGGGACCAGTACGTATGAGATTATGAAGATCGAAGACGATTATATGGAATTACGCGCTATTATGGGATCTGACGATAGTCTGGCCTGGTACCTGAAGTTGACTACCGATCCCGAAGGTGGCGGCGGTAATGGCGGAGAGGAAGAAGAAATGCTTCAAACCCAGTTCGATGAACTGGTATGGGCCGATGAGTTCGACCAGGGAAGCGAACCCGATGCGGCCAGCTGGAATTATGAAACAGGGAACAACAATGGTTGGGGCAATCAGGAAAAGCAATATTATACCGAAGACAATGCGGTGGTAGAAGACGGAACGTTGAAAATCAATCTCATCGCAGAAAATATAGATAATTTCCAGTATTCCTCTTCCCGGATAACGACCCAGAACAAGTACGATTTTCAGTACGGACGTATAGAAGTACGGGCAAAACTGACCGAAGGAGGAGGTTCCTGGCCTGCAATATGGATGCTCGGGTCTAATTTTACCGAGGTGGAATGGCCGGGTTGCGGAGAGATCGATATCATGGAATACAAAGGTAACGAACCCGATATCACCCACGGAACACTGCACTTTCCCGGGAATTCCGGGGCAAACGGTCTGACGCAGTCCACAGGAGTGAGCAATGCGGCCACCGAATTCCATAACTACACCGTAGAATGGACGGAAGAACAGATCATCTTTGCCGTGGATAACAAGATATTTCACAAATTCGATAATACATCCGACACCCCTTTTCATCAGCCGTTTTTCATTATCCTGAATGTAGCTATGGGCGGTACATTCGGGGGAGCGATCGATCCCGCTTTTCAGCAGACTGCGATGGAGGTCGATTACGTAAGGGTTTATCAGTAGTTTAAGCGTGTTTTTATATGACATGGGCAGGGTAGACCTGCCCTTTTTTCTGAAAAAAATCATGAATTATAAAGCATATATCATTAGTGGTTGTTTTATGGGAGCGCTGCTCACCGGGTGTTCCGGGGATTACTCATCCGCACCGGACAATCCGTCACGGGTTACGGAGCATAAGGTCGATTCCGTACTGGGATTGATGACCCTCGAAGAGAAGATAGGCCAGATGGTGTTGTATAACGGAAGCTGGGATGTTACCGGACCTGCGACCGGTACGGATGACCGGAAAAAACTGGAAAAGCTGAAGAAAGGATATGTGGGGGGGATGCTCAATGTAACATCCGTCAAAAATACGCGGGAAGCGCAGCGGTTGGTTATGGAGCATTCCAGGCTTAAGATCCCTCTTATTTTCGGGTATGATGTTATCCATGGGTACCGTACGATGTTCCCTGTTCCTTTGGGAGAAAGTTCCAGCTGGGATACAGCGCTTATGGAGAAAACAGCATCCGTAGCCGCAAGAGAAGCCGCCGCTGCAGGGATCAACTGGACATTTGCTCCCATGATGGATGTTTCCCGCGATGCACGCTGGGGAAGAATCATGGAAGGTGCGGGTGAAGATCCTTATCTCAATACGAGGATTGCCGTAGCGAGAATAAAAGGATTTCAGGGCGATGATCTTTCCGATCCGGCTACGATTGCGGCCTGCGCCAAACATTTTGCCGGGTATGGTTTTGCCGAAGCAGGACGCGATTACAATACGGTGAATATCGGTATGCATGAACTTCACAATACGATACTGCCGCCTTTTAAGGCCGCTGCAGCAGCAGGGGTGGCTACCTTTATGAGTTCGTTTAATGATATCGACGGTATCCCGGCGAGTGCCGATCGTTATTTGCAACGTGAAATTCTCAAGGAGGAGTGGCAGTGGAAAGGTTTTAACGTGTCCGACTGGGGGGCTATTGCCGAATTGATCCCCCACGGGGTAGCGGGCGATAAGGTCCGTGCATCGGAACTCGCAGTACGCGCCGGCATAGATATGGACATGGAGGGAGGGGCCTATGAGGAAAACCTGGCAGGCCTGCTGAAAGACCATAAAATACCGGAGTCGGTAATAGATGATGCCGTAAAACGTATTTTAAGGGTTAAATTTAACCTGGGGTTGTTCGATGACCCTTATCGCTACAGTAACGAAGAACGGGAAAAAAAGGAGTTGTACACTGTTGAAAACCGTGAAGTTGCCCTGGAAGCAGCCCGAAAGTCTATCGTGCTTCTCAAAAACCAAGATCATATCCTGCCACTGCACGAAAAGAGCGGGACCATTGCAGTGATAGGGCCCTTGGCCGACGATAAAGATTCTCCCCTCGGAAACTGGAGAGCACAGGCAGATCCGGGTTCGGCTGTTTCGGTACTGGAGGGCATACGCAACCATGCTCCCGCATCATGTACGGTGACCTACGCAAAAGGGGCCGACCTGGCCACGGGAGCGCGGAATTTTTTGTCCCCGCTCCATATCAATACCGATGATACCAGCGGTTTTGCGGAAGCACTGTCCCTTGCAGGTAAAGCAGATGTGGTTATTCTCGTTGTGGGAGAAGATGCCTTTCAGTCCGGTGAAGGCAGGAGTCAGGCCGATATCCGTTTTGCCGGGGTACAACAGCAATTGATCGATGCGGTGCATCGCATTAATAAAAATACGGTGATGGTATTGATGAACGGCCGCCCCATGAATATCAGTGAAAGTTCGGGTAGCATGAAAGCTATTCTGGAAACCTGGTTTTTAGGTACGGAACACGGAAATGCAGTGGGGGAAGTGCTGTTCGGAAAGTATAATCCCGCAGGAAAGCTGCCTGTATCCTTTCCGCATAGCGTAGGGCAGTCCCCGCTGTATTATAACAGGAAACCTACAGGGCGACCGGAAGGCGGGGAACAGGTGACCTATTCTCATTATAATGATACGCCAAACGAGGCGTTGTTCCCGTTCGGGTTCGGGCTGAGTTATACCCATTTTGCATACGGTAATATCCGGCAGGACCGGGATACTTTTGGTCCCGGGGAAAAGATCAACGTAACGGTGACCGTGACCAATACCGGTAAAATGGCCGGGGCCGAAGTGGTACAGCTATACCTGCATGACGAAGTCGCCAGCCTGACACGTCCGGTGAAAATGCTCAAAGCTTTTGAAAAAATTTACCTTGAGCCGGGGGAGGCTAAAACCGTTAATTTTGTAATTGACGAACAAATGCTCTCCTTTTATACCATCAACAGGAAATGGGAGGCCGAACCGGGACGTTTTAAACTTTTTATCGGCGGAAATTCTGTGGATACCGATATGACCGCTTTCGAATTTAAATCCGAACAATAATGAAATTAAAAGCACTACTGTTTTTGAGTTTTTCCCATCTGGTACTGATAGCCCAGAACGATAAGGAACTGTTGTGGGAGGAGCATTTTAACGGGGATAGCCTGTCTTCACTCCGCTGGAATTACGAAACCGGTGACGGGTGTCCCGATCTTTGTGGCTGGGGCAATAACGAACGACAGATCTATAATAAGGATTACGTGACCGTAAAAGATGGCTTTCTCATGATTACGGCCGACAAAGTAGGAGATACGTATTACAGTGGAAAGATCAATACCAGGGGTAAAGCGGAATTCAGGTATGGTACTATAGAAATAAGGGCTAAGGTGCCGAAGGGAAAAGGACTATGGCCGGCATTATGGATGCTCGGAAGTAACATAGCAGAAGCCGGATGGCCCGGGGCGGGTGAGATCGATATCATGGAATACGTAGGGCGGCAACCCGATACGGTACACACCTCATTACATACCCCGGAAAGTCACGGAAATACCGTAAATACCAAAACAACCGTAGTTCCCGGTCTCGCCCGGGATTTTCATACGTACGGTGTATCGTGGAACAGCGAACGGATTATATTCTTTATCGACAGCCGGGAAGTTTATACCTTTTCCCCGGAACCTAAAAATGAGGATACCTATCCGTTTAAACATCCTTTTTACTTTCTTATCAATATGGCCGTAGGAGGAAATTTCGGCGGACCGGAAGTCGATGATTCGATATTTCCACAGCAGTTTATTGTGGACTATATCAAGGTCTACCGTTAAAGGATAAGTCGGGAAAAAGGAATCAGGACAGGTCTTTGTTTTTGTGTATTCCCTTCTTTTCGAGCCGCGACAGTACTTTCAGAAAGACCAGTGCCGTGATATAGGCATCTCCGGTAGCAGTGTGGCGGTCACTTTTGGCTACATTGAGGGTATCGGCAAGTTCGTCCAGGCTGTAACTCCGGTTATGATCTATAAGATTAGAGGTGATCCGCGATCTCGTGTAGAGGACCGAGGTATCCAGTACCTGGTTTTTCAGTTTCGGTAATCCCATGCGTTTCAGGGCTGTGTTTAGCATGGTGAGATCAAAGTTGGCATGGTGGGCCACGAGAACCGCATTCCCGATATAATCCAGGAATTGTCGTATCGCTTCCTCTTCACTCACGGCATCCACGCGTCTGTCTTCACGGAGTAACCCGTGTATCTTAACGGTTTCGGGATTAAAAGTGTCCTGGCGGATATAGATCTCGAAAACGTCAGCGACGGAGATGGTGTTTTGCATCACGGATACGGCCCCGATGCTGAGCACCCGGTCATTTTTATAATGGAATCCTGTGGTTTCCGTATCGAGCGCAACAAAACGGGTATTGAAGATTTCCGGTCCGTTTTTTTCCCGGAAACACTCCTCGTAGGCCAGCCAGTAGTCCGGATAGTCCTTTTGCTTTTTTTGAAAGAAAGTGAACATCTTTTTTAGGTATTCGAATTACAGGTATGGAGCGTATGCGCCGATCCGTTTCATTGTTATAAAATTACATTACTTTTTGCACATATCAGCACTGTTTTGGTGTCGTTCCGGTCTGTTGTGAAAAAGACATAGCGGTCCCCCCCATCTTTTATCCCGAATTTTTTGCGGATTGTCGCTACGCTTTCGGGGAAGTTTCGGGTGGTGATATTGGCCCGTCCTGCACCCAGCTCTTTTTTAATAGCCTTTTTATTGTAATCCATTATTTTCAGTATCCTGAACGTACGCCCGGGAAAGTCCGGAAAGCAGTCTTCGGAAGTGTACAAATGGGTGTGCTGATGAAGTTTGGACAGTCCTGTTTTCTTCGAAAGCGACCGGAAACCTCCCGATTTCATTATGGCGGCATTCGGTTCGTACAGATAGTTCAGGGGCGGGCTATAAGATACATGGGCACCGGTCTCGGCTTCCCTTCGAAAATTAAATTTTTCCGTATGGGGATCGTTTAGGTTAACGGTTTTTATCTGGCAGTCTCCGGTATATTTTTTCTCTAATAGCCATAGTAATTCCTTTACTTCATTGTTTACGGCTACAATGTGGATTTCCCGGACGTCACACAATTCCCGGATACCGTTGGAGATATCCAGTATGGGGGAGGTCTTGATAAGAATATTGTCCACATGGGTAAAGAGCATATCCAGGTGAAAAGGAACATCCGGAATACAGTCTGCAAGCATAAAGACTTTTCCTTTGCTGTCACTTCTGCGTGAAGGGTCTATATAGATCCAATCGAACTGCTTTCCGGATGTCCGGATATAATCGATACCGTTACCCGGAACGGTTGTGATATTCGTTATCCCGAGGAGCCGGAAGTTGTGAGCGGCGATTGCCGAAAGTTCTTCGTTGACCTCGCAATGAAATACCTGTTTGAACTGCCGGGCAAAAAATCGGCAATCGACTCCGAAGCCTCCGGTGAGGTCTATCAGGGAGTCACCTCCGGTCAGTGAAGCCTTGTACCCGGCTGTTTTTTCCGATGAGGTTTGTTCTATCGACAATTTGGAGGGGTAATAGATCCCCGGAGTCGAAAACCAGGAGGGTAGTTTTTTTTCCGACTTTTTCCTGGCATCGATCTGCCCGGTTATTTCGTGCATGGCAATCCCTTCAAAAGGACTTTTCCGAAGGCTGAGCGCTACGGTGTCGGTATAAATATTTTCGGAAATATACTGTTGTACCTCCGGATATAATAGTGTTTTATTCAAGATGAATTACAGGTTTTTGGTCAGGCTTTTTACGATCTTGTTTTCGGCCAGAAACTCTTTCAAAACTACTTTTATCGCCGTGTATGCAGGAACGGCAATAATCATTCCCGTTACCCCGAAAAGTAGCCCTCCTATGATAATGATGAGAAAAATTTCGAGCGGATGCGATTTGACGCTGTTGGAGAAAATAACCGGTTGGCTTACAAAATTATCGACAAGCTGACCAATTATAAAACCGATAAGGACATAAATACTCTTGGGAAGTATAACGCTGCTGAAATCTTCTCCGAGGTTCCCTGTCATGGTGAGGATGATCATCAGAGATCCGCCGATAAGCGGGCCGATATAGGGAATAAGGTTGAGCAGGGCGCAGAGGAAGGCTATAACCAGTGCATTGGGAATGCCCAGGATCAGTAAAATAATGGTGTATATGACAAAAAGTATAAGGATTTGTAAAACCAGACCTATAAAATATCTGGAAAGCAGGTTTTTGATCTTTTCCATAGACCTCCGGGCTTTTTCTTCCTTGTTGTCCGGAATGAGTGTAAAGACCGAAGCATCGAATAGCCTGCTGTCTTTCAGGAAAAAAAAGGAGATAAAAACGACAGAGAATAATCCCGCACCGAAATTTCCTATAGTGCCGACCAGGGAGTTCAGGAAATCGGGAATGGCGGATATCCCGAAGGCCGAGAATACATCGGATTCTTTTAAAGACTGAGAGATATCTATCTGCCGCGCCGCAAGATAATCACTGATCTGGGTGTAGAGGCTTTCCAGATTTCGCTGAAGTTCATTGATATTGAGCAGAGAGAGGTTATGCCCCTGCTGGATAATGAGGGGAATGAACATAGCCACCAGGCCGGCAATAATACCTACGAGCAGTGTCATGGTGATTACCACGGAAATGGTGTTGCCGAAATGCAGTTTGTATTTGAAAAACCGGACTATTGGTCTTCCGATAAGTGATATAACGACTGCAAAAGCGATATAGATCAGAACTGCTTTGATCTTGTACAGGAGAAACAGTAGAAGTGCTATTCCGACCAGTATGCCTACCGCCCGGATAATTCCGTTGGCAATAATCTTTGAATTTATCATAGTATATTCTTAAATCCCGTAAGACAGAAGAGGCTGCTGTCAGAAAAAGTAAATGTAATAATTTCATGTGGAGTACACATAACCGAAGATCGTATTATTTTGAAGGGAACCCGGAACCAAAAAGCCGTCAATATCCGTATTCCGGTAAGGTAAGGAGCGTAAATAACCGGCCGGATGTCAAAGTTTTTCTTACCTTTATGCACTAAAATACAGAACCATGGCCTGGATACGGTATATATTGTCTTTTCTGCTGATCTTACTTCTGGGAATGTTTACGGCTGTCTTCGGACAGGAAGACCTTTCCGTGAACTGGATGAGTTGGGAAAAGGCAGTAGCAAAATCAAAACAGGATACTTCTCCGAAGAAGATATTTGTCGATGTGTACACCGACTGGTGCGGATGGTGTAAGAAAATGGATAAGGATACTTTTGCCAATCCGGAAGTAGCTGCTTATATGCGCGACAAATTTTATATGGTCAAACTGGACGGGGAAGGAAAAGAAGAAATAGCATATAACGGGCGTACTTTTAAATATGTGGCAGCCGGTCGCAGAGGATATCACGAACTTGCGGCAGCATTGCTTCAGAACCGCCTGAGTTATCCCACCGTGGTTTTTCTGAATGAAAAACAACAGTTACTTTCGCCGGTACCGGGTTACCAGACACCAGAGAAATTTCTGAAAATAGCCAGGTATTTCGGGGATGACATCTTTGAAACCACCTCCTGGGAAGACTACCAATCCGGGGGAGGTTCCCGGTAGTTTATATTTCGCCCTGTCTTAAAGTGAATTTCCTTTTACCATCCGGGGTAAAATCTTTCATGATCATCCAGTGATATGCGGGAATTTTGAAATATTTTTTTTAAATTTATTTCAAAATCAGGATGTTAGTGATTATGTTTCGACTTCTATACTGTGTTCTTCTTTTAAGTCTTGTGGCTTGTAAAAAAACATCAAAGACAGATGTTACTACGCCGATACGTACAGCACTGGCTGCCGAACTTCCGGAAATTCAAAGGATCATGGACGATCCAGAGAGCCATGGGGTACAGGTGGTTTTCTCGCGTATTACGTACGATCCTTCCGGGAAACCGGTATTCGACGATTTCTTCTACCGGGCAAAAGACAGTTTGTATTTTTATCCTGCAAGTACCGTCAAGTTCCCCATGGCCATACTTGCTATGGAAAGGATCAAAGAGAAAAAATGGATGAACCGTAATACCCGTTTCTTTCTGGAAGAAGAGAAGGAAGAGACTACGGTGGCAGAAGCCGTAAGGCAAATTTTTGCGGTGAGCGATAACAGGGCTTTTAACCGGTTGTACGAGTTCCTGGGTACGGATTACGTCAATCAGAAAATGAAAGATAAAGGCCTGCAACCGTTTCGGCTTTCTCATCGGTTGTCTGTAGAGCATGCTGCTGATATTGCGACAAAACCCATAGTTGCCTATAAAAATGACACTACCCTGGTACAATTGTTTTCCAGTTATAACAGCGCTCCGGATACACTGGATCTCCGGGAAGTTTCGAAGGGGAAGGGCTATATCAAAGACAGTGTACTGGTAGAAGGGCCTATGGATTTCTCCCTGAAAAATTACTATCCGGTTAAGACACTTCACAATACGATGAAGCGGTTGATCTTCCCGCAGCTATATCCGGAAAAACACCAGTTCGATCTGAGGGCGGAAGACCGGAAGTTCCTGCTTTATGCCATGAAAGCAACCCCGGAAGAGGCCGGTTATGATGCCTTGAAATACCCGGAGAGTTACGATCGTTTTTTTCTTTTCGGTGATACCGTGGCTACCATTCCGGAAAACCTGGAGATCTATAACAAGGTAGGCTATGCTTACGGTACGCTAACGGATTGTGCTTATATAAAGGATAAGGAAAGCGGGGTGGAATTTATACTTACGGCGACTGTAACAGTGAATGACAACGGGATATTGAATGACGGGGTATACGCTTACAAAGAAAAAGGCCTGCCCTTCCTTGCGGAATTGGGCAGGCAGATTTATCATAATGAATTACTCGCCATATCAGCGAATCGTAATCACCTTAAATAACTTTGGTTTTTCCCGGGATGGCATGCGGATAGTATCCGTCTTCTCCGGGTACCACTTTAGGCATGGCATTCCAGTCCAGCGTATCCGGCATTAGTTCTACTTCGGAGTTCAATGCTTCATCCCAGTTGATAATTTTCCCGGAGTAGGTCGCATATCGTCCCATAATAGCTGTCATGGTACTTTTGGCCGCATTTTCTGCATCGGCAAATTTGTATTCTCCTTTGACTATTGCACCGAAGAGTTCGTTGTGTTCGGTCTGATACGGATTTGCATTGTGCTCTCCGTTGTGTTTATAGAGTTCGTTACCTTTGGCATCCCATAGTACCCCATGATTTCCGGCGTGCATAAAAGTACGTCCCTTCGTTCCCTGGAAGCTTTCGTCCACACGATTGTGTACTCCGGGAAAATGGCGGCATTCGCTGTGTATCACCGTTCCGTCATCGTAGGTAAAAAGCACGACGTGATGGTCAAAGATCTCACCGTTATCTTTTCCCGTACGTATGAGTCGTCCGCCGGTTCCTTCGGCTTTAACGGGATAGCTTCCCTTTACCCAGTTGGCCACATCGATATTGTGTACATGCTGTTCTACGATATGGTCACCGCACAGCCAGTTAAAATAATACCAGTTCCGCATCTGGTATTCCATTTCCGTTTGTCCGGGTTGTCTTTCGCGCACCCATACACCTCCACCGTTCCAGAAAACCTGTCCGCCGACGATATCGCCTATGGCACCATCGTGTATTCTCTTTATGGTTTCTATATAATTATCCTGATATCTTCGCTGGAGTCCGACCACAACATTGAGTTTCTTGGCTTTTGCTTTTTCAGCAACTTCCAGGACCTTGCGTATCCCCGTGGCATCTGTCGCTACGGGTTTTTCCATAAATACCTGTTTATTCTGGTTGATGGCTTCCTCAAAGTGGGTGGGCCGAAACCCCGGCGGAGTGGCAATCAGGACCACATCGGCTTCTTTGATGGCATTTTTATAGGCATCGAAACCTGTAAATTTCCTTTCTTGCGGAACATCTACCTTTTCTTTTCCGAATTTTTTAAGGAGTTTGGAATAGCTGTCTTCCAGTTGATCCTCAAAGGCATCGGCCATAGCCACAAGCTTCAGGTTATGCCCGGTTTCAAAGGCCTGAAATGCAGCTCCGGTACCCCGGCCTCCGCATCCTATAAGAGCAATCTTTATCACATCGCTTCCGGCAGCATAAGCCCCGGGGATACTGATCGGGTTTAACATGGTGGCTCCGGCAGTGGCCAAAGCCGCGGTTTTCATAAAATCTCTACGGCTATTTGCGTTGGATGGTTTCATAAGAAAAAGGAATTTATAATTAACGGTTAAGGTTGATATATCAATAATCTTCAATGGGCTCCCTGTCGTAGTAGCTCAGGATCTCCGCTTCGGAGGGCGGATCAACCGGCCGTACTACACGAATACCGAGAAAAGAGGCTTCCGGAAACCACCAGTTGCTTTTGGGCATCTGGGGATCGATCTGTTTCCAGGAGGGGTCGGATGCAAAACGCCGGGCAGACCGGAGATCTTCTGCAGCGTTTTTAAAGCTGCCTCCCCGGATCGCACGCGGGTATAATTCTGTTGCATCCACCACAGGATTTTCTGCTGTTTTTCCCGAGAAGTTTTCATAGCTATCGGACACATATTGGTCTGATGTCCATTCCATAACGTTCCCGATAATATCGTAAAGTCCCCATGGATTTGGTTTTTTGGTACCCACGGGATGTGTTTTTTCTTCGCTGTTCTCCGCAAACCACGCATAGTCCGCCAGCTTATCTGCGGAATCCCCGAAAAAATATGCGGATGTTGTCCCTGCCCGGCAGGCATACTCCCATTCCGCTTCGGTAGGTAACCGGTAAAAAACTCCCGTTTTGATATAGAGCCATTTGCAGAACTGGATCGCATTGTATTGGGTCATTCCTACTGCAGGCATATGCTCTTTCCCCATTCCGAAAGTCATGTCCAGATATGGTGTCGTAGGGCGGGATACAGCATCTACCTCTTCTCCAATGGGATCGCTGCTCATGGTTTGTTCGTATCCTTTATTGAGAAACAGCTCGTAGATATCCCATGTGATTTCGTGTGTACCCATCCAGAAAGGACTTATTTTTACCTTATGTACGGGAGATTCGTCATCACGGTGCCCGGCTTCTTTCCCGGTACTTCCCATTTCAAAAGTACCGCCTTTAAGAGGTACCATATCAAAGGAGATTTCGGTTCCGGGAATCTTCTGGGTATAAGGATCGGAGTTCTCTTTTTCTTTGAAAATCTTCCAGGATGTGATCGTAAACATTAAGACAAGACCTGCAGCGGAAGACAGGAGAATATGTATTCGGTTTCGAGGCATTTCCGGTATATAGATTGACGATTAGTATTCTTAAACTTTCCGAATATTATATAATTATTCTTGTTTAAATAAGGAATTAACATTATTTAACAAAAAGAATATAGTTCTGTTAGAAAAGGCATATATTGGTACAGTCTAAAATGACGGACCATGCCGGTTTTTCGCTGTGTTACATGGATTTTACTTTTTCCTGTAGGGCTTTTATCTCATCCCTCAGTTTTGCAGCCTGCATGAAATCCAGGTCCTTGGCAGCTTTTTCCATGGCCTTACGTTTTTCCCGGATATTTTTTTCTACCTGTTCTTTGGTTGCATAGGTCATATCCGGTTCAGCGGCAGCTGTCGGTCCTTTCCGGAAATTTTCGTGATAGGCTTCTGTAGCTGAAACTCTTCGGATACCGGAATCGATCTTTTTATTGAGGGCTTTGGGCGTAATATTGTTTGCTGTATTGAAAGCCATTTGTTTTTCCCTTCGATAATTGGTCTCATCGATTGTCTTTTGCATACTATCCGTTATTTTGTCGGCATACATAATGGCCTTTCCGTTCAGGTTCCGGGCTGCCCGTCCGACGGTCTGGGTCAGAGAGCGGGCGCTTCTCAGGAATCCTTCCTTATCGGCATCGAGAATAGCGACGAGGGAAACTTCGGGCAGATCGAGTCCCTCCCGGAGCAGGTTCACCCCGATCAGCACATCGAACAGGCCTTTACGCAGGTCCTGCATGATCTCCACGCGTTCCAGCGTATCCACATCACTGTGTATGTAGCGACACCGTACCTGTATCCTGGTGAGGTACTTGGTGAGTTCTTCGGCCATACGTTTGGTCAGGGTTGTCACCAGTACGCGCTCATCTTTTTCCGTACGGAGTTGTATCTCTTCGACAAGATCGTCGATCTGGTTCTGGCTCGGGCGTACTTCGATCACCGGGTCAAGAAGCCCGGTAGGGCGAATAACCTGTTCCACGTAAATGCCGTCAGATTTTTGAAGTTCATAATCTGCAGGAGTGGCACTGACATAGATCACCTGATTCTGCAACGCTTCGAATTCTTCGAATTTCAACGGTCGGTTGTCCATGGCTGCAGGAAGCCTGAACCCGTATTCCACGAGGTTTTCCTTTCGTGACCGGTCGCCTCCGTACATGGCGTGTACCTGTGGAATGGTCACGTGACTTTCATCGACTACCATCAGGTAATCGTCCGGGAAATAGTCGAGAAGGCAGAAAGGCCTTGTTCCGGCTTCCCGCCCGTCAAGGTAACGCGAATAGTTTTCGATACCGGAGCAATAGCCGAGTTCACGGATCATTTCCAGATCAAAATTGGTCCGCTCGTCCAGGCGTTTTGCTTCGAGATGTTTCCCGATTTCCTTAAAATAATCTACCTGTTTTACCAGGTCGTCCTGTATTTGTTTGATGGCGTTTTGCAGCACATCGGGAGAAGTGACAAAGATATTGGCCGGGTAGATATTCAGTTTTTCATATTTTTCCAGGATCTCGTTAGTTTGCGGATCGAAAGCTTCGATATCCTCGATCTCATCTCCGAAGAAATGAATACGGAAAGCATTATCAGCATACCCGGGAAATACATCGACCGTATCTCCTTTTATGCGGAAGTTTCCGCGAAGGAAATCGGCCGTAGTCCGCGAATAGAGGCTTTGTACGAGAAGGTGGAGAAATTTGGTCCTGGAGATCACCTGGTCCCGCTCGATCGGGATAACATTTTTCTGAAATTCCTGGGGGTTACCGATACCGTACAGGCACGATACGGAAGCGACAACCAGTACATCCCTTCTTCCGGAAAGCAGGGAGGAGGTTGTACTTAATCGGAGTTTTTCGATCTCATCGTTTATCGAGAGGTCTTTTTCAATATACGTTCCCGAAACAGGAATGTAGGCTTCCGGTTGATAGTAATCATAATAGGAGACAAAATATTCCACGGCATTGTCCGGAAAAAACTGCTTGAATTCCGAATAAAGCTGTGCTGCCAGGGTTTTATTGTGTGCCAGCACCAGGGTAGGACGCTGTACTTCCTGTATGACATTGGCTACCGTAAAGGTTTTTCCCGATCCGGTAACACCCAGTAAAGTTTGATACCTGTCTTCATGTTCGATACCCGAAACCAGTTGCCGTATGGCTTCCGGCTGATCTCCTGTCGGTTTAAAATCTGATTTTACCTGGAATTTCATACGGTAAAGATACAAACAAAGTCCGAAGTATAAAGAAAGGAGAAACTTGCAGCCCGGAAGGCATAGCGGCAGCGTATCACGTGTGCTTCCCGAACCTGACGGAAATAAAAAAACTTCCACCGGGGTGGAAGTTTGGGGCTAAATCAAACATAATCTCGAAAAATGAGAATGTGTTAAAGTAAAATACGTCATTTGTCTGTCTGTATACAACGAGACTTGTCGTATTATAAGAGGTTAACGCCCTTTTTTCCGGTATATTTTATTAAGGTCCATAAAAAATAATTTTTCGAATACCGGAGCTGGTCTACTTCTTATGATTTCGGTGTGAACCTTGCCGCGGACCGTTTGTTTATTTGAGTTTCAGGCTGATCCTGGCAAACAGGAAACGCCCGCCTATACCGAATTGCTGTGCCCTTCGTGACCAATCGAACCTGCCGCTACTTCGGTTAGCTTCGATAGCCCGGTCCGGATAGATGTCGAAAAGGTTATTGGCACCTACGGTAAAGGTAATTTCAGGGGTAAACTTGTACCCCAGTGAAAGGTCAGTGACCAGTTTGGTGCCGAATTCCTGTTGATTTTCAATAATATTGGTCGCTTCCGTCACTTTACCGAAAAAGACATTCCTGAGAAAAATATTAAACCTTTCACCGGAAAGATTATTGGTCAGGTTAATCTTGGTTCTCGGCACGGCTTCTTCGAGGTAGATACGGCTTTCTTCGGAGAAATAGGTGTCTACCTGCCTGGCCTGTTCGAGTACGGAAGAAGCTTTGATATCCCCGACTCTCCTGGTTTGTGACAGGGTGGCGGAAAGGTCATTTTTGAGCTGCAGGTTGTTACCCAGTAAAGTTTTATGGGTGATGACCATGTCGAGTCCTTTGGATTCCGTATCGATCGCATTGGCAAAAAAAGCGGCCCGGGATGCATTGGCCTGGCTGAAAAGCAATTGCAATTCTTCATTGTCCCCGGGTTGAAATTGTCCGGTGTACACGATGCGGTCATCGATAGCGACGAAATATCCGTCTACGGTAATGCTGATACCGGCATCGGGAATTTTGGCTGTAAACCCGACACTGATACTCCTGGAAGTCTCTTCTTTCAGTTTGGGGATACCGAGTAGTTTGGCCACACGGCTGTCATTGGAAAACGTACCTACCTCCTGTGGATTTCCCTGGTTGTCGAATATGGTAGAGGTAGAATTAAAATACAGCTGGTGCAGGGAAGGCGCCCTGAACCCGGTATTTGCCGCGGCGCGCAGATTGAGATTATCCGTCACTTTCAAACGGGTGGCTACTTTAAAGTTTATGGTAGACCCGAAATCGGAATAGTTCTCGAACCGGGTGGCAAAGCTCACGAGGAAACGCTCGGTAAAATCTGCTTCCGCATCGAAATATCCGGCGATACTGGTCCGGTCACGCGACAGCGCATTGGCTTCTGCAAAACCGGGAAAGACCTGTGCGCCACCGGGCCTCGGTGCTCCGAAAAAATCGGTACGGGCTACCTGGGAATCATTGGTAATCGGAATACCATTTACATCATATTGTGCATAGGATGCCAGTTCACCGGCCGTAATTTCATAATTTTCAAACCGATGCTCCGCTCCGAATGCTATATTGAGCCCTGAAAAAACAGTTTCGAAGAAGCGGTTGATATCGAGATTGGTCGTATTTTGTGTGAATGCGAATCCTCCGGCGTCGAAACGGGTGGGAGAGGCATTGAGCATGGAGGCATTAGAGGTGTTGGATATTTCATAATCGAACGCATTCTTTCCATAGGTGTTGCTGAAATCTACGTTCCATTCCCCTATTTTACCCTTGATCCCGGCAGAGAGGGAGCGGTCCTTGATCTTGGAATTGATTTCCGGTAAGAACCCGTTGATATATGCCGGGGTATATGTCCTGGCTTCATTGGGCATACGATAGAACCCGGCGGCATTTCCCGCCCTGGAGCTGATCCCTGCGAAAGAATAGAGTTCGGTGCCGTTATCGTCGAGCGGAAGGGAAAAGTTCGCCATAAACCGTCCGCCGCGAAGTGCAGATTGTCCGACACGCATGTTGAAATCGGTTCGCTGTAGTCCCCGGGCGGCTAATTCCTGGTCGGTTACATCCGTATCGAGAATACCCTGTAAATCCTGAATAGTACCGGCCGCAGCAATATCGCCTTGCAATTCGGAGGAAAAATAAGGAACCTGTGCTCCGTACTGCTTTATAGCATCGATATCGGTAAACAGGTCGCTGATATCATAACCATTGGCGCTGGCTACATTTTCTATGGCATTATAGGCATTAAAGACGGTGCCTTCCCATTCTTTCATCCTGTTGTAATCGTCACGGTAGTCGAAATCACCGGTGAAATTGATGAATCCACCGTCTTCCCCCAGAGGCAGTCCGTAATTCGCACTGATATTGGTAGTTGCCCCATCAACGCCGCCGGTCTGTTCTTCGGCATTTTTGGAAAAATTAGCACCGGTAGTGGCAATAACCGTAAGTTCGTTGACGCTTTTTTTCAGGATGATGTTTATTACCCCTGCTATAGCATCGGAACCGTATTGTGCCGCCGCACCGTCCCGGAGTACTTCGATACGTTCGATGGCCGCAGCGGGGATCGCATTGAGATCGGTCCCTACATTTCCCCGTCCGAACGTACCGTTGATATTGATCAGGGAAGAGGTATGCCTTCTTTTACCATTGATCAGTACCAGTACCTGATCCGGGCCGAGCCCACGTAGTGATGCGGGGTCGACATGATCCGTACCATCCGAAATGGTCTGTGTGTTTGAGGAAAAAGAAGGGGCTACGTAATTGAGGATCTGGTTGAGATTGATCTGAGGACCCTGGGAGGTGAGTTCGCTGACATCGATAACATCGACCGGAACCGCTGTTTCCGTAGCCGTCCGTGAAGGGTTTCTGGAACCTACGACAACGACATTCTCCAAAGCTACTCCGGGGTCCATCTGTACATCGAGGCTGGCCGTATTTACAGTAAGTCTTTTGCTTTCGAAGCCCACGTAAGAAAATATGAGGATGTCTCCGGAAGAAGCATCTATGGCATATTTACCATCAAAATCCGTGGTTGTACCGCGGGTCGTTCCCTTAACTGCTACAGAAACACCGATAAGGGGTTCCCCGGTATCATCGGTGACCGTTCCGGTCACTGTCATTTCCTGTGAAAATCCGGAGGTGAAAATTATTAAAAAACTTAAAACAGGTAATATCTTCTTCATAGGTAAATAATTTGAGGTTAGCCTTATTAAAGGTATGTTAAATATATGTAATAAAATGCTTTTTAAAAAGTAAATTCTTACTCACAAATTAATTTATTTTATTTTTTGTGGGGGAAAAATGCCTGAATTAGTTGTTGTAATCTCCTTTTTTTATGATGTGGTTATGCCGGGATATCCTTGTTTTTTAATGCTATGCAGGGAGTATGATAAATGTCATGTTCCGTACAGAAGTATTGTCGCACCTTTAGCACTAATTTTTTATTAAAACAAGTACATAAGAATGAATACCCAGGCATTACATACTTTTCATATTCCGGTGATGGGGCTTGCGTTTACCATCGATACGCCAATCCGGGTGGCCCAGTACGGGATAGACTCGGTAGTATCGATCGTGGATGATGAACTCATAGAGCGAATGAATGCATTTTACAGCAGGAAATTTCATTTTCCATACCAGGAAACCACTAAAAAGGCTCTGGATTACCGGGCAAAAAGAATCACGAATTACCTGAACCTGATGGAGGATATCGTGCAGCAAAAATTCAGGATGTTCAAGCAGGAGCTGGCGGAGAGCACTTCGGTACAGGAGTATTTTTGCAGCATATTGCCGGAGAGCAGCGGCATCAGGAAGAAAATACAGGAATTTGCGGAAGGTGGTATCGCTTTGAGGGATACGGTGCTGGATTATCTGGACAAGACATTACACCCCGGTGCTATTGATGTAAACATCATGACCAAGGTAGACAAAGAGAATTTTAAGGATGGTGAACCCCTGCCCGTATCCTATAACGATGCACATGCCGCATTACGTGGTTTTGCCCGGAGCAGGCTGAGTTCTGCACTCGTACTCTCTGCGGGGATGAACCCCAGGCTGTATTCTTATCTGGAAGATTTTGAAGACTTTTTTCCGGATGCCGATGGACAACTGAAAAAAAAGATCGTCCTTAAAGTGAGTGACTTTCGTTCGGCCCAGATACAGAGCAGGTTTCTGGCACAAAAGGGATTGTGGGTGTCGGAGTTTCGTATCGAATCGGGACTCAATTGCGGAGGTCATGCTTTTGCCAGTGACGGTTATCTGCTCGGGCCTATACTGGAAGAGTTCCGGGAAAAGAAAAGCCTGTTGGCTTCCACGGCTTTCGAAGCGGTGTGTAAAGTTCTTGAAAATAAAGGGAAAACAATTCCGGAATCACAACCGAAGCTCAGAATAACCGTTCAGGGCGGTGTCGGAACAGCAGCGGAACACCGTTTTTTGCTTGAGCATTACGGCGTAGACAGCGTAGGCTGGGGCTCTCCTTTTCTGCTGGTTGAAGAAGCGACGGCAGTAGATAAGGAGACCAGGGAATTACTGGCCGGGGCAAAGGAAAAAGATCTTTATCTCAGTGATATCTCTCCTTTAGGAGTTTCTTTTAATACGGTCCGTAATACGACCAATCAGCAACTTAGGGATACCCGTATAGCTAAGAACAGGCCTGGTAGTTCCTGTCCGAAAAAGTACCTGGCACTGCATACGCTTGATGGAGAGAAACAGGTGTGTACGGCATCCCGGAAATATCAGGAAGCCCAGTTGAGAGCACTGCATGAAGAAAAACTTTCTCCGACCGATTATAAGTTAAAAAAACAACATATTACCGACAAATCATGTCTTTGCGTAGGCCTGGCTAATGCAGCCTATATGGAGCATGATCTTCCGGTCAAAGGAGAAGCCCAGGGCGTTGCGATCTGTCCGGGACCGAATATTGCTTATTTTGACAGGCAAATGACCTTAGGTGAAATGATCGGGCATATCTATGGAAGGGAAGAGGTAGTATCCGTATCAGACCGTCCGAATATGTTTATCAAAGAGCTTGAGCTATATCTCGATGCTTATAAAAAGGTAGCGGAAGAAGCCCGTGAACATCCGTCCGTACAAACCGATAAGAAAGTAAAGCGCTTTCGGGACAATCTCCTGCAAGGGATCACCTATTACCAAAAGCTGTTTGCGGAAATGCCGCTTTCGACAACCGAAAAAGATATCATCAATGAAACACTGGCTAAGGCCGGGGAGAGGTTGGTTGTTGAGGTATCAGGTTAATCGGTTACTGGGTTGTTAAGTTACTAAATTACCGGTGGTCTGAATAATCTGATAGCTCATTGAACTTATAATCTATTTATTTTACAACCCGTTGTGCAAGATTGATTTTCTCATCTTCATCTTTTTTAGGTTTTAACCGCACAACGGGTTGTTTTTTATATCATCCGGGTTTGGGAGTAGTTCCGAGCTACCGGGTGGAAAGTCTGCCTGACGGGAAACGGGACTTTGCGGTCAGATAGTTTTTTAATAGTCGGTCTTTCCCTCTTTTTGGCTCCAGGCTTCGAATACGGGAAGTGCTTCGTCGCGACTGATATTTTCGAAGTTGATTTGGCGCATGTCCATGGTTTTGCCCAGTTCGTCATAAATATACTGATCATCAAAACCAATTTTAGCGGCATCTTCCCTGTGAAGCGCATAGAATACTTTTTGCGGTCGTGCCCAGTAAATGGCACCGAGACACATAGGGCATGGCTCACAGGAGGTATATATAATACAGCCTTCCAGCTGAAATGATCCGAGTTTTTCACAGGCCTTGCGTATGGCTGTAACTTCTGCATGAGCGGTAGGATCGTTTTGAGAGGTCACCTGGTTGTAACCTTCCGCTATAATTTTTCCGTTTTTTACGATGACGGCACCGAAAGGTCCTCCGGCATTGGCATCAATACCTTCAAGGGCAAGTGCGATAGCCCTGCGCATGAATTTTCTGTCTTCTTTTGTCATGTGTATATGCTTGTGTCAGTATGTAAAACGCTCCAATGTATAAATTTCTGTTGCAGTGGTAGAATATCCGCAATAAAAGGGGGATCAGTCTTTGTCCGATGCTTTTACGGTGCCTTCATAGCTGATGGGGTTCCGCTGTGTGCTGTTTATCATAAGCATGGTTCTGTTATTGGGATATAATTCGAGAATGATATTCAAAGATTCACTGTTTTGTCCCGCTCTGAATTTTACCCGGTAAAGGTTTTTCTTTTCGATATAACTCAAGTCCCAACCGGAGATTTTGCCATCGAGTTTTATACCTTGTCCGTCCGGGTTATAACCGCCGCCCATCTGACGCTCTCCGAAATACGGTAATTCGGCTTTAACGGAGTCTCCTTTGATTTCGAGATAATTCGGGTTACCCATAAGATTGATCCGCTGTGCATTATTCATGGGGCCGAGCAATGCTCCTACCTGCATCATAGCATTGGTAACCATGGGATAAGCCCACTGATTTTCGACCCTGAAATTTTTTTGACGAACCAGAGAGTCGAGTGCGGCTACTTTGCCCGCATCAGGAACCGTATTTTTACCTGTACCACAGCTTCCCAAGATAAGCAGGACGAATATAACGCTTGCGAAATAGTGAAGGTGTTTCATCTTTCAGCTATTTAAAACTACTATACAAGTTAAGAAATTATTTGAGAATACCATACGAATATTTTTATCCGTCCGGAAACCTGTTTTTACAGCTCGCCGGATGGATATGAAAAATGAGGAAATAGGGCTACGCTATTACAACCGCTTGTTCCGATGGGTATGCCCGTCTTTGTTCTGACTTGCCGGAAGGTTGTTGGCTTCCCGGATAAGCTGAAAGATATGATCGGGACGTACGATGATATAATCTTCATTCAGCGATTCGGCTACATTTTTGAAGCTTGTCGGGGTCACGTTATTCCACGGTTGTGCCTGAATGATAATAAAACGGGGCTCGTTACCGCCCCATCCGGATGCTGCACTGGCGATGTGATCTTTCATGGCTTGTTCATTCGTGCAATAATTACACGAAAGCGCCATTCCGGGCAGGTCATTGTCATATACAGTGAGGCCTCCCCCGGTATTTTGTGCTGTTAATCCCAGGAGGGAAGGGGCCAGGGAGGCAAAAGTCTGCCCGACGTTCTGGTCGATACCCCCGGTAATGGTGTTCCATATGGTAATGACCCGGAAACCGGCCCGCTGGTTGTAATCTTCGGTCTTGATCACAAACTGGTTGAGCAGATTCTGGCTGGGCCAGCTGTTCGGATAGGTGTACCCATAACCGGACGGACCGGAAATAAGGTTGTCATTATCGGTAGCACTACTGTAATAATAATTGAGTGCACCCGGCATAGCATCGAGCATGGCCGGAGAGAGTGTCCATCCTATCGGAACGGAACCCCGGTCGGAATTGCCCCATATTTTGCGCATCAGGTGCTCTACATATTGCAGGTTATCACCATCGCTGATGATAAATGCTACATAAAGTTTGTTTTGCAATGTGGGTTTCGGGGGTGCGGGTTTGATATTTACGGTTCGCGATGTGCCGCTGTGTACGGTGAGGTTGGTTGCCCAGTCGCTGGCAATAGTGGCAATACCATAGGTCGAAGCTCTTTCCACTCCTGGAGCTTCCTCGGGCCACCATCCCATATAGTTAGCCCCGTCAGGCATGGACGACAGGAAACTGTTCAGCAGTTCGCTTTCTCCTGCGATTTCCGGATCGAGCCATATCACAGCTGTTCCGAGTGCCGTGGCATATTCGCGCAGAGCCGCCTTATGAATATCCGGGTTCAGACCTATCAGCAGACGTTTATCCAGACCGGGCCAGTAGTTGTCAAATATGTCCTGATACACCTGTAGTTTGCTGCTGTAGGACCCGCGCAGATCCTGTAGTACGGGAAAATTGTACGGAGCGGAGGTAAGGCGGGACAACAGTAGCGGAGAGGTAATAAGGGCTGCCTGGTCTCCGGCCATCATGGTAGCCAGGTTAACCGTATGTATCTGTTCCGGATCATAAACGATCAGGCCCGATATCTCGTTGCGGTATTTGGTGATGAGGTCCCACTTATCCGCAGGCTCATTCCAGCTGAGCCCGAGCGATTGCAGCCAGGTATATTGCCCCTCGGCAAAAGCATCGCCTTCATACGAAAAAATCCGGGGCTGGGTAGTGTTGATTATTCCTTTGAGTGAAGCAAAGAGATACATTTCTGCCGAGGAACTGTTTTGCTGTACGCCTACCCAGTCTACTTTGGTATAGGAGGTGCCGTACCAGTACACCCGAAGTTCTACGGACTGGTTGTCTGCCGGAATGGTAAAAGGCAGCGTGAAATTGGTATAGTTCCCGGCTACTGGAAACTGTGTTCGCGTGATTACCTGTGAGGCAAGAACTTGTCCGGTCGTTGCATTTCTCACATCGATCTCCACTATGGGGTCATCATTGGCAGTATTATTATCCACTTTCATTCGGAATTCTGCCACATTCGGACCTGCAGGCAGTGAAGTGTCATAAGGGCCGAAGATCATATGCCGGTTTGCTTCGTCGATTCCGGTCTGGCACAGCCATCCGTCCGTTTCGGGACGTCCGGTATTATGACTCAGCTCGGGTCCTTCTCCCTGCCACCGGGAGGAAGTCTCCCGAAGGATGATGAGGTCCTGGGTCTGGGCCGAAGCCGGAAAAGAAGGCAGAAGCTGACCGGAAGGCCACGTTACCTGGGCTGTTGCCGGTAATGCGAATACAAAAGCTAAGAGGAAGAGGAGCCTGCACGGGTGCGGTTGGATTGGTAGGTTCATGGGTAGAAGAGTTAAGATTGGGTTTTTATGTAAGGTTTTTCGTAAATATACGGATTAAAATAGAAATAAATGATCTGCTTATTAATCCCTGGTTTAACAGCTATGGAGTCTGAAAAACAGGTTTTACGTAACTTAATGGTCCGGGAGCCCTACGACATTACGGATCCGGGGGGATCCATATCATTTTAAGGGGTCGGCATCGGGGATATCCCAATGCGTAGTGGTGATGGACCGGCCGATGGCCGAAGCATATTCCACTATTTTTTTGACAGCTTTATTGAATTCTTTCTTCCTCCAGTTCACATACAGGTCTATTTCTTCCTCAAGCCTTATAAATCGTATATGCTCGGTCCGGGCAAAACGGAAGGACGAAGGGAGAATAGAAATTCCCAGTCCTTTGGAAACGAGGTTTAAGATCATACCTCCGAAGTCCGATTCCATAGTGGTTTTCGGTTCAAAACCGTGTTTGTCAAATAAGCTCCTCAGCAGTGAAGCAAAAAAGGTACTTCGATGCAGACCTGAAATGATAAATTTTTCATCCCGTAACGGGGTGAGGTCTTTCAGGACATTTTTGTTCAGCCAGTGGTCGTCGGGAACAACGAGGTAGATCGCTTCGGAATACAATTTCAGGGAATCGATCCCGGGATGGTTTATCCGGTCCCGGCTGAAGGCAATATCTGTCTGATAGTTGAGCAGGAATTTTTCGTGGTTTTCATCGGTGGGTTCGGTGAGTTCCACCTGGAGTTCCGGCATATTGGTATTCAGCTTTTCCAGAAAATCCGGAAGAAATTTAAATGCAATAGAGCCGGGATAGGATATGGAAATAAGGCCGGTGGTACCTTCATCGATTTTTCTGGCCTGCCTGTGAAGCCGGTCGAGCTCATTGATGGTCGTGGTCCAGTGTTCCCGGAGAAATTTACCGGCATCGGTCAGTTTTACATTTCTTTTATCCCTTTCGAACAAAGGAATGCCCAATTCGTCCTCAAGAGCACGAATTTGACGGCTCAACGAAGACTGGGAGATAAAAACCTTTTCGGCTGTCTTCCAGAAATGCAGTTCCGAAGCCAGCACGAGAAAATATTTTATTTGCTGAACAGTCATGATTAATGCATTTTTTGCATAAGTCAATCAAAAATATGTATTTTTTAGGCAGTGTCAAAATCATTCTTTTGCATGGAAATAACTCAGTTTAAAAGATGAGGTTATGGGTGTTGAAAATTATATCACTTTTGTCGTTGCAACCCTCTTGTTTGTTGTGACACCTGGAATGGATACGATATTTGTATTGAATAAATCCATAGGGAAAGGTAAGAGATCCGGAATGTACGCGACCTTTGGCGTGAATTCCGGTATTTTGATGCACACGCTTTTTGCAGCGCTCGGATTATCGGTGTTAATTGCTAAATCCGAATTTGTTTTTACTTTTATTAAGTATGCGGGGGCTTTGTATATCATGTATTTGGGTCTTGTAAGTCTTAAAAAGAGGAAGGAGTTTTCTACGGAAATAACTCAGGATATAAAAGGAGGCAGGTCAAAAAGTGATTTCTGGTCCGGTTTTTTGAATAATGTACTCAATCCGAAAGTAGCGTTGTTTTTCCTGGCTTTTTTTCCGCGTTTTATAGCCCCGGACCAGATGGATAACCCGGTTCCTTTTATGCTGTTAGGTCTCACCTATGCTGTAATGGGGGTGAGCTGGTTACTGATCCTGACGGTATGTGCGGGTACTTTTTCCCGGAAGTTCATAGCTAATCCCCGGGCGCGGATAGCATTGCATACGGGAAGTGGCCTGGTTTTTATTCTAATGGGAATCACTATAGGATGTACTTAGCCATAGCAGTAAAGGCATGCGGTATGTCTCCGATGCGGGTTTTGTAATAGACCGGAAAATAGGCTTTCGGATCCTGTAAATCACAAAGGCGTGAAACCATTTATTTAGAAGTTGTTTCACGCCTTTGAATGTATAATCGGGATAGATTTATTATTAAAGATCTCTTCGTTTGAGCAAGGCATAGGACCAATAGATAAAGAGTGCGGTCCATACAAGTACGATCGCAATTTCAAACCAGTGGACACTGTAATCTTTGGTAATGGTTTCGCCGATCTGGCTGGCCACCGTACGGGCAGCATTAAGTCTGGTGAAAGGTTCCTTGATAAGATTGCCCATGGCATTTAACGGAAAGAAATCGGCAATAGCCGAAGCCATATTACCATCGGACTGCCACCGGATGACAGCGTATAATATTCCTTCGAAAGCCTGCCAGAGTACCAGGAAACCCAGGGCAAAAGCCGAGCGTTTAACAAGCATTCCCAGAAAGAGACAGAAAGAGAAAAAGCCGACCAGTTTGACGAAATAGGCCAGGAGGTATTCCAGGTCGGAGAAAATTATGGAGATCTCGTTATAATCGGAATATAAAAGGCCCAGCAGCAGTGATACGATAAAGACAAATACCGTTGATATGGCTGCAAAGCTCAGTACGGTGAGGAATTTAGAATAAATAAACTCCCACTTGCTCAACCCGTCTATCAGGTTCTGTTTGATGGTTTTGTTACTGTATTCATTGGCCATCATGGATACGATGATGATGGCCAGAAATAATTTGAGCCAGCTGGCCACAAAAGTATTGAAATGCCAGATGTAGGGAAAGTTGAATATTCCCTGTTCGGCTACCTGGAAGTGTACTTGTCCGATATCAAACTTTATGGTAGCTATGAGTGCAATGCACAACAGCAGCGCAAAATAGGCGACAATCAACACCCGGCTCGACCGGTTGTTCCAGAGTTTTATGTATTCTATCTGTAGTAGACGAAGCATTCTTGAAATTTTTAGTTTGTTAGCCGGGAGTCTGAGCCTCCCTGTTAAAATGTTATGTAATTCCCGGAGATTTCAACGGGTGATCCTTTCCGGTACAGGCCGTTTTTATTTGTTGTACTGCGGGACATATCCTATTCTCCGCGCCGTTCGCCTTATACCCGGAATCGTCTAACTTCCCGTGAGGGCCAGGAATTGTTCTTCGAGGCTTTCCTTCCGTTTTACGAGATGGGATAGTACGATACCATTATCGAACATAAAGCGGTTGAATACCTCTGCTTCCATGGGTTCGTCGAGAAAGGCCGTGAGGAGACCGTTTTCTTCCTTAATCTCCCGGAAAGCCCTGTTGTTCTGCAACAGTGCCAGTGCCTTTTCATTGGTAGAACATTTCAATTCAAAAAAACCGTGACTGGCAATCATTTCATCGACGCGGCCCGAATACAGTTTTTTGCCTTTACGCAGTACGACGACATGGGAGCATACTTTTTCTACTTCGTCCAGCAGGTGAGAAGCCAGCAGTATAGTAGTGCCATCGGCAGCAATCTGTTTGATGAGTTGTCTTATCTGATGTATTCCCTGGGGATCGAGCCCGTTCGTAGGCTCATCGAGGATGAGTATTTCCGGATCGTTGAGCAGGGCAGAGGCTATGGCGAGCCGTTGTTTCATACCGAGGGAATAGCTGCGGAACTTACTGTCTTTACGGTCTGCAAGGCCTACGACTTCCAGTTTTTCCTGTATTTTATGATAAGGTACACCCTTGATCCGGCAGACCAGTTCGAGGTTTTTTTCGGCGGACATGTACGGATAGAAATTGGGACGCTCTATAATGGCTCCTACCTTTTTCAGGGCATCGTGGGTAGATACCGTGCCGTCGAACCAATGAAAATCTCCCGAGGTTTTATTGACCACATTGAGTACGATACCCAGGGTGGTGGATTTTCCGCTGCCGTTCGGCCCGAGAATACCATACACATTCCCTTTTTCTATGGTAAAGGAAAGATCCTGTACGGCAGTAAGATAACCGAACTTCTTGGTGAGGTTTTGAATGCTTAGAATAGTTTCCAAAGTAAATGGTTTTTGATCTATTTAATAAACTTGACGGATAAAGTACGATTTTGTTACAAGATGATGTGGTATTTTGAAAGATTTTTTACTTTACGGCTGTCCTGTCCTACCCGAAAAAATGTGTAAGTTTGAAAACAGAATTCTTATTGTACCGCTGATGTCCGAAGAAAAACTCATGTCGAAGAAGAAGCCCGCCTACCCGGTGACGGAACAATTGCGTGGCTATCTGAAAGAATATAACCGGAATATAAAAATTCCTATTTTCTACGAAGACCTGCTGCGGTTTTCCGGTTCTGTGGTGGTATATGATAAAAACGATGAAGATACGTTGTGGGTCCGGGTTTTTTACAACGAATTCGACCGGCAGGAAATAGATCTGAGTCTGAAAAGGGTATATTCCATATTGCATTCGGACGGTAGTGATTCTATCCTGGAATTTCTCAATGTAGATGCCATAGATTACTGTACGTTCGGAAATTCGAAACCGTTTCGTATTAAAGTCCGGAATGTGCTTAACGACAACTACACCTATTTTTATGTAAAGAAAGCGGATGCCTCCCGTATTTACGGATTGGAACTGGAACATATGCTTTCTCCCTATAATCTCAATTTCCTGGTGTATAAAGATACCCTGATCGAAGAGCATATCGCAGGTATTCCGGGCGATGTTTTCATCAAGGATTTCCTGCCGCACTGTACGGAAATGGAAAAGGCGCAGATCGCCAAAGAGTTTGTGAAGTTCAACGAACGCTGTATGATACGCCTTTTGGGAGATATGCGTTCGTATAACTATGTTATCGTCTCTACCCATGATTTTGACCATGTCGTCTATCGCATCCGCGCTATAGATTTTGACCAGCAGAGTTTTGAGGGGAAGTTTAAAGTCTACAGACCGCAGTTTTTTAAAGAAAACAATATCATGGTTAATATGGTTCGCGAAAAGTTACAGCGCAGTTCTGTGGACCAGTATAAGGTGGAGGAGCGTTCTATTATGGCTAAAAGGCTTATCAGTTACAACGAGCGCATGGAAGAATTGCTGGACTGTGCCAAAAACGATACGATTTCCGTACCGGAAAATGTAGACAGGCTGAAAATGGAGATCCTGCATTTTGTGCAGGATGTCGAGTTTAAAAAAGCGACCAGTATGGGAGAAATCCTCGAAGCTGCACTCGATTTTGTGAAGCGGAATTACGAAGATATCAATACCCGCGGATTATTCCGGAAAGGACTTTAAAGCGCCTGTGGTCTATGTCGCTCTTCCAGGTAACTACTATAAAAAAAGCGAGCCTTCCGGGCCCGCTTTTCGTGTGCAATGTATGTTGTAATTCCGGGTAAGGTTAACTTTTTTCTTCCTTGTTGAAATACACCAGATAATAGTACATCTGCTTTTCTTCGTCCCAGCCTTTTTCTACGAATTTTTCGGCAGATTCCGGGTTTACGAAATCCATTTTAATCTGTATGTTGGTGTCGAGGTTGATCACATTCTTGATCTTTTTCCGGGCTTCGGTGACGGCCTTATTGGCAATGGGAAAGCTCGACACGTCCTCGATATGATATTTGGGCCCCTTTTCGGTTTTGTAATGCTTGAATTCGGGGATAAGCTCCGGATTGTCCATCACTTCGTTGAGGAAGTTGGTCTCTTCGAAATCATCATTTTTGGCAAAGTGGTTTACCGCACGGTTCATAAACATCACTTCCTGTTTTTTGTCTTCTGCGGGAAGTACGACATCCTTGGCAAAATCCTGGCAAAATTTGAGGTATTTTTTAGTGATGAAGTTTTCGTCCGTCAGGGCATCCACACTCAAAAAGTTTTCCAGCCAGTACTTGGTATCATAACGGTTGCTGTCTACAGAAAGGATTTTATACCCTTCTTCGCGATTGGTATTGAAGATGATGGCCCCTTTATCCAGTTTATTGATATTTACACCTTGCTGAATGATAATGTCCAGGTTGTTTTCACCTTCGCTGAACTGCAGGAAATCGTGTTTCAACTCACTTTTGAAGATCCCGATAGCATCGACTTTCTGGTTGTCCAGTACCATATCGCTGAAATGAACGATATAAACCTCTCCGCTCTTAATATGGGGGTGGTTGGACTGATCGAACAGGTGCGCCGCTATTTTCTTTGAATTTTCATGTGCACTTGCCGGATTGACAAACATATCGGAAATAAGGTCGAAGAGCGGGTGAAATTCCACATCGACTTCGTTGGCAAACCGGAAATAGTTTTCCTCCTTTTCCCGGAAAGGTTTCAGGAAATATTCTTTGAGGATCCCGGTAATCTCATCGTTCAGGAGATAGGGCTCATTAGAGAGGAATACGCCTTCATTACGGCTTTTATTACCTACCCGGTGTACGGAAAGGCTTTCGATCTGAGATGGATACAGGTTTAGCATATAATTCTGTTATGTAATCAAAAATCCGCAATGATATCCTGGAGTCAATGCGAATTGATATTTTGTGTTAATCAGTGTACGTGTTCCGGTTTTTCCGGCTTTTTCAGTTCCAGTTTTCGTCGAAGTCGAGATTGTCGTAATCGTCGATATCCATTCCGAAATCATTAAAATCTTCGGTCATTCCTTCTTCGGACTCAAATTGTTTTTCCGGGGGAAATTCCGGAAGCTGTCCGTGTGCAAACAGGAGATTCGGGTATGACCTGCCGTCTTCTTTTTCGGCAATATCGGCAAGTTCGATGAAGAAGGTCCACATATTCAGAAAGTCATAGACATAGATAAGCCTGTTGTTCTCTTCGTCTATCACATCGGCAAGTGTGGTTTCGTTCATAAGGCGTACGTCTTCCTGCCCGTCGCCCATATCGAAAAGGGCAATTTCATCGCCTTGATGCCACTCTTCATTACTGAGATAAAAAGAAGCCATTTCGGAACCTTCGAAACCAAAAGCCTGAGTGATGGTATTGTGAAATTCTTCCATGGAATCTTCGGATTCTATTTCAATATCCCTGAAAACGTCTTCTTCCGCATCTAATATTATCCTGAACTTATAAATCATGTGCTATGGATTGTTTTACTGTACGTTATATTCGTTTCCGACTGTAGTGGAAACTTTTGAGCCTGTAAAGTTACAAAGTTTTCGCGGCATGCCGCGTATCGAGTAAAAGATAATACTGTACCCCGAACAGTACCGATGCAAGGACCAGGTGCAATGCCTGGGTGCCGAAAGGGAAATCGAGGTATGCCATAGCAATTCCACTGACGATTTCCAGGCCGATGAGTAGTATCACCCAGTTGACACGGGTAAAATGCAATTGTCTGTTGCGATTGAGAATATATATAAACAGGTTGACTGCCAGAACGAGGATGGAAAAGGACCGGTGCAAATAAAAATCGAGTCCCGGATTATAGAGCCATAATGCCTTTGCGGTATCTCCGACCACTTTCACCTGTTCGTCTACGAATTGCCTGACCTGGGTGCCTAAAACCACCTGTACGAGGGTAAGGATAAGCGTCAGGCGGATAAGGTTGGTAAAAAGCCTGTCTGCTTTAAAAGAGGCTTTGCGGGTTCGTGTAAGATGTAGAATATAGAGGATCAGCGCTACTATTACCAGCGCCATGACCATATGTACCGTAATCTTTACGGGTGCCAGCACCGAATATACCACGGTAGCTCCCAGCCATGCCTGGAATCCCATGCCGAACACGGCAAGCCAGGAGAGCAGGACTACGGCCCGTTTTTCCTTCCGGTATGTAAAAGACGCTATGGCCATAAAAAATGTCGCCATACCGGCCAGGGCTCCCACCAGTCTGTTGATGTATTCTATCCAGGTATGCTTCGGATTGAATATGGCATAATCGTGTTTGGTGTATGCGGCCCAGTTATCGGTGTTATAGGCATTTGAAGTAGTGAAGTCGGTTTTGGCCACCATCAGAGCTTCCTCATGAATGATGACCTGTCCTTTTTTAAAAGTTTTTTGAGGATGCCATAGCAGTTGCGATTCTTCTGTAGGAGGAATATAATATCCGAAACATTTGGGCCAGTCCGGACAGCCCATGCCACTACCTGTCATACGGACAAGCGCACCGGCAACAATAACCATATACACGAGAATCAGTGTTGTTTTGGTTATGGTCCTGAAATTTTTTTTAAACCACACGTGCATGTTGTTGTTTTTAGGTGTTAACCATGTATTTAAAACGGTATTCTTAGGGTTGGGTTTTTTGTTCGTTTATCGGTTTTATTACCGCTCAGCGGGCGTCAGCCCCAGGTCTTTCCCTTTTTTTATCATAAAATCGTATGCCGCTTCATATTCATTCGGGATCTCTCCTTCCAGGATGGCTTCTTTGATTGCGTCTTTAATAAGGCCTATTTCTCTGGAAGGCTTCAGGTCAAAAGTTTTCATGATCTCTTCGCCACTGACCGGGGGCTGAAAATTACGGATATGATCGCGTTCTTCCACTTCCACGATCTTTTGTCGTACGATATGGAAATTCTGGTGATACCGTTTGAATTTTTTCGGATTTTTGGTGGTAATATCGGCTTCACATAAAGTCATGAGGTCTTCTACATGTTCGCCGGCATCAAAAACAAGCCGCCTTACCGCAGAATCGGTAACGGTATCCTGTGCCAGTACAATAGGGCGTGAGCTCATCAGTACCATTTTCTGGACGAATTTCATCTTTTCATTGAGAGGCATGCGCAGACGCTTGAACAGTTTGAATACCATTTTCGAACCTACGAATTCATGTCCGTGAAACGTCCACCCTATTTTTTTATCGAACCTTTTGGTCGGGGCTTTCCCGATATCATGCAACAGCGCAGCCCATCGCAACCAAACATCGTCTGTATTTTCGGAGATATTATCCACCACTTCGAGGGTATGCCAGAAGTTATCTTTATGGCGCTGCCCTTCTTTCTCTTCGATACCTTGCAATCTGGTAAGTTCCGGCAGGATGAGGTGCAAAAGTCCCGTTTTGAACAACAGGCTCAACCCCACGGAAGGTTTGTCGCTTTTCAGTATCTTGTGGAGTTCGTCTACGATACGTTCGCCGGAAATGATCTTTATGCGTTCTTTGTTCCGCGATATGGCTTCGAGCGATTCCGGAAAGATCTTAAAATGTAATTGCGATGCAAAGCGAATGGCTCTGAGCATGCGAAGCGGATCATCGGAATAGGTAATATCGGGATCGAGTGGGGTACGGATCAGTTTTTGTTTCAGGTCATCCACTCCGCCGAAAGGATCGAGCAAATCGCCGAAAGTTTCTTTTCGTAACGATAAGGCAAGGGCGTTGATCGTAAAATCCCGCCGGTTCTGATCGTCCTGCAGGGTCCCGTTTTCTACGACGGGATTGCGGCTGTCCGAACGGTAACTCTCTTTACGTGCTCCTACAAACTCTACTTCAAGGTCGTTCCACCGGAGCATGGCGGTTCCATAGTTTTTAAAGACCTGAACTTTAGGTTTCCGCGGTAATTTTTCAGACACTTTGCGGGCGAGTTCTATACCACTGCCCACGGCTACCACATCGATGTCCTTGGGGATGTCGCGTTGCAACAGGTAGTCACGGACAAAACCGCCGATAACGTAGCTGTCTACATTGAGCTCTGCCGCAGCTTGCGCTATGATGCTGAATATATCTTGTTGTAATGCTTCTCTGTAGTTTGTTACAGTCACTTTTATTCTGAATTTTTATCACCGCTACAGATTTTGTATTGCTGATCACCGATCTGCTGCGGAACTATTCTGCTTTATTATGCCCGTTTGTGTAAAATCGCTCACCGTACTGTATTCCTTGGTTTATTTTCCGGAGCATACCATACCGGCGGTATATCGCGGTTGCCTTATCAACGGGTAGGTATATTTGTGGTACATATATTATTTGCGGATAATCTTTACGACACCGTCTTTGCTGATCTTAATAATAGAGGACGGTTGGCCTCCGCCTGTTTCCCGGTGTAAATTTACTACATAGTCCACACCTTTTAAAATTTCATTGCTGATTTCGGTATAAGATTGCGGGGTGGGCGCACCACTTATATTGGCCGAAGTGGAAACTAATGGCTTGCCGAATTTCCGGATGAGTCTCTGGCAGAAGACATCGGAGGCTACACGAATAGCCAGGGTATTATCGGGAGCAACAAGATTAGCAGCAATTCCCTTGGGATTATCGTATATGATCGTTGTGGGACGTGTTGCAAGGTCTATGACATCGTAGGTGACATCGGCAATCTTGGGGATGTATTTTTCCAGCATGGGAACGTCGGAAACCAGGCATATCAGGGCTTTGGCATCTGGCCGTTTCTTCAGTTCGTAGACTCTGGCTACGGCTTCTTCGTCGGTAGCATCACAACCGATGCCCCAGACGGTATCCGTGGGGTAGAGGAGGAGTCCTCCCTGTTTCAGCGTAGCTACAGCTGTATTGATTTCGTCTTGCATGTTATGGAGAGCATATATTAAACAGTAGTACGGTCTAATTTCAGGTTGAAATAGTCGGTTAACGTCTGCCATTGTTCCCGGTTTTTATCCCTATGTACATTTTCCTTTTTCAAAGAAACGGTCTGGGTTCCGATCACGGGAATAGCTTTTCGTGGCGGACTTGAAGCCTGCCGGGAGACCGTACCGTGGAGTAATGACATGCATTTGAACCAAAGGTCATCGGCTTTTGGCGATAATTTCAGGAAGAGATCGATATCGGTAACTTCTTCAGATAAACAATGGGGAGGATACAAAACTCCTTCTGCGCCTATCGGAAGGACTTTCTCCTGGACAACAGCCTCTTTATCGGGGTATGTCCACGACTTGTATGGCAACAGCACACCATGTTCATCATATCTGATGTACCTGGTCTGGTTACCGATAATACTTTCCGGATATTTGAGGTGTTCCCGGTAGAGCTGATACACCCAGTCGGGCGCATATATAAAGTCGTCATCGCAGGTGATTACGATTTTATCGGGATATTCCTGAAGGGTATGTATCAGTTTTTTATGAGAACAGGTCAACGGAGAAAACCGGATGTGAAAGACATCGCCTTCCAGCCGGGTCAGCGAATCGGGTAGCGTACCTTTCATGGCTTCGTGCAACCATAAAATGATCTTTTCGGGCTGTCTTGCCTGGGCCAGAATACTCCTGATGGTAAGGTGTATTTTATGAATTCTGGAAGGAATTGATGTAAGCGAGACGATAACCGGGAGGTTATTGTCGGAGACTTCCCTCAGTTTTCGTGCCGGAAGCATGGACAGCCTCAAGGCGTGAAAAACTGAAACAGGATATTCTTTGGCTTTCATAAATGTGGTTTACAGGTTGAAAAACGTCATTTTATTTTTGTTGATGTTGCAACAGCCATAGTTTTATGTAACGGGTCATCACACCGTAAGAATTAATATAAGCATTGACAAAACCGGGGAAACCATCCATAAAACCTCTTTTAAGAATGTATTCGCTGAAAAAGCGAAAAGGAGGTTTTACCAGGATGTGAAAGATATTGGCTTTTTTTCCTTTGTCAAACATTTCCCTGGCCTGCAACCAGGCATAATGGTTCTTTTTGCTGACGAAATGATCGAATCCCCTGTAGGTATAATGCAGGATATAATGCTTTAAAGCCCCTCTGGAACCCTCGACAACCAGGTTTTCATGAACCAGTTTGGCACCGAATCGGGCATGTTGTTTTTGAAATAATAAGGTTTTGGTGTCATTCTTTGCCGTTCCGTATTTCATTTGCCTTCCCATGAACATACGAACGGTTTTTACCTCGTACGCTTTATGGGGTTCCGCTTTCCGGATTTCGGAAGCAATCTCTTTCTGTAGCTCGGGAATAATAACCTCATCGGCATCGAGAATGAATATCCACTCGTGTGAAGCACGGTCTATGGCATAGTTTTTCTGGCTGGAAAAATTATCAAATGCTCTCTGACAGACCGTAACCCGATGTTTTTTTGCGATGTCGAGTGTACGGTCCCGGCTGAACGAATCGATAATCAATATTTCATCGGCAAAAGAAGCGGACATGATGGCTTGTTCAATAAACTCCTCTTCATTTAATGTAGGTATGATTATGGTAAGTCCGGCCATGACATATTAAAATAAAATACGTATTTTGATGTTCGGAAACGATAAAAAAATAAATTTAAAACAGTTTCCGGGGCAAAGATATATATCTGTATTCATACTTTTGCCATTATTTAGATAATTCCAAAGGATGCGCGACAAGAAGATTTCGGTAATCATAAGTACCTACAATGCAGAAGCCTGGCTCGAAAAAGTCTTGTGGGGATATAATGCACAGACATTCAGAGATTTTGAAATGGTCATTGCCGATGACGGGTCACGGCCTTCCACCAAAGCGCTGCTCGATCGTATGCAGGCGGAGGTTTTTTACCCGATAATCCATGTATGGCAGGAAGATGAAGGTTTTCAGAAGTCGAGAATACTCAATAAAGCTGTAGAACGATGTGCTGCGGAATATATCGTTATGAGTGACGGGGATTGTGTTCCGAGGAAAGATTTCCTGGAAGTTCATGCGGAATATATGGAGGAAGGATATTTTCTTTCGGGCGGATATTTTATGTTACCGATGCCGATATCCGAAGCGATCTCCCGGGAAGACATCGAAGCCGGACGTTGTTTTGATGTGCAATGGCTCAAAGCAAACGGATTGAAATCTTCTTTTAAGAATAACAAGCTGACCTCGGCGGGCTTCAAGGCCAGGTTACTGAATAAGGTTACTCCGACGGGAGCTACCTGGAACGGACATAATGCTTCCGGATGGAAAAAGGATATTGTGGCTGTGAACGGTTTTGACGAACGTATGCAGTATGGCGGACAGGATCGCGAGTTGGGAGAGCGATTGATGAATTACGGGATCAGGGGGAAACAGATACGTTACAGTGCCATATGTGTACACCTGGATCATGCCCGGGGATATAAAACCCCGGAATCCATAGCAAAAAATCAGGCTATCCGGAAACATACCAGGGAGAGTAAGTGTATATGGACAAATTTTGGTATCAGGAAAGAAGCATAACAGATGGTAAAAAAGAATATTTTGGTAACCGGTGCTGCCGGATTTATAGGTTCGCATCTTTCGGAGCGTTTGTCTGCCGAAGGTCATGAAGTTTACGGAGTAGATAATTTTTCGGATTATTACGATGTTACGCTCAAAAAGAGAAATGTGGAAGCTATAACTGCTGCAGGAGTACATTTTACGGAAGCCGATCTTACCGGTTCGCTTACGGGAACACTGAAAGGAGGGATGGATTATGTATTTCATTTTGCAGCACAACCGGGAATATCTCCTGATGTTTCCCTCCAAGAATATGTGAGGAATAATATTTTTGCAACCCAGAACCTGTTGAATTGGGTGATTTCGGAAAACAGGGATATAGAGTTGTTTGTCAATATAGCGACGTCTTCTGTTTACGGAAAGGAAGCTACACTGCCCGAATCTGCCGTACCCGAACCCATATCTTTTTACGGGACCACCAAACTTGCAGCGGAACAATTGGTTTTGGGAGAACAGCGTGTCGGTAAACTCAGGGCTTGTTCCCTTCGTTTATACTCCGTATACGGCCCGAGAGAACGGCCGGAAAAGTTGTACACCAAGCTTATTAAATCGATTTATGAAGAAAAATATTTTCCGCTTTTCGAAGGGAGTGAAAAACACTCCAGAAGTTTTACCTATGTCGGGGATATTATCGATGGAATTGCTGCCGTTATCGGCAGGGAAGCGCAGGTGTCGGGCGAAATTATAAATATTGGCTCGGATAAGGAATACACCACAGGAGAAGGAATTGCCCTGATCGAGCGGATCACCGGGAAAAAGGCAAAGATCGAAAAAACTCCTCCGCGTCCTGGCGACCAGTTGCGAACAACAGCCCTGATCGATAAGGCCCGTAAATTGCTGGAATATAACCCTTCTACGTCTTTTGAAGAAGGCCTGGCAAAGCAAGTGAGCTGGTACAGGGATAATTTTTTGAATCTTTGAACAAAGAAAGTATAACGAAATTTTGGAAAGTGTTATGAAAGATAATTTTTCCGGACATTCCGATAGTTATTCGAAATTCCGCCCTGGATACCGCTCGGAACTGATATCCTATCTCGTATCTCTGACGAAAAGACAGCAATGTGCCTGGGATTGCGGTACAGGCAACGGACAGCTTGCTGTGAAACTGGCCGCATATTTCGATGAAGTCTATGCTACGGATCTCAGTGAGAACCAGCTCAGAAATGCCACGCCCAAAAACAATATACAGTATAGAACGGAGCAGGCCGAGAAAACTTCTTTCGATGCCTCGCAGTTCGATCTGATCACTGTGGCACAGGCTATACACTGGTTCGATTTTGACGCGTTTTATGCCGAAGTCAGACGTACGCTTCGTGAAGATGGGGTGCTGGCCATAGTGGGATATGCACTTTTACAGGTGGATGAAAGCACGGATAAAGTGATACAAAAACTGTATTCGGATATTGTAGGCCCGTACTGGGACCCGGAAAGAAAATATATCGAAGACCTTTATAAAACCATTCCCTTTCCTTTTCATGAAGAAAAGACACCCGTATTCCACGATGAATATCAATGGACCCTGGAGCAACTCATGGGGTATCTGGAAACCTGGTCTGCCGTAAAACATTATATGCGTGACCGGGGAGAGAACCCGATAACCCTGATCAGCGAGACACTCAAACAAAGTTGGGAAGGCTTTGATACCAAGACGGTGACTTTCCCTATTATGTTGCGCGTAGGAAGGCTTTGATTTTTGGGAAATGTTATCTTGTTAATAGTTGTAGTCTATTGATTAGTAGATTTTTATAATTTAAAAGTATAGATGTAAGGACACCAGGAATATAATCTTTTATATTTTTGTTGATGTAAAATACCTGAAAATGGCTAAGAACACCTCCATAAGATCGAAAAAAACATCTTTTGATTTCTCAAAATCCAAAGGAGAAAGACTTCGATGGCGATCTTTAAAGGCTGTAATGAGAATGAAAATAAACCTAAAGGATCATTTAAAAGAGGGACAAGAAGAAAATTGTGACAGTAAGAATACTCCTCTTTTACTTCCGTAATGAAATTAACTGTATCCGGTTATTCTATTAAATTTATCCAAACTCACCCTGAAAATACATATCACTGCAAAAGATATGTTTATAAATTTCATTCTCCGAGAACCCAATTGCATTATATAATCAATGCCGATTATCATAAGTATGATTTTTTTGCAGTAAAATTCTATGCGAAAAAAGATAGAAGAAGTGAAGGGAAGTTCTCAAATGTTGTCAATAAAGGAGATGTGAATAATATATTAGTGACATGCGCCAAGGTAATTCCTATACTCCTGAAGGATTTTCCATATGCTTCATTCGGTTTTATCGGATCTAGGACAATAGATGTAAGGGCTCAAAAAGTTGAAAGTTATAGAAATAATCAACGATATAGGTTATATCGATATCATATTCCACAATTAATTGGTAACAAGACTTTTATGCATAAATCGTTTGTGGATACAAGTTCCTATCTTTTACTGAACCGGAATATTGGTGGGGATTTAAAGGTTCATGAAAATAATATTACTGAAATGATTATTGAAACCTATCCAGATTTATTGAACTTATAATATTTTCATTTGAAGTTAAACGGAACTGCCCAGATATTTAAGGAATAAAAACAGGTTTTGACATATGAAAAAGAGAGGAATTATAAGAAGATTGAGTCTTGAGCGCGATGGTCCCCTGAAAATATTATAGCGAATTCGCACTGAAATTTCAGAGCTATACCGGAATCCCGGCATAGTCCCGAAAGCTGCTTAACTCTTATATCCCGAATCGATTTTCACAACTCGGAAATGTGTCACTCGTTTATTCTACCCGTTAATATTCCGATGAAAAATGCAGTTTTACGGACGGGTATTTCTGTTGTGTCATCTGTATGGAAAAGGAGGAATCGGCCAGAAATACCAGTTGTCCCTGTTTATCCGTAGCAAGGAATTTTTGTTTTACTCTTTTGAATTCCGTGTATTCCTCGCTTTTGGGATCATCCGGTTCTATCCAGCATGCCTTGTGGACGGGAAAGTTTTCATACGTACATTTTGCACCGTATTCGTGCTCCAGCCGGTATTGTATAACCTCGTATTGCAGTGCGCCTACAGTACCTATCACTTTACGGCCGTTGAGTTGGAGTGTGAATAACTGGGCGACTCCTTCGTCCATAAGCTGATCTATTCCTTTGGCCAGTTGTTTGGCTTTCATCGGGTCGGCATTGTTGATGTAGCGGAAGTGTTCCGGGGAAAAACTCGGGATACCCTTGAAATTAAGGATTTCACCTTCGGTAAGTGTGTCCCCGATCTTGAAGTTTCCCGTGTCGTGCAATCCCACGATATCCCCGGCGTAGGAGATATCCACGATTTCCTTTTTTTCCGCAAAAAAAGCATTCGGACTGGAAAACTTGAGTTTTTTGTTGTGTCTTACATGTAGATAAGGGGTATTCCTTTCGAAGGTTCCGGAAACGATTTTGATAAAAGCAAGCCGGTCCCTGTGTTTGGGATCCATGTTCGCGTGAATTTTAAAAACGAATCCTGAAAAAGTTTCTTCTTCCGGTTTTACCAGACGTTCTTCACTTTGTTTTGGCCTTGGAAAAGGCGCTATTTCGATAAAGCAGTCCAGCAGTTCCCGCACTCCGAAATTGTTCAGAGCAGATCCGAAAAACACAGGTTGTAATTCTCCTTTAAGATAAGCTTCGCGATCGAATTCCGGATATACACCATGTACGAGTTCCAGGTTTTCGCGGAGTGCCCCGGCAGCATGTGCCCCGATAATCTGATCGAGTTCCGGGTCTTCTACATGGTCAAAAGCGATGGTCTCTTCGATATTCTTTTTACTGTCCCCGCTAAAGAGGTTGATATTCTTTTCCCAGATATTGTAAATCCCTTTGAAATCATAGCCCATACCTATGGGGAAGCTGAGTGGGGTAACCTGTAATCCGAGTTTCTGTTCGACCTCGTCGAGGAGGTCAAAGGCGTCTTTTCCTTCCCGGTCAAGCTTGTTGATAAATACGATCATGGGAATATTTCGCATACGGCACACCTGGACCAGTTTTTCGGTTTGTTCCTCGACCCCTTTTGCCACATCGATCACCACGATCACACTGTCTACAGCAGTGAGGGTACGGAACGTATCTTCAGCGAAATCCTTGTGCCCGGGCGTATCGAGAATATTTATTTTTTTATCCCTGTAGTTAAAGGCCAGTACGGAGGTGGCTACGGAGATACCTCTCTGCCTTTCTATTTCCATAAAGTCACTCGTCGCTCCCTTCTTGATCTTGTTACTTTTTACGGCACCGGCTTCCTGTATCGCTCCCCCGAAAAGCAGTAACTTTTCTGTTAATGTGGTTTTTCCCGCATCGGGGTGTGAAATGATTCCGAAGGTTCTCCTCTTATTGATCTCTTTAACTAAACTCATAAATCTCGTATTGCGGTTGCAAAAATAACATTATAATGCATATAGGTAAAAGTGAAGGGAAGATGTTTTTGTACAATATTGCCTAAAGTATTCCGCGATCATACCATTTTAAAGTTTTATGCCTGAAATTTCAAGCCAAGTATATTCTTTTGTCCGGTTGCTACAGGATAAATACTCCACCGCCGGTCTTACTGTATCTGTACTTTCGCATGGGGAGCCTAAAAAATATTTCGGTAAAATCGCATTTTGAAACTTTATAGGTATATTAGTGCTTTTAAAAGTGTCTTTTGGAGAATATAAAACCGATAAGATATATTTTTTGGGATAAAATGTGATATTATGCATAAAAAAATACTACTGTTACTGCTTTTTGGGGTAAGCTGGTCTTACGGACAGCAATATACAGTTGCTGATCGTTATTTTGAGAAACTGGCTTATGTGAAATCAGCAGAACTTTATGGAAATCTGGTCAAGAAGGGAGATTCTTCCATGCATGTGTTAAGCCGGTTGGGAGACTCGTATTACTATAATACCAACATGAAAGAAGCAGCGAAGTGGTATGACATATTACTTGCAAAATACGGTAATGAAGTAAAACCCGATTATCTCTTTCGTTACGCCCAGGCCCTGAAGGGTAATGAAAAATATGATGAAGCTTTACGATGGATGCGGGCTTCTGCCGAAAGAGGAGGGAGTGATCCGGAAATGCTGAGGTTGCTGGAAGAGGGGGATTACTACACCCGCCTGAATAATCCCAAAGCAAGGCTTTTCGGAAATCTGCACAATCTCAGTCTGAATACGGAGTATTCGGATTTCGGAGGTTTTATCCAGGGAAATACGTTCTATTTTGCTTCGACACGGCCTTCAAAAGGACGGACCAAACTCTATGACTGGAATAAACAACCTTTTCTAAATATATACATCGGTAACCGGATCGGTAATGAGGTGGATGAAGTCCGTAAACTGGAAGGAGAGATCAATACACAGTATCATGAAGCAACGATAGCCATTACTTCAGATGGGCAGACGATGTATTTCACCAGGGATAATTCGGACAACGGGAAGAAATCGAAGAAAGATGAGGAGGGTACCGTGCACCTGCAATTATATAAAGCTTCACGTAACGAAGACGGGGAGTGGGGAAACATAACAGAATTACCTTTTAATGACGTTAGCTATTCCGTAGGGCATCCGGCACTGAGCCCGGATGAAAAAAAACTGTATTTTGTTTCCGATATGCCCGGCGGCTATGGTGTTACGGATATTTATGTAGTGGACATACGGGATGACGGCAGTTATGGAGAACCTGAAAACCTGGGGAAGACGATTAATACCAGGGGCAGAGAAATGTTTCCTTTTATTGATAAAGACGGGACACTTTATTTTGCTTCCAACGGTCACCCGGGACTGGGAGGGCTCGATATTCTGAAGAGTGAACCCCTCGAGGGCGGATTTGGCAGCGTGGAGAACCCCGGAGTACCCATAAACAGTGCTCTTGACGACTTTGCTTTTGTCATGAACAATGATAAGACCGAAGGCTACCTTTCCTCCAACAGGCTGGGTGGGAAAGGCGATGATGATATCTACCATTTTACGGCCAGGGAATGTATGGTGCGCATAAGCGGTAGCATTACCGACAGTCGTACGGAAGAACCCCTCATCGATGCTGCTGTTCGTCTTATAGAGCCCGGAGGCGGTGTAGTGGGCAGGACCCTGACTGATGTGGACGGGAGGTATGTGCTGAAGGGAGACTGTCTGGAAGGCTCCTATACCGTGATCGCAGAACAGGAAGATTACCGTTCCGGGCAAAAGGAAGTTGATGTTAACGGTAAAGAAGAAACAAAAGCCGATATTGCGCTGACCCCCCTTATTATAGCCGATGAAATAGTGATCAATCCCATATACTTTGATTATAACCAATGGGCAATACGTCCTGATGCCGGGTATGAGCTGGAACATATCGTAAACGTTATGAATGCCCATCCGGAGATGGTCATTAAGATCGAAGCCCATACCGACTCCCGCGGAAATGATATGTACAATGAAAAACTTTCGGATAACAGGGCCAAGGCTACCCGTGATTATATTTATTCCAGGGGAATTGCCGAAGACCGTATAGAAAGTGCCATCGGTTACGGAGAAAAAAGACTGCTGAACCATTGTGCAAACGGAGTCGATTGCACCGAAGAAGAGCATCAGCTGAATCGAAGATCTTCATTTATCATTGTAAAAAGATAGTTGTTTCAAACGGTCTTTAGTTCTTTATCTGTGAAACTTCGGACAGGGTAACCTGTTCTTCGGCTGTGTTGCCCCAGGAATTGAGAATATAGTTCATAACGTCTGCAACTTCTTCATCGGTAAGGCCGAGAGGGGCCATAAAGTTGTTATACGTGGTGCCGTTTACGGTGATCTCCCCGCTTTGTCCGTACTTCACGGCATGGATTGCAGCCTTCCGGTTTTGCAAAAGATAGTCCGAACCGGCCAGCGGAGGATAAACCCCTTCGACCCCTTTACCGTCAGGCAGATGACAGTTGGTACAAAAATCCGCATACAGTTCTTTACCGCTTGCTATGCTTTCTTCAAGGGTTTTTTCCTGTTTCAGGAAAATAAAGGCGGAAATGATGCCGATACCATACAGAGAAAAGAGTAGTTTCATAGGATAGAGTTTTTAGTGCTTCGCTGCTGGGGTGCCGTTACCTGGTTATGGCTTGGGCCTGTTGTGAGATTGCCGTGTTTTAATTGTATTCAAGATACTAAATTAGATGAAGAAACGGGTGAAAGCGGTTATTATTTTTAATGAAATTCGTTCTTGCATACCGGTCTGGCTCTTGTTCCTGATAAAATTTCAGTGTAAGTTTGTGGGATGAAGAAAATTATTATACCCATACTGATCATCTTTTTTGCCGCCTGTAAAGAGAAACAGGAGAAACAACGCATGCCCGAAAAGCCGGTTGAAGTACAGGAGGTCCCTGAAGATACGGTTCCAGAACCGGAGGAGAAAAAAGAACCGGAACGGCGGATGTTATCACTGGATGGTGTGGCAGATACGACTTTTGTTCGTTTGCGGGACTACAGCACAGATTTTGTATACGATCTGAAGTATGCAACGGATGATAATTTCCTGAAAACCGTAGTGTACGATTGTGCGGAGTGCTATGTGCGTGCCGTAACGGCCAGGGCATTAGTAGCTGCAAATGCGGAATTCAGGAAACAGGGATACCGGATTAAGTTTTTCGACTGTTACCGTCCTCATGATGTGCAGAAAAGAATGTGGAAAATAGTCCCTAATCCGCAGTATGTGGCCAACCCGGCCAGGGGGTCCATTCACAATAAGGGAGGTGCTGTGGATATCACCCTGGTGGATAACAATGGCAATGAACTCGACATGGGAACCGGTTTTGATTTTTTCGGAAAAGAAGCACATCACGATTATACCGGGCATTCCGAAGATATACTGAACAACAGAAAACTATTGAAAGAAACTATGGAAAAGCACGGTTTCTGGGGGATTCGAACCGAATGGTGGCATTACAATCTGAGTAGCGCTTCCAATGGCAAAGTGGCAAATTTCCGGTGGGATTGTGAATAGAGAAACAGTCCGATCTGCAAAACAAAATGCCCGTTCCGGCCGGAACGGGCATTTTGTTTTGCACTGTATCACACGATTATTTGACGAATACATCCGGATAGGTTCCCGGATTCACGATCGGAATTGTGGAATTATAAGTTTGGTTGATAGCTTCTATAAAAGCATTAGCTATCATGGCATATCCTTTGGCTGTCGGGTGCACCCCGTCCAGAGAAAATGCTTTTCCCGTGGCGTAGGTGGAGGTAAGCATCCCCCCGTCATACGGAATACCGGTTTCTGCAACCTGTGTCAGCATGGCCCTGGCATCGACAAAAGCGAGTCCGTACTGGTCGGCAAGTCCTTTTATGGTAGCGTTGAATTGTGTCTGTGCGTTGGCAACGAGTTCCTGTTCTTCCGGGGTGAGTACCCATTGATCTCCCAGGGGAACGGAAACGCCGTTTACTTTTGTCGGGTCACCTCCTACGGTTGTACCGATAAAGGAAGAGGCAGTCAGCACGATCAGGTCTTCTGCTGTGGTTTGTCTCAGGTTCGGAATGTCTTCCCCGGTTAAAGGGTTTTGCAATGGCGTAAGATCTTCATCTTCGATCACTGCGGGGTTATTGGTGCTCGCCTGGAAATTGATTGTTCTCCTCTGTGCTTCTTCCTGGTCTATGGCTCCGAGGAAGACAAACAGGGATAAAGCCTGATTGTATTCGGCATAGCCCTGGTTTACCTGGTCGGCTGTAGCCTGATCCATAGGGATCGGGGCATAGGGCACGGTAGTAAAATACGGGATAGAAGTGACGTCCGGAATATTAGCTACAGCCCCTTTGGCTCCATTTGCAGTAAGGGCGGTAAGCAGGCTGTTGTACACGGATGCAAATACGTTGGGATCGGTAATATCATTACTGCCATAGGTAGCCGGATTGATATTTCCCGCCTGGTCTTCACCGACGCCTCCGGACGTGGCAAAAGCCAGGATATCATTATTACCTATCCATAATGTAAAGAAAGTCGGATTCTGTGCCGCGGCATCGGCGATGACCGATGTACCGGCAGAAGAGGCAAACCTGACGAAATACGGATTGGCCGTACTTCCTACCCCCGCAACATTACCGTAACCCTCGGCGGCCAGATGAAATATCTTGGCTCCGGGAACCCCCATGTTGTTAAACGGTCCTTCCAGAGTATTTGTTATTTCCGTAGTGGGGGTTTCATCGAGATTTACGGGAGAAGGGTTTCCGTCGGCATCGAATTCAAGGATCATCCGGGTATCTGCGATTTGTGTACCGTTCAGTAGAAGTCCGCCGAAATTGTCATCGACGAGCGGCTGCGTAAAAGTGCCTCCTCCTGCATGAGCAAACTGTTCTGCCATCATGTTCGGGTAGGAGTTTCGCTGTCCCTGTACGTAGAGTGCATTATCCGCGTATCCTGCGGTAAGCGAGTTGCCTACGGCCACGTAGTTGGAGAAATCCGCATCTCCTGCGGAGTAAAACCCGGAATCGCTTACTTCTCTGTCGAACTCGGGTTCGCAGGCAGCTAATCCTAATGCTATGAGTGCTAATAGTTTTATATTTTTTTTCATTGCTATCGGTTCTTTAGTGAAGATTAGGAAATAAGATTAAAAGCCATAGGAAACCCCGATACTCGGAATAAAGGCATTGTTTTTATAAGTTCCCCCAAAAGGTACATTTTGCCCGTTTTCCTGATAGTGATCGTAACTGGCATCGACTTCGTCAAAATGGACGAAGAGAAATGCAGCGTCAATGGCGAATCTTTCGGAAACCTGGAATGTAAGTCCTCCTGTAAAGTTGTTGGAGTCGTTTCGCGGTGTTTCCGGTGCAAAGTAACCGGCTTGTACCGGAGACTCATCAAAATAATATCCACCTCGAATGGTGAACCGTTCACTGGCCATATATTGCAAACCGAAACGGTATACAGAAGAGTTTTTATAGTTTCTCGGGTTGTGCGATTCGGTCCCGTTGCTGAAATATACGTTGAGCGATTCGTATGCATCCCAGTACACGCGGTTGTAATCGAATGCCACGAGCCATTTTTCATTGATGGTATAGGAAGCTCCTACAGCGAGCTCTGCAGGCAGAGGCAGTGTGGCATCGAAAGTAACACCATCGTAGACGCCGGGCGCTGTAGAGGGAACATTACGAAAATCGGCTTTACCGTCTTCGGCTTTCATTTTCATTTCCGATTTGTAGGTAAATCCAAGGGTGAGGTCTTCGATCGGCCGGAATGCCAGACCCAAGGAATATCCCCAGGCCACGACGCCGCTGTCATCGATAGTAACGTTTGCCCGTTCTCCCGAAGCATTTGTAGTGGAGCGGTCTATATTCCTGTTGAAATTCACACTACCGATGGCGAGGATCGGACCACCTCCTATGCTAAGTTTATCCGTAATTTTAAAGGATACTACCGGTTTGATGTATATGGCGGACAATTCGATATTGTTCACCAGGTGAGAACCCTCCCAGTTGTCCGGATACTCTACACCGCTACCATAAGGGGTATAAACCCCTATCCCTGCGCTCATCCAGTCATTTAATTTTACTGCGGCATATACGTTAAACGGAGTAGCCACCGGATTATCCGATTTGGTACTCCACCCGTATTCGGAATTCTGAAAGTGAATGTGCGAAAAGGTGGGGCTGACCCCTGCGCTCAGCGTGACTTTCTTGTCCATAAAGGATAAACCTCCGGGGTTGAAAAAGACGGCCTCCGCACTGTTGATCACGGCGACTCCCGTATGTCCCATACCAAGCTGTTTCTGTCCCTGCAAGGCCACGCGGTAACCTCCCGCATAGGCAAAGGTAGTCATCAGTACCACAATTGCTGAAATGTAGGTTTTTCTTATCATTGTCTACTTTGGTTTTTGTGTTTTTAATGTCAAAATATCAGATATTACTTGTTAAATAATTTTGAAGCGGACTTTCTCACCGAATTGCAATAATGGGAGTGTCTGCTTTACCGGCGGATACCGGCTCTTTTTGGGAAGAGCCACAGGAATTTCTATTTCAATTACATTCCGGGTCTTTGTTACCCGACAGCGGTAAAAGAGGAACACCTGCTTTCCGTTTTACAGGACTTTAAGCAAATTTTGTGATAAAATATGAAATATGCAATTTTTACGACATTAAATTATGCGTGCATAGTAATTTTGACTTAAAATTTAACATTTTAAGAATCCGGAAGTGATCTCAAAAAACATTTTAGGATTTTCGGCCTGGAGCCAATGTCCTGCTTTCGGGATCTCGGATATCGAAGCTTTAGGGAAGTGTTTTCTGATCGCCGGTTCGTCGGCAGGGGTAATGTATTCGGACCTTCCTCCTTTTACAAATAGTGTTTCTCCGTCAAATACGGAATCGTCGGGAAGTGCTTTACCGATTTCTTCAATATGATCGTTAAGTGCGGTAAGGTTAAAGCGGAAAGCCAGCTGATCTTTTTCTTTCCGGTAAATATTCTTCAATAAAAACTGTCTTACGCCTGGTTCCGGGATATAGCGTTCCAGTTGTTCATCGGCTTCTTTACGGCTTTTGGTTACGTTAAAATCTACCGACAGCAAACCGTTGAGGATGGTTTGGTGATGTACCGGGTAGTATTTCGGTGCAATATCGGCCACGATGAGTTTGTCCACCATTTCGGGATACGTTACTGCAAAGAGCATCGCAGTTTTTCCTCCCATGGAATGCCCTATGATACTGATTTTTTCCAGCCTGTGGTTTTGGCAATATCGGTAAAGGTCTTCGGCGAGAAGTTCATAGGAAAAGTTGTCGGAATGAAAACTTCTCCCGTGATTTCTCTGATCGATCAGGTGTACTTCAAATCCGTTTTCCGCATATTGATTTCCGAGGGTATTCCAGTTGTCGGACATCCCGAGGAAACCGTGTAGTATAAGAAGTGGTTTTCCTTCTCCTGTTATTTTCGAGTATAATTTCTGCATGTGTTTGTTCTTTTGTAATTACCGGGTTTTCTATGTGTCAGCAATATCCGGAAATGAAATATTCTGAAAGCAACAAGTATGGGGGATTACATCTGATAAACGATGATCTTGTCTTTTTCTCCCTGGACCACAAATTCCAGCCTGCCGTCTCCGTCCATATCCCCCAGATCAATGGGCGAAGTGCCGTAAACGGGGAAATTGCCAAGTAAAAGGGCATTGCTGTCAAAGATATATACTTTTTTGGCCTGGATATCGGTCAGGGCAACATAGATCTTATTATTGATATAAAAAATATCGGGACCGGTATAGATTCCATAATCCAGCTCATACTCGTTCTGCTTTACCGTAAACTTGTTATCCGATAGTGTAGCCAGTGTCCTGGAGGTCGTAGCTATGCGGTGGTCTTTGGCCAGGCCGAGCGCAATCTTATTGAATCCGCCGCGTTCGTCAACCTGGATCATGTCGCCTTCTTTGTTGGTGGTTGTGAACTTATTTTCGTACAGATAGATGTTGTTTCCCGAGAAATCGATTTTTCCTCTGACATTGACCCTGGTCTTTCCTGTGCGATGCAGCAGGTGAAGTGTCCCGTTGGCCTCCTGAACAGCAATATAATCCCGTGTCCCTGTTCGCAGATGCCGGGGCGGATGTATAATGGGGCTTTGTGTTCCTTTGAAATTGAATCCCTTCACACTTTTTCCGTCGGTATTAAAAGGAATGATAACCTTGTCCTGGGTGATGAACAACCTGTATTTTTTGTTATTGTCATAATCAAATAATGCAAGTCCCTGTGTTATGGGATGCTGTACTTTTACCGGAAAGGGTTTAACGTCTTTACCGTTACGATCTATTACGTAGATGCCGTCCGGAAGGGTAAAGGCAAGTTGCAGTTTGCCGTTGCGGAAAATATCCAGTTGTTCTGTTTTTCCGAGAATTTGTGCATCGAGTTTTCGTTTCCACAATACTTTACCGTCTCCGGAGATCAGGTATAGATTGTGTTCTACATCCTGAACGATGATTTCCTTTTCTTTGGTAAGGTGATTGGTAACCAGTTGTGGTGCGGTAGCAATATCGGCGTCGAGTGCAATGTTGAATTTTTCCGAAATTTCACCGGAGGCACTGATTTTACCAGGTTTTTGAAGAAGGATGTTGGTATGGGTAAAATGCTTGTCAGCTATCCCCTGAACAATGAGATAAGGAAAATCATCCGGGGCCTGAAGCCGCATGTCCTGGTGATATGCGGATAATAATTTTCGGAGAAAGCCCTTTTTGTATGCTGCAGCCTGTCCGACAGCAAGCATGGAAGAGGCATCGGGTAGACTTTTCATCACTGCTGTAAAAGAAGACTTTTTAGATAGTGTAGATTGGTTCTGGTAATTGGTGATAATCTCCGAAAGTGCGTCGGGCGTACTTCCGAGGAGGATATAATCTTCGAGTGCAGTGTAGAACCGGATATTTTTCCCACGGCCAAAGGGAGGCGAGGTTTCGGTAAAAGGACTCAGACTATCGATCTCGTAGATAGGATGTTCCCGGAATGTACTGTGCAATACGGCGGAATTGGAAAATGCCTTTTCCGCGACACTCGCATCGAAAGTATGAAAGGCTATAATATCGTGATCCTTGCCATATATGACCCCGATCTCATCGGTGGCGGTGAGCAGATCTTTTACGGGAGAGTCGCTTAGTGTATCTTTTGAAAGGCTGAAATCGGCCGGTGCCAGGGAGATCATTCCGCGGACATCGGCCGGTGTGATCGCGGTAACCTTTCTCAGAGTTACAGGGGCAGTATCATAGGCTGTGACCGAATCGTTCTCCGGGACAATCCCCGTTAGCAGGAGTTCGGCCGGTGACAGGGAAATATCAAACATGGCCCAGCCGGAAGTTGTTTTGGTCATGCTGTCGGCCAGTGCCAGGTTTCCCGGATCGAAGGGATGGTCTCTCAGAAACAGGGAAGCCTGTTTATCCGTGTCGGCCAGGGCATATACTTTGCGAAAAGCTGCACGGTATGCGGTGCCCCCGCCGAGAATGCTTTGTTCCAGAACCGTTCCGGAGGAGGAAGCTACGAATATGCTGTCTTTAACGGTGCTGAGGAGTTTAGTGTTTTTTGAAGAAACCTGTTTGACAGAGAGTCCGTCACGGGTTGAAGTTTCTGTTTTCCAGTCTTTCAGGGAATCCAGTTTTACATAGTTTTCCGTATCTCCGGAAATATAGGCAAAATCGTAGAGACTGTCGGAGTGTTGTACGATACACAACAAAGCCTCACTTTTCTTGTCCAGTACCTGAAGTGCTTCCAGTTTACCCGAAAGTCCGGAAGGGATTATCGTGGAGGTCTTCAGAAAATCGTTGTTCCTGACCGCATTGAAAAAAGCTCTCGGGTTGGATATCTTGACAATGACCGATGTGTTTTCCGGAATATGTGATATGAGATCCTGATCGGTTTTCTTAGGGGTCGTGCAACTTGCCAGAAAGAGGGAAAGTACTAAAAAAAACGTAATTTTTCTCATTAGGATACATTCCATTTTAGCTCGGGATTCTATATATATAACGTATGGCAGGGGCTTACTATTGCCCGGAGACAACAGCATATCCCGTTTAAAAAGAAAATAGCCCTCGAAAGGCTATTTTTCTTCTTCTTTTGTTGCGGTAGCTTTGGTCTTCTGGTTGTCCAGTGCCTGTCGTATTTGTTTGGCCAGGTTGAAATGCGGAGCCAGGGTTATCGCTTCGTCAATAAGCTGTAATGCTTCATCTATTTTACCTTTGTCTTCGTTATAGGTGAGCAGCCCTTTTTCGTAGGTCAGGGCGGCTTTCAGCGGAACTTCATAAGCCGGTTTGCTTTCGTAGAACGGAACCTTCATGTCGTCTTTGGCATTGGCCAGTCCGTATGCAATGTGTTTTTTGGCCTCTTCGATTTTTCCGATCTGTAAATTGAGGTCGGCAAGTTCATAAGCCAGAAACGCGTCGGGCTTACGGTCAAACAGGATCTCGTACTGTTGCACGGCGAGCTGAGGCTGGTCGAGTGATTTCAGCGATATAGCCTTGATATCTACAGCCATATCAGAAGCAGATACGTCCTTATCGGTACCGAGCAGGTTAATGGCCTGCACATATTGTCCCGAATTGGCATAGAGAAAAGCCAGGGTATCTTTCCTGGCATCGGATGGTTCTATGACATACAGATGGGTCAGGGCATTAATAGCGCCCCTGATATCTCCCTGGGTTCTCATTTGCTTATAGAAGGCTTCGTAGTGTTTTTTAAGGTCGGTTTGGCCATGCATCGTAAAGAATGATGCAAAGAAAGCCAGGATAACAATTTTCTTCATTTTATCAGAATGTGTTTTAAGGTTTTCAAAACTAAAAAAAAATAGTTTTTAAAGCGGAATAATTAACTTTAATTAAGGGGGGAGTACAAAGAAATCACCGTGTACTTCGGGAAAATAAGGTTCTTCTTACGGAAAACCTCCGGAAGGTGTAAAGCCGGTTTTGTCAGACAGCCTGTAAAATGCGATGCCCGCGCTATGGATAGGTCAGATACGTACAGCATTCTTAGGCGATGGGGAAACGGAATGTATACCCCAGATCACGGACCAGTTTTCCGGAGGTAATGATCTTTCCGCCTGAAGGTGACTCGTCGAACTCTGGCAGGGGAAGTCCGCATGCCTTTGCTTTACGGGGGTAATAATCTTTCCGGGCAGGGTGATCGGGATAGGCGGCATTATAGGTTTCTCCCCATTTTTCCTGCTTCAGGATCGTTGTTATGATACCGATACAATCGTCCCGGTGGATCAGATTTACGGGGGCATCGGGATTTTTTAGCTCTTTTTTTCCGGCAAGGTGATGTACGGGGTGCCGGTCTTCACCGATAAGTCCGGCAAACCGAAGTATGGTAGTCCGGAATTTCCGGGAATTGTACAGTAGTTGTTCTGAAGCCAGTAACTGTTTTCCGCTTTCTGTTTCCGGATGAGGTACCGTATTTTCAGTGACTTCGGACTGCTTGTCTCCGAAGACGGATGTACTGCTTACGAACAGTATTTTTTCAATACCGTTTTTTTCGGCTGCATCTGCAATGTGCCTGGTTTTTTCTACGAAATTTCCGGCATTCGAACGACGTAGCCTCGGGGGAATATTTACGATGAGGACGTCCGTACCTTTCAGTAGTTTGTTTATGGAACCTTGGATTCCATTTTCCAAAATTTCGATACGAAAGGGACGGATACCCGCTTTTTCCAATATGTTTTCTTTTTCGGGTGAAGTAGTGGTGCCATAAACCTTATATCCTTCGGCGATACATGCTTCGGCAAGCGGAAGGCCAAGCCATCCGCAGCCCAGAAGAGCGATTTGCATACAGATCAACTTTAATTAGGGCTAAAAGTAACGGTTTTTTTAACCACTACCGCATCGTTGAGTACAAAAGGCATGGGGATATGATCTTTGGGTCTGGGTGGTACAGTAAAGAGCGGATTGTCCAGCAGATCGTTAGAGGCTTCGTACAAGATGAATTCGGGAATCTCATCCGTGGGAAAACGAATGGTGATCTCGGTATAATCGTTTTCACTGATGAAATGGGAAAGCAGTCGGTTTCCGCGTTTCGGTTCCCGGAGATAATTCTCAGGCAGGGAGGTGCCGTTGATCGTACAGGAAATAACGTGTTGTAATGTCGTAAAGATATCCAGTCGCGTCACATCGCGCTGCGGCATGATACAGAGCTCTAATACCCTGTCGGTACCGGTTGTGGTATCTTGTAATACCTGTACCAAGGGAGCGGGGATATCCTTGACGGGAGCTTTGGCGGTATAGGAGAAGCTGGTGTTATACTTGCTTGCAATGTTTTTTTCCCGGCTTGTATCCGGAGCTGTTTTGTTTTCACCAAGGTAAGCTGAAGTCCATATATCAGCGACTTTGTCATAGGTTGCCCATTCGGCCTGGCCGGTATCGGCATCCAGCACATACAGCAGGCTATCGGGTTTCGGACGGTCTTCGGCAAAACCGGATTGCAGATGAGCGGAAAACAGCAGCACAAGGGTTACGACCCCGGTAAACAGTGCCAGCTTGTCCTGTTGCCTGTAAAACCCGAAAACGGGGAGTAATAGGCCGAACATCAATACGACAAAAAGTGTGGAGGCTACCATCATTTTTAATCCGAGTCCGACGGGAAACATCTGTATGAATGGTGTAAATATCCAGATGGCAGGTATGGTCAGTACAGCCATCAGGACAAGACCTGGCTTTTCCATGAGCAACAGCAGGGCCAGGGAAAGGAGCCCGGCGTATACCGGAATAATAAAAAAGGCTGCTCCCTTGAGGTATATACCGAGAGCTATGCATAATACGATCCATAAAAGGAGCGGAAACACAAAAAGGTTTACAGGCCGTACATGGCGGAACATATGATAGGTGATAAAACAAATGGTGAGACTGAACAGGGCAAATGCAGCGATGTAATAGTAGCCGTTATAGGTGAACCCCTGGAGTATGTCACCGTACTGCGGATATATCTTTAACAGCAGCGGCCAGCTGTAATAGCCGGCAAGTCCGCATACGATCAGACTGATCAGGAACGGAACGATCCCGAGGAGTATTTCCCGGATCCGGAACTTTTTTTTCCATATTCCCAGGGTCAGGAGCACGATAAACAATACGACAGCCAGGAGATTCATGGCGGATATCAGCGAGAAAGGGTAGGAGATAAGTGTGGAAAACGGGGCATTGAAGAATACATAATCCTCATGGCTTTTGAGGTTGGAGATATCAGTATTGCTGAAGTAATGGAGCAGGGGCATAAGGTAACTGCCCTGGTGCTCCAGGGTATTGCGGTCGAGTCTTTTTTCGGTGTCGAGTGCGGTATGGTAATCGAAATGGTCGTCGATAAAAGCGAAGTTGAATCCGTCGATATCCGCATCTTCCCGGAATACCGTCAGGTCCGTGTCGTTCGGAAGCATTTTGTACACACTATACATAAATGAATTGCTGACGGGATATTGGGGGTGGGCTTTGGTGAATTCGCGGATCATACGGGAGTTTCCCCCGTTGGTTTCTACAAGCATAAAACTCGGTCCACCGCTTCCGCGGGCTTCAAAATTGAGGACAAGCCGGACATTTTTTGCCCAGGGGTGTTCTTTAACGAAGAGCCTGGCCCCGTTAAGCCCGAGTTCTTCCCCGTCCGAGAACAGAATGATAATATCGTTTTCGGGAGTTTTGTTTTCGGAGAGAAAAGCTCTTATGCCTTCCAGTATAGTGGCTACCCCACTTCCGGCATCGCTTGCACCGTAAGAGGAGTGCGGACTACTGTCGTAATGAGAGAGCAGCATCAGGGCGTTGCCGTTACCACTGCCTTCGATACGGGCCAATATATTACGTGCTTTGCTTACATTCCCCCAGTTTCCGGAAGTATAACCTTCCTGTATTTCCGGTGTTAAACCCATTTTGCGCAATCCGGTAATCAGGTATTTCCGGACTTCTTCATGCGCAGGTGCACCGACATAATGGGGCTGCTGCGATATGGCACGTACCTGTATCAGGGCTCTTTCCGTTGAAAATGTATTTTCGGGAGCATTTTCCTTGGTAAAGGTATGCGGCATAATGGCATAGAAAGACCAGTAAACGGTTCCTGCAATGAGCAGCAGGGATAGTGTTGCGGCGAAACGTTTCATATTTCAAAGGTTTAACGGAACAAAATTCCACTACAAAATACAAATATCTTCAGATATGCGGGAAAAATATAATTCATGTGATGGTTTCTGTGAATTCCTTGTCCAAAACGTTAATTTAATACTGGAATTGTTTGTTTTTAAGTTTTCATTTTGGGTATATGTTAATTTTAACTCATAAAAATTATGATTTTAATTTTTAAATCATTAAATTGTAAAGGAACTTAAAAAATGATAAGCCATGGGAATAAAAAGTTTTCAGGGGGCGAGAGTGGAGATTACGAGGACGTATCACCGCCCCATAGCCGTTGCAGATTATATGAGCAGGAAATTGGTGACTTTTACACCAGAGCAGACCTTATTGGAGGTTATGGAGACTTTTATGCGTTATAGAATTACGGGGGCACCTGTGGTTGACGAAAACGGAAAGCTCATCGGGATAATTTCGGATAGCGATTGTATGAAGCAAATATCAGAAGGTCGTTATTTTAATATGCCTATAGGAGATATGACCGTCGCCAGGTATATGTCTACGGAGGTTATGACGATTCAGGGAGACACGACTATTTTTGATGCGGCGACCCGATTTCACCGGACGAGGCACAGAAGATTTCCCGTGGTGGAAAACGGGTTTCTCATCGGTCAGATAAGCCGTAAGGATGTCATGCTGGCTACGCTGAAACTCAGCGGACACAACTGGAGAGGGTAATTGCACCTATCCTGTACTGTACATCATTTAGTGTTTTACGACAAGCATGTAATAATCATTGTCGAGTGGGAGATAGCCCAGGTCATAGATGAAGTAATAGGTGCTGCCACTTCTCGTGGTATATATATTCGTGAAGTACTCAAAGTCGAATCCCTTTTGCATAAGTTTCATTTTTGAGATTTTTGTTTTCCCTCCTGGATCCAGTTCAGAAAGTATGCGATAATTTTTCCGGAGTTTGTTGTTGATATTTCGAATAAGGTTTTTACTGTCTTTATTAAGGCGGTTATTATAGGTATTTCTACAGTGATCGCAGCAGAATTTCTTGTCGGTGCGCCCCGAGATCTGTACTCCGCATTCCAGGCAATTTCTTTCCATTATTGCATGCGTTTATAAGGAAATGTCATTTCTTTACCCGATTCTTTAAAAAGGACGTGAATGTTCATTTCACTTTCATTGATCCGCTCGAAGGTAAGCCCGTCAAAGTAGACTTTGTCTTCCGTGAGGTTTACCAACCTGAATGTTTCGGATTCTTCTTTCTCTTCCCACCCATGGAGTGTATTGCCAAAATGTTTGATGCGAAGGAGCAGGCTTTCGTCTTCCTGGGTAATAGTGCAGAATTCGTAAAACTTTATCTTGCCGTCTACTATAAGTTTGAAAGATCCCATCATGGAACCTGCAGAGGGAATGCTCCATAATTCCTCTATGGTACCTTCCGGCAATTTTCCTTTCCAGGAACCTGAAATCCAGGAAATATCGGTTATGGATGCTATGGGAGTGCTGTCGTTTTCCTGAAGTGATAAGGTGTGTTGTGCATGGGTAGCGACAAACGAAAACAAGCATAATAGTATGAATATTTTCATAAGGTGAAATTTTGGGTGTATATAACTACGTATGAGTAGGTTAAATATAATAAAAATATTGGTTTCCGGGTATCCGGAAAAAATGAGGTGGCTGTCACGACCGTTAAAAAGCGATGTAGAGCGGTCCGAGAAGCATTATGAAAGATATAATAGAATCATTGACCATTGGGAATAGAAGAGTATGTGTAAAAGTTACACAAGATTTTCAAGGCTGTATAATTTTTACGTAGTGTGGGGCTTAAGCCTTGTCCGCAGCTTATTTAATAACCAGCTTTCTGGTGGAAATGCTGTTGGTTTCAGTTACTTTTATAATGTAGACTCCGGCGTTCAGAGATGATACGTTCAGGGTTTTTCCGTTGATTTTAGTCCGGAGAACCTCTTTGCCAAGTACATCGTATATCGATACATTTTTAGGTAGGTTTTTCCTGGTATGTATGGCCACCGTACCGTTGGTTACGGGGTTAGGGAACAAACGCAATTCTTCCACATCCTGCTTCGGAATGGTATCCTGTTTAGGCCTGGATACGAGAGCCCTGTAGTTGGTACGATATGTTTTTTTTGTTTGCTTTTCCTGGGAATGTCCCAAAGATAAAAAACCGAAAGCGAGAATAAGGAGGTAAATTTTTTTCATTGGCCACATTATTAGGGATATACAAATTTATTAAAAAAAAAGTTCTTTGCTGCTAATATTTTGTTAACTCGGGACGATATTTTATTAGTCTGTATATGTTGTTATCGTATATACCCCTTTTGAAGTTTATGTACAATTTTCATTCCAATTATAGTATTAAAAGGCAAAAACCGCTATTACGGGGAGTAATAACGGTTTGACAGAAATAAAAATTGTTAAGTCTCTTTAAAAACAGGCTGTAGAAAATGCTGACAATTTTACAGGCCTGTATAATTCGAAGGGGTAATATTTTTCAGTTCGCTTTTTATGGCATCGGAAACCTCCAGAGTGTCAATGAATTTTGCAATGGACTGCCGGTTTATTTTTTCATTGGTCCTGGTGAGTCCCTTCAGTGCTTCATAAGGGTTCGGATAGGCTTCACGGCGGAGTATGGTCTGAATGGCTTCTGCAACCACGGCCCAGTTGTTTTCCAGGTCTTCGGCAAATTTATCTTTGTTGAGCAGCAGCTTATGGAGTCCTTTTAAAGTCGATAAAAAACCTATTATCGTATGTCCGAACGGAACTCCTATATTCCGCAGTACCGTACTGTCCGTAAGGTCGCGTTGCAGGCGGGATAAGGGGAGTTTGGCGGACAGGTGCTCGAATATGGCATTGGCAATGCCGAGGTTTCCTTCGGAGTTTTCGAAGTCTATCGGGTTTACTTTATGAGGCATGGCCGAAGAACCTACTTCTCCTTCTTTGATCTTTTGTTTGAAATAATCCATGGAAATGTAAGTCCAGATATCCCTGTCCAGGTCAATCAGGATGGTGTTGATGCGTTTGAGTGCATCGAACAGCGCTGCCATGTGATCGTAGTGCTCTATTTGTGTTGTGGGGAAGGAGTGGCTCAACCCGAGCATTTCTTCTACAAAATGAGTCCCGAAGGCTTTCCAGTCCGTTTCGGGATACGCTACGTGATGTGCGTTGTAATTACCTGTTGCGCCACCGAACTTGGCGGCATAAGGGATGGTTTTCAATACGGCGAGCTGTTCTTCGACCCGCGTAATGAATACCTGTATTTCCTTCCCGAGGCGGGTAGGTGATGCAGGCTGGCCGTGTGTTCTTGCCAGCATGGGGATATCGGTCCATTCCGAGGCGAGTTCGGCAAGTTTTTCTATGAGTTGTGTGAGATAAGGAATATACACTTCGGACACCGCTTCCTTGAGGGACAACGGAATGGAAGTATTGTTGATGTCCTGGGAAGTGAGTCCGAAATGTATAAACTCCTTATAATCCGATAGCCCGAGGGTGTCGAATTTCTGTTTTATAAAATATTCCACCGCTTTCACATCGTGATTGGTGGTTTTTTCTATCTCTTTTATAGCCAGTGCATCTTCTGAAGAGAATGCTTCATAAATAGTTCTGAGATCTCCGAAAGTACTCTTGTCGAATGTACTTAGTTGTGGTAATGGTACGTTACACAATGCGATAAAATATTCGATCTCTACTCTTACCCTGTACCTGATGAGTGCTTCTTCCGAGAAAAAAGGAGCCAGTTCGTGGGTTTTGCTTCTGTATCTCCCGTCTATGGGTGATATGGCATTCAATTCAGTTAGTTGCATTATTCTAATCTATAAAAGGGATAAATTGGTTTTTTTAGTAATTCCCTGATACTACAGGAATATGATGATCCCGAGCGATACGTCATCGAGGTTAAGACCTACACCGTAATTGTCGGAGTCTTTTCCCTGGTTATCATATCCGAAACGGCCTACCGTAGCATCGAAAGCAATACTTTCGTTGAGTCTGTAGGTAAGACCCGGACGCACATTGATACCCCATGCAAAAGTATCATCCACGCTGTCTTTGGCCCATCCGAGCCTTACATCTCCCTGTGCAAAAGGCATCAGCTTGGAAGCCGGGAACCAGTATTTTCTCGCGTAGGGAATAACACCGTAAAATTCTTTTTTGGACGTAACTCCCGCACTTTCGATCTTGGTTTGCTCATATCCTGCACGAAGACCTACGGCAATATCGTTTTCGAGAAAAATACCAACAGAGGGGAGTAATGAAAAATCAGTGGTCTCTGTTCCGGAAGTTTTGTCCTTGGAAAAACCAAAAGATCCTCCTACCAGCCATTTCCCTTTAAGGGGTTCCTGATCTTCCTGAGCAAATAATCCTGCGGTACTGAACAGTACAGCGGCAGCAAATAAAACTAACTTTTTCATTTTTATCATAATTAAATGTTATGGGGCAAAAATAAGATTTATCACCCTTCCGGGTAATATCTTTTCCGTTAAAAAGTATTAAAATACGGGTGTTGTGACGGATTTTGCCGATAAAAAGCAGCGTTTTTTTTAGTGTTCTTCTTGTCCCCGGAGGTATTTTTTTTCCGCATAAAATGTTCCGAATGGTAAAAGGGCTGCTACGAACAGGATTGTAAAGCGTTTCAATCCCCATGCCCTGTCATAGCATACTGCTACCGCAAGGATTACATAGAGGATAAACAACAGTCCGTGTGCATAGCCTACGGCCATATTAGTCTGAGTATGGTCCAGGAGGTACTTTAACGGCATTCCTACAAAAAACAGGAGCAGGTACGAGATCCCTTCGAGAATAGCTGTGATACGAAAACTTTTTAGCATGTCAGTCTATATTAGAAAGCTTCCGTGTTATGGTAGTCCACGGAAGCTTTACAGTAGTATTATACGGTTTGCTGTTACAGGTGTATAACTTCGTCGTAGGCATCGGCTACGGCTTCCATTACGGCCTCACTCATGGTCGGGTGAGGATGGACAGCTTTGAGAACCTCATGTCCGGTAGTTTCGAGTTTACGGGCCACGACAGCTTCTGCGATCATATCCGTAACACCGGCACCTATCATGTGGCAACCCAGCCATTCTCCGTATTTGGCGTCGAATATAACCTTGACGAAACCGTCAGGAGTTCCGCTGGCTTTTGCCTTACCGGATGCAGAGAACGGGAATTTACCTACTTTGATCTCGTATCCTTTTTCTCTGGCCTGCTTTTCAGTTAGTCCTACCGAGGCTACTTCCGGCATACAATACGTACATCCGGGAATATTACCATAGTCCAGGGCTTCTACATGCATACCTGCTATCTTTTCTACACACAGTATTCCCTCGGCAGAAGCGACATGTGCAAGGGCCTGGCCCGGAGTAACATCACCAATGGCATAATATCCGGGGATATTGGTCTGGTAGTAATCGTTAACAAGGATTTTGTCCCTGTCGGTAGCTATACCTACGTCTTCCAGTCCTATGTTTTCGATATTGGTTTTTATACCTACGGCAGAGAGGACGATATCCGCTTCGAGAACCTCTTCGCCTTTTTTGGTTTTTATCGTTGCTTTTACGCCTTTACCGGAAGTATCTACTTTGGTGACTTCGGCAGAGGTCATAACTTTTACTCCCGCTTTTTTAAAGCTTCTTTCCAGCTGTTTGGAAACGTCTTCATCTTCTACGGGAACAATATTGGGCAGATATTCCACTACGGTTACTTCGGTACCCATGGCATTGTAGAAGTAAGCGAATTCGATACCTATGGCCCCGGAACCGACAACGATAAGCTTTTTGGGTTGTTCCGGAAGGTTCATGGCTTCGCGGTAACCGATTACTTTCTTACCGTCCTGTGGCAGGCTCGGTAATTCCCTGGAGCGTGCACCGGTAGCAATAATGATGTGATCGGCCTGATATTCGGTCTTTTTATCATCACTTCCTGTAACTTCTACTTTTTTACCGGATTTGATTTTACCGAAACCATTGATGACATCAATTTTATTTTTTTTCATCAGGAACTGTACCCCTTTGCTCATGCCTTCGGCAACACCTCTGCTTCGTTTAACCACGGCTCCGAAATCCTTGTCATATTCTTTTACACTAAGTCCGTAGTCTTCGGCGTGTTTCAGGTATTCGAATACCTGTGCGCTTTTGAGTAAGGCCTTGGTAGGTATACATCCCCAGTTCAGACATACGCCTCCAAGGTTTTCTTTTTCTACAATAGCAGTTTTAAAGCCCAATTGTGAGGCTCTGATGGCAGTAACATATCCTCCGGGGCCACTGCCCACAACTATGATATCGTATTTACTCATTTTAATCGTTTTTTATGACCAAAAAATTCGGTTACGAAGGTACGCAATTAGTTTTAAAATTCCGGGATCGGTGTTCCATATTATGGTCTGTATAACATTTTGACCGTAAACAATGACAAATGTTATGTATGTTCCGAAAACGCAGATTTTCTGCCGGCATGTTATGCGGTTTTCAGGACCGGCTCGGAACGATCTTTACGATTCCCTTGCCCTCGATAGCCGCATAGATATAACCGTCGGGCCCCTGCCTGACGTCTCGTACCCGCCCTGTTCCCGGAAGTAGTTTTTCGCGATACGTGACCTTATTATCCTCGATAACCAGCCTTTCGAGGTACTGGAAAGCCAGGGAACCGGCAAGCAGATTTCCTTTCCAGTCGGGGTAAATATCGGAAGTGATAAAGGCCATACCACTCGGGGCAATGGAAGGAACCCAGTAATAAAGGGGCTGTTCCATGCCCTCCCTGGCGGTTTCGTCTGAGATGACCGTGCCGTCATAATCGATACCATAGGTGATCTCAGGCCAGCCGTAATTGGCACCCTTCTTTATGATATTGATCTCATCCCCGCCCCGCGGACCGTGTTCGTGTACCCATACCCGCCCGGTTTGGGGATGGATGACCATGCCCTGGGGATTGCGGTGTCCGTAACTGTATATCGCAGATTTTGCTTCCGGGATGTTCCGAAAAGGGTTGTCTTCCGGAATTCTGCCGTCATCGTAGATGCGGTATATTTTTCCACCGTCGCGCGTGATATCCTGCGGATTGATATCGTGATCACCACGTTCGCCGATAGAGAAATAGAGGTATCCGTCCCGGTCAAAAACCATTCTCGATCCGAAATGGTGTGATTTTCGGGTATTGGGAGTGCCTTTGTATAGTACTTTCTTGTCCGTGAGGCTGTTCCCCTCGAGAGTGGCCCTCATGATAGCGGTATGTGCCCCGTTTTCCTTGCCTTCTGTAGTGGAATAGGAGAGGTACACCTGCCGGTTGTTTTCAAAATCGGGGTGCAGGATAATATCGAGCAATCCGCCCTGACCGCGGGCATATACTTCGGGAACATTGGTAATAGCTGTTTTTTTACCGTCCCTGAACCGGATCAGTTCGCCGGAACGTTCGGTGATGAGCATCCCGCCGTCGGGAAGAAACGCCATACTCCAGGGTACACTCAGACCGTCCAGAACGGTCTCGACGGTGTAACTGGCAGTTTCGGGTTCGTGAATGGTGGTGTCTTTTTGTTGTCCGCAGGCTATCAGGGAAATCAGGAGTAGTAATGGAAGTACATGTGTGTTTCTCATGGGGTTTTGCTAAAAATGGTGTGGTTAAAAAGATAAAACAATCGTTCTACGGGACTTGATCAGAGCAATTTACAAAGTTTTGTTTCTAAAAAATACGATCTTTATGTATTTAACAAAAAAATCATATATTTGCGCGCTTGTAAACACATCGGTTTACTTCTCGGGGTGTAGCGCAGCCCGGTAGCGCGCGTCGTTCGGGACGACGAGGTCGTAGGTTCGAATCCTGTCACCCCGACTTATTGAAAATCAATAGTTTAAGTTTTAGTTAAAGCGGTATTTCACTGTATTTACCGCTTTTTTTATAGTCTTTTTTCACTTGTTTTCACTTCTTTTATTACTTTTGGTTGCAAATCCATTGCAAAAAAATGATAAGCGCAGAAATCATACTGGACACAAGATACAAAACAAAAAGGGGATATCCGGTAAAAATACGAGTTCACGAGACCGGCAAGCCTCATAGATATGTCCTTCTTAATGTTTACCAAAATCGGAAAAAGTTAAAAGTAGATCCATTCCTTTTAACCCGGGGCCGGAACCTGGAGGATGAGGTGAAGTACTGCAACGATAGAAATTTTGGTATAGATGCCTCAATAGAAGTTATATCGAACGGCATAGGACTTGCAAAGGAGCGGGAAATATTCATGTTACAGCAACGGATCAATGAGCTGAAAAAGGATTCGGGAATTGGTATAATGGAGTTTTTCGATACGTTTATTTCGGAATACAAAGATAAGGGGCTGTCAGTTCATAACTACGAAAGTACCAAAAATCAAATACAAAAGTTCTTAGGGCCCGGTGAGGACATGCCTATTAACAGCATAGATTACGAATGGCTTCATAGATTTATTCTTAGCAAAAAAAAGCAGGCAAATAAAGATAATAAAACCAATTCGGCCGGCATAAACAGGTACCTGTCTGACCTTAGAACAGTATATTTTGAAGCACAAAGAAGAGCCTCATTAGGAATTAACTCCGGAAATCCATTTGAGGGGCTTATCGAAAAATCAGGAAGGCGAAATATAAAACTGCCTTCCCTGGGTCAGGTTCGAAAACTGTTTAGTTTTGAACGGCCAAAGTTTACCAGGAGGGAGCATGTTCCGGTAATGCAAAAAAAAATAGACCTTTTTTTGTTTCAAATTGCAATCGGGGGGCACTACCTTTCGGAACTGGCCATACTAAAATGGGAAGACATCAAAGACGGCCGGGTGCAATTTCACCGGTACAAGAACCGAACGAAAAGGGGCGGGGGTGAGTACGTCGATAACAAGTTGTCGGGTTTCGCTTTGTGGGTGATTGATAAGCATGGAACTCCAAGCGATGAAAGGGTATTTTCTTTCATCCCGCACCCTGACGAACGACCGACTTCATACGCAACGTTCCGGCGGGGATACCTCAGAACCTTGGAAAGTGTTTCTAAGTCCTTAGAGATACCGAAATTAAAGATCGTAACACCTCGTTATTTGTTCCGGTCCATTGCTGGGGAACTTCTTATAAGCGACATCATTGTTATGCAGCTTCAGGGGCATTCGCCCACGGGTGTAACGCATCGGTACCAACAAAAAATTCCCTACCCGGTATTGGATAGGGAACATGAAAAAATATTGAACAAGGTGTTTACTTGTGAGGTTGAGTATAAGGACAATCAGAAGGCTTCTTTAACCGATACAATTCCCGTGTAGTCACCGCTTAAATGCATCAGTTCTACAGAAAACATATCTGTATCCGGGTATCTATAAACTACCAATCCTTTGGCATCTGTTTTGTTGGGCGTGCCGTATTTCTCCTCCATCTCCTTTATTAGGAGTTCTAAATTCTCCTTTGTCGGGTAATACGTCACAATAGTTTCGTACAATCCCAAATCGTTATCTAAAGAAAAACACATCTCAACAACGCCAGGCTTCGTAAGATCATCATAACACATTTTATATCCTAACGAAAACTCATTGTCCTCGGTGTCATAATCGTCTCCGAATTCTTCAACAATTTTATCCTTCGTGGTTCCCGGCCAGAAAAAAGGCTCCTGATACCCGGGGAGGTTGGTTATTAGGTCGGTTGACCCGGAATCATCATCGGACGAACATGATAAGGCGATTAAAGCGAATAATAGTAATAGTTTTTTCATTTTAGTGTAGTATTTAATATCAATAGAATGATCTGTTTAGTTTAGGGTACCTATTGTAAAAATCGTCTGGCGTCTTTGTGCCGTTATTAATTGTAAAATAATAGTTCCATAAAAACATATGTTCAACAGACGTGCTGTTATTTTCTCCTTTGTTTATCCCCAATTTATTTGAATAAATATAATCATCAACAAATATTGACGATCCGTCATTGTCATATAAATATAGAGCATACTTTCGTTCTTTAACTTTCGCTCCAAAGGAATTATTAGCCCGGAAGTCTAAAGACACTAATTTATTAAATCGTTCGTTGTTTTCTTTATCCACTATTTTTTCCCAATCCTTTTCTATAAAACCGTCTTTATTGGTTTTAAAGTCATAAACATCCATAACAACCCAGTCGATTTCATCAAAACTATCCGGATCATTGAGAGTTTCGGCTAAATAATCCCTTAGAAGTTGTTTTGCTTCGTGGTGTTCCTCAAACATGTTACAGGAGGATAAAGTTATTAAAAAGAGCAAATAATAAAAGGTCCTCATAACTCAAAGGTAATTTGTTGATTAATAATTAATTTACGGGAAGCCTCATAATCTTAAAGACCTCTTTAAATCAACGACGTTAAACAAAGCAATTACGTCGTTCAGGTTTAATTTGAAATCGTCGTAGTATGGGTTTAGGGAGTGGCACGTGACAACTCCTTTCTCAACATCATGATCTGTAATTCTTTTTATTATTATACCCTCATCTTTATGTACTATAACGAAATTCCATTGATTGATGTGTAGTTTGTATTGCCAGTGATGTCGTTGTATTTCGCGGCATAAAACCTTGTCGCCCTCTAAAATAGCCTCGGAAGAATTGTCGTCCATGCTGTCGCCTTTAACCTCAAAACACACATAGTGTCCTTTATATTCCCGATCAACTTCCCAAAACTGTTTAGGCAATTCATCCATATACGCCTGGTCTCCATAACCGGATAAAAATCCGGCTTGTGCATGAATTGGGACGTGCGGGACCTCCATTAAGTTATATGATACTTTTCCAACTTCATTATTTTTTGTTATGTATAAGTTATGTGTTTTTACATAATTTGTTAAAGCTTCAATGGTGCTTTTGTGTGGTTTTTTAGTTTGGCCATTGAGTATTTTATTAACTCCAACCTCTGTTAAAGGTGTTTTTTGGGCTATTTCGTATGCTGTAATGCCTTGTTTTTTAATGAATTGTATTACTTCTTGCATATCCATGAATAAAAAGTTATGTATTTGTTTGGTATTTACCTAAAAAGTTATGTATATTTGTCCTGTAATCAAAACAAATGTACAACAATATGGCAACTTTCATCAAACCAGACTTAAAATTCTTTCTCGCTGATGCTCCTACCACTGGTATTATAATCCAAATGGACTACGAAAAGGCACGTACCCGGGATGAGGTTTTCGGGTTGGTTCATAAATGGCTTGATCTATCAGGCTTTGTTGTCAACGAGGGGAACAGAATGTTGTACAAGAGGGCAGCAATGTGGAAAGAACGGACAAAGTGAGCCACCTAAAACGGATAAAAGTGAGCAGTGTAAATGAAGTGTTTAAAATCGATTCATTCTTGGTGTAAAGTTAGCTTTTATTTCTTAGTTTTTTCCGCATAGATTCTCCCTTAATATTAATCCGGTGTGCGGTATGTACCAGGCGATCTAAAATAGCGTCCGCAATAGTCTGTTCCCCGATGGTTTGATGCCAGGCCTCTATAGGAAGCTGGGAAGCCATAATGGTGGAGCGTTTTCCGTGCCTGTCTTCGATAATTTCCATCAACGTTTGCCTATTGATATGATCTAAGCCTTTTAATCCAAAATCGTCAAGGATC
>NZ_FPJE01000021.1 GCF_900119185.1 Sinomicrobium oceani | reverse complement strand
AAATCAGACCCGCCCCGATAGGGATAATGATCATCTTAACGATGCTCCACATCATGGCCAGCACATCGATGGCTATAAACTCCCCCGCAAGTAACTTCATCAGTACCGGGGTCAGGAAAGGCGACAGCAATGTGGCGATAGACGTAATGGTCAGGGACAAGGCCAGGTTCGCTTTGGCCAGGTATGCCATCACATTGGAGGCCATTCCGCTGGGCGAACAACCGATAAGAACTATTCCAGCTGCGATCTCCGCTGGAAAATCGCTAAGCCCCGCCAGGACAAAACCCGACAAGGGCATGATCAGAAACTGGGCCGTCACCCCGACAAGTACCCCACGGGGGGCACGGATTACCGATTCGAAATCGCGGGCACTCATCGAGGTCCCCATCCCAAACATGATCAACTGGATCAGCGGGGTGATCAATCCCGTCAGTTTAAAATCTCCCAAAGAGATAAAATACTCCGGGTAATACATCGCCAGGGATACCGCGGCAAAGATCATTATCGTGTACACATAGCCCCGAAGGTGTGAAAAACCGGAAAAACCCGCGGCAAGGCTTATAAAAAAAAATACCAGCACAGGCCCGGCCGAAGCCATATACCCCAAAAGGGACATCACCACATAAATCAGTAACAACAGGGCGGAAAACCCCAACAGACCTAAAGAGAATTTCTTATACTTCAACATACAGGTTTTTTAGAGATTGAGTGTCAGGTTTAAAGTTTGTATGCCTGGCGGGCCAGAAGTTTCCAGCGCCCGTCCTGCATGACATACACCAGGATAACACCGATACGGATGGTCACCGCTTCTCCGGTACGGGTAGCTTCGGCATGAAAGATATGCCGTACCACAGCCGTTGTGCCGCTTACCGTGATCTGCTGATCGGTGAAATCTACCGAGGTAAAATCGAAAGCTCCGTGGAGCAGGTCGTCGGTAAAGGTTGCCTTGTCCTGGATAAGGCCGCTGGAATGCCCGTAACTCAGCGCATCGGCAGTCAGGCTATCCAGCAATTCCGCTTCGGGGGTGATTATGGCTTTCCGAAGCTGTTCTACCGCTGCTTCCAGGGCCTTCGCTGAAGCTTCGGAGGTGTTTGTGCTTTGTTCCTGCGCAGGCTCCGGAACCGGATGCTCTTTGCGGACTTCTTTGCAACCGGACATTATAAAAAGGCAAAGGGCCGGTAACAACAGGTATAGGGTTTTCATCTTGTTTTGTGTTGGGTTCTATGCCATTCAGGAATTATCCAGAAGCTCCCGTATTTTTTCTGCCACCAGCTCTACCTGTTCCGGTTTCAGTAATACGACCCCCACATTGAGTACTTCCCGGGAGTTTCGTGTGGTAATACTGGTAACAATACTCGGATTTCCGCCTTTGAGTTTTTCATAGATCTCCCTCGGACTTAAGGAAATATCTTTCTTTTCCCAGAATAGATCCAGTGTGGGAAACACATTGGCCCGACCTTCGGGTATAAAGACTTTTGCCCGTACTCCGGACACGGCAGTAAGGCTATCTTTGAGGTATGCTGTTCTTCCCAGCCATTCTTTCCATTCTTTTTTATGATCTTTCTCGAGGTAGGCTTTCAGAGCGGCATACATCCCGAAAATCTCTTCCTTGTTTACCTTCATCGGTCTTCCTATAGGAGCTTCATACGGACTGTGGTTCAGTTTTGCCGCTTCGATAAGGTCCTTTCTTCCGAAAAGCAGTCCGGCACTTTGCGGGCCTCTTATCATTTTTCCTCCTGAAAAGGTAACCATATCAAATCCCATTTCCTGATATTTAAAAAGGTTCTCTACAGGCGGGACATCGGCTGCCGCATCGATAAAGGTCGGTATCTGATGACGCCGGGAAATGGCTATAAACTCTTCATGTCCTATCGCATCCTCTCCTCCGTACCAGGAGGTGGCTGCATTGAAGAACAGGGCCATTACCGTTCTTTCGTTTATCGCCTTTTCCATCTCTTCGGCATTTTCTACCTCAACGATCTTTGCCCCGGCAGTAGCTACGGCCTGATCAAAGACATAGCGATGTTTTTTCTGCATGATAACTTCCGGTCTGGGTCCGGGAAGATTGGGGATCTGCTTTCGTTTTTCCTCATCCGTCCCGGTAATGGCTGCCGCAGTTCCCAATACCAGGGCACAGGCTGCACCGGACGTAACCATGGCTGCCTCGCAATGCAGCATTTCTGCGATCTTCACACCAACTTTGTCCTGCAATTCATGCATATTGGCAAAATCATGGGCTGTTGCATTAATGGCCTCCATCACTTCGGGAAGCATCAGAGAGCCTGACAAATATGTCATGGTCGCTGCAGCATTGATCACTCGTGTGATACCGAGTTCTTCAAAATAATCCGGTACGTTTTTTTGGGGGGTATCTATAGCGGCAAAGAGCGAACCGGAAGGAAACAATCCTCCCGAGATCCCTCCTACCAGGGGTAATAAAGGCAACCCTTTAACAATATCTCTTCTTTTCATAGTTTGGTTTGGTTTGGTTCAGGTCGCTCTACCAGGTACGTTGCTTCATAAAAGCATCCAGCTCTTTCCTGCTCATGGGTAATTCGTCTTCATGCCGGTTGAGCCACTCCAAAAAATGTTTTTTTATACTGTCGGTCCATTCACTGTCTATCTGGCCTGAACTGTACTTTCCTTCTCTGAGCATCTGCTGACCGAAACGGTCTCTAAGCGTTATAAATTCTGCCGTAAGAACAACCTTTTCGGCGAGATGTGCAGGAATAAAAACCACTCCTTCCGGCTTGGCCAGAACCAGGTCTCCGGGCATGACTACGGCTTTTCCCATACGTATAGGCGTATTCAACCCGGCCAGCATAACATCTTTCAGATAGGTAGGGTTCCAGTTTTTCACATAGGCATTAAACCCGTTGATCGCCGATAAACCTTCCATGTCTCTCGAAGATCCGTAAAAGACAACCCCGTTACCGGTTTTGGCATATATGGCATTTCCGAGATTATCACCGATAAGGGTACCTTCCAGGGTTTTTCCGAAGGCGTCGGCGACATACACATCGCCTTTGGTAAGCTCTTCTATAGGCCAGGAATTGGTGTTTCCGGCACGGCCCGCTGCCTTCCCGCGGTCTTTGATCCGTTTTTCCACATCGGGCCGGCCGGGCAGGTACATGGCAGTCACGGCACGTCCTGCTATGGTAACATCTTTGTTCAGTATTTGCCAGTCTCCTTCGTACTGGCAGTTGTACCCTTCGTTATTGAGGATCTGCCAGGCCTCATCTATAGATATATTCCGGGCACGCTCGACAAGGTCGTCCGGGATACGGGGACGACCGTTATCAAACCGCTCTCCTTTCCAGGAACCGGTTAAATAGACAAGTTCTTCTTTAGCGATTTCCTGGCCCGAAAGTAATGTAAGGCCAAAGCAAAACCATCCTGCAACAAAGAGGATCTTTTTTGGTATATACATAGGTCTGATTTTATCTGATTAGTTACCGGGCATCGGGCGCATCCCACATGGGGCTGGACAATCCGTTGAGGTCGTATACGATCTCTCCTGCCCGGACTGTCATTTCGCATTGCAGCTTCCGGTTGCCTTTCATCTTGTTTCCGGCACTGTCTATAAAGCCGAAGTCTCCTTTGAGTACGGACAATACAGCGATATCGGCAATACTACCTACACTGAGGTTACCGAGTTCTTCGTGATGAATTACCTGTGCGGGTTTCCAGCTCGAAGCTTCGATAACCGCATTCAGCGGCATCCCCAGATTGAGGAATTTGGACATCACGTTAAGCTGATCCTTCATCCCTCCGTTCATACTCTCGGTATGGATATCGGTACTGATCGCATCGGGATAAAAACCTTTTTTAATAGCGGGAATGGCCTGCGCAAACGCAAAACTTCCTCCGCCATGCCCTACGTCAAAAACGATTCCCCTTTCGCGGCCCTTGGTGGCATAGTCGTAAAGCTCGCCGGTTTCGGGATTGAGGATCGTCATCCGCACTGCAGCCAGATTGGCATACATGTGCGTAAAGATATCTCCCGGGCGTAATTCTTCGAGCAATAACCTGGTCAGTGACAAAGGAGGCTCATGCCCGCCGAAATCTATCATCACAGGTACGCCTGCCATATTTCCGGCTTCTACGGCCCGCTCTATAGGCGTCCATTCGGCACCGGAATAATGGGCTACCTTAATTCCGACCAGCTCCGGATTCTGGGCAATGGTCATCGCTGTCATCTTCGCGTTCATGTCGTTGAGATCCTGCTCCCATACACCTCCGCGCATTCCTTCTCCCACGATATTGAGGAAAGACAATATCCTGGTTTTCGAATGTGCGATAGTCTGCTTTTTGTATTTCTCGAAACTTTTCCAGCCCGGGCTTCCGGCATCGACTGCCGTCGTTACGCCGGAACGAAATGTGAAGGCATCGGGCTGTACGGCATAATAACCGTTACAGAGGTAATGATTTTCTTCTGTTCCGTAAAAGTGATGACTATGCAGATCTATAAGACCCGGGGTTACATACAACCCCTTTGCATTGACCACTTTTACAGCATCTCTGGCATTTAAATGCCCGGATACCGCAACAATGGTGTCATTGCTGATCGCGATATCCATTACTTTTTCGCTGATTTTATTCTTCGGGTCTATCACGGTCCCACCCTGGATCAACAGATCGTATTTCTTCTGGGCGGTTACAGACAGTAACGGGAATAAAATGCATATAATAGTACTAAGGATTATTCGTTTGTTTTGCATCATATACTTTTTTGGTGTAGAATGTCGGACAGTCTGGAAGCGACAATGCGTTCCTGACCGGGTTTGAGCATCCAGGTGGTAATACTAACTGAGTTTTTACCCCCTCCTGCGATTTCTATAGAGGGGTGCCCCTTGCGCATCTCCGCTTTCAATTCGTCTCCGGAAATCTTTACCTTTTTGGTGTCCCAGGAAAGGTTCAATGTAGGTACCACGTTGGCCAAAACGGGTACGTCTATCGTAGCTTTCAATCCGGAGATATCATCGATACTGTCTTTTATAAGATTAACCTGGCTTTCCCAAAGGGCCCAGTCTTTCTCATGATCGCGTTTGAGGTAGCTTTCGATAGCAACCATCATTGCCACGATCTCTTCTTTATTTACCTTCATTCCCCTTCCTATGGTATTTCCCCTCGGAGGGGCACTTACCCGGGCAGCATCGATATACTTTTTCTTTCCGAGCAATACTCCGGCACTCTGCGGCCCCCGAAGTCCTTTACCCCCGGAGAAACAAACCATATCAAATCCCATATCGGTATATTTGGTCAGGTTCTCTACCGGTGGAACATCGGCCGCACAGTCGATCATCGTAGGAATATTGTGTTCCCGGCATACTTCGAGTACGCCATCCCACTGTATTTGCCCTTCGTAATTGAGAAAGTTTACGAAATAATACATGGCGGTATTCTTGTTGATCGCCTTTTTGAGTTCTTCCCTGGTATCTACATAGACAATTTTTACCCCGCAGTTCTCGATAGCGTGTGCGTATTCGATATAATGCTTACGCTGCATAATGACTTCGGTCTTCATCCCTGTACCTGCCAGATGGGGCAGTTTGGCTGCCTTTTCCGGATCGGTCCCTGTGAGTACTCCTGCGGTACCGAGTGTAATGGCCGAAGCAGCTCCGGAAGTCACCGTTGCAGCCTCACACCCGAGAAGGGAAGCAATACGTTCTCCTACCTTATCCTGTAGTTCGTCTATATTCACAAAGTCTTCCGACGTACCCATATAGGCCTGTTTTACCTCATCAACCATAAGCGATCCGGTCATCGACGTATACGTTCCGGCTGCATTGATAAAGGTGCGTACCCCCAACTCCTGTAGGTAATTGCGTGCGGGAGGGATGACGGCTTCCGGCTGCAGGAGGCCCGAAACCCCTGCAACATCGAAAGACATCAGGCCTCCCACAAGGGGGAGGGCTGATAATTGTTTTATAAGTCTTCGTCTGCTAATCATAGTTAAGATTTTAAAGCAGCTATACAATCTATTTCCACCAGGGAATCGCCGGGTACTCCGCCATAAACGGCTACCGTAGTACGTACCGGAGGGTTTTTACCGAACTTACCACGATACACCTCGTTCATCGCTTTATAATCGTGCAGGTCTGCCAGATATACATTAACCTTAAGCACATGCTCCATAGAAGAGCCCGCTTTTTCCAGTTCTTTTTTCAGTTCTTCCAGCACATGTTCCGTATGGTCTTTGACATCACCTTCGAAATGAGCTCCCTTACCGGCGATATATACCAGGCCGTTATGTACTACGGAACTGGAAAACAGGGGTACTTCCTGATTCTCGTCTTCCTCGTTACCGTACCTCGTAATCGACCCGTCGGGTTTGTTTTCCGGGCTTCCCGTATTTAAAGTTTTTCCGAAAGCAGCTGCTCCTACCAGGCCTAATACGGAGGTAGCGATCTTGCGCAAAGCGCCTCTTCTTTGTGTTTCCATAAATAATCTCTGTTTTTATTATTCGACATCCCACCAGATGCGTGTTACAAACGTGTCTGTTCCCTGAATACCGATAGCCTCTTCATAGCTTTCCGTATTCACGCTTATTTCACTTGGCGGATAAGTTAATCTTCTCGGAATAGTACCGTTGGTCAGGTTTCCGGTAACACTGACCGGCGTAAGTTCCGGGTACCCTGTTCTTCTCCAGTTGGAATACACCTCGATCTCATCAGGAAAAACGGAGACCCAGAATTCCGTATGAATGGTTTCCATCTGTGCTTCGAAGGAAGAAGGCAAAGGATGACTATCGATGTAGTCCTGTATTTTGTCTGAAGAAATGGCCGCTGCATTCCCGTAAAGATTCCCTATGTTGCTCATCGCATTGGTAATTGCCTTTTCGTAATAGGTAGCAGGTTCTGCGGATATCCATCCCCTGGCGGCATTCTCGGCCAGCAACAGGTTCATTTCCGCACTCCCGACAACAGTCAGCGAAGCAGTCAGGGAAAGAAGCGTATTCAGGTTTGGCTCGGACAACGAACCGAAATCGGCCGGTTTGTTAACCAGTCCGTTAGGCATTCCCTGTTGAATGGACGTTGTAGTATCCTGCACTCCGTTTACCCACACCGCAGCTACCGATGTCAGACGCGGATCGTTGTTTTCCTTGAGGTGACTGATAAAGGTTGCCGAGAACTTACCCCCCTCGGTATTGCTCGACCCTCCGTTGGATTGGCTATAGTTGTTGTTGCGTAACTGGAACGAGATCGGGTTGGAATTGATCTCCTGCCCTCCTACGTAAGGCAGGATCGCTTCATCGGAAATATTTTCGATCACTCCACCGGATATAGCGGTCTGTGCCCATGTCTGTGCTGCTGTTGCATCGACCTTGGTCATCCGCATCGCCAGGCGCAACATAAGGGAATATGCGAATTTCTTCCATTTTCCGGTATCTCCGCCGTAGATAAGATCCCCGCTGCCAAAACTCGCCTTACTGCTGTCAAAGGCATTGGCAGCACTTTGCAGGGTCTCCAGCATATTGGTATAGATGGCTTCCTGGGTATCGTAAGCCGGGCTATAATTGGACTGGGTATAAGCCGTAGCAGCTTCCGAGTAGGGGATCATACCGTACAGGTCCGTGATCCTGTGATATACATACACTTTCCAGATCGATGCTATGGCATGCATATTGGTCTTACTCTCATCTTCTTCGAGGGCGAGAACCACTTTTTCAATTTCATTTACCGCATTGACATAAGCCCCGGAGAAATAGGCATACGGGTAGGTACCGGAAGTATATACATACTTATCTCCCAATCCCGGTACTTCGAGATACGTCGCAAAATGCTGTACAAAGCCGCCGGCAGAAAACTCATATACCGTTCCTGTACTGTTATTCAGTGCATCGTAGACGGATTTCGTGAACATATACTCGGGCTCTACATCGGTTGATGCATCCGGATTGGTATTTTCTTCTTCAAACCCCTTATCGCAGGACACCAGGAAAAAAGGCGCACACATCCACAGGGCTATAAGGTATTTTATGTTTAGTTTCTTCATAGTAATTTCCATTTAAAATTTTAGTTTCAGGTTCAACCCATAACTCCTGGTTCGGGGAAGTGCAAAAGATTCGAAACCTTGTGCATTACCATTGGTATATGAAGACTCCGGATCGAAATTGTCGGTCTTGCTGTACAACAGCGCAAGGTTCCGGGCTATAAATGATATGGAAGCCGATTGCAGTTTGAACAATTTGAGTTTTTCTACCGGGATATTGTAACTCAATACCACTTGTCTGAGCTTCACAAAACTTCCGTCATAAATAAAATGATCAGAATAGTTTTTCATGTTCTGATAATAGGATCGGATATCTGTAGAAGGGATGTAATTGGTATAAGGATTACCACTTTCGTCCACTCCGGTGAGCGTCAGCCCTTCTTCACGCCCTTCCAGTGTTCTCTTGGACAATCCGAAACGGGTAGCGTATACATTGAGGACCGAGAATACATCATTCCCGAATTTTCCGTCTATAAGTACATCCAGGGAAAAATTTTTGTATTTAAAATGGTTGTTCAGTCCCATGGACAGTGGCGCCACAGAGTTTCCGATCTTTTTCAATTCGCTTTTTACCGGGAATCCGGAAGAGGTATCATAAACGATATTGCCATCATCGTCCCGCAGCATAGTATATCCCTTGATCACTCCGAAAGGCTCTCCTACTTCGTGATGGATTTCCGCCCAGCCTCCTACGGAACTCGCTACGGAGATCGTACTGAGTCCTTCGGCCAGCTGCAGTACTTTACTGTCGTTATAAGCCAGGTTGTAGTTGACATCCCAGGAAAAGCTATCGCTTCGTACCGGTGCACCGTCGAGAGTTATCTCCACACCCTTGTTCTCTACTTTACCCACGTTGAAATAGGTGTATTCATATCCGGTAGTCACGGGCAATTGTGCATTGACGATGTCGTCTGTCGTGGTTTTGTTGTAATACGCAATATCAAAACCAAACCGGTTGTCGAACATCTTGGCTTCGATACCAAATTCATACGTAGTGGACGTGTATGGCCTTAAGTTGGAATTGGCCAGCAATCGTTGCCCGGACACCTGCGTAACCTGCTGCAGTGGCTCTCCGCTACTCGGCACCATGGTATAACTCTCGTTAAGGGTGTAAGGATCGGGCAGACCACCGCCTACCTGGGCCCAGGACCCTCTGAGTTTCCCGTATCGGAACCACTCCGGTAATTTGATGACCTCAGAGAATATAAAACCGGCTCCTAAAGAGGGATAGAAAATACTATTATTGCTATTGCTGCCGTCTGAAGCTGTCAACGTAGAAAACCAGTCCTCCCTTGCAGTGGCATTGAAGTACAGGAAGTTCTTATAACTCAGATCAAAAGATGCAAATATAGAATTGGTTGTCAGATGTTTGTTCGTCGGAATAGTTGTACTGGTTACCAGGTTGGTAAAACTGTAGAAAAAAGGTATGATAAACTGTGTTCCGTCAAAAGAAGTCTGTTCGTTCTTGTACTTGCGGATATTACCACCTACCATAGCGCCGAGATTGATATCTTCGGATATGTCTTTGTTGTAATTGATATTGAGCATACTGTTGGTTTCGCTGACGATCAGGTCAAAACCGTGATATTCTCCTGCCGCATTATTGGTATACAATGTTCCCGTAGGTAATATAGCGGTAAAATTGAAGTTGGTGTAATCCTTACTTACCGATCCTTTTACGGACAGATCTTCGGTAATCTGATAATTCAGTGCAAACTGTCCTATAAAACGGTCACGCACTTCATTGTTCTTGAATTTATTGGCCACGAAATACGGGTTGGAAGCGTAGGGAGTCTCATTCCACTCGATTTCCGTTCCGTTCTCATCGTATCCCGGATCGAGCCAGCGGGCATCGACAGTATTGGCAAGCATGTTCACCCAGTTGGGGTTCCCTGTGGCATCACCTGCACTTGATTTGTTATAAGCTTTGGATTTGTTGAACTGAACCATCCCCTCCAGCGTCAGTTTTTCACCTATCCTGGAATTGAAGTTAAGACTAAAAATTCTCCGGTTAAAGCTGTTGTTGGGTACCAACCCCTTGTTATCGGTATCGGATGCCGAAAATCTGTAACTGGTGGTCTCTCCGCCACCGCTTACAGCCACGGTATTAGTAAAAGTTGTTCCTGTATTGTAGAAATTTTTGATGTTGTTTTTCTTCGCGGTATACGGATGCTCTTTCCCGTCAAAGGCTATATAGGTAGAGCCATCGATCAGGGCTCCCCAGTTTCTTCTTCCCCAGGTTACGGCCTCGGACTGATTGCTTGGTTTCTGCCCGCCGTTACCCTGACCGTAAACATATTGCCAGTCGGTAAAATCCATGGGAGAATCCAGGGTGAAACTGGAGTTCACTTCTATGCCGAGTCCGGTTTGTAATGCTCCTTTCTTGGTTGTTATGATAATGGCCCCGTTAGATGCCCTTGACCCGTAAAGCGCTGCTGCTGTAGCTCCTTTAAGTACACTGATCGATTCGATATCATCCGGATTGATCCCCCCTGTTCCGTCTCCGTGGTCGATATTGAAACCGCCTCCGCTGGTAGAGGCACTTCCTCCCATAGTCGTATTGTCCATAGGCATACCATTGATCACATAAAGCGGCTGGTTATCTCCGGACAATGATGTATTTCCACGAATAACCACCCGGCTGGAACCACCTGCTCCCGTGGCAAGACTGGACACATTGACCCCTGCGATCCTACCGGAGAGCGCATTGGCAAGATTGGTCTCCTTGGCCTGTGTAAACTGGTCGCCACCCACTTCGGTAACCGCATAGGTCAGGGCTCGTTTTTCCTTTTTTATCCCCAATGCAGTAACGACAACTTCACCGAGCTGTTCGGTATTCGGAAGTAGTTTTACATCGATGGTCGTCTGTCCGCTAACCGCAATTTCCTGCGGCTTAAATCCCATTGCAGAGAACAGCAGTACTGCTCCATCACTTACCGATATGGTATAATTACCGTCAAAATCGGAAGAAGTTCCGTTATCGGTACCTTTCTCGATAATGTTTACTGCAGGCAGCGGTATTCCCTGGTCATCGACAATGACACCGGTTATCTGCAACTGTAGTGGCTGTGACGTTTTATGGCCAGGCACTGTGGGTACCGACATGGACTGATGTTTCTTTCTGACAAGAAAAACCTGTTTGTCGAGGATAGCATATTCGGTTTCCGAACCTTTAAAAATAACATCCAGGACTTTAGATATCAATTCATTAGAAACTTTAAGGCTGATTTTACGGTTCAGATCCACATCGTCCAGTTTATAGACAAACTGGTAATCGGTTTTGCGTTCTATCTGCTCGAGGACCTGGCGAACAGATTTTTGACTTACGTGCAAAGAGACCTTGCTATGCTGCGAATAGGAAGTATTGGCATGCATAGTAAAAAGTGCTGTGAATAAGAATAATGCACTTAATTTCATCTTAAGGTCAAATTTGAGTAGCTGAAAATTACTTTTACGCTTAAGAAGTTTTTTCATACTTTTGTACTGTTTATGAGTGGTTAATTACTAAGGATTAATCGCATCGTATGTAATCGGGAAATGGGCCAACATTTTCCGATTTTTTTTATCCCCGATGCATCTTTTCTTTGCTTCGAAATGTTACATAGGCATCTGTTTTATTTTATGATTATGGTATTTTCTTCTATACTGTAATCCATTCCGTACACCTTTTTAAAGTAAAACAGAATACGCTCCAGCTTTACATCCTTACCGAAACTCGTATTGAACCTTGACGCACCCAGTTCTTCGTTCCGGTTTATGATCTTTACATTAAAGTGCCTCTCGAGCGTTTCCAATATCTCGTTAAAGGTTTTATCCCGAAAGATCAGTTTGCCGTTCATCCATGCCGTAAACAGGTAAGTATCCACCTCTTCGACAGCAATGCTATCGGTATCCTTGTGAAATTCGCCTTTGAATCCCGGTTTCAGGATTACCTCGCCCATGGAATATCCCTTTGTCTTCTTTCCTGCCATTTTCACAGCACCCTCCACAAGCACTACTTCCGAATGATGCTGTTTCTCATACCCGGAAAAATTAAATCTGGTTCCCAGAACCTCCACATGAATATCATCCGAACACACTACAAAAGGATGGTGTTTATCGCTGGTTACGTCAAAAAAAGCCTCTCCCTGAAGAAAGACTTCCCTTTTGTCCGCATTCGCAAAATGTACGGGATAAGTAAACGTAGTTCCAGAATTCAGATACACTATGGTACTGTCGCTCAGTACCAGTTTAAACTGTCTTCCGTTAGGAACTTCAATGGTATTCTTTTCCGGAGCTCCCTGTGCTGCCTGTGTATTTTCACCCTGGTAATAATTGAGCTGATCGGCAGCAAAAACTCCTTTTACCGATCCGTCATTGGTAACGTTCACCAAAGTATCGGACATATTCAATACCTGGGTTTGCCCGTTACCCAGCTTAAGCACCACAGCTTTGCCTGTATCCACGAGATCCTCTACCACCACGCGGGGAGACAGCAGGTGACGCATAATGAGTACCGAGCCAAGTAAGAGCACCAGAACCGCGGCAGATGCGGTATATATATGTATGCGGGAGTTTAATTTTTTTACCGGTTTTTCACTTTCCTTAATTTTATTCCATATTTTTGGATACGTTTCATCTGCTTTAGCGCTATGAAGTAACTGTAACAAATCCTGGTTGGATTTAACATAGCTTTCAAACACTTTTTGATTGTCGGGAATAGCTAACCAATCCCGGAGTTTTTCCAGTTCTTCCTGTGTTAAGGAATCCGACAGAAATTTAACTATTAATTTCTCCAATTCAACATTATTTTATCCTATTACGTCGATTTACACAAAACCCTTAACAATAATTTAATTTTTTTTTCAATATTTATATGCTCAAGGCAATTGATCAGCTTAAAACCTAAACGAACTCAAAATGGATAAAAGCATAGTTAAATCTATTAAGGAAGATGACGAAAAAGCCTTTTATACCTTTTTTTCAGCACATTACAACAAACTTTTCGCTTATATCATGTCTTACGCCATGAACCGGGATATTGCCGAAGATATCACGCAGCAAGCTTTTGTTAATTTTTGGATAAACAGAAAAAATATCGATGAGAACGATGCTCCCAAAAGTTATTTATACACTACGGCATATCATTTATACGTAGATTATCACCGGAAAGAAAAAATCCAGTATTCCATCATAGACCAGATCAAGGCAAAGGCCGTAGAAGAAAATGACAAGGAGAGCAAAGAACTTACCGAAAGGAGGCTCGAAATGCTGAAAAGCACCATAGATGCCCTACCCTACCGTTGCAGACGTATTTTGGAAATGAACAAAATAGAAGGGCTGAAATACCGCGAGATCTCTGAAATTCTGGGTATATCGGTCAAGACCGTTGAATCGCAGATGCGGATAGCTTTCCAAAAGATCCGTGAAGCCTTTAAGGATGAAGAACTTTTTCTGTTTTTCCTGTCCAGAACCTTTAACAGGGGAAAGCCCCTGTTGGAAGCTGATGTCGGTAGTGCGGTGCAGGTACGGTAAAACCGTATGGTGAAATTCACGCCAACTGGCTCCGTATGCCTTTTAATTATATTTTTTTTATTAGCTTTCCGCTTTTAAACTTTTCAACCTAATGGAAAATCAGATTCAAGACAAAATCATGCTACATGATTTAACAGAGGCCGACAGGGCTGTATTTTACAGGAAGACCTATGCCCACGTCGCAGGTGGTGTATTGGCATTTATACTTTTTGAATACTTGCTTTTACAAAGTGATGCCATTGTAGAGTTCGCCTTATCCATGACCCAGGGATATCGCTGGCTCCTGCTCCTCGGCGGTTTTATGTTTATCACCAATTACGCAGAAAGCACTGCCTTGCGTACTGCGGACAAAAGCAAACAATATCTCGCTTACGGTATTTATATCCTGGCGGAAGCCTTTATTTTCATCCCGCTCATCTATATTGCGGCCTACTATATGGATTCCGGGGCAGAGATACTTAACCAGGCGGCCGTAGTGACACTTTCCCTGTTTACAGGGTTATCCGCCATAGTATTTCTGACCAAAAAAGATTTTTCCTTTTTAAGAACCGGTCTGGTCGTCGGATTTTTTGTAGCCTTAGGGCTTGTCATAGCCGGAACCTTGTTCGGTTTTAACCTCGGGCTCTGGTTTTCGGTAGGTATGTGTCTGCTTGCCGGAGGTGCTATCCTCTACCAGACGTCAAATCTCGTTAACAAATACGGACAGGAAGACTATATTCCTGCAGCCATAGGGCTGTTCGCGTCACTGATGCTGTTATTCTGGTATGTACTCCGGATTTTTTCGAGAGACTGATAGCGTTATAACAAAGGCATAAAGTAATATTAGGGAGGTAAACACTGTTGTTTCACCTCCCTTTTTTGTGCAAAGAGAACTTCCGAAAACGATATGGTATGATCCGCAATATATCCAAACGGGTACAAATAAAACCACAAAAAAAATCCCGGTTCGTGAATGAACCGGGATTTTTGCTGGCAGTTGGCCTACAAGGACTCGAACCTTGAACGACTGAACCAAAATCAGCTGTGTTACCAATTACACCATAGGCCAGTGCTTTATTGCGGATGCAAATTTATAACAAAGTTTGATTTGCGCAAATATTTTTATTCTTTTTTATTGTCTCCGGCATTTTATGGCTGTTCCGGCCTCTCCGGAGCTGTATACTATCCGAATCGAAAAGCAATTCTCAGCTCAAAGAAGGATGTTTTTTCGTGTTTACGATCTCAACAACCGGAGGCTTTAACCTTTCTTTAAGAAAACATGTTTTTCAAATGCGTATTTTCACTGTCTAAACCTTTTCAATACCGATGAAAACAACTACTTTCAACCGATGGAACACCATACTGGGCTGGCTTGTTTTTTTTACAGCACTACTTACTTACGGGCTTACCGTAGAGCCTACGGTGAGTTTCTGGGATTGTGGAGAATATATCGCAACCTCCTCTTTTCTCGAGGTAGGGCATCCTCCCGGAGCCCCTTTATTTCAGATGCTCGGAGCTGTTTTTGCTAATTTTGCAGCAAGCCCGGAAGATATTGCGTTGACGGTTAACTACATTTCCGTACTCTCCAGTGCTTTCACCGTCTTATTTATGTTTTGGGTCATCACCAACCTGGTCCGAAAAATGGCGTCATCCCCGGATGAAACTCCTGTTTCCACGGCTATAGCTATTTTCGGCAGTGGCGTTATCGGCTCCCTGGCTTTTACTTTTTCGGACACTTTCTGGTTCAGCGCCGTGGAAGCGGAGGTCTATGCTATGGCCAGTTTACTCATGTCACTCCTTTTATGGCTGGGTATAAAATGGACCGATGCCATGGGCACACCCCGAGGGAATCGCTGGTTACTGCTCATCGCCTTGGTTACGGGGATGGCCTTCGGACTACACTTTATGGCATTTCTTGCTATTCCCTCGATAGTATTGCTGTATTACTTTACAAAATATCGTTCGTTCGGTCTTAAACGACTTATCATCGCACATCTGATTGCCGTAGTCGCCCTCATACTCGTCTATAGGTTTTCACTCACATACACCCTGGAGCTCTTCGGCTGGAGCGAAATATTTTTTGTCAACCTCACAGGCCTTCCCTTTCACTCCGGAAGTACGATCACAGTGTGCCTGATTGCAGGCGCATTTACCTTTGCCCATCGCTACACCAGAAAAAAGAGATTGTACACTGCAAATACCGCGGTACTTTGTATGCTGTTTATGTGTATTGGTTTTTCTTCCTGGCTCATGCTCCCCATCAGGGCCAATGCCCATACTCCTATTAATGAAAACGACCCCTCCGATGCACGTTTGCTATTGTCTTACTACAACCGGGAACAATACGGGGACGCCAACTCGCCCCTATACGGAGCCATGTACTCCGATATGTTTGCCGAAAAAGACCCGGAAAGACCTTACCGGGACGACAAGCCCAAATACGAACAGAACCCGGAAACAGGAAAGTACGTTATTGTCAATACGTACGAAAATACTATTCCCAATCCAAACCGCGCACATGTAGGGCTGCTTCCCCGGATGTGGAGCCGGGAACACGCTGCAAATTATATCAAATTATCGCGCGTACCGGAGTTTGCCATCAGACCGGAATACACAGGCAATAAGGAATTGAAAGATACCATAAACAGATTTCAGGCCGACTACAATTCGGGCAGGATCGATGAAAAAGGCTATGTCGATTTTCTTCAGCAACTGAGTCCTTATATTCGCGTAGCCGCACCCTCGCTATGGGACAATGTAAAATTCATGGTCGGGTACCAGTTCGGATATATGTACTGGCGATATTTCATGTGGAACTTCGCCGGGCGTCAAAACGACGTACAGGGACAAATGGACAATAACGGCAACTGGCTCAGTGGTATAAATGCGATCGATAAAAAATTCATCGGCTCCCAGGACAACCTGCCTGCTGACATGAAAAACAACAAGGCCAGGAACACTTATTTTTTCCTTCCGCTATTACTGGGGCTGGCCGGAATACTCTTTCAGGTGCGAAAAGATCCGAAGCGCTTCTGGGTACTTTTTGTCTTTTTTATTTTTACGGGTATAGCCATACAGTTCTACACCAATGTAAGACCATTTGAACCCAGAGAAAGGGACTATTCTCTTGTCGGATCCTTCTATATTTTTGCCATATGGATAGGTATGGGCGTGTTTGCACTCTTTAACGGTCTCCGCAAACTGATAGCCCCGGGCATACTTGCACCGGCACTGAAAATCATCTGCCTGCTGGCAGTTCCTGCCGTAATGGCTTACCAGAACTGGGACGACCATGACAGATCGGGTCGTTATATAGCACGGGCCATGGCCAGGAATACGCTCGACTCCATACAAAAAGATGCAGATGCCCTGGTATTTACCATGGGAGAAAATGACATTTTCGGGATGTGGTATGCCCAGGAAGTAGAAAAATACCGGACCGATGTACGGGTAGTGTACCCCGGTTACCTGGCCACCGACTGGTATATCGACCAGATGAAACGAAAAGCACACCAGAGCACCCCCATACCTTCGCAGATGACACATGCAAAATATGTATACGGAACGAGAGATGTGCTGTACCATCAGCCCCTGACAGAGGAACGCTGGGACATCAATCGTTTTATGGACTGGATTGCCAATGATGAACATACCGTAGCTAACCTCATCAAAAAACAGGGAGGTTCTTTAGACGAATATCCCGCTTCTTTCGCAGAAGCCATCTTCTACCCTACTTACAGGATCCGGGTCCCCGTGGATAAAGAAAAGGTTATACGGACCGGACTGGTAAACCCTGAAGACAAAGAATTTATTGCCGACCACATCGATATTGACCTACCCCGAGGCGGCATCACCAAAAGCCAGATGATGATGCTCGATATCCTGGCCAACAACCATTGGGAACGCCCACTCTATTTTACCGGGGGAAGTTTTGATCCCGCAGACTATCTCTGGCTCAGAGATTATATGCAACTGGATGGAATGGCCTACAAACTCGTACCTATACGCACCCCGGTAACCGAAGAGCATCCGTATGAGATGGGCAGGATAGACAGCGAACTCATGTACAACAAGGTCATGCAATGGGACTGGGGTAATTCCGATGAGGAAGGCATTTACCACGATTCCATAATCCGCAGACGGGCAATCTCCTACCGGATCAACATGGCACGGCTTGCCGAGACCTTATTGCAGGAAAACCAAAACGAAAAGGCCGTCAGAGTTATTGATCTGGCCATGCAAAAAATGCCCCTGGACGATTACGGGTATTACACCTTCCTCGAGCCGTTTATTACCGGGTATTACCAGGCCGGTGAAACCGCCAGGGCACGCGAACTCTTTTTGAGGACCAGCAAAAAATACCGGGAAAATATGGAATACTACCTCTCGGCCGGAGAACACCCGTTGACAGCTTCCGAAGACATCCTTTTCGGTATTCAGCGATACCGGGCACTGGTAGATATCGTTTCCGAAAATGACAGTAAACCTTTTGCAAAAACCCAAAGTGATATGTTCAACGGATACCTGGACCGGATGGAAAACCTCTATGCATCCAGGCAGGCCGGAAGGCTCTGAAAAGCTTTAAATGTGGATAAAAACAAGTTTTATATAGCGAATTATTATTAAATTCGCCCTTTTAGAGAAAATCAAGTTCATGACGACAGATATATTTAAACGATGGAATACCATTACCGGATGGATCGTGTTTGCCATCGCTTTACTGACTTATGTACTCACCGTTGAACCGACAGTGAGTTTCTGGGATTGCGGGGAATACATTTCCACTTCGGCACGGCTCGAAGTAGGGCACCCTCCCGGGGCGCCTCTTTTCCAGATGCTGGGCGCTTTCTTTGCCATGTTTGCCCCAAGTATGGAATATACGGCTTTGATGGTTAATTTCATGTCGGTACTTTCCAGTGCTTTTACCATATTATTCCTGTTTTGGACGATCACCAACCTGGCCGGAAAAATGATAGTCCGTGAAGGGGAAGTATCCTTTCCTACAGCTATCGCTATACTCGGCAGCGGTGCAGTGGGCGGATTGGCCTATACATTCTCCGACAGCTTCTGGTTCAGTGCAGTAGAAGCAGAGGTCTACGCCATGGCGAGTTTTCTCATGGCACTGCTGTTATGGCTCGGTCTGAGATGGGTAGACGAAATGCATTCTCCGAGAGGTAACCGCTGGCTGATCCTCATAGCTCTGGTCACCGGATTGACTTTCGGGGTCCAGTTTATGGGATTCCTGGCCATCCCTTCGATAGGGCTGCTTTATTACTTTAAAAAATACAGGACAACCACGATAAAGAACTTTTTGCTGGCCAATATCATCGTAGTGGTCGTGCTTCTGCTCGTCTATAAATTCTCCCTGACCTATATTCTTAAATTCTTCGGGTGGAGTGAGATTTTCTTTGTAAATACTATCGGGCTCCCGTTCAATTCCGGAACGATCATCATGGGGCTTATCTTTATTGCCGTCTTTTACTTTGCCCTGAACTATACCAGGAAAAATCAGTTGTACAAGGTCAATACCATCGTACTGTGTTTCCTGTTTATGTTTATCGGCTTTTCGTGCTGGTTAATGCTGCCCATAAGGGCTAATGCACATACCCCGATCAACGAAAACGATCCGGCCGACGCCCGGGCACTTCTCGCCTACTACAACCGGGAACAATACCCGGGAGTTGACAGCCCCGTTTACGGTGCGATGTATTCCGACATGTTTGCAGGTCAGGACCCGGATAATCCTTATAAAGATGACAAACCCAAATACGAGCAGGACAAAAAAACCGGGAAGTATGTTATCGTAAACCATTACGAAAACTCCATTCCCAACTCCAACAGTAAACATGTAGGGCTACTGCCCAGAATGTGGAGTACCGAGCACGCTGCAAACTATATGCGTTTTACCCGACCGCTCGATTTCCGTATCAAATCGGAATACATTTCCAATACCGAACTCAAAAGTGCCACCAATCAGTTCCGCAAAGACTTTTCCAACGGAAAAATCGATGAAGATGGTTATGTAAATTTCCTGCAACAATTCGGGCAGTACATCGAAGTCGACCCACCCACGTTATCAGACAATATACAATTTATGCTGCAATACCAGTTCGGTTATATGTACTGGCGGTATTTTATGTGGAATTTCGTAGGACGTCAGGATGACATCCAGGGCAAAATGGACAATCACGGTAACTGGCTGAGCGGTATAAAATTTATAGACGAATGGCACCTGGGGCCACAGGACAACCTGCCGTCGGACGAACTGAATAACAAGGGAAGAAACACCTATTACTTTCTACCCATGATCCTGGGGATTATCGGTCTTGTGTTCCAGATACGGAGAAACCCCAAACAATTCTGGGCACTCTTTGTTTTCTTCATGTTTACGGGAATAGCTATACAGTTTTATACTAACGTAAGACCTTTTGAACCCCGGGAACGCGACTATTCTCTCGTCGGGTCATTCTACATCTTTGCCATCTGGATAGGTATCGGTGTACTCGGTATTTACGAGGAACTGAAAAGACGGATAGCTCCGAAAATACTTGCCCCTGCCGCTACGCTGATATGCCTGCTGGCCGTTCCTACGGTTATGGCTTATCAGAACTGGGACGACCACGACCGCTCGGGCAGATATACCGCCGAAGCCATTGCGCGGAATTACCTGAATTCTATTCAGGAAGATGCCGGGGCCATTATATTTTCTATAGGTGATAATGACACCTTCGGTTTGTGGTACATCCAGGAGATCGAAGGGCACCGTACGGATGTACGCGTCATCAATTCAAGTCTCTTTGCTACGGATTGGTACATAGACCAGATGAAGCGAAAAGCATACGAAAGCGATCCTATTCCTTCTCAGCTCACGCATGCCCAGTACGCTTACGGGGTAAGGGATGCCATCTATTACCAGAAGCTTACCGAAGAACGCTGGGACATCAAACGGTTTATGGACTGGGTAGCCAATGACGACAACACCATAGGAAACCTGATCCGACGGCAGGGTGGCGATGTAAGGCAGTATCCGGAAAACACCAAGAGCACCATATTTTATCCTACCAATAAGATCAGGGTACCCGTGAATAAGGAAAATGTTCTTAAAAGCGGCCTGGTCAAAGCCAAAGACAGTGCGCTGATCGTTGATTATATCGATATAGACCTACCCCAAAATGCCATAGGTAAAAACCGGATGATGATGCTCGACATCCTCGCCAATAACGACTGGACACGTCCCATCTATTTTACCGGGGGAAGTTTCTCCGCAGCAGAATATCTGTGGATGAAAGACTATCTCCAACTGGATGGTATGGTTTATAAACTGGTACCTATAAAAACCCCGGTGGAGCAGGGCAATTTTGAAATGGGCCGTATCGACAGTGACCTGATGTACAGCATTGTCCAGAAATGGGCATGGGGTAATTCCGGTTCCGGCGACATCTATCACGATCCGGAAACACGCAAAAACAGTATTTCCTACCGAAGCAATCTGGCACGTCTCACCCAGGCACTCCTGGAAGAAGGTCAGGAAGGAAAGGCAAAAGAGATCATCGATCTTGTCATGGAGAAATTTCCGTTCGAATACTACGGCTATTATGTTTTCCTCGAACCTTTTGTCGATGGTTATTACAAAACGGGACAAACCGAAAAAGCACGGGAACTCTTCCTGAAGATCGCAGAGAAATACCAGGAAAACCTGTCCTACTATCTCTCTTCCGGAAAAGCCTTTACGTCACAGGACAATGTCATCTATGACATTCAGCGGTACCGAAGTGTTCTGGATGTAGTCGTCGATAACGACGAGGAAAGCTTTGGCAAGAAACAAACGGATACCTTCAACAGTTTCCTCGATCGTCTTGAGAAGTCATATAACGGCCCTGCCAATGATTCCCTGGAGATTATGGAAGAACCGGTAGAATAATCACAATTGTCGATTTTCAATATTATTCTGTTAATAAAATGACATTTTTGTATATTAGCACGATAACACCGTATTTCAAATTGTATAATTTATATTAGAACAGCTATGGGTTTTTTCAAAGATTTTAAATCGTTCTTACTGAAAGGAGATATCGTAAATCTGGCCACTGCGGTAATCGTAGCCGGGGCATTCGGTAAAATCGTATCTTCCTTTACCAATGATATCCTGATGCCTCCTATCGGATTGCTGTTGGGTAATGTCAACTTTTCGGATCTCAAAATCGAACTAAAAGACGCAGTAACCGATGCTTCGGGGGAAATAACCCAGGCAGCAGTGACGATCAATTACGGGAATTTCATACAGTTTATCATTGATTTCATCATCATAGGATTCTGTATCTTCATGATCCTTAAAACCTATGAAAGAACAAAGAAGAAAGAAAAACCGGCACCTGCAGCTCCAAAAGGGCCTACCCAGGAACAACTGCTTGCCGAAATCAGGGATTTGCTGAAGAAACAATAGACCGCTTCACTATATATTCTAAATTAAACCCTCCCGAAACGGAGGGTCTTTTTTTACCTGCAAACCGGGCTCCTACATCACTCCCTCAATCAGCGAAAACAATGAAATGTTTCAAATAAAACATTTTGTTTTAAAATTATATTTCTTTTGTAAAGAACTTGCCTGTACGGTTTTTATACCTACTTTTGCTAACTCAAAATTGTTTAACCATTATTGTTGATATAAGCGTATGAAAATCGCAGTCGTAGGAGCCACCGGAATGGTAGGCGAAGTCATGTTACAGGTGCTTGCAGAGCGCCGTTTCCCGGTAACCGAGTTGTTGCCCGTAGCCTCGGAGAGGTCCGTAGGAAAAGAAATTCTTTTCCAGGGAAAAACCTATAAGGTCATCAGCCTTGCCGATGCCGTAGCTGCCAAACCTGCGATTGCACTATTCTCCGCAGGCGGCGCTACTTCTCTGGAATGGGCCCCGAAATTTGCTACTGCCGGAACTATTGTTGTCGATAATTCTTCGGCGTGGCGGATGGACCCTGGTAAAAAGCTTGTTGTTCCGGAGATCAACGCCTCCGAAATCACCGCAGACGATAAAATTATCGCCAACCCCAATTGCTCCACCATACAAATGGTCATGGCTCTGGCTCCTTTGCATTCCAGGTACGGGATCAAAAGGGTGGTAGTATCTACCTACCAGTCTATCACAGGTACCGGTGTTAAAGCCGTACGCCAACTCGAAAACGAATACGAAGGCGTACAGGGCGATATGGCTTATCCATACCCCATTCACCGCAACGCATTACCCCATTGCGACGTTTTTGAAGAAAACGGGTACACCAAAGAAGAAATGAAACTCGTTCGGGAGACTCGGAAAATACTAAACGACGACAGCATAGCCGTGACCTCAACGGCCATTCGGATACCTGTAGTTGGCGGACACAGCGAATCGGTAAACCTGCAATTCGAAAACGACTTCGAAGTCGAGGATATTCGCCGTATTCTCAACGAAACTCCCGGAGTAACCGTACAGGACAACCCCGACACCAACACCTACCCGATGCCCATATATGCACAAGGGAAAGACGATGTGTTCGTAGGGCGCATACGCCGGGACCACTCTCAACCCAATAGCCTGAATATGTGGATCGTTGCTGACAACCTCAGAAAAGGAGCTGCAACCAATGCTGTCCAGGTCGCAGAGTACCTGCTTGCCAACGGGCTTGCCAAATAATCTCAAGATTTTCCGACCATGATAAAAAAGTGTGCTGGACCCCGGTTCAGTACACTTTTTACATCATATAGCACCGTGGTTTTCGCCTGCACTTCGTAAGAATAACACGGAACTTTCCAAGATTTTGTTAAAGGCAGCTTCAGGTCTGTTTTGTTTTTTATACTTTTGCCTCGGATGAAGGCATTTAAGGCACATATCAGTTTTTCTATTGTTGCCGCAGTATTATTCGCAATACTGTTTCAGGCTTATCACATTATAGATCACGCTGCCGAAACATCTTCTTCTTCACCAGATAAACATAGTTCCATTACCGCTTCGGTAACGAAATGTCCGCTATGTGAATTTAAGTTCTCTGCATTTGATACGCCGGAAATTATAAGTTGTACCCCGGTAGATCCAGTTTGCTACGCCACTTACAATAACACTTACACCCCTGTTTTCTTTACAGCAACCAGGGACGTGCGATCTTTAAGGGCTCCTCCCTTAGCTTAAGCGGCACGTCCGGATCTTCTATTCACTATTTTATACTGATTACAGTATCGCAGGCTATTACGTCCATACTGCGAATAGTAGTCTGTTCCAGACCACAGCGAGATACCATTAACCCGATCTCTGACGATCCGGTCACGTTACCTTCCAGATCAGGAAGCCGCATTACCCCTTCTTAGCGAGGACAGTTTTCTTTTCCCCGCACCCACATCTAATTTAAAATCCGTTAAAGGCTTATGAAGTTTCCATTTCCTTTAATCCTGTTGTTATTCGTGTTCGGAAACACAGGAATTTTATGCTCGCAGAACTGTCAATCCGGCTTTTCGGGAACTGTTGTAGATTTTCACGACGGTACACCGTTAGAGAACGCCATGGTTCACATCCTGGGTACCGATAACATTACGGTTACCGATATCGACGGGAAGTTTGCCATGCAGAACATCTGCCCGGGCAGCTATGAGGTCGAGATCTCTCATGAATCCTGTACTACACGGATCATGCGCATCGAAATTTCCGGCAACACCGAACAACGCATTACGCTGGAGCATCACCTTGAAGAACTCAAGGAAGTTGTCGTACAGGGCGACAGGAACCATCCGGTGACCAATTCCGGTACCGAACAGGTCCTTCATGAGCAGATCATTGAAAAATACAGCAGTGCTTCGCTCGGGGATGCCCTCAAGGAAATAAGCGGTGTTTCTTCCCTGAATACAGGTAGCGCTATAGTAAAGCCTGTGATACAGGGATTACACAGCAGCCGGATTATCACTATGAACAACGGCGTAAGGTTACAGGACCAGGAATGGGGTATGGAACACGCTCCCAATCTCGACCTGAATGCAGCCGGGAGCCTCACGGTGGTAAAAGGTGCTGCAGCGCTTCAATACGGAGGAGACGCCATAGGAGGTGTTATCATTGCAGACCCGATGAGAATCCCGGTCAAAGACACTCTTTACGGTAAAACACTGGTATCGGGTGCCACTAACGGTCGCGGGGGATCTTTAATGTCTTCTCTGACCAAAAGCTACGAAAACGGATGGTACTGGTCTGCGCAGGGAACGGCAAAGCGTTTCGGCGATTTTAAGGCGCCGGACTACTCCCTGACCAATACCGGATATGCACAGCAGGCTTTTACCACTTCCTTCGGGCTCAATAAGTTCACACACGGATTCGATGTGTATTACAGCTTTTATCGTAACGAGATCGGTATCCTGAGGTCTTCCCACATCGGTAGCCAGGAAGATCTGCTCAATGCGATCAACAGCAGACAACCTTATGTGGTAGAGCCTTTTTCGTACGATATCAATGCGCCTAAACAGGAGGTAACCCATCACCTTGCCAAAATCCGCTATTTTCAGCGTTTCGAAAAATTGGGAAGGCTGAACGTGCAATACGATTTTCAGCACAACAACCGCCAGGAATACGACATCCGAAGAGGAAGCCTAAAGGGCGTCCCTGCCATGGATATGGAGCTGACTACCCATACGCTGTCTTCCGACTTTAAGTTCGATGCCCATAGCGGCCGGAAGATCAATGCCGGGATACTGCTTCGTTACCAGAATAACATCCCCGATCCGGAAACCGGTGTACGAAGGCTTATCCCCGATTACAAAAGATACGAGGCCGGGGCTTTTGCCTCCATATCCCAGTATCTCAACGATGCGCTCGTACTCGATGCCGGTATCCGGTACGATTATTCCCATCTCGATGCCAAAAAGTACTATCGCAAAAACCGCTGGGAACAACAGGGCTATGATGAAGATTTCGGAGACATCATTACAGAGGATTACGGAGACCAATGGCTGACCAATCCGGTATTTGATTTTCACAATATCTCCGGAACCGCAGGTCTGCATTATAAAACAGGAAATAACGATATCCTTTTCAACTATGCACTGGCCAGCAGAGCTCCCAATCCGGCAGAACTCTTCAGTGACGGACTACATCATTCCGCTGCGGCTATAGAACTCGGGGATTTGCGTATGAATCCGGAAGTCTCACACAAGTTTTCCTTTTCTTTTTCGAGAAACAACGAAAAACTACATGTTACCGTCGTTCCTTATGCCAATTACATACACGACTTTATCTTACTGGAACCTTCGGGGGGAGAACTCACCATACGGGGAGCTTTTCCGGTCTGGCAATACAAACAGGTCAACGCGCGCTTCTTCGGAATTGATTTCGACTTCAGCTATCATCTTTCCGAAAACTGGACGTACACCAATAAATCGGCATACGTTCACGCCAGGGATGTTACCCGGGACAGACCACTTATAGACATCCCCCCGGCCAATACATCAAACAGGATCACCTTTTCCAAACCGGAATGGAAGAACCTGCAACTCACAGTCCGAAGCGACTATGTATTCAGACAAAACGAATATCCGGACAATAACTTTGACCTTCGGGTTGTAGAGAACGGAGCTTATGTAGACCGTGAAGTGGATATCAGTACACCTCCCGGGGCTTATCACCTGCTGGGGGTCGATGCTTCCGCAAGTTTTCCTTTTGTAAAAAAATCGGAAATAACCTTCGGGCTTTCCGCAAATAACATTTTCAATACAAGCTACAGGGATTATCTGAACAAACTCCGGTTTTTCTCGGATGACCTGGGGCGGAACTTTCAATTACAGATCAAGATTAATTATTAATTTATAAACCATTTTCACTATGAAAGCAATCAAATTACTTGCCTTATTCTTTACAGGAATATTAGTTTTCGCTTCCTGTTCCAGCGATGACGACAATCCCGCTCCGGTCAACGAGGAAGAACTCATTACATCGGTTACCATCACCTTACGGGCAGAAGGCGAAGAAGATGTGACCATGACATATTCCGATGAAAGCGGTTTGGGCCATGATCACGACCACGAAGGAGAATCGGACGACGAGGATGACCATGACCATGAAGGTGTCCAGGGTGTCGTATCCGGTGCTTTGAAACCTAACGTTACCTATACAGGCGCTATCGTATTATTGAATGAGTCGGTATCTCCCGTTGAGAATATCACAGCGGAAATCGAAGAAGAAGCCGATGAACACCAGTTTTTCTTCCAACCCATAGGAAGTGAGCTGAGCATCACCGCAACATATGCGGATACGGAAAACGACTACTTATCTAACGGATCGGACAACCCTGTAGGACTTAAATTTTCGTTGACCACAGGTGCAGAGGGCCATGGAGATTTCCGTGTCATCCTTCGCCATCAACCGAAAAAACCCAATACAGGGCTTGATGATGCCGGTGGGGAAACCGATATGGACATCAGCTTTCACGTGCATGTAGAGTAGAAATAAAGCGCTATTTATTGCAATACCCTATAAACATAAAAAAACAGGCTATTTTTCACAGCCTGTTTTTTTTGTATAATCCACAAAGGAGGGTGACAGCATACATTGCTTATCCTGAACACCACCCCTTTGTGGTCCCCCTAAAACCTGAAAATCTTTATATATAAGCACAAATTAAATACGGTAACATAACACCTCAAAATATTAAAAGCTACTTGCAAATGCCTCTTTTTTCAGACAGGGTAAAAGTAAAATGTTCGATTCATCCCTGCAACAAGTTGTAGCGTGGATTTATGAATTGAGGGTTATAATTCTTTAATTCGGACTACATCAAAAACAAGTTAAAAAACTGATTAATAAAACATTAAAAAAGAACTTATTGTTAAAATCGGTGCTTTTGTATATATCAGGTAAAAGAGTGATTTTCTCCGAAAAAATCTCTCCATATCAGCTGATTTCAGCCCATATACTATTTCCACCTCCAGACCAAACAATTTTTCACCACTCATTTCACATAGATTTAACAACTATAATCTTCAAAAGCATCCGTATGGTTTTCTTTTACCTCTCATTTTACCTTATTTTTGAAATTCAAAGACTACATTAACTACAAACGAAATGAGAAAATTAGTAATACTGACTATCGCAGCGCCGCTCCTTTGGTGTTCCTGTGAAGAAAAAGAAGAGAATAAAACCATGAAGTTGACGTATCCCGAAACCAAAAAAACCGATGTTTCCGATGTGTATTTCAATACGGAAATAAAAGATCCCTACCGCTGGCTGGAAGACGATCGATCTGAGGAAACTGCCGGGTGGGTAAAAGCAGAAAACAAACTCACTCATGAATTTCTGGAGAAAATCCCGTTCCGCCAGCAACTCAAAGAACGCCTTGAAGAACTATGGGATTACGAAAAAATATCAGCCCCACGAAAAGAAGGTGATTACACCTATTATTACAAAAATGACGGACTACAGGACCAATCCGTATTGTACCGTAAAAATGATGATGGCAAGGAAGAAGTTTTCCTCGATCCCAACACCTTCTCCGAAGACGGTACGGTTTCGCTCGGTGAAACCGATTTTTCCAAAGACGGAAGTCTTTTTGCCTATTCTATATCTGAAGGAGGAAGCGACTGGAGAAAGGTTATCATAATGGATGCCGTTTCCAAAGAGATTAAAGAAGATACACTGGTGAATATTAAGTTCAGTGGAATATCCTGGAGGAACAATGAAGGGATCTACTACTCCAGTTACGACAAACCGGACGGCAGCGAACTCTCGGCAAAAACCGATCAGCACAAACTGTACTTTCACAAACTGGGAACTCCGCAAAGTGAAGACACTGTAGTTTTCGGAGGTACCCCGGAACAAAAAAACCGTTACGTAGGGGGCGGCATGTCCGAAGATCAGCGCTATCTTATCATATCCGCTGCAAACGCCACGTCTGGTAATAAGCTTTTTATTATGGACATGGAAGCAGCTAAGCCGGAACTTACTACCATCACCGATACGGAAGACAGCGACTCGTATATCCTGGACAATAACGGCTCCCAGCTGTACATCGTTACCAACCTCAATGCACCTAACAAAAAAGTAGTTACTGTCGATGCAGCCGATCCGAAACCGGAAAACTGGAAAGACCTCATTCCCGAAACCGAGCATGTGCTGAATATTACCAAATGTGGGGGGTATCTGTTTACCAATTATATGGTCGATGCAATCTCCAGGGTGTACCAATACGATTATGAAGGCCAACAGGTACGCGAAATGGAATTACCGGGAATAGGCACTATAGGTATTTACGGAGGTAAAGAAGACCAGGAAAAACTCTATTATTCTTTTACCAATTACAACGTTCCTGCCACATTGTACACCTACAGCATCGAAAACGGCTCATCTGAACTGTATTGGGAACCCAAAATCAATTTTAATCCGGATGATTACATATCCGAACAGGTCTTTTACAACTCCAAAGACGGCACCCGTGTTCCCATGATCATCACCTACAAGAGAGGGATAGAATTCAACGGTAAGAACCCGACCATACTTTATGGTTACGGAGGGTTTAACGTAAGCCTGCAGCCCGGCTTCAGTACTCCCAATGCCATCTGGCTGGAACAGGGCGGTATTTATGCGGTTCCCAACCTTAGGGGTGGTGGTGAATATGGCAAAAAGTGGCATGATGCAGGGACGAAGATGCAAAAACAGAATGTATTTGACGACTTTATAGCTGCTGCCGAATACCTCATCAAAAACCAGTACACTTCACCCGATTACCTGGCTATACGGGGAGGTTCCAATGGCGGACTGCTGGTCGGTGCAACCATGACACAGCGCCCTGACCTCATGAAAGTAGCATTACCTGCCGTAGGAGTTCTGGATATGCTCCGTTACCATACCTTTACGGCGGGGGCCGGATGGGCTTATGATTACGGGACTTCCGAAGACAACGAAGCCATGTTCAAATACCTAATGGGGTATTCTCCGCTGCACAACATCAAGGAAGATACCGAATATCCGGCAACGCTGATCACTACTGCAGATCATGATGACCGGGTAGTGCCGGCACACAGTTTTAAGTTTGCAGCGACGTTACAGGAGAAACAAAAAGGAGACAACCCTATACTCATCCGTATAGAGACCGATGCCGGTCACGGTGCCGGAACACCGATAAGCAAGACAATAGAGCAGACCGCGGATGTCTTTGGTTTTACACTGTATGAAATGGGGTATAGAAAACTGCCCTCCGACACGGAACAACAATAGAAGAAAAGATCAAAAAGCTATTATTTTCCTCTCCGTTACTTTCAGGCGGAGAGGATTTTTTTTTCAGATATGTCCCTGCAACAGTCCTATCAGGGTATTGGCATCCTGCTCGCCACTATGGCGCCAGACCATCTCCCCTCCTTTGTAGATCATAAGAGTGGGCAGGCCTTTTACACGAAGTGCATTAGCCAGTTCCTGGTTTTTATCGACATCGATCTTAATGATCTTTGCCTTATCTCCCATCGCAGCAGCCACGTCGCGAAGCACGGGATGCATAGCCGTAGATGACTCATTCCAATCGGTATAAAAATCCAACAAGACCGGAACATTGATATCTATTAATTCACCGAATTTTGACATTTTAATACGGAATTAGTAATACAAATGTAATATTTTATATGAATTATGCGGTTTTTCCGGCTTTTTTTAGTTCTATTACTGTAATTTCCGGCCATATTCCAAATCTCCCGGGATACCCGAGGTATCCCAATCCGCGGTTTACGTTGATATACTGTCCCATCTCTTTATAGATACCTGCCCAGTATTTATAGCGCCATTTTATAGGGCTCCATTTTATCCAGCCCGGAATTTCTACCCCAAACTGCATACCGTGTGTATGTCCGCTTAAGGTGAGGTGATAGTGGTACGGATGATCTATAACCTCCTGCTCCCAATGCGAAGGATCGTGGCTCATCAGGATTTTAAAGGCATCTTTATCGACGCCTTTTACAGCTTTGTCGAGATCTCCCGCCTTTTTAAATCCCCCGGCTCCCCAATTCTCCACACCGATAAGCGATATATGGTCTTTTCCTTTACTGATTTGCCTGCTCTCATTCAGCAAAAGATCAAAACCGAGCTGTCTCTGCAACTTTTTGAGCTGCTCCATATTCGCTTCTTTCTCCGCATCACTGTCCCATTGTGCATAATCTCCGTAATCGTGATTGCCCAAAACGGAATACAAACCGTCCCTGGCTTCCAAACGGGAAAATATATCCATCCACGGCAATAATTCTTCAGATTTGTTATTGACGATATCTCCGGTAAACAACAACAGATCCGATTCCTGACCATTGATCAGGTCTATAGCATAGGCCACCTTTTCCTTATCGTCAAAACTTCCGCTGTGGATATCGGAGATCTGGGTTATCCGGTAACCGTCGAATGCTTCCGGAAGGTCATCGAATTCCAGGGTATGACGAAGCACCTGAAAATCGTACTTCCCCTTGTACATCCCGTATAACAATCCGGCAAAAGGTATGGATGCCACTCCCAGGGCTACAGCACTGAGAAATTTTCTCCTTGAAGGAACAACTGCTCCGGAAGGTTTGCCCATCCACTTGCGAAAACCGCCTATAATCAGCCGGGCCAGGTCTTCTCCCAGTAAGAAAATAATAACGATAAGCTGAAACACCATTAGTATCAACAGATAGGCCAGGGCATAACTCCGGTCGCCACTAATCCCTTTTTCGCCCTGATAGAAAGCGAAGTGATACATAAAATTGACCACAACCACTAATGTCAGTACAACATAAGCCAGGAGAATATAAGGACTCCGGGTAAAAACCCGTATGGCCTGAAAAGCATAAAATCCTGTCAGCACATAAATAAAAACAAAGAGAATCCAATTCCACATGGGCAACTTATTAGTTTATAAGGGTATAAAAGTAATGTATTAAAACACTATCCGTTGTTAGCGGAATGTTAAAGAAAAACGGGGATGTGGCAGCATCCCCGTATATTACTATTACAAAATATCGCTGTAGTCCTGTTATTTGGCCCACCAGAGTTTTGTTCGCTGTTCATCCGGTCCCTGTGCCTGATTGGCCATTTCGGTATTGGCCCCATTGGTATTATAAGCCCCGGTGCCGTATCGCATTCTTTGCGGGTATGCCCCGTTGAGGGTTCCTGCACTGTAGATATCATAGTCGGAAACTCCCTGGTATAATTCCGAAGGGTACCCACTATCCCGTACGATAGCCCAGGCTTCGAAACCATCGGTATAAGCAGCTATCCATCGCTGAGTAGCTATTTTCTCCAGGTTTTCCGTTGTAGAACCATTGAGCAAAGCCATCTCTTCGGTGGCCAGGAAATTTTCTATCTCGGCCGGATCTACTTCCCAGACCAGCATAGCCTGCCTGATCCCTTCCTGATACAACGACTGTGCATCGCCGGAAGCCAGGCCTTTGACAATAGCTTCGGCTTGTAAAAAATTGCCTTCGGCAGCCGTAAACACAATTTCGGAAAATATAGGTAATCCCTGATTTTTCGGATTGATAATGATTTCAGCCGGGCGGCAAAAAAGTGCTTCTTTGACATGTGTATAAATATCGGCATTCAGCCTTGTGGGCTGTCCAACATAATAAGTACCTTCGGTTATGGTAACCGTAATTGTGCCATCTCCATCAACCCTGGTATAGGGTACTCCGGCATCATCCAGCTGTTCCATGATAAAAGCTACATGCTTATCGAACAATGCTGCTCCCTGCCCGGCGGACGGCTTCGTAAATACCACTTCCCCTCCGTCTATAGGTTGTGCATACTTAAAAAGCCTCGGATCGTTATTATTCCGCAGGTTATCAATGAGCGTCTTCCCTACCGTCCAGTTAGATCCGACATCAAAATTATACCATACATCCCCGTATGCGGCATTCTGAAACTGATCGATTTCCGTATCTTTTTCCATAAGCACGTTATCACCGGAAGTCGTCAGTAATTCGTTCTGCAAAGCCGTAGTAATGGCACTTTCGGCAAACGAAGCTCCCGGGGCGCCCTGTGCGCGTAATCCCATTCGCAATTTCAGACTATTAGCCAGTTTCTTCCACTGTTGAAGATCCCCGTTAAAGAAAAGATCGTTTTCTGCAAGCAATTCCACCCCCTGTCCGGTATCTGCAGCATCTCCTATGATAGTCATGGCTTCGTCGAGCTCGGCTATGACACCGGCATAAATCTCGGCCTGACTGTCGTATTTCGGCGTAATGATATCGGGATTCAGTGCTTCCGAATAGGATACCATTCCGAAAATATCCGTATACATCTGGTAATACATACCTTTCATGATCAGCCCTATGGCATAATACTTGTCGTTCTCGAGTTCTCCGCCTTCCTGAACAAAATTCATATAAGCACTGAGCTTTACAATATAGCCGGCGATCCAGTCATAGGCCGCATCGGTATAACCGATATCATACGTATAGCACAAACCATCATTCCACCAGCAACCGTTAAAACCAAAGGTAAACTGCCCCGCATAACGGTCGGCATGGATGAGTTGGGCCCTCCAGTACGGATAGCGGTTGGGTGCATAAAGCTCGATCTGAAGCCCGGTCAGAAAGAATTTGGCACTGACTTCATCGGACGGAAACTGATCCGGCCTGTCATTAATCTCTTCAAAGTCGGAACATCCTGCAGACAACAATAAGGTAAACAGGATGATATATATCTTGGTAATGACCTTTTTCATGATATTTTCTTTTTAAAATTTAAGATTCAGATTGATCCCGAGACTCCTTACCGTGGGCACGTTGTTCAAGGAAATCCCTTGCCCGCTCAAACCGGTTCCCAATGCGGCATCCGGATCTATATCTTTGGCCTTTTTGTACAGAAAGAAAAGGTTTCTGCCTATCAACCCTACCGAAGCCCCGTTGATCCCCAATTTCTGTGTAAAACTTCCGGGAATGGTATAACTCAGTGCAAATTCGCGTAACCTGATATTGGTCTGATCATAAATATAATGTGCCGCAATCCCCGAGTAGTTACTCCAGTATTCCTGGGCTGTGATACTCTCCGTATTCTGGGCTCCGGTACCTTCGTTAATGGCGTCGATAACCACACCTTCTTCGCGGTACAGCAAACTCCTTTCGGAAACCCCGTTATTGTCGAGTGCCGAAGAAGTAGCCGAGTAGATCTCTCCGCCTATACGTGCGTCTATAAGAAAGCGGAAAGAAAGGTTTTTGTACGTAAAGGTATTCATGAGTCCTCCTGTCCAGTCGGGCTGGGAGTTACCGAGATATTCCTGTCCGGTAGACTGTATCGGCCGCCCTTCTGCATTTACCAGCAGGTTTCCGCTTTCGTCCCTTTTCCAGGTGGTACCGTAAATATCTCCGATACCTCCGCCCACCTGGGCCCGTATAGATACATTTCCGCTGTTGCTCCTGTTGAACTCATAAGATTCGAGTCCTTCAATCAGCTCGTTCAGCCTGTTCCTGTTCCTGGCGAAGTTAAAAGACACGTCCCAGCTAAAGTTTTCAGTTTTCACGGGGATTCCTCCCAGGAGGAGCTCAACCCCTTTATTTTCGGTTTCTCCGATATTCTCCCGATAGAAATTGTATCCGGTTGCCGGATTTACGGGAACATCAAAGATCAGATCGTTGGTGGTGATTCGATATATCGAGGCATCGAAATACAAACGGTTTTTCAGCAACCTGGCCTCTATACCGAATTCCATAGACGTTACACTCTCCGGTTTCAGGTTTTCATTGGCTTTGACATTCGGAGGATCCAATACGGTTAATCCCAAATACCCCTGCTGACTGATACTGAACGTTTGCATCAATTGATACGGGTCGGTATCGTTACCTACTTCAGCCCAGCCCGCACGTACTTTCAGCATATCAAATGTGTTTTTTCCGGGATCGAGGAATTTATCGGCCAGCACGGAAAGGCTCGCAGAAGGATAGAAGAAAGACCTGTTGTCTTTGGGAAGTGTGGACGACCAGTCATTCCTCGCGGTCAGATCCAGGTACATAAAATCGTCATATGCAAAACTCATGGAACCGTATAACGAATTTACCTTTTTCACCGCCATAGGATTATGTACACTCGTCTGTACAGAAGTATTTGCGAGTAAGGCTCTGGTAGGGATCTTAAATTGTCTTCCCGATACCGTCATGCTTTCGGTAGTTCTTTTGGAAAGGTTCCCTCCCAGGTTTGCAGACAGGTTAAACTTTTCCCCGAGATCTTTTTGAGCAGACAACAGGAAATCGGCATTGAGCTCGGTATTTTTCGCTGTTCCGAAAGACAGGTATCCGTACCTGTTGAAATGATGCCCCACCTGGTTAACCATATCGGTATTAATATTGGTAATGTCGCTCCCGACCCTGACGAAAGCCGTCAGCCAATCGTTGAACTTATAATTGACTTTAGCAAATCCGAGGAACCTTGCCCTGCGCTCATCGTTCGTGTCTTTATAGAGCATCCAGTACGGGTTTCCCGTACTCTTACCCTGTCCGGCATAGCTAATCACATCATAATCACTGACACCATTTTTCGGATCATATACACTCGGATTAGCCATCTGGTAGTTTTTCAACCCCTTCACCCGTATATTTCTGGGCATATAATAAACATAAGCCAGCACCCCTTCGGAGCCGAGAGACACCCTGTTGTTGAGTTCCTGGGTAAAATAGGTCGCCTTTCCGTCAAAACTCCACTTATCCGACAAATCCACCAGGGCCCTGAGATTAAAGCTATGACTGTGTAATTTGGAATTGGGAATTACCGAGGTCGTACTATTGTTGGTGTACGAAAAGCGGACACTATAATTTTCTCCCCCTTTATCGATAGACAGGGAATTGATACTTTTTATACCTGTCTCAAAGAAATCTCTCACATTATCGGGTTGTGCCGTATAAGGCATCTGTTCGCCCGTGTAATAGAGCTGATCCGAACCGTCCAGTCGTCCTCCCCATGATGCTCCTGCCATGTCACTCAAATCGGGATATGGGGCTCCATCCCTTCCCTGTCCGTAAGTATTCTGGTAATCCGGTAAAAACATGACATCCTCCAGGGTGATGTTGGAATTCAGGGAGATCCCGAGGCCTCTGCCCCTGCTTCCTTTTTTAGTCGTTATCAGCAGCACTCCGTTACCAGCTCTGGAGCCGTAAAGTGCTGCAGCATTGGGGCCTTTCAGTACGGAGATCGATTCTATATCTTCCGGGTTGATATCCGTGATCCCTCCTCCGGTAACCGTACTGCTGTACACATCACCTCCGGAGTTGGACCCGTTGGCATCTATGGGAATCCCATCCACGACAATGAGAGCCTGGTTATTACCGGTAAGGCTGTTGTTTCCACGGATGGTGATCCTGGATCCCGAACCTATTCCTCCGGACTGGTTTACTACAACTCCCGCTACCTTTCCGACGAGGGAATTTGCAGCGTTATGATCTTTAATCGTATTAATCTCTTCCGATTTCAGTTCCGTCACCGCATAACCCAATGCTTTTTTCTCCCTGGAAATCCCCAGTGCAGTTACAACAACCTCATCGAGTTTTGAAGTGTCTTCCTGTAGACTAACGTTTATCACATTCCCCGAACCGACAGTGATGGTCTGCGCAACAAAACCCATATAGGAAAACTGTAGTTGCTGCCCCTCTGAAACCACGATAGTGTAATTTCCGTCAAAATCGGTTGTTGTACCGGTGGATGCACCTGCAACCAGGATATTCACCCCGGGCAATGGTACTTGATCTGCCTCTGATGTCACCGTCCCGGTGACCGTCTTTTCCTGGACATAGCCAAATACGGACACAGACATGAAGCACAGGCACAATACTAAAATTCTCTTCATTTGTTTTGGTTTTTAGTTTGACAAAGAACACCGCATTGCAAAATCATAGCGTTACACGGCCACTCCGGGGCTTTAAATGAGCGTTAAGAACAATCCGCCTGAACCTTACAATGAATGACTTATTTTTATTGGTGATCCTAATCTATATATATTAAATTTTTGTTAAAAATTATTTATATCAACGACATCACTTCGACAACATACAACATGATTTCACATATAAATAACTTAAAAAATTACAATAAACCACATATTAACATAAATAAGTGTACTTTTATCACATAAAAACAAAACGACAGACTCCATGCAAATGTTAAATATAACTTAAAAATTATATTATATTTTAGCGCTTTAAAACCTGGTCCCAGCATGAATACAACACCCGGCCCTATTACCTATAATTATAAGATCCCTTTGAAATTTCACCTGTTGTTCTGGCTCGTTTACTATATATTCAATACGGTCCGCTGGGGTGGTTATTTTGACGACTACCTCTATTCGGCCAAATCCAATCTGGTTAGTTTTTTCGTGAGTATCCTCTTCTGTTACTGGCACATCTACGTGTTGATCCCCACCTATGTTTTAAAGAAAAGGGTACTCCCGTATATTATGTGGATTATCGTATCATCTGTGTTTTTTTATTTTCTCAAAACCGGGATGATATATGTCTTTATCGACAAAACGATATGGCCCGAAGCACCGGTAGGACAGACAGCTCCGGGCTTTAATCACTTCACAACCGTAGTACTGGGAGAGTGGTATGTAGTAGCCTTCGTATCGGCCATCAAGCTTACGGTAGACTGGATATCCATAAAAAATCAGCGAGACGAATTACAGCACTTACAATTACAGACAGAGATTAAATATTTAAGATCCCAGATACAGCCTCATTTTTTCTTTAACACACTGAACAGCTTGTATGCACTGACCTTGCAAAAATCGGACAATGCGCCTAAGGTTGTGGTTAAGCTGTCGGAAATTATGCGGTATGTGCTTTATGAAGTCCAGGAATCGGAAATACAACTTACCAGGGAGATCCGGTATATCAATAGCTATATCAACCTGGAAGAGTTACGGTGCGATCATATCCAATTTTCTTTGAACATCATCGGAAACATAGAAGATATCCGAACACCTCCTTTATTATTTCTTCCCTTTATAGAAAACTGCTTTAAACACGGTGGAAGTACCGGGGAGGGCGTACAGATCGATATTACATTAAAATCACTCCCAGGAGACAACAGTCTGCATTTTCTGGTCAGGAATACGATAAATCCCGAGGACAGGTCTATTACCGCAAAAGGAGGAATTGGTTTACAAAATGTAAAAAGAAGACTGTATTTGCTTTATCAAAACAATTTTACGCTGCAAACGGGCATCAGAAGAGGTTGCTTCGTCGCTTATCTTAAAATCCCGGTTGCAGCATAAAACACATAAATACTAACGTATTTTTTTTATGATAGCCTCTATTTTGGCCTTATCCGCATATGCTACCATGGTTTCATCCTGAAATTTCAGGCTGTTCATGGAGATCCGAGGAGTTTTGCCTAAAACCTGGAGAAATGTTGTAGCAGAAAAGTGAACTTCCGTAAACCCATGTTTTGCGAAATCACTGATATTATCCGGATTTATTCCACCACCAGGCATAATTATGGGATCTCCCTTACCATGTTCATGCAGCGCCTTCAGGGTTTCTAAACCTTCCGCAGCATTGCTTTTTTGTCCGGATGTAAGAATCCTCTTTACACCAAGTGCAGCTAAGCGTCGGGTGGTCTCAAAAGGGTCAGACACCCAATCGAAAGCACGGTGAAAGGTAAATGGCATTGTACCTGAAATCTCCACGAGCTTTCCGGTTTTATCTTCATCCAGCACATTGCCGGGAGTCAATACCCCGGAGACAATACCGGCACAGCCGGCCTCTCCGCAAAATTCGATATCACGTTTCATAATATCGAGTTCTGCTTCATCATAGCAAAAACTTCCGCTTCTCGGGCGGATCAATACATATACCGGAATATCCAATTCTTCCGTTACTTTTTTCACAAGACCGTGAGAAGGTGTTATTCCTCCTACTCCGAGCTCCGTACAAAGCTCGATACGATCTGCTCCGGCGAGCCGGGCATTGCGGGCAGACTCATAAGAGTTCGCACAAATTTCTACAAGCATATCACTACTCTTTAATTATCGATCGGATGTATTGCGGCAATAAAATCAGTAGGGCACCTTGATACCAAAGTGCCCTGTATGATACATAACCCTGAAAAGGCCGTATGCCAAAAAATATATTTACTTAGCCTCCGGAAGCGGTTCCCCGTCTTCATTTTTGTCTCCGTAGTTCACTCCCATGGCGTCCAGTCTTCGCAGAACGGGCTCCAGTCGGTACAGAAAATCGTCAAAATCCTTTCTCTCCTTCGCACTCCAGGCTACTTCTCCCATAGCAATAGCACGCGGATACTCCATGTATTCCACTTTCTCGGGCGAATCGATGTATTCTGTCCATAGGTTTACCTGGCTTCCCAACACGTATTTGGCTTCTTCCGCCGTCAGTTCTTCGGGTATGGGCTCAAAGCTGTAAACTTTCTTCATGGGCAGATACCCACCGATAGCCAATGGCTCTTTCTTTTCTTTATCTTCTTTGTACTGATAGTAATCCAGATAGCAATAAGCAGTAGGGGTCATGATCACATCATGATGTTGTTTTGCGGCTTCGACCGCACCTTCTGTACCTCTCCAGGACATTACGGTAGCGTTGGGAGCAAGCCCGCCTTCCAGGATTTCATCCCAGCCTATGATCTCTCTTCCCTTACTATTCAGGTATTTTTCGATACGCTGGATAAAATAGCTTTGCAGTTCGTGCTCATCGGCAAGACCTTCACTTCGTATGAGCGCCTGGCACACATCACATTGTTCCCATTTATCTTTAGGTGCCTCATCGCCTCCTATATGGATATACTTGCTCGGAAACAACGCCATGACTTCATCCAGAACGCCTTCGAGGAACGTAAAAGTTTCCTCTTTCGTACAGTATATATTGCTGTGTATGCCCCAGATACCCTGCACCTGGTAAGGCCCACCTGTACATCCCAGTTCGGGATAAGAAGCCAGTGCGGCTTCGGAGTGCCCCGGCATTTCTATTTCGGGAATCACCGTAACATAACGTTCCTGCGCATACTTAACAACCTCTTTAACTTCTTCCTGGGTATAAAAACCACCATACTTCCTGGTATCCCATTCTCTGGGTTCGTCATAGTAATGCCCGATGATCGTACTATCGCGATACGCTCCTACCTCCGTAAGCTTCGGATACTTTTTAATCTCTATGCGCCACCCCTGATCTTCGGTGAGATGCCAATGAAATTTATTGAATTTGAACATCGACATCAGATCTATATATTTTTTGATAAACTCCACGGGAAAAAAATGCCTCCCCACATCGAGCATCTGACCGCGATAAGCAAAACGCGGCTCATCATATACTTCTACCGTAGGAATCGAGATCTCCTTATCGCCGTCTTCCTTATAATTTCCCTCTTCGAGGGCCACCGGCATGAGCTGACGTAGACTTTGCACCGCATAAAAAGCCCCTTTCGGAGACGATGCCGAGATTATTATTTTTTTGGGTTGCACACTCAGTTTATAGCCCTCTTCATTATCTATACTGCTATCTTCCTTAAAAACTATAGTATTCTTTGCATCTTCCGGGGTTTTCTCCATCCGTATCGCCGAAAGGTTAGCTACGTAATCGGAGAAAAAGCCGGCTACCCGGGCAAAAGATTCCGGATATGAAATTTTGGTGTCTTCGTCCATGACAAAGACATCATTTTTGAATTCCATCTCCACAGGTTGTGGGATTATACCTACTTTTTCAACATTCCTCTTTTCCTTTCCGCAAGCGGAATAGAGAAGAACCAATGTCATTAGTAGGCAAAACCGGGTCGTTGGTCTAAAGATACGCATAAAGGTTATTTTTTGTTATTAAAATGCTTTAAATCAAATATATAAAAATACATTAAATAAACCTGGAAAATCTTTTTCCGGAGAGTGTTAACGATACCATCTCACAATCATCCTCCGATATTTCAGGGCCGAAACACGGAGATATAAAAACAGCCGGAATATCGTAATGATGATCTTCCGGCTGTAACATTATTCCTAATGGTTTTCGGTCATCTCCCTACGGTTTCAGATTTCCGCAGCGAGTTGTTTTTCTCTTCTTTCTTTTTCCTGGGCATCAACTACGGTGATCGCGGCTATATTCACCATTTCTTCGACACTTGCACCTAATTGTAAAATGTGTACCGGTTTTCGCATTCCCATTAATATCGGTCCTATGGAGTCGGCTTTATAAAGTTCCTTCATAAGTTTGTATGTAATATTAGCGGCATCGAGGTTAGGGAATATCAACGTATTCACTTTTTTACCGGCCAGCTTGGAGAACGGAAATTTATCCTGAAGCATGTCTTTATTCAACGCAAAGTCTGCCTGTAATTCACCATCTACGATAATATCCGGATAATACTTGTGCAGATAACTCACTGCTTCGCGCACTTTGGAGGCTTCCGGGAAGCCCGATGAGCCAAAGTTCCCATAGGAAAGCATAGCTATGGCCGGTTCAAAACCGAACATTTTTACCGTATGGGCGGTCATTTGTGCTATTTTGGCCAGTTCTTTTCCGGTGGGGTTGATATTTATGGAGGTATCGGAAAGGAACATGGGTCCTCTTTCCGTGACCATAAGGTTCATTGCGGCTACTTTTGTAGTGCCTTTTGCTTTGCCGATAAGTTCCAGCATGGGTTTTACTACAGACGGATAACTTCTCGAATATCCGGTAATGAGGCCGTCAGCATCTCCTTCATTGACCATCATGGCCGCGAAGTAGTTACGTTCCCTCATTTTCTTCTCCGCTTCATACAGGGTTATTCCGCTGCGTTGCCTGCTTTCCCAGTAACGCCGTGCGTAATGGTTTTTCTGATCGTTGTACTCATCTGTTTTCGGGTCTATGATCGGAACATCAGCATCGAATTCCAATTCCTTTTTCAGGTCCCGGATAATATCTTCCCGGCCCAACAGGATCGGGTGTGCTATTCCTTCTTCATAAACGATCTGGGCAGCCTTCATTACATCGAGCTGGTCGGCTTCGGCAAAAACCACGCGTTTCGGATTGGTTTTGGCCCTGTTATGGAGCAGACGAACAATTTTATTGTCGTTGCCCAATCGCTGCATCAGTTCTTCTTCATATTTTGCCCAATCGTCTATAGGTTCGGTAGCTACCCCACTTTCCATAGCAGCTTTTGCAACTGCCGGAGGCACCTTGGCGATCAGTCTGGGATCGAACGGCTTCGGAATAATATATTCCCGTCCGAAATTGAGCCTTGTTTCTCCATAAGCGATGTTCACCTGTTCCGGAACATTCTCCTTGGCCAGTTCAGCAAGGGCTACTACGGCAGCCTTTTTCATTTCTTCATTGATCTTGGTGGCCCTTACGTCCAGCGCACCACGGAAAATAAACGGAAAACCGAGAACGTTGTTCACCTGATTAGGATGATCGGAACGTCCCGTAGCCATAATAATGTCTTTACGGGTGGCAACGGCCAGGTCATAAGAAATTTCCGGATTCGGGTTGGCCATAGCAAAAACAATGGGGTTATCTGCCATGGAGAGCAGCATTTCCGGAGTTACGATATCTGCAATGGAGAGTCCGATGAAGACATCGGCATTTACCATAGCCTCTTCCAGAGTATCGATCTTTCTGGCGGAAGCAAACTCCAGTTTCTCCAGAGAGAGATTTTCACGGTCTTTACGGATTACACCTTTGCTGTCGAGCATCACAATGTTCTCGGCCCGGGCGCCAAAAGATTTGTAGAGTCGCGTACAGGACACCGCTGCGGCACCTGCACCACTTACCACGATACGTGTTTCCTCTATATTCTTACCCGAAATTTCCAGGGCATTCAGCAAAGCAGCAGCCGAAATAATGGCTGTTCCGTGCTGGTCATCGTGCATTACGGGAATATCGAGTTCTTCTTTCAGCCTTCGTTCTATTTCGAAAGCTTCCGGAGCTTTTATATCTTCAAGATTGATCCCTCCGAAAGTAGGAGCGATATTCTTTACCGTATCAATAAATTTATCTACATCTTTCGTATCGACTTCAATATCAAAAACATCGATATCGGCAAAGATTTTAAAGAGCAGGCCCTTTCCTTCCATCACAGGTTTGGCAGCACTGGGACCTATATCTCCAAGTCCCAGTACAGCTGTTCCGTTAGAGATTACAGCTACCAGGTTACCTTTGGACGTGTATTTGTATGCATTACGATCGTTCTTTTCTATTTCCAGGCAGGGTTCTGCCACGCCGGGTGAGTAGGCCAGCGCCAGATCGCGCTGTGTCGCATATCGCTTTGTCGGGACTACTTTGATTTTACCCGGCTGGGGTTTTGCATGATAAACCAAAGCCTCTCTTCTGAGCTTGTTGTTCTTTTTAGTCATGTCCAGTATTTTATAGGAAATACAAAGTTAAAAGGAAAATTAACTGAGGGGGTATGAATTCGTTAAAATTGAAGTGCCGGATCACGAAAATCCGGCACGGTGTGATAATTATGTTTTTTGGCCTTAGCGCACCGCCACTTTGATCTCTTCTTCTTCGGTGATGACATTAGACAGATTGATCGCTGTTTCTATCAGCGCCAGGTGAGAATATGCCTGTGGAAAGTTCCCGAGCAGCCTCTTGGTCTTAAAATCGATATCTTCACTGAACAGTCCGAGATGGTTGCTGTACGAAAGCAGTTTTTTGAACATCTTTATGGCCTTTTTGTGCTCCCCGATCTTGTACAGACTATTTATAAACCAGAATGTACAGATCGTAAACGAAGAGGTAGGCAAACCGAAATCGTCCTTGTTTTTATAGCGGTAAAGTAACCCTTCGTGGCACAATTCCTTTTCGATTGCTTTTACGGTTTTGATATATTTGGGATCGTTGGCCTTTACAAAACCGTAGGGTTCCATAAGCAGTACCGACGCGTCGAGGTCATCACTGCCATAAGCCTGGGTAAATGCCTGTACTTTCTCACTCCAGGCTCCATCGAGAATATCTTCACGAATCTGCCTTTCCAGATCGATCCACTTGGTCACATGCTGTGCCTTACCAAGAATATGAGCCACTTTTATCGCCCTGTCAATAGCTACCCAGCACAGTACTTTAGAGAAGGTAAAATGCCGTTCTTCCGTCCGGAACTCCCAGATTCCCTTATCGGGTTCCTCCCAGTGCTCACGGACTACCCATACAATCCCCTTGGTTATGGTCCACAACTCTTCGCAATTGTCGAGTGAGGTCTCGAATTTGACAATCTGCTGGTGGATGACATCCATCAGTATTCCATAGATGTCATTCTGTCGCTGTTCGTAAGCGGCATTGCCGATACGTACGGGTTTGGACCCTCCGTAGCCCTTGAGATGATCCAGGGTCTTTTCTTCCAGGATCTTTTCTTTGTTGATCCCGTACATTATCTGGAGTTTCTCATCTTTATCAGGAATGATATCTATGATAAACTGCAGGTATTTCTTTGCCACATCCACATGCCCGAGCGCAGAGACCACCTTGATCACCATAGAAGCGTCCCTGATCCAGCAAAAACGATAATCCCAGTTTCGCACTTCCCCTATGGTCTCAGGCAGTGAGGTTGTCGCTGCAGCCAGTACCGCCCCCGTACGGTTATGGCTCAGAAGTTTCAGGGTAAGAGCACTCCTGGTAATCTCTTCGTTATATTTCTTATACGACGGTGTCCTGTCCGTCCAGTTGAGCCAGTACACTTTGGTACGCTGCATATCCAGGTAGGCCTGCCGGGTATGCTGCCGGAATATCTTTTCGTTATAGCTGAGCAGAAAAAACTCGTCCCGCTCCAGTGTTATTTCTTCCCCGTCAAGCACCATTTTTTTATCCATGCTGCTATAGAGATAAAGGGAGTCATATTTCCCCTCCTGGGTAACGCTCACAATGTAGTCGGGTTTTATCTTGGTGGAAGTATCGGCTATAGCGTATTCCAGCTTAGGATCATATCTGACCCTGAACACGGGTTTTCCGGATACGTGTTGTATGTAACGTATAATATCGGGCGGCGCATAATGCCCCCCGCTTTCCAGTTTATACCTCGGCATAAAATCGTACAGCTCAAATACATTAGCTCCTTCCGAAAACCGGGTCATCAGGATATTGGTATTCGGGATGTATTCCTGTTCGATATGATAGTCCTCACCGACGAGGATTTCAAAACTGCCTCCTATCTCATCATCCAGTAGCTTGGCAAAAACCGAAGAAGAATCGAATTCGGGAAGACAGCACCAGTCCAGGGAGCCGGTTTTGGAGATCAACGCTGCACTTTTACAATTTCCTATAATTCCGTAATCGAGATTGTCCATTAATTTCAAATATGGTTTAAGTGATTTGCATTCAAGGGGACACCACTTCGGGGGGGGGGGGGGGGACTGCTCCGATGATACATAATTTTCCCGAAGCCCCTGCTCCAAACCGGTATCCGCCATTTAATAATATGGTCTATGACCTTAAAATTCGAATAAAATCCTTAAATTAACGAAAAAAAGATCGCTTAATTTAACTTTTGCGAAATAATTAAAATAAAAGGAGGCCAGTCATGGAATGAAAAAAAAACAGCCCATCTGAATATGAAAAAGAAAACAGTATGCGAACCGCATTAAAACAAAAAATCAATGAACAAAACCATAATCGTTTCTAACAGACTTCCTTTACAAATATCCATCCACAACAATAATCTCGCAGTTAACCCGAGTGTAGGCGGACTCGCCACCGGGATGAAATCCGTACATGAAGGAGGTGAAAGCCTTTGGATAGGATGGTCCGGGCTGAAAGAAGAAGAACTGGATGCCGGTCTCAAGAAAAAGGTAGATGCTGCTATAGCACAGGAAAACTGTGCAGCCGTAGGGCTTACCGGAAAGGATCTGGACAATTTTTATTACGGTTTCAGCAACAATACCCTCTGGCCCATGTTCCATTATTTCATGGAATACACTACTTTCGAAGGTGAGCATTGGGAGTCCTACAAAGAGGTCAACCGTAAATTTGCGGAAACCGTACTCCAACATACGGATGACGGTGATACGATCTGGGTACACGACTACCAGTTATTACTTCTCCCGGAACTTATTAAAAAGGAGCGCCCCAATACCTCCATCGGTTTTTTTCTTCACATCCCATTCCCTTCATACGAAGTATTCCGGACCCTTCCCTGGAGAGAAGAGTTACTCAATGGTATGCTCGGAGCTGATCTGCTCGGTTTTCACACGTACGACTACGAGCGGCATTTTCTGAGCTCGGTAAGGCGTATTCTGCGTGTGGACACACATTTCAACGAGATCTCCTATCAGGGACGGACCCTTCGTGTGGACTCTTTCCCTATGGGTATTGACTACAACAAGTTTCGCAATGCAGCCATTACCCATTACAAAAAAGAAGAAGCACAGAAATCCGATCTGCAAAAGCGGCTCGATGCACACTTACAATCTGCCCCGGGGGCCAAGATGATCCTTTCCATCGACCGTCTCGATTACACCAAAGGTATCCCCAACCGCCTGAGGGCTTTTGAATATTTCCTCGACAAATATCCGCAATTCCGGGAGAAAGTTCGTTTTATCCTCCTTGCAGTGCCGTCACGCTCCAATGTACCACAGTACCAACGCCTGAAAAAGGATACGGACGAACTCGTAGGCCGAATCAACGGAAAATTCTCTACGGTAAGCTGGACCCCGATATGGTATTTTTACCGCTCCATGCCTTTTGAAAACCTTATCGACCTGTATACGTCCTGTGAAGTTGCCCTTATAACACCGGTTAGAGATGGCATGAACCTGGTAGCCAAAGAATATATAGCCACACGGGTAGATAAGGACGGGGTTCTGGTACTTAGCGAAATGGCAGGAGCTTCAAAAGAAATGAACGAAGCCCTGCTCATCAATCCCAACAATTTTGAGCAGATCGCCGACACGCTGAAAAAGGCCCTGGAAATGCCCGTAGAAGAACAGATCGAAAGAAATACATTCCTTCAACAACGTCTGGAAAGGTACAGCGTAGAGAAATGGGCTAAAGAATTTATGAAGGCGCTTCAGGCCACCAAGCAGCAACATCATGTCATTGTCTCGAAAAAGATTACACCACAAATAGAACAGCAGTTATTCGACCATTACAAAAAGGCAAAACGAAAGCTTATCCTGCTGGATTATGATGGCACACTGGTTAATTTTACCAATATCCCCAAAGATGCCCGGCCTGATGAAGAGCTTTACCACATCCTCGACACCCTTCATGAACAGGAAAATACAGACCTTGTCATTATCAGCGGGCGCGACCGGGAGACCTTCACCAAATGGTTCGGGGACCGGGGCTATACACTTATCGTAGAACACGGGGTATGGCTGAAACAAAAAGACAAAGACTGGCAGGCACTGGAAAAACTCAAAAAAGACTGGATGAACAACCTGAAACCTATCATCGAGACCTTTGTAGACCGTACACCGGGAACATTTATCGAAGAAAAGAACTTCTCCCTGGCCTGGCATTTCCGAAAAGCCGATCCGGAACTGGCACAGAATCGTGCCACCGAATTGAAAACCGTACTGACCAGTCTTATTTCCAACCACGAGCTCAGCGTCCTGGAAGGCAATAAAGTTATAGAGATCAAAAGCAGTAATGTAAACAAAGGACGGGCATCATCCCGCTTGCTCGCCGAAAACGAATACGATTTCATCTTTGCTATCGGAGACGACTGGACGGATGAATACATGTTTCGCGAACTCCCGGAAGAAGCCTTTACCGTCAAGGTAGGGCTCAAAGAAACCAGTGCAAAGTATTATGTGGAAGACACAACAAGCGTCAGAGCATTGCTCAACGGATTTTTGAGCTGATTCCGGAAACTGAGATTTCTCTTATAAAAATCCTGTAAAGGATAAAATAAATCATTTCAGATACTCCCGGTACTGTAATTTGCTTTAGACAGTACCGGGAGTATCTATTTTATTCGGAACCGGAACTCCCTCAAAATAAAAAATATAACATTTTTTGAATATCGGAAGGTATATTTTATTGAATATCTATTTTTTAGATATCAAAAAATGTATTTCTTTTGTATAATGGCTCCTTATGCATGCCGTAAGAGATTTGTGTTGAAAGTAGCTCTGTAATGAGAATTTTATGAGTCAAGTTACCTTAAAAGATATAGCTTCCATACTCGGGGTCTCTGTGACCACGGTATCCAAAGCACTCAAAGATTATCCGGATATCAGTGATGATACCAAGCACGCCGTAAAGCTTCTGGCGGAAAAGCTGAACTACAAACCCAACATTCACGCGGTTACGCTGCGAAGCAACCAATCGAAAACTATCGGGGTAATCCTCCCTAAAATCGATCACCAGTTTTTTGCAGAGACCATTACCGGTATTATTTCCGAAGCTAATGTACACGGATATCAGGTTATTGTCTTATTTTCGGATGAGTCCATGTCCACGGAAGAAAAACAGGTAGATCTGCTTCTGGAAAAAAGGGTAGATGGCATATTGATGTCGCTGGCTAACGAAACCAACCGTTATGAGCATTTACACAAAGTAGTAAGAAACCAGGTTCCGCTGGTCCTGTTTGATAAGATCACCCGGCAGGTAAACTGCTCCAAAGTGATTATCGATGATGAAAAAGCAGCTTTTAAAGCTGTTGAGCACCTTATAAAAACCGGTTGCCGCAAAATTGCCCTTTTCGGAGGCCCGCAATTCCCGAGCAACTACAATTCCCGACAAAAAGGATATACCAAAGCTCTGGAAAAACACGGAATCACTCCGGATGAATCGCTGATCTATATTTGTGAAGATCTCAGCATAGCCGAGGGAATGGATAATGCGAAAGCGCTGCTGAAGACACATCCCGATACGGATGGTATATTTTGCATTACGGACCATATCGCTTTAGGAGCCGTATCGTACCTGAACGATGCGCAAATTCCCATTCCGGAACAGATTTCTATTATGGGTTTCAGTAACTGGCTGATAACCCCTTATATAAAACCGCATCTCTCTACGGTAGACCAACCCAGTGTACAGATAGGAAAAGAATCCGCTTCTCTGCTCATCGACGAGATCGATCGGAAAAACAAAAAATTACCGGTAGAATTTTACGAAATCAAATTACAGACCCATCTGGTACTGAGGGAAACAACCAAAGCGGTTGTGGCAGGCAAATAAAATCAGTATTTCCCGAGGAATTTGATATTGCGTTTGAGCCCCTCGTATTTGGTGCGCTTCACTGCTGACTTGCGGAACACTTCGCGAAATACATCTTCTGTGATATCTTCCCAGTCTTTCTTATTCATCCCCAGAAGATCCGGATGCGGATCGAGCAAAGGTTCACGGTGAGGTTTGGAAAAGCGGTTCCACGGGCACACATCCTGACAGACATCGCAACCAAACATCCAGTCATCGAATTTACCTTCGAATTCCGATGGGATATTACCTTTCAGTTCTATGGTAAAATACGAAATACACTTACTCCCGTCCACGACCATTGGCTCTACTATGGCTTGTGTGGGACAGGCATCGATACAGGCGGTACAACTCCCGCAGTGATCCGTGGCTGTGGGATGGTCGTATTCGAGTTCGAGGTCTATAATGAGTTCGGCAATAAAGAAAAAAGAGCCTACCTGTTTGGTGATGAGGTTACTGTTTTTGCCGATCCAGCCCAAACCGCTCCTGGTTGCCCAGGCCCTGTCCAGTACCGGAGCGGAATCTACAAAAGCCCGTCCGCCCACTTCCCCGATATGTTCCTGTATGGATCCGAGCAACTCTTTAAGTTTTTCCTTGATCACAAAGTGGTAGTCCTTACCGTAGGCATATTTGGAAATTTTAGGGCTGTCGGTATCTTCCTGTACTTTTTCGGGAAAATAATTCAGCGTAAGGGATATAACACTTTGGGCGCCATCGACAAGCAGGCGGGGATCGAGACGCTTATCGAAATGGTTTTCCATATATCCCATTTCCCCGTGCATGTTTTGTTCGAGCCAGCGTTCCAGCCGGGGAGCTTCCGATTCCAGAAACTCCGCTTTGGAAATGCCACAGGCCATAAAACCGAGGCGTTTGGCTTCGGTCTTAATGTATTCTGTATATCTGCGCTTTACATCGATCATACGGCAACGTCCTTTGCGAACAGGGCAAAGATAATGACTTCACGACAATATCCGAAATGTACATAGCGGGTATAATCCGACGGAAAGTTTTCCGGCAGCGGACCTGATTAAACCATTATGGACTTGATGCCCATAGATTTCGACAAGCAATAAAATCGTTATCCTCGCTACTCGTTATCGGGATATTGAGGTAACAACCCGATACCTCCCCATTCGGACTATACCTTTTTTCAGAAGCTCAGGTGAGATGCAATAAAGTACATAGGTGTGACTTCGAATGAGCTTCCTAAAACAGTTCACTCTGGAAACCGCCCCTGGCCCTGCCAAGATGCTTGTACGCGGCTTCCGTAACCTCACGTCCGCGAGGTGTCCGGACGATAAATCCCTGTTGAATAAGAAAAGGCTCATATACTTCCTCGATCGTATCGGCACTCTCCGACACTGCTGTGGCCAGTGTAGTTATCCCTACGGGGCCTCCCTTGAATTTATCGATGATGGTAGAGAGTATTTTATTGTCCATCTCATCCAGTCCGTGTGCATCTACATTGAGAGCTTTCAGACCAAAACGGGCAATCTCGATATCAATGCGCCCATTGCCCTTGATCTGGGCAAAATCGCGTATCCGACGCAACAAGGCATTGGCAATCCTCGGTGTTCCCCTGCTCCGGCCTGCAATTTCTATGGCGGCCTCGAGGGTGATCGGTGTTTTGAGTATATGGGAGCTTCGTTCTACAATGGTAGAAAGCAATTCGGTAGTATAATACTGCAACCTGCTCGATATACCAAAACGGGCACGCATGGGTGAGGTGAGCAACCCGGAACGGGTCGTCGCTCCGATAAGGGTAAACGGATTGAGATTGATCTGTACGGTACGTGCATTAGGCCCGCTCTCGATCATAATATCGATTTTGTAATCCTCCATAGCCGAATACAGGTATTCCTCTACTACGGGACTCAGCCGATGGATCTCATCGATAAATAGCACATCCCTTTCTTCGAGGTTGGTGAGTAGTCCGGCGAGGTCTCCCGGCTTATCCAGCACAGGCCCTGAAGTAACCTTTATTCCTGCTCCGAGCTCATTGGCCAGAATATGTGCGAGGGTTGTTTTTCCCAGTCCCGGAGGACCGTGAAATAAGGTATGATCCAGGGCATCGCCACGTAGATTGGCGGCCTTTACAAAGATCTTAAGGTTTTCCAATACCTGGTCCTGTCCGGCAAAATCATCAAAGGAAAGCGGCCGAAGCGTTTTTTCTATATCGATCTCTTCCGGAGAAAAATGATCGCCTGTTGGATCCAGATACTCGTTCATACCCGCAAAGATAGCAGAAATGAAGAAGAAAAGAATTTATCTTGCTTTCTAAATTGTTTAACTCCTGTTAATCTTCTCCGGTTTAGTCATAAAAATCGTAACTTCCGGTAATAATTGAAAAAAGATTTTAGTTTATGGACACCAGAACATATTCGCCCCATATCGTAAAATATATTCCTTTCTTATACGTGGTCTGGGCAGATGATCTCCTGTCGGCCTCCGAAATCTCGGTATTCAAAAAGGCCGTAACGGAAGATCATTTATCCCCCGAAGAAAAAAAACTGATAACATCCTGGCTAAATCCCAAAACCCCGCCTGCGGATGAAGTTATCACTTCCTGGAAACACCTCATAGACAAATCGGGGGTTAAACTTGTGGAAAGCGAAACCTACCCACTCACATCGTTCAGCATGAAAATGTCACTTCCAGGGCATGGTGAAGAAGAACTGTCCGATGAAAAGTTGAAATTTATAGAGATCAATCTCGGAATACAGCCCAATCATTACCGGCATCTCTTTGACGTGGAAACCCAACAGGTACCCAAAGCCAATTTTTATGATCCGGCAAAGATCGATGCCGTACTTAAAGGTCCTCATGCATCTTATATCGATACGTTCAGGGAATTTTTATCCGATCCTGCTTTTCAATGGAAGATATCACGCGACAAGGATACGTTTCGCCCCAGGGTCCTGGAACAGGTAAAGCTACTGGCATCCGCCGGTTACGGAGCCATGGCATACGAAAGCCGGTACGGTGGTATCGACAATATGCCGGCTTATGCAGGTATTTTTGAAAACCTCATGTTTATCGACGGTAGTCTAACCATAAAATTCGGTGTACAGTTCGGACTTTTCGGGGGTAGTATACAAAACCTCGGAACCAAAAAACACCACGACCAATGGCTGAAAGCTACCGGTGAAGGTACGTTACTCGGATGTTTTGCCATGACGGAGACCCGGCACGGCTCTAATGTTCGCGGTATCAAGACTACCGCTACTTACGTGAGAGAAACCGACTCTATCGTTATAGACACGCCAGGTGAAAATGACAATAAAGAATATATAGGAAATGCCCTGCACTCCACTATGGCAACCGTTTTTGCCCAGCTTATTGTCAACGGTACAAACCAGGGTGTGCATGCCATAGTAGTCCGGGTACGTGATGACGACGGAAACCTTATACCTGGTGTACGCATCGAAGACAACGGGTACAAACTCGGTCTTAACGGTGTGGACAATGGTAAAATATGGTTTAAAAATGTCAGTGTCCCGAGAGAAAATCTTCTCAACCGTTTCGGGGATATCGACAAGGACGGCAATTACACCTCACGGATCAGCAATCCCAACAAACGCTTTTTTACCATGCTGGGTACTCTCGTAGGAGGGCGTATTTGTGTAGCCAAAGGTGCTGTGGGGGGAGCCAAACTGGCTTTGGCCACAGCCGTAAAATACGCATTACATCGCAGACAGTTCAACAGTGGAGAAAAGATACAGGAAGACCTTATCATGGACTATCCTTCGCACCAGCTACGGCTGATCACTCCGATTGCACAGACGTATGTGTACCATGTTACCCTGGAGCACATGATCCGGCAGTACACCGATGCCTCCGAAACATCTCGCCGAAAAATAGAGACCCAGGTCGCCGCTTTAAAAGCACTGATTACGGACTTTTCCAATAAAACGATACAGGAATGTCGTGAAGCCTGCGGGGGTAAAGGATATCTTCTGGAAAACCGTATCGGAGACCTTAAAAACGACGTGGATATCTTCACCACTTTCGAAGGGGACAATACTGTCCTCCTGCAACTTGCAGCCAAGGGAGTACTTACGGATTTTAAATCGGAATTCAACAGTGACAGCTACGGAGACATTCTGAAACTTGTGGGGACACAACTCGGGGACCGGCTCACTACTTTCAACCCGCTTTTTACCGGCAATACGGATAAAGAGCATTTGTTTGACCCGGACTTTCACCTCGAAACCTTTCAGTACCATGTACGAAGACTCACCTTTACTGCAGCGTCGCGTATACGGCGTTATGTAAAAAAAGGTATCCCACCCCAACAGGTATCACTGAATATTCAAACACATTTACTCGCTCTTGGCCGGGCATACGGTGTTATGCTTTCTTACGAGATCTTCTCCGGTTTTGTAAAAACCCTGGAAGACGAGAAAATGCAGTTTATCTTCAGAAAACTGGGGGCATTATACGCTCTCCATCATATTCGTGAACACGCAGCATGGTACCTCGAACACGGCTATATCAGCGGTGCCAAATCCAAAGCAATACGTCAGCGCGTAGAACGGCTGTGCACGGAGCTGAGACCTCACGTGGTCTCTCTGGTAGACGGCTTCGGCATACCCGAACACTGTATGACAGCACCTATCAGCACTAACTAAAAAAAGGCCCTTGTCCAGGGCCCTTTTTATATATTTAGTTTAAGGATCTTAGTGATTGAGTTCTTCCTCACCTTCCTGTAACGGCACGGTCTGCGGAACGAAGTCCTGTCCGGGGATCACATACTCTCCATTGTCATTGGTCTTACTGTAATCGTAAGCCCAACGGTGTACTTCAGGGATAGCTCCCGGCCAGTTTCCATGGATATGCTCTACCGGGGTTGTCCATTCCAATGTATTGGATTTCCATGGGTTTTTAGGCGCCTTTTCTCCATAGAAAATACTGTAGAAGAAGTTATAGAGAAATACCAGTTGTACTGCTCCTGCAATCAGGGCGAATACGGTCATCACGACATTGATATCCATCAGGTCATCGAATATCGGGAAGTTGGTATTGGTATAATAACGTCTCGGTAAACCAGCCATTCCCTGGAAGTGCATCGGGAAGAAAATACCGTATGCACAAACAGCAGTGACCCAGAAGTGTACATACCCGAGGTTTTTGTTCAACATTCTTCCGAACATTTTAGGGAACCAGTGATATACTCCTGCAAGGAATCCGTAAATAGCGGAGATCCCCATTACAAGGTGGAAGTGTGCCACTACAAAATAGGTGTCATGTACGTTGATATCCAGCGTACTGTCTCCGAGAATAATCCCGGTAAGACCTCCGGTAATAAAAGTAGATACCAGACCTATAGAGAAAAGCATCGCAGGGTTCATCTGCAGATTTCCTTTCCACAGTGTAGTAATATAGTTAAATGCCTTTACCGCAGAAGGTATCGCGATAAGTAGTGTTGTAAATGTAAATACCGATCCCAGGAATGGGTTCATTCCGGAAACGAACATGTGGTGTCCCCATACGATAGTAGACAGGAATGCAATAGCAAGTATAGAGGCCACCATCGCGCGATAACCGAATATAGGCTTACGTGCGTTTGTGGCTATGATTTCGGAAGTAATTCCGAGTGCGGGTAACAATACGATATACACTTCGGGGTGTCCCAGGAACCAGAACAGGTGTTCGAAAAGAACAGGCGATCCTCCCTGATGGTGTAACACCTCTCCCTGGATAAAGATATCCGAAAGGAAAAACGACGTACCGAAACTACGGTCAAAAATAAGCAATAATGCAGCCGAAAGTAACACCGGGAAAGACACCACACCGATAACAGCCGTGATGAACAGGGCCCACATCGTAAGAGGCAGCCTGGTCATAGACATTCCTTTTGTTCTCAGGTTTAACACAGTAACGATATAGTTCAGTGAACCAAGAAGCGATGATGCGATAAAGATTGCCATGGAAACCAGCCAAAGCGTCATTCCGAGACCTGAACCACCCTGTGCCTGTGGCAGAGCACTCAACGGAGGATAAATAGTCCACCCTGCAGCTGCAGGACCTGCTTCGACGAAAATGGAAATCACCATAATAACACTGGAAACAAAAAACAACCAGTACGAGATCATGTTCATAAATCCGGAAGCCATATCACGTGCACCGATCTGCAACGGGATCAACAGGTTACTGAATGTTCCACTCAATCCGGCAGTCAATACGAAGAATACCATGATCGTTCCGTGGATGGTAACCAGAGCCAGGTAGATATTAGGATCCATTACACCCTCGGGAGCCCATTTGCCCAGCAATACTTCAAATATCTTAAAAGACTCCGAAGGCCATGCAAGTTGCATACGGAATAACAGAGACATCAGGATACCGATGAATCCCATAACCAAACCTGTAATCAGGTATTGCTTGGAGATCATCTTGTGATCATAACTGAAAACATACTTTGAAATAAAGGTCTCTTTATGATGATGTCCGTGATCGTGCGCCTGATCCCCTGCGTGTGCTGTAGCTGTTGCTGACATAATCTTTATATAAAATCGTTATTGTTACTTTTTATTTTCGATATACTCCGGTCCTTACTATCGATCGGTCCCGGCCACTGTTTCTTCGAAGGTTTTCTGTTCCTTCATCCATGCGTTAAATTCTTCTTCACTCTCCACAACAATTTTCATCTGCATGTTATAGTGCGAAGTTCCGCAAATTTTATTACACAGTAAAAGATAATCAAACTCCCAGTCGTCCAGGTCCTCTCCTTTGGCTCTTCTCTCGGCACGAAGTTCGTTAATGTGCTTTACTTTATCCTGTATATCCTGTTCCTGACGCATTTCTGCAGTAGTGATGGTAGGCGTAAAGGAAAACTGTGTTATCATTCCCGGAACACAGTTCATCTGTGCCCTGAAGTGCGGCATGTATGCAGAGTGTAATACATCCTGCGAACGCATTTTAAACACGACCTTACGGTTCACCGGTAGGTGGATCTCGGTAGTCGATACGACATCATCCATACCATTGGGATCAGAAGCATCGATACCTACGATATTCTGCCCGTCAAAATCGTTGAGGAACCTTACGTTAGCATCGCCGAGCACATTATCGTCTCCGGCATATCTGGCTTTCCAGTTGAACTGCTGTGCGTAGAGTTCTATGACCAGCGGATCATCCTCATCATTAATATCCATAATAGTTGTCCAGGTGTATAGTCCGTAAAGGATAAGCCCGGCCAGCGTTATTACGGGAATAATAGTCCAGATAAACTCCAGTTTGTCATTATCCGCATAGAACAATGCCTTTCTGCCCTTTGCACCCCGGTATTTATACGCGAAGAAATACAGCAGCGTTTGTGTGATCAACTGTACGGTAAAGATTAATACCATTGAAACAGCCATCAGGGTGTCGTAGTCACCACCATGCTCGGAAGCAGACTTGGGAAGCAATACGCGTCCCCATTTCCACAAACTGAAAATGGTGAGTACGTAAAGGAATCCCAGGAAAGCAAACATCAAGTATCCATTCAGCTTGTTATCCTTGTCATTGGCGATCTGGGCATCTTTGATTCCTATCTGAGAGAATTCAAATATCTTCGTCATTTGCCAAATGGCAATGGCAATGAGTATCAGTACAATTATGGTCAAAAAAGCAGTCATCTTACTATTTCCTGTTTACTTTAGTTTCTGAATTAATAATGAAAGTGTTTGCTCTCTTCGATAAACGGGTTACGTTTCGGCAACAACGGTGCCTTGGTAAGTGCAGTAAACACTATAAAAATAAACAACCCGAGGAAGAACAGCACACCTCCTACTTCACCGATCCCGATAAACCATTGATCTCCGACTGTAGCAGGCATTATCATGTTATATATATCGAGATAGTGCCCTAAGAGGATCATTATCCCTGTCATTACCACAAACCAGTTCAGTCGCTTGTAATCACTATTCATTAAAACAAGCAGCGGGAACACGAAGTTAAGCACCACCATTCCGAAGAACGGAAGCTTATAATCTTCGATACGCGTCACGAAATACGTAACTTCTTCCGGAATGTTGGAATACCAGATAAGCATAAACTGGGAAAACCAAAGATATGTCCAGAAAATACTGATACCAAACATGAACTTTGCAAGGTCATGAATATGACTGTTATTTACTTCTTCCAGGTATCCTCTCGATTTCAGATAGATAGTGATCAGTGCTATAACGGTGATCCCGGAAACAAACATACTGGCAAATACATACCATCCGAAGAGGGTACTGTACCAGTGCGGATCAACACTCATAATCCAATCCCAGGACATCATAGACTCCGATACCAGGAAGAACACGAGGAATCCGGCAGATATTTTAAAGTTTCTTTTAAAATAACTATGATCATCGGCAGTATCCTGTGCTATAGAGAATTTTCTGGAGAAATGACGGTAAGCTGCCCATCCTGCTATATATATCACCGCTCTGATAAGAAAGAACGGAACATTGAGATAGCCTGTTTTTCCCTGTATAAGCTCGTCATGTGCCACGACTTCAGGATCCATCCATATAAAAAGATGGTTCATATGAACACCGGATAATACCAGTATAACAAAAACGAGTATTGCGCCCGGAAGCAGATATGCTGTGATCCCCTCCATTACTCTGAAAAGCAAAGGTGACCAACCGGCCTGGGACACCCTCTGAATGGCGTAAAAAGCAAGCACCCCGAGAGATATCATCATAAAGAAAAATGCAGCTACATAAAGTCCTGCCCAGGGTTTATTCTGTAATTGATGCAACAAATGCTCATCGTGGGATGTATCGTGTGTTGCATGCTCTTCATTATGTGTTCCATGTGCATCATGGGTAGCCACTTCTTCGTGCCCTCCACCGTGATGTGCATCTGCCACCATAGCTTTTGCTTCTTCTACAGTGCCCGGCGCAGCGAGAAAACCATAGCCCAGACCGAGAACACCAACGATCATTAGAACAAATGCAGACAGTCTTAACTTGTTTGAAAACGTGTACATATCCTGAAAATTCTCTTTATTGTATTTTGTAATTCTGTACTTCGGCAAGGTCTTGTTTTACATCTCGTATCTCCCGACACCTCTGTACCTCATTGAATATTACTTGGTCAAATCCTTTTTTAGCTGCTCCACGTACATGGTCACCTGCCAGCGTTCTTTCTCATTGAGTTGTGCAGCGTAAGATCCCATAGAGTTCAATCCGTAATAAATGACGTGATAAATACTGCCTTCGGTAATCTCCCTGTCCGCATAGCTGGGAACACCGAGGAATTTCTCCCGTTTTACCAGTACACCCTGTCCGTCACCTTTTCCACCATGACAAACGGCACAATAGATATCATACAATTCCTTTCCGTCTCCCAGGTTAGCTTCTGTAGACGTACTATCCGCCTCCAACGGATTTTTCAATTCCGCTTTGGCCAGTTCTTTACCTTCTGGCGTATTCTCGTAATCATAAGGCATCCACCCTCTGTTGATCGTATTTTCAGCAGGTAACTGGGCTTCCACACCGTTCTTAAAAGCATCCGACTCCTGGTAGGTTTCATAACCTACAGATTCATACATATTAGGCATAAATTGGTAGTTGGGCTTTGACTTGTTGAAACACGAAGTCATGATCGCTGCCGTACCAAGCACTATTCCTATTTTTATAAAGCTCTTCATTTAAACAGTATTTACGTTGTTGGGTTTTCGGCTTTCGGAATCCGGCAGTCACCGTATTCTTCTTACCGATCCGCTATCTAATGCTTTTCTGAAACTTTTACTTCAACTGCTCCGGTTTCCTGCAAAAAGGCAGATAAAGCCTCTATATTGCCACTTGCTGAAACTTCCATAAGGAAGTGATCATCCGTCGTTCTTACATCCGGATTCTCTGCCTCCTTAAAGGGCCACAATTTACTTCTGAGATAAAAAGTGATCACCATAAGGTGCGCGGCAAAAAATACGGTTAATTCAAACATGATCGGCACAAAAGCGGGCATATTATCCAAAAAGGAAAAACTCGGTTTCCCTCCGATATTCTGAGGCCAGTCTTCGATCATAATATAATTCATCATCGCAACAGCTACACAAAGCCCGATACATCCGTAAATAAACGATGCGATGGCTATTCTCGTAGGAGCAAGCCCCATGGCTTTATCCAGACCGTGTACGGGAAACGGTGTATATATTTCCTCGATATGATGATGTGCAGCCCTCACTTTCTTTACTGCGGCCAATAATACATCGTCATCGGCATAAATGGCTTGAATTACTTTATTACTCATGGTCGCCGTCTCTTAATTTTTTATACTTTTCTCCTGATGATTTCATAATGGTTTTCACCTCTGCCTGTGCTATTACCGGGAAAGTCCTGGAGTACAGCAAGAACAGAACAAAGAAGAACCCTATAGTTCCAACGAAGATCCCTATATCGATAAACGTCGGGGAGAACATGGTCCAGGAAGAAGGAAGGTAATCCCTGTGAAGTGAAGTAACGATAATTACAAATCGCTCAAACCACATTCCTATGTTTACCACAATCGAAATGATAAAGGAGAACATAATACTTGTTCTGAGTTTCTTGAACCACATAAACTGCGGGGAGAACACGTTACAGGTCATCATACACCAGTATGCCCATGCGTAAGGACCGGTAGCCCTGTTCAGGAATGCATATTGCTCGTATTCCACTCCGGAATACCATGCGATAAACAGCTCCGTGATATAAGCACAACCTACGATAGACCCCGTAATCATGATTACGATGTTCATCAACTCTATGTGTTGTAATGTAATATAATCTTCCAGGCTTACTACTTTTCTCATAATAATAAGCAGGGTATTTACCATCGCAAATCCGGAGAATACTGCACCTGCAACGAAGTAAGGAGGGAAGATCGTGGTATGCCATCCCGGTATTACTGAAGTCGCAAAGTCAAAAGATACGATAGTGTGTACAGAAAGTACCAGCGGGGTAGCCAAACCGGCAAGTACCAGTGACACTTCTTCAAAACGCTGCCAGTCTTTTGCCCGTCCGCTCCATCCGAAACTCAGCAGACTGTATATTTTTTTCTGGAAAGGCTTTACCGCCCTGTCCCTGATCATTGCAAAGTCGGGAAGCAGACCCGTCCACCAGAACACCAGAGATACGGACAAATAGGTAGATATCGCAAATACGTCCCACAGCAGGGGTGAGTTAAAGTTAACCCAAAGCGAACCGAACTGGTTAGGAATAGGAACCACCCAATATCCAAGCCATGGACGTCCCATGTGAATCAAAGGGAACAATCCGGCCTGAACAACCGAAAATATCGTCATAGCCTCTGCCGAACGGTTAATGGCCATTCTCCACTTTTGACGGAACAGCAAGAGTACCGCAGAGATCAACGTTCCTGCGTGACCGATACCAACCCACCAAACGAAGTTAGTAATATCCCAGGCCCAACCTACGGTTTTATTCAATCCCCAAGAGCCTATTCCTGTTGCAATGGTATAAATTATACACCCTATTCCCCAAAGAAACGCTACCAGGGCAATGGAGAAAACAATCCACCACTGCTTGTTTGCCTTGCCCTCCACGGGTCTGGCTACATCTACGGAAACATCGTGATAGCTCTTATCTCCGATTACCAGGGGTTTACGTATAGGTGCTTCGTAATGCGACGCCATTTTATAATTTTATATTTAATTACTCCTTTTATATTCTATGGTATAAACCGCTTTACCTCCACTATCATGCGGGAGTTCTCCGGTCTACCGCTCTATGCTTCCTCGGTATTCCTCACTTTTACATGGTAGAACACATTAGGCTTAGTCCCTACGTGCTCTAACAGGTGATACATCCTGTCGCTCTTCTTAAGAGCAAACACTTCATCCTCCTCATTATTCACATCCCCGAATACCATTGCACCACTGGAGCAGGCAGCCGAACATGCCGTCTGGAACTCATCTTTACGTACTTTTCTACCATCTCTTTTGGCATCGAGAATAGTTTTCTGGGTCATCTGGATACACATAGAACATTTTTCCATAACCCCTCTGGACCTTACTACGACATCCGGATTGAGTACCATTTTTCCGATATCATCATTCATATGAAAATCGAACTCGTCGTTGTTATTGTAAAGGAACCAGTTGAAGCGACGTACTTTGTACGGACAGTTGTTTGCGCAGTAACGTGTTCCCACGCAACGGTTATAAGCCATGTGGTTTTGCCCCTGACGTCCGTGAGAAGTAGCCGCTACCGGACATACTGTTTCACAAGGTGCGTGGTTACAATGCTGGCACATCACAGGCTGGAAAGCTACCTGAGGGTTCTCCGAAGCTTTTTCCATCTCTCCGAAAGTCGTCAGAGAGTCTCCCAAACCGGAAATAGACTCTACCACTTCGTTATCACCTTCGAAGCTTTCTTCGGAAGAATAATAGCGGTCTATACGCAACCAGTGCATATCTCTTGACCGACGCACTTCCGACTTTCCTACGACAGGAACGTTGTTTTCTGCGTGACAGGCAATAACACAGGCCCCGCAACCGGTACATGCATTCAGGTCTATCGACAGATTGAAATGATGCCCTACGGAGGTATCGAATTCTGCCCAGAGGTCTACGGACGTAGCCTCTACTTCATTATGATTAAGGGATACCTTCGGAGTTACATTCCACTCCTTGGCGTTCTTGGTATTAAATATCTCGAGACTGGTTTCCTTCAGGATATCACCACGCCCCATCAGCGTATTATGAAGCTGAACACAAGCAAACTCGTGTTCTCCGGCAACTTTCTCTACACTTACGGACTGTATTGCATTGAACCCGGCATATAAAGCATAAGCATTAACCCCGGTCTGCATTTCGGTTTTCACCCCTTCTTTCTTACCATAACCGAAAGAAAGTCCGACAGATCCCCTGGCCTGTCCCGGCTGAATAAGCACAGGTACACGATCCAGCGTAACGCCGTTTACGGTCACCTTGGCATAGCTACCATTAAGACCTCCGTTAGCCACATGCCTGTTTGTAAAGCCTAAAGCTTCTGCATCAGCTTTGGAAACAGTCAGGTAATTATCCCAGGACACTCTTGTGATCGGATCAGGAAACTCCTGCAACCACGGGTTATTGGCCTGTTGACCGTCACCCATACCGGTTTTAGGGTAAAGCACCAATTCCAGCCCGTCTGCTTTTGCAGCCGCAAGTTTCCTTGCCATGCCCGCAGCATTCCCGGCAGGAACCGCTGTTGAAGCCTCTGTAGCCTCTGCATCGTCCTGTTGATTATCCGCAATACCCGCTACAGCTACAGGAGCCGAGGCCACGAATACACCATCGTGCAGTGCTTTATTCCAGGAACCACTTCCAAGCAGCGAAGTGCTCCAGAAATCTTTTATATAATCGTAATACGTCTTATCACTTCCGATCCACTTTAAAAGAGAATCCTGAAATTGCCGGGTATCAAACAACGGGCGGATCGTAGGCTGCATAAGCCCGTAATATCCCTGTTTCATTTCCACATCTCCCCAAGATTCCAGGTAGTGCGGCGCCGCGGCAACATACTGTGTAGCAATCGCCGTCTCATCCTCTTTCATAGAAAAAGTAACGGACAGACTTACACTTTTCAGCGCCTCGGTAAATTCGGCAGCACCAGGCATAGTATACGCCGGGTTCACTCCGCTCATAATGATCGCACCCACTCTTCCCGACTTCATATCGGAAACCAGTTTATTTACTCCTTCCACATCTCCCTGACGCAGTAATCTCGGCGCTTTCACATCGAACGCAGCACTTTGCAACATTTCGTTGATAGCCAGGGCCAGTCCTTGCGCATCCACATCATCAATACCGGTCACTACAACCGCACCCCTACCAGCTTTACGCAACTGAGAAGCCGCATTTTTCACAGCAGCATCCACATGTTCCGGCAGTTCGCCGGAAACCGAAGAACCACTCAGATACCCATACAACTTGGCAAGCGCCACTTTTTGCTGTGAAGGCGTTACAGGCACACGCTTATCGGCATTCGCACCGGAAAGCGACATATTCCCTTCAAACTGGATATGGCGTGACATTTTCCCATTAGAGGGCACTCTTTTCTTAGCATACCCGCTATCAAAACCACCGCCATGCCAATCCCCGAGAAAATCAGCAGCAAAAGAAACAATAAGATCCGCTTTGGAGAAATCATAATCCGGAAGCGCTCTCTTACCATACTTTTGTTCAAATGCAGTCAGCGTCGCATCTTCGGAAATGGCATCGTATTGTACGTGTTGCACATTACCGAACTTCTCAGCGAAGTCAGCAATCAGTTTTGTCGTTGACGGACTGGCATATGTCTGCGTCAGCAACACGATAGCCTTACCACCTGCTTTTGCAGCATTCAGCTTAGCCACCACATCGGCATCGAGGTCTTCCCAGGTAATATAATCACCTCCGGATTTAGGCCCCTGCACCCTTTTACTATCATACAAGGATAACACAGAAGCATTAACCCTTGCATTAGCCGAGCCGTTAACTTTGGCTTCGGCATTATTCTCTATCTTAATAGGACGACCTTCCCTGGTCTTTACCAACACACTGGCAAAGTCATAACCATCGGCAATAGTCGTCGCATAATAATTTGCTACTCCGGGACGGATCTGCTCCGGTTGTACAACGTAAGGAATCGCCTTTTTCACAGGTCCTTCACATGCCGCCAATGTTACGGCAGCCGTACTAAACCCTACATATTTAAGAAAGTCCCTCCGGGAAGTTGAAGACGCTTCCAGGTTCTCCTTATCCCCCAAAAACTCATCTACCGGAATTTCCTCAACAAACTCATTCTGTTTAAGTGTCTTCACTACGGAGTTGCTCGGATCCAGCTCCTCAACACTTTTCCAGTATTTTTTGTTTGACGCCATGTTTTATATAAAATTAGCTCTTTTTAACAATGCAGGCGCACATGCATGCGCCTTAGATTTTATTAATAGTGACACTTACCGCACTCCAACGCTCCCATCTGTGCAGCCGTAAGTTGCTCTACTCCGTATTTCTTGGATAATTCCTCGTGTATCTTCTCGTAATACTCGTTCCCTTCCATTTTCACATTGGTTGTCCTGTGACAATCTATACACCACCCCATAGTTAACGGAGAAAACTGTCTTACCACTTCCATCTCCTCAATAGGACCATGACATTGCTGACAAGCCACACCTGCCACAGTTACGTGCTGTGAGTGATTGAAATAAGCAAAATCCGGAAGATTGTGAATTCTAACCCATTTCACAGGCTTGGTTTCACCGGTATAAGACTGGCTTTCCGCATCCCATCCTACCGCAGCATACAATTTCTTGATCTCACCATCGTAGAATTCTTTGGAATGCTCGGCAGTTGCAGTTTCAGGCGCAACTTCCATGATATTTTTATGACAATTCATACATACATTCAGGGAAGGAATACCGGAAGTCTTGGAAACTCTCGCAGAAGAGTGACAGTATTTACAATCGATCTCATTATCCCCGGCATGTATTCTGTGCGAAAAATGTATAGGCTGCACAGGCTCGTACCCCTGATCCACACCTACCTGCATCATATAACCATAAACGAAGAAGGCAGACACCAGCAACAATACGATCACAGAAACAAAAACAAGGAACTGATTTTTCACAAAAGCCTTCCATAACGGCAGTCTCTTTGCTTTTTCTTCCGGAAGCACGATACCTTTTGCATCTGCAATACGCATCAGTGTCCTGTTCACCAGGATCAGCATAATAGCCAACATCGCAAAAACCAACACCAATGCCCCCAACACTACTTCGTTAGGAACACCGGAAGGTTCCGCGGCTACAACCTGCCCGGCACCTGCCCCACCAGCCGCAGCAGCAGAAGCCGGCGGATTCTCGGTGTAAGCAAGGATATCATCGATATCCTGCTCGGACAATTGCGGGAAAGTATTCATAACCGCCCCGTTAAACTCTTCATAAATCGCAATCGCCTCCGCATCTCCGGATTTTCTCAACGCAACGTTATTCTTAATCCATTTATGCAACCATTCCCGGTCGCGCTTATCCGTAACACCGGCAAGCGCAGGCCCGGTCATTTTTTGATCTAACTTATGACAAGCTGCACAATTGGAATTGAATAACTGCTTCCCTCTGTCAGGGTCGCCTTCTTGTCCAAAAAGAGTTGTAGAAAACGCCAGCAGAATCGCCAGACTAATACTTAGAATTCCTGAAACAGAATTGCGGTGTATCACCTCTTTCATATCAATATTATGTGTTATCTCTCCTTAATTTGGCATGATTTTTTCGTCGGATAACAACAAAAAAAACACAGGTTCTTTAAATCCGTGCACAAAAATACGATATAGACTTCATTTGGGAAATGTTGACAAAGCGTTAATAATTAATTTATAACAATTCTAAATAAATTTTAACGTTATGATTTCAAGCTAATAAATTACTTTTGCACAAAACAGTATTCATTATGAGATTTTTAAGCACACCCCGTATTTTTTTACTTTTGTTTTTCCTACTTTCCGCCACTTTACAAAGCCAGGCACAGGAAGGAAAAATTAACATTCAACAGGATGTTAAAGTAGAAAAACTCCTCGCTGCAAAAACAGAATTAAACAAAGATGACAGTGGTTCTGACAGATACCGTATCCAAATATACAATGGCTCCTTAGAGGGTGCTACGAAAGAACAGGCAAATTTCAGGAACAACTTTGAATTTCCTTGTGATATTGCATTTAAAACACCTACATACCGGGTATATGCAGGCAAATTCCGTACAAAGCTCGAAGCAGACAAGCATTTGATGGAAGTTAAAAAACAATACCCCAGTGCGTTTATCATAAATCCGTAATCTCCGCAACGGTCTGAACAGACCTGCACATACGAAATTCCAAACCCAAAACAGGTCCTTCATCTCCTGACCGGGAGGACCTGTAACCCTGCCGGCCCGCACACTCACCCCGACAACATCTCAGCATCCATTGTTTAGCCTTCTATACTCATGTGCACAGTTACCTTTGTCCATACCGAAGAACAGGTTATTCTCACCTCCAACAGAGACGAAAGCATACACCGCTCCGCAGCCCTTCCTCCGCATATCTACACCATCAACCACAAAAGGCTGGCTTTTCCTAAAGACGGACGCTCGGGCGGAAGCTGGTTTGCTACCGACAGCAATGGTATTACAGCTATCGTACTCAACGGCGCGGAAGCCCCACATACACCGCAAGGCCCGTACCGGAAAAGCCGCGGACTCCTGTTACTCGACATCATCAGCCACAAAGACCCAATAACCGCCTGGGAAGCCATTGCACCAGACCGTATCGAACCGTTTACGATACTCCTCTTCAGAGCCCCTGACCTTACGGTATTACAATGGAACGGCACCTATAAAAAACAGCCCCGGTCGCAGCAAGAACACCTTACATCCTATCTTCTTCCACCTTATACACCGAAGCCCAGCAGGAACACAAAAAACAACGTTTTAACGACTTTCTGACAAGTCATAGTAACATTACGCCGGATGACCTATTGCAGTTCCATCAAACGGTTAAAACAGAAGACACCGGTAGTCGGCTCCCCAAGAATCCGGAAGTTCCGGTAGCCACATTAAGTATCACCCAATGTATCCTGAAAAAGAATGAAAAACAGATGCGCTACCTGCAGCTTTTCCCCGAAAAGAAAAACCATACGCTATCTTTTTGAACCCAATAAGAAACCCTAAGACAATTATCCCGGCCACGGAACAGAAGTTATCCAACGAAAATAAGCCCCGGACCTTAACGGACCGGGGCTTATTATCTGGTATTTGCCAAGATATTATTTCAGCTTTTTCTTCACTTCCACTTCGCGGAATGCTTCTATGATATCTCCTTCTTTGATGTCGTTGTAGTTCTTCACCTGCATACCACAGTCATAACCTTTGGAAACTTCTTTAACATCATCCTTAAATCGTTTCAACGAAGCTAACTCTCCGGTAAATATAACCACCCCATCACGTATGAGACGGATACCGGCACTCCTGTATATCTTACCGTCCGTAACCATACATCCGGCAATAGTTCCGACTTTAGAAATTTTAAAGGTCTCCCTGATCTCCGCAGTACCTGTGATCTCCTCTTTCATTTCCGGAGACAACATACCTTCCATCGCATCTTTGAGGTCATTGATCGCATCGTAGATGATAGAGTAAGTACGGATATCTATTTCCTCTTTGTCAGCCACAGTCCTCGCATTACCCATAGGTCTTACGTTAAATCCTATGATAATCGCATCGGATGCGGAGGCCAGCAACACATCGGATTCCGTGATCGGCCCGACGGCTTTGTGTATGATATTGATCTGTATTTCGTCGGTAGACAATTTCTGGAACGAATCGGTCAGGGCTTCTACAGAACCATCCACATCCCCTTTGAGGATAATGTTAAGCTCTTTAAAGTCACCCAGTGCAATACGTCGTCCGATCTCATCCAGGGTAATGTGCCGCTGCGTACGAACGGATTGTTCCCGCTGCAGTTGCGTACGTTTTGCCGCGATTTGCTTGGCTTCTTTTTCATCTTCGAAGACATGGAACTTATCTCCTGCCTGCGGCGCACCGTCCAGCCCCAGAATAGATATTGGGGTTGAAGGACCTGCTTCCTTGACCAGCTTACCACGCTCATCCTGCATAGCTTTTACCTTACCACTGTGTCTTCCTGCAAGCACATAATCTCCGATACGGAGCGTACCTCCCTGCACCAGTATGGTAGCCACATATCCGCGTCCTTTATCGAGGAATGCCTCTACTACAGTACCGTTTGCCACCTTGTCCGGATTAGCCTGAAGCTCGAGTATTTCGGCTTCCAGAAGCACTTTTTCCAACAGTTCGGGCACTCCGGCTCCGGTTTTGGCAGAAATATCCTGAGATTGTATTTTACCTCCCCAGTCCTCTACCAGGAGGTTCATGGATGCAAGGCGTTCTTTTATCTTATCCGGATTAGCCGTAGGCTTATCCACTTTGTTAATCGCAAATACGATCGGCACCCCGGCTGCCTGAGCGTGACTGATCGCCTCCTTGGTTTGCGGCATCACGTCATCGTCTGCAGCAATCACGATAATCGCAAGGTCGGTAACCTGTGCTCCACGGGCACGCATTGCAGTAAACGCTTCGTGACCTGGTGTATCGAGGAACGTGATCTTTTGTCCGTCCGGAAGACTTACTCCATAGGCACCGATGTGCTGGGTAATACCACCGCTTTCTCCGGCAATAACGTTTTCTTCACGGATATAATCCAGCAATGATGTTTTACCGTGGTCTACGTGTCCCATCACTGTAACGATCGGCGCTCTACCCTTGAGGTCTTCAGGATTATCTTCCTGCTCTACGATAGACTCTTCGATATCTGCAGTTACAAATTCCACTTCATAACCGAATTCTTCGGCTACGATAGACAGGGTTTCCGCATCCAGACGCTGGTTCATGGTTACCATGATCCCTAAAGACATACAAGCTGAAATAACACTGGTCGTAGGAACGTTCATCATGGTTGCCACTTCCGCTACGGTAACAAACTCCGTAACTTTGAGCACCTTGCTTTCCAGTTCCTGTTGTGCGATATCTTCCTCCGACTTCTGACGGTGAAAGTCCCGTTTCTCTCTTCGGTATTTCGCTCCTTTGGACTTACTGGATTTACCCTGCAATTTCTCCAGGGTTTCACGCACCTGTTTTTGCACTTCTTCGTCGGTAGGCTCCACCTTGTTTACTATCGGCTTTTTACCACCGACACCAGGTTTTCCCCGTTTACGGAAGTCTCCCCCACCCTGTCTGTTCTGGGTAAAGTTACCACCGGAACCGTCTTTGCTTATACGCTTGCGCTTGCGTTTCCTATCTTTATTATTATTGTTGTTATTACTCCCCTGCTTATCGTCGGCAGGTTTCTTTTTCTTGGGCTTTTCAAACTGGGACAGATCGATCTTTTCTCCGGTCATTTTAGGTCCGGAAAGTTTCTGATACTGGGTTTTCAGTTTTTCGCTCTCAACCTCCTCGTCCTGTATAATTACTTTACGAGTTTCTTTGGGTTCTTTTGGAGCCGGTTTTTCTTTCTCCACTGCCTTTTCCTGCTTTACTTCTTTTTCTTTTCCGGGAGCTTCCGGAGCTTTCTGCTCTTTTTCAGCCTTACCGGTAGTTTCTGCAGGTATTTGTTTTTCAACAGTTTCCTTTTTCTCCTCTGGCTTCTCTTTCTCCTCCACCTTTTTCACTTCGGGTGCCTGAGGAGTTTCGGGGGTCTTTGTTGTTGTTTCCTCTTTCGGAGCTGCAACTTCTTTTTCCTCCGGTTTTTCTTCGGGTATACTTTCTTCGGCTTTTTTAGGGTCCAGATCTATCTTTCCAACGGTCTTCGGCCCGGACAGGTTGGCTTTTGCCTTGATCACCTCCTGCTGCTCCTGGGCTTTTCGTTTTATCTCCTGCTCCCTTTCCAGTTCCTGGCGTATCGCTTCCTTCTCTTTCCGCTTCTCCTCTCCTACTTCCTTGGAAGCCACTTTTTTGCTTTTATCCGTCTGAAACTCTTCCAAAAGAACCTTGTACACTTCATGGGATATTTTGGTCGTGGGTCTGGCCTCCACGTCATATCCTTTGGAAGACAGGTGTTCTACTGCCCTGTCCAATGAAATGTTCAGTTCTCTCAGCACTTTATTAAGCCTCAATGTTGCGTTTTCAGCCATAAATATTTTTTTAATCCTCTAAAATTTTATTCTGAACTCTATGATGGTCTTTTCACCTTTTTCAAACGGGAAACGGTATTGCTTTTACGCCAGGGTACTCCCGTTGTACAACCAGATATTTCCTGTACAACGTTTAGGGGTGATACCCGCTGTCTCTTAGTCTTCGAACTCTTCCTTCAGTATTCGCTTTACTTCCAGAATCGTTTCTTCTTCGAGATCGGTACGTTTTATAAGGTCCTCCACATCCTGGTCGAGTACGCTTCTCGCGGTGTCCAGTCCAATCTTTTTAAATTCTTCTATAATCCATTCTTCTATCTCATCCGAGAATTCGGTGAGCTCCACGTCTTCTTCTACTCCTTCACGGAATACATCGATCTCGTACCCGGTAAGGAACCCGGCAAGCCGGATGTTATAACCACCTTTTCCGATAGCTTTGGATACTTCTTCCGGTTTCAGGATCACTTCGGCCCTTTTGGTCTCTTCGTCTATGGAGATAGAAGTTACTCTTGCCGGACTCAGCGCCCTGCTAATGAACAGTTGGGGATTGTTTGTGAAATTGATCACATCGATATTTTCGTTCCCAAGTTCACGTACGATACCGTGAATCCTCGAACCTTTCATACCGACACATGCACCGACCGGGTCGATCCTGTCGTCGTAAGAGTCGACAGCTACTTTGGCTTTTTCCCCCGGTATCCGTACAACTTTCTTTATAGTAATCAATCCGTCAAACACTTCAGGAATTTCCTGCTCAAAGAGTTTCTCCAGGAAGTCCGGAGATGTTCTCGACATTATAATGGCAGGTTTATTTCCTTTCAGTTCCACGCTTTCAATGATACCCCGTACGTTTTCTCCTTTACGGAAAAAGTCGGACGGAATCTGTTTTTCTTTAGGAAGAACTATTTCATTTCCTTCATCGTCCAGCAAAATAACAGCTTTATGTCGAATATGATGCACTTCTGCCGTATAAATTTCACCTATAAGGTCTTTAAACTGCTTGTAGATGGTCGTATTGTCGTGTTCGTGTATCTTAGATATAAGGTTTTGACGCAGCGCTAAAATAGCTCTTCTTCCCAAATCTATCAACTTTACTTCTTCGGAAACATCTTCACCCACTTCAAAATCGGGCTCTATTTTCCGGGCATCAGACAGTGAAATTTCCTGGTTGGGGTCTTCCACCTCATCATCGGCAACCACGATCCTGTTTCTCCATATCTCAAGGTCTCCCTTATCAGGGTTGATGATGATATCGAAGTTGTCGTCAGAACCGAATTTCTTTTTCAGCGCATTTCTGAAAACTTCTTCCAAAATCGCCATCAGTGTTACACGATCTATAAGTTTATCATCTTTAAACTCCGAAAATGAATCGATCAATGCAAGATTTTCCATGTCAAAAACTTAATAATTAAAATACTATCATCACTTTAGCTTCGGCTATATCCGAAAAAAGGATTTCTTTTTCTATGGTTACTGTTCTTTTTCCTTTGCCCACGGGCTTTGGCTCCCGCTGTTTCCATTCCAGCGTTACACCTTCTTCACTAACTGCTACCAGGTTACCTTCTACGGTCTCCCCCCCGGTGGTTTTTACCTGCAATTTCCTCCCTACGTTCTTATTGTACTGTCTGGGGTGCACTATCGGCTCGGCAGCTCCCGGAGAGGTCACCTCGAGGGAAAAGTCAGTCTCATCCCTGTCGAGCTGATGCTCCACATGTCTGCTCACCAATATACAATCGTTCAGAGAAACGCCGGCATCACCATCGATAATCACTTTTATCTTATTGTCGGGAGACACAGAAAAATCTATCAAAAAAAGGGACTCGTTCTCGGCAAATACCTCGGTAAGAAGCTCTTCAACTCTTTCCTTTAACATCAGTAATTTTTATAAAAAGAGGGGACTTAAGTCCCCTCCGAAATAGTTTTTCTCTTTCTTCGGCGCAAATATACGACTTTTGCCTTACAAATAACAATTGAAACCCAATAAATTACCCCGTTTAAACCGGGAATGCGCAAAAAAATGGCCTTTTGTCCATTTTTTCACCCTTAGCATCTTCAAAGCCGTGTAGTACAACCATTGCTCTCCATCTGCATATCACTGTTTTCTCTGGCAGACTTCACCCTGTTGCACCTATACAAGCAAAGCACTCCGGCACCGCCACCTCTCAGTTATCAACCAACTTCATAGCACCTTCGGAATACCGGCTTCCCTGCATATCAACCTCATTCGAAAGACCATGATGACACACCTTTCCCTCCCTGACCAATGCCGCCATGCCCCCATAGTGTCTTCTACCGGAGTTTCAGCATTCACATAATGGCTGCAATACAGATCTATAACTTCGGTTTTTAAGCCTTTTAAGACGCCCCTCGCAGACCTGTATCCCATACCGGGGGATGACCGTAAGAATAAGTGTCCGTACCTTTATCGCGTTGCAGGAACCCGCATTTGGCAAGTATAAAAGCCGGTTGCGCTGAGGCAGCAGGATCTCAACGATCCGTTTTTCGTTGAGCCCCATGCCATACACATCTGCAGTATCCCGGAATTTTCACCCCACATTAAGCGGTTTTCGAAACACTTTCAAAGATTATTTGTCGTTTATCTTGCCATACTCATCCCCAAACCTCCCAGTCCGATCGCCGAGAGTTTTTCGCCCGTATTTCCAGGCGTCCTGTACTTCATTCTACACCTGTTCTCCTATGGCGTTCCAAACCCGGAAACACATTAAAACCCTTTAAACCACAGACCCGGAACGAGGGGGTGCGCCTTCACCTTGTAACAACCGCATAAACACATCACGCGGTATTTCCCTCGCTCCAAGACTGGCCAGGTGTGCCGTATGCACCTGACAATCGACCAGCTTATGACCGGCTGCCTTTAATTTTTGCACAAGGGCTATAAACCCTGCTTTCGAGGCATTACTCACCCTGGCAAACATGCTTTCTCCGCAAAATACATGCCCGAGATCTATACCATAAAGTCCACCGACCAGCATTTCGTCCTGCCACACTTCTACCGACTTGGCATACCCGAGACGGTGCAAACGGACATAGGCAGCAATCATCTCTTCGGTAATCCAGGTACCTTCCTGCCCGGGACGTTTCGTAGCCGCGCACGCCCTGATAACGGCATCGAAGTTATTGTTGAATGTAATGCTGAAAACCTCCCGGCTTATCACCTTACGCATACTGGCAGAAATCTTAAGTTCGTCAGGAAAAAGCACCATACGCGGATCGGGGCTCCACCACAATATCGAACTATCGTCGTCGAACCATGGAAAGATGCCGCTTCGATAAGCCAGCATAAGGCGTTCCGGCGAGAGGTCGCCACCAATAGCCAACACTCCTTCTGGTGAGGCCACGGAGACAGGCGGAAATACGATATGTTCGTCAAGGAGGATCATATAAAAACGATTGGGTAAAAAATTTATTGGATAAAAAAATAAAAACCTTTTTGTTATTACAAAATTTTTATCCATATTTGTCATGTCTTTGTGAACATTTATTTTTCATCATTGCTTTTTGAGTTTGTCACAAAGGCAAAACCTAAAACCACAACATTAAGTCCCGATTCAACCTGTCGGGACTTTTTCTTTACACAAAAGTCAGCCCTTATAACAAGAAGCCATTAATTACACCCGGTTTTTCATACCGATATTTTTTTGTATTTAGAATTCTTTTGTTTCGGACATAATCTACAAAATGGACTCCGGCTAAATGAAAAACAGATTACAAATACAGAATATCAATCCATAAACTCATTAAGCAGGCTCACCGTATCGAGGGAATTATTGCAATGAACCAAAAGATGCTCATTTTCAAACAAAAAACCCTGTAAAACAATCGTTTCACAGGGTTTTTCCGTACCTCGGGTGGGAATACCAATTTTTTTAATCACACTTAAACTCTTTTAATCACTTACATATCTTATAAATAGCATGTTAGTTTTTTAATTTTATTGTCGTTGAAATCATTTTTAACATAAAAATGTAGCCCTATTTGTTGCCCCTTTTTTATCTTTATATCAAATTAGAGAATTATGAAAGTTTCATTTCATTTAAGAAGGGATAAATTTGATAAGGAAGGCTATGCCCCAATAAGGATGTTGATCTCTGCAAATGGATTTAAAGTCTTTAAATCAATACCCGGCGTTAGAAGTAAGGAGAAGTATTGGGATGAAAAGAAAGAAAGGATTAAACCCTCTAAACCCAAAGAAAATTATAATTTCCATATAGAATACAACAGGAAGTTGGATGAGAAAGAGACTCAAATAAAGGGTTTATTTAGATATATGTTACTTAATGACATAATTCCTACCAAAGATTTCATCCAGTCCAAATTGAAGGAAGATCTAAATGGTCTTAACGTTGTGCACAAATTTTTCCCTTCCTTTCAGGAATTTATTGATACCAACAAATCCGTGAAGTCGGAGCGAACGATAAAGGGTTACGTTACCAATAAGAACTTTTTGACAGATTTCGAGACATTTACCGGATATAAGCTGCATTTTGGAAGTATCGACAGGGAGTTTTATGAGAAACTAAGGGATTATGCCTTTGAAGAAAGAGAAGCGAGGAATAACTATTTTTTCAAGATCATATCGGTGCTCAAAACCTTTATGAATTGGGCCTATGAAAGGGGCTATCACGAGAACCTGGCTTATCAGAGATTTAAGCGACAGGAAGATGAAACGGAAGTCATTTATTTAACAATGGATGAATTAATGACGTTGTATAACCATGAGTTCGAATCCAAACGTTTGGAGCATGTAAGGGATGTATATTGTTTTGGTTGTTTTACCGGGTTGCGATACAGCGATATAAAACAATTAAGGGCATCCAATATATTCGACAATCACCTCCGTATTAATGTGCAAAAGACGAGAACCATAGATCATAAAATACCGCTAAATGTTTACTCCAAAGCCATATTAGATAAATACAGGGACACTGTTTATGAACCTCTTCCCGTAATTTCCGGACAAAAGTTCAATAAATACATAAAAGAATGTTGTGAAGAAGTAGAAATAAACACTCCCACAACCATTACCCGGTATATCGGCCAAAAACGTATTGATAAAACCTTTCCGAAGCACGAGTTGATTACAAGCCATACTGCACGAAAGACTTTTGTTACCAATAGCCTTATTTTGGGAATGAAAGAAATGATTGTCCGGGATATAACTGGAAAGAACGGACAAAGTGAGCCACCTAAAACGGATAAAAGTGAGCAGTGTAAATGAAGTGTTTAAAATCGATTCATTCTTGGTGTAAAGTTAGCTTTTATTTCTTAGTTTTTTCCGCATAGATTCTCCCTTAATATTAATCCGGTGTGCGGTATGTACCAGGCGATCTAAAATAGCGTCCGCAATAGTCTGTTCCCCGATGGTTTGATGCCAGGCCTCTATAGGAAGCTGGGAAGCCATAATGGTGGAGCGTTTTCCGTGCCTGTCTTCGATAATTTCCATCAACGTTTGCCTATTGATATGATCTAAGCCTTTTAATC
>NZ_FPJE01000011.1:91937-189384 GCF_900119185.1 Sinomicrobium oceani | reverse complement strand
CTGGTAACGTTGAAAAAAAGCGATGTACTTGCTTACGGTATTACGGGAGATCCCCAACTGGGAACTGATCCGGCGCTTACTGACCCCGGCACTGTATAACTTGAATATCTTTTTTACTTTTCGCATTTCTATTTGTTTGTTGGCCATAATCTTTTTAACAAAAAAAGACTATTGCGCACACTTCAAATAGAATCGATTTTTAGTGGTTCACTTTCATCCGTTTTAGGTGGTTCACTTTCACCCGCTGTGCTATGCTCACTTTCACCCGTTTTTAGTGGTATACTATATCCGTTTTTTGCAACCTCATGAACAATCAGAAAAACAATTTATACAAAGTGATGTTTTGAATGGAGTCAAAACCCGGTACTAATTTGCTGGGCTTCTCAACGGGCGGTATACTGCAGCCTTAGAAAAGATGCTCCGGGAAATACCGGATACTGTCCCGGTAATCCCAAGTATGGAAAGCGGGAAGATCAATACCCGTAATTGTGGTTTCTGGAAACCTGACTCAGTTTATCGGACCGGGAAGATCAATATCACAGATGGTTGGTGGTAATCATTTCAATCGCTCTCCCAATAAGAATACTTTATCCAACCATTTTTCCCTAAAATCCGGAGTCGAATTTCTGATAGGAGTAATAGAAGTGACTTGTACAGGGTGTATGCCACAGAATTGCAATGTTCCCTTCTTTAACTGATGTATAAGAGGTCTTTTCATAATCAAAAAATCATACCATTTTGGCGTGTCGGACGTAATGATCAAGCGCGCTGATTTTCCTTTCAGAAGCTTTTTGGGTAACGGTTTCCCTTCAATGGGCTGATAGGTGATTCCGGGCAGAAATGTTCTGTCGATAAAGCCTTTCATTAGCGCGGGGTAGCCACACCACCACATGGGGAATATCCATACGATATGGTCTGCTTTTTTAATTTTGTCTATGGCATCCGACAAATCGGGTTCTAATTCCATTCGTTTTCGGTATCCAAAGGCGAGATTAGGATTGAATTCCAATTCGGCAATATTTATTTGGGTCAATACCGCATTTGTTGTCGCTGCGCCTTTAATGTAAGCTTCGGATAAGGCGTAATTAAAACTTTGTTTGTCGGGATGTCCGTTGATTATTAAAACTTGTTTCATACCTGTTGTATATTTTTCACAAATAACGATACGATATGTTTTTCCGGAAAGGACATTTGTCTAATTCGAAACCACTCTTCTTATCCGGCTCAGATGTCTTTGCGTAATGCCTAAATAGGAAGCGAGGAAGTTGAGGGGGATTCGTTGTATAAATTCAGGATGATTAGTAAGCAAATTCAGATAGCGTTTTTCAGCGGTTTCTTTTTGTAACATGAAAATTCTTTTTTCCATCCGGATGTATTCCTGTTCCGTAATATGCTTAAAAAATTTCAGCCAGTTGGTACTCGATTGCTCCAATTTTAAAATTTCGTTTCTTGATATGGTCAGGATATCAACATCGGTCAAAGCCTGAATATTCTCGACTGTTTTATCTTGTGATAAAAATGAAGAATAAGCACTTGCAAACGAATTGGAGAATGTAAAACAATAGGTGACTTCTTCTTCTGATGACGAATGGTAAAACGACCTTAATACTCCGGAAGTCACAAATCCGACTTCTTTGCATATCTGCCCTTTTTTGATTAAAAAATCTCCTTTCTTCAGCTTCTGGCTCCGTGCTTTTTCTTCAAACGAGTCGATTTCGTGCTGGGTCAGTATACCGAATGTTTTTAAATAGTCTCTCATTTTTTTATAGCTATGAACGATTCCGGCCATGATTCGGTGATGTGAAAATCCGTATGGGTTTTCGGAGCAGGATACTACTTTTTATTTCAGGCTGATTTTTTTTTCGATACCCAGGCGTTTCATTTTGGCAAACAAGGTTTTGTCCTTCATCTTTAAAATTTTTGCAGCTCCATTCGGTCCGCTGACACGCCAATTGGTATGATCAAGTACTTCAATAATATAATCTCTCTGATTTGCTTCAAATGATTTAAAGTCGTTGGATGCGGCTACAATGTCTTTTTCGGGAATCCAGTTTCCTGGTTTCAAAGTCGGGCCATTCTCCACTATTACCGCACGCTCGATCATATTTTCCAGTTCCCTGATGTTCCCGGGGAAATTATAGTGCATGAGTGCGTCAATGGTATCTTTGGATAAACGCTTAAAAGTTTTTCCTGCCTTGGCGGAATATTTTTCCAGGAAAAACTGGGCCAATAGGGGGATGTCGTCCTTTCTGGCCCGGAGCGGAATATTGTGGATAGGGAAAACATTTAGACGGTAGTAAAGGTCTTCCCTGAACTGGCCTTCACGTATCATTTCCTTTAAATCCCTGTTTGTTGCAGCAATGATCCGCACATCGATTTTTATGGTTTTGGTGCCGCCCAGCTCATCATATTCCCCTTCCTGCAATACCCTCAGGAGTTTAGGTTGAAGTTCAATTGGCAGTTCCCCGATCTCGTCAAGGAATATGGTACCTCCGTCCGCAAGCGTAAATTTACCTGCTTTATTGGCGATGGCCCCGGTAAAGGCCCCTTTTTTATGGCCGAACAATTCACTTTCTATAAGGTCTTTGGGCAGTGTGGCACAGTTGAGTTTTATGAGCGGGCGGTTCTTTCTCCCGCTGCTGTTGTGTATGGCCCGGGCAAGTAATTCCTTGCCGGTGCCCGACTCCCCGGTTATCAGTACAGTTGCTTCGGTAGGAGCCACCTGGTCAACCTGTATAAGTACACTTTTATAAGCTTGGCTTTGGCCTATTATGTTATTAAAGTTTATTTTATTGCTTATTTCTTCCTGCAAGTATTCATTTTCATTTTCGAGACGTTCCTTTAAGAATTTGATTTCTTCTAAGGCTTCATAAAGTTTTAGATCCCGCATTTTTTTAGCCGTAATATCCCTTACCACTGCGCAGCTATAATCTTCATCGTAATACTTTAAATGGCTTGCTGTAATATCCACGGGGAATTTGGTTCCGTCCTTCCTGGAAATGAGCCATTCGAATCTATGTAACCCTTTTTCTCTGAGTTCTTCAAAATGGGAGTTATAGAATTCACGCGTAACCGAAGTATCCAGATCGAACATACTCATCTTATTCAGCTCCTTCTTGCTGAATCCCAGCTTTTCGATCAGCGATTCGCTGTAATGAAGCAAATCTCCCTTGTCATTATAGACATAGATTAAATCCTGGGCGTTGTCTATGATGGTCTTGTAGAGTGTTACGTCATTTTCCTTGTGCTTAATCTCGGTCACATCCTGATAAACTCCCAGGACCTTGTAAATTTTATCCCCTTTTAAAATAGGTTTGGCCACGGCCCGAATGTAACGTGGAGGCGAATCCTTGGTTTCGAACAGTTCATCAAAAGCAATCCCTTTTCTGATGACCTCCCCGAGTAAGAACTTAAACCTGCCACTGTCTTTAAATTTATAGATGACCTTAGGCGGGGTCAACTCTTCCGAATTTTCAGCATTTAAAATATCCAGTGCACAATTGGTGGCCAAAATAGAGCCGTCATGCAGATTCAATTCCCATCCTCCGACATTGGCTATGCTATGGGTATTGTCAATCAGGTTTTTGTAAAAACTGGACTCAGAAAATTCATTTGTTGTTCCGCAGATGTAACTATTTCCATTATATGAGAATTTTTGTACATGGACTTCAACTTCATAGAACTTCCCTTTTTTGGTTTTATGTACAGCTCTGAATTGGACGGCGCCCTTCGTCATTACTTCTTCCCAATGATTCTTCCAGCTTTCTGGGGTGACCGTAACATTGATGTCCGAAACCTTAAGTTTCATGCATTCTTTTAGACTATAGCCTACTCCCTTACAAAACCTGGCATTGGCGTATATGATCTGGCTGTCTTCCCTGACCCAGACCATTTCGTAGGGAAGTCGGTCCATCAACCAACCTTTTAACTCTAATTCATCCGTAATATTGCTCATCGATTATACGTTTTTGACCCAGGTAAAGATAGTTTTAAATTCTAAAATAATAGAATTTTATAATAGAATAGAATAAGTTTGTTTTTGCTTTTTGATTTAATCAACTGACATACAGTAACTTAGAAAAACGGCATGAAACTGGCTTATGTATAGGCAGCAAATGACTGTCCTGAACTTTTAATATATCGCGGTAAGGGATGATCATCAATTAAAAAACATTTAAAAATTCAGACATTATGAACAAAACACCGAAAATCGGACTTGAAGGACTTCTTCGACCGGAAGATAGCATCCTGGTATTAATCGATCATCAACCGTATCAGTTTACCAACCTGAACAGTCATGAACCGACCATGGTCATCAATAATGTGGTTGGTCTCGCGAAAGCGGCAAAAGTATTTAACGTACCCACTATTCTTACTACAGTGATCGAAGAACGTGGAGGCTATATTATGAAAGGGCTGCAGGATATATTCCCTGAGCAAAAGCCCATCAACAGGACTTTTATCAATACCTGGGAAGACCCCAACGTTACGGATATCGTAAAAGAAAGCGGACGTAAGCAGCTGATCATAGCAGGGCTGTGGACGGAAATATGTGTGGCCATGCCTGCCATCCAGGCAGTAGGGGAGGGCTATGACGTCTTTGTGGTCACGGATGCCAGTGGATCCACGTCGGCTGAAGCACACGATATGGCTGTGCGACGAATGACCCAGGTGGGGATTGTGCCCATCAATTGGATCGCTGTGGTCTCCGAATGGCAGCGCGACTGGGCCCGTACCGGGACGGCTACCCAGCTCTCCGATGTTCTTTTTGATCATGGAGGAGCAAGCGGGATCGCTTTGGCATGGGAATTACAACTTTTGGCTACACCTGTACAGGAGGAAAACTAACAAAAGATTTTACCGGTCCCGATCTATCCCGGGGCCGGTTGTTCTTTAACCAGAATAATTGCTATGGGAGATACAGTACTTGCTTCCGTCATGGAGGAAAATCTGAAAAGAGTTTGGAACGAAAGAGACAGTGCCATTCGGCTGAAAGCCATTGAAAAACTATATGCCAGTGATAGTGGTCTCTTTCATGTGGGGCATCAGACCTATGGGCATGAAGCTACTAATAATAGTGTTACCGGGGTTTTAAAGCAAATGCCGGAAGATTTTGTCTTTCGTCTGTTAAAACCTGTGGTTATCAATAATGATATCGGACGGTTGATCTGGGGCATAGGCCCTGCAGGAAAGCCTCCGGTGCAAACGGGAATGGATATCGCTGTTTTCCGAAACCAAAAAATACAGGCACTTTATGTGTTCCTGGATTAAACAAAAATAAACTATGAAAAAGAGAACCAGTTTTTCAACACCAGGACACCGGGCCGATATAGGAGATTTGACGATCAACAGGATATTGCCCAACAGGTATGCGGATGCCGTCGGGCCCTTTGTCTTTCTGGACCATATCGTGCCCCGACACCAACCTGAGGTTATGGACAGCGGTACAGGAGCACATCCGCATCGGGGGATCGCCACACTGAGTTATATTATAGCAGGTGAAGATGAACATTTTGACAGCGCCGGCAACTATGCCAGGGTGTATTCCGGAGGTATCCAATGGATGAAAGCCGGAAACGGAATTATCCATGACGAGACGTTGAATGTCGATTCTCAGGCCGGAACCCATCATACTCATGCTTTTCAGTTCTGGATTAACCTTCCTGCGAAGAACAAGGCCGAAAAGCCGGAATATCTGGCAATCCAGGCCAGTGAGGTCCCTCGAAAAGTATTACCTGATGATGGAGGCTGGATCAAGGTGATCGTGGGCGGATATGAAGATCTGCATTCGGCCATACCGGATTATTCTACCCAATTCATATATCATATCCACCTGGAGGCCCGAAAGGGTTTTACGATATCCATCGAGGAAAACACAGAGGTAGCCGCCTTTTTGCCCACAAAAAACGCCGTGGTTAACGGTACGGAATTCGAAGCCGGGGAATTCGTGGAATTTGACAGGGATAAAGGTGAAATTACTATGGAGAACAAACTTGATGGCGCCATAGATGTGATTGTATTCGGGGGAGCGCCCTACAACGAGCCCATTGTGGCCGAAGGCCCGTTTGTGATGAACAGCCGGACTGAGATAGCGGATGCTTACCGGGATTTTTATGCCGGAAAGTATGGCAAAATAAATTATCAAAAAACAAGCTTGACGTAACATTGACATCTTATGAAAAAACTAATCGTCCTTGTGATTGTGATGATCTGCGGTTTTAACAGCAGGGCGCAATCCAATAAACAATTTACCGGAGCCGATATGATTGTATTTAATGCAAAAATCAGTACCGGAAGCCTGACCAGGCCCGGGGCTTCCGCACTGGCTGTAAAAAGAGGGAGAATCTATGCTGTAGGTACCGATGAAGAGATATTAGAGCTCAAAGATAACAACACCAGGCTTATCGATGCCGGTGCAAGACGGCTGATACCGGGAATCAACGATGCCCATACGCATATACTGAACGAAAGGAGCTTCAACTACAATGTGAGATGGGAAGGTGTGCCCACACTAAAGCAGGCATTGGACATGTTGAGGGTGCAGGCAAAACGAACTCCTGAAGGGCAATGGGTGAAAGTGATCGGAGGCTGGTCGCCATACCAGTTTAAAGAAAACCGCTTGCCAACCATCGAGGAGATCAGGAAAGCAGTTCCGGACAGACCTGTCATTGTTCAGTATGCATACAATCGTGCTTATTTAAATGATCTGGCCATGGAAGCTTTCGGAGTAGGAACGGATAAATTCCCAGATTCTCCGGGAACCATTTTTGAAAAGGACAAAAACGGAAAGTACACAGGTATTGTACATTCCTATACATTTACTTTTGCGGCTCTGGAATTAATGGTTCCACAACCTTCAGAAGAAGAGCAAATAAGCTCTATTGCCAATGCTGTACACCATATGAACCGTTTCGGAGTTACTACAGCCGTAGACGCAGCAAGCATTTATGGTTATCCGCATGGTCATACCCCTATACAACAGCTGGCAAAAGAAAATCGGTTAAACATAAGAATGCCATTCATTGATCTTCAATTTGGTGACACAAGTAGTCCCAGTTTGGTAGACGCACAGATTAATACCGTAACAAGAAAATCTCCTATAAGCCCGGGAGAAAATATGCATCCAACTATGGCTCATGGTCATGAATATGAAGGAACAGGTGAGATACTCAGATTGGAAATACACGATCATGAGAATTTTGACAGGCCTGCGGTTATTATAGATGAAGAATTAATGCAGCAATATATAAAAGAAGACATCACAAAACTTGTAGGGAAAGGGATCCCCTTTCGTTTGCACATTAGTTATAACGAAAATATCACACCATTCCTGAACGCCTTAGAAGCTATAAATGAAGAAACACCTTTGGATGGCTTGCGCTGGAGTATAGAACATGCCGAAACGATTACCCCCGAAAATGCTGCACGGGTGAAAAAACTGGGTGGTGGTATCGCATTGGACATGAAGATGGCCATGCACGGAGATGGATTTGTAAAAACATACGGAGCGGAAAAAGCTTCGCAAACCCCAGGGTTACGACAATTGGTAGACAGTGGGATCCCTCTGACGATGACTACCGATGCATTCAGGGTCGCATCCTATAACCCGTGGATCGGTATGAGCTGGATGACGACCGGGAAATCGGTTTCGGGTTCCGAGATACTGGCGAAAGATAACCGGCTCACCAGAGAGGAAGCCTTGAAGCTGGTTACGGTCGGCCCCACCTGGTTTGAAGATCAGGAGGGCGAAACAGGTAAAATCATTCCGGGGTATTTCGCCGACTTTACGTTGCTGGACAAAGATTATTTCACCATTCCTGATGAAGAAATAAAAACGATCTCCTCCGTATTAACGGTAGTTGACGGAAGAGTGGTTTTCGGAGCAGACGACTACAGCGAACTGTCTCCGGAATTGCCTGAAACACTTCCGGAATGGTCGCCGGTAAAATATTTCGGAGGGTATTATAATGCAAAGAACTAAAACCAGTCTGAAAATCATACTTTATAGTGCTGTATACACCAGATATGCAGTGCCAGTTTAATTATCAAATAAAATTATAACCATCGTTAGTTTGTAAACGACGGGATGGCAGAAAGTCGGGAGTCCGAAGTCGCAAACTACCAACTAAGAACTAAAAACTAATAAACTAATGAAAAAACAAGCAACAGCCGTATGGAACGGCACAATCAAAGAAGGTAAAGGACACCTTAGCTCACAGAGCGGAGTTTTAAAACAAACGCCTTATACTTTTGTTTCCCGTTTTGAAAACGGAACAGGAACCAATCCGGAAGAGCTTATGGCAGCAGCACATGCGGGCTGTTTTACTATGAAATTAAGTGCAGATCTCACCACGGCAGGCTATCAGCCGGAGGAACTGACCACGACCTCAACGATCACATTAGATAATGGTGTTATCACAAAATCTGACTTGGTTCTGACTGCAAAAATTACCGGAATTACGGAAGAAGAATTTCAAAAAATGGCAAAATCTGCGGAAGAAACCTGTCCTGTAAGTAACGCTCTTAAATTGGAGATTACTTTAAATGCAACTTTAGTGTAAACGGAAAAACAAGGAAAAATGACAAATAAAGAACTCGTTCTAAAAGCAATGAATGAATTGTTCCACGAAAAGGACAACACAGCCATTGAGCGGTACTGGCATGAATCCTATCAGCAACACAACCCGTCGATGATAAGCGGTCATGAAGGACTCAGAAACCTGCTAACTGTTTTAGATGCAGACTTCAAATGGCAACCGGGTATTATCGTGGAAGAAAACGATATCGTCATTACCCATAGTCTGACAAATGGCTGGGGACCTAAACCGGTTATTGTTGTTGATATCTTTAGAATAGAAGACGGAAAAATAGCAGAACACTGGGATGTGGTACAGGAAGAAGTCCCGGTCTCAAAATCCGCTAATGGAAATGCCATGACTTCTTTTTTGTAATAACCCATTAATAAACAGCACAGGCTTAGGGAAATGAAAAAAAACGGTATAATATTAGTCCTTCTATTAACTCTTGGTATTCATTCTTATGCGCAGCAAAAACCTTTTATGGATTACGTGCTCGGCTGGGATGGAGATTCAGCTATATTGGCGGTTGAACTCACATATGCTGCATCTCAAAAAGACAGTACCGTATTTATATTCGGAGACCCGGGTTTTGGAGGGCAGAATGATATATTTAAAGTTATCCGGAATATTCGTGTTACCCGGCCTGAAGTGGTCAGGATAGACGAAGCGGACAGGCGGATAACCATTTACCACAATGGGGCAAAGAACCATAGGATCACGTATGAGATAGAGGGTTCACTTCCCGTAGATAAACCAACTACCATATCTCTAACCGAACTGTTCAGGCCGGTAATTAGCAAAGGAATATTGACCTTGGTAAACATGCAATTTGACTTGGCTATAACCGACCAAAGTAATCCTTTGGTGTCGTTCAGCTGGCGCAGATATCCGGAAAATTTAACCTATTTCAATTCGGTCGAGCCATCTCAAACTGATCCGTCAAAAAAGCTTATAGACTATTACGACAACCTCTCACAAAAAGTGTACTTCGTGATGGGTGATAATATTGGCGTGCAGGAATACGACGTTCTGGGAATCCCTTACTATGCTGTAACCACTAAGGAAGACAACTATGGAAATGACTTGCAGGAGCGTCTCAGCCCTTTTTTTGAAAGCTATTTCCAAAGCATCCACAGGTTCTGGAACGACACCGAATTCCCGTTCTATTATTTGGCTGTTACGGCGCTGCAAAACAACCAGAAAGAAATAGGCGGGGGTGGGTTTGGGATGAGAAACGGCTTCGTCATGAAGCTGGGAAGAAAATTTGGTACAAGGGACAAGTACGTTACAGCACACGAAACATCGCACACCTGGATTGGAATCAAAATCATTATAGGAGAAAATAGTTTTGACCATCAATGGTTTGGTGAAGGGTTTAACGATTATGCTACAATCATTAATCTGGCAAACAGTAAAATATACGGGGAGGAGGACTTTCTGCATTACTTTAATGAAGAGAACTTCAAAAAGCATTACGAGAGTGCGATCAAAGATGTGCATAACGATTCCATTGCCACAAATTACTGGACAGATTATGCCAACTACGGTGTCCTTCCTTACAGGCGGGGATGCATCTACGCTTTTTACCTCGATAACCAGATCAGGCTGGCTTCGGATGGGAAATTCACCCTTAGGAACATGTTGCTTGACCTGTATGAGCTTAGAAAGGCAAAAAAGAAGGATGAGGTGTTAACCGTAGATGATTTTATTAACGCAGGTGCTGCCTATCTGGACAAAAAGGAGCTGGAAGAACAGATAGCACGTTATATGATAGCAGGACAACCCATTGATTTCGAGGGTGTAAAAACCATTCCCGAATTTAATGTTGAAGTCCATAATAATATACCGAAGCTAAGCTTGGCAGCGCATGCCGATCTGTCAAAAATATATAGGTGGTAATGACAATGCTACGGCACTTTCGCCACTTAAAATTAATTAAACTATTGTTCTAAACAGATTTAAAAATGAAAAACAACCTAACGGGTAACAGGTATATCATGGATGTAGGCGTTTTGAAAACCGAACTCTTTTTTGAAACGGATGAAACTATGGTTTTTACAGTTATAGAAGGAGGCGGTTTAACCAAGAACGGGTATTCGGAAAGTGTGAAAACTACCATAGCAGAAATTCGGCCACAGGTATACATGGTGGCATGGAAAGAAAAATCCGGGGCAACGGTAACCCATGTGGAAGACCATGAGAACGGGATTATTTACAGCAATGCAACCTTGCCCGACGGAAGTTTTTATACAATGAAAGGAACCGTAAACCCTTTAGAAGATTAAGGGAAACCGGGCACCATAATTCCAGGATTACCAGTATAGCGTATGTATATGATTTCTCATTGTCGATAATTTATTGCTTATGTTAGATATTGTTATAGAAGCCAGGCAGGCCGAACTTTCAGCAGGTTTCACCGTTAAGCGGATCCTGCCTTACAGGCTTAGGAGGATGATAGGCCCTTTTATTTTTATGGATCATGGAGGCCCTGTGAATATACCGGTAGCACAGACACATAATCTTGATGTATTACCACATCCGCATATCGGCCTGTCTACCGTCAGTTATTTGTTTAGCGGGAATGTGACCCACAGGGATAGTCTGGGTGTAGAACAGGTTATAAAACCCGGGGAGGTCAACTGGATGACTGCCGGCAAGGGGATTACGCATAGTGAACGTTTTGAAGACCCGGCCATGCTGTCCGGCGGCGAGCTGGAAATGATACAGACATGGGTGGCGCTTCCCGAAAAGGATGAAGAAAGCGATCCTTCCTTTGAGAACTACAAATCGGAACAATTGCCGGTTTTTACCGATACAGGTGTTTGGATGCGCCTGATTGCAGGAGATGCCTACGGATTGAAAAGTAACGTAAAAACACATTCTCCCTTATTTTATGTGCATGTTGTGCTACAGCCAGGCACTCGTTTTGGGTTGCCTAAAGGACATAGTGAACGCGGGGCATACCTTGTTCGGGGGCGTGTTGAAGTAAATGGGGTTACGTACAAACCGGGACAGTTATTGGTGTTTACCAAAGGCGTTGATCCGTTGATCATAGCCAAAGAACCGACTACTTTGATGATGCTTGGTGGCGAACACCTGGGGGACCGGTATATCTGGTGGAACTTTGTTTCCAGCAGAAAAGACAGGATTGAACAGGCAAAGGAAGATTGGAAACAAGGGCGCATTGATTTACCTCCAATGGATAGTGAGGAATATGTACCCTTACCTGAAGACAAAAGCAAACCTGCAGGGGGACCTCCGCCGAATGCGCTTTCCTGAGCAATATGTGTTTAACTAAAATCAGAAAAAAATGGAAATAGGAATCGATAGTTTTGCATCGGCCATGTATGGCAGCTATCTTAGTAGTGCAGATGCCATGGAACAGTTACTGGACCGGATAGTCATTGCCGATGAGGCAGGCCTTGATGTTTTTGGTATCGGGGAGCATCATAAAAAAGAATTTCTGGATTCGGCGCCGGCGGTAATTCTTTCTGCTGCGGCTGCCAGGACCGAAAATATCACCTTGGGGAGCGCCGTTAAGGTTTTAAGTACGGATGATCCCGTACGGGTATATCAGAATTTTGCTACGCTCGATCTCATTTCAAAAGGAAGGGCAGAACTGGTTGTAGGCCGTGGTTCGGCCATCGAAGCGTACCCTCTCTTCGGGTATGACCTTAAGGATTATGACGCGCTCTTTGCAGAAAAACTGGAATTATTTCTCCAGATACGAGAGCAGGAATATGTAACATGGTCAGGAAAATTCAGACCGGCTTTAACCAACCAGCCCGTTTACCCGAGAGCCTTTCAGGAAAAGCTCCCGGTATGGCTGGGTGTAGGTGGCACACCGGCTTCCTTTATACGGGCAGGTTCTTTGGGACTTCCTTTAATGGTCGCTGTCATCGGCGGGGAAACGGAACGCTTTCGCCCCCTGATAGACCTGTACCGCGAAGCAGGGGCCCAGGCAGGGTTTTCGCCCGGGCAGTTAAAAGTGGGGTTACACTCACCGGGCTATGTGGCACAGACCAGTGAGCAGGCCGTTGCAGACTACTATCCGGGTTATGCCGAACTATGGACCAAAGCAGGTAAGGAGCGTGGCTGGCCCCCGGTAACGAAAGCCGGCTTTGATGCCTTAATTGCGCCTAAAGGGGTGTTGGTGGTTGGCGGCCCGGAAGAAGTTGCCGAAAAATTATTACGGCACAGTGAAGCGCTGGGCGGAATTGACCGGTTTACTTTTCAGATGGATAATGCCGGATTAACTCATAGACAATTGATGCAATCCATTGAACTGATAGGTACAATGGTTATGCCGCTTATTAAAAAATCAAAATAATAAAAATGTAAAACCTCCGGGGAAACACGGAGGTTTTACATGCTTTCATAAAGCAAAAAAAATCAATAATGCGCATTTTGCTCATAGTACTTTTATGTAATTCCTTCCTCGTAACCGCCCAGCAAATTCCTGAATTTCAGCTAATGCGGTATGATGAAGATTACTCCGGTCTTGAAAAAGATACCGTAAGGGACTGGTACCATCGATTGAAATATAAAAAGATCGGTAAAAATGCGTATATCAGTTTTGGCGGCGATTTCAGGACACAATACTTGATTATGGATAATGAAAACTGGAATCCGGATACACAGGATAACGATGGTTTTATGCTGACCCGATGGTTGTTTCACGCAGACCTGCACCTTTCTGAAAAGATTCGTGTTTATGGAGAATTGCAGAGCGCCCTGGCAAATAGCAGGGAAGTGCTTGTCCCTGTAGAAGAAAACCCGTTAAAACTTCATCAACTTTTTATGGATTATAAACCATTCCAGGAAACTCCTCTCACATTCCGCCTGGGGAGGCAGGAAGTAAGCTATGGCTCTACACGCTTAATTTCTTTAAGAGATGCTCCCAACACCCGCCGTTCATTTGACGGGGTTAAAGTACTTTTTAGTGAGGGTAATATAAAAACCGATATTTTCTATTTGCATGCCGTAGTGGATAAAACCGGTATTTTTGATGATGCTTCTTCTCCCGATTTACGGCTTTGGGGAGCATTTTCAGATATTACCACAGCAAAAAAAGAATTGCATTTTAATTTCTATTTCCTGGGTTTTTATAACAAGAATGCGCTGTTCTATGACGGTGCCGGTACGGAGAAAAGGTATACCATCGCGTCCCGGGTTTTTAAAAACAGCGGTACATGGTGGTATGACCTGGAAGGCGGCTATCAGTTCGGCACGATAGGCAGCAGGAGAATATCGGCCTGGAGTATTGCTTTGGCTACTTCGTATCGTTTTACTTCAATAAAATATACTCCGGAAATCGGGCTCAAGGCCGATCTTATCAGTGGCGACAAAGACAATACGGATAAAACACAACAAACCCTGAACACCATGTTTGGTCCCGGGGCCTACTTTGGCATGGCCGCACCATTGGCGCCGAGCAACTTAATGGATATACACCCCGATTTGAAACTCCGTTTTAGTGAAAAAATAACACTTTCCTGTGATTATGCTTTTTTATGGAGATATAGCAGGGGTGAGGGGATTTATCGCCCCAATATGGTGCCGTTTTTTGAGCATAATGACGCTTCTTCCCGTTATATAGGGAGTCAGATCTCCGGTGTTTTTTTCTATAAAGCCAACAAGCATCTCTCCCTGCTTACGGGGTTAAGCTGGTTCAATACCGGGGAATACCTCAGGGAAGTCTCCCCCGGTAAAAATATAACATTCGGATTTGCCAGTGCACAACTAAAATTCTGACGCCTTTTCAGGAAGATAGATAAGACACCTAAATAATAACCCCATTTTAATGGTCTACAGAACGTAATTCCTTTATTTTTTCAATACCTGTTTCATCCATCCACTGTTCAAAGCCTGTCAGCTTTGGCATCCAGGCAGCTATAAATTCGTAATCGATGGGATCATAGCCTTCCTTGTCGATCATTTCAACCAATTTTGCAAAAGTTTCGCTTTGTTGATAAAGCGCTTCTAACGGTACCTGTACAAAATCGATAGGTTGCTTCAACTTCTCTTCCAATAGTTTTAAGACTTGTTTCGGGGTATAAAGTTCCCCTCCGAAATCAACGGTTTTACCGTTGAACGCCTTATAATTCTGAAATATTATTCGTGCAAACGTACCAATGTCATTTGTAGTTATCCAGGGGATTGCCCTGTCTCCGGGTAAGGGGTTGATAAACTTGCCTTCTCCCAGTCCGAAACTTGGTAAAAACAGATTTTCCATAAAAGTGGCGGGTCGTAGTACGGCGCCTTGTAAATTACTTTCTAACAAATATTTTTCGATGGTAAACTTAAATTTTGGCCTGAATAGAGCCTGCTTATCCGAACCGAGAACCGATGAATAAAGAACAAATTTGACGCCTTGCTGTTCTGCTAATTTGATGGCCTGTATTCCGAGTTCCGCTTCTTTCTCATCCGTTTCTTTGCTGGAAACCCATACCGGGGGGAGGACCAGGTAAAGCCCGTCTATTTTTTTAAACAGGTCACTTAAAGCTTCGATATTTTCTAAATCGCCCTTTACCAAAATGGCGCCTGCCTTTTCTAAATTATGGGCTTCCGAAGATTGCGGATTTCTGGTCAGTGCAAAAACCTCGAAATTATTTTTTAGTAATTCATATACTGCGGCACTACCTTGTTTTCCGGTTGCACCTGTAACTAAGATTCGTTCCATTTTAAAATTATTTTAAGTAAAATTACCTTTAGTATTCGGTAAATTTGTGTTTAGTAACCTCCAGGAAAGTAAGATGGAAAAAAAAATAAAACCCTGTACGGAAAATGAGGAAATCTTAAAACAAAGATTTTTGGCCTTGAGAGATACCCTGGATTTATTAAACGGTAAATGGCGTTTCTGTATTCTTTTAAATTTACATTATTATGAGAAATTGAGGTTTAAGGATTTTTTTGAAGTATCTGAAGGTATCTCGCCTAAAGTGCTAAGTTCAGAACTTACGACCCTGGAAGCTCATCAACTGATCAGGAAAAAATTAGAACATACACCCACACAGGATATAACGTACTATATTCTGACGGAGCATGCCGGGGAAATCTGGACTGTCCTGAATACATTAATTGAATTCGGACTGTCCAATCGTAAAGAAGTGATCAAATCATTATTAGATTAAGATAGAAATTAACCCGGACCAAAAAATCCATTTTCTAAACGTCACACGCCACGAAATAAATTTCTGAAACAAGCCCCTCATTATAAAATATAACCTCTCTGAAATATTATGGAAAGACTTCGGCAACATATCGAACACATCACTTCTTTAACCAATGAGGAATTTGAATATATCCAAACCCACTTTACCAAAAAGCGCGTATTAAAAAATCAATATTTATTACACGAAGGGGATGACGTGAAAAACGAATTTGTTGTTCTATCCGGGCTTTATAAAGTTTTCTTTTTAGATGAACAGGGCAGGGAATACATCATTCAATTTGCAAAAGAAAACTGGTGGATGAGTGATTATCAGGCATTTTTCCAGGAAAAGAAGGCTACGGTTTTTATTGAATGTATAGAAGCGGGAGAAGTATTGGTTTCCACGTTGGAGACGAGAGAAAAACTTTCTGCTGAATTGCATAAAATGGAACATTTTTACCGGGTAAAACTCACAAACGGATATGTAGCATTGCAGGAACGAATCAAACTATTACTTTCCAGTACACCTCAGGAGCGCTATGAGGCTTTCGTAAAACTTTATCCAGACCTACTCCAGGGTTTACCCAAAAAACTCATTGCCGAATACCTTGGTGTAAGCCGCGAAACCTTGAGCAGACTGTATTCCAGGTAATTATTTCAAGTTTTTAATATTACAAGTGTGACTTCGGTCACACTTTTTTTGTGCGTTGCCTCCTTCCTAAAGGGGAGTGCCTCATCGTACCTTTGATCTATCAAAAGCAATAAAGAAAATAACAATTAAAAATTTGGAAAACATGAGCAAAAAAGTTTTAATTATTGCGTCCAACGCCAATGCAATTGGACCCAACAACAGGAGAACAGGTGTTTTTTTACCGGAAGTAGCGCACCCTTATGCCGAGTTTGATAAAGCTGGTTTTCACATAGACTTCGCTTCTTTAACCGGAGATACACCTTACTTAGATGCATTAGGATTAGCCGGTGATCCCGACAACCTTAAATTTTTAACAGGTGATGGATGGGATTTAATGCAAAAAGCTGCCAGGTTGGAAGATGTGGATACCAGTGTGTATGATGCTGTTTTTGTTCCGGGAGGATTAGCACCTATGGTGGACATGCCCGAAAACGAATTGTTGAAAAAGGTGATTGTTGACGCCTACGAACGTGGTGCCGTAATCAGTGCTGTGTGTCATGGCCCTGTAGCCTTCCTTAACGCTAAATTGAGCGATGGCTCTCATCTTGTTGCGGGTAAAAACATTTCATCATTTACCACAAAAGAAGAAGACAACTATGCCAGAGCCGATGTTCCTTTCGATTTGCAGGCAGCACTGGTAACACAGGGTGCTATATTTCATGAGGCAGAACCTTGGCAGGATCAAAGCATTCAGGACGGACGAATTGTTACCGGCCAAAATCCCGCTTCGGCAAAAAGTGTAGGCGAAAAAGTAGTCGCTTTATTAACTGAATAATAATACATTAGAGACAGTTCCTCTCGAACAATCAAGAGAGGAATTGTTTCCATTAAAATTTAAAAATCATGAACAATAAAACAATCACAACCTTTGCCAAATGGCAGGTAAAGCAAGGCAATTTAGAAGCCGTTATATCACTTTTAAAAGAAGCTGTTGCAAAAAGTTCTGTCGAAGAAGGCAACCTGAAATATGAAGTGTACCAAGGTAATGATAACGAAAATATCCTGATGCTTTTTGAAGAGTACACGAATCAGGAAGCATTGGAATTTCATAGAAATTCCGCGCATTTTCAAGATATAGTCGTTGGAAAAATAGTACCGCTATTGGAAAATAGAGACGTAATAATTAGTTCATTGTTGGACTTTTAAAAGTAATATTCGAAATAAAGTTATTGTAATAAAAAAACAACAAAATGAAAATAGTAGTCATAGGTGCAACAGGACGAGTAGGTCAACGGTTGGTAAATGCATTACTTAACCAAAATCATACGGTGGTAGGAACTTCCAGAAAAGCTGAACTTTTGGTGGATTCCCCCAATTTTTCACAGATCAATTTAGATATATTAAACAGTGTAAAAGAAATAGAAGAAATGATTCCTGATGATACAGAAGCTATTTATTTTGTGTCGGGTTCCAGAGGAAAAAATTTATTACAGGTTGATTTACACGGAGCCGTCAAAACGATGCAAGCCGCAGAGAAATTGAAGGTTAAGCGATATATCATGCTAAGCTCCGTTTTTGCCTTGCAGCCCAACAGATGGAACGAAAGCTTTTTGCAGCCCTTAACCGATTACAACATTGCCAAACATTATGCAGATCAATGGTTGCTTAGTACAGCCTTAAACTATACGATTTTGCAGCCAGGCACCCTGGAAGAAAAAAAGGGTTCGGGAATGATAAAAGTCAACGTAGAAAATCCGGGAGGAAACGCCATTGAAAATGTAGTAACGACATTGGTTGAAGTATTGGAAAATCAAGCTGCATTCAAAAAAGTCATCACGATGCACGATGGTGAAACTCCTATCAAAGAAGCTATTTCTAAGTTAGAATTTTAGCAACAAAAATAAAAACAGGTATAATGCAGAACACTGTAAAAATAGCGTCGCCTTACGACTTGAGCGTCATTAAAGAATTGAATTTAATGGACAGGAACGAGCTTGAAAAAGCCATTCAAACGGCTCAGCATCTTTTTGAAAACCAATCGCTTTGGATCCCTGCTTATAAACGAATGGAGATATTGGAAAAAGCTGCTTCACTCATGAGCGACAGAGTAGAAGAGCTGATACATTTGGCCCTAAGTGAAGGAGGAAAACCTTACCAAGATTCGAAAGCAGAAGTTTTAAGAGCCATTAAAGGGGTGAAATTAGCGGCCGAGCATATTTCGCAAATCAAGGGTGAACAAATCCCAATGGCGTTGATGGAATCTGCTCAAAACCGATTGGCTTTTACCACCAAAGAACCGATTGGTATTGTAGCTGCAATCAGTGCCTTTAATCATCCGTTGAACTTAGCCGTACACCAGATTGCTACCGCATTTGCGGCTGGTTGCCCGGTCATATTCAAACCGGCTTTAACAACCCCCATGTCCGGTATAGCCCTGGCAGAAATTTTTAAAGATGCCGGTGCTCCCGAAGGTTGGATACAAGTGGTGCTTTGTGAAAGAGATCTGGCCGAAGCATTGGTAACCGATTCCCGGATTCATTTTTTCTCCTTTATCGGCTCGGCTAAGGTAGGTTGGTATTTGCATAGCAAATTGTCGCCTGGTACGAGAAGTGCTTTGGAACACGGCGGTGCAGCACCTGTCATTGTAGAACAGGACGCTGATTTTGGAGAAATGATTCCCGATTTGGTAAAAGGCGGGTTTTATCATGCCGGGCAAGTTTGTGTTTCGGTACAAAGGGTTTATGTGCATGAAGGGATTATCGAAAACTTTATTAAAAAATTTGTAACGGAGGCTAATCAATTAACCGTTGGAGACCCTGCGGATGCAGCGACAGATGTTGGTCCTTTGATTTTACCCAAAGAAGTAGACCGTGTAGCGGAATGGGTCAATGAAGCGATTGTCGAAGGAGCTCAATTGCTTACAGGCGGAAAACGGATTTCCGAAACCCTTTATCAACCTACTGTTTTGCTCAATCCATCAGAAAAATCAAAAGTTTCGACCAATGAAATTTTCGGACCGGTGGTTTGTATTTATACTTATACGGACAGAGATGAAGCCATCAATAGGGCCAATGCGTTGGATGTTCATTTCCAGGCTGCGGTATTTACAAAAAATATAGACATCGCTATGGATACCGTTAAAAAACTTAATGCTACTGCGGTAATGGTCAACGACCATACGGCATTCAGAGTCGATTGGATGCCTTTTGGCGGCAGAGATACGTCCGGAATTGGTATGGGGGGAATTTCCTATACAATCAACGAAATGATGAGAGAAAAAATGACCGTGATTAAAAGTAAGTATTTGTGATTAAAAAATTATAATAACTCAAGACGAGTTCTTTATCTGTTTGGAATATGCCAAAAGGACGTCTATAAAGTTTTTCAACCTTTTGATGATGCGCTTGATGTTTTTATCAGGCAATTACCCGGACAAAAAAGGGACTGTCTTCACTTGCGGAAGACAGCCTCTTGTCGGTATGTTTAACCAATCTTTGTTACCATCTCATCTATAGGTATTCTCACTTTAGGCAAATGGGCTAAGTAATCATTGACGTTATCGCGATACCCCAGGGAAAGTATTACAATGCTATGTAAATCTTTTTCATTCAGGCCTAATAATTCATCAAACAACTGTGCGTCGAAACCTTCCATTGGTGTGGCATCTACTTTGGCATTTGCCGCTGCTATTAGTGCTGTTCCCAAGGCAATATAGGTCTGTCTTTCTGCCCAAAGCTTATTATCTTCGTCGCTTCTGCTTGTGAAATAGGTGTTTGCAGCAGTGAATAACCCGTCCAATGATTCTTCTGTGACACCTTGTTTTTCCGCGGTTAATTCTACCAGGTCACGAACATGTTGGGTTGTAACTTTGTTATATGCTGCAAATACCAGAAGGTGCGATGATTGCGCTATTTGTTTGTTAAAGGAATTAGCTCCCAATGTTGATTTCAGTTCCGCATTATCAATGGCGAATATACGGTATGGTTGCAATCCTACGGAGGAAGCCGATAGATTAATGGCTTCCAGGATAAAATCTAATTTTTCGTTACTTATTCTTTGGTTACTATAACTTTTTGTAGCGTACCTCCAGTTTAAGTCCTGTATTAAATCCATATTTTATAAATTTTATATGGCAAAATTATATCGCATTAGTGACAATAAGTACCTTTGTGACAAAAAGTAATAGTGACATTTGGGTAACCACTACTAAATTTTGGCACATGGAAAAGCAAAGCAAAACGACAAAAGGAATTAATAAAGTGTGTAAGCACAATATCAGGGCCATACATGACACCTTAGATGTCATTGGTGGCAAATGGAAAATACCCATTATTTCGTGCTTAAGCTTTTACCCTATGCGCTACTCCGAATTGCTGAGGGAGGTGGAAGGTATTTCCGGAAAAATGCTCAGCCGGGAACTCAGGGAACTTGAAATGAATCAACTCATTTCCCGGGAGGTTTTAAGTACGCAACCCATTACGGTGCAATATCAACTTACCGAGTACGGCGAAACTTTAAAACCACTCACCCTTACCATAGCCGATTGGGGATTAAACCATCGAAAGCAGATTATCGGGTAATGAAGATGCTGCTAAAACAAAACCTTGAGAAACCAGATATTTTTCACTTTCTGACAGTTCCTGTGTTATGTGGTTATGACCAGTTTTCCAACGGTTCTGCCGGTCTCCTGCTGTAAATGGGCTTCTTTTATCTGATCAAAACCGTATGTTTTGTAAATATGTGGTTTTAGGATTCCTTTTTCCAAAAGAGCCGCTATTTTTTCCATATCCCCACCATCGGATTGCACCAGGATAAAATAGCCTTTTACCCCTTTGGAGGCAGCCTTTGAGGTGACTTCCTCATTCAGGCCGGTAGGAATACTGATGATACTTCCGCCTTCCCTGGTCACTTCAAGGGAGTGGTCGATGTTGTCGCCCCCGATGGTATCGAGGACAAAATCAAATTCCCTGGGGTGAGCGGTCCAGTCATAGTCGTGGTAATCAATGTGTGCATCAGCTCCGAGACCCAATACAAAATCCCTGTTTTTCGCAGAGGATGTTCCGACCACGGTAGCCCCTGAATATTTGGCAATCTGGACCGCAATATGACCCACTCCTCCCGAAGCCGCATGGATCAGGACTTTCTGACCTTTCCGGACATTGGCGTTTGTGACCAGGGCCTGCCAGGCGGTCAGGGCAACCAATGTTGTTGCTGCCGCTTCTTCATGGGAAATGTTTTGAGGTTTAAGGGCCAGTTGCGATGCCGGGGCTGCTACGTATTCCGCATACGCTCTTCCATGCCCGGGAAAGTTAACCATCCCGAATACTTCGTCGCCAATTTGAAATTTGGCATCAAGGCTCTCAACAACCGTCCCTGAGATATCCCATCCCAAAACAAGAGGTTTTTCATCCTTTATCCGTCCATATATTCCTTTTCCATTACGGGTTTTTATATCGACAGGATTGATGCTTATCGCTTTGACCCGGACCAATACTTCGCCCGTCGTGATGGCTGGTTTGTCCATATCCTGAATGACCAGGTTGTTTACGCCACCCGGTGCCTGTAATACAATTGCTTTCATGTGTATATTTTTATTTGTTTTTCAACGGTCACATGGAACACCCATATTCATGCTTGTTTGTGTTAAAGAAAACTTTGTCATGGGTGTTTCATTGTTATATTTTTTTATTTGAGATATCAAGGTAAACATCTGACCTCCTGTTTTTTTAAGTACCTATCATGGCTCGAGGAGGTCATTGTTATGTCTTGAAAACTTGTTATGCTTCTTTTTCAACTTCTATACCTATTTTGCCATAGAAGTTTTTATCACCTGTTCTGTATTCCAATAAGCTATGGGCCTTACCAATCTCCGACAACGGAAATACCTTATTTAAAACCGGTTTTAGCTTGTTGCTTTCTACCAGTTTGGTTAATTCATCCAGTTTATTTCTATTCTGCCGGGTAAAGACAAAGTGATAGGTCGCATTTTTCCCCCAGGCCTCAATAAGGTTCTGAGGTTTCTCTATGTCCACCAATGTCACTACCTGCCCCAGCTGACTGAGGATCTTTCCGCTATCGGAAAGGGTGTTACCACCGATAGTATCAATGATGACATCTACGCCTTTATGGTTTGTCAATTGATCGATCACCTGAAGGTAGTCTTCATTTTCATAATCAATGACATGGTCAGCACCCAGTTCCAGGAGAAATTCATGATGGGCTTTTCTGGCTGTGGTATACACAATGGCTCCCATAGCCTTGGCGATTTGAATGGTCGGTATCCCTACACCACCGGCGCCGCCATGAACCAGGATGGATTGGTTGATTTTGAGTTGTGCCCTGGAAACCAGCATTTCCCAGGCTGTTCCTGCAGCCAGGGGAAGTGTTGCGGCTTCCAGGTGGCTCAGATTTTTTGGTTTTAAACCCATGATGGACTCGTGGGCAACGTGGTATTGAACGTAACTCCCGGGGCCATTAAAAATCTCCGGGGTATAATACACTTCATCACCGACCTTAAAGTTTTTTACCCCGGGTCCGAGCGCTACGATCTCACCGGAGATATCGTGACCTGTAATAACGGGGAGTTCCAGTTCATTTTTATAATCCCCCCGGCGTACCTGGTAATCCAAAGGGTTTACAGAAGTAGCATAGACCTTGACCAAAACTTCCTGGAATCCGGGTTCAGGTGTAGGGATATCTGCAATTTCAAAATTTTCAATAGAGCCGAACTCTTTTAACACTGCTGCTTTCATATTTATGTATTTGTATAATTAGGCAAAAGCCTAAAAGTTAAGCAAAAAAATTTTATAATTTATTTTTAATATACGTTGCCAGATCCTGAATTGATTTTTCGTTTCTTTTATAATAAGTCCACTGTCCCTTTCGTGTAGCGATCAAAATATTCGCCGCGGACATGGTCTTTAAATAATCAGAAACAGTAGGGACGGACATTCCGGCCTTTTTGGCAATATCGGACACACATACACCCAACTCCGGGGTGTCCTGGCTCAGTTCCTCTTCCGGAAAATGGGCAAAGGGGTCCTTTAACCATTCCAGGATGTTTAAACGCGTTTCGTTTGATAATGACTTTATGATCTCTAATAATTCCATGGGACAAATTTAGGAAATTACCTAAATACCTACATAATGTTTAACAAAATTTTATGAAAGCCCATAATAAGCACCTACCTGCCGGCAGGCAGGTTTAGCAAAAATACCCAAATACCAACCGATATACCTGCCTGGCTGTCAGTCAGGAAGAATGCCAAACCAATGGCCTGTTAATTTTTGTATAGATGAAATGAATGTATACTACTCTTTTTCTCTTCACAGGTAATTTAGCACGTACAAAACCCAATAACTATTCAGAAAAATACTATTTAATACCGGCCGATCTCTCACAGAAACTTATCACCAATTGCCTTACGACTTTAAACCTACCCGTTTCTCAATCCCCAGGCGCTTTATTTTGGCAAAAAGTGTTTTTTCTTTCATCCCCAAAATTTTTGCGGCGCCTTTAGGGCCGCTTACGCGCCAGTTAGTATGATCGAGAACTTCTACAATATATTCTTTCTGTTTGGTTTCGAATGTTTTAAAGTCGTTATTAGAGGTAATTAATTCATTTTCAGGAATCCAGTTACCAGGGGTCAATGTTTTACCGTTTTCTACGATCACTGCCCGTTCCATTAAATTCTCCAGTTCCCGGATATTTCCCGGAAAATCGTATCGCAAAAGTGCTTCCAGAGTTTTTTCAGATAAACCTTCAAAGAATTTCCCTGTCAGGTTCATATATTTATCTAAAAAATATTGGGCAAGAAGAGGTATATCCTCCTTTCGCTCTCGTAACGGGGGAGCGTAAACAGGAAAAACATGTAACCTGTAATACAGGTCCAATCGGAAATTACCCGTTTCAACCTCGTGTTCGAGGTTTTTATTTGTGGCTGCAATGACCCTTACATCCAGGGGTATGGTCTTGGTATCCCCGATGCGTTCTATTTCATTCTCCTGTAGTACCCTCAAGAGCCGTACCTGCATTTCAAGGGGCATTTCACCTATTTCATCTAAAAATATGGTTCCCCCGTTGGCTTGTTCAAATTTTCCTGTACTATGGGTGGAAGCCCCGGTAAAAGCTCCTTTTACATGTCCGAATAAGGTCGATTCTATAAGGTTTTCAGGGATGGCACCACAATTGATAACCACAAACGGAGCTTCGGAACGTGGTGAAAGCCGGTGAATGCATTTGGCAAATAATTCCTTTCCCGTACCACTCTCTCCCATAATTAAAATCGAAGTTTTCATAGGGGCTACACGCTCAATGTCGTGTAAAACATTTAAAAGTTTCGGACTTTTCCCTATAATCTCTTTAAACGTTCCCGTGTTTTTATGACTTGTAGCATGTCCTTTTACCGAAGTGCCGCCAGATTTTTTCAGACCGACCTTATTTTCTAATATATCAGAAAAAACAATACCCAGGCTTTGTATAAGATCTGCTCTCGTCCTGTTAAATACTCCCTTATGCTTGGCATAAAATGAAAAACTAAGCCTTTTTTCATGTCCCTGATCTATGCTAAGGGCCATACAGGATTGTAGTTTGAACGGGGTGCTCACCATTTTTTCGAACCGGGAAAGGTCCTTCAACCGGTCAAATTCCGTATCCTCGTATATGCCCTGCACTTTCAGCAGGCTTCTTTCCGCAATAATCCCTTCTACCTCACTGATGGACAATCCCAGGATATTGGAAAACTCGTTGACTCCTATGATCTGGTATTTCCTGATTCCGACCCTGTGGATTCCCAATCTCAACGTATATGTATCACGGACCAAATTACAGAACAGGAAATCAAAAGGAATACCTGGCTGTAAGACCTTTGCTATTTCTTCAAAACATTCTTCTCCTTTATCACCCGTCGGAATACTGCTTAATTTTTCAAAAAGCTGTTGTTCCGACTGGGTGTTGGTATCCGCATGATGCTCTATATGGTATGTGGCAATTTCCAAAGCAATGTGTAAGTCTTTCTCCCTGAAAGGTTTTACCAGGAAACCATAAGGATTTGTCTTTTTCGCCTGCTCCAGGATCAGTTTGTTGGAGTAAGCAGAAAGATAAATAAAAGGGATGTTCAACTGTTGAAGCCTTTTAGCCAGATCAATACCGGACAATTTTCCCTTTAAATGAATATCCAGCAATACGATATAGGGGGGCTGTTTATCTATAAACAGAAGTGCTTCCTCAACAGTAGAAGCGATACCTGAAACAACAAAGTTCTGCTCTTCAAGATAGCAAGACAAATCATTGGCTACGATAAATTCATCTTCTACAATAAGAATGTGTTTCTTCATCTTCCTGATATTAAGTGTGTTGAGCGTATATATCCGAAATGGTGATGTGCCTGAACATAACCCGGATTAAAGTACCATTATTATTTTCAATCTTCAAAGATCCGTTTAATTGTTTGCTTAGCCCTTTTATTAAGGTCATTCCCATAGAAGGAAGAACATCCTTCGAATGATCCTTCTGTATTCCTGTCCCATTATCCTGTATGCTTAATACATAATAATCTTTTTCACTCTTCATAGTGACTTTAATTACCCCTTTGTCCTGTTCCGGAAAAGCATATTTGATCGCATTGGTGATGGCTTCATTTAAAATTAAACCTACGGGAATGGCCTGGTCTTCCTGAAGCATGATCCGGTCTACATCCAGTTCATATTTAATGTGTGAACCTTCATCCAGACTTTCCCTTAAATACCGAAGCAGATTTTCTATGTACGAATTTATATCTATTAAATTGGAATTGTCCGACTTATATAGTTTTTGATGGATCAGGGAAATTGCAAATAAACGGGACTGGCTCTTTTTTATAGCAGCATATATTTCAGGGTTTTTAATATATCTGGACTGGGTATTAAGTAAACTCATTACTATTTGCAGATTGTTCTTCACCCGATGATGGATTTCCTTAATCAACCATTCTTTTTCAGACAAAAGTTCCTGTAGCGTATTATTCTGCTGTGCAATTTCCTCCTTTTGGCTTAATAACACCCTATTAATCCGCTTTTTATCCACATGCCCTTTATACAGAAAAAGACTGGCGGTAAAAAGGAGAACAAGCCCTCCCAAAATTAATTTTTTTATCAGGTTAGCCCGGTCCAGTTCCATGCTTTTAACTACGTTTTCATTTTGCAGATCGCTGATCTTATTTTCTTTCTTAACCGTTTCATACCGGATTTTTATTTCTTGTATCTGTCTGCTTTTCTCCGTATTAAAGATAGAATCATTAAGTTTTTTATAAGTCTGGTAGTATGATATGGCATCCCTGTAATTGCCTGTAGCCGAGTCTGCTTTAAACAACATCAGGTTTGCCTTGGCCATATTGGATACACTGGAAAACGGGAAGGAATGCAACAAATAACCTTTAGCTTTGTTATACTGTTCCCGGTCTACATAGTAACTACCCAGCTTAAGATACGCCAACGATTTTTTTCGAATTAATTCATGGCTTCTGGATTCGTTGTCATATAACCTCAACATCTCGGCAAAATGCCTGTTCGCCATAACCTGTTTACCCAATGCACTATACGCATACCCCTTGGCTTCTTCCAGCTCCGCTATACCTGAAGATTTCTCAAATGGGGCTACCTCCAGGATTAAATCCAGGGCCTGCTGGTTTTTATTCAGAAGAAGTAATTCTTTACTGGTCACATTCACAATGTGATACAATAATTTTGTATCCAGGCTGTTTTTTATGTTTAACGCTTTATCATACCATTCCAGGCTTTTTTGACGATCGCCTAAAGCACTGTAGTTTTCTCCTACAAAATGATAATACAGCCCGGCGTGAACAGTGTCTTTGGTCTGTACCATGCTTTTAACATTCTCAAGAGAATAATACAGGCTTTTTTCCAGGTTACCCCGGATGTTATGTACCAGTTGTAATAGGTGGTAGGTCTCGTGTATATGTTCATGCCCCGTAGATTTGAATAATAGTAATGCCTTCTGCAAATGGTTATCTGCCGTTATCAATTTATCTTCATTAAGATAGCATTCCGACAAATAGTTTAGCACATCAGCCTGCCTGTTCTTATCACCCAATTCTGTATAAATGTGTAAAGATCTGTTTAACAGGTTAATGATTTCAGCGTAATTTTTTTCTGCCTTATTCTCCTGCAACAAACGTTTTCCTGATTGCAGTAACCTGTTTGCTTCTGCTTCCATTTGACTAACCTTTTCCACGGTAGAAACCCTAAGACTATCCGCCGGTAGTGTAGTATCATGATTCCAGGGGCTAATCGAAGTATCACCCGCAACATTTTCAGCAGTGTGGTACTGTTCTTTATTGCAGGCAGCAAATATGAATAAGATGAATAGTATAACTCTCATGAACTTTAAAAATGGCATTTCTGGCGAAATTAAATAAATCACCGTAAATATATATCAGGTTTTTCTTAAGTCCGAAGCCTGATAATTGTCATCGTTCAAGAGTTGGGGAAAACAAAATAATTCTGATACTTTATATTTCAATCTATCCGGGACCGCTGTAGTGCAAAAGCATCTGTTGTACGCCAACCCATACCGGAAATCCGGATATACACATACAGGAACCAAAGGATAAAGTTTAGACGAACGCTTAAGTTAAAGATAATATTTCAAAAACACAAATTGTTGAATTCCAATCCTATAAAACATTGGAGATTGCAGGGTATGCCGTTAAAGCCGCTCCTTTTGGTATGTTTTAAAAAAGTTTTTAAGGGCAAAATACATGTTTCTGATGTACCATAAAGATGCATAAAGAACCCAACGCAATGTTCCGGGGTTATCGAACGGATAAAGGGTAATCAGTCTCTTCACCGCTGAATAAATTCTGTAATAAACTGAAAATTCCCCAAAATTTCTAATATAAGAGAATAGTACTAAAAAAAGGAAATAAAAAACACGTAGTTTGTTTTCAATATATTGTTATTCATGTAGTTAGAATCCTGGCATAAAATTAGTCTGTTAAGAATCCAATCCGTCATACAAATTCCGGATCGCAAATATTTCAGAAAAAACAATGGAGGTACCAACAGTTCACGACTAAAAAGGAAAATGACACATAAAGCGTTTTTGGCGCAAACCATTACAAATAGCGCAATTCCCGCGGGGAGTAAATAAATCCCGGTAAAACATAGATCGGGATAGAGCGAAAGAAACAGCTATAATCATATATCAAATAACGAATTTAAAACTATGCACACTGTACTTCACAAAGCAGAAACAAGAGGAGACGCCAATCACGGCTGGTTACACTCCCGGCACACCTTTAGTTTTGCCAGTTACCACGACCCGGAGCGCATGCACTTCGGGGTGCTCCGCGTATTAAATGATGACAGGGTTTCTGCCGGGATGGGTTTCGGTACCCATCCGCATCAAAATATGGAGATCATTTCCATTCCCCTCGAAGGTGATCTGGAACATAAGGACAGCATGGGGAATGTAGCCGTTATAAAATCCGGGGACATCCAGGTGTTAAGTGCCGGAACCGGGATAACACATTCCGAGTATAACAAAAACAAGGACAAAGAGGTGAAGTTCCTTCAGATCTGGGGCTTTCCGAACAAGCAGAATGTCACCCCTCGTTACGATCAGATAACCTTAAAGGCAGAAGACCGCAACAACCGTTTTCAGCAGGTATTATCACCCAACCCGGATGACGCAGGGGTTTGGATACACCAGGATGCCTGGTTTAATATGACCCGCCTCGAAAAGGGAAGAGAGCTCTCCTATAGCCTGAAGAACCCGGAAAACAACGGGGTCTATGTATTTGTCCTTAGCGGTAATGTTACCGTAAACAACCAATCCATGAACCACAGGGACGGACTTGGGGTCTGGGATGTACGGGAATTGGCAATAAAAGCTGATTCCGACACCGAGCTACTCCTAATGGAAGTTCCTATGCGAATGTAAATAAGAATCAAAGTATGTATAACCGTCCATGATGACACAAATTAAATCAACAATGAAAAAGACAATTTTATTTATCGCATTCGGAATCTCCGGTTTGTTAGGATTTGCACAAGAACCCAGTCCGGAATTATTAAATCCGACAAACCATTCTTTACTATTGATAGATCATGAAGGGCAAATGGCATTTGCCACACATAGTATTTCTACGACGGAATTAAGGAACAACACAGGGCTCGTGGCAGGAGCTTCTAAAATCTTTAAAATTCCGACGGTTGTTACTACGGTTGCAGAAAAATCATTTAGTGGTCCTGTCTTTCCCGAAATCCAGGAATTTTATCCCGAATCAACTTCCGGTTACGTAGATAGAACTACGATGAATACCTGGGAGGATAAAAATGCGCATAAAGCGATTACCGGTAAAGGCAAAAAGAAAATCGTTATGGCCGGTTTGTGGACCAGTGTCTGCATTGTAGGGCCTGTTTTATCTGCCATTAGTGAAGGCTATGATGTGTATGTGATTACCGATGCCTCCGGAGACGTTTCCAAAGAAGCGCATGACCAGGCGGTAACGCGTATGGTTCAGGCCGGTGCAAAACCCATGACCTCCCTGCAATACCTGTTGGAATTACAACGCGATTGGGCCAGGCAGGAAACCTATAAGCCGGTAAATGACCTCGTTGTTAAATACGGGGGCGCTTATGGCATAGGGGTACAGTATGCAAGAGAAATGCTTAAACATTAATCCATACAAAACGCTCTGCTTCCATGGAGCAGAGCGTTCTTATTCACAGTAATGATGAAACGATTTATATTAGTTTTAACTATTGTCCTGGCATTTGTCTCCTGTAAAGAAAAGGAGAGCAAAAACATCGCGTTTGCCGACCTGATTGTTCATAATGCAAAAGTTGCTGTTATGGATACGGACAGAACAATTACAGAAGCTATTGCTATAAAGGATGGAAAAGTATTGGAGACGGGAGCTAATGAAGAGATCTTAAAGCTGAAAAACGAAAGTACCAAAATCATTGATGCCCATGGCAAAACCATAATCCCCGGTCTCAACGATTCGCATCTGCACCTGACAAGGGGCGGGCGTTTTTTTAATGCCGAACTCCGCTGGGATGGTGTGAAGTCCCTGAAGAAAGCCTTACAGATGTTAAAAGAACAGGCAGAGAGAACCCCTAAAGGACAATGGGTCCGGGTAATAGGCGGGTGGAGCCCTTTTCAATTCGAAGAAAAGCGTTTTCCCACCCCACAGGAGATCAACGAGGCTACCGGAGATGTACCTGCTTATGTGCTTTTTTTGTACAGCAGGGCTTGGCTCAATCAGGCGGGACTCGATGCTTTGGGGATTGACGAAAATACGAAGGCCCCGGAAGGCAGTAGTTTTGAAAAAGGCGCCGACGGTAAATTGACCGGTGTGCTTTTGGCAGAACCCAATCCGGGGATCTTATATGCCCGCATCGGGGCATTACCTTCTTTATCAGAGGAAGAAATGGTAAACTCTACCAGACAATTCTACCGGGAACTAAACAGCTTTGGGATTACCAGCGGTATCGATGCCGGTGGGGGAGGCCATAAATTTCCAACGGACTATGCGGGTACAAAACTTCTGGCTGAAGCGGGTGAAATGCCCATTCGTCTTTCCTATTATCTGTTTCCGCAAAACAAGGGTGAGGAATATGCGGAGTTTCAGGAATGGATGGCCAACAATGAGGTTGGACATAATGGGGAAATACATCTGGACCACGGATATGAGCTGGAAGGAGGAGGAGAATTTCTGGCCTGGAGCGCCGGTGATTTTGAAAATTTTCTGGCCCCTCAGCCTATGCTTGAAGACAGACCAACCTGGAGAGAAGATTTAAAGCGGATTATACGCCTTCATGTAGACAATGGCTGGCCTTTCCGTATACATGCCACCTATGGCGAGACTATAGCCCATATGCTGGATGTTATCGAAGAAGTTAACGAAGAAACCGACGGAAAACTGGCTTCCAGACGATGGCTTTTTGACCATGCAGAAACAGTAAAGGAAGAAGATCTGCAACGAATAAAGGCTTTAAACGGTGGTATTGCCATTCAGGCACGTATGGCCTATGCCGGTGAGTATTTTGTTGAACGCTATGGAGCCGATAAGGCAAAACAGGCACCCCCCGTTCGCAAAATGATGGATATGGGGCTTCCTGTAGGAGCCGGAACCGACGGTACACGGGTAGCAAGCTACAATCCATGGCCGGCATTATATTGGTTGATTTCAGGTAAAACCGTAGGCGATCTTCAACTATCCGAACCGGCTAACCAACTATCAAGAGAAGAAGCTTTGCATTTATACACCAAAGGCAGTGCCTGGATTTCCGATGAAGAAACCGTTAAAGGGACTTTAGAAAACGGTATGTATGCAGACTTAGCACTATTATCCGGTGATTACTTCACCGTTCCGGAAAAAGAAATCAATAATTTAAAATCAGTTTTAACCATAGTGGGAGGCAACGTAGTATTTGCATCAGGTGAATATCAAAATATGAACCCGAAACTACCGGAAGTAATCCCCGACTGGTCTCCGGTAAAACATTACGGAGGTTATCAAAGCAAATAAATGAGTACTGATTTTTAGATCGTAAAAAGCATGAGTACAACAGAAAAAACAAGATGGATAATTGACACTGTACATTCTGAAATCTGCTAAAAGTAAAGTACATGATGATTTCTACAGTAACCGGTCACTTTGAAGATTTTAATACAACAACCGAGACCGGTAATAAGGACTTCATTGATGCGGATTTTCACTTCACGGCAAAAACCGGTTCTATCAACACAAAAAATGGTGATAGGGATAAACACTTGAAATCAGATGATTTTTTCGATGCAGACCCCAATCCTGAGATCATATTTGAGTCCAAATCATTTGACGGAAGCACTTTGGTAGGAGATTTAACAATTAGGGATACCACCAAGGAAATTGACTTGGATGTTGATTTCAATAGAATGGCCGTGGGCCCTTATGGGCAAACCAAAGCTGGTTTTGAAATGTCCGGTGCTATTAACAGAAAGGATTTCAACCTGTCTTGGAGTGCCATAACGGAAACAGGCAGTATTGCGGTAAGCGATACTGTAAAATTGAGTATTGACCTGCAATTTACCAAAGAATAGTCAGGGGGTAATTATCTTAAAATCAATATGTAAAGAACCGGCTAAAGATTATTGCAATCTTTCCTTCAATTCGTGAGTAGTATTGCCAACCTGGGTTTAGTTATGAGACTTAAAAATTGTATGATATTGTTGATTGCTTTTCATTGTTCCATGTATGGTCAGGAGTTTGCCCTTTTACGCCAGCAAGATAATTTGAGATCAATAGATTCTATAGAGGATAAAACCCTGTATCAAAATTTAAAAATTGTTGACATATCACACCATACTACACTTTCCTTCGGGGGGAGTTGGCGATTTCAAACAGAATCATTTATTAATGGTGAATTTGACCGCTATGCAAACCAGGATAATAGCTGGTACTTAAATAGATTTTTAGCACATGCCCATTTAAAAGCAGGCAGGAATTTTGAACTATTTACAGAACTGGGCAGTAGTTTGCCAACAAATAAAGATGATATTAGTCCGGTAGACAAAGACGAGCTTTATATAAACCAGTTGTTTGTCAAATACCAATTCACATCAAGCTGGGATATTGCCGCGGGTAGGCACAACATACGCCTGGGCTCGGGAAGGCTGGTCGATATCCGGGAAGGTCCTAATGTCAGGAGATCATTTGATTTTACAGAGCTAAACTATCAAAACCGGAATTTTAAGGTAAAGGGATTTTTCTCGGTTCCCGTACAACCTTTTTCCAGGGTATTCGACAATGATTATTTAAAGTTCGACGAAACCTTTTCCGGTATATACACGACAACACAGCTTTCTGGAACGACCGGTGTGGATGTATATATCTTCTATCAGAAAGATGATTATGCCCTATATAACAGCGGGACAGAAAATGAGCGAAGAACATCTGTCGGAATCAGGCACTTTGGCAACTATAAAAAGCTGACCTATAACAATGAAGCGGTGTACCAGTTCGGGACATTCGGGGACCAGCATATTTCCGCATGGACGCTTTCCCTGCATATAGAAAGACAAACAACTATAATGGGAAGAGATTTCGGATTAGGCATAAAGACGGAAGCGATAAGCGGTGACAGGGATGCAACAGACAACAAAATGAACACCTTTGATGCTTTGTACCCCAGAGGAGCATATTTCGGGCGGGTTGCCCGGTTTGGCCCTTCCAACCTCATCGATGTTCATCCCTATATAAACACAACCTTCAACAAATGGCAGGCAGAAATAGATTATGACGTCTTTTGGCGCTATTCGACAGAAGACGGTGTGTATGGCGCACCCATGACCCTGGATTATCCGAGTACAAACAACAAAAGGTTTATAGCCCATCAAATGGGAGCCAATATCTCGTTTGAACCCAGCAGTTTTATAAACATACAACTGGAGTCCAATATTGTATTCCCGGGCGCTTTTTTAAAAGAGAGTAGCCTGCCGGATACACTTTATCATTTTGTATTGACAACAGAATTCAGGTTTTAAAAAGATCAAAAAGACAGCACTTGTTTTGAGGTTTTATACCCTGTTCTAACCCCATTGATAAAAAAAGAATAACAATTATTGAAATAGAATTAAACCGCGCCAAAGGATATGCTATGAGGCGAATCAATGAAAAAAGGGGAGGACTAATAGTCTATTCCTTTGCCGATCCCGAATTGATCGTGATAGATCATATCGATGTAGAGCCTGCACATGACGGCAAGGAGACTTTTAACCATTCACGAATGTTTAACGTGTTTCATTTGATAATTACTTTATGATCTCTAAAAATTTCACAGATAAAATATGGTCTGATGAGCGAGATATCCATCTTATAAATATTCTTGAAATTCTGATATTTTCGAAATGTATCAATAGTTAGAATGATAATTTTTGTTTTTTACCTTTTATTTTATTGATAATCAGCTGAATAGGCTTGTGGCATGGAATTAGTTCATAGTTAACCATATTGCGGATACAATCGATGACAGCTTCCTGATCATAATAAATAGTAATTATTAATAATGGTATAATGAGTATAGTGCAAAAAACAAAATGGAATATTGATACTGCTCACTCCGAAATCAGCTTTAAAGTAAAACACATGATGATTTCTACGGTGAGCGGTCACTTTGAGGATTTCACTGCTACGGCTGAGACGGATCGTGAGGATTTCATAGGAGCAGCTTTTCAATTCACGGCGAAAGCAGCTTCCGTCAATACCAATAACAGGGACAGGGACAAGCATCTGCGCTCGGACGATTTTTTCAGTGCGGCATTATTTCCCGAAATATTGTTTACCTCCGGATCTTTTGACGGAAATACAATGGCGGGCAAGCTGACGATCAGGGATGTTACCCGGGAAATCCGCCTGAATGTCGATTTCAATGGCATTGCCGTGGATCTTTACGGGCAAACCAAAGCCGGTTTTGAAATATCGGGAAGTATCAACAGGAAGGATTTTAACCTGGCATGGAGTGCCATTACCGAAGCCGGAAGCATTGTGGTGAGTGACACGGTAAAACTGACGGCATTCCTGCAATTCATCAAAGAAAAATAAAAAGCGGAACAGAACCGGCAAACAAATTCCGTGGCTTTCCATCAGGCGGGCAACAGCTGGGTTTGTACGGATCTCTGAATACAATCTTAAAACCATAGACTGTGGAAATACAACTAAAACAAAGCGACGCCAAAGGATATGCCATGGCGCGGGATAATGAAAAGCGGGCAGGGATGATGACCTATTCCATTGCCGGGCCCGAATTGATCATCATAGATCATACCGATGTAGAACCGGCATATAACGGCAAAGGGGTAGGCAAACAGATGCTGTACAAAATTGTAGAAATGGCAAGAAGTAAAAATATAAAAATCATTCCCCTGTGTCCTTTTGCGGCTGCCGTATTTGGTAAAACAGAAGAGATCAGGGATGTATTAAGATCATAAAACAACACACTTATGGAAACTGTCAAAGAATATCAGAAAGAGGATTTAACGGTGCTGTGGAATCCCAAAAAATGCATTCACGCCGGTGTCTGTGTCAAAACCCTGCCCAAGGTTTATGACCCAAAAGCAAAGCCCTGGATAACTCCGGAGCACGCCTCGAAGGAAGCTATAAAGCATCAGATTGATCATTGCCCTTCCGGAGCGCTGAGCTATCGGGAATCCTAAAAAAAACTTTTATGGAACATCACATATTGTTGAATATCTGTGCCATTTTTGGCGTCGCTACAGCCGTAGTTATTATATGCAGGTTCCTCAGGATCCGGTATATCATCGGGTACCTGATCACCGGAGTGTTGCTAAGTCCCAATACCACCGGCTATTTCGCCGACATGGGAGAAGTCGATGTATACGCGGAAATCGGGGTGATCCTGCTGTTGTTTACCATAGGACTCGAATTTTCGTTCGATAAACTCAAAAAGATCAAACACTATGTATTGGGAGGCGGAAGCGCACAAGTGTTTTTTACCATTATAATTACGGCGGGACTTATCTGGCTCACCATGCGTCCCAGTTGGGAGGAAAGTGTTTTCTGGGGATTTCTGTACGCCCTGAGCAGTACGGCCATCGTTATCAAAACATTACAGGACTCCAACAAAATAGTTACTCCCCACGGTAAATTCATTTTGGCAGTATTGCTGTTCCAGGATATCATGATCGTACCTCTTATGCTGTTTACACCCATTATCGCCGGAGTAGGGGGTGACTCTTTTACGGCATTCGGCTGGTTATTGGGTAAACTGGTGTTGATGGGGGGAATTTCCTATGTACTGGCCCGTTTTGTGATTCCTTATTTCCTGAAATACGTCATGAAGATCCAGAGCCAGGAAGTGTTCTTGATCGCCCTGATCTTTATTGTTACAGGCATTGCCCTGCTTACCGAGCAATTGGGACTGTCTCTTGCGTTAGGCGCTTTTATCGCAGGCCTGATCATCGCCGAAACCGATTATGACCACATGGCTATAAGCTGTTTCTTACCCTTTCGCTATGTGTTTATGAGCTTCTTTTTTATTTCCATGGGGATGTTGCTCAACTATGAGATATTCCTTACCGATTTTGGATGGATCGTGTTCTGGATCTTGTTCGCCTTTGCTGTGAAGGCCATTGCCGGGATTTTGGCGGTTAAAGTGTTGGGACTGGAATGGAAAACCGCGCTTGCCGTAGGATTCTCGATCGCACAGATCGGTGAATTTTCCTTTGTCCTTGCACAAAGCGGGTTAAAGTATGAGTTGATCAGTGCCAACAACTACCAGATATTCCTCGCGGTGTCCATTATCCTGATGTCCGTAACCCCGTTTATCGTGACCAATGCAGAAAAGATTCATCCCACAGTTATAAAACTTATCACCAAAAATGGATAAACCCAAACTGCAATTGTATGGCACCGATTGGTGCCCCAAGTCTGCTGGTATTCGCAACTATTTGCAAAGCAAGTGGATAGCGTTTGAAGATTTTAATGTAGAGACCGATACGGTCGCCGATGCTAAAATACGTGCCCTTTATGATGGGAAATTAAAGTTTCCCACGGTAATGGTTGGCGATGATTTTATAAAAAATCCGAAGGTGCCCGAACTCATTGATTTTTTGAAAAAGCACAACATCGACCATTGAGTAAACGGATAGAAATACGAACGCAATAAAACAAGATTTAAAATGACTGACCCACGATTTGCCGTATTGACCCAAAAGCAAATAAATACGCTTAAGGAATTTGGCAGTATTATAACCTTTGATCAGGAAACCATTGTTTTTGAAGTCGGGGACAACACTTATGACTTTTATGTGATCCTGGATGGAGAGATACAGATCAAAGATCCGCTTCGGGATGAAGTTGTGGGGACCCATGGTGTCCATGAATTTACCGGGGATAGCAGTATGCTGTCCAACCGTAGGATACCTTTTAGCGCCCATGCCCCAAAAGGGACCACGGTCCTCTGTATAAAGCCTGATGTACTGAAGGAAGTCATTTCCAGGCATAGCGACATCAGTGATGTCCTGTTGGGGGCATTCATCCAAAGACAGGAGACCATGCTAAGGGAATTTACCGGGGGCATAAAAGTGATTGGTTCCGAAAAATCCAAAGAAACCTATGGTTTGCGCGATTTCATGGAGAAGAACCATATCTGGCATACCTTCCTGAATACCGATGTCTCCGAAGAGGGTCAAGCACTATTGGATAGCTTTAATCTGACTCATGAAGATCTCCCTATCCTGATAAACATCACAGGTGAACTATTCAAAAAACCTACGCTTGCCGAACTGGCAGAACAAACGGGTGTACTTACGGAATTCGGAGATGAAATATTTGATGTGCTGATCGTAGGCGCCGGTCCGTCCGGACTTGCAGCAAGTGTATATGCGGCTTCGGAAGGATTGTCCGTGGTGACCATTGATGGCAACGCTCCGGGGGGACAAGCGGGAAAAAGCACAAAAATCGAAAATTATCTGGGCTTTCCAACGGGTATATCCGGGACCGACCTTGCCAACAAGGCCTATCTCCAGGCGCAGAAATTCGGTTGTCATATTTCTATTCCGCATAAGGCGGAAAAAGTGGAATATAACGGGAGCTATTTCACCTTATGTGCTTCGAATGATAAGCATATAAAGACCAAATCCATTATTGCCGCGACAGGGGCGAACTATCGACGCTTGCCTATCGAAAATATCGAAAAATTTGAAGGGAGCGGTGTTTTTTACTCCGCGACCGGAATGAACGCTTCGGCCTGTAAAAATGAACTGGTCGGTGTTGTAGGGGGTGGTAACTCGGCGGGACAGGCAGCATTGTTCCTGGCAGATCATGCTGCTGAGGTCCATGTCATCATCAGGGGCGATGATCTTGGGGCCAAGATGAGCGATTATCTCGTACAGCGAATTTATGCCGCCCCCAATATCATCGTGCAAAAAAACAGCAATGTGGTACAGCTCCATGGAGCTCATCACCTGGAGTCCCTGGTACTGGATACGGAAGGCAGTGAACAAACCATAGGGATTTCCAACCTGTTCACCTTTATTGGTGCGAAACCATGCACCGGGTGGTTGAATAGCATTGTGGCCATGGACGACAAGGGATTTATTTATACCGGTCAGGATGTAATCGAGACAGCCATGACCAAATGTTCCATCTTCGAGCAGCGAAAACCACAATCCCTGGAATCGAGCATACCGGGCTTTTTTGCTGTCGGTGACGTCAGAAAAGGTTCTGTAAAAAGAGTGGCCTCGGCGGTAGGTGAAGGCTCTATGGCTATTAGCCAGGTCCATCAGTTTCTGGCGGACTTAAAAAATCAACAATTAGCGCAGTTATAGGTATGGAGGGTGAGAATAAATACTGTGAGCATTTGACCGGGGATGAATTCAGTACCACCAGAACAAAAGTGTGTGAAGAATGCGTAAAGACAGGGGGTACGTGGAACCACCTGAGACTCTGCCAGACATGCGGGACCGTTTTGTGCTGCAACGCTTCCCAAAACCAGCACGCACAAAAACATTTTGAAGCAACAGGCCACCCCGTGGTCACTTCCATCTTACCCGAACCCTGGTCGAAATTTGCCTGGTGCTATGTGGACAAGATCAAGAAACCTTTAAAGCAGTATAAATAATACGATTAACCAAAAAAGAAAACACTATGAACCAGGTCAAATTAGCAGCTACAACGATTTTTTTCATTTTAATCAACTTAAATTCAAACATCATGTCACAGACCATTCCCGGGGAAAAAGACCCCAATATTTCAAAGGACACCCGTGCATTCCTGGCGGTTCTGAACAGTAGTGACGGACCGCCACTGGAAGAATTATCTCCTGAGGATGCCCGTCAGGTGCTTGTGGATGCTCAGAATTCGGTATCCTATGACTATAGCGATATCGAAGAGTCGGAAAGAGAAATAACCCAGGATGGGCAGACCATCACTATTCATATCGTAAAACCCAAAGGTGCCAAGGACAACCTGCCCGTATTTATGTTCTTCCATGGCGGGGGATGGGTATTGGGCGATTACCCGACCCATAAACGTCTGGTGAGGGATTTGGTAGTGGGCAGTGGTGCTGTCGCAGTTTTCCCCGATTATACCCCGACACCCGATGCACAATTTCCGATAGCTATCAACCAGGCCTATGCAGCTACGACATGGGTGGCGGAACACGGAAATGAGATCGGAGTGGATGGTTCCCGTCTGGCTGTTGCAGGAAACAGCGTCGGAGGAAATATGTCTACGGTGGTTGCCTTGATGGCCAAAGAGAAGAACGGACCGAAATTGGCTTTTCAGCTTTTGTTATGGCCGCTGGTAGATTCCGATACGAGTCGTCCGTCGTACACCACATATGCTCAAGGCAGGTTTCTCACCACACCTATTATGGAATGGATGTGGGACATGTATATCCCTAATGCAGAAGAACGGAAACAAAAATACGTTTCCCCGGTCCGTGCCACCCTCGAAGAATTGAAAGGTTTGCCCCCTGCCTTGATCCAGGTTGCCGAAAATGATATTCTGTATGATGAAGGCGTGGCTTATGGCCGGAAACTGGATGAAGCGGGAGTGCCTGTTACCACAACGGTGTACAAAGGTATGATACACGATTACGGCATGTTGAATCCGTTGTCGCATATTCCCGGGGTACAGGAAGCGTTGACACAAGCTTCGGCCGTATTGCGGAAAGCGTTGTTTGCCCGATAATCTTTTTAAACGTCATCACCGTGCCGACTGAAACCGGCACGGTGTATATATAGAGAACTTCAGTGCTAAAAATACAAAACAATGAAAACAATATTTGAGCCCATTCCCCTGGTGAAAAATGAGGATAAGAGACGTTTCGAAATAAAGGTCAATCACAATTACGCCTTTACCAATTACGGGGAGTTCGGCAACCAGATGGCTCTGGTCCATACCGAGACCGATCCGGAACTCTCCGGACAGGGAGCGGCCAGTGCCCTGGTTGAAAAAACACTACACTACCTTGAGGACAACGGCATCAGCCTGTTGCCGTTCTGCCCCTTTGTATTTGCCTATATACAGCGACATCCGGAATGGAAACGTATTGTAAGCAAAAAATTTAAGGGCTATGATAAACTGTAGCGGAGCATAATAACCATATTCGGACATAAAATTTTAAACAGATGAAAACAACGACAGTCTCCATCGGGAAACAACAATATAAAACCGAGATACAAGCGGGAAACCATATCATTATGGCAGATGAGCCGGTGGAGGTAGGGGGACAGGATTTGGGGTTTACACCTACAGAACTTCTTGAGTCCTCCTTGGCGGCATGTACGGCAATGACCATACGAATGTATGCCGACAGAAAAGGATGGGGCCTGGAAAAGGTGGAAATCAAAGTCGGATTCAAAAGAAAGATGACCACAGGTGAGGTGACTTTTAAAAAAGAAATCCGATTGTTTGGAAATCTCAACCGTGAAGAGCAGGAAAAGTTATTGGAAATAGGATCTAAATGTCCTATTGAAAAAATGATTACGGGAAATATCACGGTAGAGTCCAATCTAATATAAGATTTAAAAAAGCGAATATAATCATGAACAGAGATTTTGATACGTTGAGCCAGGCAATGAACGCTTTAAGGGAAGAGGGTTATGTGGAAGACTTTAACCTGAAACAGAATTGTATCGAATGCCGAAATGGCGAATATAAAATATTCCATGACGAATTTGAGGTTGATGAATACTTCCGTTTTGAAGGTATGAGCGACCCCGGGGATTCCAGTATTCTATATGCTATTTCTTCGGATAAATACAAGCTAAAGGGACAACTGGTCAATGGCTATGGGATTTATTCCGAAAGTATTACCGATGAAATGTTGGAGAAAATTAAGGTTTGACCCAAAAAGGCACAAATAACTCAAAAATATGAATGAAATATGAAAGAACGATGATAATTAAATTTAAACCATTATTTGGATGAATGTGGATATGAATGGCATCGGTAGGATTGCCTCGGAAGTACGAAAAACTACTTTATTGCGGTTTAAAAAAGATGTGCTGGATGGCTTGCTGGCTTACCCAAAACAATTGCCTTCCAAATATTTTTACGATAAAAAAGGGTCGGCATTATTCAGGGAAATCATGGCCCTCCCCGAATATTACCTGACCGATTGTGAGCTGGATATATTCCGGAACAGGGCCGGTGAGTTGAGTTCCTTTGTTATGATGGACGATACTCCTTTTGACCTGATCGAATTAGGAGCAGGCGATGGGTTAAAATCAAAGTACCTGCTTCGGGAGCTGTACCGGAAAAGCGCAAAATGTATCTATATGCCCATTGATATTTCCGGCTCCGTTCTCGATGTTCTGGGTAGTTCGTTGCAACGGGAGCTCCCCGAACTGGAAGTACAGGGCTTTGAGGGCGAATACATGGAAATGCTGGCCGAGGCATGCTCCCGTTCAAATCGTCGCAAAGTGGTACTTTTTTTAGGGGCCAATATCGGAAATATGGAACCTCATGAATGCAGGGACTTTTGTTGCCAATTACAAAATTTACTATCTCCCGGCGATATGGTACTCATCGGGTTTGACCTGAAGAAAAACCCACAACAAATACTCCGGGCTTATAACGATGCCTCGGGGGTGACTTCCAAGTTCAACCTGAACCTGCTGGAACGTATCAACAGGGAACTTTTTGCCAATTTTGTTCCGGAACAGTTTGAACATTATCCTATGTATGATCCCATTAGCGGTGCATGCCGGAGCTTCCTGGTGAGTAAGAGGGAACAACAGGTCGATATCGATGGACACACTATTCGTTTTGGGAAAGGAGAGGTGATTTGTACGGAGCTTTCACAAAAGTGCGATACTGCCGAAATCCGTCAATTAGCAGCGTATTCCGGATTTGAGACTATCGGAATGCTTACGGATTCCGAAGCGTGGTTTGTAGACGCCATTTGGAAAATCAGACCCGGGGAGCAGTTCAAAGTAGAAGCCCGATGAGAACTCTGCCAAAAGAAAAAAATAGAGGACAAGGACTATTGGAAACCTATAAACTTGTCAGAAAGGGTACCGAGACCATATGTTCCCCTCTCCAAATTGAGGATTATGTGGTACAGCCCATAGGAGACGTGAGCCCCCCCAAATGGCATTTGGGACACACGACCTGGTTTTTTGAAACCTTTGTTTTAGCTCCCAACTTGGTAGGTTATAAGATGTATGATTCCAATTTCAACTATGTGTTTAATAGTTATTATGAAACGGTAGGGGCACGGGTGATCCGAACGGATAGGGGAAACCTTAGCCGTCCTACAGTATCTGAAATATATCGATACCGAAAATATGTGAACGATCATGTTGAACAATTGTTTGAGAATACGGACATCGACAAAGAACTGCAGGACATTTTGGAATTGGGAATCCACCACGAACAGCAACACCAGGAACTGTTGTTCATGGACATCAAATACATCCTGGGGCATAATCCGTTGTTTCCTGCCTATTCCAATGAAACGGTTCTTGATGAAATGGAGGTTTTGCGGGAAGAGCCAGTTACTTTTTCCGAAGGGGCCTATTGGATCGGGCACAAAGGCAAAAGTTTTTGTTATGATAATGAGAAGGGAAGACATTTGGTGTATCTGGATGCATTCGAGATTGCTTCCCACCCCGTTAGCAATGGAGCGTACCTGGAATTTATACGGGATGGGGGATATACGGATTTTCGGTTTTGGCATGCAGCAGGTTGGGACTGGGTGAACAGGAACAAGATCAAGGCCCCGTTATATTGGCATTTCATGGATGGGCATTGGATGCAGTATGGACTCAGGGGTATTCAGGAAATTATCCCCACAGAAGCTGTTTGCCATATCAGCTATTATGAAGCGGCGGCATTTGCAGCATGGAGTGGCAAAAGATTACCTACGGAAACAGAATGGGAGGTGGCTTCGGGCCGGATCAGCTGGGGCCATCGTTGGGAATGGACGGAAAGTGCCTACCTGCCTTACCCGAAATTCAGGAAAGCCAAAGGAGCAATCGGAGAATACAACGGGAAATTTATGGTGGACCAGATAGTCTTGCGGGGGGCTTCCGTCGCGACTCCCGAAGGACATAGCCGTAAAACATACCGGAACTTTTTTCCGACCGATCGCCGATGGCAATTTTCCGGAATGAGATTGGTGCAATAAACGGTTTGCCACCGGAAGGTCTTCAGGGAACAAATGGTAACAAACTGTAACAAACGGCCCCAACAGGAGACTAATGGGGTGCACCTTGTTTTCTGAGTGTTGCAAACCGTCCGAAAATCCAATTTCAGGTATGGTCGATACCATTACAAATATGAAGCTAAAGACTGTCTGGTTTATTGTATTTACTTTTGTAGGATCTTACCTGACTACTTTTATGATTTTGCCCCTCCCGGTTTTAAAATCACATTATACGGTTCCGATTGGTGAGCTATGTATGGATATATTGACGAATCTCCTGTTCTGTATCGGTATGGTTAAACTTAGTCTTTTTGTCGATAATTTTTTAAACAGGAATATTTCATGGATGACCCGTCCATGGAAACGCTTATTGTTACAGGTGCTGTTGCAAATTACAGGCGTGGTGATCCTGGTTATTGTAGTGGGATTACTTTACCTGGTTTTTCAGGATCCCCAGGAAACACCACCGTCTCCTGTCCGTGTACGACATGGAGTATATATATTGATAGCTATACTGTTTTTGACATTGACGATCAGTACATTGAATACCGGTTATTTTTTGCTCGGAAAGTGGAAAGATGAGACCTGGAAAGCTATGGAATATAAGCTGGAGGCCGCCCGAAACCGGCAATTGGCTTCGGAAAAGGAACTGCAGGCCCTTAAACTGCAACTTGACGCACATTTTGTATTTAATAACTTAAGCGCGCTTTCAGAACTGATAAGGAAAGATCAACAGTTGGGATATGAATACACAGAAAACTTCACGAAGGTCTATCGCTATTTACTGGTCAATTCCAAAAACAAATTAATACCGCTTTCCGAAGAAATAAAATTTCTCAGGGCGTACCGATTTCTCATTAAGCACCGAATCGGTGACGGTTGCCGGTTTTATGTTGATATTGATGAATCGGGGTCTGACCTGATGATACCTCCCCTGACTTTGCAGCTGCTGATTGAAAACGCTTTAAAACACAATCGCACGGAAGCCGATGATCCCCTGGAAATAAATATTGATCTGAATGCGGATAATGAACTTGAAATATCCAATAAAATTTTACCGGTAACAAGAACAATGGATTCCACGGGAATGGGGTTGAAAAATATATGCGATCGTTATGCCTTGTTGGGAGACAAAATGCCCGTTGTGGAAAAAACAGAACACATGTTTAAAGTGAAAATACCCCTGTTGCAATGAATGCCGGTATGAAAATATTGATCCTGGAAGATGAAAAACTGAATGCGGAACGCATAGAGCGATTGCTATTCGACATTAGAACAGATATAGAAATTGTCGGTGTTGTAGCGAGTATTAAAAAGGCCGTGAATTGGTTCTCGGCAAACAATGGTCCGGATCTTATACTGATGGACGTGAAATTAGCCGATGGGCTGAGTTTTGAGCTTTTTAACAGGGTACATATCGAATGCCCCGTGATTTTTACGACGGCGTACGATGAGTTTGCCATTAAGGCATTTAAATTTAACAGTATTGATTACCTGCTCAAACCCATTGATAGCGATGAACTGGCATTTGCCCTGTCTAAGTTTGATCGTACAGCCCGGAAATCGTATCTGGGGAAACCGGTTATTGAGGAATTGATTGCCCGGGTCCGGCCAAAAAAATACCGGAACCGTTTTCTTATACCTTATCGGGACACCTACAGAAAAGTGGATGTTAGTGAAATCGCTTTTTTTCACTCCTTTCAAAACATCTGTTATGCACATTTATTTACAGGGGAGAAAGTAAGTATTCCGCACATTTTGGAGTCATTGGACCGGGAACTGGACCCCGGGATATTTTTTAGGGCGAACCGCCAATATATCGTCCATATCAATGCTATCGAAAGTGTCCATGACCATTTCAATGGCAAGTTGAAACTCCACATGAAAAAGCAAGGAACCGATATCATGGTCAGCAGGATCAGGGCGCCACGGCTTAAGGCATGGCTGGATTATTGACAGCCAGGGGTATCTTCGGGTTTCGGGATAAAAAAACAGCCGGTATCAGGTGTACCGGCTGTTTATCCAGGGTATTATGGTTTGTACACGCCTTTATTATCACGGTCTGTCGGGTGTACCTGACGTGTATGCACGTGGAAGGTGGACTACGAAACTGTTTAAGTTTTATGCCCTTCGGCAGGAGATTAGCAACCGTGGCGATCACACTTCAAAGCACCTTCGCCTGATAAAAACCCGGCGGCAGGCGTGCAGGAATACATTACAAAATATTCCAAAAACAAAATTTAAGCAGTTTTTAATTCCTGAACTCCGTTTTCTTTCGGAATACCATGTTAATCCTGTACTTTGCATTACTGCCAAAAGCCTGGACATCTTCTCCCGCGGCAGCGCCTACAGTACCAGCTGATGCATTGTAAGCATCGACATAATCAAAACCTAATTTCGACATGGCATTGAGCAAATCCGTTTGATTACGTATGGCGAGGTTCCTGTTTTTTTGGAGCAGGGCTTCTAAATCTTTTAATACATTCTCATAACTCGATTTTTTACTGGCTATATTAATGTTCATCCCTCCAAGTAATTTGGTGTTCTCGGAAGTGATAACCACATATTCCGGAAGCTTTTCGATTTTAACGGAAGACGAGTTATCGACAGTCAGTTCCTGTGCCGATACTGTAATGGATACCAGGGCTAAAAATAAAACTAATGTTTGCTTTTTAATTGTCATGTTACTTATTTTTTTAAATAGTGGCGCTAAATTATTACGTACGAAAATGATGCAGATTGTATTTTTTAGTGACATGTGAAAAATGCATATCGGAATGAAGCATGGACCTGTTGAAATGAAATTGAGCCATACCGTAGTGGAAGTCCCGGATCTGGTATTAACTGCTAATATCACGCGAATACTGTTTTAGCATTTTTGAGGTGTAAGTATCCGTAAGACTTTAATCTCCTCCGACCGTACCGGTACTTGCTCGGATAACCCGGAAGCACTACCGGTATTCATTAGGGTGGTGAAGGAAACTACGGGATTGTGTATCCCCGGGTAAGCCGGAATAGTGCCATTTAAGGGATTGTGTATACGCCGAACCGGTTTGGTTTAGCCGCTTAAGCAATTGCTTATGCGGCGTAAGTAATCCTGTTAGCGGTCAACTTAACCCGGTTAGCCGCTTGAGTAATTGCGTATGAATTCGTAAGCAACCCTGTGGGCAGTCCACCTTACTGTGTGTGCCGCTAAACTAATTCCTTTAACGGCTAACCCATTCCCTTAAGCGGTCCACCTAATCCGTTTAGCCGCTTAAGTAATTGCGTATGAATTCGTAAGCAACCTTGTGGGCAGTCCACCTTACTGTGTGTGCCGCTAAACTAATTCCTTTAACGGCTAACCCATTCCCTTAAGCGGTCCACCTAATCCGTTTAGCCGCTTAGGTAATTGCGTATGAATTCGTAAGCAACCTTGTGGGCAGTCCACCTTACTGTGTGTGCCGCTAAACTAATTCCTTTAGCGGCTAACCCATTCCCTTAAGCGGTCCACCTAATCCGTTTAGCCGCTTAGGTAATTGCGTATGAATTCATAAGCAACCCGGTTAGCGGCTAACCGAACTACTTCCGGTGTCAAAGGGATTGCTTTAATGGCCCTTTTACAACTTTCCAAGGGAAAATACCTAACCCGAATCCATGGGGCATTACCCGTGAAGCGTGGCGGTTCGGGGGCAGGTATGTACCTGTCCTACGGGATGGCGATATCGGCTCCTGTGAAGATGTGGTATGAAGTGCATGGTTTTTGTGTAAACGGTTGTTTTGAGGTCGTTGTTTTTCTGAACGTGAATACTGTTTAAGTGTAGCGGGTAAACAGTTCGGAACCGGGAGAAATACAAAAGTTAAGGATAAACACATCTTCCGAGGAGCGGATGCTTTTTGTCTTATCGGTTATTCATGTTAACCTATGGTTGGTAATGATGGGTTTGAAGATATGGGATCGTTTCTGCAACACGGATTTGATTCGTCGGACCGGGGGGGAGGCTTAAGCGTAAAAGGACTGTGGAAATTAATGTGATAGCGCTAAGATCCTTTTAAAATGGATATAAAAATATAAAACGTAAGAAATGAAATCTTACGTTTTATAGGATACTGCACAGCGATTATTGAATAGCGGTTTAGCGGGTAAGCTTTCCCATAAAAGCCCTGATCTTCTCCATAATGGGTTCCCCCTCTTCCTCCAGGGCAAAATGCCCGGTATCGTAGATGTTGTAATCTATTTCCTTGAGGTCTTTGCGAAAAGCAGCCGCTCCGCGCTCCGGGAAGTATTCGTCGTTTTTCCCCCAGACGATAAGCATGGGCGGTTGATATTCCCTGAGGTACTGCTGCCATTCGGGGTATTGCTTTACATTGTTCTGGTAGTCATACCAAAGATCAAGGTTTACCCGGTGTGCATGAGGGCGTGACATGCGGAGGTAATCCAGGTGCCAGGTATCGGGATTTACGGTTTCGGGATTCCGGGTTCCGTGTGTGTATTGCCATTTCAGACCGTCCAGGGTAAATGCGGGAAGCAGCGCCTTTTCGGTGTGCTCATTCCTGTCGGCCCAGAATTCCCGTATGAGTTTCCAGCCGTCCCCGAGTCCTTCCTCGTAAGCATTTCCGTTCTGATTGATGATGGCCGTAACTCTTTCGGGATGCCTGACAGCGATCCGAAACCCGATCGGTGCGCCGTAATCCTGCATCATAATGGCATACGACATCAGTCCCTTTTTTTCCAGGAAGGCATCCATAGTACGGGCCATGTTGTCAAAGGTGTATTCGTAGGTGTCGGGAGCAGGGAAATCACTGTTGCCGTACCCGGGATAATCCGGGGCTATAAGATGAAAGGTATCCGATAATCGGTTCAGTACTTTCCGGTATTGATGGGAGGATGCAGGATATCCGTGTAATAGTACGATCGTCGGATTCTCCGGATCTCCGGCTTCCCGGTATGCGATATGTATACCGTCTACGTCAATACTTCTGAATTTTGTGGTTTCCATAGTGGATATGTTTTTAGGTTTAACATTTTGTGATCATGGATAAACTTGCCGATGTTTACACCGGTATTAGCAGATCGACAGGATTTAATAATTACCGAACATTCGGTAAAATATGAAAGCAAATTTTTTAACCGTACCTGTTTTCTATTTTTTTCAATGTGTTTTTAAAGATATTGTTATCCTGCAATCCTTTACTCAGAATGAGGCTACCCTGAATATCGATTAAGCTCTGAAGCGCATTTTCTTCTGCAATTTTATCGGACAATCCCATAGCAGTTCCGAGATTTTTAAAAGCATTTAACCAGTCGTTCATTCCTTTTTTTATACCCTCTTGAAACAGGTCAAGTCCCGCCTGCATGGAGAATGCCCTGAAAATGCAGCCGTCCTTACCACCGTCATAAAGTTTCCCTATCTGTACCAGGGCATGCTTCAGCCTGGTTTCCGGAGGAAACTCTTCCTTAGTAAGTATATTAAAGATGTTTGTAGTAACCCACTGGCCCATATATTCCAGTACGGATTCGGCCATTTCCTGTTTACCGTCAGGGAAACGGTGATACAGACTGGCCTTCTTCAGCCCGGTGACTTCCGCTAATTCCTTGAGGCTTGCTCCTTCATAACCTTTGGTGCGAAATACCCTGGTCAGGGCAGGCAGCAACTGATCATCCGCTATCTTTTGTGGTCTCATGGTACAAATATAGGTAATTAATTTTAATTACCGAACGATTGGTAAAATAATATGATCGGAAGAAATATTGTTTTCAGATACGATGTAGAGCAAGCGCCCGGGGCAGAGGAGGGCTCCGTATATCAACAGCTACGGAAAGAAAGACCCCGGCAGCGCATAACGGATAGTGGAGCATGTGTCGTCATTATTGATATTTATTCCGGTATTCGACAGGAGTTAATCCCGTAATTTTTTTAAAGACATTGCGAAAAGCCTTGGTGTCCGAATACCCCACGTCATACATGACTTCCGTTATATTTTTCCGGGTACTTTCAAAGCTTCGTTTGGCGGCTTCGATCTTTACACGTTGCAGGTATTCGATGACCGTATTGTCGGTAGCCTGTTTAAACCGGCGTTCGAGACTCCTTCTGCTGACGGCAACCTTTTTTGCCAGCTGGTCTATCGTGATTTTTTCCTGGTAGTTTTGCTCTATATATTCCTGGGCTTGTCTCACTTCTTCATCATTGTGATCTTTCTGGCCTCTGAACATCATGAAAGCAGCCTGGCTTTCCCGGTCGATATCTATGGCAAAATATTTGGAAGCGAGTATAGAGATATCCCTGTCCGTATATTTTTCCAGAATGTAGAGCAAAAGATTCCAGAACGAGTGGGCTCCGCCACTGGAGTAGATGCCGTTTTGTTCCGTAATAACACCGCCGTCCACGATTTCGACATCCGCAAAGTTTTCCTTGAATTCATTGTAGTATGCCCAGTGGGTAGAACATTTCTTGCCCTGCAGCAGGCCTGTTGAAGCCAGCAGAAAAGCACCTACACAGAGCGAGGCCACTTCTGCACCATTCCTGTATTGTTCTACAATCCAGGGTAGTGTTCCGCTATTAAGGTGTACGGATGTGGTCATATTGCCGAAGAGCGGTGGTATGATCACCAGGTCGGCCTGTCCGGATTCGTGCAGCAAAGACTGGGTAGAGACCGAATATGTGCCGTCTTCTATGCGCACTTCCTTTTTTTGTCCGACCAGTGTCACCTCAAACAAAGGAGCTTTCCCTGATGCTTTCAAAAACCGGTTTGCCGTGGTAAAGAGATAGCGCGGTCCGGTAACCCCGGAGGGAACGGCAGTTTCCGGAACCAGAATAAATATTTTTTTCATACGTATAAAGATATGAAAATAGTATGGCGTAAATACCCCTGCTGAAAGCCGTTTTTGCACCCCGGAAACTGCTATATTCTTTACCATCTTTGTAAAACACCAAACCCGGAGGATGGACCAAATCATTACATACCTGACATTTAATGGAAACTGTAAAGAGGCTATGGAGTTCTACCAAAGTTGTCTGGGAGGTGAGCTGGAAGTGAAATCTTTAACCGAAACTCCCTATGGATACAGGTTACCGGACGAGTTTAAAAAGCTTGTCGTCACGGCCAGTCTTAAAAAAGAAAGTATCCTGCTGATGGGAACAGATCTCGGTGATGATGAAGTTGTCCGCGGAAACCGTGTTTCCATGTTGCTGGAGAGTAAAGACGAATCACAGATCAGGATGTATTATGAAAAGCTGGTGCAAAACGGAAAAAGGACACATCCTCTCGAAAAAACATACCGGGGAGATCTTTTCGGTCAGTTAACGGACCGATACGGACATCATTGGCTTTTTCACTGTAGAAAATAACAGGCCGTACGGATTATGGCCAAATTACAACTACATAGTAAATGTTTAACTTAAAAAATCAGAAACCATGTCAAAAAACAAAGTAACATTACATCGCGTTCTCGCCGCACCGCCCGAAAGGGTTTTCAAGGCTTTTTCCGATCCTCGTGCCTATGCTTCCTGGGTACCGCCCTATGGCTTCATCTGTACCATCGGAGAAATGGAATTCAGGGAAAAAGGGAGTTATAAGATGTCATTTATCAATTTTTCTACAGGCAACAGCCATGCTTTCGGAGGTGAATTCCTGGAAATAAAACACGGAGAGCTGATCAGGTACACAGACCGGTTCGACAATTCCGGCTTGCCCGGTGAAATGACCACTACGGTAAAACTGAGCAAAGTTTCCTGCGGTACGGAACTACACATCGTACAGGAAGGTATCCCGGATGCCATTCCGGTCGAAATGTGTTACCTGGGATGGCAGGAATCGCTGGAGAAACTGAAGAAACTCGTAGAACCGGAAATCCCGGATGCATAATATCCGTTTTCCGGAGACGACATGCAAAAACAAAGTCAGATTAAAGAGCATCGGAATGAGAAAAATAATTTTAATATCCATGATCACCATGGACGGAGTAATACAGGCTCCCGGCAGTGCGAGGGAAGATATTTCAGATGGTTTTACGTATGGGGGCTGGGCAGCACCTTACGGTGACGAACTGTATAAAAAGGAAATGAATAAGGAATTGAACCAGCAGGTCGATTATCTTTTGGGAAGAAAAACATTTGAGATCTGGGAAGGGTACTGGCCGGAGCATGGCAATGTTTGGGCGAACATCAATGAAGGGACGAAGTATGTACTGTCGGCTACCCGTAACGATACGCAGTGGAAAAATACAGACTTTATTAGAAATGCGGAAGATATTGATACCCTGAAAAAATCGGCAGGTAAGGATATTCAGGTCTGGGGCAGTAGTGCACTTGTTCAGCTATTGCTGAAAAATGATCTGGTCGACGAATTGCGGCTGAAAATTTTTCCGTTGATCCTGGGAAGGGGAAAGCATCTGTTCGGTGACGGGACCGTACCGGCAGCTTTTACCTTGACCGGGAGCAAGGTAACTTCAAAAGGTGTTATCCTGGCTAACTATACAAGGACCGGAGCTTTACGTACCGGAAATATCGGAAATTAAGAATACGTTCCCCGGGAAAAACCGAATGGACCTCCAGTTAAAATAACATGAAAACTTTAGTACCTGTACAAAATAATGTAGAGTATGCTCCGTATTTGTCGATGTCGTGTTTATACGTAAAAGACACGGGATAAGGAATGGGGCTCATGCGGTGCAAACCTTTACGATACTATGATCGGTTATGACATAGCGGATGGGAGAATACCAGGTATGTTGTGGTTCTTAAAGTTTCAGGCGTTATCTTAGTATCTGATCATACGGTGTTGTAAACCAAAATAAAGGATGAGGGCAGAATCGCAAATTAGTAGTAACTTACAGCAGTAAAGTTGTTTTACCGATTATAAAAAGGAGACTACAGACATGGTATTTCATGTTGTTTCTGATGTTTTTTAAACGTTAATAGTTACAGCAACTTAATTTTGTTTCCGTACCGAGAATGCCAAAAATAGAATTACATACCGAAATACAAGCAGCCAGGAAAATAGTTTTCGACCTTTCCCGGAGTATAGACCTGCATAAAGTATCTACGGCGCATACACAAGAGACAGCTGTTGCAGGAAAAACAAGTGGATTTATCGGTTTGAACGAGACGGTGACCTGGCGGGCAAAACATTTTGGAATATATCAAAAAATGACAGTCAGGATTACCGCTTTTGAATCCCCTGATTATTTTGCAGATGAAATGGTGCGTGGTGCATTCCGCGAATTTAAGCATGAACATTACTTTAAAGAATCGGGAGGAATAACCGTAATGACAGATGTTTTCAATTATCGTTCCCCGCTCGGATTTGTCGGCAGATGGGCAGACGTACTGTTTCTGAAAGAGTATATGACCGATTTACTTGCAACACGTAACCGGGTAATCAAAGAGTTCGCTGAATCCGGGAAATGGAAAACACTGTTCACAGTGTAAAAGCATTGTCGCTTTAAAATGCCAGAAATAGCCTGCCACCGGGATTTTGTTATCGGATTCCGTATAATTTAACGTGAATACTGTTTAAGGGATTTATTAATGATTTCATTTTTAGTATTTTAAAATATAAATATCGCCACTGCGACGCCGAGCCATAGCGAGGGGGCGACAGTCTCCAGGCAGGCATACTATGGGGAGTATGCTGCCAGCCTTATGAGATGGCCACGTCACTTTTGCCAACGCGGCAAGCTGGCTCCATCGCTAAAAAGGTACACTGTACCTTTTCTTGACGCCCGGCCCTTCGCTCCCCGGTTATCAGGAGACGCTTTTAAATTTTATGGCTTTGGGAGAAAATATCCGGATCGTCACTACGATCTCATCGGTTTATTCATTATTCACGTTAATTTAGTATCTTTCTGCTGTGGTATTTTACATTTCTCTCAGGTTAGCACATAGATATTCTTCATGTTTTATTGAGGTTTAGAAACAATCATAATATGGAATTCAGCCCCGCCAATCACATTGTACAACTTTGCCTTCAGGGTATGGCCATGGAAGACAGGGACAGTCCCGAAGAAGCACTGACATGGTTTCTCCGGGCCTGGGAGGAAGCCTCCTGTGACTTCGAAAAATTTCTTGCAGCATATTATATCGCCCGGCATCAACACCATACTTCCGACACCTTACTATGGCTGGAAACAGCGCTGAAGGCTGCGCTCAGCGCAGCTGATGCGTCCGTTCGGAGTGCCCTGCCCGGGCTATACTCGAAAATAGCCGGGTGCTACGAGGATTTAAACGATACGGAGAATGCTGAAAAATATAGAATCCTGGCCGGCTCTTCCCAGGGAGAAACAGAAGATCGGGGTCCGTTTTACCACGGCACAAAAGCAGATTTGAAGACAGGTGATCGGTTAACCCCGGGCGGTTTGTCCAATTACAAAGCTGATCTTAGGATGAATCATATCTATTTTACGGCTCTGGTCAACGGAGCCGGACTTGCTGCCGCAATGGCCAAAGGCGAGGGGAACGAAAGGGTTTATATCGTGGAACCCGAGGGAAGTTTTGAAAACGACCCGAATGTTACGGACAAAAAATTTCCGGGAAACCCCACACGTTCCTATCGCTCCGCATCGCCACTGAAGATCATCGGTGAAGTAACCGATTGGAACAGGCAAACCGATAAGGAGATCCGGAAATGGAAAGAAAAACTGGCAAATAACCGTGGCGAAATTATCAATTAATGGTTGTGGATGTACCGCAACCGTTGTGGAAGTATATCACTTCCGGACAATACTCGTGAAATTTGACTAAAAAGGACAGTTCTAATGAAATTAAAATACATCGCTTTAATAGCAGTTTATGCCGGGTGTTTAAGTTGTAAAGACGGGGATATGATAACGGTCCGTCTTGACCCGGAAAGTACTTTCGACACCATTTATATGACCGAATTAATTACAGAAAAGGATATAGCCGAATTACCGGCGAACAGCGAAATAAAAAATATACCACTCGATTATACCACCATTGCGGATATCCATACCAAAAACAATGAAAAACAATATCTGACTATATGGACCCCGGGTAAAGAACTGGTGATATCGGAAACTCCCGACGCCGGTATAACGACAAATGATACCGGAGACTCCCTGGTCAACGATCTTCGAAGGGGGACTTTAAATTTTATACAGCGAAACAGCGCTCTGATCTTTAATCCTGAGGTTAAAGATTCCGTTCCGGGTGTATTCGAAAATTTCCGGAAAGAACGAGAAGCTGCAATAGATCGTTTCCGGGAAGTACTGAATCCGGAAGTTATAGCGCTTCTTCATTTCCAGAACGATGCCCGTATTTATTCCTTTTTGTTCTGGTTGGGAAGAATTTCTAAAAAGCTGGATGCCGATGATCCGTATTTCGATTTTATCACAGATATTCCGGAACCCGGCCAGTTTCTGAAAACACTTCCCGATGTGTACCTTTACAGGTATGAGGTCGAATATTTGAGGGCAAACCGTTCCATAGCGGATATCCCGGCCTTCCTGAGGTTTATCGAAGCGAAGACAGGCGATAAGGACCTGTCGGACTTTTTGAAAGTGATTTATATCAGGGCTCTTATCGAAAATCCTTCATACTGGGAAAGCCATGAACAACTATTCACCAGTGAACTATTAACGCAGGTTTTGGAAACCGAGAAAAGTAGCAATTCCTATTACCGTATATTGGAAAAGCCCATAGCAGGTTTTTATGCTTCCCGGAACGGACAGGAAGCGTTTTTGTTTGAGGCCGAGGATGAATCCGGAAAAAGTTTTCACCTCGAAAGCTTCAAGGGAAAAGTTATTTTTATCGATGTCTGGGCGACCTGGTGTGCACCATGCGTACAACAAAGACCCGAAGTGCTGGAACTCGCCGAAAAGTATAAAGAAAATGATGATGTCAAAATTTTATTGGTTTCTGTAGACTCATCCCGTGAGTGGTGGTTGTCATTTCTGGAGAACGAAACAACCTCTCCGGGCACAAATCTGTATATCGAAAACGGTATGCGAACCGAATTCGGAGATCATTACAATATCAGGTCGATTCCGAGGTATATACTTATCGGAAAGGACGGGAAAATTGCAGACTCACAGATGACGGGCCTCTCCCTGGAGACTGAAAATAAAATCGAAAAGGAATTGAGCAGGAATAATTACCGCTGAAGTTTTATAAAAGGGGTGTGGAATCCGGTTACTTGCTTAAATTTACCAATTCAATTTGCTGTACTGCATGGCATGTAGTTAAGAATCGGGGGAGGCCCGGCTGAAGAAAGATCCCGTCAAAGTGATCGATCCGGACTTTCCGCGTAGCTCTGATGTGCTGCCATGGGACTATAGCTTTAAAATAAATCGAAAAATGACCGGATATAAATACGCTGTACTTCTTTTGCTCACCATGTTTATGGGGTGTCAGACCACCACCGATAAGGAAAGACCGGCCCCTTCCATAGACATTCGGACCGGTTCTGACCGTCCCGAACTCTTCGGGAAAAATATCATTTCCACTTCGTTACCCGAAAGAGATGTGGCTATCCATCCTCAGGGAAAGGAACTGATCTATACCGTGGGAGATTATAAGAACAAAAAGATGTGTCTGGTCGTAGTACGAAAAGTAAACGGGGATTGGGGTAAACCCGGGATCATGCCCATTTCCGGGAAGTACCGCGACCTGGAACCCTTTTACAGCCATAACGGAGACCGGTTGTTCTTCGTCTCCAACCGTCCTGTGTTTAATGATAATACCCGGAATGATTACAACATTTGGTTCAGTAACAGAACAGCAAACGGCTGGTCCGAGCCCGAAGCGCTGGATTCTGTCGTCAATACGAGGGGACACGAATTTTACCCGTCGTTAAGCGAAAAGGGAAACCTGTTCTATACTGCCCGGCGAGCGGACGGGATCGGTGGGGAAGATATCTTTATGTCCGAATTCAGGGAAGGCCGGTTCCAGGCTCCAGAACCCCTTCCCGAAGCCGTAAATACGGAATTCGACGAATTTAACGCGTATGTAAGCCCCGGGGAAGACCTGATTGTTTTTAGTTCGTATGGCAGACCTGACGATTCGGGGCGGGCAGATCTGTATATCAGCCGTAAAGATGCCGCCGGAAAATGGACCCCTGCAAAAAATATGGGACCCCTGGTCAATTCCGATCAACTGGATTACTGTCCGTTTATAGATTGGGAAAACCGTAATTTCTACTTTACCAGCGAACGGGCGGCGGCAGAAAACAGCGGGATCGAAAATATAGATTCCCTGAAACAGGCAGCCCACAGTATCCTGAACGGTTTTGGTAATATTTATAAAATAAGTCTCGATGCCCTGGAACAAACGGAATAACCCGTTTTGAGCTATTGTGCCCGGGAAATCCGGAAGGACCATACGGCAAGTGTCGTGCAACAGCCATCATATCGAAAGGGTAAACAGGGTGTTGGCCCGGGGAATTATGAATGCATAACAACCGTCACAAGATGTTCAAGCAGTACCAGGAAAGAGATTCCATGGTCCATGGGGACTTTTACCATAATTTCCGGAATAAAGATCGTGTTTCCCGAACGGAAACGCTATGCCAGAGCTGAAAATTTGAGACCATATAAAGTTCTCCAAACATAAAACATCCGAAAATCTGACTTAAACTGTAACTTTTTTCATTTTTCTTAATCTTTAGAAAAAGCATAAGAGATGAAAAAGCTATTTGTTCTTGTTACCATACTCACGATGGCGTATTTCTGCCAGGCTCAGGAATTAAATATAATAGAGCAGGATTATAAAAAAGCATTACATATAGCCCGAAAAGAAAATAAACTCATTTTTATTGATTTTTATACCGGCTGGTGTGCTCCCTGTAAAAAGCTGGACCGGCTTGTTTTTCAAAACGACTCCATACAGCAACTTCTCGGAAAAGAATTTGTCTTACTGCGTTATGATGCGGAAAATGATAAAGTCTTTAACCTATCCAAAAAACACCATATATCGAGCTACCCTACCGCTATTATACTCAACCCCGAAGGATATGTGTTGACAAAGCAATACGGATTTCAAGGGGAGGATTTCGACAGGTTAAGTGAAAATGTACTGAAATTCACCGGGCAGGGCATTGTGGCGTACCGGGAACACAATGTATTAAAAGGATACGCCAATACCATTGATATTTCCATGTATCCGCAGTTTTATATCGATTATGTAAACAGGGACAATATTAAAGTGACTAACACTCCGGAGTTTAAAGCATATTGGAAATCTTCTGTAAACAGGACTTCCGAAGCTTACTTTTCTACCCTCATATATTTTGGCAGCGATGTACCGGATTTCGTAGCAGACACTACACTGTTATATAAGAAAGATTACCTTGGCCTTTACGGAGTAACAGATACGGAAACATTGTTTTATTTTCTGAGCGCTGCAAAGTTCGGCAGGGCGATATCTGCCAAAAATCAGGAAGCGTTTGACCAGGCGGAGGTATATGCCAAAAAGGCATTGAGCAAGGCCTGGACTGACGATATTATCCCCGGTTTTAAAGTGACTTTTTTTAAGGCTCAAAACAGGTGGGATCGGGTTTTCGATCACTATCAACAACGCAAAGACCGCGGGCAGCTTAGTCACGAAAATATCAGTTTCTTTTGCCGTGATGTGTATAAAAACTGTGAAGATCCGCAGGTTATTGCACAATGTATGGACTGGATGCAGGAAATCACCGCCCGCGAACCTGTATATGATTACCTGGATACTTATGCTTTTTTGGCCTTTAAAGCCGGAAACAGGGAGAAAAGCAGGAAGATTGCCGAACTGGCATTGGCAGCCGCAAGAAAAGAAAACAGAAAGACCGTAAAAATAGAAGAACTTCTGGAAAGGCTTTAGCGGTATAGCGTATATAAGGCCGGTGGATCTGCCGGTTTCAGTAATACCTTTGATCAGGCAGGGTTTGATCCTCTTCCAAAGCGGTTACGGGATCCCTTATGCATAGGATTTCCGAATCTTTCCGGTGAGGATGTAACATTTTTCCGGGCCATCCGTCTTCTGAAAAAAAGGTATAATGAAAAACACGATGTTCAAGTTTATTCTATTGGTAAATCTCATGATCACGACCGGTCTGGTTATTTATATCGTAAAAAACCATAACGTAGAGATCGATTTGTCCCGGGAAGTACTTCAGGTCAGAGGATTGGTCGTTACCGACTCCACTGGTGTGGAGCGGGTCATTATAGGAACGCATCTGCCACCGGCACAAGGTTCCGGATACCGGTTTTACAGGGGTGACAATTCCGGTGTTTCGGGGGTCATGCTCTACGATCATGAAGGACAGGAGCGGGGAGGTTACGTAACCGACGATTCCTATGGAAACATATTTCTGACGCTCGACTCCAAAATTTCGCAACGCGTATTATTTATGGCTGAACCCCAGGGAGCGGCAACACTCAAAATGTGGGGTAAAAACCAAAACCAGATCAATCTCGGAACTTCCGACGACGGTATCTGGTTTGACGTGTCCGACCAGGGAAAAAATCAAAACATCATTGAAGATAATTAATAATGACAGGATTCAGCAAGATCATAGTACTCTTTTTAATCGCCGGTTTTATTGCCGGTTGTCAACAGCATATCACAGTAAAGAAAACCAAAATGACGGGAATAAACCCGGTATCTTATACGGATGTCACGTTCAGGTCCGGCCGGGATACGGTGCTGGTCTCCACTTTTGACGGTAAAATATATGAAGTGGTCCGTAACCATCCCGGTAAAAAGCAGGTAGCCCACATAGATGATGAAATATACGACATGGCTTATGATCCGGGTAAAGAGGAAATATATGCTGCCACACTACATTCCGGTATAGCGGTTATCGATGTCCGAAATGGTAAAACGGTAAGAACACTTCCCCTAAAAACAACCTGGGCACACCGGCTGTGCTATAACCCCGAAAACGGTATACTCGCGACCTACGATTTCAAGGGTAATAATTATCTGTGGGATACGACAAAAGATTTCAGTACACTGGACATTCCGGAACAACTGAAAAAGTTACGCCCGCAATATATAGCCGATAATGGTACCGTCTATTTCGACGGAAACGGAAAGATCACAGCCTGGAATTCCGGCACAGATACTGTGGAGCAAACTGATGTAAAAGGTAGATTGGCCGATGTGGACGATGAAAATAACCTGCTGCTGACCGGTGGAAAAGAATTTGCCTTTTACCATTCGGAACAAGACAGTGTGTATTACAGGAAAGCACATCCGGACTGGCCCATCTATTTGGCTGACAGGGATACCATTGTGAAAGTTCCGTTAAGTCTGGAGATCAACTTTGCATTGATGACCGGAGAATCCGTTTACACCTGTGGATTGGATAAGTCTTTACGAAAATGGGACAAACGTTCCGGGGCACTTGCCGAAACTTTTTCTTCGCACAGAAATACACCCAGTGGTATGGATATGAATACGGGTAAAACCCAGCTGGTCACTGTCGATCTCGGCGGGAATATCCGGTTTTGGGACCTGTAAAATTATGTGAACAGGGAGATGCTCCCATGCTGTGTAAGACACGTATGGGTATAGAAATAAAGCGACCCGGAACGTGTGAAACGAGGAGGTATTTTATTCGGTATATATGCGAAATCGATACTCCTGTTCAAAAAGCAGGACATTTCATTGGATTAATTTTCAAACATGCTTATCTTGTGAGGGGATAACACCTTTCGGGTAAGCCGGTCAGATAAGAGTTGTAAGTCTGTTGGTACTGATGGCAACTCTTTTCGGTCTTTTAGGTATGGGACGCCCGGGAGTTTTTCTGGGATATCTGCAGGGAGCAGGAATGTACCGGTCCTCTGACAGTTGTTTGGAGTTTAAAAAAATCTTCTGATTTAATGGAATTAACCAATGAAGCATCTGCAATACGGGCTACTTATTTCAGCATTATAGGTAATATTTTATTGGCAGCAGTAAAATTAGTGTCCGGTTTTCTGGGCAACTCGTACGCATTGATAGCAGATGGTATGGAATCGACTACAGATATTTTCTCTTCGTTTTTCGTGCTTATCGGGTTTAAATATGCGCAGCGTCCGCCGGATGAAAACCATCCGTACGGGCATTCGCGTATCGAACCGTTGATTACCTTCCTGGTCGTAGCCTTCCTCGTTACTTCAGCGACTGTTATAGCCTATGAGAGTATTGTGAATATCCGCACCCCCCATAAAATACCCGAGGCCTGGACACTGATCGTTCTGCTGATGATTATATTGTGGAAAGAAGCTTCGTACCGTTATGTGCTTCGTAAAAGCAAAAAGATAAACAGTTCTTCGCTCAGGGCGGATGCCTGGCACCACAGAAGTGATGCGATTACTTCGGTAGCGGCTTTTATCGGGATTTCTGTCGCACTGATCTTCGGTAAAGGATATGAAACGGCAGACGATTGGGCAGCACTGTTCGCCTCCGGATTTATCCTGTACAATGCCTACCTGATTTTCCGGCCGGCCCTCAGTGAGATTATGGACGAACATACCTATGATGATATGGTCGAAAATATACGGGAGATCTCCTTAACCGTTAAGGGCATTACGGGAACGGAAAAGTGCTTCGTCCGAAAAGCCGGAATGAAATACCTCGTAGAACTCCACGCTATGGTAGACGGAAAGATCACCGTTGAGGACGGCCACTACCTGGCCCATAAACTACAGGATAAACTGCAAAACGAAATTCCGGAAATATCACATATCACCATTCATATAGAGCCGGAAAGTATGGGAAAGCTATAACCTTAACCCATGAATCCCGGAGTACCGCGTAAAATCGTACCGTATGTTAAGAAGGTTTCCGAAAAATCTTCCTGGAAAATTACGGTATAACGGTCATATCTCCCCAACAACATCAATCAGTAGCCATAAAGCAACTAATACGAGCGAAGCACTGAAGATGTAATTCAGTACTTTTCGCGACTTTTTATCTCTGATAAATCTTGTGATAAAGTTTCCGGTAGAAACCCATAAGATATGGCACAAAACAGTGAGAACAAGAAGCATTAAAGTAAGGGTAATTGCCTGCCGGCCCTGGTTTTGCTGCGCATCGAGAAATAAAGAGAACATCAGAAAGAGCGACAACATGCCTTTCGGGTTCAGCAGTTGCAGTATCACCCCGTCATAAAAACCATAGACCTTTACCGTCTCCTCACTGTCTGTAGTTTTTTTTGCTTTGAGAAACTTATAGGCCAGGTAGAAAATATAGAGGATGCCCGCTATTTTAATACCCAGCAGCCATTTGGGGTAATGTTTTATGAATTCGCCCAGTCCGAAACCGATGAGCAGGGAGTAACCGGCAATAACGATATTGATGCCTGCAATCAGGGGAATGGATCGCCTTAACCCCTGTTTCATCCCGGCACCGGCCAAAAGTATATTGGCAGGCCCCGGGCTGATCATCAAGGGAAGCATAACTCCAAGCCAGCTTATAAAAGAATCGATATTCATCATAATTTCGAGTGTTTTGTACGATGTGTTTTTGGTATAGGTTGAAGTTTTTCCCCTGCACGATACAACTTTTATCCGAGCTGTCTGCCTGTGAAAAGAAAAACTTCAAAGGTAACCTTTTTTATGAGATAAAGCTCCCGTGACCGCCGGACAGGATACAGGACAATATATGTTACTATTTCATTAAAGAGCTTTACAGTACGGAAGATATTGTACCTTTATACGATTTACAATACAGGCATGTGGTGTAGAATGTTAATGCCGGAATGACTAATATGCTTCCGGGTACACGGGGGCAATATAAGGGTAGCTTAGATGACGACAAAGAAAATCATGAGTATTATAGCAGTGCTTATTATCGTTGGGATAGCGGGCTTCATATTTTTGCTGTACACGACTATAAAAACGAAGTCTGCGGACATTTCGGGATATGAGCCTTTTAAGGCATGGGTAGGACAGACCGTCAGACTCGATAAAGAAACATTGTTGTTCGAGCAAAAAGCTGGGATGAATAACCATAACAGATATCCGTATATCCTGCTGGATAGCCTGCATCCGCAATGGCAGCACGCAGAGGAGGCGAAGGATGTCGAAGATCCCGATCTGAAAGAAGTAATGGCTTTCCCGGCCGGTACACATTTGAAGATCGAAAAAGCTATCCAATACACCAATGGTGTTTCGGGATTTTCTTCTCCTATGCTATTCGGTACCATAAATTATGCAGGCCAAACATATAAAACCGGATATCAATGGGGAGAAGCTGACATCTCCAAAGATCTCAACAATATAGAAAAATGCTGGAAATTTCACCGTGCACCCTGGCAGGCGCAGGAAGATACTTCCTTTTACGCATTACCCAAAGCCGGGATCTGGTGAATGGGCTGACTTTTTTAATGTAAATGTAGCTTTCTGAAATGAATTGACATCCTGTTGCGGCAGTTAAATCCGTATATACAAAAATAGGTTTTGCCGGGTTTTGAAGATGCTATTTGTCAACCTGCCTGCCTGTAATTTTGTCCTGAATCCATAAGATGGTATGTCTGCATAAATATCCGATACGGATTCGTGATTTTTAACATTCCCAACCGATATTTTAATCTTAAAGTGTTTTTGTGTACATTTTCATGGTTATATTTAGTTTTTAAAACAGTATCAATCGTAAAAAAACCACCAAAAAGTGAGAACATATACTATATTAACCCTGTTTTTTGCATTATATTCAATAACCGGATTTGGGCAGGATAAAACCGGGTTAAAGCTGTGGTACGATACCCCATCCGGAGAAGTCTGGGAGAATGCCCTGCCTGTCGGAAACGGCTTTCAGGCTGCTATGGTATACGGCAATCCGGAGAAAGAGATCTTTCAGCTTAACGAACATACCGTATGGAGCGGTAGTCCCAACCGCAATGATAATCCCGATGCGCGGGAGGTACTGGATGAAGTACAGCAGCTTATTTTTTCGGGGGAGTACAAAGCAGCGGAGCACCTTGCCAACGAAAAGATTATCAGTAAGAAGTCGCACGGACAGCTGTTTCAGCCTGTGGGGCAGCTCGAACTCACCTTTGCGGGCCATCAGGATTATTCCGGTTATTACCGGGAGCTCGATATCGAAAAAGCGGTGGCTATGACGCGTTATACCGTGGATGGGGTGACGTACACCCGCGAGGCTTTTATATCCATGACCGACCGCATCATGGTGATACGGCTTTCGGCGGACCGGCCTGGGCAGTTGTCGTTCAGGGCTGCGCTGACTTCACCGCACACCAAAAAGTCATTGGAAGTAACAGGGCATAACACGCTTTCGCTCCATGCCACCACCAGCGATCATGAAGGCGTGGAAGGCAAGGTCGTATTCAATGCGCTGGCCGGGTTTCAGGCAGCGGGAGGAACGATGAGTGTTGAAGGAACTGATATAGTGGTAGACCATGCAGATGAGGTGGTGATCAGGGTATCCGTAGCAACCAATTTCAACAACTACAAGGATCTTGGGGGCGATGCGTCGCGGCGGGCACAAAACTACCTGGCCAAGGTTTCCGGAAAGCGATATGACGTCCTGAAAAAAGCACATATTGCCGGTTATCAGTACTACTTTAACCGGGTATCGCTCGATTTTGGCGCTACCGATGCGGAAAAGCTCCCGACGGATAAGCGACTGGAAAATTTCAGGAATACCGACGATCCTTCTTTCGTTACCCTTTATTACCAGTTTGGAAGGTATCTCCTGATATCGTCTTCCCAGCCGGGCGGACAGCCTGCCAACCTTCAGGGGATCTGGAACGGGCAGATGAAGCCTGCCTGGGACAGCAAATACACGATCAATATCAATACGGAAATGAATTACTGGCCGGCCGAAAAGACCAACCTTTCCGAAATGCACGAACCCTTGCTGAAGATGGTCAGGGAACTCTCCGAAACGGGGAGAGAAACCGCAAAAACCATGTATGGGGCCAATGGCTGGCTGGCTCATCATAATACCGATATCTGGCGTATTACCGGTCCGGTAGACGGTTCCTTCTGGGGAATCTGGAACGGTGGAGGAGGGTGGCTGAGCCAGCATCTGTGGGAGCATTATCTCTATACCGGAGATGAAGCTTTTCTGAAGTCGGTATATCCCGTTCTGAAAGGAGCTGCCGAATTTTATGCCGATTTCCTGGTGGAACATCCCGAACATCACTGGCTGGTCGTAGCTCCCGGAAATTCGCCCGAAAACGCTCCGGAAGAGCACCAGGGAGCATCGATTACCGCAGGTTCTACCATGGACAACCAGATCGTTTTTGACGTCTTTAGCGTTACGGCCAGGGCCGCTGAAATTCTGGGAAAAGACAAGGATTTTGCCACAAAACTCGACAGCCTGAAAAAAAGGCTGCCGCCCATGCATATCGGTAAACACAACCAATTACAGGAATGGCTGGACGACATTGATGATCCGCAGGACCACCACAGGCATATCTCGCATTTATACGGACTTTATCCTTCCAACCAGATATCCGCATATCAGCATCCGAAGCTTTTTGCGGCTGCCAGAAATACATTATTGCAACGTGGCGATGTGTCTACCGGGTGGAGTATGGGCTGGAAAGTTAACTGGTGGGCCAAGATGCAGGACGGCAACCATGCGTACAAACTCATCCGCAACCAGTTAACCCCGCTCGGGGTGGTAAAAGGCGGGGGGGGAACCTATAACAACCTGTTCGACGCACACCCTCCTTTCCAGATAGACGGGAATTTCGGATGTACTTCCGGAATTACGGAGATGCTCATGCAAAGCTCGGACGGTTCCGTACATCTGCTTCCGGCCCTTCCGGACGCCTTGCATACCGGAAGAGTAGGCGGATTAAAGACCAGGGGCGGATTTGTTATTTCGGATATGACCTGGGAGCACGGAGTCCTTACAGCCGTTGAAATAAAAGCGGACCTGGGAGGAAACCTGAGGTTACGTACACCCAACGAAATAAAACAGGTATCCGGAAACCAACTGAAAAAGGCCAATGGAGATAATCCGAACGGGTTTTTCAGGGTTCCGCAGATCAAGGCCCCTGTGATTTCCGGGGCATCCGATATTATACCGCTGCAATTGCGCAAAACCTATCTTTACGACATAGCTACCGAAAAGGGCAAAACCTACAGGTTTGTCCTCAGGTAATCGCGGACAACGGGTGTAGGGCACTCCCCGGAATACTCCGGTTTGCTCGCGGTGTTTTACGCCCCCGGCAGATACATGTCCTTCGAAATTATAGTATAAAAGGAAAAGCAAAGGATGCCGGGTAGTTCCTGTAACGCGATCAGCGGCCCGGTTAGCTAAAGTGCTTACGGAATTCCACCGGGGTCTGCTGCGTTTTGTTTTTAAAGAGTTTACTAAAAGACTGCGGATGCTCGAAACCCAGCAGGTAGGCAATTTCGCTGACCGAAAGACTGGTGGTACTCAACTGTTCCTTGGCATAAGCAATAAGCTTGTCGTGAATGTGCTGCTGTGTACTTTGGTGCGTGTGCAATCGCAGCAATGTACCGAGATAATTGGGCGATATATGCATGTGTTCCGCAAGTTGCGCTACGGTAGGAATGCCGTTTTCCACCAGGTATTCCGTCCGGAAAGAAGCAGTAAGGAGTTCTTCGAAACGAAAGAGCAGTTCGTCTCCCGATTTTTTCCGGGTTATAAACTGCCGTTCGTAGAAGCGTTCCGAATGAATGAGGAGGAGTTCCAGCTGTGCAATAATGAGCTCCTGTGTAAACCGGTCTATATGGGATTGATACTCCGTCCGTATATTCACCAGAATATTTTCCAGGATGTGTTCTTCCTTTTCAGAAAGAAAAAGAGCCTCGTTGACTGCGTAGTTGAAGAAGTCATAAGATTTGATCTTTCCGGCAAGGGAGGTATTCCACAGAAAATCCGGATGAATAAGCAACAACCATCCTGAGGGTACTGTTTCCACATCCGGAAAGACTTCCAGCTTTAAAAATTGTGCCGGTGAGATAAAGGTCAGCACCCCCGAATTGAAATCGTAGGGCTGCTGACCGTAATTGAATTTGTGATGGACATTACGTTTTAACCCGATGGAATAAAACTGCTGTACCCATTTGAGGATATCGCCTGTTATAGGGTAGCTGACCTTGCTGTAATCAATAAGACTGATTAACGGGTGTTCCGGTTGCGGAAGGTTACAGAACGAATGGAATTCTGCGATCGAATTAAAATGAAACGTGTGGTCCATAATGTATTGTTATTCTTTATAGAGGATCATTCCGGCGTGGTATAAAATACCGTCTTTAAATTCGCCATCAGCCGTAAATCCGGTATCGTCCCGGTAATCGATATGGTTTCCTGTTACTTTATAACGTCCCCGGTAAGCGCTCTTTCGTGTTCCCCTGGATTCGTCATAACGGCCATTCGGTAACAGTTCGTGCCGGATATGACCGTCTTTGGTTACCCACATCCCGAGATATTCGCCGGTAGCCTCCATGGTTCCCTGCGGCCCTGTCCTGTTTTCTGACCTATTATCTTTCATTAAAATTACCAATTCGTGCGTATCTAAAAAAGCAATTCCCCGTATAATTTTTCCTGCTTCCAACTGTAGCTTCCACAAGTACGTATTTTCATAAATCCGTCCTGATAGCGTCGTGGCACGGGCTTTGAAATGTAGCCATACATACTTGTTGTCGGTGGTAATACCGATGAGTTCCGGAACCAGGGGAGCGCGGAATTGACCGAGTACAGGGGCCACCGCCTGGTTCATAAAACATGCTTTACCCTTATAGGTTCCCGAAACCGGTGATCTGCCACTTACGGTCCATATCACATCATCGTGCAGAAGATCGAAGAAGTTTCCTTTGCCGCGTTGCCATTGTGCAAACTGACGGGCTACGATATCCCCGGAGAGGGCCACCCCGCAGGGGGCAGGGGAATACGGTTTGCTGCCGCAACCCTGCTGAAGCATTCCCATACCGAGGAGAAAAGCCGCTATTGCAGAGCGATGTGTTCTCAGAAGCCGTTTCAGGTACGGATACATTTAAAAACTTTTCTGTGCCGTGTGCCTTACCACGATCTCGTTGACATCCACATCCGCAGGCTGGGCCATGGCGTATGCTACCGCTTTTGCTATGGCCGCTGCAGGCAAGAGGTCGGTACGGAATCTTTCGATAGCCAGTTTTTTGAGTTCCGGGTCCGAAATACTTTCGGCAAGTTCCGATTCCGTAGCTCCGGGAGCGACCAGGGTAACCCGGATGGTAGTACTCACTTCCTGCCGTAACCCCTCGGATATGGCCCGCACCGCAAATTTGGTGCCGCTGTACACCGTAGAAGTCGGCCCTACCCAACGATCGGCTACCGAGGTGATATTGATAAACTGACCACTGTTGCGGCTTTCAAATACGGGAAGTGCCGCTGCAATACCGTGTAGGACTCCCTTGATATTCACATCGATCATGCGGTGCCATTCCTCTATCTTATAACTGTTGATCATAGATAAGGGCATAACCCCGGCATTGTTGACCAGCACATCCGGTGCCCCGAATTGCTCCGTGGCGAACTGTATAAATGCACGGACATTTTCGATATCGGTCACATCCAGTTTCCGGTATACGGCCTTACCGCCTTCTGCTGTGATCGATTCCGTAACAGCGCTGAGTTTGTCGACCCGGCGGGCACCGAGAACAACCCTGGCCCCGAGACTCGCCAGGTGTCGGGCAGTAGCTTCACCGATACCACTGCTGGCCCCGGTAATAGCAACCACTTTTCCTTCAATACTTTTCATAAGATCTGTTTTTTAAATTGAACAGGGCAAAGATCAGGAGTACAGCGATATGGGATGTAGCCGGATCGTTAAAGAACGTAACCGTATCGTGAATGAACGGAAATTTCTCCGCTCAACGCGATTTAAAAAAGAAAAGTTTGATCAAAAAAATAAACCACCGGGTTGCACAATATATTTAATCATCGTAATATTGCAATAAATAAATAGATGTGGTCATGGGAATAACCAAAAGCGAAATATTTACGGACAGACAAAATCGTATTGCCATGTTTGCAAAAGTATTCGGACACCCGGCGCGCGTGGCCATACTCGAGCATCTTTTTAAGATACAGACCTGTGTCTGCGGAGATCTTGTCGAAGAGATAGGACTCGCACAACCTACCATATCACAGCATCTCAGAGAACTCAAACAGCTCGGGCTTATCCGGGGAACCATAGAAGGAACGCGGGTGTGCTATTGTATAGACCCGGAAAAGTGGACAGCGATGAAAGCCGTGCTTTATGATTTCCTGGACCGGGAGGCTCCCGGTACGGAATGCTGTTAAAAAAATTTATACCATTCAATCGTAATATTACAATAGATAATAAAAAATGAAACTCAGACAACTCCGAGAAATACTCCAAAATGCGGCAACCATAGCATTTCGCTTACCGGACGGTTCACAGGTACCGGGACATTTTCACGTTACGGAGATCGGTAAGGTCACCCGGCATTTTATAGATTGCGGCGGAACCGAACGTAAAGAAGAGGTTGTTAATTTTCAATTGTGGAATGCCAACGATTACGATCACCGGTTGCATCCGGACAAACTGCTTCGTATTATAACACTTGCCGCAAAGACCCTCGGGCTTGACGATGAGGAGATAGAGGTAGAATACCAGGGGCAAACCATTCAGAAATTCGGACTGGATTTTGACGGGGAACGTTTTTTACTCACGGCGACCCATACCGATTGTCTGGCAAAGGAGGCCTGTGGAATCCCGAAACAAAAGAAAAAGATACGATTATCCGAACTCCGTTCCGATTCCTGTTGTTCCCAGGATATCAGGAAATAACGTAACGTTCGTAAACAGGCCATCATCGGGGATACACAGTATTTTTTAATCACATTTTTTGATATGTACAAAGCACTAACCACATCGATCAGGGAGCTCGACCCACAGAACATTCCGTCAAGCAGGAAGGCCCTGCTGCAGCCGCTTATCGCCTATATAATAAAGAAGCTCGGGGATGGGGAGGATATCCGTATGGTATTTATCTGTACCCACAATTCACGCCGGAGTCATTTGTCCCAGGTTTGGGCACAGGCGCTTGCATCGTATTTCGGAATACAACGGCTATACTGCTATTCCGGCGGAACCGAAAGTACGGCACTGTATCCGGCCGTGACCGGGACACTGCGGGAGTCCGGCTTCCGGATCGAAGTGCTTTCCGGAGGAGAAAACAAGGTGTACGGTATAAAGTATGCCGAAAACGAACCTGCGGTTATCGGGTTCTCCAAACGGTGGGATCATCCTTTCAATCCCGCAACCGGCTTTGTCGCAGTAATGACCTGTTCGGCGGCCGACAGTGACTGTCCTTTTATTCCCGGGGCAGACCTCCGTGTTTCCATGCCCTTCGAAGATCCCAAGCGCTATGACGATAGTCCGCAACAAGCTGAAAAATACCGCGAATGCAGCCTGCAGATCGCAACCGAACTCTATGATGTCTTTACCGAAATAACTACGGGATCATGGCGGTAAAAAAACTGGGTTTTCTGAACCGTAACCTGACGCTGTGGATTTTTGTGGCGATGCTTACCGGAATAGGTTTGGGCTATTTCTTTCCTGCATTTCCGGACATGATGAACCACTGGAACGAAGGAACCACCAATATTCCCATAGCCATAGGGCTGATCCTGATGATGTACCCGCCCTTGGCAAAGGTAAAGTACAGGCTGTTGCCCCGGGTATTCAGAAATACGAGAATATTGTCCGTTTCCCTGTTGCTCAACTGGGTGGTGGGTCCGGTACTGATGTTTGTACTGGCCCTGTTGTTCCTGCGCGATGATCCGGAATATATGGCCGGTCTCATCCTTATCGGCCTGGCCCGGTGCATTGCCATGGTCCTGGTATGGAACGACCTGGCAGGCGGCGATAGCGAATACGGGGCGGGACTGGTGGCCCTGAACAGTATTTTCCAGGTATTTGCCTACAGTTTTTACGCCTGGCTGTTTATGACGAAGTTGCCCCCTCTGTTGGGTTATGAAGGTGCCGTAGTACAGGTTTCGATGGGCACTGTTGCAGAAAGTGTGGCGATCTACCTGGGTGTCCCTTTCCTGCTGGGCATACTGAGTCGGGAAATTCTCGTAAAGTTGAGGGGAGAATCGTGGTACGATGAAAAATTTATTCCTGCCATAGCTCCCCTGACCCTGATAGCCCTTTTATTGACTATTGTTCTGATGTTCTCGCTCAAGGGCGAACTGATCATAGAGATCCCTTCGGACGTTTTGCGTATTGCGGTGCCGTTGCTGCTTTATTTTGTGATCATGTTTGTCATCGGTTTTTTTGTGACCAGGGCCATGGGGGCGACCTATGACAAAACGGCTGCGGTGGCCTTTACGGCGGCAGGAAACAATTTCGAACTGGCTATAGCGGTAGCCATTGCAGTTTTCGGACTGGATTCGGCACAGGCGTTTACCGGGGTCATCGGTCCGCTGGTAGAAGTCCCGGCACTTATTCTATTGGTAAAGGTATCCTATTACCTGAAGGATCGTTTTTTTTAATCATTGCGATAGCGGGAGAACAGATCATCCGGGCATACGTTTATTTCTACAGGACTATTTCCAGGTTTTTTATCCCGGAGTTCATCATTTCCCCGGTCTTTTCTTATATTTAGAAAAACATGAACCTGCCCGACTATGAACTTATACCGGTTACTTCCCCTGATATTCCTTCTTTTTTTGTGTAACGGCTGGACTTATGCCCAGCATCCCCCGCATATTATCCTTATTCTTACGGATGATATGGGATATGGGGATATAGGTTGTTACGGAGGAGATTTTGTACCCACTCCCCATATAGATCGCCTTGCGGAGGCCGGCACCAGGTACACCCGGTATTATAGTGCAGCCCCGATATGCAGTCCTTCCCGCGCCGGGATACTCACGGGGATGTTTCCGGCACGGTGGAATTTCACCACCTTTTTAAACGATCGCAGGAGTAACGCCCGGGCGGAGCAGGCCAATTACCTGAATGTAAATGCTCCTTCCATGGCTAAAGTGCTGAAAACAGCCGGGTACATGACCGCACATTTCGGAAAGTGGCATATGGGCGGAGGCCGGGATATCAGGAACGCACCCGGTTTTGAACAATATGGTTTTGATGAACATGCGAGTACCTACGAAAGTCCCGCCCCCGATCCGTTACTGACAGCAACGGATTGGATATGGTCGGATAAAGACAGTATAAAACGATGGGACCGTACAGCATATTTTGTAGACAAGACCCTGGATTTCCTCGAAAGGAACAAGGACACACCGTGTTTTATTAACTTGTGGCCGGACGATATGCATACGCCCTGGGTGCCGGAAGCAGCGGGTCGGCAGACCGGCAAATACCCCATGAATCCCGAAGAGGAAAAAGCATTCAAACTGGTGCTTAAGGAATACGACAGGCAGATGGGGCGCTTGCTGGACGGTATCAGGAGCCTGGGCATAGCCGATAACACCCTGATCATTTTTACCAGCGATAACGGCCCCTTACCCAGTTTCCGGGGAAGCCGATCGGGAGGGTTGCGCGGAACCAAGCTTTCGCTGTACGAAGGAGGTATCCGTATGCCCTTTATCGTAAAGTGGCCCGGACATGTTCCGGAAGGGGTAACCGACAGTACATCCGTGCTCAGTGCTACCGATCTTTTGCCCACCCTGGCAGCCATAGCTTCGGCAAGTCTGCCCGAAAATTACAGTGGTGACGGAGAAGATATGACCTCGGTATGGAAGGGCCGTCCTGCCGCCCGCCGTAAAGCCATGTACTGGGAGTACGGCAGAAACGATTACGCTTTCCATTATCCCCGCGGACGCGACAGGAGTCCGGATATGGCCATACGTTCCGGAAAATGGAAACTGCTTACGGACTACCATACCAACACCACGGAGCTCTACGATATGGAAAATGATCCCGAAGAAACGGAAAACCTCGCCGAAATGCATCCGGAAATCGTACGCAGTCTCCGAACCCGGCTGGTGACCTGGCGGACGTATCTTCCCCGGCTTACCCCCGAACGTGCCAATCCGGAAAGGAAGTAACCGTAAGGTTACGGTATGACCTTATTAACGTGAATACTATGCGAAGGGGCGGCAGTCGCCCGGCAGGTTTGCGCCTGCCTTTGAGGGTATGCTACCTGCCTCCGGAAGATGGCCACACCGCCTCCTTAGTCGGCTCTTCGCTCCCGGTTATCGGGAGACGCTTTTCCGTTACGGCTTTGGAAGAAATATCCAAATCATTACGAATACATCATCTGTTGATCAGTACTTTATATTTCTGCTTATCCATTATTCACGTTGATTATTCGGAAACCATGTTTAAATTTCGGACACGGTGCCTGCGATGGATGCCCCGGATGCAGTATGCGATAGCAAGGCCGATAGTTAATGTGGTTATCGCGGTACATGCAGGAAAAGCGATACCTGCCGGAAGCATTAATAAAAAGCCTTCACGCCCTGATGTGATCGCGAGGATACCGCCCAGATGATACTATTAATCAAGAGGGAGTACCTGAAAGAGACCAGGAGCAGGGGTTTTCCCTGTTGTATGTCTTTGGCCGACAGTTTTCCTCCCCACCACAAGGCGATCAGAAATGCGGCGAGGAGGCCAATGGCCGGAATCCCGTACACAGCCCCCATAAGCATGGAGGATAAACCTTCTCCCGAGAACAATGCGGGAACCCAGAAGGTGGCGACTACCGCAAAAATTCCTATAGGGGCACCGATAAGGTAAGAGACCAGTATGCTTTGTCGGAAGGAATACTTCATAAGAACCATTTGCATACAAAGATAAAGTCAGTTTTTGAGATTAGTCTTTTTTTTGTAGCCAAAGACCCTGTAACATTCCGATGGTTATTCTCATTGCGATAATCAGGCTACCAGGTTGTATTTCTATAAAGGAGGTTACAGCGTAGTCCTGAGATTATTCTTCGATACCGCAGTAAGCCCATCCGTATCGGGCTATATGGTACACTTCTTGTGAGGCCCTTGATATAAACCGATAAAACCGATGAATTATGATAAGAAAAATTACGGTGACGGGATTGCTTGTTTTGGTCTGTGCATGCAAAACCCCGAAAAAAATCACGGAACACAGGCTGCTGAACGATCAAACTTTTTTGCTGAGCGAAATTTCCGAAGATCCCGATTACGGGCTCACCCCGGAAAAACCCGTGGAAGTAGGCGGGGTCAAAGAGAAAGAAGGTCCGTTGAATGAAAGAAGGTTTCTGAATGCGCTTGCCGGGCCGGAAGGGCAGCAGATCAGTTATTACAGGGCAGGCAGTTGCTGTGCCGTAAAGAGCAAAAACGGCTTTATGGGAATGGCCATGCTCGATAACTACAGGGTAAGCTGGGAAGGTGCTTCAGATACGGTCTCCATCTATATAAATATGTACGACCGGGGTGTGCTGAAGGCTCCTTCCGGGTTTACTATCAAAAAGTGAGAACAATCAATACCGTTCTTACAGCAGTTTGCCGGGCCTTGTCCCGGCAAATGCCGCAAATTTTTTATATGTCGCGTATCCAAGAATACAACAACCAGGAAATCGCAGAAGAACCCAATATCTCTATTCGCACGGTCGAAACCCATATCAGTAATGCCCCGAAATATTTTAAGACTTATTTTCCGCTCTTCCTCCCGGGATGGTGACTGTTCTTTATTTTATATACAGGCTTTTTAAAATTTTGCGGTGGAGATTGTAACAACCCCGGAAGGAAATCGTCTTGCATATATAGTCTTATTGAAAAACATATTGTATATGGATCATCATTTGCCCTTAGCCAAAAAAGGTTGGCGACGAAACCGCTTGTGGATTATTTCTCTGAGTGGGATAGCCTTGATCTTGGCAGGAATCTTTGTCGTAACTGATATGCCCGAAGCTACTGTAAATCTTGTTAGGGCTTATAATGATAGTGAACTTTATGAAAAAGCATGGGCAAAAGCTGCTGTGGATGAGGAGGTGATAGAGATTCTCGGGGAGCTTGAACCGGTAGATAAACTGGCCATACTCGAAGGAGAAGTCATTTACCACGATGATAATACGGTTGATGCCACGATCCGTATTTCAGGGAACCGTGGTCGGGGACGCCTTGATATTACAGCCCGGAAAATTACGGGTAATTGGGTATATTCGCGCATTGGTGTACGGATAAAATCCGGGCGGCATAAAGGCAAGACTATAGAAGTCGATCCGGAAGTGTTTAAGAAATAATAGCTGAGCTATTTATCCACACGCACCCGCCATATTATACCACCCTCATCGTCATTGACGAGCAGGTCGCCGGCGGGGGTTACGGTAACACCAACAGGGCGGCCATAGACTTCGTCATTCCCTTCGTCTGCGATAAACCCGGTGAGGAAATCTTCCGGTGGTTGGGGGAAGCCTTCATGGAAGGGGATAAAAACAACCTTATATCCGCTGAAGTCCGATCGGTTCCACGAACCGTGTTGCCCTATAAAAGCTCCGTTATGGTAGTGTTCCGGAAAAGTTTTGGCATCGTAGAATGCCAGTCCGAGCGATGCGGTATGGCTGCCCAGCGGCACATCGGGGACAATGGCTTTACGGACTTCATCGGGGTGGGGATCGTCTTTCCAGCGCGGGTCGCGGACCTGTCCGAAATACGAATACGGCCAACCATACCAGCCACCGTCCTGTACACGGGTGGCATAGTCGGGAACCAGCCCGTCGCCCAGTTCGTCCCTTTCGTTGACCGCGGTCCATAAGTCGCCTGTTACCGGGTTCCAGTCCATACCTACCGGGTTGCGAAGGCCGGAGGCATAAACCCTTTTTCCGCTCCCGTCCGGGTTGACCTCAAAGATCAGGGCGCGGCCTTCTTCTTTTTCCATACCCTGTTCGCCGACATTACTGGCGGACCCTACGGAAATATAAATTTTACTGCCGTCCCGGTTACTGATGATATTACGTGTCCAGTGGTTGTTATACCCGCTGGCCGAGAGTTCCACGATCTTTTCGCCTTCCGTTTCGATCCGGGTATCACCTTCGGTATAGGGGTATCGGTAGAGCCCGTCCGTATTGGCTACATAAAAATAACCGTTCAGAACGAGCATGCCCAGGGGCTGATTGAGGTCTTCGAGAAAGACATGGCGAAGGTCCGGTTGGGCATCATCATCGGTATCGCGGAGCAGGGTAATCCGGTCTGCACTGTTTCTCGTGCCGGCCTCGGCGACGAAATAATCACCGTTGGGTGCGATATACGTCCACCGTGGACTATCGAATTCATCGGCAAACCGGGTCACCGTAAAGCCCTCGGGGGCTTTCGGGGCCTGGTCGTCTTTCCAGGCCACGGTTTTACTTTCTTTGGTCACCGCTTCGGTAGCGTAGGGCGGCGGCAATAGCAGATCGCCCACCGTGGTTTTTACCGTGGTGGAATCGTAGTTTTCAACGACTTCCTTTTTTTCCTGCCGGGAAAGTTTTTTGTCGTTCCTGCAACTGTAACTTATACATAACAAAAGGAGTATACTCAGCGATAATGTAGGTTTTTTCATGACTTGGTGTTTCGTTTAATTTACGATTTTCCTGTGAATATGGTGTTGAACTTTACCCGGATTAATAATTTTTTAACGCTCGCAACGGACAGTGATGAGAAATCTGCAATACACAGGCTTAATAACGGTATGGGCGTGCTGTCAGATCCCGGGAGATGGGCTGTCCTTGTTTTTACCGAGATCTCCGGCGTGGGCTTCGATAAAAGTGATGATCTGTTTTGTGAGTTCGCTGACCACTTTCTTTAGATTTTCCGGATGATTTACATACTTTAAAAATGCTTTATCGGAACAATTGATAATTTTATTTTCACTGCCGTTATAATCATAGGTCAGGTTCTGATAATGTCTCCAGTCTTTATTGGAATTAATAGGGGAAAGCTCTTTAGTGATTATGGGGTCCTTACTGTATAGTCCTACAAACAACGTCCCCTCCAAGTGTCCCTGCCCGCTAAAACTACATATCCCGAACATCTTATTGGAATTTTCTTTTTGAGGGATCCAAATGCCCGAATAGGTAGCGTTCACAGTCTTATTGATTTTTATTTCGTAGTCTTTCAGTTCGTTTGCCCGTTCCTGATATTGTTTTAATGCTTTCAGCAATGCATTTCTGAATGTATCGCGTATCTGTGCCAGAACACTATCATAATTCCTGGCGATGAGTTCGGCTTCTTCGAGATTATTTACTATCAATTGGTGGAGTTCCATTTTTTGTTTGTTTTCGAGAGTATTGGTCAATTTTTTTATTAAGATTTGGTATTGTTTTATACTTTCTCTGAGAATGGGCTGATCTGCGGCCAGTGTATGGCATTTTTCGAGCCAGGAAATAATGTGATGACGATAACTAATAATGTGAAAATCGGTCTCGGACTTCAGGTGTTTTTTACTTTCGATGCTGGGCTCATCTCCGTACTTGTTCAGATAATAGACCGTATTTTTAGGATGGTTATAATTGTAATAGCGGAGTATCTGGTTGTCCTGATCGCAAGCATCGATTTTGTTTTCTATGGTAATGGTATTTTTCCTGCGATCTTCGAGTAGAATATCGATACGTCCTCCTGTTTCTGTCGTTATAGTACCGATATGTACTTCTACATTGACAATTGCTGTAGAAGTGTCGAACTTCAGGTTTTCATCTTTTGTCGTGAAGTTGTTGTCGTGCCGGATGGTTTCCAGGAAAGCCTTCAGAAAAACGGTTCCCATAAGGTGAGAACCTTTTGGATTCAGTAGTTCGGCCAGAAAGGCAGAATGTGTCCGGACTTCATTGGTCTGAAGATTGAGCACATCAAATATATTAAAGTTTTCTCCTTTTAATCGCTTTAGCTCATTATGGTGTCTGACTATTGTTCTTACCTTATCAAAAAGTATTTTGTATTCCATTTTGTGTTCGGTTTCTTCAAAATAAAACTGATATAAATATAAAGCTTATCCCGTACGATAAGGGACAATAAAACAGTATCACATATATTTTTCACTAAAAAACGGTTCAAACCTGTAAAAACCTTATACCTTTACTATGTTGGGGACGATGTTTAAGCGTCCCTGTTTTAAACCTATAGAGTGATATGTTCAGGCATCAGGGCAAGAGCAGAACGCTAAAGCATAACCTGCAGATTGCTACCGTACTTTCGTTTGTAGCCGGAATGGTCAATGTGACGGGTTTCCTGGCTTTTCACCAGTTAACCACCAACGTTACCGGGCATTTTGCCTTGTTTATACATGATGTTGCGGGGGCAGAGGTATGGAAAGGTACGGTTTATTTTCTTTATATCTTTTCGTTTTTGTTAGGATCGTTCCTATCCGGTCTGCTTATCGAAAAGTACCGTAACAACAGGAGACTGAACGTCTTTGTAATTCCCACAATGACGGAGTGCCTGGTGCTGGTCGCTGTCGTGGTGCTCGGCTATGGTACAGGACCGGAATATGCGGATATGCTGGTTTGCCTGTTGCTTTTTGCCATGGGACTGCAAAACTCTTATGTAACCAAGATCTCCAATGCGGTGGTCCGGACCACGCACCTCACCGGACTTTTTACGGATCTGGGGATAGACATATCGCATCTCTTTTTTCCGCGATCGTATCCGCAGCGGAAACGCTTGAGAGACAATATCAGGCTGCGGTTGTTTATTATTGCTTTCTTTTTTGCAGGCGGACTGGCCGGCGGATTTTTTTATTCCGCACTCGGTATGAAACTGCATACGCTGTTGCTGTGTGTCCTGATATTAATGACCAGCCTGTTTTACGATAATTTCCGCTATACCTGGATCAGGGCAAGGCGTCATTATAAACAAAAAGGTGTAGTGCACAGGAGATAGAGACTCTTGCAGTCGTCTTGTCTGTACATATTTCAAAATGTATTGTAAAGCGGCATATATCACCGGGTAATACGGATGCCGTGTACTTTAATCATGGAAAATAAATTCAGGAGACGATAACCGGACTCATACCGTCTCCTGAATGATACAACTACGCTCAGAGCATCACCTTGAAACCGCCGTTAACGACAAAACCGTCTACGGGAGCATAGATATCCCGGAACTGCGGATCATTGATGCTCCCGGTATAGATGGTGTCGAACCGGGTTTGCCGGGTATCGAGCATATTTTCGAGGTTGAGAAAAACAGAAAAATGTTCTCCCAGCTTTTTTTCTGACATAATACCCATAATCCAGTATGACTTCCCGGTAGAACCGTCGTTCAGGCCTTGCGGGCTGTAGTAATAGGCTTCCAGGCCGACCCAGAAGTTTTCGTGTTTTTCGTACATCAACACATTGTTGAGCCGGTGTTTGGCTACCAGGGGATAGGGAGACGTGCCGTTGGCATAGTGTTCCTTTACATCGGCGTAGGTATATCCCATAAACAGTTTAAAATCCTTGTATCCCCATTTCATATTGGCTTCGATGCCCTGTGTATTGACATATCCTTCCGGTTGTGTAAACCGGTATGTACGGTTATCATCGGATGTGAGAACCAACGGATCATCGATCCGGGTGTAGAACAGTAAAGTATTCGTAGAAAGACTTAAGTCACCGGCTATGGGCCAGCGATAATTGATATCGAGGTTTATTCCCGTAGATTTTTCTGCTTTGCTCCCCGAAATATCCGGAGGTAGGACGTTACGGAACTGTAAGCGTTCGGTATCTTCGGTAAAAATGGTGGGGGTTTTGTAACCGAGCCCGCCACCGGTACGGAAGGTAAGCCGGTAGGAAGGTTCGAACATCAGGGAGAAACGAGGCAGGAAAAAGCTGCCATAATGGTTCTGGTAATCGCCGCGTAAACCGGTTTCGAGAGTCCACTTTCCTGAAATGTTCCAGGTATTCTGTATAAAAGCTCCTAAAGTATGATCGGAAAAACTCAGGTCCTGCCCGGGGTCTCCATCAGACTGGGTAAAGTTTTCCGTCCATAGATTAAGACCACCTACCCATTCTGTTTTCTCATTGTTAACAGTGATGTTGACTTCCGAAAAGGAAGAGACCTGTTCCCCGCCAAAGGTATATCCGGGAATACCGATATTCCTTTTGAACAGGCTTATACTGTTTTTCGCCTGTAAACGGGTGTGTTCGGAAAGGGTATGGGTAGCCAGGAACTGCGTGGAGACCCGGTCGGTATTGTTTTTTTCGAAATAGCCCGAATCACTTTTATCCCCGATGAAATCCATGCTTCCGCCAAGGCGGTTTTCGGTAACATAGTTAAGCCCCAGTTGTATCTCGGTATGATTCAGGTAGAGAAACAGTTTCGGATTTAGCGTAAAACGCTCAAACTCCGGAATAGCGGTAAGGCCTATGTCTGCCGGGTCATAGGCAGTACCTTTATTATAGGAGGCAAAAACCGTAATACCGGCTTTTCCGTATTTTTCCGCATAAAACCCACTGGCATCGAGCCCAAGTGCAGAGGTACCGTTAACCATAAAGTTGAGCTGTCTTTTTTCTTCGGGTGTCCTGGATATCAGGTTGACGAGGCCGGCAATGGCCCCGCCCCCGTATAGCGTGGATGAAGATCCCTTGATAACTTCTACCTGTTTCAGGTCCAGCGGCGCAATCTGCATCAGGCTCAACCCACCGGAGTAGCCGGAATACAACGGGAGACCATCCCTGAGGAGCTGGGTGTACTTTCCGTCCAGCCCCTGGATACGAATACTCGAATTATAACTTGTTGCAGAGGTTTGCTGGGTCTGAATACCGGTACTTTCATTGAGCAGCATCCTGATATCACCGGGTTTCATGTTTCCTTTCTCGGCAAGTTCTTCTCCGGCAATAAACTCTATACGGGTGGGAATGTCTTCAATGGTCCGGGTACTCCGGGTAGATGTGAGGACCACTTCATCCATGGTTTCATGCGTTGGAGAAAGATAAAAGACGAGCGGTAAGTCGTTTGCCGGAACGGGAAATGTTTGTTCGATCTGCAGGGAGCCGTATCCCATATACCGGAATTCTATGGTGTATTTCCCTGTGGGAATACCCGGAATGGAAATAAAGCCGTCGGAGTCGCTCGCCCCTCCTTTTTCCAGTTCCGGGAAATATACGGAAACCCCCGGTAAGGGTTCCCGGTTGTGCTCGTCTTTGATATAAGTTTCAAAAGTGTGTTGTGCGAATGCCATACTATATACGCATAGTAACAGCATTCCGGTGAGATAATATTTCACGGATGTTATGGAATATAAAAAATGAATATATTGATCTTTTTTCGTAAGATCTTAATAAAGAATAACGGTGTAATGATCTAATGGCGCGGAGGCCTCAGCAGATCGGATGGTGGGAGAAAAGAAAGCATTACGGGCTCGAAAATGATAAGGCCCTTATGTTCCCCGGGTAAGGGTGCAGAGGAAAAATCCTGGGCCGGAAGTACAAAACCGGAACAGGTACCACAGGTGAAAAACGGGGAACAATTCCCGCACGGATCATGGTCGCCCGAAGGAGACTCATCGTCACACAAATGAACCGTTGCTGTCGTACACGGGTCTTCAAAGGCACAGCAAGGCATGACCGACAAGGTTAGGGTTAGCAGTGCCAGTATGACGACCATTATACGCATAAAGACAAATGTAGTGATTTTGTCCGGCCGGGCAACAGTAGTTCTAAAAAAACGGGGAACAAATGACTGGTATCACTGGTTTTACAATACTCTTCTCTGATCGGAAGAAGAACGGTTTGGGCAGAGGCCGGAAAGGCTTACGTCCCCCGTTTTTGAACCGGGCTGCCTGCTGGTGAAGTCCGGTAGTTTCTCCGCAGGGGTCAGGGGGATTGGGTTTAATCACAAAAAAACGTATATTTGTTTACTTAAAATGCAGAGTCGATAGCACATGTGAAAAAATATTTCTTTCTGGCCCTTTAAAAAATCAGACTGTTTTTTGGTTTGATACACGTTTTATTTTTAAAGAAAGAAATTATGTTGACTTTACAGCAACTTACCTATTTGCATCCTAACAGGGATGTACTTTTTACGAATATCAGCTTCACCATACATCATCATGACAAAGTAGCTTTAACCGGCAATAACGGAGCAGGAAAATCTACGTTGCTAAAAATCATCGCGGGCGAATTACATGCATCCGAAGGTCAGTTAAATATTGATTGCAGATTTTATTACGTTCCGCAAGCGTATGGGCAATACAATGACCTTACTATAGCACAGGCTTTGCAGATTGATGAGAAAATCCGTGCCTTAAACGAAATTCTGGAAGGAAAGGTCACAGAAGACAACCTGCATACCCTCCATGATGACTGGACAATTGCAGACCGGTGTACAGAAGCCCTTGAATATTGGCAATTATCGGATCTGGACCTGACACAAAAAATGGAGACCTTGAGCGGTGGGCAGAAAACAAGAGTTTTTCTCGCAGGAATAGCCATTCACCAGGCACCCCTGGTACTACTGGATGAACCAAGTAATCATCTGGATAGTATAGGAAGGACACTTTTGTACTCCTTTATCCGGTCTACCGGAAGTACACTGATCGTCGTTAGCCACGACAAAAAGTTGCTTAATCTTTTGAACACAACATACGAGTTGGGGGCAAAAGGAATAAAGGTATATGGGGGTAATTATGATTTTTATATAAAGCAAAAGCAAATAGAACACAATGCCTTACACCAGGATATCCAAAGTAAGGAAAAGGCATTGCGAAAAGCAAGAGAGAGGAAAAAGGAAATATCGGAACGACAACAAAAGTCGGATAACCGGGGAAGAGGAAAGCAGGAAAAGTCTGGTGTTGCCCGGATTATGATGAACACATTGCGCAATAAAGCGGAAAACAGTACATCGAAGTTGAAAAATGTCCATACGGAAAGGATCGGTGATCTCTCGAAAAATTTACGGGAGTTACAGGCTGTCCTGCCTGACAGGGACCAGATGATTTTTGATTTTAATTCTTCCCGAATGCACCCCGGAAAAATACTTTTCACCGCTACGGACATCAATTTCGCTTATGGTAGCCGGTTACTCTGGGAAAAGCATCTTAATTTTCATATTACCGGAGGGGAGCGTATTGCGCTGAAAGGGGCAAATGGTTCCGGGAAAACAACGCTTATACAAATGATTACGGGGAGGTTACAGCCGGTGTCGGGCACCGTGTATAGAGCAGAACATGAATCGGTGTATATGGATCAGGACTATACATTAGCCGATGAGGAAATAACGGTTTATGAACAGGCACAATTATATAATACCGATCTGTTGGAAGAACATGAAGTTAAGACCAGGCTTCACCGTTTTTTATTTACCATAGACGATTGGGAAAAGCCCTGCCGGGCATTAAGTGGTGGAGAAAGAATGCGACTGATATTGTGTTGTCTGACCATGAAAAACCGTTCTCCCGATATGATTATTCTGGATGAGCCGACAAACAATCTGGATATCAGAAATACAGATATCCTCATATCAGCGGTTAAAGCGTACCAGGGTACACTCCTGGTTATTTCGCATGACGAAAGTTTCCTGGCACAAACAGGTATTACACGAACTATGGAATTATCCTGTTCCCGAAAATACAGGGACTGAAGCCCGGCTCCCGGGTATGCTAAATTTTTTAATCCGGGCCGGAGCGTCGGTTACCAGTTTTAGAAAGATCGCTATTTTACTCCTGTGTATTTCGGAGCATTTTGCTTGAGGTAAATAGTTTTGAGGTGTTGCCTTAACAGATTGATCTCCTGATTAAAAGTAGTTGAACGGTACGTAAAGTAATGGTTTTTTTATACATTACATACGCCGATAATTATCGGAACAGGTAGGTTGAAAAAGGATAGGACGATAGTAAATATCCGGGAAATGATGTGTAAGTTTATGATAAGAGCTGCCTGGGGAAAAGGAAATGTCTTGTGGGTATAGAGAGCACTTCAGCCGGGGTATTGTCCGTTCCGGATATGATAGTGTATATAGTATAACCCTAAAAAAAAGAGGAATTATTGTCCCCGTCGGTGCATCCCGATCGTCATAATAATGAACGTTAAAAGTATATTGAAATGAAAGAATTCGCATTAATTTTCAGGTTAAAAGACATGGCCGATTTCAAACCTTCCCCGGAGCAAATGCAGGAACGGATGAACTGGTTGGCAGGGATAGCTGCACAGAATAAACTGGCCGATAAGGGCAATACACTGCTTCCTGCTCCGGGAAGTGCCAAAACCGTACAGACGGACCGCACGGTAACGGATGGTCCTTTTACGGAGATCAAGGAGTTTATCAGCGGGTATATCGTCGTTAAGGCAGAAAGTATTGACGAGGCCGTGCACATGGCCAAAGGAAACCCCATTTTCGAACAGGTAGGAGGAACTATCGAGGTCAGAGAAGTTTTAAAACGCGATTAGTATTGGGGGCTCAAACACCTTATAACGAACTGTTACCCCATTTATTCCGGCAGGAATATGCGAAAATGACGGCTGTTTTATGCCGTCATTTCGGCTTAAAGCACCTGGAGACAGCCGAAGATATAGCCAGTGATACGTTCCTGAAAGCATCGGAGCATTGGGCTGTTCACGGTATTCCCGAAAATCCGCAGGCGTGGCTTTATACGGTGGCGAAGAATAAAGCAAGGGATTATTTCAGGCATCGTACTGTTTTCGAAACACAGGTCAGGGATCGTCTGAGCCCTGGAGAAGCGGAGCAGGTCCCCGTTATCGTATTTGACCGGCACCTGATTGCCGACAGCCAATTGGCCATGATCCTTGCCGTATGCAATCCTGCCAATGCGCGCGAAAGCCAGATAGCGTTGGCACTACAGGTACTTTGCGGTTTTAGCGTGGCAGAAATTGCGAATGCTTTTCTGACCAAACCGGAAACCATAAAAAAGCGCCTGCAGCGGGCAAGGAAGAATCTGCGTGAGGATAATTTCCGTATCGAACCGTTGAGCGAAACAGAAGTGGCGTCAAGACTGGATACTGTGCTCAAAACACTATACCTGCTTTTTAACGAAGGGTACTTTTCGGGGACCGGCAACCGGCTGGTCCGGAAAGAACTTTGTTCCGAAGCGGTGAGGCTCGCCCTGGTACTCACCGAACATCCGTGTACCGATACGCCCCAAACCAATGCTTTACTGGCATTGATGTGCTTTCAGAGTTCGCGATTGGAAGCGAGGACAGATGATAAGGGCGAAACCATCCTTTTTGAGGAACAGGACCGGTCATTGTGGGATGAAGCACTTATCCGGCGGGGAAATTATTTCCTGGTCAATGCTACCAACGGCGGGGAAGTATCGCGCTACCACCTGGAGGCAGCTATTGCCTACTGGCATACCACACCAACCGACGGCGATAAGTGGCGTTACATTCTTACGCTTTACGATCAGCTGGTTCTGCTGGATGCTTCGCCCCTGACCGCATGGAACAGGATATTTGCCCTGGCTATGGTGCACGGAAAGGAAAAAGCAATTGCAGAAGCGGAAAAAACAAAAGCTACGGATAGCAGATTTTACCATGCATTACTGGGATTTCTGTATGCCGGTAAAGACCGTGACAGGGCCATAGCACATTACAAACAGGCTATAGCCCTGACCCCGTCCCTGCCAGAGCGGATGACGCTGACAAAGGCCATAAAGCGCCTGAAAAGAACGTAGCTGCAAACCCGGATGAATGTCCTGACGGTATTGTACCATCAGTTAAACCCCGCCCGGAATTCCAGCGGGCTCTGCCTGGTTTTGGTCTTGAACAGTTTGCTGAAGCTTTGCGGGTGTTCGAAACCCAGGCTGTAGGCAATTTCGGAGACGGACAAAGCGGTAGTGGACAATTGTTCTTTGGCTTTTTCGATGAGTTTTTCGTGAATGTGCTGCTGGGCATTCTGCCCGGTGAGGGTGCGTAACATATCGCCCAGGTAACCCGGGGAAACAGACAGGCTGTCGGCCAGGTCGCGAACTGTGGGAATGCCCCGGTGAAGGGGTTCTTCTTCATCAAAATAGCTGTTCAGTCTTTCTTCGAACTGTTGCAGCAGGTTATTATTGATGGTTTTACGGGTAATAAATTGCCGTTTGTAGAACCGCTCGGCATAACTGAGGAGCAGTTCCAGCTGGGCGATAACGACATCCTGGCTGTGTTCGTCGATGCGGTTGCCGAGTTCTTCTGCGATACTCCGGAAGAGGTAGAGGACGATGTCTTTTTCTTTTTCGGACAGGTGCAGCGCCTCGTTGACGGCATAGGAAAAGAACCGGTATTTCCTGATCTTAGCTGCGAGGGGATAGTGCAGTAAAAAATCGGGGTGCATCAGGATCGCGATTTCCCGGCGGGTGCAGGGAGCTTCTCCGGGTTCGTTTTCGTCCGGGGCCACGATCTGGTTGGGTGCGGCAAAAAACAAGCCCCCTTCGTTATAATCGAAATGGGTCTGTCCGTACCGCAGCAGCCCCCCTATATTCGGACGGAAAGCGATCTTGTAAAACGTCAGTACATGCCCGGCCGGACGGGCATGATGTTCCGGTGGACTGTCTATACCGTTCATCACGGTGATCAACGGATGCAAAGGCGGCGGAAAACCGAATGCTTTCAGGCCTTCTGCAAGCGATGCGAATTTTATCGGAGCTGGATTGTTCTTTTTCATCCCGGTTGTCGTGTAATGATCGTACAAAGTACTGAAAAAATCAGCAACAGAAAAGCAGGAGGCTGACTGTCGCTGATTTTTTGGTGGATTATCCCTGAGCTGCGACAGCAACGTCCTGCCAGGCTTCCCAGACCTTGATGCGGTCTGCATAGGTCTGTTTGATACCGTCCAGGTTCTGACTTCCCAAAAACAATCGCAACGGTGGTGTAGCCGTATCTACTACGGTTAAAATTGCAGATGCGGTAGCATTGGGATCACCTTTTTCGTATTGACCGATGTTTTCCCAGACCGAGGCCCTGAGGTTATCGTACTGCGATTGATTATCGGAAAATTTGAGTGATGCCTGGCTTCCGAACTCAGTGGCATAGGCTCCCGGCTCGATGATAGTAACGTGGATACCGAAGGCTTTTACCTCTGCGGCCAGACTTTCGTGAATGGCTTCGAACGCCCACTTGGAGGAGCAGTAATAGCCGATAAGGGGGATAACAAAATGTCCGAGATTGCTGGAGGTTCCCAGAATATGTCCGTAACCCTGCTTTCGCATGATGGGCAATACCTCCCGGATAACCGATACGGGACCGAGGACATTGGTTTCGTAAAGGGCGCGGATGTCTTCGGGCCGGGCTTCTTCTATCGTCCCTACGAGGGAATACCCGGCATTGTTGATAACGATATCCAGCTTGCCGAAATGTTCGTGTGCAGCCTTAACGGCATGTTGTACCTGGTCCGGTTTTGTAACATCGAGGGGAAGGATGAGGGCGTTATCCCCGTATTTTTCTTTAAAGTCGGCAATACTGTCCGTATTCCTGGCTGTGGCTGCCACTTTATCGCCCCGTTGCAGTGCGGCTTCGGTCCATACCCGGCCGAAACCTCTGGATGAGCCGGTTATAAACCATACTTTCGGCTCGTTTGCTTTGTCGTGTTCCATCGTGAATGCTGTTTTTAATTTGATACTACAAAATTGAGTAATTGCCAGCCCCTGGCTGTAGCCGTTTTGCGGGATTTTGTGTGCGAAATGGGGATAGGGGATAAAAAGGAGTGGGAGTATAGTATAAACAGAATAGCGGCAACCGATTTTGCGATGGACATTTGGCGTTGCCGAACAGCAGTTTGTTCCGAAAAAGGATGAAGACAGGGTGAAAAGTTTACTGCTATTGTAGGCTTTAACTTTCGATTCTTAAAAAAATTGAACTTTCTTTACAGATATATGGAAAACCGTAATGGAAAGTAATATATTTCCAGAAAATTAGCGACCCGGAAAAAGATAACCCTTTTTGAAACATACCAGTACCCTGTAAAAACAAACAACCTAATCTATATATTAACCAATTTGTAATTCATGAATAAGAATTTTACACGTATTGCCCTTTTGGGAATGCTGCTCATCGGTACAAGCTGTGCAAGTATTGTAAGTAAGAGTAGTTATCCTATTATGATTAGCAGCACCCCAAGTGAAGCTAAAGTTTCGATTACCAACAAAAAAGGAAAACAGGTATTTATCGGAAAGACACCCACTGTCGTAAAACTCGAATCCGGAAGTGGTTTTTTTTCAAAAGCACATTATCAGGTACTCCTGGAGAAGCCGGGATATGAACCGAAAACAGTTCCCGTTACTTTTAAGGTGGACGGGTGGTATTTCGGTAATATTTTATTCGGGGGACTTATTGGGATGCTTATTGTAGATCCGGCGACGGGGGCCATGTATAAATTGGATACCGAATTTATCAACGAAACGATGCAAACTCAGGAAAATATTATTGTCGGTACGGAAAAAGAAGAGCGGGCATTAAAAGTCTATACGCTAAATGATATTCCGGAGCAATGGAAATCTCACTTAACCCTGGTACATTAAAATACCGGGACAGGCCTCAGACAGTGTTTTAAGAAATATCATCAGAACCTGTTATGAAATCCTATGGATAAAGGTATCGAATCGAATACAACGTTATCAAGGTATGGTAAGGGCCTGCCTGCCGACAAAACTGATTATTAAAAAGTAAATATAAAAAGAGATGAAAAGACTAAAGATCGTAGTAGCGCTGATGGTATGTGCATTGGCAAGTTCTTGTGCATTGAAGCCGATATCATCGGAATATGCCTTTATAAAAACGGACCTGAAAAATGTAGGGCCGGAGCAGCTGGGCAACGGAAGTGTACTTATCTATAACGGCGCCAATCTGCTGCATACGGCAGACAATACGGCAAGATTAAATATCTGGCTGGATGAAAAGCCTATGGGACAGATCAGGCCGGGTGAATATGTTATTATCAACATGAAAAACGGGACACACCATTTTAAGCTTTTGCATATCGACATGGTAAACATGCGAAGCGAGCACGATGTGGAGGTTACCGAAGATACGCGTATTATTATGGCAAAACCGACGATAACATCAAACAAGCTGGAAGTGACCAATATACTGCCTTCGAATTTTGATAAATTTGAATATGCCGAGAAACGATAGGAAGATCATATACATAAGGAGATACTTATAGAGTTACTCCGTAGTGATCGGTAACAACATAAAAAGAGCCACTTCGCAGCTATGGAAGTGGCTCTTTTTGTTGGTCATAAGACCGGCTTTCATTAAAACTTATAGGCAATGCTGAGTCTGAAATTTCTTCCGGGTTCGGACTGCCAGTACATATACGAACCGTAGTTGGCGCCGGAGTAGAGGTATTTGTTCAGGAGATTATTTACATTCAGACGAATATCGATATTGGAGTTTCTCCAGAAGATACCGCCGTCCATACGGAAATAGTCGGGAAGGTCCGAAGTGTTGTCGGCTCCCCAGTTCCACGAAGAGCGGTTTACCTGGTACTGGTAACCCAAAGAAGCTCCGAAACCGTGTAAAACCGAGTATTCGTTAAAGCTGTAATTGAGCCATCCGTTGGTAATGTGTTCGGAGAACCCTGCTATTTTGTTGCCATCTCCGTCTTCTACGTTAGTGTAGGCGTAGTTGAGCACCAGGTTGAGTTCGGGAGTAAGCTGCCCGGAGGCATCGAATTCTATTCCTTTGGAAACGGCTTCTCCTATTTGTACGGAATACGGATAGGAAATGCCTCCGCCATCGGTCGGAACCCCGTTTTCATAATCGGTAACGGCGAGGTTTTTTTTCTTCATCCGGTATGCGGTCAGGGAAGTTTTGAGTCTTCCGTCGAACCACGATTTTTTAAGCCCTCCTTCTATATCATGAGAATCTTCCGGATCGAGCGGTGCCGCAGTGTCTTCGTCTATATATCTGGCACCCTGCTGGGGGAAGAACGACTGGTCGTACAATCCGTAAACCGTCAGGGAAGGGGTAATGTCAAAGCTAAGGCCGAAACGGGGCGTAAATTTACTGGCATCATAGTAGACACCATAAGCATAAACATCGGCCTGTGTGTAGCGTCCGGCGAGGGTCACGCGAAGGCGTTCGTCCATAAAATTCAGTTCGTCCTGTGCGTAGTATGCGCGTATGGTTTGTCCGAGAGCATTGGGTAGCCCTCTTGTTTTTATATTGACAGAGCGGTCGAATACCGGCATGGTTACATCGCCGTAGTGCGGATCGAAAATATTAAAGGGGTTTTCGGGGGTATCGATAGCCCCGCCCTGGTTCCAGTCGGCCCAGAATTGTTTCTCATTAAAATCAAATCCGGCAAGAACTTTGTGTTTCACGGCACCGGTATTGAAATCGCCGTTAACAAAGGCCTGGAAGATGTTATAGGTGCCAAGGGCATCGGCACTGGTTACACTTCGGATAAGGTCGCCGTTATCAGCAATACTGGCCGGCCATAGGGTAGCGCCTTCCTGCTCGTATTGCATATACATATACTGCGCCTGGAAGGTCCAGCGGTCTCCGAGTTTCTGGGTAAAGTTGGTCGTTGTGTTGTATTCTTCCACATTCATGGTCGGATATGCCGGATCTATGGTCGCAAAATCGCGGTCGAGTCCGCCGAAACCAACATCTACCGGGGCAAAGACATAGGCCGCCCCGGCTTTCATCTTGGCCTTTTGGTAAGTGAATTCCTGGGTAAGGATGGAGTTTTTGGTGATTTCATAACGCAGGGAAGGCACTACGGAAAACCTGGAAGAAGGTTCGTAATCGCGATGCGAGTTGGCCGATTGTGCCATGGCATTAACCCTGTACTGTAGTTTTCCGTCGCCGGCATAGCTGCCGACATCGACAGTTCCGCGATAGGTGTCATAACTCCCGGTGGTGAAAGACACATGGGCAAAAGTCTCTTTTTTAGGCTTCTTGGTCACTACGTTATAAAACCCGCCGGGTTGTCCTGCCGCCATCATAAAGCCGGCCGGTCCCTTGACGAATTCTATCTGTTCTACCATACTCAGGTCTTCGGAGAGCGGCCCCCAGGTCATTTCCACATTCATTCCGTTCCGGAAGGCCGGAAGCCGGAACCCACGCATATTCACCCGGGCAAACCATCCCCAGTGTTCTACCATCTGTGCACCACTGACATTCCTGGTAATGGCGTCCATCATGGTAAACGACTGCTGATCGGTAAGAAGCTCTTCGGGAACGACCTGTACGTTTTGCGGCATTTTGCTGATCTGCTGATTCATTCGGAGTGAAGGCGATACGGTTTCTCTCGAATAATTATCTTTCTTGCTCCCGGAGAGTGTGATCTCCTGCAACTGGCTAACGCTTTCCCGGAGTTCTACATCTACCGGCCCCATACCGGAAGTGACCGAAAGGGAGATCTCACGGGTCTGAAAGCCGATGGTACTGACTACAAGGATATGCGCCCCGTGTGGCACATTTTTTATATTGAAATTTCCGTTGGTATCGGTAGACGATCCGTAATGCGTGCCTTTAATAAGAACATTGGCCCCCATCACAGGTTGCCCGGAATTATCGGTAACCGTACCCCGAACCGCTGATCGCTGGGTTTGTGCAAAGAGCCCTGCGGACAGGCAGCAAACATATACTATGAAAAGTATTCTTTTCCCCATTTTTATATTTATTTGGATTTGTTTTAAATAGCACGGCAAAACTACTAAGTTTTTTGCTTTTATCAAGACTGAATTTAAATAAAAGTTAAATTTTTTACATCTTGTTTCTTTTCCGGGTGGGGTGGAGGCTGTTCCGGAGTTTTGTTTGGGAGAAATCCGGGGTACCGCCGCTTAGGGATGGTTATGGCAGGAAGAATATGTTCTACTACCCGGGGAATGCGGTTTACAGGTGCAAGAATATTGGACGCAGTCGCGAGAATGCCCGGCACAGGCGCAAGAATATTAAATGTAGTCGCGAGAATACCCGGCACAGGTGCAAGAATATTAAACGCAGGCGCAAGAATACCCGGCACAGGGATAAGAATATTAGATGCAGTCGCAAGAATATTGGACACAGTAGCAGGAATATTCGATACGGTTGTAAGAATACCGGGTACGGTCATACGTATATTCCGGTCGACCGGGAGCATCAGATTCCGGGTTTGCAGAACCGGTATCGTTGTTAATTCCGGTCGGGCTGCTTTTTGATTTTTCGGTTGGTATAAGCGGTTTTTTGGCGGGTAATATGGAATAAAAGTATATTTTCGCTTTTTTATTAAAAAGCATAACTTCTAACCATCCGATAATGTCATTACATGGCCCTGTTGCCCGTACTGTAAAAAAATGTACTCTTACATTATGCACGCTATTCCTGAGTTACTTCCTGCACGGACAGACCGCACGCGGGGAATTTATTCAGGCTTCTATAGGGTACGGTATGTCGGCTCCTTATGACGATGTGGATATTTTGGGAGACGGTTTCTATGCGCAGGGAGAGTACGTTCTGAACCTGAAAAGCTGGTTGAGCCTACGCCCTTATGCCGGGGTTATATTGGTTAAAACAAGCGATAAGAATTCCATGCAGCGCGAAGCAGGTTACGAAATTTCGGCAAATGCTTTTCTCCTTGGTGGCAAAGCACGGGTTATAGCTCCTATTCCGTGGGTAGCGCCTTATGCAGAGGGAGGGATAGGGACTTCGTTAGGATCGTTTGTGACGTATACCGGCTACACCGATATTAAAAAGAGCGGAATGCTTTGGCATATCCCGTTTTCATTCGGACTGCTCGTCGGGCGTCATCATAACTTCGATATCGGGTTTGTCTATTACTTTCATCCTTCGGCAGAACAATATTCCGGAGCTTTTGCGGTGGGGATGTCGTTTGCATTGGATTAGGTTCTTACTGACAATCCTATCTATTTCCGGTACTTCGGAGTTGTATTATTATCTTCTTTGCCCGATTATTACTTCTGCCTCAGGTATATTCATAAAACATTCGGGCATAAAAAAACCTCCTGATTATGGACAAGAGGTAACCCAGATGTTTTCACAACGGAATAATCCTTATTGTGAATTGCTTTTCAAAAATTGTACGGTAAAGATATGAAAACTATTTTAGTACAGATGTGGCTTCCCGTAAAAGTTATGATATTTTTTATTTATTTTTAAAAAATCAAATTTCGCCCCATTACCGAATACACTAAAAATGCATTACGGATTAAACTAACCGCGTAAATCTTTAATTGAAATGAAAACAATATTAGGACTGGATCTGGGTACTAACTCTGTTGGGTGGGCATTGGTTGAACAGGATTTGGAAAATAAGCAAGGTAAAATACTCGGCATGGGAAGTCGGATTATTCCGATGAGTCAGGATGTTTTGGGTGATTTCGGGAAGGGAAATTCAATTTCACAAACTGCCGAAAGGACAAAGTACAGAAGTACAAGAAGACTTAGAGAAAGACATCTTCTACGCAGAGAGAGACTGCATCGAATACTTAACGTTCTTGGATTTCTCCCGGAACATTATGCTTCGCAAATAGATTTCGGGAAACGTTTAGGAAAGTTCTTTGAAGAAACCGAACCCAAAATAGCCTGGAAGAAAAATGAAAGAGATCGATTTGAATTTCTTTTTAAAGATTCTTTTTCCGAAATGGTAGCTGATTTTAAGGTTAACGGAAAAGAAGTAAAAATTCCTTACGACTGGACTCTTTATTATTTACGCAAAAAGGCTTTGTTCTATAAATTAGAAAAAGAGGAACTGGCCTGGATCATTCTCAATTTTAATCAGAAGCGGGGGTATTATCAATTGCGGGGAGAAGAAGAAGAAGAGAATCCTAATAAATCGGTTGAATTCTATTCTTTAAAAATTGTCGATGTTACAGCCGATGAAGAACCCAATAAAAAAGGAGAAACCTGGTATTCTTTAGTACTGGAAAATGGATGGATTTACAGGCGTTCCAGTAAAACTGATTTGTCCGATTGGAAAGGTAAAAGCAGAGATTTTATTGTAACAACAGATCTGAATGATGATGGTTCTGTAAGAACGAATAAAGACGGAGAAGAAAAAAGGAGTTTTCGTGCACCTAAGGAAGATGACTGGACCTTAGTCAAAAAGAAAACAGAATCTGATTTGGATAAACATATCGGTAGACATAAAATAAATACCGGCATAAAAGGAACTATAGGAACTTATGTTTATGATAATCTACTCCAAAATCCGGATCAAAAAATTAAAGGTAAATTAATCAGGACTATTGAGCGTAAGTTTTATAAAGATGAATTAAAACAGATTCTGCAAAAGCAGATAGAGCTACAGCCTGAATTATTTTCTAAAGATTTGTATAATGACTGTGTTCGTGAATTATACAGAAGTAATGAAGCTCACCGATTACAATTGAGTAATCGCGATTTTGTTCATTTGTTTATAGACGATATTATTTTCTACCAACGTCCGTTAAAGAGTCAAAAATCATCTATAGGAAACTGCGCTTTGGAATTCAGGATCTATAGAGACAAGGATGGAAATGAACAAACTCGATATTTAAAAGCTATACCTAAATCTAATCCTTTTTATCAGGAGTTCAGAGTATGGCAATGGCTATATAACCTGAAGATTTATAGCAGGGAAGACGATGTTGATGTAACCACTCAATTTATCAAAGGAACTAAAGATAAAGAGGAAGTTTTTGAGTTTTTGATGGGCCAAAAAGAAGTGGATCATATTGATGTCCTGACTTATTTTATCGAGCCCCTGATCAAAGAAAAATTTCCAAATGCCAAAGGAAGATCGTTAAAGAATGAAGTATCAAAGAAGATAGAGAAATATCGATGGAATTATGTTTATGATCCGGATAAAGGGGAATCTAAAAAATATCCGATGAATGAAACGGGATATGAGATCAGGAGACGGTTGAATAAGGTTGAAAATATCTCCGAAAATTTCTTAACCAAAGAAATCGAACAGCACTTGTGGCACCTGATTTACTCAGTTACCGACAAAATTGAGTTCGAAAAAGGGTTAAAATCTTTTGCCGGTAAATATGGATTGACTGAGGCCTCATTTGTAGAAAACTTTAAAAAATTCAAACCTTTTGACAGTGATTATGGTAGATATTCGGAAAAAGCAATAAAAAAACTATTGCCTTTACTGCGAATTGGTAAATACTGGAATTGGGACGCTATTGATAAGGAAACAAAAAAACGGATAGACAGAATAATTACCGGAGAGTATGACGAAGCTATTAAAGACAGTGTGCGTGAGAAGGCCATTGATCTGACAGAAGAAATTCATTTTCAGGGATTACAATTATGGTTGGCTCAGTATATTGTGTACGATCGTCATTCGGAAGCAGATATTGCAGGGAAGTGGAATTCTGTTGACGACCTGGAAGATTATCTAAAAGATTTTAAACAGCATACTTTACGTAACCCGATAGTAGAACAGGTTGTTACCGAAACTTTACGAGTTGTTAAGGATATATGGATACAATTCGGAAAAGGCACGAAAGATTATTTTGATGAAATTCATATTGAGCTGGGTAGGGATTTGAAAAATCCGGCAGATAAGCGTAAACGTCTATCAGGTATCGTTTCCGAAAATGAAAATACCAATTTGCGTATAAAAGCAATCCTTTTGGAATTGATAAATGATCATTCTGTGGAAAATGTGCGGCCGTATTCTCCTATGCAACACGAAGCATTAAAAATTTATGAAGATGGAGTACTTAATTCCGGGATTGAAATTCCCGATGAAATTGAAAAAATAAGTAAGAAATCCGAGCCTACAAAGGCTGAAATTCAAAGATATAAGCTTTGGCTTGAACAAAAATATAAATCGCCTTATACCGGAAGGCCTATTCCGATGAGTAAACTATTTACATCTGCCTATGAAATAGAACATGTAATTCCACAAAGTCGGTATTTTGATGATAGTTTTAGTAATAAGGTGATTTGTGAAGCTGAAGTAAACAGTATGAAAGATAAGCAGCTCGGATTAGAATTTATTAAAAATCATCACGGACAAAGGATAATGACCAGTTCAGGAGAAGTTGAAATTTTATCAGAAGTGGCCTATAAGTCATTCGTAAAAGAGCATTACGATAAAAATCACGGAAAGAAGAACAAATTGTTGCTGGAGGAAATTCCAGAAAAAATGATTGAACGCCAATTGAACGATACACGTTACATCAGCAAATTCGTGTCCGGGCTGTTGTCTAATATTGTTCGGGCAGAAAAAGGTGATGAAGGTGTAAATTCCAAAAACATAATTCCGGGCAATGGAAAGATAACAGGAAGATTGAAACAGGATTGGGGACTGAACGATGTGTGGAATGATTTGATTTTGCCACGTTTTGAGCGAATGAATGAATTGACAAAATCGGGTGACTTTACTTCCTGGAATGGAAAACATCAGAAATTTTTACCAACCGTTCCTATAGAATTGTCGAAAGGGTTTCAAAAAAAGCGGATAGATCACAGGCATCATGCTTTAGATGCCTTGGTTATTGCTTGTGCCACCCGTGACCATGTTAATTTATTGAATAATAAACATGCCAGATCAAAAGAACGATTTGATTTGCAACATAAGTTACGTAACACCGAAAAATGGAAGGATAACAACGGAAGAGAAAGAGATAAGTTTACGGAATTTAAAAAACCATGGAAAAGCTTTACTATCGATGCCAGGAATGAGTTGGAAAAGATCGTGGTAAGTTTCAAGCAGAATTTACGCGTTATCAATAAGGCTACCAATTATTATGAGAAAATTGTAGACGGAAAGAAAATAAAAGTAGAACAAAAAGGAGTGAATCTTGCAATAAGAAAGCCTATTCATAAGGAAACAGTATCAGGACAGGTTCACTTATCCAGAATTAAAGTACCTAAAGGAAAAATCCTCACCGCCACCCGTAAAACCCTTGATACCTCTTTTGATTCAAAAAGTATTGACAGCATAACTGATACCGGAATTCAAAAAATATTGATTAATCACCTACAAAAATATGATGAACCTGCAGCAGGTATTCCACTCAACAATCTTTCACAAAGGATTTCGAAAAGGAGGGAGCTAATCAAAAGTAAAAAGTTGATAGAGCACCCGGAATTGGCGTTTTCACCTGAAGGAATTGAAGATATGAACAAAAATATTGTGCAATGTAATGAGGGAAAACCACATCATCCTATATTAAAAGTTAGAGTTTTTGAAACGGGAAGTAAGTTCCCGGTTGGTTTTAAAGGAAACAAAAAGGATAAGTATGTTGAAGCCGCTAAAGGGACAAACTTGTTTTTTGCTGTTTATTGGGATGAAAAAAAGCAGAAACGAAGTTATGAAACCATTCCGCTGAATATCGTTATTGAAAGGCAAAAACAAGGCCTTAATTCAGTTCCTGAAATGGATGAGAAAGGGAATAAGTTAGTATTCCATCTTTCTCCTAATGATTTGGTATATGTACCATTGGAAGTAAGACCTGATATTGTGCATACAATAAATACCGATGATATAAGCCAAATACAGGTTTCAAGTATTTATAAAATGGTGAGTTCGACAGGAAGCGAATGTCATTTTATTCACTCAAATATTTCCACGCTAATTAAATCTTATGATGCTAAAACTAAGATTGGTGAACTTGGGAGTTTAAATAAATTGGAAATAATGATGAACGATTCGGTTCGTATAAAAGAAAGATGTATCAAACTCAAAGTCGATCGTTTAGGCAATATATCAAAAGCATAAAATAATTTTTATGAGCCCGTACAACCCCCATATCCATCATCGCAGAAGCATCCGCCTAAAAGGCTATGATTATGCCCGGGAGGGATTGTATTTTATAACGCTTTGTGTACAAAACAGGGAGCATATTTTCGGGGATATCAAAAAGGGGAACATGATTTTAAACCCTTATGGACAAATGGCCTGCGAGGAATGGGTGAATACAAGCAACATAAGAGATCAGGTGGCTTTACACGAATTTATCGTGATGCCAAATCATTTTCATGCTATTATAGAGATTTTATTCCATAAAGGAAAAGAAGGCGAAACCGGAACATTCAGATCCCCTTCCCAAACCATAGGTTCTATAATACGAGGCTATAAAATAGCCACGATAAAGAAAATCAAAGATTTTATCCGGGAGGGCGAAGCGGAAAGATCCGGAAAGATAGGATCGGATATCCATATCGATACGGGCGAATTGCAATTCGCCCCAAGCGGATCGGCCCCAAGCGGATCGGCCCCAAGCGGATCG
>NZ_FPJE01000011.1:90241-91927 GCF_900119185.1 Sinomicrobium oceani | reverse complement strand
GCCCCAAGCGGATCGGCCCCAAGCGGATCGGCCCCAAGCGGATCGCCCCCAGGCGGATCGGCCCGAGACAAATCCCACTTATCCTTCGACCCGGCAGGAATCATCACGGATTTAGATTTTAAAATATGGCAACGCAATTATTACGAAAAGATCATCCGGAATGAACGGGCATATCGCAATATTTCCGAATATATTAGGCATAATCCGAAGAAATGGGAGGAAGATAAACTTTATAAAAAGGAACCGCGAAAAGACAAGAGCCATAGGCCACAAAATCGTTAACGATGATAAAGCGCACTTTGTTTTTTGGCAATCCTGCTTACCTAAGCACCAAAAACGAGCAATTGGTAGTGAATTTCCCTGAGGAAGACCGCGCACCGGCAACCGTGCCGATAGAAGACCTGGGGTATATTGTGCTGGAAGATCCCCAGATCACGGTGACCAACGGACTGTTGATGAAACTGGTACAAAACAAAACGGCCGTGATTACCTGTGACAGGCAGCATTTGCCCTGTTCCTTTTTACAGCCGCTGACCGGCCATAGCGAGCAGACGGAGCGTATGCGGCACCAGTTGAATGCCAGTGTACCCCTGAAGAAAAATCTCTGGCAGCAAACCGTAGTGGCTAAAATACAGAACCAGGCAGCGCATCTGGCCGTACGTGGCCAATACGCTAAAAAACTGCAGCGCTGGGCAGGAGAGGTAAAGAGTGGGGACACCGAAAACCATGAGGCTATTGCGGCGGCACATTATTTTCAGTCGCTATTTGCCGATATTACAGCTTTCAGCCGTAACCAGAAAGGGGTGGCCCCCAACAACCTGCTCAATTACGGGTATGCGATATTGAGGGCAGTCACCGCCCGTGCCCTGGTGAGTAGCGGGATGCTCCCTTCGGTAGGGATATTTCATAGTAATAAGTACAATGCCTTTTGCCTGGCCGATGATGTTATGGAACCTTATCGCCCTTATGTGGATATTCTGGTGAGGGAGTTGGTGGATCAGGGAGAGTACATGGAACTGAATACCGAAATAAAATCTGCCCTGTTGGGCATACCGGCTATGGATGTGAATATCGATGGAAAGAAAAGTCCGCTGATGGTGGCGATGAGCCGGACAACCCATAGTTTATACGACTGTTTTGCGGGGATAAGCAGAAAAATACTATACCCGGAGCTATGAAAGACCCGGGAGCGCCCTCTTCCGGGATAACGATAGGGGACTTATGGACCAAGACAGATTTTCACGATTAAACCAATACAGATGTATGTGGGTACTGGTACTTTTTGATCTTCCGACGGAAACCCGGAAAGACCGGCAGGTGGCTACACGATTTCGAAAAAGCCTGCTGGATGATGGTTTTTCCATGTTCCAGTTTTCCATTTATATGCGATTTTGTGCCAGCAGGGAGAATGCGGACGTACACACCCGGCGGGTAAAAAAATCCCTGCCCAAACACGGCAAAGTATGTATCATGCAGATAACGGACAAACAGTTCGGTATGATCGAACTCTTTCATGGCCAAAAGGAAATAGAACCGGAAAAGCCCAGTCAACAGCTTGAGCTCTTCTAAAAACTGCTGCTATTTTTTAATCCTGGTATGGTCCATAAAAAACAGGATACCAGATTTTTAGAGCCGGTATCCTGTGAATCCTAATACAAGATACAATTTTGAAAGCAATTCACAACA
>NZ_FPJE01000011.1:87581-89014 GCF_900119185.1 Sinomicrobium oceani | reverse complement strand
GGTAGCATCTCATAAACTGTGTAAATAGGAAATATCGAGGGTCATGACCCTCGATATTTTTTTATTAATCTTGCCTGTCGGCAGACAGGTTTTAAATTTTACACAGTAATGCAAAAAGACGATTTTTTATCCGATGAGTTTTTAAAGCAGTTCAAGACTGGCGAAGAACTCAACAATTTTTTAAAGCAGATTCAGAAGCGGGGTATCGAAAAGATGCTTGAAGGAGAACTTGATGGCCATTTAGGCTATGAAAAATACCAAACATCCGATAATCCTAACACCCGTAATGGCTATTCCAACAAGAAAGTACGGACTTCCTTTGGTGAATCTGAGATCCAGGTTCCCAGAGATCGGGACGGCTCTTTTAACCCGATGATTGTTCCTAAACGGGATAGCATGGTCGATGGTATCGAAAATGTCATTGTCTCTCTCTATGCCAAAGGGATGAGTAATAGTGATATTGAAGAGCAGATCAGGGAGTATATAATTTTGAGGTGTCTACCTCTACCATATCCCGGATTACCGAAAAGGTATCGGCCGATATTGTGGCCTGGCAGAACCGCCCTTTAGAGCCTGTTTATCTGATCGTATGGATGGACGGTATTGTCTTTAAGGTTCGGGAAAACTCCAAGGTGATCAATAAAACCGTTTATATCGCTGTCGGCTTGCGCAGGGATGGCAAAAAAGAAGTCTTGGGGCTCTGGTTGGGTAAGAACGAATCGGCGGCCTTCTGGATGAGTGTCCTCACGGATATCAAAGCCAGGGGAACCGAAGACATCCTTATTACAGCCACCGATAACCTCAATGGTTTTACCGATACCATCAAAAATGTATTCCCGGAGTCTAAGACCCAGATCTGTGTGGTCCACCAGATCCGCAATGCTTCCAGGTATGTGGTGTGGAAAGACAAAAAAGCCTTCACAGCGGATATGAAGCATATTTACAACGCCCCCAACCAAGAGGCAGCCAAAGCCGCTTTGGAAGACTTTGCCAACAAATGGGACAGTAAATACTCCTATGCTGTAAAAAGCTGGAGAGATAACTGGGAGGATCTCACTGTGTTTTTTGAGTTTCCCCTGGAGATCAGAAAAATCATCTATACCACCAATCTTATTGAAAATCTCAATGGGAAAATCAGAAAGTATACCAAAAACAAATTATCCTTCCCAACGGATGAAGCTGTGATGAAATCTGTATATTTGGCCATAAGGGAGGCCACTAAAAAATGGTCCATGCCCATTAGGCACTGGGGCATTGTCTTAAATCAGTTCCTGACCATCTATGAAAAAAGGGTCAGACTTTAAGTAAAAATCCAACCCTCGGTATTTTTAGTTTACACACTTTATGGGATAGTGTCTAATATTCCTTGATAGTCCATATGGACTGCCCTGTGAATCCTAATACAAGATACAATTTTGAAAGCAATTCACAAC